>NZ_OZ480213.1:0-1253739 GCF_984668525.1 Burkholderia torrens
ATGCCGCGCAAGCCCGCAAGCAAAGGCTCCGACAAACAGGTTTCGCTGTTTCAGACACCCGAGCCTCCCGACTTGCTGCGCAAGGCGGTCCAGGCGATTCATATCGCGCCCAAGTCGGGGAAGATCGGGCTGCAGCAGCGCAAGATGTTCAGTTCGCTGATCAAGAATGCACTTCGGCAGGAGGCGTTCGAGCCTGGCCGGACGAGCTTCTCGATCTCGATCGCATCGCTTTCGCACGAGAGCGGACTGAACAGCAACAACACGAAGTACGTGAAGGACACGGTCAACTCGCTGATCAGTACCGTCGTCAACTGGGACTACCTGGCCGCGGACCGTTCGACGGTCTGGAAAGCGTCGGGCCTGCTCGCCGGCGCGGAGCTCGAGCAATCGGTGCTGAAGTACAGCTTCTCCGACCAGATTCGCAGCGAACTGCTGAACCCGGAAATCTACGCACTGATCGATATGCGGATCGCTCGCGAGTTCCGGCGGTCGCACTCGCTCGCGCTGTGGGAAAACACGGTGCGCTACGAAGGGATTGGCATCACCGCGAAGATCCCGCTGCCGAAATTCCGGGACCTCATTCTCGGCCAGGACAAGGCATCGCAGTCGTACAAGGAATACAAGCTGTTCAAGAGCAAGGTCCTGGTGCCGTGTATTCAGGAGGTGAACGAAGTATCGGATCACACGCTCGAGCTGATCGAACACAAGTCCGGCCGCAGCGTGGAGGCCGTGCAATTCAAGGTGACGCGCAAGCAGAGCGCCGATACGGTGGAGGACGGCGACGTCAAGAACGAAGCGCTGGTCGAGGAAGTCGCCAAGTTCGGCATTCCGCGTTCGGAGGCGCGCCGGCTGATCACGCAATACGGCGTGCAGCGCATCAAGGCGGCGATCGCCTATACGCTCAATCGGACTACGAAGAAGAATGCGGCGCCGGTCGACAACGTGGCCGCGTATTTCCGCAAGGCACTGACGCACGGCTATACGCTGGCCGACGGGCAGGGAACCGAGACGGCCGCACCGGCGAAGGAGTCCGCGCAGAGCAAGCAGGAGCAGATTCGCGACAAATATCTGGCGGCGAAGGTCGAGGAAGCCGGCGCGTATTTCCGCGAGCTGGAGATCGACGACCAGACCAAGCTGCTCGAACGCTACAACGAGACGGTAGTGGGCTCGAAAGACCTGACGCTGTCGCCGAAGAAGAAGGCGAGCAAGCTCGCGCAGACCAGCTTCTTCCGATGGCTGGCACTGGATACCTGGGGCGAACCGACCTCGGACGACCTGCTGGAGTTCCTGCTCAAAAGCAGTCTCGCAGGCAACTGATCAGGGCCTCGCGGCCGCGGGTGCGTCGTGCGCCGGACTTTGTGGTCGTCCGGCTTCGCGATGCAAGGCGGATGCGAGGCCTTCTGCTTTTTGCGCGTTACTTTTGCGCGGCCGTCGCCAGCTCGGCGACGTAGGCATCGATGACGGTCTTGAGCTGGTCGGCAAGCGCTTCCTGATGGGACGCGTCGACGCCCTTGAGCTGCAGATCCAGACGGCCGTCGGGGTAAGTCTTCAACTGACCGATCGCGCGCGACTCGAGCGCGAAGTCGTGACGAACGCTGTAACGCGTGCGGCCCGTTTTCTTGTTGCCGTCGCTCTGCGCCCGCAGGAAATTCTCGAGATCGCGGACCGACTTCTTCCGGTCGATCACGGCCGTCAGCAGCCGGTCGGCCGTCGGCTCGCCCAGGCGCTCGAAGATCAGCTTCAGGAAGTACGCTGCCTGCAGGCCGACCACGTCGTTCGCGCTGGCCATCCGCTCCAGCAGCGTGTTGGGCAGTGCGTTGAGCGACAGCGTCTTGCTGATCGATGCCTTGTCCTTGCCGATCTTTTCCGCCAGCGTGTTCTGGTCGGTAAATACCTTCTCGTCGAGGAGGCGCTTCCACGCAACCGCATCGTCGAAGATCGTCTGGCGTTCGTGGTCGTGGTTCGCGCGATACGCGATCGTGTAGAGCTGCTCGGGCGTGTGATCCGTGCGGAACGTGGCGTTGATGGTCTCGTCGCCATTGATGCTCGTCGCGCGCAGCCGGCGTTGCCCGTCGATCACGACGAGCTTGCCGGGAAATTCCGGGAGCCGCGTGACCTTGATCGGCTCGATCTGCCCCTCCCGTTTCAACGTGAGCGCGAGCTCGTGCAGGCTCGATTCCGAGTAGAACACGCGCGGGTTGAACGGGTTCGGGATGCAGTCCTTGACCGGTACCTTCTGCGGCGCGCCAAGATCCGGCGTTTCGGCGGGAGTGGCTGCGGCCGGGGCGCCCGCAGGCGCTGTCTCGACGGCGACATTTGCAACGGCCGCCGGTTCGGGCAGCCGCGTCTCGAGCGCAGCATTTTCTTGCGCGAGTCCGCGCAACAGGCCGGCGGCGAGGTGCAGGTTGCCAGTCGGCTTCTTGTCTTTCGAAGTGTCCTTAGCCATGGGCGGCTCCGGTAGCGCGCGTCGACGCGATGTATTGGGCCATTTCCGTGACCAGCTTTTCGATTTCCGCACGAGCTTCTTTCAGGCCCTTCAGGTATCGATTGTGATGGTGGATCGTGGTGCCGAGCGCGAATGTCTGACGGTAGACCTCGCGTTGAGCGATCTGGCTGTCGAGCAGATGCTCCCCTATTTCTTCCGCTCTTAGAATTTTTAAAATTTCTTCACGCATTTTAGTTTTTCCATTGACACTATTTAGCATCAATGCGGAAGAAAGATTAGGGTTTCGAACGGAACGCATGGACTCGATCATGCGGATCATCGCGACGGTGCTGTACAGGTCGGCCGGCGACGGCGACAGCGGCACCAGGCAAAAATCGGCGACTTCAAGGACGGATGCGATGCGCGGATCTTCGAGGTTGCCGGGACAGTCGACGACGATCACGTCGAAGTTCGCGTCCTGCTTCTTGATCTCGCCACCGATGCCGCGGCCAGCAGGGGCCAGCGAAAGGACCGTCATCGGCAGCGTGTTCTCGCCGCTCGTGACCCAGCGGACGGAAGTGCCTTGAGGGTCGGCATCGATCAGAGCCACCTTGTTGCCGCCGGCTTCGAACGCAGCCGCGATGTTGACGGAGATGGTCGTCTTCCCAGTCCCACCCTTTTGATTACTGACGGCGATCTTGAAAGCCATTAAATTCCTCCAAGGAGTTTTGCGTAATATATGCAGTTACTGCAAAAATGTCCAGAAAAGTATTCAATGCAATGCATATCTTGATGATCATGTGGTTGTCACGTGACAAGTGGGCCAAATGGCTACTTGCCGCTACTTGCCATCAGAGTCGATTGATCGTGTAAAAATAAAATTCCGATCGCTCTACCAATACATTCCTAGAGATTTGAAAAATTCACCTGTTTTAATGTCAACGACGAAGGTGAGGCATTGAAGACGACTGCCGTTGTATTTTTGTATTTCGTTCTCAGCACACTCGGGTACTGATTAACAGGAATCTCGAACGTCGACGAGGTTTGCAGTTGTCACGTGACAAGACGCTAGTAATCGATTCGTGTCGGTGTGGACATCGACAGAAGATCTCAAATCGGGCCGTGGCGCCGACGCCGACAGTTCGGGTTCTACATTCGAAATACGGTTTTGAGTTGTGTATGGCTACCTCCCGCCGAGGCCAGTTGTCACGTGACAAACGACTCGTGGTGTCGACAAGGGTTGGCGATACAGCATCTTTCGAAGATAGTGAAATTGAACAGCCTATAGAGCAGATGCGTAGTCTTCTATTAATGAGAGACTTCCAGGCGGCGATTTGCCGCTGGACGTGGTTTGCCACGCGGTTCGCTGGTGGGTTGTCACGTGACAACCGAAACTGCGGGCGCGGCCTCTTGATCGGCTAGTCGATAGGGCGCCCCCAGTCGTCGCGGGCAGGTGTCTGAGGGTGGCGAGTCTACGAGCGACCTATCGCCCTGTATTCAGCGGTACCACGGACCACCCACTCGAACGTGCGTTTGTCCGAGCATGAAGCACGCGGCCAACCGGGGAGAGCAACTGTCGGCGTGTGGATCTGATGTCATTGATATGTCCCTATTTAATGGCGAGGTACCGTCGTCTCATCTCATCAGACTGCCGGCGGGGGAGGGGTGATGCTTTGGTGTGCGTCGGCGTTGCCGCCAATGCATTCCGGCGTCGACCTACAACCGCGGCGCACAGGAGCGGGTCAATTCGGCGCGAATCCACACGTCGAAGGACTTGCAACCACGCGACCGGGCATGTCGTGAAACATTTTCGAGAAATGGGGCATTCTCGGAAATCCTTGTCTGGCAATGGCTTGCGCTACATTCTTCATGTTGTTTCACGCGAAATGGGCAAGATCGCTCGCGGAAATAGGGGCGCATGGTATTTCCGCCGACTGCTTTCATTGTCGAGCCGGTGAGTCCCACGATTCGTATTATTCAATACGTATTTCGTGGTTTATGAGACGATTTACGGTGACCTAAGCCTGCGGAAGGCAAATTTGCTACTGGTCGGGGTCCATCATGGAACCATGTCGCTGCCCAGATTCGACGCGTAGTCGTGACACTCAACACGAGTTGTCACGTGACAACGCATCATCACATCGGTCGCGCGATCCGACGAAACACGGCGTCTGGGGAGAAGTCGAGCGATAAGAAATCTGTGCCCGAGAACCTGAACGCCGAGGCAGGTGTTGCGATCGTCGGCAGGGATGAGTGATAGCTGTCTGCAACAGACCGGCATCTGGGCTTGGGTGCGTGGCCCCTTGAATGCAGTCATCACCGCGCCCAAGACCTTAAAATGAAATTCCCCGGACCGATGTCGGGCAATTGATCCTGAGCCGGTATTCCTGAGCGGGCATGACACACGCGTTCCATTGCGCCCGCTCGAATCAACGGATTCGATCACACACGCGTGAAACCGATCCAGTCGTTCCGCGAGTCCCGCCAAAGCAGGGCGCCCCGCATCTCAGAGGCTGTTACCCGCGATCAATGACTTGCTGCGATCGACAGAACGACATCCGTTCCGCCGCGCAAGCTATCGATATCTCGCCGCGGTGAGTTGCCGAACAACCGGCTGTATTCCCGATTGAACTGGGTCGGGCTCGCATACCCGACCCTGAACGATGCCGATGCGGCGTCGAGTCGCTCGGACAGCATCAACCGACGTGCCTCGTTGAGCCGTATCCATTTCTGGTACTGCAGCGGACTCATGCCCGTGAGCTGGCGGAAGTGGTGATGGAAGGTCGAACTGCTCATCTGAACTTGTGCTGCGAGTTCGTCGACCCGCAACGACTCGTCATAGTGGGCCCGCAACCACCGGATCGCGCGCGACACGCGGTTGCCCTGGCTACCGGCGGACGCGATCTGACGCAGACGAGCGCCCTGGTCGCTCGTCAGCAGCCGATAGTAGATTTCCCGCTCGACGTACGGGGCGAGAACAGGAATGGCGTTAGGGTCGTCCAGCAACGCCAGCAACCGGTTCAGTGCGTCGTATAGCGGTTCGGTCATGTCGCCGACGACGAGGCCGCGGCCCACGGGGGCATCGTCGTTATCCGGGGCGACCTGCATCATCAATTCCGCCAGAACGTGAAAATCGAGCTTGAGCCCGATCCCGAGAAACGGCTTCTCGTGGCTGGCCTCGATGACCTGCGTCGAACCAGGCAAATCGAGTGACGTGATCAGAAAACGGTTGGCATCGTAAATATAGGCGTCGCCGCTTTGTATGACCCGTTTCGTACCCTGAACGACAAGAGCGAAGCTCGGCTCGACCATGCACTCCATCGGCTGCGTCGGCGCTTCCCTGCGATGAAAACTCAGGTTCGGAATGGTCGTGGTGACGTGATCGGCGCCTTCGGTCCATCTCGCGACGCGCGTTGCGAGCGTTTGCCGTAGTTCGCACATGCGGCTGCGATTGATCGGCTGTTGGTCTGCCTGATTGAATGCATCGATGGCGACGTCGTCGTCTCGTTGGCCGGATGGGTATCGGACGGGTGCCGGGGGCATGACATCTCTATTCAGGTAATCAGGTGGTCAGGCAGGTCGTCGGTGTGCGGCTGCCGGCAACGCATGCGCCTCTCGTCGGGAATCGCGGCATGGCCACGCTCCCGGACGGACGGCGCAACGATCGACGGACCTACTTCGTCGCCTGCGACGCGCAAAGCTGCCAGCGGCGCGATTTCGTTGACGGCGCCGTCGCGCGCTCGTCGACCGTGCGCCACCACCGCTCGCCGCGATGCGGGGCGTCGAGATCGAGGCGTTCACCGATCCTGGGCGTCGACAACTCGATGCCGCGTACGAGAGCCAGCGCCGTGACACGCTCGAACGGTTCCTGCCAGCGATGCATGGCGAGATCGAAGGTGCCGTTATGGATCGGGACCAGCCAGCGTCCGCGCAAATCGATATGCGCCTGAACGGTTTCTTCCGGCTGCATGTGCACATAGGGCCATTGCGCATCATAGGCGCCTGTTTCGATCAGCGTCACGTCGAACGGCCCGAGACGCTCGCCGATCGTCCGGAACCCGTCGAAGTAGCCGGTGTCGCCGCTAAAGAACACACGCAGGCTGTCGTCGACGATGACCCACGATGCCCACAGCGTGCTGTTGCCGTCGAACAGGCTGCGGCCGGAAAAGTGCTGCGCAGGTGTCGCCGTCAGTGTCAGGCCGGCCACGTCGACACTCTGCCACCAGTCGAGCTGACGAACCTTCTTTGCGTCGATACCCCATTCGATCAGGCGATCGCCGACGCCCAGCGTGGTTACGAACACATCGGTGGTTGCGGCAAGCGCCAGTACCGTCTCGCGATCGAGGTGATCGTAGTGGTCATGCGACAGGATCACCCCGCGCAGCGGCGGGAGATCTTCTAGTGCGATCGGCGGTGCATGGAAGCGCTTGGGGCCGATGCGCCGGAACGGCGATGCGCGCTCGGCGAATACGGGGTCGGTCAGCCAGAATTCGCCGCGCAGTTTGAGCAGCATCGTCGAATGGCCTAACCGATACAGGCTGCGATCGGGAGCCGCGTCGAGCGCTGCGCGAGTCAGCGAATCGATGGGCAACGCGCCGGTCGGCACGGTGTTGCGCGGCTTGTTGACCAGCATGTTCCACGCGATCCCGAGCGTCTTGCCGAATCCTTCGACGGGGCGCGGTGCGACATTGGTGAAGCGCTCGCCGTTGTGCTGCGGCGAACCGCCGGACAGCGCACGACCGCGCCGGGCGGCTGCGAAACCCAGAATGCGGTGAATCAAAACGAGGGGCGATGCCATGTCGGTTCGTCCGGAGAATAAAGTACACTAAACAGTGTAGTTTATTTTTGGGATAAGTAAACTGTCCGGTGTAAAATTTTCGTATGGATACCAGTACTCCCCCTCTGCGCCTGACCGATCGAAAGCGCGCGGCCATCGTCGATGCGGCGATCGAGGAATTTCTCGCGACGGGCTACGATGCGACCAGCATGGATCGTATCGCTGCGCGCGCGGACGTGTCGAAGCGCACGGTCTATAACCATTTCCCCGGTAAGGAAACGCTGTTCGCTGCGATCCTGCACAAGCTGTGGGATGCGACGCAGACCGGCGGCTCACCGACCTATCGCGCCGACGTGCCGCTGCGCGAGCAACTGCTCGCGTTACTGGACCGCAAATTGCGCCTGCTGAACGACGAGGCGTTTCTCGCACTCGCGCGCGTGGCGATCGGCGCCGCGATCCATTCCCCGGAGCGCGCGCGCGACATGGTCGAGCGTCTGGGCGAGCGAGAGGAGGACATGACGGTCTGGGTGCGTGCGGCCGCGGCGGCCGGCCGCCTGTCGGTCACCGATCCGGTGTTCGCCGCGCATCAGTTGCACGGCGTCGTGAAGGCATTTGCGTTCTGGCCGCAGATCACGATGGGCCAGCCGCCGCTCACGGCGCAAGAGCAACGGAAAGTCGCGGAATCCGCGGCCGACATGTTTCTCGCGTACTACGCGCGGCCGGACGGCAGCGATGCAATCCGCGCGACGACGCAGGACTGACCATCAGGCACCGGCATGCCCTGCGCGAAGCGCAACCGGCGCGCTGTGTACGAGCGGCGCGCGCAGCACCGATGAGCCGTCGCACCTGAAGCCGAACACGAGCGATTACGCATGAAGACGCTGTTGATCGTCTATCACACGATGACCGGGGGCACGCGGCAGATGGCCGAAGCGGCTGCCGGCGCGGCGCGCGAGCAACCCGGCATCGACGTCAGGCTGCAGCGCGCGGACGCGACGAGCGCAGACGACGTGCTGGCCGCCGACGCTTACCTGTTTGCGACGCCGGAGAATCTCGCGGCGATGTCCGGGCTGATGAAGGACTTCTTCGATCGCTGCTACTACGCGGCGCTCGATCGCGTAAACGGTCGCCCGTATGCGGCAATGATTTGCGCGGGAAGCGACGGACAGAACGCGTTGCGCCAGATCGACCGGATCGCGACCGGATGGCGGTTGAAGAACGTCGCACCCGGCCTGATCGTCTGTACTCACGCACAAACGCCGGAGCGCATCCTCGCGGCAAAGACCATCGACGGCGAGGATCTCGCGCGCTGCGCTGAACTGGGTGCAGGTCTCGCCGCGGGGCTCGCGCTGGGCGTGTTCTGATGACGGTTGCGGTTGTGACGACTTGCCGGCGCGGTTCGAGCGGACGCGCAACCGGCCCAATACCGAACCCTAGTTGCCCTTTGCCGCCGGCGAAGGCCGGTGATATTCAGGCCAAAGACGTTTCACGAGATCGCGCGATGCGCCATACGCGTGGCAACTGTCGATCTTGAGCGGCTTTCCTTCGCTGTCGCGATAGTCGAGCGACGATCGCCGCATGCCGACCATCGTCTGATAGGCCGTGGTGGCGATCGGGCCGAGCAATTCCTTCAGGTGCGTGCACGTATCGCAGGACGGCAGACGCTTGCGAACCTCGCTGTTCCAGCCGGCACCGATGGTCAGCCCGACGAGCGCCTGCAGCGAATCGCCGCCGCCCGGACACTGCGCATACGGATGCGAGCGAATGAACGTCGACACTGCTTTAACGACCATGCCGGCGTCGAAGACGAGCGTTACGCCGAGGTCGTGGATCGGCGACAGCGCGGCGACCGTTCGCGTGCCGCCCGGCGGCGTGAAATCGCTGGTCTTGCGGTCCGCGAGGCAGGCTGTCACTTCGAATAGGCCGTCGCTGCGACGATAGCCGCGCATGTCGATGTGCCGATGGTGAATTTCCTCGCGCGTGATGCCATCGTGCGCGATGTCGTGTCGGGGAACCATGGATCCGCTCCGTTTCGTACAACCGGTTCTTTTCGCAGGCAAAGGCGAACGTCGCCGGCTGACCGGGTGTGCGGCGAAACGGCCCGAAGTGCGCTGCCGACGACGTCGATCCGGCCATAGTACGCATTTTCCGGCATCCATGTACGCGGCGCGATCGATGCGGACACAACGAGTCGAGGGTGCGCGCGGTACCACCGAGGGGCGTACAGGTGACCTGTCGCGCGCCGGGGTTCGACGTCCGTCGTGGGGAATGCAGCACGCCGGATGCGGGCCGGTGCCGCAGCCGGGCCTGGCCCGATTTCCGCGACGTCCTCGAATGGCGTGACATCCGGAAACGTATCCATATAATGCGCAACATGACCGCGCGGACGCCTTTCCGGCCTCCGGGGTCGGGCAAATGCAGACCGGCGAGTCAACCGGCCGCCGCGCGTACCGGTATACTTCCACTCCTGCCTTGTCCGGCATCGTGGCCGGGTGCCTGAAAACAGAGTGGCGTGCGCGATGCGGCCCCGTTGTGTTCCGCATCGGCGGCAGACAGGTCGCCCGCACGGCGGCGAAGCTTTCGAGCCGCGCGGCATGGCCGCACGAACCACACCTTATATTCCTGGTGGATTGAATTTATGGGTTTTGAACAACTTGCCGAATTGCGGGCGCAGCTCGCAGCGAAGGCCAAGCAGGAGCGCAACGCAAAGCGGCCGGCAGCGCCGACGGACGCCGGCGCCAAGCCGAAGTCCGGCGACCAGCCGTCCCGCGTTGCGAAGCCGGGCGCTGGCGCCAAGGCGGGTGCCGGTGCGAAGGCGCCGCATCGCGCGAAGCCTGCTTCGGCCAAGCCGTCGGCGCCGGTCGATCCGGTCATCGTCGCGATCGGCAAACTGCAGCGGAAGTTTCCGAGCGCGTTCCCGAAGAATCCGGCCCCCAAAGTGCCGCTCAAAGTCGGCATCTGGGACGACCTGGCGCGCGAAGCACAGGCCGTCGGCCTCACCGAAGCCGAACTGCGCGAAGCCATGTCGACATGGTGCCGCGGCAACCGCTACTGGTCGTGCCTCGTCGAAGACGCGGTGCGCGTCGACCTGCAGGGCAACGAAGCAGGGCGCGTCACGCATGACGACGCGGCACGGGCACGCCGGCTGAAGGCGCGCCGTCCCGGCAACAAGGGCGCCGCGCAGGCGACCAAGGGCGCGCAGCAGCCGCCGAAGGCCGAGCAGCAGGCCGAGGCCGCTGCCGCACCGCAGGCGGTGGATGCAGCAGAAGTTCAGACCGATGCAGCACCGCAGGTCGAGCAGCAGGTCGCCGGCAACGAGTAACACCGCCGCCGCTGTCTACGGCACGGCGCGTACCCGCATGCACATCGCATGCGACGCATGACACGACAGACTGACCTGCCTCGACAGAGGCAGGTCAGGACTGCCTTCCCGGCGCTTGCCGGCCAGCACACACCTATCCCGCGTCAGACAGGCAACGCATCCCGACGAAGTACACTCGCCAGGCGGTACGGCATGCGCTTGCCATTTCCAGGTCGATGATTTGCATACGTGAATGAACAGATGGATTTGCCAGATAATTCGGTTTCCTAAAAATTATCGGAGCACGATGCGAACGATCCGGTTGGAGTCATCGCGACATCATGACGCGCGATAATCCCGACTGGATCGTCGGGCCGCACGATGCAGCTTGCATTTCGAAAGGTGCGAAAAGCATGCGCCGACACGATCCGAAGTCGCGTCCGCCAATTTTCGATGTCAATTCAAACCGGATCATGAACCCGAGACATTCCGCGATTCTTGTCGCACTTACCGCCGCCGCATTGTTCGGCGCCGCGACACCGCTCGCCAAGGCGCTGGTCGGCACGATGTCGCCGTTCATGGTCGCCGGCCTGTTCTATCTCGGCAGCGGCGTCGGGCTCGGCATCGGGATCCTGCTGCGCAGGCTGCACAACCGTCGCGCACCGATGGCGGACGCCGCGCCGCTGCAGCGCGCCGACCTGCCGTGGTTGGCCGGCGCGATCGTCGCGGGCGGCGTGGCCGGCCCGGCGTTGCTGATGCTCGGGCTGTCGAGCACGCCGGCGGCGACGAGTGCGCTGCTGCTCAATCTCGAAGGCGTACTGACGGCCGTCATCGCGTGGGTCGTGTTTCGCGAGAACGTGGATACGCAGGTGTTTCTCGGCATGGTCGCGATCGTCGCCGGCGGCACGCTGCTGTCGTGGACGCCGGGCCGGGCCGGCGTGCCGGTTGGGGCGCTGTTGATCGTCGGCGCATGCCTGTGCTGGGCGATCGACAACAACCTGACCCGCAAGGTCGCGGCGAACGACGCAATGGTCATCGCATGCTTGAAGGGGCTGATCGCCGGGCCCGTGAACATCGGCATCGCGCTGGCGACTGGCGCGACGCTGCCCGTCATACCGGTGGCGGCCGCCGCGATGCTGACGGGGCTCGGCGGCTACGGGATCAGCCTCGTGCTGTTCGTCGTCGCGCTACGCCATCTCGGCAGCGCGCGCACCGGTGCGTATTTCTCGATCGCGCCGCTGTTCGGCGTTGTGCTGTCGTTGCTGATCTGGCCCGCGCTGCCGCCGGCAACTTTCTGGGTCGCCGCCGCGTTGATGGCGCTCGGCATCTGGCTGCACGTGCGCGAACGGCATGAGCATACGCACGAGCACGAGCGGCTCGAGCACACGCACCGGCATCGGCACGACGAACATCACCAGCATACGCATGACTTTGCGTACGACGGCGACGAGCCGCACTCGCATCCGCACGTGCATCTGCCGATCACGCACAGCCACGCGCACTTTCCCGATATTCATCACCGGCATCGGCATTGACCGCAGTCGTGGACGGCAGGCAGCGCGCGCCGCAAGGTGACCGTCTATGGGATGCGTGCCGCGCACCTGTCCACGATGACGCAATTGGACAGCCCGGGCCGCCGTGAGGCTATCGCACGTGCGGAAAACAGAAGCCGAAATCCTCGCAGCCGGGGCATCCCGGCGCGGGACCCGGCGGCACACCGAGCGAGGCCGCCACTTCCTGTGCGAGGAATTTCTTCCAGCGCATGTGGGTGACGTTGCGCGCGGCGAGTGCAGGGAAATAGCGATCGAGCATCGCGGATACCGCGTCGCGCCCGTCGAGCCCGAGATCGCGCCACAGGTGGTCGGGGCGCAGGCACGCATGCGCGACGATCGATGCGACACAGTCGGCATCGTCGCGGGTGACGGCGGGATTTGCATCGTTCATCAGCCGCGCTTGAAGCGCCGCGACGAACTCGGCGTGGGCCGCTGGCAGTCGTGCCAATGCGACCGTCGGCATGAGTGCGGCGATTGCAGCAGGCGTCAGGTACGGAAACTGCCGGGCAAGCAGGCCGGCGAACTGTCCGGGAGACAGGCCCAGCAGCGCGAGTTCGTTGCGGCACGCGCGTGCAGTGATGAGTGCACCGAACAGCCGTGCGTCGGGTGTGCCGGCACGGGCCGCCGCTGATTGCAGCGATTGCAGCGCCTGTTCATGCGCGCGATCGAACGAGGCGGTCATCGTGTGTCTCCGCATGACAACTGCGCCGCGCGAATACGCGGCGCGGATCGGTTCGCGATCACTCGACGCCGACGATCACGCTGGATGCCTTGAAGATCGCGGACGCAGCCGAGCCGCTCGCGAGGCCGAGACGATCGACGCTGTCGTTGGTGACGATCGCGACGATCTCGGCACCGCCCGCGGCCTTGATCACGACCTCCGCATTGACCGCGCCCTTCGTGACCGACGCGACGGTGCCTGCGACGCAGTTGCGCGCCGATACCTTGCTGCTGTCGACGTCGACCATCACGATGACCGACGACGCCTTGACGAGTGCGAACGCCTTCGTGCCGGCCGCGAGGCCCAGCGAAGCTGCGCTGCCGTGAGTGATCACGGCGACGATGTCGAGGCCGTCCTGCGTGCGGAGCGTGATTTCGTCGTTGACGGCACCGGGCTTGACGGCACCGACCTGGCCGGCGAAATGGTTGCGGGCGCTGGTTCGCATGATGGATCTCCGAGTGATGCCGCTGCCGGAGCGGCAACGGCAGGTGAATGAAAATGTGTCGATCAGCTTACCGTCAACGCGGGTGCCTGTCGTCCTCCGGATGCCATGGCGCGAATCAGGGATACCCGCAAGCACAGGGCGTTTCGCCGCACAGTCGTCATGTGGTGAAGTGATACCGGTGAGGCGATCATTCGTTGCCGGCAGGCGTCGCGACGGCACGCGCGTTGGCGGGGCGGACATCCCGGGCAACCGCTGCGCCGTCGCCTTCCCACCCGCCGCCCAGCGCAAGGAAGAGCCGCACCTGATCGGCCGCGACCTGGCCTTCGGCCGCCGCGACCTGCGCCTGCACGCTCGTCAGCGTGCGCGTCGCATCGAGATCGGAGATGAACGACTCGCGGCCGGCGGCATAGAGACGATGCGTTTCGTCGGCGGAATTGCGCGCCGATTCGTACGCCGTGCGCAGTGCATCGGTGCGCTGCACGTCGGCCGCGTAGGTCGCGAGGCTCGACTGCGTTTCACGCAGCGCATTCAGCACGACGCCGTCGAAATGCGCGAGCGCGCCGCCCGTCGCGGCCTCGGCTTCGCGCACGCGTGCGCGCTGGCCGTTGACGGGGAACGACCAACTGATCAGCGGACCGAACGACCAGCGATTCGTGTTGGACGAGAACAGGTCGGCGGCAACGCCGACCGAGCCGGCCGACGCACCGATGCTGATCGACGGATACAGCGCGGCGGTCGCCACGCCGATTCGCGCGGTCGCGGCGGCGAGCTGCCGCTCGGCTTCGCGTACGTCGGGGCGGCGGCGCAGCAGCGCGGCACCGTCGCCGATCGGAATCGGCTGGCGCAGCTTCGGCAGCCGTTCGCATTCGGCAACGGCCTTCGGCAGGTCGGCCGGCGAACGCGCGAGCAGCGCGGCGAGCTGGTATTGCGCGACCTTGCGGCGGCCTTCGAAGCGCGGGATGTCGGCGGCCAGCGTGCGCACCTGCGTCACGCCGCGAGTCACGTCGGTCTGGTTACCGCGCCCGGCATCGCGCAGCCGCTGCGACAGCGCGACGCGCTGCTTCTGCAGCGCGAGCGACTGTTTCGCGATCGCCAGCTCGTCGCCGGCCGAGCACGATTCGACGTATGCGCGCACGACATCGGCGACGACCGTGATGCGCGCCAGGTCGCCGGCCGCCTTCACGGCGTCGCTGTCTGCGCGTGCGGCTTCGACACCGCGCCGGAGCTTGCCGAACAGGTCGATCTCGTACGACACGTTGATGCCGACCGCGCCTTCGTTGACGACCGGCAGCTTGTTCTCGAGCAGGTATTGCTCGGCCGATTCCTGCGCGCGCTGCACGGCGGCTTCGGCGCCGCCCGAGAACCCGCCCTGCTGACTCGCGACTTCCAGCGCCGCGCGCGAACGCGCGAGGTTGGCCGCGGCGACGCGCAGGTCGGTGTTCGACTTCAGCGCATCGCGCACGAGCGCGTCGAGCACGGGATCGTCATACAGCTGCCACCAGTTGCCGGGCAGCGCGTCGCGTGACACGAGCGTACCGTTCGCGTCGTCGAGCGCATGGTTCGCGAGCGGCGCGTTCACGTACGCCTGCTGCGGCAGCGTGTAGTCGGGGCCGACGGATTTGCACGCGCCGAGTGCGAGCGCAAGCGGCGCGAATGCGGCCGCGAGGCGCAGACCGTGCCGGTTCATTGCGATGCTCCCGCCGCGCTGGCGGCTGCCGCGGCTGCCGCAGACGCCGGCGCCGCAGCCGAGGCCGCGCTGGCATCGACAGCCGGTTTTACGTTGCTATTCCGGCGCGTGTCGGCGTCGCGCATCGACACGGTTGCGGTGCGGCCCGCGATCATCCGGAAGTCGTCGGGCACTTCGTCGAGCACGACGCGCACCGGCACGCGCTGCGCGAGCCGCACCCAGCTGAACGCCGGGTTCACGTTCGGCAGCAGGTTCGCGCCCTGCGTGCGGTCGCGATCCTCGATCGCGGCGACGATGCTCTGCACGTGGCCGCGCAGCGCATGCGGCTCGCCCATCACGATGATGTCGACCGGCTGGCCGATATGGATGCCGCGCAGCTTGGTTTCCTCGAAGTAGCCGTCGACGCGGAACGAGTTGCGGTCGACGACCGACAGTACCGCGCGGCCGGCCGGCACGTATTCGCCGACGCGCGGCGCCCGGTCGTTCAGGTAGCCGTCTACGGGACTCACGATCGTCGTGCGCTGCAGGTTCAGCTTCGCCGTGTCGAGCGATACCTGCGCGTCGGCGACGCTGGCCTCGCCTTGCTCGACGCGCGTGCGGCTTTCCTCGACCTGTTCGCTCGCGACCAGGTTGCCGAGCTGCAGGTTGCGCGCGTATTCGCGCTTCGCCTGGGCCAGTGTGGCGCGGCGCTGCGCGAGCGTCGCTTCGGCGAGCCGTTCCGCAAGCGTGTAGCGCGCCTGGTCGATCACGAACAGCACCTGGCCGCGCCTGACCTCCTGGTTGTCGGCGACCTGCACCGAGGTGATGAGGCCCGACACGTCCGGCGCAACCTGGATCACGTCGGCGCGCACGTGCCCGTCGCGCGTCCACGGCGAGAACATGTAGTAGTTGATGATCCGCCACAGCACGAGGCCGGCCACGACGACAACGATCAGGGTGAGCAGGATTTGCCCTGCCGAGAGCCAGGATTTTTTCACGTTAGGTAGCCACGAGACGGTGGGAAGCGATGACGACGGCGGCAAGCACGAACACGTAGATGCCGAGGTCGAAGATCGAACGGTGCCAGACGAGGCGGTAGAAGCCGACGCGCTCGAGCACGGCGCGCACGACGATGTTGATCAGGTAGGCGATCAGCATCAGCACGAGCGGAGCCGGCACGAATACGCCGAAGATGTCGATTTCGCCGATCATGGTCGCGGTCGGAAGGGCAGGTTGGAAAGCCGGGTCATGCGCGTGCTCCGCCCGGTGCCTGTGGCGCCTGGCCGGCAGCGGCCGGATACAGCGACAGGCGCAGCCCGACGAGCGCGTGCAGCGTGCCGCGCAGCCGGCGGTGCGTGGCAGGGGCCGCAGGCGCGGTGCCGCCGTCGGCCGGCGCCGTGCCCGGCAGGGTGCGGCCGGCCACGCGGTGCAGCGCGTCGTCGATCGTCGCGAGCAGCGCGGGCGGCACCGGTTGGCGCGCGTTCGCTGCCGCGCAGTGTGCGTAGTGATCGGTGACGCCGGCGAGCACGCGATCGATCGCGTCGGGCACGTCGCCCGACAGGCGGCGGCGCGAGCGTCGCAGGTCGAGCGCGTTCAGCGCGATGCGTAGGTCGCGGAAGCTTTCGATCGACGGGTGGCGGTGGTCGTCGGACGCGCCGAGGCGCGGCAGCAGTTGCGTGACGCGGTCGAGCATCCGCGATGCGTGGTTGCGCTGGTCGTCGAGCGGCTGCGTCGACGCGGAGCGCGCGACGTCTTCCCAGCCCGCGCGCAGCAGGCGCCGCACCGCGAGTTCCGCGCCGAACGGCCTTGTCGCCCGGGTCCATACGTACGCGAACAGCAGCCCGGCGACACCCGCGAGGTTGCTGTTCAGGAACACGAAGAAATCGGCGTCGTACGCGCTCTGGATGCTGATGAAGGTGGCCGTGTTCACCGCGACGAGCATCGTCACCATGTTGAACTGCGGGCGCGGCAGCAGCGTGCCGATCAGGATGAACGGGCCCGCGAACATCAGCACGAGCATGGCGAAGTCATGCACGTGCGGCAGCACGACGAACAGGTACAGGCCTGCGAACACGACGCTCGCGGCGGTCGACAGGAAGAACTTGAACACCAGCGGCGCGGGCTCGTCGAGCGCGGCGAAGAAACTGCACGACACGGCCACGAGCGTGACGGCCGCCGCGCCGTCGTGCCAGCCGGACGAGATCCACAGCCAGCATGCGAACACGATCGCGAGCACGACGGTCAGCGTCGAGAACAGCATCATCCCGCGATCGAAGAAGCGCTCGGTGCCGCCGAGCCGCCAGTGCCGGTAGCGCGGTTGCCACACGCCCGACTCGTTCGCGATCAGCGCGCGCAACGAGCGGCAGTCCTGCCAGATGTCGATGACCTGGCGCAGCCGCCACAACGCGTTCGACAGCAATGCGCCATCCCAGCTCGCCAGCGCGCTGTCGGCGGGCTGGAGCGCGGCGATGCGCTCGCGCAGGTTGTCCGCGACCGGATCATGGGCCATGTCGCCGTCGGTGTCGGCCTTCACGGCCGGCAGCGGTGCGTCGAACCATTTCGCGGCGTCGGCCAGCAGCGCGTCGAGGGCGGGCGGGCGCACATGCAGGTCGCGCATCAGCGCGATCAAGGGATCGGCGAGCGACGACATCAGCGGCAGGAACAGCTGCATGCGGCCCGCGAGCGCCTGCGCGCGCGCCAGGATGCGCGGATGCGCGTGGTCGTAGCTCAGCTGGCTCAGCAGGAATTCGAGGCCGGTGATCGTCGCCGCGAGCCGCTGCCGGCAGGCCGACAATGCCTTGCCCGCGATATGCCCGGACAGCGTCTCGCGGCCGTAGAACGCGGCGTCCTTGAACCACGCGTCGGTGCGTTCGATCAGCGTCGGCGCGAGCCGGTTCGGGAACACGGCGCTGCCGACCACGCTCGCGCACACGATGCCGAGCACGATTTCCTCGGTCCGCGCGATCGCGACGTCGAATATGGTGGACGGATCGGTCACGGTCGGCAACGCGATCAGCGGCATCGTGTAGCCGGCGAGCATGAACACGTAGCTGCGCGCGGTGCGGTCGGAGATCGCGAGGTAGAGCAGCGTGCCACACCAGGTCGCGACGATGATGCTGAACAGGAGCGGCGTCTCGACGAACGGCGGCACGAAGAAGATCGCGGCGGCCGCGCCGAGCGCGGTGCCGAGCGCGCGGTACAGCGCCTTCGAGCGCGTCGCGCCGACGAACGGGTTCGACACGATGTAGACACTCGCCATCGCCCAGTACGGGCGCGGCAGCTGGAAATACAGGCCGAGGTACAGCGCCAGCATCGACGCGGCGAACGTCTTGCCCGAGAACAGCCAGTCGCGAAGGCTCGGATAGGTCATGACGCGGTGTCGTCGGCGTGGGGGAGACGCGTGCCGGGCGCGTGCGACTCGGACGCGTTGAACGCCTCGAGCACGCGCAGCGTCGTTTCAAGATCGGCGCGCGACACGCCCTTGAGCACCCGGGCGCGCAGCACGCGCAGGTCTTCTTCCATCTTCGCGGTGACCGCGCGGCCGGCGGCCGTCAGCGAGATCGTCTTCGCGCGACGGTCGTGCGGATCCTCGTCGCGACGCGCGAGGCCGGCCGCGCACAGCTGGTCGAGCAGGCGCACGAGCGACGGCCCTTCGATGCCGACGTGTTCGGCGAGCGTGCCCTGCCGCACGCCCTCGCCGAGCCGGCCGGCGATCAGGAGCGGCGTCGCGCAGGCTTCGGACACGTTGTATGCGTTCAGCACGCCGTCGCTGGTGCGGCGCCACTTGCGCGCGGACAGCACGAGCAGGCTGCTGACGGCGAGGCGGAGGTCGTGCAGATTGGTCATGGCCGAGATGATAGGGGCAAAAACATTCGATAGCAAACTATCGTTTCTTGTCACCCGGATGACATGTCGCTCGTGGCGCGGCCGGTCCGTCAGGAGCAATTTAGGCGGCGTGCCGGCGGTGGTCAAGCTGTAAGGTGGGTGCCGAAAATCGCAGGAATCGCACGCGGCGCGCGTGGCGGCTATATTGAATGGTCAGACGAAAATCGTCGGGCAGGACGCGCAAGGCCGCATGCGTCAAGCAAATTCGAAGTCCTGGTTCGGCAATGCCGACTTCGCGAAACGGTGTGCGGCGTGCATATTAGGGCCATTGTCAGCGTACCGGAGACTCCATCAGTGTCGAACTCATCCTTGCAGCCCGCCGCACCCGCGTCACTCGACGCGTGGCTCGGCAAGACCGAAACGCTCGGCGACGACATCACCGCGTTCCCGCTGAACGCGCTGGCCGCCACGCTCGACCGTCCGTCGCCCGGCGACGTCGTGCCGCCGATGTGGCACTGGCTGTACTTCCTGCCCGTCGCGCCACTGGCCGAGGTCGGCCCTGACGGCCACCCGAAGCGCGGCGGCTTCCTGCCGCCTGTACCGCTGCCGCGCCGCATGTGGGCTGGCGGCCGGCTGACGTTTCATGCGCCGCTGCGCGCGGGGCGGCGCGCGACGCGCGAATCGACGATCGCGAACATCGAGGACAAGACGGGCCGCAGCGGGCGGCTCGTGTTCGTGACGGTGCAGCACCGGATCGAATCCGACGGCGTGCTGTGCGTCGAGGAGGAGCACGACATCGTCTATCGCGACGCGCCGCAGCCGGGCGCGCCGAAGCAGAAGCCGGTCGCGGCACCCACGGGCGAAACGTGGACGCGCACCGTCACGGCCGACGCCGTGATGCTGTTCCGTTACTCGGCGCTGACCTTCAACGGCCACCGCATCCACTACGACCGGAACTACGTGACGCAGGAAGAAGGCTATCCGGGGCTCGTCGTGCACGGCCCGCTGATCGCGACGCTGCTCGTCGATCTCGTGCATCGCGAACGGCCGGGCGCGACGCTCGCGAGCTTCGCGTTTCGCGCGGTGCGCCCGATCTTCGACGGCGAGCCGTTCACGCTGTGCGGCAAGCCGTCGGACGACGGCAGCACGATCGAACTGTGGGCGAAGGATCGCGATGGCTGGCTGGCGATGCAGGCGACCGCGACGCTGGCCTGATGCGCGGCGGTGCTTTCGGATCGCGCGCGGCAGCGTGTCGAACAGTGCGGCGCTGACGAAACCGATCGTCAGGCGCCCGGCGCGCTGCGCACCGATCTCGCCGACCCGGTGCGTGGCCGCGTCGAGCCGCGCGAGACTCAGCCGCAGATCAAATCGCGGCGGTTCGCACGTCCGCGTCGCCACCATGAACCCGGCGACGTCTTTCCCGCGTCCATCAACCGGCCGACGGGTCACGCGGCCAGCATGCTGTTCTATTTCGTGTTGAATCGCGCGGACACGGCTAGCGTTTCAATCGTTGACATTCCCTTGCGCCTGCTGAGGGCGCGTGATGCGCCGTAGTCATGGACTGACCGGATCGGCATCCAATTCTTTCTAAATGCATTCTTAAATATTACAAAAACATTATAGAATGCCGGATCCGAGGGATACCGAAGAACAACCATGTCCAATTCAGCACAAGATCTGAGAAGGCTGGCGCTCGAATCCCAGCACCGCCGCCTGCTGCAGTTGACGTTCCACGGCGAAGCGCCTTACCGGCTTCTGCTGTTGAACGGTATCGAGGGGACGGAATCGCTGTCTCGGGATTTCCAGTTCAGAATCGAAATCCTGTCTGACAACGCGCTGCTCGAGCCGAAGGACTTCATCGGCAGACAAGTGACCGTCCGCTTGCTGCGCAACGACGGTAGCTATCGGTACTTCAACGGCTACATTTTTACGTTCCGGCACGTCGAAACGGATGGTGGTTGTGCGTTCTACGAAGCAATGATCGGGCCGTGGCTTCGCTATCTCAAGTTCGGCCAGCATAATCGGTTGTTTCTCGACCAGAATCTGCGCGACCAGACCGCAACGGTTTTTCAGAACTACGGTGCGCTGCCGGACTGGACATGGCAAGTCAGGGAAGACGATCCACGGATGACGATGGCTTGTCAGTTCGATGAAGACGATCACAACTACGTCCATCGACGCTGGGAGCACGCCGGCCTTGTCTACTGGTACGAGCATACGGCCGATTCGCACAAGCTGGTTGTTTCCGACCCAACCCGCGCCGCGCCGGAAATCGACGGCAAGGCTCGCGAGATCCGCTTCCACAACGGCATGGGGGCGGAGGAGGCGGACAGTATCGTGAGCTGGTCCGCATGCCAGCATACCGCTCCGAATCACGCCGAGTTTTCCCGTTTCGACTTCAAAGCGCCGACTCCCACGCACGTTCAGACCAGCCTGCCACAGCCGGATGCCGCGCTGCCGATGCTGGAATGGAACGAGTATGTGGGTGCATACGGTTACCGGAACATGGAGCATGGCTATCAGATCGCGAATCGTCGCATGGAGGAAATCGGTGCGACGATCAAGCGGTTCGAAGCGAAGGGCAATAGCCGCTTCGTGATGCCGGGCCGGTGGTTCCGGTTGACCGACCATTATGGATCGGCATTGAGCCGCAATCAGCAGGACGACGAATATCTGATCGTGTCGGTGCGTCACGTCGCGACGAGCAATTATCTGGCCGACACCGGCGTGCCGGCGGAATATCGCAATGAATTCGCGTGCGTTCGCAAGGCGACGCCATGGCGGCCGGGGCGTCGGTTCAACAGCGTCGATACCCGGATCCTCGCGCCTCAAACGGCTACCGTAGTCGGTCAGCCGGGAACCAGCATTCACACCGACGAACATGGCCGCGTTCTCATTCAGTTTCACTGGGATCGTGAGGGCAGGTACACGACGTGGGTACGCGTGGCCAGTAGCTGGTCCGGCGGCAGCCAGGGGATTGCGGCGTTGCCGCGGATCGGGTCCGAGGTGATCGTGCAATGGCTGGACGGGAATCCGGACCATCCGATCATTACGGGCCGCGTGATGAATGCACGCAATCAGCCGTCATGGAAGCTGCCTGAGCAAAGCGCGCTGATGGGTATCCGCAGCAGGGAGCTCAGCGGCGCTGACGGGAATGCATCGGCGGGCCGGAGTAACCATCTGATTTTCGACGATACCGCGAATGCGATTCAGGCGCAGTTGCGGTCCGATCATGCGTCGAGCCAGCTTTCGCTGGGCAAGATTACGCGTATCGAGGACTGGCAAGGCCGACAGGATGCGCGAGGAGAGGGTTTCGAGCTACGCACCGATGAAGTGGGCGCGATCCGGTCCGGCAAAGGGATGGTCATCAGCACTGAGATGCGTCCGATGGCGAAGGGACATCTTTCGGATGTTGGTGAGCCGGCGGTGCGCCTGGCAAAGGCACAGACACTGCACGGGCAACTCGGCAAACTGGCGCAGCATCATCAGGCTCAGGAGAACGGTGCCGACCAGTTCCGGATCGCAGGCGCACTCCAGTCGCAAGTCGACGGCATTCAGGGCGCGGGAGCAAGCGCGAGCCGCGGGGATGGAAGTTTCCCCGAGCTGGACGAGGCGCAACTGCTGCTGGCCGGGGCGGCTGGCATTGCCGTCACGACGCCGGGTACGGTCCACGTGACCGGCGGACAGCACGTCGCCGTGACAGCTGGCGACACGCTGTCGGTTGCGGCCGGCAAATCGATCCTGGCAAGCGTTTCCGACAAGTTTTCGCTGTTCGTGCACAAGATGGGCATGAAGCTGATCGCCGCGAGCGGCAAGGTTCAGATCCAGGCCCAGAACGACGAGCTCGAGTTACTGGCAAAGAAGGTGATGTCGATCATCAGCACAACGGACTGGATCAATATCACCGCGAAACAGGGTATTCGTCTGACCGCGGGAAACAGTCAATTTGAGGTCAGCGCGAAAGGTATCGTCGGCTATACACCAGGCGAGAACAGGGTCCACGCCGGCAGTCACGACACAGTGGGGCCGCAGAGTGTTCCCGCGCAATTCCCCGGTGCCGATCTCTGTTCATCGCTGTCGAACGGCGCCGCGCAGGCCGGTAGTGCTGCAGTCTCGCTGTCATAGCCGCGATGAAATCGACGATTTTGCCGATGCAAGCGGCGACCGGATTGTCCGAACCCTTGACTCACGGGTTTCTGCTGGTCGAGCCCGCGACGCTCGTCGAGGCCCCCGAACTTGCCGAACTGGACATGCGTTCGTGTACGCCACGTGCGCTGGCGCACCGCGAGGAACTGATGCCGAGGCTGATCGACGTCGCCGTGCTCGATGAGCAGGCCCGCGCTGCAGCGACCGAGGTCTGGCGGGCTGAACCTTACGCCGAACGACCGCCCGTCGTATGTGCATGGCTCGACAGTGACGGCGGCATCGATGAAGTGGCTGAGCACGTTGCCCGCTATCTCGTTGGCCCGGGTGCGGACGGCCAACCGGTGTTCTGGCGTTACTACGATCCACGTGTATTGGCCCTGACGCTGACGGTTCTCGAACCCTCGCAGAGGCAGGCTTTGCTCGGTCCGATCAGGACATGGCAGTTTGCATGGGCCGGGCATCGGTGGGCGTTTCGAGGGCCGGGCACGGTAGCTGACGTGCTCGAAGCGCATGCACCGGCCTGGCCGACCGCCGAACAGTGGCTGCGCGTGAACCGAAGCGAGGTCGTGACACAAGTCGTCAATCGATTGCCGGTGCCATCTGTTGACGACGCAGCCCGTCTACCGTCCGAGCTTGACAGGATTTTGAGCGATGCGATGCGGTACGGGCTTGCCGATGGCGACGCGCTGACGGACTACGCATGGCATTGCGTGAAGTATGGGCCGGCATTCGAACGGCATCCGATACTCGTCGATGGATGGCCGCTCCTTGCCGCCGGCGAGATCACCTGGCCTGACATCGTGATGCGCTTCACACCCGATGACTTCGCTTCCCTTCAAACCTCGCGCCATTCGCGACATGCCTAACGCTGAAGGAGCCGGAAATGGCGACTTGCCCCTTATGTGATCGTCAGTCAGTGTTGATCTATCCCGTGCGCTACGCGGTCGCCAGCCCGCGCGGTACGGCGAAAGCTCCTGCATTGTCGGGAAATTTCAAGATCGACAGTCGCGCACCGCAAGCGATTGGTACGGCCAAATATACGTTGCGTGCGCTTCGACCGGGCTACCTGTATACGTTCGACGAGAAGCGCCGACGGCTCCGCGCATACATGGCGCTGGACAATGGCATGTTGTGGAGTTTTCCGCCTGGCTCGACGCCCCCGTCGGAAGGAGCGGACAAGATACAGGCGCAAGGATGCGCATACAACGGTGATTTTCGCTTTGAGGCGCTCGGCCGCTGCATCGACGTAGAGCATACGCCCGGCAGCGACGAAGCGACCAAATTGTGGATCGGCTGGTCGAACGTGCTGTGGACCAAGGCGTTGATCGACAAGGCGCTCGACGTACAGGCGGGGCCAGCGTGGCGGAAGCAGCACATGCAGTGCATCGACATTCCCGCGATGGTTGCAGGTAGCGCTGCCGATACCGGTGAGTTCGAGGCGACGCGCAGCAAGATCTCGCACCTTGCGATGGACGAAGCGGCAATGAAGGTCGCGTTCGATTTCAGCAATCGCGATCCGAAAAGCGAAATACAGCAGCGCCGCAAGGACGTCGCGAAACGAATCGGCGAGGCCATGGCGGCGTCGCCGGGGAAGAAGGGTTTCGTCGTGGCGGTCAACGATCCCGTCGGGATCACGAACGACCTGGCCGAGTTGACGGTCCCGAACCTGAACAACGGCTTCGACGAGCAGATGTACTGGAAGTGGACGTCGGCACAGCTGCTTGAGCGTGCCGAAGCCGGCATCCGTGCCAACGCCAAGGCAGTGACAGGATTCACTTATGGCGTATCGAAAACCGTCGCGGATGCCAACATCGCGAACATGAAGGCCGGTCAGCGTGGCATTCCCGATGCGGCCGGGCTGTATAACCTGGTACGGGCCTGGATCAAGACAGGCGACCTGGATCAGGCGACAAAAGAGGTCTCGCGCAAGGCCGAGAATATTCCGGCTACCCAGGACGAAGCGGCGAACGATGCATGGGAGGACGCGGCGACCAAAGTTGGACCCGACGGCAAGCGGACCAGCGTGCTCGACGAAGAGGCGCTGAAGCGGTTCCCTCAGGAATATCAGCAGGCGCTCGATGCGTTCAAACCGAAATGGCTGCCGCTGGTGCAAGCGCATGCCGACTGGCTGAAATCGCCGTTGCTCGCCGAATGGATGGCTGGGGTCCACGATTCCAACGATTTGCGCAGCGGCTACGCGTACAGCGAGTCGTGCGCACAGGTCATCGGTGCAGCGGTCGGCACCGAGGCTTGCACGAAAGTGCTCGACGAGTGGCTGAACGGGCAGGCCGCGAATGTCCGGAATCTGTATGTACGCGCGCTGCTGTTCAACCAGGACGCGTTGATGAAGGCCGCGGATGCGCAGGTGCACAACTCGGATATCCAGTACGAGCAATTCCTGAATCTTTACAAGGAAGCATTCAAGAAGATCGAGAAGCTTGGTAATTCGGCCAATCTGCGCGATCGGTTGATCGTCACGACCGGCAATCATATCGTTGGGGTGCTCACGAAAGGCACACGGGGCGTGGCACTGGGTTTCGTGACGATCCGACTCTCGATCCAGGCCGGTGTCCGGCTCAAGCCGTCTCAAGTCAGCAAACTCGCGATTCGCGACTGGGCGTTGCAGCAGGCGCGAGTGCTGGGTGCCAAACTGGACGGCAATCGAACCGAGCAGCGCGCATCGGCGACCCAGGTCGGGAAGCAGGTCATGCGAACGGCGCCACCGGTCGATCCCAATGTCGTCATGTACGAGATGGATGTCGATGCGCTGGTCCGGAACGGGAAGCTGGACGCCGGTGCAATCAAGGCTGTGCGTGTGCCGGGAGTCGATGCGGCGAAGAAATGGCTGGGGTCATCGACCGACTTCAACCTGGGTGTCGCGACCGTGATCTTCCAAATGGCGGCGCTTTTGCTTGCCGCAAAGGATTGGCACAGCAGCGATCAGTTCAATGAGGGTGAAACCGGCTTGAAGTCTGTCGGTGCCGTCATTGCGGTCGTCGGGAGCGTGATCGAATACTCGTCCGAAACGGCGTTGAAGGCGCCGGCCCATCCGCTGTCGGCTTATTTGATGAAGGGGTGGGCGGGGAAATGGGCGGGGGTGGGGGCGGTAGTTGGGCGTGGTTTGGGTGCTGGTGCGGGGTTGATGCTGGCGGGGTATGACATCTTCAAGAATGCGCCGGAAGCCTTCCAAAATCGTGAAAAAAAATTGGGATGGCTCTACGTTGGGAGTGGAGTTCTCGGGGCATATGTTGCCATCGCGGCATTCTTCAGTCTCCCACTCTTTTGGCCAGCCTTGGTTCTGTCGATTCTAGTGGGCATTGCGATCGCCATTTTCAAGGCATCGGCCCTGAAGGATTGGGTGTCGCGTTGCAAGTTCAGTAAAGGGGAGCAATACGATTCGCTCGAGGCTGAGCTCAAGGCATTTAATGCGGCTGCGGGGGGATGATCCATGGACGAGCGAGTAATGAAGAAGTGCATAGGAAGACCAGTACCTGAATGGGACATGGCTCGTCGCCTATCGACAAATCGGCCGGTTGGCCCAGAAATACAGGATTTCGGAGCAACGTTCGGCATTAATTCGACGTACATGGACGTGATAGAGCCTTCCTTTATCGAAAAGCAATGGTTCATTACCGGTGTCGTGCTTGCTTTTCTATGCATTGGAATTGGTCCATATACCTATTGGATGACCAATGTTCGCTACCCGTATGCTGGAGATGTATTAGGTGATGTCTTCTCCATCTGTATTTCTCTGGGTTTTGGTTTTCTTGTCTGGAAACTCGGACGCGGTTTGTTCTTCGGTTTACGGTACCGCCCGATCCGCTTTCATCGTAAGGCACGCAAGCTGTATGTGATGCGTACCCGGCGTTTCTTCGCGAGATCCGGCGAAGGTGACGTGGTATGGGAGGTGCCCTGGACGGAAGAATCGATCTTCTGCCTGCATCGCGAGGACACGTCATTCGGCACAGTTTTTCACATTCGTCACTATTCGGTCGACGAGCGTGGCAACGTCACGCGCGTGTTTTCGATTGGCAGGGAGTGGACCGGGAAACGCGAGGTAGAAATGGCGCTCGCACAGTGGAACTACTGGTGTGCGTATATGAACGACGGGCCGAACGGTCTGCCGAAGCCGATGCTGTTCCACACACAGCGCGAGACACTGCGTGAATCGTTCCTGTTCTCGCTGTACGGTTTCGGGATGCGTGCACCCGTCGCGATTCGCCTGCTGATGATGCCGCTCATTCTGACTTTCACGGTCATGCGCTACGTGGCGAATGCAACATGTCGCGATCCGGTATGGCCTGACTCGGTCGAACAGATCTCGGCCGTTGCCTCCGACGATCCCTATGCAGAGCCTCGTGCTGGCACTCCGGTAGGTTGGAGTGAGACGGTTCTCGCTCAACAGCGTGGCGAGTATCCGAACGATCCGAAAGCGGGAGCCCGCGGCTGGACCGGAGAATCGGACGGAGAACGGCATGCTGCGGCATGGCTTGACGGTCCGCCTTCGCGTGTCCTCTGATGAAGCGAACGCGATTCAAGCGGGTTTACGCAGTCGAGCGGGCGTCTGGGATTATGACGAATCGCTCGAGACCGTTCGGAACGCGTCTAATTCCATGGCAAGAGGCTGATACGTGGACGAACGAGTAATGGAGTCATGTACCAGCAAACCAGTACCTGAATGGGACACGGCTCATCGCTTAGTGATCAATCAGTCGGTTGGCCCTGATGTCCAGGATTTCGGGGCAACGTTCAGCATTAACTCAACCTACATGGACGTGATCGAACCTTCCTTCCTTGAAAGGCAGTGGTTCGCGACGGGCGTGGTACTGGCCCTCGTTTGTATCGGGATTGGCCCATATATTTATCTCCTTACGCATGCGAATCCGGCGCCTGCGGCTTGGATGTTTGTTTTCAATTGCATAGCGATTTTCCCGGTAATCATCTTCGGCACGATTGTCTGGAAACTCGGACGCGGCCTGTTCTTCGGACTGCGCTACCGCCCGATCCGCCTTCACCGTGAGGCACGCAAGCTGTATGCGATGCGTACCCGGCGTTTCTTCGCGAGACCCGGCGAAGGCGACGTGGTATGGGAGGTGCCTTGGACGGAAGAATCGATCTTCTGCCTGCATCGCGAGGACACGTCCTTCGGCACAGTTTTTCACATTCGTCACTATTCTCTCGACGACCGCGGCAACGTCACTCGTGTGTTCTCGATCGGCCGGGAATGGACGGGAAAACGTGAGGTCGAGATGGCACTCGCACAATGGAACTACTGGTGCGTGTACATGAACGACGGGCCGGATGGCCTGCCGAAGCCGATGCTATTTCACACGCAACGCGAGACACTGCGTGAATCGTTCCTGTTCTCGCTGTACGGTTTCGGGATGCATGCACCGGTCGCGATACGCCTGTTGATGATGCCGCTGATTTTGGTCTTCACGGCTATGCGTTATTTGGCAAACGCGACATGTCGCGATCCGATATGGCCTGACACGATCAAACAAATCTCGACGGTCTCCCCCGACGATCCCTATGCGGAACCCCGCACGGGCACTCCGGTTGGTTGGAGCGCTACAGTCCTCGCCCAGCAGCGCGGCGAATATCCGAGCGATCCGAAAGCGCGTACCCAAGGCTGGACCGGCGAAGCAAACGGAGAGCAACACGCCGCGGCATGGCTCGACAAGCCGACGGTGCACACCGCATGACGATGGAGCTTCGATGAAAGACGAAAACGGGCGCGGGGTGATCCGCCTGCATGACAAGACCACCCACGGTGGCCACGTGATTACCGCGAGTGACGATCTGAAGGCTCAGGGCGTCCCTGTCGCGCAGGAAGGGCATCTGACCGAATGTCCGCAATGTGGCGGACAGTTCAGGATCCTTCCGGAAAACAGCACACGCAGTCATCACGGCACGGCGATCGCGTTCGACAACGATCCGACGGAATGCGGTGCGCGTTTGATTTCTTCGATCGAATAGCGACGCACGGCAGACGGATGGTAGATCGCATGAGGAACGCGTCATCGACGGCGACAACGCGTGAAGAAAATGGCGTTGCCGAATCACTGAATTATCCGCGACGTGGCAAGCAGACCTGCACGCAACGGCCCGCCGCCTTCATTGGGTCTGGCCGACCGGGATTGTCGCAGGATGGATGAACTGCGGTCGCACTACGAGCACGAGCTCGGGCTGTTTGCCCGGGCCATTGCAGCATTTGCCGCGCGCTATCCGAAGATTGCGGCTCGTCTTGGCGTAAAAGGCGGACATACCGACGATCTTCACGTTGAACGTCTGGTCCAGACATTCTCGTTTCTCGCCGCACGACTCGATTCGAAACTGGCCGACGATTTTCCGGAATTCACCGAGGCGCTACTCGAAGTCGTTCATCCACACTACCTGCGGGGCGTGCCGTCGTGCGCGATTGCCCGATTCGAACCGGCCGCGCTGGTCGGGAACCTGACGGCGCCGCTGACCCTGCCGCGCGGCACGTCGCTGAATGCACGCACGGCACCCGTGCGCTTTCGCTCGGTCTACGACGTGACGGTCACACCGCTGCAGATCGCATCCGCGCAGTATGCACCTGTCACGCTCGCGCCGCCGTCCGCCAAGCTTCCTGCCGACGCGACCGGCATCGTATCGATCGCGTTCAGGTCGGCAACCGGCCGGTTTACCGCTGCGATACCGAATGGCCCGGTGCGCGTTCACCTCACGGGAGATCGACCGCTCGTCGCATCGCTGGTCGACGCGTTGCTGCTGCGCGCCGCAGCAGCTTACGTGGAAGTGGATCACGACCGCCGTTGGCTCGCGTTGTCGAAGGTGCCGTTCGCGTCGGCCGGTTTCGCGGACAACGAGCGCCTGTTGCCGGATAGTCCCGCTTCGAACGGTGATGCATCGGCCGTGCGCATGCTGCTCGAGTACTTCGCGTTTCCCGAGATGTTCGACTTCGTCGACCTCGACCTCGACATCGGTCGTGTCCGTCGAGCTGCGCGCGCACCCGATGCGAGAGAGTTGACGTTGCATGTCGTCTTGCGAAACACGTCGTCCGAATCGCATGCTGCACAGGTGCTCGGGTCTTTGAGCGCGAGTGCATTCAAGCTCTTCTGCACGCCGGTCATCAACCTGTTTCCTCGGCCCGCTACACCTATCGTATTGACGGGAGCGGTGGCTTATCCCGTTGCCCCCGCGCCCCTGACCGCGCACGCCCCGCTCGATGTCTATTCGATCGAGGCCGTTTATCTGAGTGAGAAGGCCAACGACGAGATCGACGGAAACGACCGGAAGCCATTGACCGAACTCGAGACGCCGCGCCTACCGGTCGCCCCGTATCAGGCGTTCAGCCACGCGCGTTCGGCGGAACCGTCCGAGCTGTACTGGGTTGCATTCCACGATCGTGATGCGGGACAGAGCACCGTGCCCGCAACGATGCTGTCGCTGGTCGGATTGGACGGCCGTCCTGCGCGATCCGCGCTGCCGCAACTCGACGTCGTGACGATCGCGACCAATCGCGCTTTACCGTCCCGGTTGCCGATCGGCAATCCGCTGGGCGATCTGCTGCTGGAGGGCAAGACGGTGGATTGTCCGATACAGCTGACGACCCGACCGACTGTGTCGGTTCGGTTGCCGCGCGGCGACGGCGCGCTGTGGCGCGTGCTATCCGCGCTGACGTCGCATCCGATCGATCTGACTCGCGACGGACTGCCCGCACTCAAGGAGCTCTTGCGGCTGCATGCGGTGAGCGGACCGTCGGCGCAGCGTTGCGTCGATGCCATCACGGACCTGTGCTACAAGCCGGCGATCCGGTGGATGTCATTGCATAATCAGCAGCCGTCGTTCGTGCGCGGGATCGAGATCGGATTGTCTCTCGACGAAGCGGCGATGCGCGATGCAAGTCTGACGGTATTTGCCATGGTGATGGAGCGGTTTTTCCTGCCGTATGGGCACACGAACAGCTATGTACAGCTGGTGATCCGCTCGGCTCTGACGGACAAGGAGCTGATTCGCGGTGCCGCGCTGGCGGGTACGCAGCCCGTCGTCTGACCGCGCGTACCGCTTTCCGGCAAACATCTATAATCCGCCCATCCGGCCGGCGTCCCGGCTCGGTGCGTGCTGCCGCCGGCCCGGTGGCGCGCGCGATTTCTCCCATCCATCGCACAAGGGGTACGTATCTTGGCAACCTACATCGTGTTTACCAGGGAAAGCACACAGGACCAGCACGAACTCGACATCTACGGGAGCAAGGTCGGCGCGACGCTTGCCGGTCATCCCGTGAAGGTGCTGGCCGCTTACGGCGCTCAGGAAATTCTGGAGGGCGAAGGGCCGGAGGGTGTCGTGATCGTCGAGTTTCCGTCCAAGGAAGCGGCGCACGCGTGGTACCACGGTCCCGAATACCAGACTGTCGTCCAGCACCGTTTCAAGGGCGCGCGCTATCGCGCGGTGCTGGTTGAAGGCGTTTGACCTGACGCGTCAGGTGTTCGCTTCGACGCGACACTGCGCCTGACGCCACCATGAACCCGCCGCCGCCTTCCCCCGCGCTCATCCGCCCGCCGATGGGCCGTACGGCAACCGCGCTGCTCGCGCTCAGCATGCTGTTCTATCTCGTCGCGATGTTCATCGCACCGTTCCGCGTCGGCGCGCCGGACCCGCACCCGTGGGCCGACGGCTGGCAGGTGCTGCTGACGGGCTGGATGGGCGTGTTCGTCGCCGATCAGCGCACGTGCGGCTGCAATGCACGCAACCAGTACGACACGGCTACCGCGCCGCCATCCGGCGTGCCGATCGCGCGCTCGCCGAGATAGCTTGCGCGCCCCGCGCGCGGCGTCATCTGCGCCGTTGCCTCTGCGCCTTCGACGGCCGCTTCGACGGCCGCCGTCCATGCGCTTGCGGTATCGCGATCGTTGTCGAGTGCGCGGCCGAATGCGTCGACGGCCGGCACCAGCGCATCGAGCATCGTCCGGTCGCCGGCATGCGCGCCGCCCAGTTCGCTGATCGAATCCACGGCCGCGCGGAATGCCGCGGCCCAGTCGCGCGCCGACGGTTCGGCGAGATCGGCCAGCCGGCGCGACGCGCGCAGCAGCGCGGTCGCGTAGAACGGCCCCGAGCTGCCGGCGATCGCGCGGCGCAACGCGGCGCCGAGCGCCGCGAGCGTGCCGGCCGGTGTGGCGTACGCAGCGTCGGGCAACGCGAGGATCGCTTGCGCGGCGCGCAGCATGCTCGCGCCGAGGTCGCCGTCGCCGGCCGCCGCATCGAGGTCCGTCAGCGTCTGCTCGTGGTCGATCAGCGTCTGTGCGACCGCCTGCAGCGCCGGCTGCAGGCGCGCGGCCCATGCGCGACCGGCCGCATCGAGCGGCGGCAACGGGGCATCCTCCGAAGCGGCCGCGGCGACGCGGATCTGCGCATTCACGGCGCCGCCGCCCGGCCACGCACGCGCCTGCGTCGGCGCGTCGAGCAGCGCCGCGCGTTCGTCGTTCAGCCGCAGCACCGAGATCGAGCAGCCAGGCATGTTCAGCGCGGACAGGAACGTGCCGGCCCACGCGCGCGCGACGACGATGCCGCGCCGGGTCAGGTTGTCGTACGCGGCGCGCAGCACGATCGCGAGTTCCATGTCCGGCGTCGCGCCGAGGCCGTTGACGAACAGCGCGACGCGTTCGTCGCGGTCGAGCACGAGATCGGCGACGATGCTCGACAGCAGCGTATCGGCAAGCGCATCGGCCGCCAGCGGCGCGCGGCGCTCGACGCCTTTCTCGCCGTGGATGCCGAGACCGAGCTCGATCTCGTTGTCGCCGAGGCTGAAGCCCGATTTGTCGGCGCCCGGGATCGTGCAGCCGTCGAGCGCGACGCCCATCGTGCCGAGCTCGGCCGCCGCGTCGCGCGCGATGGCCGCGACACGCGCGAGCGGCAGCCCGCGCGCGGCGGCCGCGCCGGCGAGCTTGTGGATCAGCACGGTGCCGGCGATGCCGCGCCGCTGGCCACGGTCGACACGGCCGCGCAGCGATACGTCGTCGGCGACGATGACCGTTTCGACCGGAATGCCTTCGACGCGCGCAAGTTCGGCGGCAAGCCCGAAATTGAGCCGGTCGCCCGTGTAGTTCTTCACGACCAGCAGCGCGCCGTTGGGGCCGGCGCTCGCGCGGATCGCGGCGAGCACGGCGTCGGTGGACGGCGACGTGAACACTTCGCCGCACACGGCCGCGCTCAGCATCCCTTCACCGACGTAGCCGCCGTGTGCGGGCTCGTGGCCGCTGCCGCCGCCGGACAGGATCGCGACAGGGCGCTGGGACGGTTCGGGCAGCGGCTGGCGGACGAGCACGTGCTCGTCGCCGAGGATCGCAAGATGCGGCGATTGCCGTGCGATGCCTTCCAGCATTTCTCGCACGACATCGGACGGGCGGTTCACAAGCTTTTTCATGGCGACGGATTCCGGACGGGTGAACGGGGCACGGCCGGGCCCGCACGGGCGCCGGCCGGCTTTCGTATTGCGGAGAATCGTGCGGGTGCGCGGTCGCCGGGTGCCGACGGTCGCGTGACGGGCAACCGGATGCAGGAGCGGCGACGAAGCACATGCTTCGCGCCACGATACATCAGGTTCGGACGTTCATGCAGGGATTGCGGCGCGATTGCGCCATCGGGGGCGGTTACTTCAGCGCCGTAATTTCCCTTGCGCGGATCAGCCGCGCGCGCAGCACGTTGCGGCTGATGCCGAGCAACTGCGCGGCGCGGATCTGGTTGCGGTGGCTGAAGTCGAATGCGACGCGCATCACCGTGTCTTCGATGTGTTCGAAGAGGTTGCCGTGTCCGTCGTCGAACAGGTCGCGCAGCGCGCGTTCGAACGCTGCCTGCGCGTGGGTGGACGATTCGGGCGCATGCACGGCGGCCGGCGGCATGCATGGCGATGCAAGGTGCAGGTCGGTGTCGCGCAGCGCGTCGTGACGGCACACGAGCAGCGCATGATGGATCACGTTCTCCAGTTCGCGGATATTGCCGGGCCAGCCGTGTGCCGCGAGCCGGCGCTCGGCGCGCGGATCGATGCTGCGCGGGCCATAGCCGAGCCGGCTGCGATAGTCGTCGAAGAAATGACGCGCGAGCGGCAGGATGTCGCCCGGCCGTTCGCGCAGCGGCGGGACCGCGAGCTGCACGACATTGAGCCGGTAGAACAGGTCGCCGCGAAAATGCCCGGCCGCCACCGCCTGCTGCAGATCGACGTTGGTGGCGGCCACCACGCGCACGTCGACCGGAATGCCCGTGCGCGAACCGAGCCGCACGACCTCGCGCTCCTGCAGCACGCGCAGCAGCTTGACCTGCATCGACAGCGGCAGGTCGCCGATCTCGTCGAGAAACAGCGTGCCGCCGTGCGCGGCCTCGAACCAGCCGGGCTTCGCGCTGAAGGCACCCGTAAACGCGCCTTTTTCATGGCCGAACAGTTCGCTGTCGACGAGCGTGTCGGAGAACGCACCGCAGTTCACCGCGATGAACGGCCCGTCGCGGCGATCGCCGAGTTCGTGCACGTGACGCGCGATCAGTTCCTTGCCGGTGCCCGTCTCGCCGACGATCAGCACGTTCGCGTCGCTCGGCGCGACGCGGCGCACCTGTTCGAGCAGCGCGAGCGAACGCGGGTCGGCGAACACCTGCGCCCGCGCGCGGACCTGCGCGTGGCGTCCGGGCAACGTCAGAACGGATGCGGTGCGCTCCGCAGCGGGCAGGTCGGCCGGATCATGCAATTCCGACGCGTTGCGGGGCGTAGCGACGACACGAAGGTTGAGCGGGCGCGACGATGCGGAAATGGAAGTCATGGCGATGAACCGTTGGATGGCCGGCGAAGCAGGCCCGTGTCGGCGGGCGCGGCGGTCCGGCTGCTGCGTGGTCAGCAGAGTGTTCAACGTTTCTCCACGCGCGAAAAGCATCGATTTCTGATAACCAAAGCGCGATTGCTGCGGAACCAGCAACGGTGCGGGTGAGCGCGATCGATGCGACGTCGAAGCGTCGAATTCGATGCCCCGACGTGCGATGCGCTGCTTCCTGAGCAGCAGCGCTCGAGCACGATCGCTTCGCGCGGTTCATCACATCGTGGACTATCGATGTGACGCAAGTACCGGAAAGCTTGCCGCGCTCGCGCATTTGAGCGAACACCATGCCAGGCGGGCGACCACACAAAACTTCGCGATGCAGACGATCACGCAGTGACACGGCCCGCGCCAATGGCACGCTCCTTGCTGACTCGAAGCGGTATTGCCGCATCGACACGCGGCTCGACAACAGGAACGCATCGCATGAGCAACTCCCTCAACGTGGTCGCGATATCGGGCAGCCTGCAGCGGCCATCGCGCACGCTGGCGCTGACCGACGAGATCGTCGCGACACTCGGCGCCGCGCTGCCGATCGACACGCGGCTGATCGAACTCGGAGAAATCGGCAGCCGGCTGGCCGGCGCACTGACGCGCGCGCAGGTGCCGGCTGACCTCGACGCACTGATCCGCGCGATCGAGACGGCCGACGTACTGGTCGTCGCGAGCCCGGTCTATCGCGCTTCCTATACGGGCCTGTTCAAGCACCTGTTCGACCTCGTGCGCCACGATGCGCTCGTCGACGTGCCCGTGCTGCTCGCGGCCACCGGCGGCAGCGAGCGTCATGCGCTCGTGATCGACCATCAGCTGCGACCGCTGTTCAGCTTCTTCCAGGCGCGCACGCTGCCGATCGGCGTGTATGCATCCGAAAGCGATTTCGACCAGTACCGGATCGCGAACCCGGCGCTGCGCGAGCGCATCGCGCTCGCTGTCGATCGCGCCGTGCCGCAACTGCGCGTGCCCGCGCTTTCCGCCGCGGCCGCGTAAGCCGCTTTTTCGTTTCCCCTTCGACAGGACACCTTCATGAGCCTTCCCGACCCTTCCGCAGACGGCATCAAATTCGCATACTGGGTGCCGAACGTCAGCGGCGGCCTCGTCGTCAGCACGATCGAGCAGCGCACCGACTGGAGCCTCGAATACAACCAGCAGCTCGCGCGCACGGCCGAGGCGGCCGGCTTCGACTACGCGCTGAGCCAGATCCGCTTCACGGCCGGCTACGGCGCCGAATACCAGCACGAGTCGGTGTCGTTCAGCCAGGCGCTGCTGCATGCGACGACGAAGCTCAAGGTGCTCGCCGCGATCCTGCCGGGGCCGTGGCATCCGGCCGTGGTCGCGAAGCAGCTCGCGACGATCGACCACATCTCGAACGGGCGCATCGCGATCAACGTCGTGAGCGGCTGGTTCAAGGGCGAATTCACCGCGATCGGCGAGCCGTGGCTCGAACACGACGAACGCTATCGGCGCTCGAAGGAATTCATCCAGGCGCTGAAGGGCATCTGGACGCAGGACAACTTCACGTTCAAGGGCGACTTCTACCGCTTCAACGACTACACGCTGAGCCCGAAGCCGGTGCAGAAGCCACATCCGGAGATCTTCCAGGGCGGCAGTTCGCGTGCGGCGCGCGACAACGCGGCGAGCGTGTCGGACTGGTATTTCACGAACGGCAATACGCCGGAGAACTTGAAGGCGCAGATCGACGACATCCGCGCGAAGGCGGCTGCGAACAACCATCGCGTGCGGATCGGCGTGAACGCGTTCGTGATCGCGCGCGACACTGAGGAGGAGGCGAAGGCCGTGCTCGACGACATCATCCGGCACGCGCACGTCGAGGCCGTGCACGCGTTCGGCGATGCGGTGAAGGAGGCCGGCAAGGCGTCGCCCGAAGGCGAGGGCAACTGGGCGAAATCGACGTTCGAGGATCTCGTGCAGTACAACGACGGCTTCCGCACGAACCTGATTGGTACACCGCAGCAGATCGCCGAGCGGATCGTCGCGCTGAAGGCGATCGGCGTCGATCTCGTGCTGGCCGGGTTCCTGCACTTCATCGAGGAAGTCGAGTACTTCGGCAAGCGCGTGCTGCCGCTCGTGCGCGAACTCGAAGCGCAGCGGCAGGCACTGGCCGCGTGACGGTGGCGGGGTGAAAGCGTGTGGCTCGCTATCGCGCGGGCCCGCGCCGCGTCGGCCTGTGACTCACGCCACGCCGGCCAGCTTCGCCGCTTCGATCACCATCTGCACGCCCAGCCCGCCGAGCACCGCACCCATCGCCCAGCGCTGCGCGAGCAGCAGCGTCGGGCGCCCGTGCAGGAACTTCGCGATGCTGCTCGAGCAGATCGCCACCAGCCCGTTGGCCGACGCGAACGCGGCGATCAGCAGCGACCCGAGAAACAACGACTGGCCGAACACGCTGCCCTGCCGGTAGTCGATGAACTGCGGCAGCAGCGACACGAACAGCATCGCGAGCTTCGGGTTCAGCACGCTGGTCGTCGCACCCATCGCGAGCAGGCGCATCGGTTGCTCGTTCGGCAGTGCCTGCACCTCGAACGGCGAACGTCCGCCGGGCCGCACGGCCTGCCACGCGAGGTACAGCAGGTAGACCGCCCCGACCGCGCCCAGCACGCTGCCCGCATAGGGCACGCTCATGAATAGCGTCGTGATGCCGAACGCCGCGCCGAACATGTAGAACAGGTAGCCGACCATCACGCCGGCCAGCGAAATGAGCCCGGCCGTGCGGCCTTGCGCGATCGAGCGCGACATCACGTAGACCATGTTCGGCCCGGGCGTGACCGCGAGCATGCCGCCGATGGCGAGAAATCCGTAGAGCGATCCGGAGGGTTGCATGTTTCGGCTTCCTGCATCGAGTGAGTGCTGACGGAGTTCATTGTCCGGCCGTGGAGGCGAACAGTAAAACGGGATAAACTGAATCGATTGATCAGATTTCCTGAATCGACATGAAAAAGCTCGACCTCGATGTGCTCGCGATGGTGGTGGCCGTCGCCGAAACCGGATCGTTCGCGCAGGGCGCGCAGGCCGTGCACCGGTCGCCGTCGGCGGTGAGCATGCAGATCAAGGCGCTGGAAGATGCGCTCGGCAAGCCGCTGTTCGTCCGCGACACGCGCAACGTGACGGCGACCGACGACGGCACGATGCTCGCCGAGTACGGCCGCCGGATGCTGGCGCTGCGCGACGAGGCATGGGCGTCGGTGGTGCGCCCGGAGATTCGCGGCCGCGTGACGATCGGTGTGCCGGACGACTACATTTCGTCGCTGCTGCCGCAGGTGCTCGGCAAATTCGCCGCGATGCACCCGCGTGTCGAAGTGCGCGTGATCGGCCAGCCGAGCAGCGCGCTCGTGCCGATGCTGAAGGACAACACGGTCGACCTCGCGTGCCTCACGCGGATCAAGGGCGTGACCGGCGAGCTGATCCGGATGGAGCCGCTCGTCTGGGCCGGGTCGCCGAAGCGCGACGTGTGGGAGGAGCGGCCGCTGCCGGTGGCCTTTTTCACGTACGGTGGCAGCATGGCGCGCGATCGGGCGGTCAAGGCGCTGAACCGGCAGAAGATCCCGTACCGGATGTCGTACGAAAGCCCGAGTCACCTCGGGCTGCTGAGCATGGTGGAGGCCGGGCTCGCGGTCGCGCCGCTGGCGCGCTGCTGTATCCCGGATCACCTGATGCAGCTGTCGGAAAGCCACGGGCTGCCGCCGCTGGGCGAGATCGAAGTCGTGCTCGCGCGCAGCGCCCAGTCCGCGCGCCCGCCGTGCGACTACCTTGCCGAGCAGATTCTCGGCGAATGGCGTACCTGAGCGGCCCGCGGCCGGGCGCAGGTCAGCACGACGTCAGCAGCCATTCGCGGAACGCGACGAGCGACGGCAGCGTCTCGTTGCCCGGCGGATAGACGAGGTAGTAGCTGCGCTGGCTGGTAATCGCGTCGCCGATCGACACGAGTTCGCCGCGGCTCAGTTCATCCTCCACCAGCACCTTCGGCACCAGCCCGATTCCCATCCCGGCGCGCACGGCCTGGATCAGGTGAGACGTCAGCTCGAAACTCGGGCCGATCCGCATCTGGCGATGATCGAGCCGATAGTGCGAGAACCATTCGGCCCACGCCTGCTGGTTGCTCGTCACGCCCAGCAGCGTCTGCTTGGCGGCCCACGCCGGCGTGCGCGCGTCGGCCTTGCGGCCGCGGCCGCGGCCCGGGTCGGGCGGCGCGATCGCGATCAGGAACTCGTTGTACAGCCGGTGCGCGTGCAGGCCGGGCCAGTCGCCCGCGCCGACGGTGATGGCCGCGTCGAGGTCGTCGTTGAGGAAATCGATCGCGCCGATCCGCGAATGAAGGTGCACGGTCACGCCCGGATGCGCGGCGTAGAAGTCGTGCAGGTGCGGCAGCAGCCATTTCGAACCGAATGTCGGCAAGGTGGCGAGCCGCAGCGTGCCGGCGCCCGCCTGATGCGACATCGCCTGCAGCGTCGCGCCGCGGATGCGCCCGAGCGCGCCGCTCAGTTCGGCAAAGTAGCGGCGGCCGACTTCGGTCAGCTTGACCGAGCGCCCCTCGCGCCGGAACAGCGGCACGCCGAGCTGATCCTCGAGCGTCTGGACCTGCCGGCTGATCGCGCTCTGGCTCAGCGACAGCTCCTCGGCCGCGCGCGTGTAGCTTTCATGCCGGGCGGCGGCCTCGAACACGAGCAGCAATGACATCGACGGGGTCAAGCGACGGTAATTCATGAGTTTTATGCAATATTCGCCGGACGAGAATTCGTTTGTTTCTCATGGAATCTACGAAGATACTGGAATTCCCGGTCGCGTGGAAACTTGCTGAAAATTCATGTTTTGGCGCGCGCGAGCCGGCCGGCTCCACCCACACTGCGCTTTTACCCATGTCGATCGCCCCGTTGCCCCGTCCCGCCAGCCCGCCCGCCAACGCGTATCGCGACTTTCTCGCCGCGCTGCGAGGCGCCGGATTCGCCGGGGAGATCCGTGCGGATCACGCGAACCGGACGGTGCAGGCCACCGATAACTCGATCTACCAGCGCCTGCCGCAGGCGGTGATCTGCCCCGCGCATGCCGACGACGTCCGGCTGGTGGCACGACTGCTGGCCGAGCCCGCGCACCGCGACGTTGCCGTGGCCGCGCGCGGCGGCGGCACGGGCACGAACGGGCAGTCGCTGACCGACGGCGTCGTCGTCGACCTGTCGCGCAACATGAACCGGATCCTCGAAATCGACGTCGAGCAGCGCTGGGTGCGCGTGCAGGCGGGCGTCGTCAAGGATCAGCTCAATGCGGCGCTGAAGCCGCACGGGCTGTTTTTCGCGCCGGAGCTGTCGACGTCGAATCGCGCGACCGTCGGCGGGATGATCAACACCGATGCGAGCGGGCAGGGCAGCTGCACGTACGGCAAGACGCGCGACCACGTGCTCGAACTCGATTTCGTGCTGATGGGCGGCGAGCATCTGCATAGCGACGCGCTCTACGAAGAAGAATTGGAGCGCCGGTGCGCGCGGCAGGACCGCATCGGCAAGGTTTACCGTACCGCGCGCCGCATCAGCGACGACAAGGCCGCGCTGATCGACGCGAAATTTCCGAAGCTCAACCGCTGCCTGACCGGCTACGACCTCGCGCACCTGCGCGAACCCGACGGCCGTTTCAACCTGAACAGCGTGCTGTGCGGCGCGGAGGGCTCGCTCGGCTTCGTCGTCGAGGCGAAGCTCAACGTGCTGCCGATCCCGAAGGTTTCGGTGCTCGTCAACGTGCGCTATGCGGGCTTCATGGACGCGCTGCGCGATGCGCGCGCGCTGCTCGAACTCAAGCCGCTGTCGATCGAGACGGTCGACTCGAAGGTGCTGATGCTCGCGATGAAGGATTTCGTGTGGAGCAGCGTGGCCGAGTATTTCCCGCAGGACGACCAGCGGCCGACGCTCGGCATCAACCTGATCGAGTTCAGCGGCGACGACGCGGACGACGTCGATGCGCGCGTACGAGCGTTCGTCGAGCATCTGCGCACGGATACGAGCGTGGAGCGCCTCGGCCATACGCTCGCGGCCGGCGACGATGCGGTGAAGCGCGTGTATGCGATGCGCAAGCGCGCCGTCGGCCTGCTCGGTAATGTGCAGGGCGAGGCGCGACCGCAGCCGTTCGTCGAGGACACCGCGGTGCCGCCCGAGAATCTCGCCGCGTACATCGCGGAATTTCGCGCGCTGCTCGACGGCCACGGGCTGCAGTACGGGATGTTCGGCCACGTCGACGCGGGCGTGCTGCACGTGCGCCCGGCGCTCGACATGAAGGACCCGAAGCAGGCCGCGCTCGTGCGGCCCGTGTCGGACGCGGTGGCCGAGCTCACGCAGCGGCATGGTGGCCTGCTGTGGGGCGAGCACGGCAAGGGCGTGCGCTCCGAATATGCGCCGGCGTTTTTCGGCGAGCTGTATCCGTCGCTGCAGCAGCTGAAGGCCGCGTTCGATCCGCACAACCAGTTCAACCCGGGCAAGATCGCGACGCCGCCCGACAACACGATGCGGCTGCTGAAGATCGACGAGGTGCCGACGCGCGGCGACCACGACCGGCAGATCGACGAGCGCGTGTGGCAGAGCTACGGCACCGCGATGCACTGCAACGGCAACGGCGCGTGCTACAACTTCGATCCGGACGACGCGATGTGCCCGTCGTGGAAGGCGACGCGCGAACGCGTGCAATCGCCGAAGGGGCGCGCGTCGCTGATGCGCGAATGGTTGCGCCTGCAAGGACAGGCCGGCATCGACGTCGTCGCGGCGGCGCGTGCGCGGCAGCCGCTCCTGCGCGGCCTGGCCGAGCGCTGGCGCAACAGCCGCGCGGCGCGCAACGGCCACGCCGATTTTTCGCACGAGGTGTACGACGCGATGGCCGGGTGTCTCGCGTGCAAGTCGTGCGCGGGGCAGTGCCCGGTGAAGGTCAACGTGCCCGAGTTCCGGTCGCGCTTTCTCGAGCTGTATCACCAGCGCTACCTGCGGCCGCTGCGCGACTATCTGATCGGCTCGCTCGAATTCACGATGCCGTGGATGGCGCGCGTCCCTGCGCTGTACAACGGGTTGATGCGCGCGGGATGGATGCGCACGCTGCTCGAACGGCAGGTCGGCATGGTCGACAGCCCGCTGCTGAGCCGCTTCGATCTCGCGGCCGTGATCCGGCAATGGAACGTGAAACCGGCCGACCCGCACGTGCTCGCCGCACTGAGCGACACGCAGCGCGAGCGCAGCGTCGTCATCGTGCAGGACACGTTCACGCGCTATTTCGATACCGAGCAACTGGCGACGCTGATCGAGCTGGCGGCGCGCACGGGCTTCCAGGTCTGGCTCGCACCGCTCGCGCCGAACGGCAAGGCGCTGCACGTGCAGGGCTTTCTGCAGGCGTTCGAGAAGGCCGCGATCCGCAATGCGACGCAGCTGGCCGCGCTGGCGCGTTCGGGCGTATCGCTGGTCGGCCTCGATCCGGCGATGACGCTCACGTACCGGCAGGAATACCTGAAGGTGACGGGGCTCACGGAGGTACCGAAAGTTGCACTCCCGCAGGAGTGGCTGCTGCAGGCACTGCCGGAAGCCGGCGAGGGCGGTGCGACCGGTTCGTACCGGTTGCTGCCGCACTGTACCGAGAAGACCAATGCGCCCGACAGCGGCAAGCAATGGACGCAGGTGTTCGCGCGGCGCGGGCTGCGGTTGAAGGTCGAGTCGACCGGATGCTGCGGGATGTCGGGCACCTATGGGCACGAGGCGCGCAATCTCGCGACGTCGAAGACGATCTATGCGCAGTCGTGGGCGGCACACGTCGACGGCCCGGAGGACGAAGACGAGGCGCTGGCGACCGGGTATTCCTGTCGCAGCCAGGTGAAGCGCATGTCGTCGAAGCAGGTGCGCCATCCGCTGCAGGCGCTGCTCGATCACGTGCGTGCGGCGGGGTGACGATCGGGCTGCGCGTGTCGCACGGCCCGTGAGGGTGCATCGATCGAGCGTCGAGCGGCCATCTTCTTGCCGCGTTCGACGCATGCCGCCGCTCAGGCGTCGGCTTTCGCGGCTTTCCGCGTGCGCGGCTTTTCCGCCGCGGGAAATACGCCGACGCCGCGCGGCCGTTTCGGCTCGATCCGCATTTGCCGGATCACGCGCCGGAAGTCGATCTCGTGCGCGGCCAGCGTGCCGATCAGTTTCGCGATGACCGCGAGGTGGGACGGGACGGTGCCCTTGCTCGAATAGTTCGTGATCGAACTTTCGTTCATCCGGATCAGGCGGGCGAACTCGCGCGCCGTCAGCTGAGCCTTCTTCAACTCCTGTTGAAATTCCGCATACGCCATTGCACACATGATGCTTCGTCTCCGCGAATCAGAAATCGGTCCGCGTGGCGCCGGCGCCGACAGGTGGCGTTCCCGTCGTGCCGGCGCCGCGCGGATTACATCTTCACCTGGTCGAGGAAGGTCTTCTTGCCGGTCTTGTAGCCGTAGATCGAGATGATCCCGTGCGTCAGGTCGCCCTTCGAATCGAACGTCGTCGTGCCGATCACGCCGTCGTACTTCGTCGACGGCATTGCCGCGAGGATCTTCGCCGGATCGGTCGAATTCGCGCGCTTCATCGCGTCGACCGCGATGTAGACCGCGTCATACGCGAACGGTGCGTCGAACTTGATGCCCTGGTTGAAACGCTTTTGATACTTCGCGAGGAAGTCCGCGCCGCCCGGCATCTTCTCGAGCGCAGCGCCTGCCTGCGAGCACAGCACGTTGTCGGCCGCCGGGCCGGCCAGTTCGGCCAGCGAGTCGGTGCACACGCCGTCGCCGGACAGGATCTTCGCGCGCAGGCCGAGCTGCTTCGCCTGCTTCGCGAGCGGGCCGCCGGTGGCGTCCATGCCGCCGTACATGATCGCGTCGGGGTTCTCGCCCTTGACCTTGGTCAGGATCGCGCGGAAGTCGACGGCCTTGTCGTTGGTCGCGTCGTGCGACAGCACCTTCAGGCCGAGCGCCTTCGCCTTCTTCTCGAACTCGTTCGCGAGGCCCTGGCCGTACGCGGTCGAATCGTCGATCACCGCGACGCTCTTCACGCCCTTCGACTGCGCGTAGCTCGCGAGCGCCGGGCCCTGCTGCGCATCGGTCGCGACCACGCGGTAGGTCGTCTTGAAGCCTTGCTGCGTGTAGGTCGGGTTCGTGGCCGACGGCGAGATCTGCACGATGCCTGCGTCGCTGTAGATCTTCGAGGCCGGGATCGACGTGCCCGAGTTCAGGTGGCCGATGACGGCGACGACCTTGTCGTCGACGAGCTTCTGCGCAACCTGCGTGGCCTGGCGCGGGTCGGCCGCGTCATCCTGCGCGTCGAGCTGCAGCGTGACCTTCTTGCCGCCGATCGTCAGGCCCTTGGCGTTGATTTCCTCGACCGCGAGGCGCGCGCCGTTCTCGTTGTCCTTGCCGAGGTGCGAGATACCGCCCGTCGTCGGTTCGACGCTGCCGATCTTCACGACCTGGTCGGCCATTGCCGTCGACGCGGCCGCGAACGCGGCGGCAGCCAGTGCAACGGTGATCAGGGGTTTGCAGCGCATGCCGACAGTGCTTCGTTCCATCTGCCATCTCCGAATTGAATGTCTTTCTAGTGACGTCTCGACCGGCCGGCCGGGGTGCCGGGGCGATCGGACGAGTCTCCATACCCATCACGGGCTTCACTTGCATGGCGTCCGGTGGTGTAACGGACCGCCCGGGCGAGCGGGCGGATCGTCGCCGGACATCATGCAATTCGTATGAATATATCTGAAGCCGCTTTTGCGCGCTGCGGCGAATCGCGTAGCGGGCCGGCGCGGCGCGGGCCGGCGCCCGGATGTCGAAGGCTCCGGATGCCGGAAATCGTGCGCTGCGGCGAGCCCCAAGGCTGCGATTCGCTGTCGTCGGCCTTACGGCCACATCCATTATTCGGCCGGTCGCCGGGGCGAAGCCATGGACACTGACGCACGGTCAATCGGGAACTGTTCGGTCGATTTGTCTGCACAGTTTGGGCACTCGCGAACGCGTATCCGGTTTCGTCGGCTGACTTCCTCAACGGTTGTCTTCTCGGTAACGCAACTAACGGTCCGGCGCGCCCACATTGTTGAACGGGCGCGGACTGCACGGCCTGGATCATCCATTTCGCTTTGCAGATGCCGGGGTGCTTTTCTTCCGGCCCGCGTCCGGATCGACGGGCCGGGGCAGTCACTCGATGGCGTTGCGATCCTACGAACGTCCGCGCAATGCGACGAAGACCACGCCGGCAATCGCCAGCAGGCCGCCGCATGCCGTCGCGATGCCGGGCCGCTCGCCCGTCAGCACCATCGACAGCAGCGTCGCGACCGCCGGCGTCAGATAGAGGAAGTTGGCCGCGCGCGCCGCGCCGAAGTAGCCGAGCGCGAAGGTCCAGGTCGCGTAACCCAGCGCGGCGGGAAACACGCCGAGCACGACGACGGCCAGCGCCGTATCGCGCGACCCGCCTGCGAGCGACCCGAGCGCGCCGGGCAGCCAGGGCGTGAGCAGCACCGCGCCGGCCAGCAGCGTGTACGCGGTACAGGTCAGTGCGCCGTACACGGGAATCAGCCGTCGCTGCAAGACGAAATAGCTGGCCGAACACAGCGCCGCGCCGAGGATCAGCGTGCTTCCCGAGCCGAGCACGAGGCCGCCCGGCTGCCCTTGCGCGATCACCGCGATGCCGGCCAGGCTGACCAGCGAACCGAGCCATCCCCAGCGATTGAAGCGCTCGCGCAGAAACACGGCGGCCAGCAGCGCGGTGAAGATCGGCAGCGTGTTCACGATGAAACTCGCCGCGCCGGCCGACACGGTTTGCTCGCCGGTATTGAGCAGCGCGTTGTACAGCGCGATGCCGAGAAAACCGCACGCGACGAAGCGCAGCGCGTCGCCTCTCGCCGGCAGCGGCGGCCGTCGCCATGCGAGCCACGCGATCACGAGCAGGGCCGCGGTCGCGAAGCGCGCCGACGCGAGCTGCAACGGGGCGAGGCCGTGGAGGCCGATCCGGATGAACGGGAAGGCGGACGCCCACGAGACGATCGTGAACGCGACCGCGCTTGCCGCGACGAGCGGTTGTCGCGCGCCGCGCGACGTCGATGAGGAAAGGGTATTCATGCAGCCATGGTGCGGCGTGGCGAGATGTTAAGCTAGCGCACAGATCGACACACGGATATGAATATGGCTCACAGCTCGGGTTCGCGGCGGGCTGACGATCCGGCGCGTGGGCGCCAGGTCGTGGGCGCGCTGCCGGCCGCCGCGCCGGCGCCCGGCCCGCGGCCACCGCTCGCGAGCCTGGAGACCGTTTGCACGGTGGCGCGCGAGGGTTCGTTTCTCGCGGCCGCCGACGTTTCCGGCGTCACGCATGGCGCGATCAGCCGGCGGGTGGCCGCCGTCGAGAACTGGCTCGGGATGGCGCTGTTCGAGCGGCATGCGCGCGGCGTGCGCCTGACGCCGGACGGGCAGCGCTTCGTCGGCCGGATCGAGCAGGCATTCGCGATCATCGACGGCGCGGCCGATCAGTGGCGCTCCCCGCGTACGCCGCGGCTGGTCCGGATGAGCGTGGTGCCCGCATTCGCGCAGTTGTGGCTGTTCGAGCGGCAGCCTATGCTCGAAAGCGAAGCGCCCGCGCTGCGTATCGAGCTCGGCATCGAACTGCGCAACGTCGATATCGCCGGCGGCGAAGCCGATCTGTCGGTCCGGTACGGGCGCGGCAACTGGCGTCAGCTCGAAACCCGTGCGTTCATGCCGGAACGGCTGTATCCGGTTGCGCATCCGCGGCTCGCCGAGCAGCTGGCGAAGGCGCGCCGCAGAACCGGCGATGCCGCGCTGCTCGATATGCCGCTGCTGCACGATTCCGACGTGACGGGCTGGCGCACCTGGTTCGACGGGCTCGGCATTCCGTTCAAGCCGCGTGCGCAGGATCGCCGGTTCGAGGATTACAACCTCGTGCTGGCGGCGGCCGAAGCGGGCCTCGGCGTGGCGCTCGCGCGGACGCCGCTGGCCGACGCGTACCTGAAGCGCAGCGCGCTCGTCCGCGTCAGCCGGCATGAAGTCGATTCGCTGCTCAGGTATCACTTCGTGCATGCGAAGGGCGAGAATCGGCCGGAAGTGCTGGCGTTGATGGAGCGGATGGTGAAGGCGCTGGGGTAGGCGCGCGTCTTGCCGTCGATGCGACGGACCGTGCCCATACCCATGCTGTTCGCTCGACCGGCGTCGCCAGATCGTTACAATGCAGCCGCGGAATACGGCGAGATCGCCGCAATGAGGCAAAATCGCGCCTTTGGCCGGCGGCGAGCCAATCTCCAACCATTGCAGTACGGGTTCAAACTTGCAGAAAAGGGAACCGATGAATAGACCAGACAAGTCGTCGAAAGCGCGTGCCGCGCTGGACCAACTGTTTTCGGGCATGGCGCCCGCGGACGCGACGCGTTCGTCGCCGCGCCCCGGCAATCCGTTCGAAGCGGCGGACGACGAGGTGTCCCGTGCATCCGGCGGCCGCGGCGGCGTCGAAGTCACGCTGTCGACCCGGATCCAGCTGCGCGGCTATCCGAGCGCCGATGCGTTCATGAAGCGCATGGCCGAAGCATGGGGGCTGGAATGGGGGACGTACGACAGCGTCCGGGCCGTGGCGACGCTGCCGGCCGGATGGCGCTCGCGCCGCCTGCCGGAAGTCACGCAGATCGTCGACGAACGCGATGTACTGCGCGCCGAGAGCAGCCTGCAGGGCGGCGAGATGTCGTATCTGAAGGTGCACCCGCGCTACTACATCGACGCACGCAAGCGCTTCGGCTGGAGCAAGTCGTCGAAGGCATCCGACGATCCGGATCTGGACGGCCCCGACTGGAACTGCTTCGTGATCGACCGCGAAAAGTCCATCGAAGTGCACGAACTCACGACGTCGTCGCTGAAAGCCGATATGGACAATGCCCGTGCGACGTTGCTGAAATGGCTCGACGAGCACTATCCGAAGCATCGCGACCCGTTTGCGTACTGGTCGGATTGCGAACGGCCGTTGTAAGTCTGCGCGGCGGGCTGTCATCGCGGAGGTTGGCACTTGAAGCAGACCGGCCCGGTTCCGATTCTCTGGGCAGCATTCGGCGCGGCGGTCGCCTCGACCGTCATCGAGCTGCTGCTCTGGGCGATCGTCGGCGATGACGCCGTCCGGAACCTGCTTCGCGACGCGCGCCTCACGGCAGCCATCGTGATGGGGTGCGGCGTGCTCGGTTCGTCAGGCGGCTTCGATCCGCTGGTCATGGGTGTGGCGACGGTCGTGCATGCCGCGCTTTCGCTGGTCTATGCGGCCGTGCTGGCACGGCTGGTCCACGGATTGTCGTTCCGCGCCACGCTGCTCGCCGGCGGCGCGTTCGGACTCCTCCTGTATGGCGTCAACCTGTACGCCTTCACCGCAATCTTCCCGTGGTTCATCCCGGTTCGCGGCGAGATCACGCTGGTAGCCCATCTGGTATTCGGGGTTACGGCAGCCGCTGTCTACCGCGTCGCGACTCGCCACGCCGTGCGCTGACCACGGCAACGCGTGCCGACGGTTCCGGCACCGGCCATTCGCATCCAGACCCCAGGAATAACCCGACGGGCCGCGTCGTTTAGCCGTCAGGAGACCCTGCACGAGGACGCGGTGCGCCATGACCGCCGCGCGCCCCATCGTGTGTCAGCAAACCGGTGTTCCGGGCGCCGCCAGCGACGCCGGGGATCAAATGGTCGGGGGCAACAACGCAGGAGCCGATCATGTGCAACCTGTTTCGATCCGCGGCGGGCATCGTCTGTCTCGGTCTTTCCACGTCCGTCCTTGCGCAAATGATCGACGATCCTTCGGACAACGGCACGAACTGCCGGGCAGTCGTCGCGCAAGCCGACATCGACGGCACGGCGCAGCAAATCGTTGGGCGTGCGTGCCTGCAAGACGACGGTACCTGGCAGATCGTGCAAAGTGCCGACGGTAGCGTGCTGTGGTATCCGGTGGCTGCCTATCCGTATGACGACGCGTGGTACTGGGGGCCGCCGGTGTTCATCGGCGCGGGCGTGAGCTTCGTCTTCGTCGATCGATTTCATCGCTTCCACCACTTCGATCACGTCAACCACTTCAACCATTTCAACCATTTCAACCCGATCGATCATCGCCGCTTCGGCGTACCGATGGGCGCGGGCTTTCACCATGGCGCGTTCCCGGTCGGAGCGAGCCGCGAATTCGGCGGCATGCACCGGTTCGGCGGCATGGGCGGCGCGGGAGGCATGCGGCGGCGTTAGGCCGGCGCTTCCGGCTTGATCGTGTGTCTTCTCGCGCAGGCGTCAGGAAGGGGCTCGCTTACAGGATCGACGCGAGTCCCGGCACGCGAAGCAGAAGGCCGGCAATCAAATAGCACGCGACGCAAGTGACACTGCCGGTCACGGCGAACTTCAGGAGCGGGGCCGCCGGCACATGTCGCCACGCGAGGGCGGCAGCCACCAGCACGGGCGGATGGATGACGTAGATCGTGTACGCGCGTCGCGACAGCGGTTGCCACAAGCCTGTCAGCCGCTCGCCGCGTCGCTGGAAACGGCTGGCGAGGAACAGGATCGTTCCCCACGCGACCAGCGGCTCCCAGAAGGCGTAGATCACGTCCTGCGGACGGCCACGCCATGCAGGAACGTGCTTCGCGAGCAGGTAGGCGATCGGCAGGACCGGGAGTGCCAGCAACGCGATGCGCCACCACAGCTTGACTTGCCGTGCCGGCAGATGCTCGATCCAGTGCACGCGCGCTGTCCGGCAACCGGCTGTGTACAACACGACGTAGCTCCCGAAGTAGCCGAGCTGCAGCCCCCATACGTTGATACCTACCGGCCATCGGGAGCGCAATGCCAGTGCCGCGATACCCGTGAGCAATGCCGCGGCGGCCAACATCCAGTCGGAAGGGAAGCGGGCGGGGCGGTTCGTATCATGTGCCGCGGTGCGCGGGAAGGCGATGTGCCGGAGTGCTGCAACTGCGCTGAAAATCAGCAACGCCTGCGCGAACCACATCGGCCCGTTCTCGAACGCGCCTTTGCGCCACAGATGTCCCAGCGTATTCGCAAACGGGTGGCCCGCGCCCGACTGCGCCAGGGCGAGCGTCGCGGGGCCGATCAGGAAGCCGTACACCAGCAGCGGCAGCCCGAGCCGAAGAAACCGGTCGGCCAGGAAGCGGGCGGCGCCCTTGCGATCGATGGATGGCGCGGTGAAATAGCCCGCCAGGAAAAAGAACAGGCCCATGAAAAAGGCCTGGTTGATCGCGCAGAAGAGCGTCAGCAGCGCGGAGTCCACCGACGGGCCGGCAGCCACTTCATGGTAGTACCACCCGCCGAGCGCACCGTACGTGATCGCGCAGTGGTGAAACACCACCAGCAACGTCAGGCAGGCGCGCAACGCGTCGAGGCCGGCGTTTCGACGAGCAGCAACCGCCGTGCCCTGCTCGAAGGTGAAGTCGACCGGAACGTCCTGAGCACTCATCACGTTGCCTGCGTGGTTGGTCAGTCATGACCCGCCTGGCGACGATCCTGGTCGCGACGACGCATGCCTATCCGGCGGGTGTACAGGTCGGCACCCTACACCGTTGTTCTTACAACCTTCCAACAAACCGTTCCGCCGGCCTGCCGGCTGCTCGGCGCCAGCCTAGTCGAGCTTGCCGCGCAGGTCGTCGAACGGGATCATCACGTTCGCGCGATACGCGGGCCGCGTCTGCAGGCGTTCGTACCACGCTTGCACGTGCGGCAGGTCCGGCCGCGCGATGTCGAGTTCGAAGTAGCGATACAGGTGCGTGCCGGCCGCGATGTCGGCAAGCGTGATCGCGTCGCCGGCGAGAAACGGGTGTTCGGCCAGCACTGCGTCGAGCAGCCGGAAATACTGTGCGCACTGCGCGATGCTCTGCTCGACGCGCACGGTGTCGCGCTGCTCGGGCGGCGTCCGGAAGTAGCCGCGGAACACGCCGTTGAGGAACGTCGGCTGCAGCGTCGTCTGCGCCCAGTCCATCCAGCGGTCGGCGCGCGACTGTTCGGCCGGGTCGTCACGCCAGAAGCCGGGGCGCCCGTAACGCGCGGCGAGGTAGCGCAGGATGCTGTGCGATTCCCATACGACGGTACCTTCGTCATCGATCAAGGGCACGCGTCCATGCGGGTTCATCGCGAGAAACTCGGGCGTATCGAGCACGCCGAACCGGCCGCCGGCCGGCACGTGCCGATGCGCGAGCGCGAGCTCGTCGACGAGCCACATCACCTTCTGGACGTTGAACGCGTTGCGCCGTCCCCATACCGTCAGCATGCCGGTCTCCTTGTGTCGTGCGGAACCTGAAGTCGGACAGTGTAAACGCCGCAGGCGCGCACCGTGGTGCGCGCCTGCGGGGCAGTCGTCGTGCGACGACGCGATCAGAACTTGTGGCGGATGCCGACGATCGCGAGTTCCTGCGTATCGGTACCCGAGTTCACGCCGTACGAGCCGACCGATGCGGCCGCTTTCACGGTGGCGCCGCTCGCGTTGAGCGTGTTGCCGCTCGCCTTCTGGTAGCCGAACAGCGCATACAGGTCGGTGCGCTTCGACAGCGCGTAGTCCGCGCCGAGGTTGACCTGGTTGTAGTGCGCGGAAACCGGGCCCGTCAGCGACGTGTAGTTGTAGCCGACGCCCGCGCGCAGCGCCGGCGAGAACTGCCAGTTGAAGAACGCCGAGCCGTGCTTCTTCCGCTTGCCATGCCAGCGCTTCTGCTTGCGCCTTGAGTTCGAGGTATGCCGCAACGAGGGTGTAGAGACTTTCTTTATCGGTGAACGAGAAACGAGTCTCCCAATCCTCGTTTTACTTCAAAGGGTCTGCTTCAATTGCGCTTCCACGGTACTTAGCGGTTGAGCACGGAAAACAACAGCGAGCCTGAAAACATCAACAGCACGACCGATGCGCCGCGAAGCAGCGTTGCAGTATATGCGGCCAACGACCGGCGCGCCTTCAAGGCACCACCGATGGCGAGCCACATCGAACCGATTGTTACGGCGAGCGTCGTGAAGATCGAGATCGCGCAGAGATAGAACGGAGCCGATGCGAACGCCTCCGTGGGAAAGATCACGGTGGCGAACAAGATCGATTTCGGGTTCATGGTTGTGGCGACGAACATGTCACGAAAACCGATGGGGCTCGACTGTACCTCATCGAAGCGCGGACTTTTCCACAGCAACAGCGCGAGATAGAAAATGTAGGCTGAGCTTCCCAGCTTCAGCGCATCGTAAAGCCAAGGGCGCGTTGCCGCGAATACCGCCACAAAGAAGCCCCACATCGAGATCGAGAAGCCATACCCCGTTGCCTCGGCAACCAGGAGGTGCCGCGATTGCCGGAAGCCCGCCGTGACACCCGACGACAACAATAGGGTATTTGTCGGCCCGGGCGTGGCCAGGACCAGCGAAACATAGAGCGCCATCTCCAACATGACATTCAATGTCGGCATCTTGCCTCCTTTTATTGAATGACGGTCGCTGCCCTCCGGGGTGGACCGCCATATCAGCGGTTATTCGTTTTGCATACCGGCGGCGCCCGCTGGCGAGCGGGATGTCTTCGGTTGCGCTGGGGCGGGTGTCATGCCACGGCTCACCGTCACGCGTGTGCGCGCCGGCCGGGTGGTCATGCGAATCAGGAACTGCCGGAACCTGTCGATGTAGAAAAACACCACCGGCACCACGAGCAGGCTGAGCGCCGTCGACGTGATCAGGCCGCCGATCACGGCGACCGCCATCGGCCGGCGGAAGCTGGCATCGGCGCCGAAGCCGAGCGCGATGGGGACCATGCCCGCTGTCATCGCCACGGTCGTCATGACGATCGGCCGGGCACGCTTGTAACATGCATCGAGCAGGGCCTGATTGAGCGTAAGGCCGTCGCCCCGAACACGCAGGATCGCGTGCTCGACGAGCAGGATCGAATTCTTGCTGACCACGCCCATCAGCATCAGCAGCCCGAGCATCGACGGAACGCTGAGCTCGTTGCGGGTGGCCAGCAAGGCCAGCAGAGCGCCGCCGATCGACAGCGGCAGTGCGGAAAGGATCGTCACCGGCTGCAGCAGGTCGCGGAACAGCAACGCAAGTACGCAGTAGACGCACAATATCCCCACGACGATTGCGGTTACAAAGCTGCTCGCCAGTTCACCCTGCAATTCGGCATCGCCGTCGGGAATCAGCGCTACCCCGGTCGGCAGCGCGAGCACGGAGGGTAGCTTGTAGGCGGCCGAAATTGCATCGCCGAGATGCATCCCGTCCAGGTCCGCGCTGATGACGATATAGCGGCGGCGGTCGCGGCGGTCGATCCTGGACGGGCCGCTACCGACGGCCAGCGTGGCGACCGAGGCAAGGGGGACCGTGCCGGTTGTGGTCGGGATACGGAGATTGGCGAGCGCCGACAGATCGCGCCGATACGCGTCGGGCATGCTGACATTGATGTCGACCTGGCGATTGTCGAGATCCAGTCGGGCAAGGTTCGTGCCGAAATCACCGCTCGTCGTGATGCGCACGACGTCTCCGATCGCCTCGGTGCTGGCACCGACATTGCTCGCGCGGTCGAGATTCGGCCGAACGACGAGCTCGGGCCGTTCCAGATTGGCTGTCGAGTTGATGTTCGTCAACGATCCGACACCGCGGAGTTCGCTTTCGAGTGCGCGTGCGGCCTGGTTGAGCGCCCCGTCGTCGTCGCTTGCCAGAATCAGGCGCAATTGGTCGCCCGCACCGCTGCCGCCGACCGTGAAGCGTGCGCCGGGGATGCCGGACAGCGCGCGGCGGGCCTGCGCTTCGATCTCGGTCTGATTCGGACGTGCGCCGCGCGGCGCCAGAATCAGCGTCAGTTCAGCGCTGATCTTATTGACGTTGGCGAAGACATGGTCCACGCCCTTCAAGGTTGCCAGCGCCGCGCGTGCCGTTTCCGTCATGGTGACCGTGGATGCCAGCGAACTGCCTGGCGGCAGGCTCAGTGTGACCCTGGTGCTCGAATTGTCCGTTGCCGGCACGAAGCCGCTCGGTATGAACGGAACCAGCGCGAGCGAGCCGACGAAGTACAGGGCCGCCGCGCCCAGTGTCAGCTTGCGATGCGTGAGGCACCAGCGGACGGCATCGAGGTAGCGCTGCATCAGGCGGCCGTCGCGCTCGCGGTGCACGGGCCGGTTGCCGAGCAGCGCGATCGCCAGGATGGGCGTCAGCACGCGCGCGACGAGCAGCGACGCAAGTACCGCGATCACGGAGGTCCAGCCGAACTGCACGAAATAGCGGCCCGTGATGCCGGCCATCGTCGCGGTTGGCAAGAACACGGCGACGAGCGCCATCGTCGTGGCGACGACGGGCAGTGCGATTTCGTGGATTGCATCCTCCACCGAACGTCGGATCGATTTGCCGTTGCGGCGGTGTGCCTCGATGTTTTCGACTTCGACGATCGCGTCGTCGACCAGAATGCCGATCACCACGGCGAGCGCGAGCAGCGTGAGCGTGTTGAGGGAGAAGCCGAGCCATGACATGGCCGCGAAGGTGGGCAGGATCGACAGCGGCAGGGCACAGGCGGCGACGAACGTAGCGCGCCAGTCCCGAAGGAACCACCAGACCACGATCACCGCGAGGAGCGCGCCCTCGTAAAGCATGTGCATCGAACCGGAGTAGACCGCCCGCGTGGCCGTGATCGAGCCGTCCGTGGCCAGAAAGCGGACATCGGGGTGGCTGGCGCCCAACTGCGCCAGCACATGGCCGACCTGCGCGGCGATCGCGGTTTCGTCATGACCCTTCGCCCGCGACACGCTAAAGGCGACAACCCGCTTACCGTCGAGCAATGCCATCTGCGTGCGTTCGGCGTGCGTATCGGCGACCGTCGCGAACTGGTTGAGCCGGACCGTGCGGCCATCGCGCAGCGTGAGCGGAAGCGCAGCCAGCTCGCTGGCCTGATGGACGGTGGCGATGACGCGGATCGACTGCTCGGACCCGCCCAGGTCGGTGCGACCGCCCGACGACTGTTGCTGCATGTCGCGCAGCGCCCGCGACACGTCGGCCGAACTGATGCCGAGCCCAGCCATCTGGGTCGGGTCAACTTCGACGCGTACCTGCCGCTGCACGCCGCCGACACGTTGGAACGCGCCGACGCCGGGGATCGCCTGCACCGCGCGCGACACGGTGTCGTCGACGAACCAGGAGAGGTCGCGCTCGTTCATGCGCGACGACGACACAGCGTAGACGAGTACCGGATCGCCCGACGCGTTGACCGGCGCGACGACGGGCTGTTCGAGGCTCGCGGGCAGTTGGGGGCGGATGCTGTCCACCGTGTTCTTGCATTCGATCAACGCGCTCGGCAGATCCTTGCCCAGCTCGAACTGAACTGAAATGGATACCTTGCCGTCAGTGACGGTCGTCAGGATGTGCTTGACCGACGCGAGCGCGGCGAGCGCATTCTCGACCTTGCGCACGACATCGGCCTCGAGCTGGGCTGGTGCCGCGCCGGGCTGCGTCAACGTGACTTCGACGGTCGGCAACTGCACGTCGGGCCACGCCTGCACGGGCAGGCGTATAAAGCCGGCGATGCCGGCCAGAGACAGGAGCACGAACAGCAGGATGCCGGCGACGGGATTGCGGATCGACCAGTTGGCGAGATTCACGATGCGCCTCCAGCCCGGGCGTCAGCCACGCGCACCACGTTACCGTCGTTCAGGAAGCCGGCGCCTTGCACCACTACGCGGCGACCATTGACGAGCCCGCTCAGGACCTCGACTTCATTGCCGATCCGGCGGCCCACCGTGACGGTCAGTCGATCGACATTCGGCGTCGCGCTGCCATCGTGCAGCGCGAGCACGTAGCTGATCCCGTCACGCACCACCACGCTGTCGGACGGCACGACGAGCGCCTTGTGCCGACCGACCGACAGCACGCCGCTCGCGTACATCCCGGCACGCGCCTGGCTGCCGGGGACGATGTCGGCGTAGACGAGCGCGAGCCGTGTCTTCGGGTCGAGCGACGGGGCGAGGCTGCGGACCCGCGCATCGGCGCTCGTTCCGTCTGGCAACGACAGCGCGACCGTACCGCCGATGCCGATCCGGGCGAGTTGGGAGGCCGTCAGTTCACCGCGCCATTCGAGCCGGTTGCTGCGGATGAGGCGAAACAGCGTCTGCCCGGTCGTGACGATCGAACCGGCGGTCGCGTCGCGCGCGCTGATGACGCCGTCGTCGGGCGCGCGCACTTCGGTATCTCGCAACTGGATGCGTTGTTGCTCCAGGACAGCCCGCGCATAGTCGACTTGCGCCTTGGAGGTTCGTGCCTGGGTGACGTACTGGAGGACTTCCTGCTCGCTGATGCCGCCGCTGTCGCGCAGGCCGGCCATGCGCGCGCGGTTGAGTTCGGCCTGCGCGGCGGTGGCCTCCGCCTGTGCGAGCGTGGCAGCCGACTGGCGCACTTCGGCGCGCAGTTGTTCCGCGTCGATGCGCGCGAGAATCTGGCCGCGCTTGACGATGTCACCGACATTCACGTCGACCTCGATGAGGCGATGGCCGCTGACCTGAGCGCCGACGCTGGATTCCTGCCAGGCGGCGATGGCGCCGGACGCATTGACCGTGACGGGCCAGTCGACTTCGCGCGCGGTTGCGGCCGTCACGGTCAGTGCGGGTTCGCGTCCGGGGCGTGGCGTCTTGTCGCCGGGCGGGGCGGATGCGAAGGCGTAAATACCGGCGCCAATGCCCACCAGCGCGCACGCGGCGGACAGCTTCAAGAGTCGGATCATTGCGGGTTTCATGATGGGGAAGAGTCGCCTGAAGAGCTCGGCAGGGCGGTCGCGAGACTCGGCCCGTAACCGGTCGCCTTGACCAGCGCGACCCAGGCCGTGCAGCGGTCCCGGGCTGCGTCGATAACGCTTTCCTCGGCCGTTTCGAACTGACGACGCGAGGTTTCGAGTTCGAAGCGACTGATCGCGCCGGCGCGCCAGCGGGCCTCGTTGGCGCGCAGCGTGTCGCCGGCGGCCTGGCGCGCTTCGCGCGACGACGTGAGGCGTGCGTCGGCCGATGCCTGGTGCGCGAGCGCGTTTTCGACGTTCTGTACGGCCTCGCGAATTTGCGCGTCGAGATTCGCGACGGCTTCGCGATAGCGCCCGCGCGCGGCGGCGACCTTGCTGCTGCCCGCGCCGCCGTCGAACAGCGTTCCGCTGACCGCGGGGCCGACGGACCAGGCCAGAATGCTGAAGGTTTTGCCAAGCGCGGTCAGCCACTGGCCTGCCAGCATCGCGTCGAGTTCGAGTCGGGGCAGCCGTTCCGCGCGCGCGACGCCAATGTCCGCCCACGCGGCGTCGACTTCCCGCCGGGCGGAGACAATATCGGGATGCATCGCGAGGACGGTGGCCGGCAGTGCCGGCCGTGTCGGCGGCGGTTCCGGGATGCGGGCGTTGCTGGCGAGCGGCCGGTGCATCAGCGACTTGACCGTGTCGAGGTCGAGCCCCGACAGCGCGACCAGCGCGTTGTCGAGCTGGTCGCAGCGTTCGGCCTGATCCACACGGCTGGCGCGGGAGGCGGCGAGATTGCCGATCGCGCTGGCCTCGTCGATGCGGGCCACGTTGCCTGCCGCCAGGCGTTGCCGGATCAGGCCGAGTTCGAGGTCACGCGATGCGATATCGCTGTCGCGAACCTCGAGCGAGTATCGGCACGCACGCAATTCGGCCACGTTCCGTGCGACTTCGGCTTCGATGGCGAGGCGCGCGCTGCGGGCGTCGGCGTTGCGGGCCGCGAGCCGCTCGTTCGCGGCGATTCGCGACTGCCGGACACGTCCCCACAGATCCATTTCCCACGACAGCGCCGGGCCGATCTGCGCGGTGCCGTACAGCAGGTCGAGATTCTGGCCGATCTGGCTGGCGTTGCCGCCCAAGCCGGCGCTGTTGCCGGATCCGTTGACATAGGCGGTTTGCGCGCGGCTCGCGGAGCCGTTGGCGGTTAGCGTCGGCAACCGTTGTGCGGCCGCGATGCCTGCCGCGGCCCGAGCCTGATCGACGCGGGCCGCCGCCTGCTCGAGCGTTGGATTGCCGGCCAGCGAAGCCTCGATCAGTGCGTCGATGGCGGGGTCGCCAAGGCTCGTCCACCAGGCGGTGCTGGTGGCGGGTACCGATGCAACGGCGGCGTCGGCGCCCGGACGATCACTCCATCGGGCGGGGGCGGCCGGCATGGCGGGCGAAGGGGGCGGGCTGACCGAGCAGGCGCTCAGCAGCAGCGACAGACCGGGGATCACCCACGCCCTGGCGGAAAGAGTCAAGGAGAGCATCTCGTCATAACTTGCTTGTCAGTGTCGGCCCGGTTCGGGCAGCCCCGCACGGGGCTGCCGACGGGGCCGGCGGCCGGGCACGACCAGCCGCTCCGTCGGCCGCGCGCGGCACGGCGTCGCGGACCGGGATTCATGCCCTCGGGCGCCATGGCCTTACTCCACTGCCGCGGCGGACGCTTCCACGGCAGCCTGCGCGCTGCCTTGGGTTGCATACATGTTCCAGTGTTGCGGCGTGAGCGCGACATCCTCGAGCGTCGCGTCGAGGAACATGCGGCTCCAGTCGCCGCCGCCTTTCTCGTCGGGAATCCATTGCTTGCTGTAGACGGCCGCCACTTCCGGCGTCATGGCCGCGCGCATGTCGATCAGCGAGTAGTAGGCCGACAGGTCCTTCAGGTGAATCAGCCAGTGAATGCGGTCCGAACGCCCGAATGCCTCTTCGTAGAGGAACACCGACGCGACGCCGCGCTGATGCGTGTTGATCGTTTCGGCGACTGCGCGTGCGAACTGCCGTCCCTCCGACCGAAAGCGAAAAGCCAGCTGGCCCGTACGATGGATGACGATGCCGGCGTTGGCGGAGTTGAGCAACTGCTCGGGCGGCACCGATGTCTGATGTTGCGCGGGCGGCAGGATCAGGCCGCCGGAACTCGTCTCCTTCGTCACGACGGCCGGTCGGCCTTCGACGGCCGTGCCGTACATCCCGTAGAACTGAGGCAGAAGCACGGTTTCGGTCACGCTGCCGTCGACGAAGACCCGGTCCCAGGTACCGCCGCCCTTCTTCGCGTCGATCCGCTCCTTGAAGAAGATTTCGCGAAAGCCCGGATCGCTGTTGCCCATCCGAACCATCGTCTGGTAAGCATCGAGGCTGGAGATGTGCATGAGCCAGTGCACGACATCCTTCGTGCCGAAGGTCTCTTCGTAGACGAACACCGACGCCACGCCGATCTGGCGGCTCGTGATGTATTCGCCGAGCTCACGTGCGAATATGCGGGCCTCCGAGCGGAACTCGGCCTTCGCGATCGCCTTGCGGTGGACGACGAGGCCGGAATTGGCCGAGTGCAGAATCTGCTCGTACGGAATCGCGGTCTGATGGCGCGCGCACGGCACGTCGTTGTCCGCGAGCGGGTGGTTGGCGTGTTGGGTCATGATTCCTCTGCGTGTGTTGGGTGGAAAGGAACGGCGAAACAATGAGCAAGCCGCAGGCGTCAGGGCTGCGTGGCGGCAATACGTTCGTCGAGTGCGCGCTTCAGGTCGGCCCCGGGCCGGATGCCCGCCACGACGTCGAAATACAAGGCCGTGAGCCGCGGGTCTGCCGCTACTCCCCGCAGCAGACTCAGCCGGCTGTCCTTCTTGTCCATCTGCGCGACACTGAGCGTGGCGAGATAGCCCGGCATCATCAGCGTGTCGCGATCGCGGGCGAATTCGGCCAGTGCCGCGTCGAGTTGCGCGTCGTCGTGAATCGCGTGCCGGATCCGCTTGATCAGCAGTTCACTTTGGACGAACGCGTCGGTGATGCCGCGGGCGCTGATCGAATCCTTGTGATGACCGGCGTCGCCGACGAGCGCCCATCCCGGGCCGGCGGCGCGTCGAAAGAAATTCCGCTGCACGCCGGTCCCCCAAAGCTTGCCGGTCTGCGTCGCGCGGTGCATCCGGTCGCGCAGCGCGGGCGCACAGGTGGCGATGGCATCGAGATGCGCATCGAACGACCGGGAGCGGATCGACTCGAACGCATGCTGCGGGAAATACGTGGCGACGAGAACGGAGTCGTTGGTCGGTACGGCGCCCACCCAAAGGTCGTCGCCTTCGTAAAGTTCGTAATGCGAATTAAGACCCTGCCAAAAAGAGTAATAGGCACAGGTCATGATCGGATCCTCGCGCGTGACCTCTGCACCGACGAGGCGCGCAATCGTCGAATGCATGCCGTCCGCGCCGACGACGAGACGCGCCCGCTCCTCGCACAGCGCGCCCGATCGATCCCGCAGCACCACGCCGGCCACGCGGCCGTCGTGGGTGAGCGTCTGGACGACCGTGCAATGTTCCCTGAACTCGGCGCCCGCATCGCGGGCGGCCTCCAGCAGCAGCGGATCGAGCACGTAGCGGCGCGGCGCGTAGGCCGCGTCCTGGACATAATCGGTGCTGATTCCGCCTTCGATCACGATGCCGCGCGTTTCGAAACGCGTGCGAGGGATTGCCGGGCAGCCGGAATCGATCACCTTTTGAAGCAAGCCCCAGCGCGCAAGGCGGGCACAGCCGGGCTGATGAATGTAGTTCGTCGACAGCGTGTCGGACGGAAAGCCCGCACGGTCGAGCAGCAGCACGCGCAGGCCGGCACGGGCCGCGAGCATGGCGGCGGGCGAGCCGGCAACGCGTGCGCCGACCACGATCAAGTCATACATGGCTGGATCCTTGCTTTTTTCCTGGTGACATCAGAGGGCGGCTCCGTTACCGGATGCCGACGTTCAGCCGAAGTTCTCGCTTGAGCACCTTGCCGTTCTGCGTGCGTGGCAGTGCGGACACGACGACGAACGCGTCCGGGAACTGCGCCGGCGGGACGGTGTTCGACAACGCGCCCTTGACGGACTGCAACGCATTCGGATCGCGCAACGCGACGAAGGCAACGATCTGCGCGGGTTCGGCGCCGCGTTCGACCGACACGACGGCGGCTTCACGTACGTTTGCGTCGTTCATCAGCGTCGCCTCCATGTGAATCGACGAAATCAGCTGGCCGTCGCGTACGAGCGCGTCGGCTTTGCGGTCGAAGAATTCGATTTCGCCGCTCGGGTCGCGGCGCACCAGATCGCCGGTGCGGTACCAGCCGTCCTTGCGCAGCAACGCGTTGACTTCGGGCGCCGTCAGGAACAGGCGCTTGGGTGCCGCCGTGCGCAGCCAGAGTTCGCCAAGCTCGCCGTCCGCCGCATCGCTCAGATCCGGCCCGATGACGCGGATTTCCGTGGCAGGCGAGGGCCGGCCGACCGAGAACGGCCGGTCCTTGGTATAGGTATGCGTCAGCAGTGCGGGGCTCGCCTCCGATTGCGCGCAAGCGATCTGCAAGGTCGCATTCGGCATCATCGCGAGCATCGACGCAGCCATGGACGGACTCAGCGGCGACGAGGCCGACGCGATCAGCCGGACCGAGCCGAGATCGTGGCGCTCGCCGAGCCGAGCCTCGACGACTTCCTGCGCGACACGCGGCGTGATCATGAAGGCCGTGATCCGCTCGCGCTCGATCAGCTCGCCCATCGATTCGATATCGAGCGGGGAGCACAGCAGCATCGGCGCGGTCGAAGTCAGGGCGATCACGAGCAGCGTCGCGCTGGTCGAGGTGCCAAGCGTCATCGGCACCAACATCCCCGATGCGCCGGACAGCGCTTGCATCGAGTCGAGGGTGCGGCCGAAGGTCAGGTTGTCGTGGCTGACGAGGTAGCCCTTTGCGGCGCCCGTGGTGCCCGACGTATAGCGGATCTCGGCGATGCTGTCGGGCGCGATCGGGATGGCCGACAGCGATTCGTCGCCGCGCAGCAGTTCGTCGATCGTGAAATGCTGGCCGGAAAAACCGCGCGGCGGCGCGACGAAGCGCGATCGGATCAGGGTCGAGCAGTCGCATTCGGCGAGCCGACGCTGGATTTCCGCATCCGGCATGTGGCCGTTCATGTGAATGGCGGTCGCGCCGCAACGCAGGACGGCCATATAAGCGACCGCGTAGTCGAGCCAGTCCAGTCCGTCGAAGATCAGCGCGACCCGAGCGCCGATGCGCAGCCCGTTCTGATAGAGCCCGAGTGCGGCGGAGCCCGAGCGCGCGCGCCATGCACCATACGTCAGCCGAGCGCCCGAAGGCAGGCGCAACGGCGCGTGATCGGCGCCGGCGTCGGCGCGCGCGTCGAGCAAGTCGGGTACCGTCAATGCACCGGTGTCCCGCGACGGCGTCAGCTTCGGCGTGCGCGTACGCCAGCCGTTGAAGGTACCCAGAAGACGCATCACTGTTCGCCGAAAGCGTAGGTCAGGAGGAAGTCGTGGTCCGGCGTGATGCTGCCGCTTCCGTGGATGCCGATCAGGCCGCCCGTCCCGGAGCCGGGCAGGATCTTCCAGGTCGCATGACGCTCATCGTGCCGCGCCTCGGCGTGGTGAGTGAGGATGAACGTGCCTTCACGGTCGTCGATCGTGCATTGGATCCGTTCGACGCCGACGTAGCTCATCACGCCGTCATCGCCGGACAGGCGCAGCATGATCGCCTCGAGTACCGCCGTGCCTTCGAGCTCGCCGGTGAACTCCTTGGTTGCCACGGTGCGCGTGAGCTTGCCGCCTGCCCATTGATCGTTTTCCTGTTCTTCCCAACGCGTAATCTTGAAAGCGCTCTTGCGGGTCAACATGATTCGTACTCCTTGAAGTTGATGGGGCATGACTCGATATCGTCATGCCGATGGTGGCTTTCAGGTCCGATCTGGCTCGACGGCGAGCATCACGACGTCGTGCATCGAGCCCGTTTCGAACAGGCCGCCCCAGGCCGAGCGCTCTCCGTTCAGGTTGACGCGCGGCTTGCCCATTAGCTCGCGCAGCGCCGAGTCAGTCGCCTCGAGTTGCCGCAGTGCATGGCAGGCATCGAGGTCGCGGAAATGGATCAGCAGATGCAGGCGGTCCTGCGTACCCCACATTTCCTCGAATTGCGCGACGGTGGCGCTTCCGCCGAGACGAGCGTTGACAGCGGATTGCCATTCGCTCAGATAGAAGCGCGCGAGGTCGCGCGATTCGTACCGGGCCTGCAGCGAGCGAAGCACCAGCACGCCGCAATTGCCCGAGTGAAGGAACGGCGCGTTCGCGTCCGCGATCTGGTGGCGCGCGGGAGGAAGAAAGCTGCGCGGATCCAGTTCGTCCATCGCTTCGCGTGCGAAACCGTGCTGCGGCACGATCACGTGCTCGCGGAAGCTGCCCTGGACGAAGATCCGCTCCCAGTTGCCACCGCCTCGCTCGGGCAGACGGTCTTCCTGATAGATGTCCTGGAACGCCTTGTCGTGGTCGACCAGGTCGAGGAGGCGGCCATAGTCCGACGGGGTCTTCATATGAACGAGCCAGTGCATCTTTCCGTGACGTCCGAACACTTCCTCGTAGACGAGCGTGACCGCGTCGGGAGAGAGCTTCTTGTTCATGTAGTTCTGAAGCTGGATCGCGAACGCGCGCGCCTCGGGCAGATAGTCGTAATGGACCTGGGCCTCGCGATGGATCACCATCCCGGCGTTCAGCGAATGCATGGCCGCGGCACCGTCGGGCAATTGTGCGACGGCAGCCGACACGAAGCTGCGGGTATCACGACTGGTTCGGTTGTCTGTCATTTCCTTGGTTCATCTGGCTGATGCGCTGGCCCTGGACGAGCTGGCGCCGGGTCGTTCAGATGTCGCGCCAGCTAGGACGCGACGAGTTCAAGCAGGTGGTGCGTGGTGTTCCAGTTGCGGGTCGTGGCCTGCGTGCCAGTCAGCCGTTCGACGAAGCTGTTGTTCAGCTTGGTGCGTCCATATCCGTTTGGGCAATGGACGTAGACCACGCGCTCGCCGACCGCGTACTCGTCGGGAAGATAGTCTTTCGACGCGGTGCTGCCGGCTTGGGCGCCCGCCATCTTCAGGAACGAGAAGTGCAGCTTGGACGGGTCGTACTCGCGCCAGTGCTTCGGTAGTCCGTCGATCACGGCCGAGAGACTGGCCTTGGTGAGCGCCATCACGGAGACATCGGCATAGCCGAAACGGTCGGCGATTTCACGCTCGAGCGTCGATTCGAGTTCCGCTGCCTTCAGCGTCGATTCGAGAACCAGATTGCCGCTCTGCAAGTAGCTGACGGCGTTCCGGAATTTCAAATCCGTGCACAATTCCAGCAACTCTTTCATCGTCACCTTGCGATGGCCACTGACGTTGATTCCTCTAAGCAGGCAGATGTAACGCATGGATATAAGGGGTTCAGGTGGAAGGAGGATCCATTCTATAGAGGAAGACCAATACGCCCCTCTGCCGTGAACGCCGCCGGCCGATACTGCCGGTGAGGTGATGCGTCGAGTCCCCTTGCCGTGGCACGATTGGGAGACCAGCGATCTTCCTGGCGAACTCCGTTGCGGCTAAAGCGTGATCCGCGTGCCTGACGATTCGCCGGACTGACTGCGCGGCAGCCCCTCTTTCACGCGTGGACTGCGGACGGCTCCGGCACGTTTTGCTGCCCGTGAGAAGTCGATTTTTTCGTCCGCATCGATTTCGTCCATCAGGATCGCTTGCATCTTTTCCCATATCCCGCTCTGTTGCCAGTCGCGGAGACGGCGCCAGCAACTGACACCTGAACCGCAACCCAGGTCCGGCGGCAAGTCGCCCCAGCGTATGCCTGTCTTCAGAACGAAAATGATCCCCATCAGGGCCACGCGGTCGGGTACGGGCTTGCGGCCCGGGTACTTGAAGCGGCGCGGCTTCGGTGGAGGTAACAGTGTCTCGATTCTTGCCCACAGTTGATCATCCATGACTGGACCACCCAACTGACCGATCCGCCTACCTTAATCGAGGCGGTGCGCAGTCAGCTGAAAAAAAGTTAATCGCCTATTCAAGGTCTTTTTGAAACAGACGCAACATTCTTCTGGGAATGGAATGATGGTCTTTTTGAAACGAAAACAGTCTTTTTGAAACTGACATATCAATAACAAAAATGACGATGGCAGTCTTTTTGAAACATGGGTACGGTCTTTTTGAAATAACTGTTTTTGGTCGCTTCGTGTTTGAAGGCAGCCAGGAAACGCCCGTGCACGCGTTATGGTTCAGATCGATTCACTCCCTTCCGTTGGGAATGCAGATCAGTCTCCATGTATTGCGTGAGCTATTCCTGCGGGATCAAACAGGGCGGATGCTAGCACAATGAATTACTGGGAGGCGAGAAGGTGATGAAAAAAATATCGACAAAGTATTTCGCGTCACATGTTGGCGATAACATTCACATCTGTTTATCGGAATACTTATCAAGATAATAAAAAGTTATTTGGCTGTGGAGTGTCGTATGTCGGAGAATTGCTCCGTTTTGGCGCGGGAACGACCGAGCATTCGAATTCGCCTCTCGTTCACCGAAGCGTTTCTTTTTGAAATAGATCGATCAACGCCGGGCGTTGTTTAACAAGGTGCCAACATGAACGAACAGTTAGTCGTGGTTCGGACTATGCAGAACTGGGTGGAACAGACCCTGTCGGAATTCGGCGGCGGCCGCAAGATGGCCAGTGCGGCCGTCACTTACCAGTACGAAGGCGGATTCGACGCGGTATCGAACGTCACGTATTCGCTCGTCTATCTGACGCCGTCGACGGCGCTGTTCAGCGGATTCGAGACGATCACGGTCGCCAGCGGCGGCTTGCAGGGCGCACTGGTCCTGCGTCACGACGGTACATTCGAGAACGGCGTCGCCACGATCGAGGCGGGTGTGGTTGCCGATGCGTGCTCCGGGGCCTTTGTCGGCCTTGACGCGGTCGCGCGCATCGACGCCGACGCGGGGAACCCGATGAAGAGCACGCTGACTATCGACACGCGTCGTGCATGACGTCGAGCCGGCACGAGGTCGCCTGGTGGAGCGCGTCGATCGATGCGCTCGGGGCGAGTGGATTCGAGGCGCTCGCCGCGTCATGCGACGACGACGAGATGGCGCGTGCCGGGCGTTTCGTGTTCGAGCGGGATCGGCGCGCGTATCTGGCGGCGCATGGTCTGCTGCGTCGGGCGCTGAGCCACGCCGAGCCGTCTTGCGCGCCCCGCGAGTGGCGTTTCTCGACGGGCCGATACGGCCGTCCCGAACTGGATGAGTGGTTTCGATGCCGTCCGCGCTTCAACCTCTCGCATTGCGAGACGCGCGTGACCTGTGTCGTCAGCGGCACGATTCCTTGCGGCGTCGATGTGGAGGCGCTTCGGCGCAATCCGGGCCGCGTCGTCATGGAGGCGTGTCTCGCTCCGTCGGAGCGGGCTCGCATCGCACGACTCGACGCACCCGGTCGCGATGCCGAGTTCGTCAGGCTCTGGACCTTGAAGGAGGCCGTCGCGAAGGCCGTCGGAATGGGGCTTCACCTGCCGTTTTGCGAGCTTGCGTTCGAATTCGAGGCGGCGCCGTGCCTGCGCGCTGCGCCGGCAGCCGCGGCCGGGCCGTGGCGGCTGGCCCAGCACGTGACCCACGACGGACACGTCGAGTCGTTGGCCCTGCGCATCGGCGGGGATGCGGAGATCGACCTGACCCGCGTCGAGTGGCCCGATACGCGTATGACGCAGGCGGGCGGGGAGATGCCGGATCGCGGTACCGAATGCACGGGGGCGCCGCAATCGGCATGGCGCGCAAAGGCGGCGACGATCTTCTGAGGTGTCGTCGCGAGGGGCTGCCGCGGCCTGTTCGGATGGAAAAATCGTGATGTTGGAAACCTCGACGGCCGAAACATCGATGCCGTTGAAAATTCGCATACCTAATTAGCGAGCGTGAGAAGTGACCACAATGCGGCGGAGCACGTATGAATGTAGGAATTGAGGCGATTCACGCGTACGTCGGACGCATGTCGCTCGGCGTCGCGGAGCTTTTCGAGGCGCGAGGGCTTGATGTGGCGCGCATGTCGAATCTGCTGATGGCGCGCAAGTCGGTGAATCTGCCGATCGAGGACCCGGTGACCAACGGGGTCAATGCGGCCAAGCCACTGATCGAGGCATTGTCGCCCGAGGAACGCGACGCGATCGAACTCGTGATCGTCGGTACCGAGTCGGGGCTGGATTTCGGCAAGCCGATCAGCACGTATATCGCGCACTATCTGGGGCTCTCGCGACGCTGCCGTTCATTCGAGGTCAAGCATGCGTGCTATGGCGGCACGGCGGCGTTGCAGATGGCGCTGTCGTTTGTGAAAGCGAGCCCGCGCCCTGGTGTGAAGGCGCTCGTGATCGCCGCGGACGCGTCGAGCATCGCGGCGCGCAACACCTACTGGGAGCCGTCGCAGGGCGCCGGCGCGGTTGCGATGCTCGTCAGCAACCAGCCCGAGATACTCGCCGTCGATTTCGGCGCGAATGGCTATCACAGCTTCGAGGTGATGGACACCTTGCGCCCGCGACCGGACCTCGAGGCCGGCGACAGCGATCTGTCGATCCTGTCCTACATGACCTGTCTCGAGGCCAGCTACCGGCACTACTGCGAACGGGTCGAGGGCGTCGATCTGGCCGATTCGTTCCGCTATCTCGTGCTCCATACGCCGTTCGCCGGGATGGTCAAGTCGGCGCATCGCCGCCTGCTGAGTCGCGTCGGCGGCTGGACCGCGGCCGACATCGATGCCGATTTCGCGTCGCGAGTCGAGCCGTCGATCCGGGTCTGCCAGATGGTCGGCAATGTTTACTCTGCGGCGCTCTATCTGGCGCTGTGCTCGCTGCTCGAACACGTCGACGAGGCGGTCGCGCGACGCATCGGCCTGTTCTCGTACGGATCGGGATGCGCGTCCGAGTTCTACAGCGGCGTGGTCCAGCCGCAAGGCATCCGACGCTTCCGCGAGGGCGGCTTGTCGCGCGCGATCGCGGACCGGCTCGCGCTCGGGATGGACGATTACGAGCGGATCAGCGACCTGAGCCTGCAAAGGATGTGCGGCGTGCAGGATCTCCAACCCGACCTGTCGTCTTACGCGCACATCATGAAGTCTCACTTCGACGGCAGCGGCCTGCTCGTGCTGGCGGGCATCCGCAATTTTCATCGCGAATATCGGTGGGCCTGACTATGCAAAACCGCGAAGTCCTGACCGAGCGTGGGCCTGGCTGGCACCGTTTCGTGCTTAACGCCGCCGCCACCCAGAACAAGCTGTCGCCGCGGATTGTCGATGCGTTGCACGATGCGTTGCGCGCATGCGAAGCGGACCCGGCCGCGCACGCGCTGATCATCGAAGGCTCGGGCGGCCACTTCAGCAGCGGCATGGATCTCGAGGCGGCGGCGACGGGCCATGCGGTCAGAGGCTCGGGTGGTCAGCGCTTTCTCGAACTGCTGCGGCACATGACCGAGGCGGATGTCGTGGTCGTCAGCATCGTCGACGGCAAGGCGAGTGGCGGCGGTGTCGGCCTTGCGGCCGCCAGCGACTACGTCATCGCGACGCCGCGCAGCGTGTTCAGCTTGCCCGAGATTCTGTGGGGGCTGGTGCCGTGCCTGATTGCCCCGTTTCTGATTCGGCGGATCGGTTTTCAGGCATGCCGGCGGATGACGTTGACGACCTTGCCGATCGACGCCGAGGCCGCGCAAGCGTGCGGGCTTGCCGACACGCTGGCCGACGACGCGCTGCCGAAGCTGCTGCAGCGCCTGCGGATGGTCGCGCCGGAAGGTATCGGCCGCGCGAAGCGCTATCTGGGACGCCTCGACGCGATCGACAACGTCACGCTGGACAGCGCGCTGGACGAGCTGGAAACGATCCTGGCGTCGCCCGATGTCGTGCAGCGCCTGACCGAGTTCGCACGCAGCCGGCGCTATCCGTGGGAGGTGGCGACGGTGCGCGGATTGGCCGACGACGGCGCGTGCGCGGCGGCGGTGCGGACATGAGCCGCGCGTGGCTGTTTCCGGGGCAGGGCACGCAACGGCGCGGAATGGGCGCGCAGGTGTTCGATCTGTTCCCGGGTCTGGTCGCCAAGGCCGACCGGATTCTCGGATATTCGATCCGCGAATTGTGCGTCGAGGATCCCGACGAGCGCCTCTCGACCACCGAATACTGCCAGCCGGCACTGTATGTCGTGAATGCGCTGATGTTTCTGGAAAGACGCCGTCGTGAGCCGTGGCCGGCCTTCCTTGCCGGACACAGCCTCGGCGAGTTCAGCGCGCTGTTCGCTGCCGGCTGCTTCGATTTCGAAACGGGGCTGCGGATCGTGCAGTGCCGCGCGCGCTGCATGGCGCCGGCGGGGAACGGGTCGATGCTCGCCGTGATCGGCCCCGATCTCGAGCAATTGCTGGGCGTGATCGACGAACTCGACCTGACAGGGCTCGACGTCGCCAACTACAACCTGCCGACCCAGACCGTGCTCGCCGGCCCCGACGCGAGTATCGCCGCGCTCGACGCAGTACTGGTCGAGCGTGAGCTGGCGCGCACCGTTCATCTGCATGTGGGCGGTGCGTTCCACTCGCGATACGCGGAGCAGGCCGCCGCGCGCTTCAGGGACATGCTGCGTGAATTCGAACTGGCCGATCCGAAATGGCCGACCGTATCGAGCGCTACCGGCCACGTATACCAGCCCGGCACGGTGCGCGAGGTGCTCGAAACACAGATCGTGCGGCCGGTGAAATGGGTCGACACGATGCAGTTCCTGCACGACCGGGGCGTGACCGAGGCCGTGCAGATCGGCCCCGGCCGCGTGCTCGACGGGCTGTGGGAGCGCTTTGAACCAGGAGCGGGCGCGCTGCCGGGTCATCCCGGCAAGTTGGCGATTCAGTAAGGATGGCGAATGGATAGGCGAAAGCAGGAACCGGTGGCATGGTTGTTTCCCGGTCAGGGCGCCCAGTTCAAGGGCATGGGCGGACGCGAGCTGTTCGCGGCGTATCCCGAGTACGTCGCGAAGGCCGATGCGATTCTTGGCTATTCGATCGAGACGTTGTGTCTCGAAGACGTCGGCCAGCAGTTGAAGCGGACGGCATTCACGCAGCCGGCGCTGTTCGTGGTCAATGCGTTGAGTGCCTACCGCGAACGTGAGAACGGCGCGGCGCCGGACTACTACGCCGGCCACAGTCTCGGCGAGTTCAACGCGCTGCACGCAGCGGGCTGCTTCGATTTCGAAACGGGGCTTCGCCTCGTGGCCGAGCGCGGCCGTCTGATGGGCGAGGTCGAGGGCGGGGCGATGGCCGCCGTGCTCGGGCTCGATCACGATGCGCTGCAGGCCGAGATGACGCGCGCGGGCTGCGCGGACAGTATCGAGATCGCCAACATCAATTCACCGACGCAACTGGTCGTATCGGGTGACGCCGCAGGCGTGTCGGCGCTGGCGGCGCATCTGCGCAAGACGCGCACGGCGAACGTGATTCCGCTCGCCGTCAGCGCCGCGTTCCATTCCCGTCACATGCGCGAGGCCGCCGACCGCTTCGCGACGGTCTTGACGAACACGCCGATGCGCGCGCTGCACACGCCTGTCGTGGCCAACGTGACGGGTGAGCTGTATCCGCAGGGCGATGTCCGGACGATTCTCGCGAGACAGATGGCAAGCAGCGTCCGGTGGTGGGACGGGCTGACGATGCTGCGCCGGTGCGGCGTCGTGACCGCGCGGCAGATCGGCCCGGGTCAAGCGATGTCGAAGCTCTGGAACGAGGCGCTTGGATCCATCGGTGCTGTCGCGCCCGACGCGAAGGCGACGCAGCAGGCCGCGGTCGGGCCGTCGGCTTTCGTGGGCGCGCCGGCGGACGATGAGCGCATGGCCGGCGTCCCGTCACGGAGCGGGGCGCGACTCGGCCGCGCGTTTTGCGAGCGGCATCACGTGCGTCTCCCCTATGTGGCCGGTTCGATGTATCGCGGCATCGCGTCGGTCGAGATGGTCGTGCGCGCCGCGCGCGCCGGCCTGCTCGGCTTCTTCGGCGCGGGCGGCCTGCCGCTCGACGAGGTCGAGCGCGCGATCGTCGAGCTGCGCGGCATGCTGGGCGACGCGCATCCGTTCGGCATGAACCTGCTGGCGTCGCCCGAGCGCCTGACGCTCGAGCAACAGACGGTCGATCTGTATCTGAAGCATGGTGTGCGCCATATCGAGGCGTCGGCGTTCATGCAGGTGAGCGCGCCCATCGTCGAATTTCGCTTCCGTGGCGCGTCGATCCGCAACGGACGCGCGCATGCGCCGAACCAGGTGTTCGCCAAGGTGTCCCGCGCCGAGGTCGCGAGCGCATTTCTCGCTGCGCCGGGCGAGGCGCTGTTGACGCGGCTGCATCAGGCGGGCCGGCTCGATGCGACGGAGATCGAGGCGGCACGGCGTTTGCCCGTTGCGACGGAGCTGTGCGTCGAGTCCGACTCCGGCGGCCATACCGACGGCGGCGTGGCGCTGGCGCTGCTGCCGGCGATCGTGCGGCTGCGCGACGCGATGACGGCGCAGGCCCCGCTCGACGCGGTGACCGGGGTCGGGGCGGCGGGTGGGCTCGGCACGCCGGAATCGATTGCCGCGGCATTCGTGCTGGGTGCGGAATTCGTGCTGGTCGGGTCCGTGAACCAGTGCTCGCCGGAAGCGGGCACCTCGGACCTGGTGAAGGACATGCTCGCGGAGCTCGCGCTGCACGACACCGCCTACGCACCGGCGGGCGACCTGTTCGTCACCGGCGCGCGCGTGCAGGTCGTCCGGCGCGGCACGCTCTTTCCGGCCCGCGCGAACCAGCTGTACTTGGCCTACCGAACCCACGACAGCATCGCCGCGCTCCCGGCGCGCACGCGGGACGGCTTCGAGCGCTTCATGGGCATGTCGCTCGACGCGATCTGGGATCTCACGCGCGAACGGCTCGCGCGGCACCGGCCGGCCGAGCTGGCACGCCTGGAAACGGACCCGAAGGCGCGCATGGCACGCGTATTCAAATGGTACTTCTCGCGTTCGATCGAATCTGCGATCGACGGCGTCGACGCGGAGCGCGCCAATTTCCAGATTCACAGCGGCCCGGCGATGGGCGCATTCAACGCATTTGCGCGCGGCGGCGCGTTCGAGAGCCGCGCGAGCCGCCACGTGGACGCGCTCGCGGAGGAGCTGATGGCGCGCGCCGAACATCACTTGTCGAGACAAGCATGGACGTCCTGAAATCGTCTTCTTCCGAAGCCGCCGGCCTGCATACGTTGTTCGAGCGGCAGGCCGCCGCGACGCCGGAGCGCATCGCGCTCGAATCCGACGGTGTGCGCCTGACCTATCGCGAACTCGATGCGTGCGCGAGCGCGGTCGCGCGCGGGCTGGCAGGCGTCGCCACCGAGCGCGGTGCGCTGATCGGCCTGTATGTCGAGCGCAGCTGCGAGCTGATCGTCGGCATGCTCGGCATCCTCAAGGCGGGCGCCACTTACGTCCCGCTCGACCCGCGGTATCCCGACGCACGGCTGCGCTATCTCGCCGACGACGCGCGCCTGGCCGGCGTCGTCGTGAAGGCGGGCGACACCCGGCCGGTCCCGGGAGGCGCGCAACGCGTCGTGGCCGACCTCGCCGCGTCGTCCGGACCGGCTCGGCGCGGCGTGGAGGTCACGCCCCGCGACAGCGCCTACGTAATCTACACGTCGGGCTCGACCGGACAGCCGAAGGGTGTCGTCGTCGAGCACGGAAACGTGACGCGGCTGTTTCGTGCGAGCGGGCGCCATTTCCATTTTGGCGCCGACGATGTCTGGACGCTGTTTCACTCGGTCAGCTTCGATTTTTCCGTGTGGGAAATCTGGGGCGCGCTGCTGCACGGCGGCACGCTGGTGATCGTGCCGGCCGCGGTGGCCGAGGCGCCCGGACGCTTCGCTGCGCTGGTCGAGTCGGCCGGCGTCACGATGCTGTCGCTCACGCCGACCGCATTCAGTCACTTCACGCGGGCGGCGATCGCGGCCGGCCGCCGGTTTCCCGCGCTGCGCCATATCGTGATGGGCGGCGAGCGTCTCGAGGCGAGCCATCTCCGGCGCTGGTTCGAACACTACGGCGACGACGCGCCGCGGCTCGTCAACATGTACGGGATCACCGAGACGACGGTTCACGTGACCTATCGCGCGCTGTCCTGCGCCGACCTCGTCCACGAACAGGCGACGCCGATCGGCGCGCCGCTCGACGATCTCGACGTGCATCTGCTCGACGCCGCGGGCCGGGCGACGCCGCCGGGCGAGACGGGCGAAATCGTCGTGACGGGCGCCGGTGTCGCGCGCGGCTATCTACGGCGCCCGGCACTCGACGCCGAACGGTTCGTGATGCTGCCGCTCGGCCCCGGCGGTGCGCTCGTGCGCGCGTACCGCAGCGGCGATCTCGGCTGCCGCATCGACGGAGAACTCCGCTACGTGGGGCGCGGCGACGACCAGATCAAGCTCCGGGGCTTCCGGATCGAACTTCGCGAGGTCGAGTATCAGCTCGGCCTGATCGACGGCATCGAGTCCTGCGTCGTCGTCGTCCAGGACCTGGGTGACGACGACCGGCGTCTGCTCGCGTTCTACGTGCCCGATTCGCGAAATCACTCCGCCGCCGCGCTGATGGCCGAGGCGGCAAGACGACTGCCGCCGCAGATGGTGCCGGCGCGCCTTGTCGGAGTTCCTGCCATCCCTCTGACTTCCAACGGAAAACGTAACGGGCAAGCACTCATGAAAACACTGGAAACACTCAGTCAGGCCGAATCGGCGCGACAAGGCCGGCCAACGGGCTCGATCGCAGCAGTGGTCGCCGGCATCTGCGGCGAGGCGCTCGACGACCCGGGGCTGTCGTGGGACGTGGATCTGTTCGACCAGGGCGCGACGTCGCTGTCGATCAGCCGAATCATCCTTCAACTGAACGCCCGTTTCGGGCTGCCGCTTACCGGCGTCGAGTTTGACGGCGACTGTTCGATCACGAACATCGCGGCCGTCGTCAACCGCGAATCGAAACGCCACCCCCAGCAACTGGAGAACACCTGAATGACGGTTTCGACGCTCCCCCGACTGACGGACGAGGAAGTCGCCTCGTTCAAGGCCAACGGCTTCATCGCGCCGATCAAGGTCTACGAACCCGAACAGATGGACGCGTTGTGGAAGGCCGAACGCCTGCGCCTCATGGACCGCTCCGCCGCCGTCTACGATCTCGACAGCGTGTCCGGCAATACGAACATCGCGAATTACGATCGGCATCTCGATTCCCGGATGCTGGCCGAACACGTGTTTGCTCCCGAAATCGTCGGCCGCGTCACGTCGATTCTCGGGCCGGACGTGCTGTGCTGGCGCAGCGAGTTCTTCCCGAAATATCCCGGTGACGAGGGGACCGACTGGCACCAGGCCGATACCTTTGCGAATGCGTCCGGCACGCCGCAGATCGTCTGGCCGCAGAACCGGGCGTTCGGCGGCACGATCACGGTGTGGACCGCGTTCACCGAGGCCAGCATCGAGATGGGCTGCCTGCAGTTCATTCCGGGCACGCATACGCAGATGTTCTACGACGAGACGAAGGAGATGCGCTACAACCCCGGCCGGATCAATGCGATGGAGAAGGATGGCGGTGTGCGGCGCGGCTTCTTCGGCTATGACTACCGCGAGCTGCAGATCGACCCTGACTGGCAGCCGGAGGTCGAGAAGGCCGTGTCGATCGAGTTGCGGGCGGGCGAGTCGGTGATGTTCTGGTCGACGCTGATGCACGCATCGCATCCGCACGTCGGCAACACGAAGAAGATGCGGCTCGGCTTCGCGGCGCGTTACGTGCCGACCTGCGTGCGGGTCTATCCCGATACCGACGCGATCGAGGAATACGGCGGCAGCATCAAGCTCGACCGTTACGGCGCGGCGCTCGTCGCGGGACGAGACGAATACGGGCACAACCGGCTCGTCAGCGAGACCACGCGCGGCTTCAAGTTCCCAGGCGCGCGATGAATCTTGCCGACGCCGTGTTGCGACTCGTCCCGCTCGAGCGGCAGCTTCCCGTTCCACTCGGGATTCCCGCCGACGCGCCCGACGCGATCGAGGCGCTATTCGCCGCGGCCGGCATGCGCCCGCCGCGGCGAATCGCGCCCGATTCGATGCTGGACCCCCTCGGGCAGGCCGCGGTGCGCGTGCTCGCCGGGGCCGGCCCGCTGCCGGATGCCGGCCGCTCGCCTTCCGACGCGCTTGCGGCCGCGCGCGCGCGCGGGCTCGAGGGCGTGGTAGTCCGTCGCAACGTCAGTGCGGCCGACGGCGTGCCGTTGCCGGTCGTCCATGCCGGGCAGTCGAATCGGGCGCATCCAGTCCTGCTGATCGGTGCGCCGGGCATGCCGGCCGAGCTGACCGCAGGCTGGCTGCGGGGCCTCGGCACGTCGCGGCCGGTCGCCAGTTGGGAGACGCGCGGCATGTTCGGTTCGCTCGATCGGCGCGTCGACGGGCTCGCGATCGACGACCAGGTCGGCGATGCGGCGGCGGTGCTCGACGACGCGGGATGGGACGACGCGCACGTCGTCGGCATCTGCGGAGGCGCGGTGCTTGCGCTCGCGTTCGCCGCGCGCTATCCGCGGCGAGCGCGCACATTGACGTTGTGGTTCGGCGATCTCGATCTGGGCGCAGAGGCGCCCAAGACCGAGCACCAGCGCAACCTGCAGGCGCTGATGGAGATGGTGACGTCGAACCAGGTCTCTGTGCAGGCGTTGCGCAGCGTGCTGGTGGGTTTCATGGCGCGTCTGTCAGATCCGGATCTCGCGCCGCTCGTGCTGTATCCGTTCGCGAATGACGCGCTGCTCGAACGGTACTGCCGGATGAACCACCCGATCATGTCGACCGACTGCCGACCGTATCTGGCGCGGATTACCGCGCCCTGTCTCGTCGGGTATGGCGAGCACGACACGACGACGCATCCGGAAGGGTCACGCACGCTCGCCGGCCTGCTCGGCGGCGAGCTCGTCGCCATACCCGGCGCCGTCCATCTCGATGGCATGCGCGGCGATCCGGCCGATCTGGCCCGCGTGCTGTCCTTTCAACGTGGTCATGACCCGCACTGAATAACGGGCCTTTCCGGCGGCCAGCGCGTGCAAGGGCTCGCTGCGGCCGTCGGCCGCTGACCAGCCTGGTCGGCCCCGACCGGTTCACCGTACACGCCCGCCGCGCGGCGGCACGATTTCACAAGGTTCCAGGAATGAACAATTCGCTCGACGTGTTGGATACGCTGCAGGACATCCTTCGATCGTGCAGCCCCGGGACGCAGTTCGACGTCGACGCGAGCCTCGTTGCCCAAGGGCTCGGCTCGCTCGCGGCCACGCGCTTCGTACTCGAGGTGCAGGCACGTTTCGGTGCGCCGGTGTCGGTCGACGATCTCGGCGCGGGGATGACGCTGGCCGCACTGGCCGATGGGATCGCAAGCGCGCGGCGCGATGACACCGCCTGCGCGTCCGCGTCAACGCCCGACGCCCGTGACAGCGGGGCCGGGATGCCGCTGCTGCCGCTGCAACAGGCGTTTCTCGTGACCGCCGACCCCGACTTCAGCGCGGATCCGGCTGGCTGCCATCTCTATCGCGAGTTCGACGTGGCCGGTATCGATGCAGATGCGCTGGCCAGCGGCTGGACGCGGCTCGTCGCTCTGCAGCCGATGCTGTCGGTGCGGCTGGCGGACGATGGCACGCTGGTGCCGGGCGCTGACGTGCCGCTGGACGTGGACCGTGTTGCGGACGACGCGCATGACGGCGCGCTCGCCGCGCGGCGTGACGCATGGTGGGCGCGGGCCGACCGGATGCCGGCGCGCCCGGTGGCGGTCGCGATCGTCAGCTCGCCGGGACGGGTCTCGCTGCAGATGAGTCTTGACGCGATCGTGCTCGACGGCTTCGGTTTGCAACTGCTGCTGCGGCAATGGCTGAGCCTGGCAACGGGGTGCGTGCTGCAGGCCCCGGCCGTCACTCCCGCCGAGTGCGCACATCTGCTCGGCGGACCATTGCCGCGGGCTTCGCTCGACTACTGGCGAGGGGTGCTCGCCGATGCGCCGCCCGGACCGTTCGTGCGGCAGGTCACGGCGGCGCTGGCTGAACGGCGCGCCGCATCCGGCAGCCCGGCTCCGTTCGCACGTCGAAGTATCGAGGCCGAGCTGTCGCCGGCCATTTGGCAGCGCCTGAAGCGCGAGGCCGAGCGGCTCGGCATTTCGCCGACGTCGCTGGTCTTTGCCGCGTTCGCCGAGGTCGTGCTGGAGATCGATCGCGCCGGGTCCGCCTCGTTCGTGATGACGACGAGCGATCGATCGCGCCTGCCGCTGGCGGCGCAGGACCTGATCGGCCCTTATACGTCGAGCATGATCGTTCCAGTCGCGCGGGATGCGCACGAATCCGTCGACGCGTTTTCCGTGCGGCTGCATCGCGAGGTGTGGGCCCATCTCGCGCACGGCGCGGTCCCGGCCGTGGTCGCGCTACGCGAAAGCCCGGCGTCGGCGCCCGCGCGCGGCCTGCCCGTGGTTTTCACGAGCCTGCTCGGCATCGAGGTGGGCGCGCAGGCCGCGCTGCGCCCGCGCGCCGCCAGTTGCCAGACCTCGGGCGTAGCGCTCGAGCATCAGATGTGGGAAGCGGACGGCGCGCTGCGACTGCATTGGGACGTGGCCGACGCGATGCTTCCGCCGGGGGCGGCCGGCCTGTGTCTCGACCGGCTGCTCGCGCGATTGAGCGCGGTCGGCGCGAGCGCATCGGCGGGCGCCGCACTGAACCGGCTGCAGCAGGCGTATTTCGTCGAGCGCAGTGCCGCGCTTGACGCCGAGCCGTGCTGCGCGGTGTTTTCGTTCGACGCGAGCGGCTTCGATCGCACGCGCGTGGAGGCGGCCTGGCGTGAACTCGTCGCCGCGACGCCCGCGCTGCGCAGCCAGGTCGGAACCGATGGGGGCGTGCGAATCCATGCGGCCAGTGATGTCGTCGCGGGGCTCGGTGTCACCGAGGTTGCCGAGGCGGCGCTGACGCGGCACGGCGAGGCCCTGGAGCGGGCCCTGCTGACGCTTCCGTTCCCGCCCGGTCGTTGGCCGCTGCAGCAGGCCCATCTGTTGGCGACGCCGTCCGGCGGCGCCGTGCTGTACGTCTGTTTCGACCTGCTGATGCTCGATGCCAGCAGCATCCACGGGCTCGTGGCGTCGCTTGCCGACCGGTTGTGCGGCGGCACTGGCGCATTCGTTCGCGCCGCCGCCGCGGAGGTGGCATGGCCGGCCGTCACGATGCGTGACGGATACTGGCCGGCGAGGATGCCCGCGCTCGCGGCGGGACCGGACCGGGTCTCGGGCGCCACCGCGCGGTCGCCCTGGACGCGCCTCGAGGCCGTGCTGGACGGCTACGGCGCATTCCTCGACGCGTGCCGTGAGGCCGGCGTCGATGCGGATGACGTGCTCGTGGCGGCAATGGCCGAGGCGTGGCGGCCCGAGGCGTCGCGGCCGTTTGCGCTGCCGGTGGTGTGCTGCCGGCTGCAGGACGACGGTGTTCGCCCTGGCGAAGCGTCGCAGATGGCATGGCTGAGCTTTTCGGACGGCGCGCAACCCGATGCGATCGACTTGCGCGCGCCGCTGCCGGAACTGGCACGGGCGATCCGGCAACGCCGCGCCGACGATCTCGCCCACGGCGGCATCGAAGGTCTCGGCGCGCTGTCGGTGCGCAATGCGCAGGCGGGCGAGCCGCTTGCACTGCCGGTCGTCTATACGGGCATCGTCGAATGGGGCCGCGTTGACGAACGCGTGGCGAACACGCTGCGCTGGCGTACCGCGACGCCCGGCATTTCGGTCGATGCGGTGGGGCTGTCGGTCAACGATCGCCTGCTGATCGGCTGGGATTGCCGCGAAAGTGATTTCGCGCCCGACGCCGCGCGGCGCGCGTTCGAGCGTTATCGCGCGGCGCTCGCGCATGTGCTCGCCAATCCGCAGGTGCTTGGCGGGGCGACGGCGCTGCCGGCGGCGCCGTTGCAGCCGGTCCACCTCGCATTCGAACGGGCCGCGGCTGCGCGGCCCGATGCGCCCGCCGTGTACTGGCGCGACGGCGAGCCCTGGACGTTCGGGCAGCTCAATCGGCGGGCCAACGCGATCGCGCGCCGTTTGCGCGAACAGGGCGCCGGCCCCGGCACGACGGTCGCCATCTCGATGCCGCGCACGCCGGCGTTGATCGCCGCAACGCTCGGCGTGCTCAAGGCCGGTGCCGCCTATGTGCCGGTCGAGCCTTTGCTGCCGGCCGCGCGCGCGGCACGCATGATCGAGGTGGCCGACTGCCGGCTCGCGCTCGTCCTGTCGACGCGCCCCGCCGAAGCGACGCTGCCGGATCAGGTTTGCTGCGTGGCCGTCGACGCGTTGCCTCATGGCGCCGAAGACGATCGCAATCCCGACGTGATCAACGATGTCGATTCGCTCGCCTATGTGATCTTCACGTCGGGCAGCACGGGCGAGCCCAAGGGCGTGGCGGTCAGCCACCGGCCGCTGCTGAACCTGCTCGATTGGTGCCAGCGCCGGTACCGCTTCGGCAGCGACGACCTCGGTATCTGCGTGACCTCGCTGGGCTTCGATCTTTCGGTGTTCGACATACTGGGCCTGCTCGGCTACGGCGCGGCGCTGTATCTTGCCAGCGAGTCCGAGCAACGTGACCCGGCGCTGCTGGCGGCGATCCTGACCGACTATCCGGTGACGTTCTGGAATTCGGCGCCGACCACGCTCGATCAGGTCAGCCGCCATTTCGACGATCTGCCGGTCGGCGCCGCGCGCGACGCGCTGCGCCTCGTCTTCCTGAGCGGCGACTATACGCCGCTGTCCTTGCCACCCGTGCTGGCCGCCGCGTTTCCGCGCGCGCGCCTCGTTTCGCTTGGCGGCGCAACCGAGGCGACGGTCTGGTCCAACTTCCGCGAGGTCGGCGAGATCGCCCCCGACTGGCGCAGCATTCCGTACGGACGACCGATCGACAACGCGCGCTACTACATCCTCGATGAGGCAGGACAGCCGTGCGGGCACGGCGTCGAGGGCGAGCTCTTCATCGGCGGCGCGGTTTTGAGCCTCGGCTATTACCGCCGGCCGGAACTGACCGCCGAGCGCTTCGTGCGCGATCCGTTCGTGGCTGACCCGACGGCGCGGATGTATCGCACCGGCGATCGCGCGTCGTTCTATCCGGACGGCAGCATGTCGTTCTGCGGCCGCGTGGACCGTCAGGTCAAGGTGCGCGGCGTACGCATCGAGCTCGAGGAGATCGAGCATGCGTTGCGCCAGTATCCGCGCGTGCGGGAGGCGGTCGTGGTGGTGCGGCAGGATCCGTCCGGCGACGCGAAGATCGTCGCCTATGTCGACAGCGAATCGGAACTCGATCCGGGCGCGTTGCGCACGTTCAGCCAATCGGCACTTCCGGCGAGCATGGTGCCGAATTTCGTCCATGTGATGCGCGGCTTTCCCGCGACCGGCAACGGCAAGCTCGATCGCCAGGCGTTGCCGTGGCCGTTGCCGGAGAGCGGAACGCCGGTGTGCGTCGCGGCCGAAGCGGGAAGCGTCGCCGCGGCAAGGGCCGATGCTGGAACCGGCGCCGCCCCCCCGACACATGCGGATCGCATGGACCCCGTGGCCGCGAAGCCCACCGTCGCGGTCTGCGCGCCGTCGAGCGAGGCCGCCGCGGCGCCCGACCTCGATGCCCTGACCGGCAAACTGGGCCAGTTGTTCGCGCGCTTTCTCGGACGCGAACCGGACCCGGCTCGCGAACTGTGGGAACAGGGCGCGACCTCGTTCACGATGGTCCAGGTCAGCGGCGCATTGCGCGCCGACTACGGCGTGCGCCTGCAGGTCGAATGGCTGACGCGCGACCCGAGCGTGGCCGGCATCGCCCGGATGCTCCAGTCGCATCTGGCCGGCGCGGCGCCCTCGGCTCACGCATCGCCCCGCCCGGTGGTCGCGGCGCGGCACCCTGAGCCGGCCCGGCCGGCGGACCACGAGCGCGTGGACGTGCTCGATCCCGTCGCGAAGCAGGCGTTCCTCGATGCCGGTCTCAATCGCCGTGCGGATCTCGACGGACAGGCACGTACATCGTTGCCGCCGGTCGATCTGCCGCAGTCGTGGTTCGCCTGGCGAGGCGCGCAGCGCGATCTCGCCGACGGCGCCGTATCGAAAGCGCAATTGAGCCGGCTGCTCGGCTTGCTGGCGCGCCGACGCTCCGGCACGCGTGACGCGCGGCTCTATCCGTCTGCGGGCGACACCTACGGCGTGCAGATCTATGTTTGGCTCGACGTCGGGCGGGTGGACGGCTTCGATGCCGGCTACTACTGGTTCGACAGCGCGGCCGCGGCGCTCGTGCGAATCGGCCGGACCACGACGTTCGCGCGCGAAGCGCAGTTCATCTATAACCGGCCGCTGCGCGACCGGGCCGCGATGGCGTTGTTCCTCGTCGGCGAGCCGCGCGCGATCGCGCCGCTCTATGGTCCGGACGCCGAGCGCTTTCTGCTGCTCGAAGCCGGATACATCGGCCAGTTGCTGATGCTGGGCCAACATGAGAGCGGCCTCGGACTGTGCCCGATCGGCAGCTTCGACACGGCGGACGTGCAGGCGAACCTGCAACTGCACGCCGGTCAGACCGTGCTTCACAGCTTCCTGCTGGGGCCGGTCGCCTACGCGCCGGCACCGGGGGTTCCGGCGCCGCTGCGGATGACGGATGATGCCGCGGGCCAGCCGCGCGCGCCGGTGTCGATCGTCGGTCACGCATTGCGCTATCCGGGCGCGGCGACGCCCGACGCATTCTGGGCGCTGCTCAGCAATGGCGAGCGCGCGCTGCGCGAGGCACCGCGCCGTCACGGCATCGGCGCGCATCACCGGCTGGCTGGCGGCTTTTTCGACCGGATCGACGGCTTCGACGCGCTTGCATTCTCGATCGCGCCGAATGATGCCGCGCAGCTCGACCCGCAAACGCGGCTGCTGCTGGAAGTCGTGCGCGAGTGTCTCGAGCGGGCCGGGCACGACGCGCGTTCGCTGCAACAGGCGGGCGAGCGGACCGGCGTGTTCGTCGGTCATTTGTGGCAGGACTACCGGCAATACGGTGTGGGCGCCGCGGGCCGCGTCGCCGCGATGACGGCCAGCGGTTCGGAAATCGCTCACCGGATCTCGGCCGTGTTCGGCTTCACCGGCCCCAGCCTCGCGATCGACACCGCGTGCTCGTCGGGTCTCAGCGCGCTGCATCTCGCCTGTACCGCGCTGGCGAACGGGGACTGCGACAGCGCCGTCGTCTGCGCGGTCAACCTGGTCGCGCATCCGTCGCACATCGACGCGCTGAGCGCGCTCGGCTTCGTCGCGGCGCGCGTGACTGCCGGTGCGTTCGACGGCGACACCACCGGCTGGGTCATCGGCGAAGGGGCGGGCGCGTTGCTGCTGCGCCGCGCCGACGCCGCCGATGCGCACGCGGACCGGGTCCTCGCGCAGATCCTCGGCACTCATCTCGAACAATCCGGCGCGCGCGCCGCCTACGGCAGCCCCAGTGAAGCGGCCATCGAGGCGGGACTACGCGCGGTCCTGCGTCGCGCGAACCTCGACAGCGGCGAGATCGACTACGTCGAATGCGCGATCGCCGGTGGCCCGGTATCCGATGCGGCGGAGTGGCAGGCACTCGCGCGCGTGTTTGAGGACGGCGTGCTGGCCGGGACGGTCAAGCCGAACATCGGCCATCTCGAGGCGGCGTCCGGCCTGTCGCAGATGTCGAAGGTACTGCTCCAGCTCGAATCCGGGATGCTCGCGCCAACCCTCGTCGCGCCGTCGAGCTCGCCGCTCGTCGAGATCGACGCGGGGCCGGTGCGCATGGTTCGCGGCCTCACTGCGTTGCCTGCGCGGCGGGGAGGCTCGCATCTGCTGATCAACGCGATCGGGAGCACCGGCGCCAGCGCGCAGGTGATTCTGGCCGCGCCCCCGGCCCGCTCGCACGTCATGGCACAGGGGCCGTGCGTGATGCTGCTGTCGGCACCGTCGGTCGCGCGGCTCGAGGCGCTGGCCGATGCCTGGCTCGCTGCGCTCGAAACTGCCCGCGACCTCGATTCGTGGGAGGGCGTGTGCGGCACTTCGCAACTCGCCCGGGCCCATGGCGAATATCGGCTGGCGATCGAAGCGGCCGATCGCGACGAGGCCATCGAACTGCTGCGCGCGTACCTGCGCAGCAGCAGCGATCCGCGTGTCCATGTCGGGTGCGCGGCGGCCGACACATTCGGCGTCGCGACGCAGGCCGCCGGGTTTCGCGGCGCGTTGCAGGACTGGCTCGCCGGCCACACGATCGAATGGCGCACATTCTGGAGCGTCGTACCGCCGCGGGTGCCGTTGCCGACGTCGCCGTTTGCGCGCGACGCGTATTGGCTTGATGCGCCCGCGCCCGCACCGGCGACCGCGGCCGCGCCTGCCGACGCGCCGGGGCCGGACTGGCGCGCGCGCTTGCGTGCCGCGTTCGCCCGCGCGAGCGGGATCGCGGAGCCGTCCTTGAACGACCACGTCGAACTCGAACGTTACGGTCTGAATTCGCGCATTGCGACCGACGTGGTCGCGGAGCTATCACGGCATGCGCCGGCTGCGTCGCTGCCGGCCACCTTGCTGTATGAGTGCCGCGACCTGGCGGCAGTCGCGGCGCGCCTCGCCGAATTCGGTGCGCCGCCCCCCGGTGCCGTCGCCGCCCCCGTCGTCGCCCAGGCGGCGCAATTCGGCACGGCCCACGCGGATCGCGCGGTCGCGGTGATCGGCCTCGCCGGCCGATACCCGGGCGCGGACGACGTCGACACGCTGTGGCAGCGGCTCGTCGCCGGCGCCGACCTGGTCGGCGGCTTGCCGCCGCAACGGGCCCGCGATGTTCCCGGTCACGCGCTGCTGATGCAGGGCGCGTTCCTGGACGACGTGGCCGGCTTCGATCCGTTCGTGTTCGGCATCGCCCCCCTCGACGCGCACCGGATGGATCCGCAGGAGCGCGTGCTGCTCGAAACCGTCTGGCGCGCATTGGAGGACGCATGTTTTCCGCCGGCCCGGCTGCGCGCCGAATTCGACGGCGAGGTCGGCGTATTCATCGGCGCGATGCACAACGACTATCCGCTGCTTGGTATCGAGGCGGGCACGCCCGAGCACCTCGTTGATGCGGGCGCCACGCCGGCCGGCATGGCCAATCGCATTTCCTACCATCTCGATCTGCGCGGCCCGAGTCTGACCGTCGACACGATGTGCTCGTCGTCGCTGACGGCGATGCAGCTCGCGATTGAAGCACTGCGCGCAGGCCGCATCCGGCTCGCAATCGTCGGGAGCGCGAGTCTCGCGCTGCATCCGAACAAGTTCGTGCAACAGGCGCGCATGGGGATGACCGCGAGCGATCGGCGCTGCCGCAGCTTCGGGCTGGGCGGCGACGGCTTCATCCCCGGCGAGGGCGCCGGCGTCGTGATCCTGCGCTTGCGCGACGATGCGCAGCGGGCGGGCGATCGCATGCACGGTGTGGTGCTCGGGTGCGCAGTCAACCACGGTGGCAAGGTCAACGGCTACACGGTGCCGAATCCGCAGGCGCAGGCGGCGCTCGTGCGCGCGTCGCTCGACGACGCCGGCGTTGCGGGCGACAGCGTGTCCTATATCGAGGCCCATGGCACCGGCACGGCGCTCGGCGATCCGATTGAAACGCGCGCGCTCGACGCGGCGTTCTCGCTTGCGCAGGCACCCGCGCCGCTCGCGATCGGTTCCATCAAGTCGAACCTCGGGCATCTCGAGGCCGCCGCCGGGATCGCCGGGCTGACCAAGGTATTGCTGCAGATGCGTCACAAGACGCTGGCGCCGTCGCTGCATGCGGCAGCCGGGAATCCCGACATCGACTGGCGGCGCTTCGTCGTTCCGCAGGCGCCGCAGCCGTGGCTGCCGCGCATCGACGGTGGTCGGCCGGTGTGGCGTGCCGGCGTCAGCGCATTCGGCGCCGGCGGCAGCAATGCACATGTCGTACTGGAGGCTGCGCCGGACCTGGCGCAGGCAGCCGCCGACGCGGCGGGGCCTCGGCTGCTCGTGCTGTCGGCCGCCACGAACGACGCGCTGCGGCTGATGGCGGGCCGCTTGGCGGCGTTCCTCGCACGCCGTGACCAGGAAACGCCGTCGCTGGCGCAGGTTGCCGCCACGCTGCAATTGGGCCGTGAGCCCTTGCGTGAGCGCTGGGCCGCGCCGTGCGACAGCATCGACGCGGCGATCGTGCTGCTGCGGGCGTTCGCCGATGGCGAGGCCGTAGGCGTGCGCGGCCGCGCCGTGCCACAGGCCGCATCGTGCGATGCCGGCCTGCCGCTCGACGCGCTCGCGCGCGCGTGGGTATCCGGCCAGCACGTCGACTGGCCACGGGCCGCGGCGTGGACCACGCTTCCCGGCTATCCGTTTACGCGGATGCGTTGCTGGATCGACGCGGTCGACGATGGCGTGGCGCCGCCGGCGCCACCCGTTCCGCTCGCGGAGCGCGTGTGGCGACCCGCCGGTGATCCGCCTGCAGCGGCCGGCGGGCACGACGACGGCCCGGTGCTCTGCATCGCCGGCCAGACGACGCGCGCGTTGGCGGACGCACTGGCGGTCCGGCTCGCGCCGCGCCGCATGCACGTTCGGCAGGGGGCCGATGCCGGCATGCGCGAGCGGCCCACGACCGTGTTGATCCTGACCGACCTCGAAGCCGGCGGCGGCGCCTGGCAGCCCGCGTTCGAGATCTGCGCGGCGCTCGCGCGTGGGTCGGCCGTCGCCCCGCTGCGGATCGTGCAGGTGGTCAGCGGGCTGCATGGTCCGTCGGCCGAACCGGGCAGCGGCTCCGGCGCGGAGCTGGCGGGCCTGCTCGATGCGCTCGCCGCGGAACACCGCGGGACCACATGCTCGGTCGTCGACGTGGGACCGATCGCGCTCGAGGATCGTGCGGCATGCGAAGCGTTGTCGGCCATGCTGGCCGGCGAGGTCGCGCGCCCGACGGCGGGCGATCTCTGTCTCTCGCCGCTCGGCCGTCTCGTGCCGGCTTGGCAGCCCGTCGAACGTGCGCCCTCGTCGTGGCGGCCGCGCGCCGATTGCGCTTACGCAGTCACAGGCGGCACGCGCGGCATCGGCGCGAGGCTCGCGCTCGAACTGGTGCGATGCGGCGCGCGTCGCATCGCGTTGCTGGGCCGAACCCGCACGGCCGAGACCGACGCCCTCGTCGGCGCGCTCGAACGGCAAGGTGCTCGCGTCGTCGTCCATTACGCGTGCGTCGAGGACGAGGTGGCGATCGGGCACTGGCTGACGGCGATCGATCGCGAATTGGGCCGGCTCGGCGGCGTGTTTCATTGCGCCGGCGTGAGCGCGCGCGGCCATGGCGCGCTCGTCGACCGGCCCGCCGACGCGATCGCGGACGTGATGGCGCCGAAGGCCGGAGGCGTGGCCGCGCTGCTGCGCGGCGTCGCGACGGCGCAGCCCGATTTCATCGTGCTGTTCTCGTCGATTTCGGCCGTGGTCGACGCGGTCGGCGCCGGCGTGGGCGACTACTCGGCCGCCAATCGCGCGATGGACCGGCTGGCCGAACAATGGCAGCGGCGCGGGTTTCCGCAATTGAAGTCGATCGCGTGGCCGGCCTGGCGGGATTCGCGGGTCGATGCGTCCGCGATGGCGGCGATGCAGCGTCAGGGGCTGCCGCTGCTGTCGGATGCCGAGGCATTCGACGTCTTGTGGCGGGCTGTCGCGCTGTCGGGATCGGCCCGGTACTGTCCGGTCGATGCCGCGCTGCTCGCGTCCGGCCCCGTGGCGGAGGCGCCTGCCACGGCGGAGACATCCGTTCCGGTTGCGCCCGACGCCGCATCGCCGGTGCACGAATCCGGCGCGCTGGCTCCGGACTGGTTGCGGGAAGTGCTTGCGAAACGCACCGGCCTGCCGATCGAGCGAATTCCGGCATCGGCGAGCTTTGCCGAACTCGGTGTCGAATCGATCATGCTGGGCAGGCTCGTCGAGGATATCGAGGCATGCATCGGTGAGCCGCTTGCACCGGGCCTGCTGCTGGAGCATCCGACGGTCGATGCGTTGAGCGCGTATTTGTCGTCGATGGGGATCGCCGCGCCGCACGAAGCGCACGGCGACACCGGCGACCGATCTCCGTCCGCTCACGCGGCGCCCGCCGCGACGAGTCCGTCGGCGGTGGTCGGGGCGCCGCGAAGCACGCGCGACGAATCTGCGCCGATGCCTGATACCGCGCCGATGTCCGCGTTGGACCCAACGGCGTCCGTCACGCCGGCCCGGGATGCGGTGGCCGTCGTCGGGCTGGCGGTGCGCTTGCCCGGCGCGCCCGATGTCGAGGCGTTCTGGCGCCTGCTCGCCGACGGTCGTTGCGCCGTCACCGAGGTGCCGGCGGGACGCTGGGATACCGCGTCGCTGTTCGATCCGGCTGGCGCGCCCGGCTCCAGCGTGTCGCGCTGGGGCGGCTTCGTCGACGATATCGAAACGTTCGACCCGGACTACTTTGGTCTCGGCGAGGAGGAGGCGCTGGCGCTGGACCCGGCGATTCGCCTGTTCATGGAAGTGGCGCTGAACTGCCTCGCCGATTCGGGTCGGGAGCCGGCCGACGTGCGGCGCAGCAATACGGGCGTGTTTGTCGGCGCGCGGATGGGCCGGTACGGGCAGCGCGTCGAGCACGCGGGGCTCGATTCCGGGCTCGGCGGCGACCAGAACTTCATCGCAGCCCACCTCGCGCATTTCCTCGACCTGCGCGGCGCCAACATGGTCATCGATTCGGCGTGCTCGTCATCGTTGAGCGCGCTGCATCAGGCCTGCCAGGCCATCCTGTCGGGCGACGCGGAGCTGGCCTTTGCCGGCGGCGTCGACGTCCTGCTCGACGAAGAGGTTTACGTGCAGTTCACACGCGCCGGCGCGCTGTCGCCGACGGGACGCTGCCGGACCTTCGATCGCTACGCCGATGGCTTCGTGCCGGGCGAGGGCTGCGCCGTGTTTCTGCTCAAGAAGCTCTCTCGCGCGCTGGCCGACGGCGACCGGATCCGCGCGGTCATCGAGGCGAGCGCGATCAACAACGACGGCCGGACGATGGGGTTGACCACACCCAATCCCGACGCCCAGAAGGACGTGATTCGCGCGGCGCTGGCCCGGGCCGCGCGACGTCCGGACGAGATCGGCATGGTCGAGACGCACGGCACCGCGACGAAGATCGGCGATCCGATCGAGTTGAAAGCGCTGAACGACGCCTATCGGCACGACACGACCCAGCGCGGCTACTGCGCGGTCGCGAGCGTGAAAAGCAATCTCGGCCATCTGTTGAGCGCGGCTGGCGCCGCCGGTCTCGCGAAGACGGTGCTGGCGGTCGAGCAGGGGCGGGTTCCGCCGACGCTGTTCTGCGACACGCCCAACCCGCGTTTCGACCTGGCGCATTCGCCGTTCTTCATTCCGCGCGAGTGTGCCGCGTGGCCATTGCCGGGGCCACGCGTGGCCGGTGTCAGCGCGTTTGGTCTCGGCGGCAGCAATGCGCACGTGATCGTCGGCGAGGCGCCCGTGCACGCGCCCGTGCGGGTCCCGCTCGCGCCGCCGGTGCTGCGCCGCCGGCGCCTGTGGCTCGAACGCGATGGGCGGCGCTCGAGCGCACGGCCGCCCGCCCCGTCGCCGGCACCCGAAGCCGCGCGCGCGGCTGCTCCTTCATCGTTGCTGAGCCTCCAGTTCGGAGATGCGCTCGGTGACGTCGCCTCTTACCCTGAATTGACGACATCGTGAACAACCCACCTATTCTTTGTACGCTGCGGCTCGCGCATACCGATCTCGTAATGCAGAACCACCGGGTCCACGACGTGTCCGTGATGCCCGGCGTGGTGTTTCTCGACCTGACTTCGCGGGTGCTCGAGGCCCGCGGACATGCGTGGACGGGATACGCGCTGGAGCGGGTCCTGTTCAGCGAACCCGTCGTCACGTCGGCAGATGGCGATCGCGAACTGCGCGTGCGAATCTGGCTCCCGGAAGGCGATGCAGGCTCGGTGCTGGTGGACAGCCGGGTCTGGGGCGACGACGGCGCATTCGTCGAGAACATGCGCGCTGTGCTCGTCGTGGATCGCGACCCGCCGGCGCCCGCGCTCGATGTTGCCGCGCTGAAGGCGCGCATGACGGATGCGCTCGACATGAGCGAGATGTACCGTCGCGCCCGGCTCGAACGGATCGACCATCGCGCGCCGATGCGCTGCACCGGCCGTCTATGGAAAGGCGGCGGCGCGCTACTGGGCGAGCTGCGGCTCGAAGTGCCGCCGGAACCGGGATTCCATATGCATCCGGCCGCACTCGACGCCGCGACGATCGCCGCTTACGCGCAAACCGAGGCTGCGTTCGATGCGCCGTTCATTCCGGTCTCGATCGACCGCGTGCGGCTCGTCGCGCCGCTGTCGGAGCAGTTCTTCCTGCATGCGCCGGGTACGGAAGTCCTGGCCGCGACGGGCGACGTGATCAGCAACGACTACGACCTGTACGACTGCGATGGACGGCATTGCGCGAGCTTTCGTCGACTCGCCTGCAAGCGGATCCGTCAGCCCGAGCTGATCACCCGGCTGCTGCTGCCGCGCGCACGGCCGACGGGTGACGCGCGTTCGGCCGACGCGCCGGCCGCCACGGTCGAGCTGGCCCAGGCCGGCTCCTATGCGGCGCTGCTGCGCATCTGGATCGGCGAGATGCTGTCGATCGAAGCGGCCTCGATTGCCACGCACCTCGGCTTCTACGAACTCGGGCTGGGTTCGCGCGATCTGCTCGCGTTGGCGGCGCGGCTCGAACAGGTCGTCGGCAACGAGATCTATCCGACGCTGCTGTTCGAGCATCGCGATATCGCGGCCCTCGATGCGCACCTGTTGGCCACATTCGGACCGCTGACCGACCACGCGCGCGTCGAGCCCGTGACGGCGGCGCCCGCCGCCGCACCGGTCGTGGCGCAAACCGGGTTCGCGGCGCCCGCCTGGATACCCGATCGGCGGCGCCCGGCCCCGACCGGTGCCGCGCGAATCGCCGTCCACGGGCTGCGTGCGCGCGCATTCGACAGCTTGAGCGCGGCCGCGCGCGAACGGCGCGGCGTCGAACTCATCGCGCTCGACGATCCGGTGTCCCTGGCCGCGCGCGGCGATGGCGCGCCCGATGCGCTCGTCTGGTTCGGTGACCATGACGCCGCGCCCGATGTGCAACTGGCCGAGCTCTCGCGCTGGACGGCGGCCTGTCATCGCGGGGCGCGACCGATCGCGCTGCTGGTCGTCGAGCGCGGCGAGACCGCGTCCGCGACGCTGCACGGGTTCGCCGCGTTTCTGCGCGGCGTGCGCGTCGAGAGCCCGCGCATCGCAGCGCGTGCGCTGCTCGTTCCCGAGCGCGGCTGGCAGGATGCGGTGCTCGACGAGCTCGCGCGGGCGGGCGACACGTTTCCCGCGACCGCCGGCCTCGTCTCGGCGCTGCCGGATGGCACCTCGCGCGTACGCGCGCTGGTGCCGCGCACCCTGGCCGCCGGCGACGCCAGCGCGCGCACGCCGGTGCTGCCCGACGCAGCCGTGTGCGTGGTCGCCGGCGGGACGGGCGGCATCGGCGTGCAGCTCGCGCACTGGCTGGCGACGCACGTGCGGGCCCGCGTGGTCGTGCTCGGCCGCTCGGCGCCCGATGCCGCGCTGCTGGCCGAATGGAGGCGCACGCCCGCGCCGGCCAGCATCGCGCATGAGCGCTGCGACGTGACCGACCGGGCGGGGCTCGATGCGGTGCTCGACCGGATCAGGCAGCGTTTCGGCGGGATCGACGCAGTGTTCCATGTGGCGGGCGTGCAGTCGGACGCACTGCACTTCACGGTATCGCCTGCTGCTTGCCGCGCGGTGACCGCATCGAAAGTGGCGGGCTTCCAGGCACTCGACGAAGCGACGGCACGGGACCGGCTGACGCTGTTCTGCGCGTTTTCGTCGCTGGCCGCATGGCGCCCCAACCCGGGACAGGGCGCCTATGCGTTCGCGAACGCGATGCTCGAGGCGCTTGCCGAGCGGCGACGCCTCGATCCGACGCGCAGCGGCAAGACCGTGGCCATTGCATGGCCGTTGTGGACCGAAGGCGGCATGCGCCTGGCCGGCGCGGAGCTCGACGAGGCGATGGCGCGCACGGGCCTGCGTCCGCTGCCGAGCGCCGACGCGTTCACATGCCTGCAAGCCACGCTTCGTTCGCGGCCGGAGGACACGACGCTCGCGGTGCTGCACGGCGATGCGCCGCGTTATCGCGACTGGTTGTCACGCGAACGCGGCGGCGACGGCGATGCCGTGCCTCTTGAGGCCGAGCCGGCGTGGGCGTTCGGCACGGCGCCGCACGAGCGCGCGGACGATATCGCGATCGTCGGTCTGGCCGGCCGCTATCCCGGCGCAGACGATATCGACGCATTCTGGATGCGTCTGCGCGACGGGTACGACGCGATTACCGAAGTGCCGCGCGAACGCTGGAATCATGCCGCGCTGTTCGATCCGCAGCGCGGCGTCGAGGGGCGCACGTACGGACGGTGGGGCGGCTTTCTCGGTGATATCGAAGGGTTCGATGCCGCGCACTTCCAGATGTCGCGGCGCGAAGCCGAACGCGCCGATCCGCAGGAGCGCCTGTTCCTGGAGACCTGCTGGACGCTGCTCGAAGCAGCCGGCCATCCTGCGGGCGCGCTGGCAGACCGGAATGTCGGCGTGTTCGCGGGCGTGATGTGGAATCACTACCAGCTATGTGGCGATCCGGATGAGGTCGCGCCGGCCGCCATGCACGCGTCGGTGGCCAACCGCGTGTCGTATGCGCTGGACCTGCGCGGTCCGTCGATGGCGGTCGATACCGCGTGCTCGTCGTCGCTGACCGCGATCGGCCTCGCGATCGATGCGCTGCGCGGCGGCGCCTGCACGATGGCGATCGCCGGGGGTGTCAATCTCGCCGTGCATCCGCAGAAATACCTGCAGCTCGCGCAGGGCCAGTTTCTGTCTGACGACGGCCGGTGCCGCAGCTTCGGCTCGGGCGGCAGCGGCTACGTGCCCGGCGAGGGTGTCGGCGCGGTCCTGCTGCGCCCGCTCCGCGATGCGCTTCGCGATGGCGATCACGTGTGGGGGGTGATCCGCGGGCATGCGCTCAATCACGCGGGCCGCACCGGCGGCTTCACCGTGCCGAGTCCGGCCGGGCAGGCCGAGGTCATGTCCCGCGCGCTGCGCGACGCCGGCATCGACGGCGCCAGTGTCTCCTATGTCGAGGCGCATGGCACCGGGACCGCGCTTGGCGATCCGATCGAAGTCGAGAGCATCGGCCGCGTGCTGGGTCGCGACGGCGGCGCGACGCTGCCGATCGGGTCCGTCAAGTCGAACGTCGGGCACCTCGAAAGCGCGGCGGGCATCGCGGCGGTGACCAAGGTGCTGCTGATGGCACGCGCACGACAACTCGCGCCGTCGCTGCACTCGCGCGAGTTGAACGGCGCGCTGAGGATGGCGCCGTTCGGCCTGCACGTACAGCAAACGCTCGCACCGTGGCAGCCGATCGGCGGTGCGCCGCGGCGGGCCGCCGTGTCCGCGTTCGGCGCCGGCGGCGCCAATGCCCATCTCATCATCGACGAACCTCCGGTTCACCCGGCGGCTGCGGATTCGCACGACCTCGGCGCGCAGTGGCTCGTTCTGTCGGCCCGCGACGCGGCGGGGCTGAGCGACTACGCGGACCGGATGGCGCAGGCGCTCGACGCGGTGCCGGACCACGTCGGGCCCGACGCGCTGGCGATCGCGGCCGAGCTCGTCAGCGTCGGCGTCACGGATCTCGGGCCCGACGAGACGCCGCGCAGCCTGGGTATCGAGGGCGCCGATCTCCAGGCCCTGTCGCGGCGGCTCGGCCGCGATGTCGATCCCGACGAGGCGCTCTCGGGTGCCGGTGCGGGCGGCGATCATCCGCTACGCCTCGCCGACGTCGCCTACACGCTGCAGGCGCATCGCAGCCACCTGACCCACCGGCTCGCCTGCCGCGCAGCCGATCTTCGCGACGCGGTCGCGCTGCTGCGGGCCTACGTGCGTGGCGAAGTCGTGACGGGCGTGCTGACGGGGACGGCCGACGCGGGTGCGCCCGCCACGCCCGCCGCCGTGGATGCCGGTCCCATCGAGCGATGGGTGGCCGGGCACGACGTCGATTTCGCCGCGCCGTGGGCCAGTCTGCGCGCGCGCCGCGTGGCGCTCCCGGTGCCCCGCCTGTTTCACCCGCAGGGCTTCTGGATCGGCCGCTGGCAGCGCGAGGGGACTGCCCAGGCGCCGGCGCGGGCCGCGTCGCCCGCCGCCCGACACTCCGAATCAACAGGACATTCCAACATGAGCGATGTGGCAGGCAACGACCCGGTCACCCTGAAGGTGCTCGCCAATGGCGTGGCGCTCGTCAGGATGCAGGCGGTCGCGGATAACAACATGTTCACCGAGGCGCTGCTCGACGGCCTCGCGGCGGCATTCGGCTCGATCGAGTCCGACCCGGCCGTGCGTGCCGTGGTGCTGACGGGGACCGACAAGGTGTTCAGCATGGGCGGCACGCCGTCAGCGCTCGAACGCCTCGCGCGCAAGGAGGGCAGCTTCACGGACGTGCCGTTCCTCTACGAGGGGCTCGCGCGCTGCCGGGTGCCCGTGGTCGCCGCGCTGCGCGGTCACGCGGCCGGTGGCGGGCTGACGTTCGGGCTACACGCCGATCACGTGGTGCTCGACCGCGACGGCACCTATAGCGCCAATTTCGTCAAATTCGGCTTCACGCCGGGCCTCGGCGCGACCTATGCGCTTGAACGCCGCTTCGGCGCCGCGCTGGCCGCCGAGATGTGCATGACGGCCGCCACCTATGCCGGGCGCGACCTCGAGGCCATGGGCGTCGCCCTGCGATTCGCCGACGGACCGCAGGTGCTGCAGAGCGCGTTGCGGATTGCCGATGCGATCGCCGAGCAGTCTGCTCCCGTCGTCAACGCGCTGAAGCGTGAATTGGCCGAGCGGGCCGGCGCCGATCTCGCGAAGGTGATCGCGCGCGAGGCCGCGATGCATGACGCGGTGCTGCATGCCGATCTCGTGTCCGGGATTCGCGCGCGAACCGGACACGCCGAGCCCGACGCCGCCCGGACCGACGGGCCCGCGCATGCCGACCGGCCGGCGCCGGCCGCGCCACGTGTCGCGGCCGCCGATCCCGTGAAGCCGCGCATCCGGAACGAGATCGAGACGACCCTCTGCCGGAATCTGTTCGTGCATCGGAACGAACTCGACGCGCGTCGAACCTTTGCCGAGATGGGGCTCGATTCGCTCGGCGCCGTCGAAATCGTGCGTGACCTGAACCACGCGTTCGGCCTGAATCTCGATTCGGTGCTGGTCTACGATCATCCGACGATCGATGCGCTGGTCGACCATGTTGCTGCCGCGCAGGCCGCGAGCGATGGCCTGATCGCCATCGCGCTCGATGCGCCGGCGCAGCCGGCAGCCGCAACGCGCGAGGCGGTCGACCCGGCGCGCGAGGCCGTTGCCATGCCGCTGTCGCAGGCCAGCGCGGTCGCCGATGCGAGCCGCGCGAGCGTCGAGGTGCGGCCGGCGGCCAAGGTCACGCCGCCCGCGTTGTCGTCCCCGCCACCGCTGCGCCTGAAGCTCGCGCCGACGGTGGATGCGTCGTCGCCCGACCCGCAGGCGATCGACGCCACGCGCGACGCGGGCGAACCCGAGGCGACCGGGTCCGACATCACGCCGGGCGCGGCCGGAGCCGACGCGGCCGAGACCGGCGCCCTGCCGGCCACCGCGTCGGAAGACGACATCGCGATCATCGGTCTGTCCGCGCGTTACCCGGGGGCGACGTCCGCCGACGCGTTGTGGCGCAATCTTCTCGACGGCACCTTCAGCGTCGCGGAAGTCTCGCCCGAGCGCTGGGACACCGCACGCTTCTACGATCCCGATCCGAGCGCGCCAGGCAAGACGAGCAGCAAGGTGGCCGGCCTCGTCACCGATATCGATCGGTTCGACGCGACGTTCTTCGGCATTTCGCCGCGCGAGGCCGAACTGATGGACCCGCAACAACGCGTGTTTCTCGAACAGGCGTGGCGTGCGCTCGAGGACGCGGGCCACGCGGTGGGACCCGAGCGGCGCATCAATTGCGGCGTGTTCGTCGGCACGGCCGCGGGCGATTACATGCAGTTGCTGCAAGCGGCGGGCGCGAGCGACTCGGGGCAGGTGTTTCTCGGCAACGCCGCGTCGATTCTCGCCGGGCGGATCGCCTACTTCCTGAACCTGGAAGGGCCGACGGTCGCGGTCGATACGGCCTGTTCGTCGTCGCTCGTCGCGCTCCATCTCGCATGCCAGTCGATTCGCGGCGGCGATTGTGAAATGGCGGTGGCCGGCGGCATCGCGCTGATGGTCACGCCGCAGATGCACATCTGGAACAGCAAGTCCGGCATGCTCTCGCAGCTCGGGCGGTGCGCGTCGTTCGACGCGTCGGCGGACGGCTTCGTGCTCGGCGAGGGTGCCGGGCTGGTGGTGGTCAAGCGGCTGTCGGCCGCGCTCGCCGATCGCGATCGCATTTACGCGGTGATCCGGGCGAGCGGGATCAATGGCGACGGCAAGACGAACGGCATCACCGCGCCGTCGGCCGACGCGCAGCTCGCGCTGCAACGTCGCGTGCACGCGGCAGCCGGCGTGTCGCCCGACGATATCGCCTATATCGAGACGCACGGCGCCGGCACGCAGCTCGGCGACCCGATCGAACTGAAGGCGCTCGCGGGGCTGATGCGGGGCCGCAGCACGACGCTCCCGCCGTGCGGCGTCGGGTCGATCAAGTCAAACGTCGGCCATACGACGCTCGCGTCGGGCATCGCCGGGCTCATCAAGGTCACGCTCGCGCTTCAGCATCGCGAGATCCCGCCGAGCCTGCATTTCGACACGATGAATCCGAACATCGAGCTGGGCGGCGTGCCGCTGGAGGTGGTGACGACGCGCCGCGCGTGGCCCGTGGGGCCGAGCGGACGCCGCATGGGTGCGGTCAACAGCTTCGGCATGTCGGGTACCAACGCGCACTTCGTGCTGCAGGAGGCGCCGCCCGAAGCAGCGCGGCCGGACACGGGCGATCTCGTCGACGAGGGCCATCTGTTGCTGGTCTCGGCGCGCACCTCGCCGGCATTGCGTGCGCTGGTCGAGGGCCTCGTCACGGACCTCGAGCGCGGGGCCGCGCTGAGCGATGTCGCTTATACGCTCGGCGTCGGGCGCGCAGTCTTCCGCAAGCGTTGCGCGATCGTCGCCGGCGACGCCGTGCAGGCGATCGCGCTGCTGCGCGGCGCGCTGGCCGAGGGAACGCTGGAGGGCGTTCACTCCGCGCATGGCGCATCGGCGGATGCGAGCGCCGGGTTCGACCGGGCGCTCGACGGCACGGCGCTGACCACGCTCGGCGAGCGCTTCTGCAGCGGGCAGGCGGGCCTCGACCTGACCGGCTTCTTCGAGCGCCGTCGCGGGCGTCGTATCGCGCTGAGCGGCTACCCGCTGAGCAACCAGCGCTTCTGGGTGCCCGATGCGCCCGGCACGGCGCCGTCCGTCGCCGCGCCGGGCGCCACCGGGCCCATCCGCGCGCTTCTGGAGAACACCGCCAGGGAGGCGATCGATCCCGACACGGACTGGGTTCGCGATCATTGCGTTCAAGGGCAGCACTGGGTGCCGGGCGCGGCGATCCTCTACTACAGCGCGCGCACCCAGCGCTTCCGTCCCGTCGAATTGTCCGATGTCGAATGGCTGATGCCCGCCCGCGTGGCCGGCCGCGTCACGCTCGAAATACAAGGCAGCGTGGATGACGAGGGGCGCTACGACATCGAGATGCGCATCGCCGGCCAGCCGTCGTTTGCGCGCGCCCGCTGCGTGCCGCAGGGGGCCGGCCGGCCGCGTCCGCGCATGGCGCTGGACACGCTCGTCGCCGGCTACCCGCACGCGATCGAGCACGGTGTGCTCTATGACCGGTTCGCGCGGGCCGGCATTGCCTACGGGCCCGGCTATCGGCTGATCACGCGCGTCGCACATGACGCGCAGGGTGCTGTCGCGTGGCTGCGCGCCGATTCCGGGCGAGGGATGATCCAGACCCTCGACGCGATCCTCCAGGTCGTCGCGGTCCTCGAAGAGGGCACGGCGCTCAAGCTGCCGCGGCGGATCGACACCGTGCGCCTCAATCAGTCGCTCGACGCCGTCGTGACGGTCGTCGCGCAGCGTATCGGGGACGGCTGCTATGACGTGACCGCGTGCGACCGGGACGGCAATGCGGTGCTCGAAGTGTCGGGTTTCCGGCTCGTGACCTCGCCGGGCGGCGGCAGCCGCCTCTATGAGCCGCGTTGGCGCGAGATGTCGTCCGCGCCTGCGCAGCCGTCCGGCGATCGGACTTATCTGTCGCTGCGTCCCGATGCGCATCTCGCGTTGCCCCACACCGTGACTGGCGAGCTCGTGGTCGACGCGCGTGCGCTTGGCGAAGCGGAGCCCGCACGGACGCTCGAAGCGGCGCGCGCGCTGTTCGCCCGGCTCTGCGCCTCGCAACCCGACGCGCTGCGGGTAACCGTGCTGACGGCCGGCGCGGTCGCGGTCGATGCCGCGGCGCCGGTCCGTCCGGTGCAGGCGGCGCTGGCCGCCATCGCCCGCTCGGCGGCGGCCGAGCGCCCCGGCCTGAGGCTCCAGGTGATCGATCTCGCGCATGACAGTGCAGCGTCGCGCGAGGATCTGCCCGCGCGGCCCGACGGTTTGTCGGGCCTGGCGGCGCTGCGCGGCGGCCGCTGGTACGGCCGCGTGATGCGGCCCGTCGCGCATGTGACGCCGCGCCGGCTGCTCGGGGACGGCGAGACCTGCGTGATCGTCGGCGGGGCCGGCGGGATCGGCTTCGCACTCAGCAAGGAGCTCGCGCGCACGCATGGCGCCGCGCTCGGCTGGATCGGCCGCCGGCCGCTCGACGAATCGATCCGCGCGCGGATGCGCGAGATCGAGCAATTGGGCGGCCGCGTGATCTACGTATCGGCCAGCCTTGGCGACGAGGCGGCGCTGGCCGACGCGGTGCGCGTGATCCGCGGCCGGTTCGGGCCGATCAGCGCGGCGATCCACAGTGCGATCGTGCTCGACGACGCGACGCTCGACACGATGCGCCCGGAGCAGTTGGCCGGCGTGCTGGAGCCGAAGGTCGCGGGATGCGTGAATCTCCATCGCAGCCTCGAAGGCGAGCCGCTCGACAAGCTCGTGCTGTTCTCGTCGGTATCGTCGCTGCTCGATTCGCCCGGACAGGGCAACTACGCGGCCGCGAGCGCCTATCTCGACGCATGGGGAGGCGAGTTGCGTCGCCGCTGCGGCGTACCGGTCTTCGTCGTCAACTGGGGTTACTGGGGCAGCGTCGGGATCGTCTCGGGGCCGCGCTATCAACGCGAAATGACTGCCCGCGGCGTCGGCTCGATCGAGCCCGCCGACGGCTTCGCCTGCCTGCGGATGCAGCTCGGCGCCGGTCTGCCGCAGGCCATGGTGATGAATGCCGATCCAGGCCGTTTCGCGTCGTTTGGCTTGACGCTTGAAAACGCGGCGGCTCCGTCCGTCGCGACCGTGGTTCATTCGATACAGGGGAATTCGATGTACACAGATGGAGGCAAGCCGTCGTCGGGCGGGGCGCTGCCGCATGGTGCGCCCGATATGGCGCGGCCTGCGGTCGAGCGCTATCTGGCGGGCGTGTTCGCGCGCGTGCTGAAGTGCGATGCCGATACGCTCGACGTGAACGAGACCTTCGACACATTCGGTGTCGATTCGCTGCTCGGCACGGATCTGCTGCGCGCGCTGCGACAGGATCTCGGCGAGTTGCCGTCGACGCTGTTCTACCAGAAGCTGACCATCGCCGAAGTGGCCGCGTACCTTGTCGAGCACAAGGGCGATGCGCTGGCCGCGGCGTTCGCGCCGGCGGGCGGCGTCCCGGGCGCCGCGATGCCGGACACCGCACGCGTGCCGCGGGCGGCGATGGCGGTCCGAGCGGCGAACACCAGCCGCGCGAGCGCGACCCCGCCGGCCGACGCCGTCGTGCTCGACTATGTTCGCGGCGTGTTTGGCGGCGTGCTCAAGCTCGAGCCCGACGCACTCGACCCGCACGAGACCTTCGAGTCGTACGGCGTCGATTCGCTGCTCGGCACCGATATCCTGCGGGTGCTGAAGGCCGATTTCGCGGACCTGCCGTCGACCTTGCTCTATGAACGGCTCACGATCGCCGAAGTGGCCGGTTACCTGCGTACCGAGCGGGCCGCCGAGGTCGCGCGGCGACTGGCGCCGCGATCGGATGCCGTCGACGACGGCAACCCCGCGGCGGTTCCGGACGCGGACGGCATCGACGGTGGCCGCTTCGCACCCGACGAGCCGGCGCCCGTGACGCCGGCAGTGTCGACGGCGTGGCCCGCACAACGAGCTGGCCGGCGCGACGGCGACATCGCCGTGATCGCGTCGGTCGGACGCTATCCCGGCGCGCCGGACCTCGATGCGTTCTGGGACAACCTGCGTGACGGTCGCCGTTCCATCGATACCGTCCCGGCCGACCGCTGGGATGCCGACGCGTATTTCGATCCGACGCCGCAACCGAATCGCAGCTACGGCAAGTGGGGCGGCTTCATCGACGGCGTCGATCAGTTCGACCCGAAGTTCTTCGGCATCCTGCCTAGCCAGGCGGCGGCGATGGATCCCCAGGAGCGCCTGTTCCTCGAAAGCTGCTGGGACCTGCTCGAACAGGCCGGCCACAACGGCGGCGATACGCGCGAGACGCGTACCGGCGTGTTCGTCGGCATCATGTACGGGTCGTACGGGCAGATCGCGGCGGCGGCGGGCTGGCCGCAAGGCCGGTTTAACCTGGGGCACAGTCCGTATTGGTCGGTGGCCAATCGGGTGTCCTACACGTTCAACTTCAGCGGCCCGAGCATGGCCGTCGATACGGCCTGTTCGTCATCGCTGACGGCGTTCCATCTCGCCTGCGAGGCGATTCGCCGCGGCGAATGCCGCCAGGCCATTGCCGGCGGCGTGAACGTGATCCTGCATCCCGCGCACCATATCGCGCTGAGCGCGATGCAGATGCTCGGCACGGGGCTGGCGTGCCGAACCTTCGACAAGTCCGCGGACGGAATCGTGCCGGGAGAAGGTGTCGGCGCAGTGCTGCTGCGGCCGCTCGAAGATGCGCTCGCGGACGGCGACGAGATTCTCGCGGTCGTGCGAGGCAGCATGATCAATGCGGGCGGCAAGACGGGCGGCTACACCGTGCCGAACGTGAACGCGCAGGCTGACGTGATCACCGAGGCGCTGGCACGCGCGGGCCTGGCGCCGGACGAGATCGACGCGATCGAGGTGCACGGAACCGGCACCCAACTGGGCGATCCGATCGAAATCGCCGCGTTGAACCGGGCCTACGGCGGCACCGGCCGGCCGGCGCCGTTGCTGGTGGGCTCGGTCAAGTCGAACATCGGCCATCTGGAGGGAGCGGCCGGCATTGCCGGGATCGGCAAGGCGATCCTGCAACTGAGAAATCGCGCGGTTGCGCCGTGCGCGGGCCTCGACGATCTCAACGAGAAGATCGATTTCGGTGCCGCCGTGATGCCGGCGCGCACGCTGCAGCCGTTGGCTTCGCCCGGCGACGGCCGGCCATCGGCGTGTGGCGTCAGCTCGTTTGGCGCCGGCGGCGCGAATGCCCATGTGATCCTGCAGCAATGGCTGGAAAACCGCGTGCCCATGCAGACGGCGGGTGAGCAGGCGTTCCTGCTGTCGGCCAACAGCCATGCGCAACTCGCCGCGTATGCGCTACGCGTGGCCGATTGGTTGCAGCGTCATCCCGAGACGTCGCTGAGCCGTCTTTGCTTCACGAGCCAGACGGGCCGTCGTGCGTTGCCGGTGCGCGCGGTCGCCATGGCCGAGTCGCTCGATGCGTTGCAGGCCGCGCTACGCGCCATTGCCGCCCGCGATGCGGCGTCGCTGGTTTCGCCGGAGGCGGGCCAAGGCACCCTGTCGCTCGGCGGCGTTGCGGATGAACTGATCGCACTGCTGATCGCGCGCCGCGGGCTGCGTCAGCTCGGCGAGCTGTGGGTCAATGGCCATGAGATCGCGTGGCGGCGCACCTGGGATGCGGCGCCCGTCCGCTGCGCATTCCCGACCGTGCCGTTCGAGCACAAGCGGATCTGGATGACGCCGCCGCCCGGGGCCGCCGCCGACGCGCGGCCCGCGCCGTCGGCCGCGCGGCTCGCGCGGCTCGCAGCGGCCCATCGCATCGGCGGCCGCGCGCTCGTGCCGGGCGCAGCGTTGCTGGACCTGATGCTCGACCGGCAGGGGCCTGACGCGCCGCGCGCGGTGCGGGCGGTGCGCTGGCTGCGCCAGGCGGTGGTCGAGGGGGGCGGCGTCGATCTGCCGGTCTCCGACGATGCCGACGGCATGCTGGTACGCGGGCAGGACGGCGAGATCGTCGCGCGCGCGCTGGCGGCCGAGCTGCCGTCGAGCGCGTCGGCCCCGCGTGATCTTGCCGCGCTGACGGCGACGCACGGCGACTTCTCGGAAGGCGCGACGCTCTATGAACGGCTGCGTGCAGGCGGCTTCGAATACGGCCCCGAACTGCGCGCGGTAGCGCGCTTCGCCGCCACTGACGACAGTGTCGTCGGCGAACTCGACGCGACGCTGCTCGTGCCCGAGACGGCCTTCGCGGTCGCGGTGGACGCCGCCATGCAGCTCGTTGCGCTGCTGGCGCGCGAACCCGCGGTGCCGGTCTCGATCGACGCGGTCCTGCAATTCGGTGCGCCCGAGCGGGCGCGCGTCATGCTCGTCGAGCGCGCCGCCGACCCCGCGCGTTTCGACCTGACGCTCTGGGATGCGGACGGCCATGCGGTGCTGCGGCTCGAAGGCCTGCGGCTCGCGGCGCTGCCGCAGCCGCAGCCGGGCAACGGCGGTCCGGAATATCTGTGCGCGGTCGAACGCGCGACGCCATGTCCGGCCGCCGCGATGACGGCGGGAACGGTCCTGCTGTCGGGCGGCGATCGCGCCGATCATGCCGTCCTTGGCGATGCGCTGGGCCGGCGCGGCTGGTCCGTATTGCACGACGACGGCGCGCCGCTGTCGGGCCTCGATGCGGTGCTGGTGCTGCTCGACGCGGCCGGCGCCGATCCCGCATCGGCGCTGGCTGCGCAACTGGCCGGCCAGCGGCGTCTGCTCGAACGGCTGAAGGCTGGCCGCGACGGGCGCAAGGTTCGCCTGCTGGTCGTCGGTCGCAGCGGCGATCTGGTCGCGGGCGCGCTGGCGGCCGCCACGCGAACACTGGCGATGGAGTTTCCGTGGCTCGCCTGCAGTCATCTGGCCATTGCGCCGGGCGCGCTGGAGCAGGTCGAGGGCGTGGCCGACGAACTCTGCGCACCGGCGCAAGAGGAAATGGTGCGTCTGGACGGTGATGCGCGTCTCGTGCGGCACCTGCAGCCGATGGCAGGCGACGCGACGGCAGCGGCGGCAGTGCGTCCTGGCGCGGTTTATATCGTGAGCGGCGGCGCGGGCGCACTCGGCCGATTGTTCACCGCGCATCTGGTTTCGCGCGGCCCCGCGACGGCGGTCGTGCTCGGCCGCTCCGAGGCGACCGACGAGCTGAATGCATGGATGGCGAGCCTGAGCGTACGCGGCAGCCGTGTCGAATACGCACGCGTCGATGTCGGTGATGCCGATGCGGTCGCCGATGCCGTCGCCGGGATCGTCGAACGGCACGGGCCGGTGCGCGGGGTGCTGCATGCCGCGGGTGTCGTCGACGACGCGTTGCTGCTGAACAAGACCGATCGCGCGATCGCGCGCGTGCTGCGTCCGAAAGTCCGCGGCGCGCTCGCGCTCGACGCGGCCACGGCGGATGCGCCGCTCGACTTCTTCATGCTCTGTTCGTCGCTCGTCGCGGAGACCGGCAATGTCGGCCAGATCGACTACGCGTCCGCCAATCGCTTCCTGATCGAATTCGGCGCGGCGCGCGAGCGCGAACGCGCGGCGGGGCGCCGGTACGGGGTGACGGTGTCGGTCGCCTGGCCGTTGTGGGAGGCGGGCGGCATGCGCGTCGACGCGGCGACCGAGGCGCTGTTCCGCGAACGATTCGGGATGGCGGCCCTGAGCACTGAAGCCGGTCTGGGCGCCTTCGAATTCGCATTGACCGGCCGCCATCCGAGCTTTGCGCTGGTCCAGCGGTATCGGGCCGGGACCGCGGGCCTCGCCGCGCGGTCCGGTGACGTCGCCGGGCCGGCCGGCGACGCGTCCACGCCGGTGGTGACGCTGCGCGACGAAACGCGCGCGTCGGCGGCTGCTCCGGTTGCCGCGGGCGCGATTGCACCCGCGTCGCTGCGGGCCACGATCCTGGCCACGTTGCAGCAAATCGGCGCGTCCTATCTGTTCGTCGACCCGGCCGAAGTCGATCCCGAAGGCGAACTGCTCGAATTGGGCTTCGATTCGATCTCGCTGACCGACATGGTCAACCGGATCAACGCACAATTCGGGCTGGACCTGCTGCCGACCGTGCTGTTCGAATGCCCGACGCTGGGCGACGTGGCGGATTATCTCGGCCGCGAGCATGGCGCGTGGATCGCGGCGCGGTTTGACGCGGCGCCGTCGATCGAGGCCGTCGCGATGTCCTCGCGCCCGGTGGGCACGGTCGCGGACACGACGGTGCGGGCACCGACGTGCGAGGCCGTGCTTCAGCCGACCGAATCCACCACCGGCCTGTCGCATGACGAGGACGGCGTGGACGGCGCGATCGCCGTGATCGGCATGGCCGGCCGGCTCGCCGGCGCCGCGTCGCTCGACGCGTTCTGGGATGCCCTGGAGCACGGCGTGAGCCTGACCGGTGCGCCGCCGTCCGAGCGCACCGCGTTGCTCGACGATCCGGTCACGCGCCGCGTCGAAGGCGGATTCCTTGCGGACGTCGCGCGCTTCGACGCGGCCCGCTTCGGGATTTCGCCGCGCGAGGCCGCGCTGATGGACCCGCAACAGCGGATCTTTCTCGAGACCGTGTTGCAGGCCGTCGAAGATGCCGGCTACGGCCAGCAGTGGTTGGGCGGCCGTGACATCGGCCTGTTCGTCGGCGCATCGACGAGCGACTACGAGAGCATGCTGACGGACGCGGGTGTCCGGGTCGAACCGCATGTCGCATCCGGCGTCGCGCATTCGATCATCGCAAACCGGGTGTCGCACCTGTTCGACTGGCATGGGCCGAGCGAGGTCGTCGACACCGCGTGTTCGAGCGCGCTCGTCGCGGTTCACCGGGCGATTGGCGCGCTGCGCAACGGCGAATGCGAGATGGCCGTGGCGGGCGGGATCAATGTCACTCTGTCGCCCGGCCTGTTCCATGCCTTCATCGATTCGGGCATGCTGAGCGCCGATTTTGCGTGCAAGACGTTCGACCGGAAAGCCAACGGCTATGTCCGAGGCGAAGGCGTCGGCGCTGTCGTGCTCAAGCCGCTGCGGCGCGCGCTGGCCGAGCGTGACAACGTGCTCGCGATCGTGCGCGGCAGCGCCGTCAACCACGGCGGCAAATCGAATTCGCTGACCGCGCCGAATCCGGCCGCGCAGGCCCAGGTCATCCGGCGCGCTATTGCCGATGCCGGGGTCGATCCGCGCCGGATCAGCTTCGTCGAAACGCATGGGACCGGCACGCCGCTCGGCGATCCGGTCGAAATCGAAGGCCTAAAGCAGGGCTTTGCGCTCGCCTGTGACGATGCCGGCGTCACCGTCCCGGCATCGCCGTGGGTTGCGCTCGGCGCGGTCAAGACGACGGTCGGCCATCTCGAGGCGGCGGCGGGGATCGCGGGCTTCCTGCGCACTGTGCTCAGCATGCGGCACGGGCGTCTGGCCGCCAATCGCCATTTCAGCGAACTCAATCCCTATATCCGCCTCGACGGCTCGCCCTTCATGCTGCTCGATCATGGGCGGCCCTGGACAGCGGCCGATGGCGCGACGCTGCTGGCGGGCGTCAGCGCGTTCGGTTTCGGCGGCACCAACAGCCATGTGATTCTCGAGTCCACGCCGGCCATGGTCCGTGAGCCGTCGGCAGCGGTCATGCTGGCATTCCCGTTGTCCGCGCCGGATGCCGGCCGCCTCGCCGCCTATGCCGACGCGCTGGCGAACGCGCTGTCGGCGCGCGACGTCGCGCTCGAGGACGTCGCGTTCACGCTGTGCGACGGGCGCGATACGCTCGCGCTCCGCTGCGTGCTGGTGGCCGATTCGATATCCGAACTGACGGCGCAGCTTCAGATGCTGGCGCGTGGCGACGCCCGCGACGCAACGCGGCTCGACCGGCTTGCCGCGCCGGATCGCGACGCGGCGCTCGAGTGGCTGTCCACCGCCCGCACCGCATGGCCGGAGCACGGCGGCCGGCGCTGCTCGCTGCCGGCAGTGCCGCTCGCGGGCGAGCGGCACTGGTTCGCGGCGCCCGGTATCGCGACGCGCGGCGACGACGTCACCGATGCGGTTGCGGTTGCGCCGGCCACGCCGCCTGCCGATCGGGACGTGGCCGCCGCTGCGGCGTTGCGGTCGCCCGTGAGGGAAAGCGGACCTTCGCCGGTGTCCGCTGTCGCGCCGCGGATGCCGGTGCTGCTGCGTCCGCTGTCGGCCACGCCGGCGCCGGCGCCCGCCATGCCGGCGGCATCGGAAGCCGGTGCGGCACGTCGTGGTACGGCGCATGTACCGGACACCGGCGCGTCCGTTACGGCGGCGGCTTCGGCGCCTTCGATCGTCGATGCGATTCGACGGGACCTGGCCGAGATCCTGCTGATGACGCCGGAGCAGGTCGACCTCGACGCGCGCTTCGACGATCTCGGACTCGATTCGATCTTTCGGATGGATCTGGTGCGCCGCCTGAACGAGCGCTTCGCGACGCAACTGAGCGGTGAGGCGCTCTACAACGTCGAATCGGTTGCGGCACTCGCGCAACTGGTCGAGGCGACGCGTGCGGCCGACGGCGCCACGGCGCAGCCGGGCGTCCTGCCCCACGCGGTCGACAGCGCGCCGACCCGCGACAGCGTGCCCGACCGCGCCATCGATGCATCGTGGGTTCGCGATCACGTCGAGGCGCTGACCGGGCGGCAACTCGGCGATCAAGACGACTTCAGCAACGCCGGCCTGACCTCGTTCGACATGCTGCGCGTGATTGCCGGTCTCGAAACCACGTTCGGCCCGCTGCCGAAAAGCTCGCTGTTCGATTACCCGACGCCTCGAGCGTTGGCATCCTGGCTCGCCGCCACCTTCGGCGACGACGCGGCGCTCAGGCTGGCCGCGTCGCGCCCGGCAAGCGGCGCGACCGCGCGCGTTCCCGTGCGAACCGAGCGGTTGGCCAACGGGGCGGCCGTGATCGCCAAACGCGAGTTGTCCGCGTATCCGGATCTCGCCGCCACGGTCGCCTCGCTCGAAGCGGCATGGGCGAAGGAGGGCGGGTTGCCCGGCCGCGACATCGCGCCGCTGATCTTTCTCGGCAGCGAGGGCAGCGGCTACCTGAACTTTTCCGAGCGCGACGGCCTGCTGCTCGCATGGAGCTCGGTCGTCGACGAACACCGCTATGCCGCGCTCGCGGCCGAATGGGTCGAATGGGCGACGTCGCGCAATCTGCGCCCGAACCTGCTGTCGATGATGCCGCTGCCCGAGCTGGCCGGGGTGCCGTTCTGCGCGACCTCGTTCGGCACCGTGCAGCGCCTGACCGACATCGCGTCGTTTTCCCTGAACGGCAAGGACATGACGCGCCTGCGCAAGAAGATCAATCGCTTCGAGCGATCGGGTGCGGTGTCGGTGGAGGAGTACGTGCTCGGCCGCGAGCCGGCCACGGATCGGCGGATCGTCGAACTGATCGACGAATGGGCCGCGCGCAAGGACATGGTCAATCCGTATGTCGGCACGGTTCGACACGAGATCGGCGCGGGCATACTCGCGAAGCGTCACCGGTTGTTCCTGACCCGGGTGGACGGCCTGATCGTCGCGGCGATCATCGTGACGAAGATTCCGTCCGAAAACGGCTATCTGCTCGATCTGGAGTTCTTCGGCGACGCGATGGGCGACGGCGGGCTCGACTACACGATCGTGGCGATCATCGAGCGCCTCGCCCAGGAAGGCGTGCAGATGTTCAGCTTCGGCGCGACGTTGGGTGTCGTCGTCGCCGATTCGCCGAATCCGAATCCCCACGTCGAGCGCACGCTCGGGGAATTGCGCGATTCGGGCATCTTCCGCGGCGACGGCAATTTCCAGTTCAAGAACAAATACCGGCCGGACAATTTGCCGGTCTATCTGTGCCAGCCCGCGGCGGCATCGGCAGTCGACGTCTCGTCGGTGCTGCTGCTGATCGTCAACCCGTCGATTCCGCCGCGCGGCGACGCGGCATCGATCGCGCCGCCCGTCGTGCCGGATGACGCGGAGGCCGCCGCGGCAGCCGGCATCGACGCGGCGACGGTGGCCCGCGCGCCCGTGCACGGCGAAAGTCAGCGGCGCGCGCGCCTGCGTGAAGCGGGATGGAATCCGCTGCGCCTGCCGCCTGCTGCCGGCGTCGTCGATCTGGTCACCGATTCATGGGCGGAACGCGACGACTTCGCGTTCGCCGAGCGAGTTCGCGAGCTGACCGATACGGCCAATGCGATCTGCCTCGACCTCGCGGACCAGCGCCTGCTGCCGTTCTCGTACGTGCAGGCGGTGCCGTCGGGACGCGCCGCCGAGATGGCCTTGCTGCGCGCGGCTGAGGGGCCGAGGAAAGGCATCCTGCAAAACCATCTGTTCCAGAGCTGGACCTTCAACCAGCTCGAACTCGGCTGGGTGCCGCATCGGCTGACCACGCTGCCGCGCAGCGCGGATATCGATCTCGCGCATCTCGACCGGATGATCGAGCAGCATCGAGCGACGATCGGCCTCTGCTGCATCGAGTTGGCGCCGAACGCAACCGGTGGCCGGGCAATCTCGCTCGACAACCTGCGCGCCGTGAAGGCACGGCTCGCGGCCGTGTCGATTCCGCTCGTGTTCGACGCGACGCGCGGGCTCGAGAATGCGTGGATGATCAGCGAGGCGAGCGGCCGGCCGTTCTGGGAGGTCGTCGCCGAATTGTTCGGCCTGGCCGACGCGCTGACGCTGTCGATGTCGAAGGATTTCGGCGTCAATGCGGGCGGGCTCGTGGCCAGCAATCACCCTGCGATCACGCGCGCGCTCGAACAGCGCGTGCGCGACCGCGGCCACGACGTGTCGATGGCTAGCCGGCGCCTGCTCGCGAGCGCGCTGGCCGACCGCGACTGGCTCGAACGAGGGGTTGCCGCACGGGTCGCGCATGTTGCGCGCCTTGCCGCCAGCGTCACCGCGGCCGGCATTCCGGTGCGGGCCGCCGGCGCCCATGCGGTGCTGATCGATGCCGCCGCCTGGTGCGCGGGCCATGCCGATCCCGTCGCCTCCGCGCTGGCCTGGCTGTACGACGTGACCGGCGTGCGCGCCGCGCCGCATCTGTCGGCCGGGCTCGACGAAACGGGGCAGTGCATTCGGCTTGCGGTTCCGGTTGCGCTTGACGACGCAGCCCTCGATGCACTGGACGCGGCCTTTGCTGCGTCACGCACCGCTGCAGCCCCGGCAGAGCTGTTGCGCGTGCTCGGCAGCGTCGGTGCCATCGCGCAATACGTGATCCGCGACAGCGTGCCTGACGACGTGGTCGAGGCGCTGGCCGACGCTGCCCCGGGCGCGCCGGCGGCCCGCAACGAGGAGGTCGCGCGTCGCTGGCAGCCGGCCGTCCGACGGCATCTGGTGTCGTACGAGGGGGCGCAGGTCGAGGTGTTCGAGTGCGGTGCCGGTGAACCGGTCGTCCTGCTCCATCCGTTCAATATCGGCGCCGGCTTCTTCGCGCCGCAGTTCGCTGAATTGGCCCGGACGCGCCGCGTGGTGGTCGTCCATGCGCCTGGCGCGGGCGCGACGACGTATGGCACGGACCTCACGTTCGCCGGACTGTCGCGGCTCGTGCTGGCGGCCGTGGTCGGGATCGGGATCACCTCGCGCTTCGTCGTGGCCGGCGCCAGCTTCGGCGGATTGACGGCGCTCGCGGTCGCCCACGCCTTTCCGGAGCGCGTCGGTGGACTCGTGCTGCTCGGCAGCTCGTACAAGGTCGGCAACCGGCGCGGCGAAGTCAATCGTCTCGCGGTGGTCGCGCGCGAGGATTTCGACGCGCTCGACCGCGCCGGCGTGACGCTCGACCGGCCGCGCGGCGAATACGAGCGCCTGCTCGCCGAATGCGAAAGCATGGATCCGAAGATCGGTCTGCGCTATCTCGACGTGTTCGCGGCCCGGCCGAGCCTGCTCGACGCCGCCCGCACGCTCCAGGTGCCGACCTTGCTGATCCATGGCGAACACGACACCGTGATCGCCCGCGCGATCGCGCACGAAATCGACGCGGCGATTCCGGCCGCGCGTTACGTCGAGCTCGACGATGCCGGCCATTTCCCGAGCCTGACCTCGCATGTCCGCGTCAATGCGCTGATCGATGCGTTCGTCGATGCCGTCGCGTCGTCGACGTCGCCCGATACCGATCGGCTCGATCGCCGCGCCTATGCGCTCGACTGACGCCAGCCGGACACCGCTCGCGAAGTCCGGGCCGCCTTTGCGGCGGCCCGGGCCTTATGCACCCCCCACAACCCTTGATCGAGTGTTGTAACGATGACCGTATTGGAAACTTTCGCCGGTTTCGAACCCGACACCCTGGTGCGGATCGATGACCAGTCGCTGTCGCGCTTCGTCACCGTGAAGCCCGCGATGTGCGGCCATAACGCCCGCCTCGCCGGCCAGATCGGTGACTGGACCTGGGAAGCGGTCAGCCACCTGTGCGGCGTGAATGCGTTTCGCGCTACCGACGCGCTGAACATGCCGACCTACCTGTCTTTCTTCTACTACCAGCTGATCGGCGACCAGGCATTTCATCTGCGGGTGCCGACGTTCGGCGACCGGCTGCACGTCGTGTCGCGCTGCTACGGCTTCGGCCCGGAATCGATCCTGACCGTCCACCGGCTCGCGCCGGCCTCGCGCGAGTTGCCGGCCACGGTATCGGCGCACGAGATGCTGCACGCGCGGCTGCCCGGCTGCCTGTACGCGCAAACCTTCAATCGCTGGATCCAGCGTCGCGGCCAGGGCAACCGCGAACTGCAGTCGGCGGCGCCGTCGGGGTTCCGCTACCAGCATCTCGACCGGCTGCCGCCCGAGCTGTCGCCCCGCACCGCCTACGACGCCGCGCGCCGCGGCGGCAGCTTCGCGCCCGACGACGGCACGCTGTTGCTGCGCGACGACCTGCGGCTGGCCTACGAGGTCGACATGGGGCGCGACCTGAACGGCGTCGGCCTGCTCTATTTCGCGAGCTATTTCGAGATCGCCGACAGCGCGCTTGCGAAAGCATGGCGCCAGCTCGGCCGTGACGACGCGTCGTTTCTCGACCGGGTCGTGCACGCCCAGCGCGTGTTGTTTCTTGCCAATGCGGATGCTTGCGCGAGCCTGGCGATCCGGATACGGCGTTTCGAGGTTCCGGCGCAGCCGGGCCGGGAAGTCTTCGATATCGGCATCAGCGAGCGCGACAGTGGACGCGTGCTGGCGATCATCGAACTCAGTTGCGAGGAAAAGGCATGACCGTACCATCCGACACCGTGCTGCGGGATACCCGCGAGCAGGTCCATAGCGTGCTGCTGGACATCATGCCGGCGCTGAATGCAGCGGACATCGACGAGCGCCGGCATCTCAAGGAGCTGGGCGCCGATTCGGTGGACCGCGTCGAGATCATCATGTCGCTGCGCGAACGTTTCGGGCTTGACGTGGCGATGTCGCGTTTCAGCGACGTGCCGGACCTGCACACGCTGATCGTGCTGTTGGCCATGCTGCGGGAGGGAGCGGCATGAGCGAAGTCGGCATCGAAAAACTCAACGTTTATGCCGGCGTCGCAGCGATCGACGTGGCCGAGCTGTTCCGCGGGCGTGGTCTCGATCCGGAGCGGATCGGCAACATCCAGCAGGAGCGGCGTTCGCTCGGCCTCGGCTTCGAGGATCCGGTCACCAGCGCGGTCAATGCGGCGAAGCCGATCATCGAGCAGCTCGGCGAAGCCGCCGACCGGATCGAGATGCTGATCGTGTCGAGCGAATCGGGCGTGGATTACAGCAAGTCGCTGGCGTCATACGTGCACCGCTATCTCGGGCTCGGGCCGCACTGCCGCTTTCTCGAGGTCAAGCAGGCCTGCTACGGCGCGACGGCCGCGCTGCAGATGGCGCTCGGCTACCTCGGCTCCGGCGTCTCGCCCGGCGGCAAGGCGCTCGTCATCGCGACCGATATCTCGCTCGTCGATGCGCGGGCCGGGTATGCGGAGCCGTCGACCGGCTTCGGCGCGGTGGCGATGCTGCTCGGCCAGGCACCCGAGGTCCTGACGATCGATCGCGGCGCGTTCGGCCTCTACAGCTACGAGACGATGGATTCCGCGCGGCCGCTGCCGACCCAGGACATCGCCGACGTCGACAAGTCGCTGTTCGCTTATCTCGACTGTCTCGGCAACAGCTTCAAGGACTATCAGTCGCGCGTGCCCGAGGCCGATTTCGTGACGACCTTCGGACAGCTGTGCATGCACACGCCGTTCGCCGGCATCGTGCAGGCGGCGCACCGGAAGATGATGCGCGACGTCGCGAGGCTGTCCGATCCCGCCGTGCTGCGCGACGATTTCGCACGCCGTCTGCAGCCGTCACTGGTCTACCCGCGCCAGGTGGGGAACATGTGCTCGGGGTCGCTCTACCTCGCGCTGGCCAGTCTGATCGAGAACCGCGACGGTGACGCGCCCGTTCGCGTCGGGCTCTATGCGTACGGCTCGGGATGCTCTTCGGAATTCCTGAGCGGGGTCGTCGATGCCCGTTCGCGCGCCGCGCTCGCGCCGTTCGCGATTGCCGATGCGCTGGCGGCACGCACGCCCGTGTCGTTCGAACAGTACGAGGCGCTGCTGCGGACCACGCTTGGTGCGATCGCGCCCGTCAGTTCGCGCACCGTACGCATCGAGGACGACATCCCGCTGCTGCCGGCCAGACGGCCGCGGCTGCTCGCGCTCGCGCGGATCGCAGATTACGAACGCCACTACGAGTGGATCTAGCCGCTTCGACGGACAACGAGAGAGGACGACAACATGACACACGCCATCCCGTCAGGACAGGATCTGGAAAGCACGGTATTGCAGGTGATTGCCGGCAATATTGCCGATTTCATGCCCGGCATCGACCCCGCGCAGGTGTCGATCACCGGGAAACTGGCTGATTACGGCTGCAACAGCATCGACCGCATGGATATCGTCTGGAAGACACTCGATGATCTTCAGCTCGATATTCCCGTCACGGAATTCAGTGCGGTTCACGACCTGAGCGGCCTCGTCGCGCTGCTGTGCGGCTTCATCGGACGTCGCAATTGATCGCGCCTGCCCTCGCCGTGACGGGCCTCGGCGCGGTCAGCGCATGCGGCCTCGGGACAGCCGCGTTGCTCGACGCCATGCACGCCGGCCGCGTCGGCATCGAGCCCGGTGCCGCCCATGGCCTGCCGGCGAGCGCGCTCGCGCCGCTGCCCGATTGCGACATCGCCCGCGATGCCGGCGCGCTCGGCATCGACGCCACGCTGGCGGCCAGACTGCAGCGAAACGCGCATCGGGCCGGCCAGGCACGCCGCGCCACGTTGCTGGCCGCCGCGCAGGCGTGGTGCCAGTCGGGCTCGCTCGCCGCCGCCGATCGTGTCGCGCTGATCGTAAGCGGGTCGAATCTTGACCAGCAAGGGGTCGCGGAGTCGATGGCGCGCGCGATGGAAGGGCGCACCGTGCGGCCCGGCTACGCGAGCGATTTCATGGACTCCGATCATGTCGGAGCGATCAGCGAGGCGCTCGATATCCGGGGCGAGGGCTATGCGATCGGCGGTGCGTCGGCGAGCGGCGGCATCGCGCTCGCGCATGCGCGGCGCGCGCTGCTCAGTGGCGAGGTCGATGCCGTGCTCGTGGCCGGCGTGCCGATGATGCTGTCGGGTACCGAGTTGCAGGCGCTGGCGGCCGCCGGCGCGATGTACCGTGGCCCGGCGCCGCGGGCCGGCGAATGCGTCTGCCGGCCGTTCGACCGCGCGGCGTCCGGCTTCGTCTATGGCCAGGCCAGCGCGGCGATGGTGCTCGAGCCCGAGGAGGCGGTGCGCGCGCGCGGTGGCCGCACGCTTGCCCGCCTCGCCGCCGCGACGATGGGGCTCGACGCGAACCGCTCGACGAATCCGAGCGTGCAGGGCGAGGCAGGCGCGATGCGGCGCGCGCTGTCGCAGGCGGGCCTCGATGCCGCCGCTATCGACCTCGTCAGCGCACATGGAACCGCGTCGGTGCTCGGCGACCGGATCGAGGCGACGGCGCTCGCGGAGGTGTTCGCCGAGACCGGTTCCCGGCCGGCGATCAACATGCCGAAGGCGCTGTTCGGTCATTGCCTGGCCAGTGCCGGCTTGCTGGAAGCGGTGGCGCTGGTCCTGCAGATGCGCGCCGGGTTCGCGCACGGCAATCCGGCGCTCGACACGCCCGTCGACGATCGCCTCGACTGGGTCGGTGCGGATGCGCGCGAATGCCGGGCGGTTGCCGCGATGTCCAACAGCTTCGGCTTCGGCGGCATCAATTCATCCCAGATCTTTACTCTTCCCCAGGAATCCTACCCATGACCCCAAGCTGGATCGGCGGGCGTTCGCTCAACTCCGACACCGCCACGACACGGCTGATCTGTTTTTCCCATGCGGGCGGCGGGACGGCGCTCTATGCGCCCTGGCGCACCGCATTCGGGCCCGAGGTCGAAGTGTGCCCGGTGCTGCTGCCCGGGCGCGAGGCCCGGATGCGGGAGCGTGCCTATCGCCGAATGGAGGACCTGATCGATCCGCTCGTCGATGCGCTGTTGCCGTATCTGGACCGGCCGTTCTCGCTGTTCGGACACAGCATGGGCTCGATCGTGGCGTTCGAGGTGGCGCGCCGCGTGGCGGGGCTCGGTCGGGTGCCGCGCTCGCTGCTCGTCTCGGGACGCCGGGCGCCTCACCTGCGCAGTCCGCGGCCGCCCGTTCACTGCCTCGACGACGCGGCTTTCGCCGACGCGATCGCCGAACTCGGCGGCACGCCCGAGGAAGTGTTGCGTGACCGCGGGATCTTCCAGACGTTTGCGCCAAGCCTGCGCGCCGATTTCGAATTGAACGAGCGCTATACGCCCCTGATCGGACCGCCTCTCGCTTGCGAGATCGTCGCGTTTTCCGGAGACCGTGATCCGCAGGTCACCGAGTCCGAATTGCTGGCCTGGCGGGAAGTGACGAGCGGCCCGTTTTCGCACCACCTGCTCGACGGCAACCACTTCTATCTGCAGGCGGCGCCCGCGCCGCTGCTCGCGCTTGTCGGTGCGCATCTGCGCGGGATGGCGACCGCCCAGGCGAGCCGTCCGGCGCCGTGCGAGACGTCGCGGCCGTTCACGGTCCTGGGCGTGCATCACGTTGCGATCGGGGGGCCTGACAAGGCGCGCCTGACGAATCTGTGGGTGAACCTGCTGGGGCTGCCGGTGGCGGAGCGCTTTCGCAGCGATGCCGACAACGTGGACGAGGACATCCTGATCGCGGGTGCGGGCGCCGGTGCCGTCGAGATAGACCTGATGCAGCCGCTCGACCCGGCGCGCAAACCCGACGTGACCCGTCCCGCGCTCAACCATATCGGCCTCGCCGTCAGCGACCTCGATGCGGCCGTCGCGTGGCTGGCCGCGCAAGGCGTGCGATTTGCCGATGGCGGGATCCGGCGCGGCGCGGGCGGTGCGCGCGTCGCCTTCATTCATCCGGCAGCCAGCGCGCAGTTTCCGCTGGGCGGTGAAGGCGTCCTGATCGAGCTCGTGGAGGCCGTGTCGGCTGTCGGGCACGACGCCCGTGACCAACGCGTCCGGCAGCCCGCGTGAGCGGCGCCGTCGCGTCACCCGAAGTCCCCTGGAGGAACAACCATGCCTGACAATCGAGACCCGGGCGCGCTGGCAGCAGCGCCGAATCTCGCCGCGCTGCAACGCGAGATGGAGCAGATCCGGCTGAAGCCGTTGTATACCGCAGCGGACACGGCGGGGCTGCCGTTTCAAGACACCTTGCCGGGCGCGCCGCCGTATCTGCGCGGCCCGTACGAGACGATGTACACGACGCGTCCGTGGACGATCCGCCAATACGCGGGCTTTTCAACCGCGCAGGAGTCGAACGCGTTCTATCGCAACGCGCTGCGGGAGGGCGTCGACGGAATCTCGGTCGCTTTCGACCTGCCGACCCATCGCGGCTACGACTCGGACAACGCCCGCGTCGCCGCCGATGTCGGGATGGCGGGCGTTGCGATCGATTCCGTGGAGGACATGAAGGTTTTGTTCGACGGCATACCGCTCGACAGGATTTCGGTTTCGATGACGATGAACGGCGCCGTGCTGCCGATCATGGCCTGCTTCATCGTCGCGGCCGAGGAGCAGGGTGTCGCGGAATCCGCGCTGACCGGAACGATTCAGAACGACATCCTGAAAGAGTTCATGGTGCGCAACACCTATATTTACCCCGTGCGCCCGTCGATGCGGATCGCCACCGACGTGATCGAATACTGCGCGACCCGCATCAAGAAGTTCAATTCGATTTCGATCTCCGGCTACCACATGCACGAGGCGGGGGCGTCGCCGACAGTCGAGCTGGCGTTTACGCTCGCCAATGCGCGCGAGTACGTGAGGGGCGTGCTGTCGCGCGGTCTCGCCATCGACGAGTTCGCGAGCAGGCTCAGCTTTTTCTTCGCGGTCGGCATGAACTTCTACCTCGAGATCGCGAAGTTGCGCGCCGCCCGCCAGCTCTGGTGGCAACTCGTCGGCGAGTTCAATCCGGCCAGCGAACGCTCCCGCATGCTGCGTACGCATTGCCAGACCTCGGGGTGGTCGCTGACGCGGCAGGAGCCCTACAACAACGTGGTGCGCACCACGATCGAGGCAATGGCGGCCGTGTTCGGCGGCACCCAGTCGCTGCACACCAACTCGCTCGACGAGGCGATCGCGCTGCCGAGCGAGTTTTCGGCGCGCCTCGCGCGCAACACGCAACTGATCATTCGCGAGGAAACGCAGATCCCGAGCGTGGTCGATCCATGGGCCGGATCGTACATGATGGAATCGCTGACCCAGGATATCGTCACCCAGGTGACGCAGGTCATGGACGAGATCGAACAGCTCGGCGGCGTGATCGGCGCGATCGAATCGGGCTGGGCCAAGCGCAAGATTGCCCACGATGCGTCGCGCAAGCAGGCGCGGATCGACGCGAACGTGGATGTGATCGTCGGTGTCAACAAATACCGGTCCGACACCCCGGACTGCGAGACCGAGGTGCGCAGGATCGACAACAGCGCGGTGCGCGGCGAACAGGTCGAACGCTTGCGGCGCCTGAAGGCGACGCGCAGCCAGCGCGATGTCGATGCCGCGCTGGCCGCGTTGCGCGACGCGGCCGCACGCGGACAGGCAGACCGAGGCCGGCGCAACCTGCTCGATGCGGCGATCCAGGCGGCTCGCGTTCGCGCGACGGTCGGTGAAATCTCCGCCGCGATCGAGGCCGTGTGGGGCCGGTATTCGGTTCGGACGGAGGTGCTTGCGGGCGTCTACGAACGTGAGTTCGCGAACGATGCCGGATGGCAACGGCTCGTCGCGGAGATCGCACAGTTCTCGGCCACGCACGGTGGTCCGCCGCGCGTTCTGATGGCCAAGCTCGGCCAGGACGGACATGACCGTGGGATCGGCGTGGTGTCGGGCGCCCTTAAGGATCTGGGCTTTTCCGTCGTGACGGGAACACTGTTCCAGACCGCCGAGGAAGTGGTCCGGATCGCGTCCAGCGAGCAGGTTCACGCGATCGGCGTCTCATCGCTGACGGCAGGGCACGGGGTCTCGATTCCAGCCCTGATGGACGGCATGGACCGGCATCTGCCGTACCGGCTGCCCGTCTTTCTCGGCGGTGTGATTCCCGACTCGGACCACCCGGAACTCCGTCGTCTCGGCGTCGCGGACATCTTCGGCCCGGGAACGCCGATCGTCGATTTCGCTTCGATCATGCTGCGCCGGATCGAAGCCGAACTCGGCGCGCGCATGGCCCCGGACCCGCGCGCGGCCGGCCGGCCCGATTCGCTGCCCGTTACCGACACGATGTCCGGCTGATCCACGGTGGCCTGCCGGTTGCGGCGCCGGCGCCCGATCGATTCGTCATGACATCGGGCGTGGATCGTCGGGCCAGCCGAGGCCCTCCTTATCCCTTTACCACGATACGATGGAAATTCTTCTCTACGACACCTGGGAGCGCTCGCTGCGTCCGTTCAGTCCGATTCATGCGGACTGGGTCGGGTTGTATTGCTGTGGCCCGACCGTCTACGACCATGCCCATATCGGCAATCTGAGAACCTATCTCTTCGAGGATCTGCTGCGCCGGACCCTCGAATTCAACGGCTATACGGTTCGCCATGTCGTCAATATCACCGACGTCGGCCATCTGCTGTCCGACCAGGACGACGGCGAGGACAAGGTCGAGCGTCAGAGCCGGCGCAGCCGCGTGTCGGCCTGGGCCCTCGCTGAACGCTACACCGAGGCGTTCATCACTGATCTCGGTCTGCTCAATATCCAGCTGCCCACGATCTGGTGCAAGGCGACCGACCATATCAAAGAGCAGATCGCACTGATCGAAGCGCTCGACGAGCGCGGGTTTACCTACCGCACGCGGGATGGCGTCTATTTCGACACGTCGCGGCAGGAGGGTTACGGCTATCTCGCCAGACTCGACAAGGCAGGACTCGACGCCGGCGTGCGAGTCTCGATGGGCGAAAAGCGCAGCGCCACCGACTTCGCGCTCTGGAAGTTCAGCCGCGCGGACGAGCAGCGCCAGATGGAATGGGCCAGCCCATGGGGAACCGGGTTTCCCGGATGGCACAGCGAATGTTCGGCGATGTCGTGCAAGTACCTCGGACCATGGTTCGATATCCACTGCGGCGGCGAGGATCACGTTCCCGTCCACCATACGAACGAGATCGCGCAGAACGAGGCCCGTCACGGCACACGGCTCGCGAATTTCTGGTTGCACGGTCATTTCCTGCAGGTCGACAAGACGAAGATGTCGAAATCGAGCGGCGATTTCCTGCGATTGCGATCGCTGATCGACGAGGGCGTCGATCCGCTCGCTTTTCGCTATCTATGCCTGGGCGCGCATTATCGCGGCCACCTGAATTTTTCATGGAGCGCGTTGCAGGGTGCAAGCGCGGCGCTGAACCGGCTCCGTCAAAAGTACGTCGAGCTTCCGGCCGGTGGCGACGTCGATCCCGATTTCATCCGGCGATTCCGGGCAGAGGTGAATCGCGATCTGAGTACGGCAAACGGACTGGCAATGGTGTGGGACTTGTTGAAAGGCACGCTGCCCGATGCGCGCAAGAAGGCCACCCTCGCCGCAGTCGACGCCGTACTGGGCCTGGGCCTCGCGCAATGGAGTCCGGACGACGACAAGGCGCTTGCGGAGCCGATTCGCAAACTGCTGCGTGAACGGACAGCAAGTCGAGCCAGTAGGGACTGGGGACGATCAGACGCCTTGCGGGCGGAAATCGAGGCGCTGGGTTACGCGGTCGAGGATTGTGGGACGGACACTCGGATTCGGCGCCGGTAGACCTCCTCCGGGGCGCAGTCAAAGTCTCCGCCGGTACAGCACGGCCCGGTTACCCGATTCCGCGACTTGCCTGGATATGATGGTTCTTATCCTTTGGAATCCTTGATTTTGCCTATTTAAAATTGCCGTCCGGCCGTGCCTTCGCGACTACGTGCATCAATTCAGATCGTCGACGAGCGTCTCGTTGATGTAAGCGTCTCAGGTCACGGGGCCTACGCGTCGTGCCGTCGCGACGCATTCCTCAGCACGAGCGTCATCAGTTGCCGCCGCGATTCGACGCCGAGCTTCGCGAATGCACGTTTCGCGTACGTATCGACGGTGGACGTCTTGAGCCCCATCGCCTGCGCGATCGCGGCTGACGTCATGCCCTGGATGAACGATGCGCACACATGCATCTCGCGCGCGGTCAGCCGCCCCTGCCATTCGGGCAGCCATTGCGCGACGAGGTCGAGATCGAGCTCGTCGCGCGGCGTGTCGTCGGCGGAGATCGCGCCGAGCAGGCGCTTGTGCGCGGACGCCAGCGGCAGCACGACCTGCGACAGCTGCTTCAGCAGGCTCAGCTCCTTCAGCGAGAACGGCGGCAGCCGCCGCGAGCGCGCGATCGAGATCGAGTAGCGCGTGCCGCCCGTCACGCCCGCGATCACGCATTCGTCGTGAATGTCGCCCGCGTCGAAGAACAGGTGCCGGAGTTCGCTCGCGACGCGCTGCGCGGACACCTGCAGCAGTTGCACGTCGCTTTCGGTTTCGATCGCCGCATACGTCGAATCGTCGCTCGCGTAGCTGCGGTAGTAATGCCGCATCACCTGCGCGACCAGCTCGGGCTCGCGGCCGAAGCTGCCGATCCAGCCGACGTTGCGCCGGCCCGCCGATGCGCCGCGTTCGTAGTCGAGATGCACGGCGTCGAAGTCGACGTAGCGCACGAGCGTGTCGTAGACGGCGCGCATGAACTGCGGCGTCCCGACCGCTTGCGCGATATCGCCCAGCGTTTCGGTGACGAAAGCGACGTGGCTCAGCGGGAGATCTGGGGCGGGAAGCGCAGCGCTCATGGCGTCGGGTGTCGAAGATTTCAGGTGGCGCTACAGGTATCACGAATAATTTCGACTGCCTACGCGGGAATCTACCCAAGCGGCCCGAAACGACGTCGCCGTTTGTCCCGGTTTGCAGGACTGACGGTGCGGGCCGCGATCTCTACATTGCCCCTTGTGCTGAACACCGCTCGACGGCGTTGACGCGAGTCCGGACCCGGACCGGGCGCAACGGCCGATCCCCATCACAAGGAGAATCCCCATGCGTATCCGTATCCGTCGTCATCCGGCCCTGCGCGCCACGCTCGTCGCGTCGGCGGTACTGGCCCTCGCGGCCAGCCTGTCGGCCCATGCGGGCGACACCAACCTGAACGTGTACAACTGGTCGGAGTACGTCGCGAAGGACACGGTGCCCACGTTCGAGAAGCAGTCGGGCATCAAGGTGCGCTACGACAGCTACGACAGCGACGATACGCTGCAGACGAAGCTGCTCGCGGGCAGCTCGGGCTACGACATCGTCGTGCCGACGTCCAACTATCTCGCGCAGCAGATCCAGGCCGGCGTGTACCAGAAGCTCGACAAGTCGAAGCTGCCGAACCTCGCGAACCTGGATCCGGTGCTGATGAAAATGATCGCGAAGGTCGATCCGGGCAACCAGTACGGCGTGCCGTGGGCTTGGGGCACGACCGGCATCGGCTACAACGTCGAGGCCGTGCGCAAGCGGCTCGGCGACAGCGCGCCGATCGACAGCTGGGCGCTGCTGTTCGACCCGGCGAACGCGGCGAAACTGAAAGGCTGCGGCATCTCGCTGCTCGACGCGCCGGACGCCGCGTTCGCCGCGACGTTGCAGTACATGGGCAAGGATCCGAACAGCAAGAACCCGGCCGACTACCAGGCCGCCTACGACGTGCTGAAGAAGGTCCGCCCGTATGTGACGCAGTTCAGCTCGGCCGGCTATTCCGACGATCTCGCGAACAACGACGTGTGCGTCGTGCTCGGCTGGTCGGGCGACGTGAGCATCGCGCGGCGGCGCACGCTGGACGCGAAGCGCTCGTACGAGATCCGCTACGTGAATCCGAAGGAAGGCGGCCTGCTGTGGTTCGACGTGATGGCGATTCCGAAGGATGCGCCGCATCCGGAGGCCGCGCTGAAGTGGATCAACTACATCGAGGATCCGAAGACCAACGCGGCGATCACGAACGAGATCTTCTATCCGAGCGCGAACAAGGCCGCGCGCGCGTTCGTGACACCGGCGATCGTGCAGGATCCGAGCGTCTACCTGTCCGACGCGACGATCGCGAAGACGGCCCTCGCGATGCCCAGAAGCGCCGAGATCGCGCGGATGCAGAACCGTCTCTGGCTGCAACTGAAGTCGGGCGGTTGAGGGAGACGACGATGATCCAGCCACTCCCCGCAGTGCCGGCCGCGGCCGGCGCACGCTTCGGCACGGACGCGTTCGTCCGCATCGAGAACGTCGTGAAGAAGTTCGGCGACAGCACGGCCGTCGACAACGTGAACCTGACGATCGCGAAGAACGAACTGTTCGCACTGCTCGGCAGCTCCGGCTGCGGCAAGTCGACGCTGCTGCGCATGCTCGCCGGGCTCGAAACCGCGACCTCCGGCAGGATCTTCGTCGACGGCGAGGACCTCGCGTCGCTGCCGCCGTACCGCCGCCCCGTGAACATGATGTTCCAGTCGTACGCGCTGTTTCCGCACATGACGGTCGAATCGAACGTCGCGTTCGGCCTGAAGCAGGAAGGCACGCCGAAGCACGAGATCAAGGAGCGCGTGGCCGATGCGCTCGCGCTCGTGCAGATGAGCAAGTACGCGCAGCGCAAGCCGCACCAGCTCTCCGGCGGCCAGCAGCAGCGCGTCGCGCTGGCGCGCTCGCTGGTCAAGCGCCCGAAGCTGCTGCTGCTCGACGAGCCGATGTCCGCGCTCGACAAGAAGATCCGCCAGAAGACCCAGCTCGAGCTCGTGAACATCATCGAGAAGGTCGACGTGACCTGCGTGATGGTCACGCACGACCAGGAAGAGGCGATGACGATGGCCAGCCGCCTCGCGGTGATGAGCGAAGGCAAGATCGTGCAGATCGGCGCGCCCGGCGAGGTATACGAGTTTCCGAACAGCCGCTTCTCCGCCGAATTCATCGGCTCGACCAACCTGTTCGAAGGCCGCGTGGTCGAGGATGAACCCGATCACATCTTCGTCGAGAGCGACGACCTCGAGGCGCGCATGGTCGTGAGCCACGGCGTCACGGGCCCGCTCGGGATGCCGGTCGGCATCTCGGTGCGCCCGGAGCGCATCCACGTGTCGCGCGAGAAACCGGGTTCTAAGCACAACTGGGCGCGCGGCGTCGTGACCGACATCGCGTACATGGGCAGCTACTCGCTGTACCACGTGCGCTTGCCGAGCGGCAAGACGGTCGTGTCGAACCTGTCGAGCTCGCACCTGATGAACGACAACGCACCGGCGTGGAACGACGACGTGTTCGTGTCGTGGTCGCCGGCCAGCGGCGTCGTGCTGACGCAGTGAGGGCGCCATGACGAAACCTTCCGCTTCCTCGCTGTCTCGCTTCCTGCCGTCAGGCCGCGGCGTTGCGATCGGCGTACCGTTCCTGTGGCTCGTGATCTTCTTTGCGCTGCCGTTCGTGCTGGTGCTGAAGATCAGCTTCGCCGACCAGATGCTCGGCATCCCGCCCTACACGGCGCTCGCGCGGCTGGAGGCCGGCACCGTGCAGTTGGTGCTGTCGCTGAAGCATTACGCGCTGCTGCTGCAGGACGACCTGTACCTGAACACGTACGTCAGCTCGCTGAAGATGGCCGCCGCGTCGACGCTGATGTGCCTGCTGGCCGGCTATCCGATCGCGTACTGCATCGCACGCGCGGCGCCGGCGCGCCGCAACCTGCTGATGATGGCCGTGATGCTGCCGTTCTGGACGTCGTTCCTGATTCGCGTCTATGCATGGGTCGGGATCATGAAGGACGACGGGCTGCTGAATCACGCGCTGGCCGCGCTCGGCATGATCGCGACGCCGCTGCGCCTGTATCACACCGACGCGGGCGTCTATATCGGGATGGTCTACTCGTACCTGCCGTTCATGGTGATGCCGCTGTACGCGCACCTCGTGAAGATGGACCTCACGCTGCTCGAGGCCGCGAACGATCTCGGCGCGATACCGTGGTCCGCGTTCTGGCGCATCACGCTGCCGCTGTCGAGGAACGGCATCGTTGCGGGCAGCCTGCTCGTGTTCATCCCGGCCGTCGGCGAATACGTGATTCCCGAACTGCTCGGCGGCGCGAACACGCTGATGCTCGGCCGTGTGATGTGGGACGAGTTCTTCAACAACATGGACTGGCCGATGGCGTCCGCCGTCACGGTGACGATGGTGCTGGTGCTGCTCGTGCCGATGGCGCTGCTCCACTACAGCCAGACCGAAGCGGAGGCACGGCAATGACCCGCGCGAATCGCATCCTGTCCGCGTGCGTGCTGGGCGCGGGCTTCCTGTTCCTGTACGTGCCGATCGTCAGTCTGGTCGTCTATTCGTTCAACGCGTCGAGGCTCGTGACGGTATGGACGGGCTTCTCGCTGAAATGGTACGGCGCGCTGCTGCACGACGACGAACTGCTGACGGCCGCATGGCTGTCGCTGAAGATCGCGCTGCTGACGGCCACCGCGTCGGTCGCGATCGGCACGTGGGCCGGCTTCGTGCTCGCCCGCATGGGGCGCTTTCGCGGCTTCACGCTGTATGCCGCGATGATCAACGCGCCGCTGGTGATTCCCGAAGTGATCCAGGGCATCTCGCTGCTGCTGCTGTTCGTCGCGATGCAGCAGACCTTCGGCTGGCCGGCCGGGCGCGGCTGGCTGACGATCTGGATCGGCCACGTGATGCTGTGCCTGTCGTTCGTCGCGGTGATCGTGCAATCGCGCGTGAAGGAACTCGACCGCTCGATCGAGGAGGCAGCACTCGATCTCGGCGCGCGGCCATGGAAGGTGTTTTTCGTGATCACGTTGCCGCTGATCGCGCAGGCGCTGGTGTCCGGCTGGCTGCTCGCGTTTACGGTGTCGATCGACGACGTGATCCTGTCCGCGTTCCTGTCCGGCCCCGGCTCGACGACACTGCCGCTCGTCGTGTTCTCGCGCGTGCGGCTCGGGTTGAATCCGGAGATGAATGCGCTGGCCACGGTGTTCATCACGGCCGTGACGATCGGTGTCGTCGTCGTGAACCGCGCGATGCTGGCCCGCGAACGGAAGCAGGCGCGCGACGCGCGTGCGTGGCATGCGGCGTCCGCGCCCGATGCGTCGGCTCCGTCTTCCGTCTTGTCGCCTGCGCGCCCGTCGCCCGCGCAGCCCCGGCATACCCCCGCACCGCATCCCGTGAAGTGAATGACGACAAGGAGACTTTCCGTGAAAAAGAAACTGCTTTGCGCGCTGATCGCCGGTGCGCTGCCGGGGCTCGCCGCCGCGAACTCGAGCGCCGACCAGATCAGGGCGCTGCAACAACAGCTCGCGGTGCTGCAGCGGCAGATGAACGCGCTGCAGTCGCAGCTCGCCGCGAAGCCGGCGGCGGCACCGGTCGCGTCGAATGCGATTTCCGCCGCAGCGGCCGCCGACCCGTCGGCGCCGGGCTACGGGCAGGCGCTGGCCGCGCTGACCAACGACGACGTGACGGAAATCCGCCAGCAGGTCGCGAACCAGCAGCTGAAGGTCGATTCGCTGACCGATGCCGCGCGCACGGGACCGATCGCGGGGCTGTCGGTGACGGGCTATCTCGACCCGACCTACGTGTACAACCGCGGCGGCGGCACGTCGTCGTTCCAGTTCGCGAATCATGAGAACGCGTACACCTATTACAACAGCACGTTCGGCGACGTGTTCCTCGACATCAAGAAGACCTTCGGCGTCGGCCCGACCGCGCCGTCCGCGGAAATCACGCTGATGCCGAACCGCGGTGCGGGCCTGTCGATGATGACGGGCAGCGGCGCGAGCGGGCTCGACATCGTGAACACGGCAATCGTCACGGTGCCGTTGTCGGGCACGACCTCGTTCATCGGCGGGCTCGTGCTCGGCTTCGGCGGCTATGAGTACCAGCAGTCGAGCCAGATGCTCACGCTCACGCACAACCTGCTGTACGACTTCTCCGATCCCGGCTCGTCGATCGGCGCCGGCATCAACTACCAGAGTGCGGACGGCCACTGGGCATGGAAGTTCTTCGTCGGCAACGAGCAGTTTCGCAGCGCGGGCGCGGTCACGCAGACGGGCGTCAACGCGCTCGGCGATCCGATCACGACCAGCAACAAGGTGCCGACGTTCACCGCGCGCATCGACTACATGCGCGGCAGCGCGCTCGACCTCGGCGGCTCGATCAACATCGGCCGCCAGACGCTGATGAGCGCCGTCGATCCGGCGACCGGCAACGTGCGCTATGGCGTGGGCGGCAATGCGCCGAGCGCGTACGGCGCGTTCTTCTTCGGTGAAGCCGATGCGACCTACACGGTGGCCGATGCGCAGTACAACGCGGAACTCGACTACGGCCAGCAGCAGCACGGCGCATTCAACGGCGGGCTCGCGCAATGGTTCGGGCTGTCGCTGCTCGCGCATCGCAAGTTCAATGCGCCGGTGGTCGGACGCATGGGTGCGACGTTGCGCTACGACCTGCTCGTGAACCGGAAGAACGGCGGTGGCGGATCGTCGATCGCCCTGAACGGCAACGGGATGGATCCGAACAACGGCTTCGGCATCGACGCGGATTGCCTCGCGCAGTCGAAGGCGAATGGCGGCGTCGGCTTCGAATGCAAGGGCGCGACGCGGCAGGCGGCGGCGTTCGACCTGCTGTTCTACCCGACCCAGCAGGTGACGGTGAAGGTCGAATACCGGCACGACTGGGCGAGCAACAAGGTTTTCCTGCGTCACGACGGGTCGTATGCGAAGTCGAACGACCTGCTCGCGACCCAACTCATCTACGCGTTCTGACGCGACGCCGATCGCGAGTCTTACCTATGCTCAAGTTCAAGAACCAGCAACATGTTCAGTCGTACTATGCAGCGACCGTCAACAACCGCGTGCGAAATCCGGCGCTCGACGGGGCCGTGAGCGCCGATGTATGCGTGATCGGCGGCGGGCTGACGGGCCTGTCGGCGGCGCTCGATCTTGCCGAGCGCGGTCATTCGGTCGTGCTCGTCGAGGCTTCGAAGATCGGCTGGGGCGCAAGCGGGCGCAACGGCGGCCAGTTGATCGCCGGTTACTCGTGCGACATCGATACGTTTTCAGCCCATCTGCGGGAGGACGACGTGCGGCGTATATGGGCGATGGGGCTGGAGTCGGTCGACATCGTCAGGCAGCGGGTCGAACGGCACGGCATCGATTGCGACCTGACCTTCGGCTACCTGACCGCCGCGAACAAGCCGCGCCATCTCGACGCGCTGCGCGCGTGGCGCGACGCCGCGGCGAGCCGCTTCGGCTATCGCGACTGCGACATCGTCGAGCGGGCCGACATGCAGCACTTCGTCGCGTCCGACCGTTACGTCGGCGGCCTGCGTCACGAAGGCAGCGGCCACCTGCATCCGCTGAACTACACGCTCGGCCTCGCGCGCGCGGCACGCGAAGCCGGCGTGACGATCCACGAGGACACGCCCGCGCTCGCGCTCGATCGCGCCGCGCCTTACCACCGCGTCCGGTGCGCGCGCGGGCACGTGGATGCCCGCTATGTCGTGCTGGCCTGCAACGCGTATCTCGGGCAGCTGGCGCCGTCGGTCGCGCGCAAGATCATCCCCGTCGCAACCTACTTGGTTGCCACGGAGCCGCTCGGCGACGCGCGTGCGGCGCAGACGATGCCGGCCGACGCGGCGATCAGCGACTGCAATTCGGCGCTCGACTATTTCCGGCTCACGCGCGACCGCCGGCTGCTGTGGGGCGGCAAGGCCAGCAGCTCGACGAACACGCCGCGCGACCTCGCGGCCGCGATGCGGCGCGACATGCTGAAGACGTTCCCGCAGCTTGCCGACGTGCGGATCGACTACGCGTGGGGCGGCCTGATCGACGCGACGATGAATCGCGCGCCGCATTTCGGCCGGCTCGAACCGACCGTGTATTTCGCGCAGGGCTTCTCCGGGCACGGCGTCAACGTGACGGGCCTGGCCGGCCGGCTGATCGCGGAAGCGATCGATGCGCAGGCCGCGCGCTTCGACCTGTTCGGCCGGATTCGGCATCGCGATTTCCCGGGGGGGCGCGTGCTGCGCACGCCGATGCTGGCGCTCGCGATGACGTGGCACCGGGCCATGGACCTGCTTTGACCCGCGCTGGCCGGCTCGCCAGGTCGCGCGGACCCGCGACGTTTCTGAACACTCACACCCTGGAGGCAACCATGACCGACATCACCCATCTCGTCGACCTGATGCGAGCGCCGGCGAAGCTCACGCAGAGCCGCGTGCCGAGCGGGCTGCTGCTCGACGGCAACCCGATGCAGACGCTGTCGCATCACTACATCAGCCCGTGCGGGCAGTTCAGTTGCGGGATCTGGGCATGCACGCCCGGCCGCTGGACGATCGAATACGACGAGTCGGAGTACTGCGAGATGCTGAGCGGTGTCGCGATCGTGCGCGACGCGGACGGCCGCGAACGCGTGCTGCGCGCCGGCGACCGCTTCGTGATTCCGCCGGGCTTTCGCGGCACGTGGGAAGTCGTCGAAACGTGCCGCAAGATCTACGCATCGCACGCACCCCAGGCTGCGCAGCCGGGCGCGTGACGCGGCCGAGTCAATCCAATCAGCGAGATCAACGAGGAGCAACCCATGACCCAGGAATTGTGGCGTCTCAGCGCAGCAGAAATGGCCGCGCATGTCGCGCGGCGCGACGTGTCGGCAACGGAACTCACACGCAGTTGCCTGCAGCGGCTCGAGCAGGTGAACCCCGTCATCAACGCGATCGTCGACGTGATGGCCGACAGCGCGCTGCAGGCGGCGTCGGAGGCGGATGTCGCGATCGCGCGCGGCGCGCCGCTCGGCCCGCTGCACGGCGTGCCGGTGACCGTGAAGATCAACGTCGATACGGCCGGACACGCGACGACCAACGGCGTGCGCGCGTTCTCCGACCTGATCGCGCAGGAAGACAGCCCGGTGACCGCGAACCTGCGCAAGGCCGGTGCGATCGTGATCGGGCGCAGCAATGCGCCGGCGTTTTCGTACCGCTGGTTCACCGACAACGAATTGCACGGCCGCACGTCGAATCCGTGGGATGCATCGCTGACGCCGGGCGGCTCCAGTGGCGGCGCGGCCGCGGCGGTGGCTGCCGGCATCGGCGCGATCGCGCACGGCAACGACCTCGGCGGCTCGATCCGCTACCCGGCCTACGCGTGCGGTGTCGCGGGGCTGCGGCCGAGTACCGGGCGCGTGCCGGCGTACAACCCGACGCAGTCGAAGGATCGCACGCTCGCGGTGCAACTCGCGTCGGTGCAGGGGCCGCTCGCGCGGACGGTCGGCGATCTGCGTCTTGCGCTCGACGCGATGTCGGCCGGCGACGCACGCGACGCATGGTGGATGCCGGTCGCGCCGGCTGCGCGCGAGGCTGCATTCCCCGCGCGCGTGGCCGTGTGTGCCGAACTGCCCGGCGTGCCGACCGACCCGGCGGTCGTCGACGCGATCCGGCAGGCCGCGCGCTGGCTCGAAGACGCCGGCTGCATCGTCGAGGAAGCGACGCCGCCGCGGTTCGCCGAAGCGTGCGAACTGTGGCTCGACCTGGTGACCAACGAGGCGCGCAGCGGGCTCGGCGACGTGATCATGCAGCACGGCGACGCGGCGATCCGCACCGCGTTCGCGAGCCAGCGCAATCTGGCCGCGCCGCTGGACCTGGCCGGCTACATGAACGGCCTTGCGCGGCGCACCGCGCTGCTGCGCGACTGGCAGCAGTTCTTCGCACGCTATCCGTTGCTCTTGATGCCCGTGTCGTGCGCGCGGCCGTTCGCGATCGACGCCGACTTGCAGGGCGACGCCGCGATGCGCGGGATCGTCGACCGGCAGGGGCCGCTGCTTGCAACCGCGCTGCTCGGCCTGCCGGGCCTGTCGGTGCCGACCGGCATCCGCGACGGCGTGCCGACCGGCGTGCAACTCGTCGCCGGGCGCTTCCAGGAGGCGCTGTGTCTCGCCGCGGGCGAAGCGATCGAGGCGCGCGCGGGCATCTTCACGCCGATCGATCCGGTTCGCGGATCGTGATGCGCCACTTTTCACGGGGAAACGCATGACTCAACCGACATTCGAAGACTGGCAGGCCCGCGCGGCCCTGCTGCGGATCGAAGGGCGCGCATTCATCGACGGCGAGGCGCGCGACGCACATGCCGGCGCGACCTTCGCCTGTGTGAGCCCGATCGACGGGTGCGTGCTCGCGCATGTGGCCGATTGCGGCACCGACGACGTCGACCACGCGGTCGCCGCTGCACGCCGCGCGTTCGATGCGCAGGTGTGGGCCGGCATGAATCCGCGCGCCCGCAAGGCCGTGCTGCAGCGCTGGGCGGCACTGATGCGCGAGCACGCGGACGAGCTCGCATTGCTCGAGACGCTCGACACCGGCAAGCCGGTCGCCGATACCACGGCGATCGACATCCCGGCCGCCGCGCATTGCGTCGACTGGTACGCGGAAGCAATCGACAAGATCGGCGGCGAAGTTGCGCCGGCCGATCACCATCTGCTCGGGCTCGTCACGCGCGAGCCGATTGGCGTCGTCGCAGCGGTCGTGCCGTGGAATTTCCCGCTGCTGATGGCCGCATGGAAGTTCGCGCCGGCGCTCGCGGCAGGCAACAGCGTGGTGCTCAAGCCGTCGGAGAAATCGCCGCTGACCGCGATCCGCGTCGCGCAGCTCGCGAGCGACGCCGGTATGCCGGCGGGCGTATTCAACGTCGTGCCGGGCGGTGCGGAGCCGGGCAGGGCGCTGGCGCTGCATCGCGACGTCGACTGCATCGCGTTCACGGGGTCGACGCGCACCGGGCAGCAGATCATGGCGTGCGCCGCGCAATCGAACCTGAAACGCGTGTGGCTCGAACTCGGCGGCAAGTCGCCGAACATCGTGCTGCCCGATTGTCCCGATCTCGACCGCGCCGCACAGGCGGCCGCCGATGCGATCTTCTTCAACATGGGCGAAGTGTGCACGGCCGGCTCGCGCCTGCTCGTGCATCGCGACATCAACGACGCCTTCGTTGCGAAGCTGGTCGATGCGTCGCGTCGCTTCGCGCCCGGGCATCCGCTCGATCCTGCGGTGACGATGGGCGCGATCGTCGATCGCACGCAGCTCGATCGCGTGATGGGCTACATCGATCTCGGGCGCGACGAAGGCCGCCTCGTGACGGGCGGCGCGCGCGTGCGCGAGGAGACGGGCGGGTTCTATGTCGAGCCGACGGTGTTCGAGGTGAAGCCCGATGCGAAGATTGCGCGGGAGGAGATCTTCGGGCCCGTGCTGTCGGTGATCGCGTTCGACGATGTCGACGAAGCCGTGCGCATTGCCAACGACACCGAGTACGGGCTCGCGGCGGCCGTCTGGTCGGCCGATCTGTCGACCGCGCACGGCGTCGCGCGGCGCTTGCGCGCGGGCACCGTGTGGGTCAACTGCTACGGCGACGGCAGCGACGACATGAACTTTCCGTTCGGCGGTTACAAGCTGTCGGGCAACGGCCGCGACAAGTCGCTGCATGCGCTCGACAAGTACACCGAGCTGAAATCGACGATCGTGCGGCTGTAACGTCGGGCGCGCGGCACGCTTGCACGAAGGTGCCGCGCCTACTGTACCGCTTCCTCGGTTTCGCCGAGGAACCCGCCGCTCTGGTGCGCCCACAGCGCCGCATAGATGCCGCCGGCGTTCAGCAGCTGCTGGTGCGTGCCTTCCTCGACGATGCGCCCTTCGTCGAGCACGATCAGCCGGTCCATCGCGGCGATCGTCGACAGCCGGTGCGCGATCGCGATCACCGTCTTGTCGCGCATCAGCGTGTCGAGGCTGCGCTGGATCGCGACTTCGACTTCGGAATCGAGCGCGCTGGTCGCCTCGTCGAGCACGAGAATCGGTGCGTCCTTGAGCATCACGCGCGCGATCGCGACACGCTGCCGCTGGCCGCCCGACAGCTTCACGCCGCGCTCGCCGACCTCGACGTCGTAGCCGCTGCGCCCGTGGCGGTCGCGCAGCCGGTCGATGAACTCGGTCGCTTCGGCCCGCGCGGCCGCCTCCTGCATCTCGCGCTCGGTCGCGTCGGGCCGCCCGTACAGCAGGTTCTCGCGCATCGTGCGGTGCAGCAGCGACGTGTCCTGCGTGACCATCCCGATCGCGCTGCGCAGGCTGTCCTGCGTCACGTGCGCGATGTCCTGCCCGTCGATCCGGATCGTGCCGCCGTTCACGTCGTAAAAGCGCAGCAGCAGGTTCACGAGCGTCGACTTGCCGGCGCCAGAGCGGCCGATCAGGCCGATCCGCTCGCCCGGCCGGATCGTCAGGTTCAGCCCGTCGAACACCGTGCGGTCGTTGTCCTCGTGTGCGAACTGCACGTTGTCGAACACGATCCCGCCGCGCTGCACGACGAGCGCCTTCGCATCGGGCGCGTCGACCACGCTGCGTACCTTCGTCAGCGTGTTGATGCCGTCCTGGATCGTGCCGACGTTCTCGAACAGCTCGGTCATTTCCCACATGATCCAGTGCGAGTAGCTCGACAGGCGCAGCGCCATCGCGATCACGGCCGCGACGACGCCCGCGGTCGCCTCGCCGTGCATCCACAGATAGAGCGCGAGCCCGGCCGAGCCGACCAGCAGCAGCGTCGACAGCAGGTGGTTGACGATCTCGAACGCGCTGACGAGGCGCATCTGCGCGTCGCCGGTCGCCTTGAACGCTTCCATCGCGCGTCGTGCATGGTCGGCTTCCCGCCGCGTGTGCGAAAACAGCTTGACGGTCGTGATGTTCGAATACGCGTCGGTGATGCGGCCCGTCATCAGCGCGCGTGCGTCGGCCTGCCGGCTGCCGACGGCGCCCAGGCGCGGCACGAAATACGCGCACGCGGCGCCGTAGCCGAGCGCCCACAGCACGAGCGGAATCATCAGCCGCCAGTCGAAGCTTGCCGCCAGCACGAGGATGCCGATCAGGTAGGCGGTGACGCCGATCACGACGTCGACCGACATGAACAGCGCGTCGCGCACCGCGAGTGCGGTCTGCATGATCTTGGTCGTCACGCGGCCCGCGAATTCGTTCGCGTAGAAGGACAGGCTCTGGTCGAGCATCAGCCGGTGAAACAGCCAGCGCAGCCGCATCGGGAAGTTGATCGCGAGCACCTGGTGCTTGACCATCGTGTGCAGCGCGATCAGCAGCGCGCTGCCCGCGAGGATCGCCGCGAAGCCGGCGAGCGTGCCGAAGTGGCGGCCGCCGAATTCCGCCGGCGTCGACGTCGACAGCCAGTCGACCACGTGCCCCATCATCGCGAACAGCGCGGCTTCGTACGCGGCCAGCGCGGCCGACGTCAGCGCGATCAGCAGGATCCAGCCGCGTGCGCCTTTCGTGCATGCCCAGACGAACGAGAAGAATCCCTTCGGCGGCGTGACGGGATCTTCGAGCGGGAAGGTCGGCAGGCGACGTTCGAACCACGAATACATTGAGACTTCTCCTTGGTGCGGCCACGCGGGTTGGCGTGACCGGTATTGCCTGATGCCTGTTTCATGCGCGGCGCCCGCCGAGGCGGCGCCGGGTTGCACACGTATTCACTGCGACCGGATCCACGCTTCGATCGGGCCGAGCGTACCCGGCGCATACGCGTGGCGCCCGAGCGCCATGTACAGCCACGCCTTCCACTTCGGCCAGTCGGACTCGAGCTGGTAGTCGAACCACCCGGCGCGCAGCAATGCATGCGTCGCCGCGGGCACCACGACGACGCGCCGGTCGGGTCGGTTCGCGAACGCTTGCGCGTAGGTGCTCGCTTCGTCGACCGGATCGACATTGCGGTCCAGCGCGCCCCACACGGCCAGCACGGGCCCCTGCATCGTCGCAAGCGCCTGTGACGCGTCTTCCGAGTAGTTGCGCGCGATGAAGCCGAAACGGCGCGGCTCGATGTCCGGGCGGCGGGCCGGATCGGCCGGCACGTCCGCCCGGACGAAGATGGCGTCGTTCTCGCGTCGCTCGGCGGCCAGTGTCGCATCGATTCGATCCGGCTGCAGGCCGGTTGCCAGGAGTTGCTGCCGGGTCAGGTAGGTGCCTTGTCGGCGCCAGCTGACGGCGCCGCCGACGATCACCGAGAACGCCGGCTGGACTGCGTTCGCCACGCGCGGAACGACCCAGCCGCCCTGCGAGAAACCGAGCAGGCCGACCTTGTGTGCGGGGCCGGCGACGGCGCGCACGCGCGCCATCGCGGCGATCGTCTCGTTCGCGCGGTCCTGCATCGATTGCGCGAGCCAGTCGCCGCCGCTGCGGCCGGTGCCTTGCTTGTCCCACGCGAATACGCCGATACCGGCGTCGAGCAGGCTGTTGACGAGGGGCAGCATCGCGTCGTCCGCGAAGCGTGTGCGCGGCCCGTCGCCGTGGACGAGTAGCACGATCGGCGCTTCGGGCGCGTGCGCCGGCAGCGCGAGCGTGCCGACGAGGTCGGCGCCGCCCGCGTGGAACGCGAGCGTCGACACGTTCGCGCCCTTCAGTTCGAAATCGGACAGGCCGCGCAGCGCGAGCGCGCCGGCCGCGACGCATGCGAACAGGACGACTGCGATGCCGGCAACGGCGATGCGCTTCATTGGCCCTCTCTCTGGTTGTCTAAGCGCATGCCGCAGGCGCCCCGTGCATGGGCACGGTGCCTTGACGCCTGTGGTGCATCGCCATGATAATAGATCGACTAATCAGTCTAATAAATATTAGAGCCATCGTCGAGCCCGGAATTCCCGTTGAGAAAGATCGATCCTGAAAGAGTGGAAGCGAAGCGGCGCCAGATCCTGGACGCCGCGATCGGCTGTTTTGCGCGCGACGGCTTCCATGCGACGTCCACGGCCGCGATCTGCAAGGCGGCCGGGATGAGCCCCGGCAACCTGTTTCACTACTTCCCGACGAAGGCGGCGATCATCGAGGCGATCGCGCAGGACGACCAGCGCGAGATGGCCGAATTGTTCGCGCGGCATGCGGACGCCGCCGACGCGCTGGCCGCAATCGAGGAAATCGCGCTGGCGTTGATGGAACGGTCGAGCGATCCCGTCTATGCGCGGATCAGCATCGAGACCGCTGCCGAGGCGACGCGCAATCCCGATGTGGCCGCGCTGTTCGCGGCCAACGAGGCGCAGGTGAAGGGGCGGATGGCCGCGCTGATCAAGCGCGGCGTGACGCAGGGGACGATCGACGGAAGCCTGAAGCCGGATCTCGTCGCGACGTGGGTGCTCGCGCTGGCGGAAGGGGCGGTTTGCCGCGTCGTGTTCGAGCCGGGGTTCAAGCCGCGCGCGCATCGCGCGATGCTGCGGACAATCATTCAGCGGATGTTGCGGCCCCAGTGAGGATGGGGGCCGTGGATTCGTTTAGGCCGATGGATGCGGTTGAGTCCCGGGTTCCTGCTTCAATGCCGCGGCAATTTCCAGCGCCGTTTTCTGCAACTCGGGCACATAACGGCGCGTGGCGTCTGCGAGACTGACCGCGCGTGACAGGAAGACAATATTGAGGCTCGCGATCACGCGCTCGTCCGCGTTGATCGCGACCGCCACCGCACCGATTTTCGCCTGCGCGGCCCAGTCGCCGTGATTCGATCCGAAACCATCCTCGCGCACCCGCCGGATCAGCTTGCGCACGAGCGCATCGTTTCGCGCGAACGCCTGTTGCTCCTCGCCGCCCGCGCCGGAGCGCAACAGTTCCAGAATGTCCTCGCGCTCCTCGTCGGGGCACATTGCGAAGTAGGCGCGGCCCGCCGCCGTCAGCAAGATCGGCAAACGCCGCCCGACCATCGCGCGATGAAACGACAGTCGGCTGAAGCGATGCGTCGTCTCGCGGATGATCATCGCGTCGCCATCGGGCGTCGTCAGATCGGATGGCCACGCCACGCGCTGCAGTAGCTGCCCCATGATCGGCGGCGCCACGGTCGCGATGCGCTCGGTATCGGTGAATCCCTCGCTCAACGCACGCACGGCGAGCGTCAGCCGGAAGCTGTCGTCCGATGGGCTGCGGCGCACGAACCCTTCCTCCATCAACGTTTCGAGCAGACGGCGCACCGTGGTGCGATGCAGGCCGGTCAGATCGGCGATCTGTTGACTCGTTGCGCGTCCGTCTTCCATCGCATTCAGCGCGCGCAACACCTGAAGGCCGCGCGCCAGTCCACGCACGTTCGTGTAGGTCGTCACGTCGAAAATCCCATTGAAATCAATCATGTGCATTCTATGCACATTCTGGAGATTTTGTTGAGGGCGTTTTCGGCGGTCCATAAACTGCATTCATAAGCTGAACGACCGGGAGCCAGGTGCCTCGCCGGTTCAGCACATCGGACAAGCCCAGTCAGGAGACAAGCATGCGCCCCGCCTTTGAACCGGCGGCCGGCAACGGCCGCGCTCATCCTCACGAAACGACACATCGTTCGATCGACGCCGATGTCGCCATCATCGGCGCAGGCCCGGTCGGCCTGATGATCGCGAACATGCTCGGTCTGCAGGGCGTGCGCGTTGTCGTGATCGAGAAGCTCGCGCAGATCATCGACTATCCGCGCGCCATCGGCCTCGACGACGAAGCACTGCGGGTGTTCCAGTCGGTCGGCCTGGTCGACGCGCTGCTGCCGCACACCACGCCGAATCACTGGATGCGCTTCACGCTGAAAGGGAAGTGCTTCGCGTCGATCGAGCCGCGCACCGACGAGTTCGGCTGGCCGCGCCGCAATGCGTTCATCCAGCCGCTCGCCGATCAGATCCTGTACCGCGGTCTCGCGCGTTTCGACCATGTGTCGACGCTGCTTGGCCACGGCGTCGACAGCTTCGCGCAGGACGAGGAGGGGGTGACGATCGACGCGACCGACGCGCACGGTGTGAAGACGACGATCCGCGCCGCGTACATGGTCGGCGCGGACGGCGGCAACAGCCTGGTGCGCCGCACGCTCGACGTGCCGTTCGAAGGCCGCACGAAGCCGAATCAATGGATCGTGATCGACGTGCGCAACGATCCGATCGGCTCTCCGCATATCTATCTGCATTGCGACGCGCGTCGTCCCTACGTGTCGGCGGCGCTGCCGCACGGCATCCGGCGCTTCGAATTCATGGTGATGCCCGGCGAGACGGAGGCGGAACTGTCGAAGCCGGAGAACATGGCGGCGTTGGTGCGCGGGGTCGTCGACGATCCCGACAAGGTCGACTACATTCGTCAGCGGGTCTATACGCACAACGCGCGGCTCGCGCGCACGTTCCGCGTGAAGCGCATCCTGCTCGCGGGGGACGCCGCGCACATCATGCCGGTGTGGCAGGGGCAGGGTTACAACAGCGGCATTCGCGACGCGAGCAATCTCGGCTGGAAGCTCGCGATGGTCGTGAAAGGCACGGCGCACGACGCGCTGCTCGATACCTACACGATTGAGCGGCGCGCCCACGCGCGCTCGATGATCCACCTCTCGGAAGTCGCAGGCGATATCTTCGCGCCGACGAGCTTCTTCGGATCGAAAGTGCGCGACGCGTTTGTGCGCTGTTTCGACATGCTGCCTTCCTTGAAGCGCTACTTCGTCGAAATGCGCTTCAAGCCGATGCCACGCTATGAAGAAGGCGTCGTGCTGCTGGCGCGACGCGCGCGGTCCGACGGCCTGCTCGCGCGCCTGATCGCGAAGCGCGGGCACGGCGCGTTCGGGCGGCTGGTCGGCCTGATGAGCGAGAAGCGCGAATCCCTGATCGGGCGGCTGGTGCATGGCCGTGATGCGCAGGCGGGCACCCCCGTCGGCCGCATGTTCATCCAGCCGCGCGCGCGTCTCGCGGACGGCAGCATCGTCCGGCTCGACGATGCGATCGGCAACCGCTTCGCGATCGTGGGCTGGGGCACGGACCCGACCTTCGGCCTGACGCCCGAGGCGCGCCGCATCTGGCGCGCGCTGGGCGGATGCTTCGTGCTCGCGAAGCCCGACCCGCAACTCGCCTTCCACGATGACGTGCCCGACGACGTGATCGCCATCGGCGATGTCGATTCGCGCCTGCGCGACTGGTTCGCGCGCGTGCCGGAATCGGTCGTGCTATTGCGGCCGGACCGTTTCGTGGCGGGCATGTGCTCGCCGCAATGCGTGTCGGATTGTGTGTCGCAGCTCGCACAAAAGCTGTCGCTTCCGATGACCACGGATGCGACGACCCACGACGCGACATTCGCGCATGCCGCCGACCTGGTAGGGGCCTGAGATGCCGATCCATCTCGAATGCATGTCGCACACGCCGCTGCGCGGCTATTTCGATCCCGAGCCGGCCGTCGTCGCGGAAGTCGAAAAGGTGCAGCGCGCGGCGCGCGAGCGGGTCGACGCGTTCGATCCGGAGCTGGTGATTGTGTTCGCGCCGGATCACTACAACGGATTTTTCTACGACGTGATGCCGCAGTTCTGCATCGGCGTGGGGGCGACGGCCATCGGCGATTTCGGCAGCGCGGCCGGCCCGTTGCCCGTTGCGCGCGAGGTGGCGCTCGCGCTCGCCGATGCCACGCTCGCAAGTGATGTCGACGTCGCCGTGTCGTATCGCATGCAGGTCGATCACGGCTGCGCGCAGGCGCTCGAGGTACTCACCGGCGGTATCGACCGCTATCCGGTGGTGCCGGTCTTCATCAACTCGGTTGCGCCGCCGATGGCGTCGTGCCGCCGCGCGCGACTGCTCGGCGATGCGATGGGCCGTGCCGTCGCGCGCCTGAACCGGCGCGTGTTGCTGATCGGCTCGGGCGGTATCTCGCATGAGCCGCCGGTGCCGGAAATCGCGGGCGCGGACGATGTCGTCGCGGAACGGTTGATCGCGGGCCGCGACCCGTCGCCGGCGTCGCGCGATGCGCGGCAATCCCGCACCGTCGCGGCGGCCAGGGCATTCGCGGCGGGCGACAGCCGCCTGCATCCGCTCAATCCAGCATGGGACCGCATGTTCCTCGAACTGCTCGAGCGCGGTGAACTTACCGCCGCCGATGGCCTCACGAACGAAGCAATCACGCGTGAGGCGGGCAAGTCCGCGCACGAGATCCGCACGTGGATCGCCGCATTCGGTGCGCTCGCAGCGAGCGGCCCTTACGCGGCATCGATCGATTACTACCGCGCGATTCCGGAATGGATCGCGGGCTTCGGCGCGATGCACGCGCGAGAACGGGCCCTTTCCAGGAGATAAAACCATGTCGGATGACAGCAGCATTGTTTCGATGGCCGCGCGCCTGCGTGAAGCGCAGGCCTCGCGCCGGACGATCGCGCCATTGCGCGAGACGTGTCCCGAAGGCGACGCGACGCTCGCCTACGCGATCCAGCAGATCAACAACGACTTGCGCATGACGAACGGCGAGCGGGTCGTCGGCAGGAAGATCGGCCTGACCTCGCCCGCGGTGCAGAAGCAACTTGGCGTCGATCAGCCGGACTTCGGCGCGTTGTTTGCGTCGATGGCTTACGGCGACAGCCAGCCGATGCCGCTCGCGTCGTTGATCCAGCCGAAGGTCGAAGCGGAGATCGCGCTGGTGCTCGAACGCGACCTGACCGCCGAGAAACACACGTTCGCGGATCTGATCTCCGCGATCGCGTATGCGGTGGCCGCGATCGAGGTCGTCGACAGTCGCATCCGCGATTGGGACATCCGGTTTTTCGACACCGTTGCGGACAACGCGTCGAGCGCGCTGTTCGTGCTCGGCAGCCGCCCGGTCCTGCTGCGCGATATCGACCTGGCCGCGTGCGCGATGACGCTCACGCAGGACGGCGAAGTCCTGTCACGCGGCAATGGCGGCGCGTGCCTCGGCAATCCGCTGAATGCGGCGGCGTGGCTCGCGGACCGGATGGTTCGACTCGGCACGCCGCTGCGCGCGGGCGACATCGTGCTGACGGGCGCGCTTGGCCCGATGGTCGCGGTGAAGGCGGCCGGCATCTATACGGCGCACATCGAAGGGCTCGGCAGTGTGCGCGCCAGTTTCAGCGAATGACGGACGGAGACATTTCCATGGCAACAGACAACACCCGGTGCAAAGTCGCGATCATCGGATCCGGCAACATCGGCACCGACCTGATGATCAAGATCATGCGTCGGAGCAAGCATCTCGAGGTCGCGGCGATGGTTGGCATCGACCCGGCCTCGGACGGCCTCGCGCGGGCCGTGAGGCTCGGCGTGGCGACCACGCATGAAGGCGTGGAAGGGCTCGCGCGCCTGCCCGTGTTCGACGAAATCGACTTCGTGTTCGACGCGACGTCCGCCGGCGCGCATGTGAAGAACGACGCGTTCCTGCGCACGCTCAAGCCCGGCATCCGCATGATCGACCTGACGCCCGCTGCCATCGGCCCGTACTGCGTGCCGGTGGTGAACCTCGACGCGCATCTCGATGCGCCGAACGTGAACATGGTCACGTGCGGCGGACAGGCGACGATCCCGATGGTCGCCGCCGTGTCGCGGGTCGCAAAGGTGCATTACGCGGAGATCGTCGCATCGATCAGCAGCAAGTCGGCGGGGCCCGGCACGCGCGCCAACATCGACGAATTCACGGAGACGACGTCGAAGGCGATTGAAGCGGTCGGCGGCGCCGGCAAGGGCAAGGCAATCATCGTGCTCAATCCGGCCGAGCCGCCGCTCATGATGCGCGACACGGTCTATGTGCTGTCCGAAGCGGCAGACCGTTCGCTGATCGAAACGTCGGTCAGCCAGATGGCCGCTGCGGTCCAGGCCTATGTGCCCGGCTATCGCTTGAAGCAATCCGTGCAGTTCGACGACATCCACGCCGCTGCGCCATTGCATATCCCCGGACTCGGCCATTTCAGCGGACTCAAGACCTCGATCTTCATCGAAGTGGAAGGCGCGGCACATTACTTGCCGGCCTACGCGGGCAATCTCGACATCATGACGTCCGCCGCGCTGGCAACGGCCGAGCGCATGGCCGCGTCGTTCGTGAACGCCTGACGCAAGGAGCACCCGATCATGGACAAGAAACTCTATATCTCCGACGTGACGCTGCGCGACGGCATGCACGCGATCCGTCATCAGTATTCGATTCAGAACGTGCAGGACATCGCCCGTGCGCTGGACGAGGCGAAGGTCGACAGTATCGAGGTCGCGCATGGCGATGGCCTGCAGGGTTCGAGCTTCAACTACGGCTTCGGCGCGCACAGCGACCTGGAATGGATCGAGGCGGTCGCCGACGTGGTGAAGCACGCAACAATCGCGACGCTGCTGTTGCCCGGCATCGGCACGATTCATGATCTGAAGGCCGCGTACGACGCGGGGGCGCGTGTCGTCCGTGTCGCGACCCATTGCACGGAAGCGGACATTTCGAAGCAGCACATCGAGTATGCGCGCAGCCTCGGCATGGACACTGTCGGCTTTCTGATGATGAGCCACATGACCACGCCCGACAACCTCGCGATCGAAGCGAAGAAGATGGAAAGCTACGGCGCGACCTGCGTGTACGTGGTCGATTCCGGCGGCGCGATGAACATGAACGACATCCGTGCGCGCTTCCGGGCGCTCAAGGCGGTGCTGCGCCCCGAGACTCAAACCGGCATGCACGCCCATCACAACCTGAGCTTGGGCGTAGCCAACTCGATCGTTGCGGTCGAGGCGGGATGCGACCGCATCGATGCGAGTCTGGCGGGCATGGGGGCGGGCGCGGGCAATGCCCCGCTCGAAGTGTTCATCGCGGCGGCCGAGCGTCTTGGCTGGCATCACGGCACCGATCTCCATCGCCTGCTCGATGCGGCCGACGATATCGTGCGCCCGTTGCAGGACCGGCCGGTGCGCGTGGACCGCGAAACGCTCGCGCTCGGCTATGCGGGCGTGTATTCGAGCTTCCTGCGGCATGCCGAAATCGCGGCGAACAAGTACGGCCTGAAAGCCGTCGACATTCTCGTCGAGCTGGGCAAGCGACGCATGGTGGGCGGTCAGGAAGACATGATCGTCGACGTCGCGCTCGATCTGAAGAAGCGCGAAGCACGCGCCTGAACCATCAGTCATGCCACGCGCCATGAAGAGCGCTGCATCGTTCAACCTGGAGACATCAATGAAAACGTCAACGGCTTCCCCTCCGCGCGCAGGCGGTGCCATCACCATCGGCCTGTGCCTCGCAGTTGCGCTCCTCGAAGGGCTCGACCTGCAATCCACCGGCATTGCCGCGCCGCGCATGGCACGCGAGTTTCATCTCGCGGTCGCGCAGCTCGGCTGGGCATTCGGCATCGGCGCGCTCGGCCTGTTGCCGGGCGCGGCGATCGGCGGCAGGCTCGCGGACCGCATCGGCCGCAAGCGCGTGCTGATGATGTCGGTCGCGCTGTTCGGGCTATTTTCGACTGCAACAACCCAGGTGTGGGGCCTGCAGAGCCTGCTCGTCGCGCGCTTTCTCACGGGCCTCGGTCTCGGCGCGGCGATGCCGAACCTGATCGCGCTGTGCGCGGAAGCGGCAGCGCCCGGACACCGCAGCACGGCGGTCGGCGCGATGTATTGCGGCATGCCGTTCGGTGCGGCGCTCGCGGCCGTGATCGGCATCGTCAGCCCGGGCGCCGAGGGCTGGCGGCACATCTTCTATGTCGGCGGGATCGGGCCGCTGCTGACCTTGCCGCTGCTGGCGCTGTTCCTGAAGGAGTCGACGCACTTCGTCGCGGCGAGCCTGGGTGCGGCCCGGGAGTCGAAGGACGGCATCGTGCGCGCGCTGTTCAGCGACGGACGTGCGGTGACGACCATCGCGCTGTGGATCAGCTACCTGGGAACGCTGATCGTGCTGTATTTCCTGATGAACTGGTTGCCGTCGATGGTGCTCTCGCGCGGCCTCACGCCGGTACAGGCCAGCATCGTGCAGATGATGTTCAACATCGGCGGCGGCGTCGGCGCGATCGTGATCGCAGGGCTGATGGATCGCATTGGCAAGCGGCCGGTCGTGGTCGGCATGTATGCGGGCATCGCCGCTGCGTTGCTGGCGCTCGCCAGCGCGACGGGCAGCGTGTCGATGGCATGGGGCGGCCTGCTGGCGGGGTTGTTTCTCGTCGGCGCGCAATCGGTGCTGTATGCGCTCGCCGGTGCAACGTATCCGACGCGCATGCGCGGCACGGGCGTCGGCGCGGCGGTGGCCGTCGGCCGTGTGGGTTCGATGGTCGGCCCGCTGATCGCCGGGCAAATGCTTGCGTTGGGCCAGAGCGCGTCGATGCTCGTGATCTCGAGCATTCCGCTCATCGTGATCGCGGCGCTCGGCGCGCTCGCCGTGGTCGCGAAATCTCCGCGCGAGCCGGCCAACGGCTCGCACTCACTTGGAACCGAATCGATCTGACGAAGGACATCGACATGACTGACAACGTGATTCATACAGAAGCCGCAACCAGCAAGTTCGTGAACGTGATGGAAGGCGGCACGGAACTGCGGGTGCACTACAACGACACCGGCGCAGGGTCGGAAACGCTGGTGCTGCTGCACGGTTCCGGCCCGGGCGCGAGCGGCTGGGCCAACTTCTATCGCAACGTGGACGCGTTCGCTGACGCGGGCTACCGCGTGATCCTCGTCGACTGCCCCGGCTGGGGCAAGAGCGATTCGATCGTCTGTACCGGCTCGCGCTCCGACCTCAACGCGCGCGTGCTGAAGGGCGTACTGGATACGCTCGGCATCGAACGCGCACATCTCGTCGGCAATTCGATGGGCGGGCATAGCGCGGTGGCATTCGCGCTGTCGTTTCCGGAGCGCGTCGGCAAGCTGGTGCTGATGGGCGGCGGCACGGGCGGGCCGAGCCAGTTCGTGCCGATGCCGACCGAAGGCATCAAGCTGCTGCAGGGGCTGTATCGCGAGCCAACGCTCGAGAACCTGCAGAAGATGCTCAACGTCTTCGTCTACGATGCGAGCACGATGACGGAAGAGCTGATGCAGACGCGGCTCGAGAACATGCTTGCGCGGCGGGACCATCTCGAGAACTTCGTGAAAAGCCTGGCGGCCAATCCGAAGCAGTTCCCGGACTATGGTCACCGGTTGAACGAGATCAAGTCGCCGGCGCTCGTGATCTGGGGGCGCGACGATCGTTTCGTGCCGATGGATGTGGGCCTGCGGCTCGTGTGGGGCATGCCGAATGCTCACCTGCATGTATTCGGGCGATGCGGGCACTGGGCGCAGTGGGAGCATGCGGACGCATTCAATCGCATGGTGCTCGACTTTCTGCAAAATTAAGCGGCAGGCACTCGCGGTTGTCGCGGGTGCCACGCCTCTTTCCTGCAAGCGGGGCAGTGGGCTCGGCACGTTCGGGGAAGACGGGTTCATCGAGTTGCTCGAGTCGCGGAATGCGTATGTTCCGTTCGGTCTCTGACGGCTTGCGCCCAACAGAACCGGTAGGGCACGGATGTCCAGTCCGGTGCGCATGAGCATACGTCAAGTCTTGTTACTGGCGGTTGATCACAGTGTTGCCGCCATCGTTTGCACAATCGAACGCCGCCTGCTTGCCTTCGTATTTGCCTGTTATCCGGCGTATCCGGCCAAATGGCCGCGCGCCGGCAACCCCATCGAGCGTCACAAGGAGTCGGACATGAGCGCAGCACCCGGAGAGGGCGGAGGTGCCGGTGGACCCAGCAAGCTGCAACTCGCCACCATCGTTGCCGGGGCCGCAATCGGCATGGCTTTGGGTTATGCCCCGGTATTCAATGCGACTGCCGGCGTATTTGCGCCCGTCGTGCTGCGTGAATTCCATTGGACGCGGGAACAGGCGGCCATGTCCTACGCGGCGTCAATGGGCGGGCTCGCCGCGGCGAGCCCGTTCATCGGCATGCTGATGGATCGTTTCGGCGTGCGCCGCGTGATTCTCGTCTCGGCAATCGCGTTCTGTCTTGCGGTGGCATGCATGGGGCTGCAGAGCGGCGCCATTGGCGCCTGGATTGCGCTATCGCTGGTGATCGGTGTGTCGGGTGCCGCCACGTCGGTACTCGGCTACCTTGCGATCCTTCCGCAGTGGTTCGACCGGCGCCTCGGGCTCGCGACGGGGTGCGCCATGGTCGGACTCGGTGTGGGCACGGCAGCCGCGCCCACGGTCACCCAGCACCTCATCGCCGCATTCCACTGGCGCCACGCGTACCAGATCAGCGCGTGCGTGTCGCTCGCGGGCTCGCTCGTTGCCTATGCGCTGATCAGGGAACGAAAGGTGGCGCCGCGGCCACCAAGGGACGATCGCTTTGGCGACATCACCGGCGCAGAGCAGACCTTCTCGGCGGTCAAGCTTGGCACGATCGTCGTGGTCGCTTTTCTCGCGTCGAGTGCGACGCTCTCGCTCAATCCGCATTTGCCGGTGCTGTTGGCGGATCGCGGCTTGTCACCCGTGGCTGCGGCGAACTGCGCGTCGCTGATCGGCGTCGGAATACTCATCGGGCGCCTGATTTCCGGTGTCCTGATCGATTACCTTCATGCGCCGCTGGTCGGCGCAGGCTTCCTGCTCGCCGGCGCGCTGGGGTACCTGCTGCTCATGAACGCGTCGTCCCTGCCATCCGTGCTGCTCGCGTGCGCCTGCATCGGCCTCGCGATAGGAGCAGAGGGGGACCTGCTGTCCTATCTGGTCCGGGCCTATCTGGGGCTGAAACGTTTTGGCCTCCACTATGGCATCGCGTTCGCGGGCTACGGTGTCGGCGCAGTCGTGGGCCCCCTCGCGGCTGGCCGCTACTTCGACCTGTATCGCAGCTATGCGTTACCGCTCCGGCTCGCGCCGATCGTGCTGGTCATCGCCAGCGCGCTGCTCGTCTCGCTCGGCAAATATCGCACGTTGCGATCAGGTCAACCGAAGGGCAGGTTCGTGAGCGCCGACACCTGAATGGCAGGAACGGCAGCGGAGAAGAACCCGCTGCTGACTCAAAGTGGACGCGCACGAGAAAGCAGGGGGGCACCGGCATCCGGTGCCCCCTGCTTTTTCTTACCCCGCCACCAGTCGCGGGAACAGACGTTCCGCGTTACCGCGATAAATCGCGTGTCGCTGCGCGTCCGTCAGCGGAAACGTTTCGAGCATCCGGGTGAAATCGACCGACCGGTCCTTGTTGGCATACGGCCAATCGCTCCCGAACGTGATCCGGGACGGATCGGCGAACGCCAGCAACGCCGGCAACGCGTAGGGGCTGCTCGAGAGCGCCGTGTCGAAGTAAAAGCGCCTGAGTCGCGCCAGGCCGTCCTCGGTGCTGTTGTCGGGCGACACGACACGCGCAATGCGCTGTGCTGCGTAGGGGACAAACCCGCCTGCGTGCGACAGGATGAATTTCACGTCAGGAAAGCGCTCGAGCCAGCCGGCTTTCGCAATGTTGATCGCCGCGCGCGTCGTGTCGAGCAGAAAGTCTGCCGCATACGGGGGGATCCCGGGCACCGGCTCGCAGGGCAGATCGCCCGGGTGAATGAACACGACGGCCTGACGGCGGTTCAACTCGTCGAACAGCGGTGCCCAGGATTCGTCACCCAGGTACGTGCCTCGTACGCTACTGATCAGCACCACGCCGTCCGCACGGAGCGTATCCATGGCATAGGTCGCCTCCGCGATCGCGCCTTCGACATCCGGTAGCGTCAGCGTCGCGAAGAACCCGAAGCGGCCGGGGTGTCGCGAGACGACGGCGGCAGTGAATTCGTTGACCTCCCGTGCTTTCTCGCGCGCCTCGATGTCATCGCCCAGATGAACCCCCGGCGTCGATACGGAGAAAATGCCCGTTGCCGTGCCCTCCGCTTCCATCAGAGCGAGCGCCCCTTCTTCGCTCCAGTGCGGGATCGGAAGACCCCCCGCCGTGATGCCGCGACTTTCCAGCCATGCTGCATAGGATGGCGGGACGATGTGATGGTGTGTATCGATTTTCGTGAGCATTTCGCATCTCCTGTTCGTGTGGCGCGACGCGAGGTCTTCGCGCGCTCCGTGAATCCTCCACATCAGTCTAAGGACGCCAGCAGGCGCATCAAATATTTCTCCGGCGTGTGCGAGGAGTGCACCGACAAACCGCTTTCGGTGTCGTTCGGTGAAAGCGACGGAGGGGGGCGATGGGGGTACCGAGGCGGGGAAATCGACTTGATGGCGGCATGGGAGCGGTGAAGTCATGCCCGATTCCGGGAACCGCATGGTCTTCGCCGAAGTTTCATCCCGGGGCGAATACGCAATGACCGAATTCGGACGAACGCTCGCCACGGTGATCGAGGCGATAACGCAACGGGCGACGCTTGTATCGACCGACTGACGCAACACGTGTGACGCGGGCCGTGCTCGATCTGCTTGCCGCAGGTCAACCGAGTGGGCCTGTCGTCGTTTGCGTCAGGTCCAACCGCTCTTGGTTCGATTTGAGCTACGTACTACGGGCGGGTGGATCCGTCCGGACGAGCGGGGAAGGCCACTGATGCGCGAAGCAATGGGCGTCCGCGAATGGTGGCGTATGGATGGCACGGTGGGTGGCGCTGTTTAATACGAACAATCCGCCTGCTCGAAACGATCGCGTCGAATTCGGGCAACGTGTTCATGCTCGCCGGCCGGTGTCGCCTCGATCGGCTGCTCCGCGTGATGGCGTGCCGCGAGGCGATCGATCATGAGCAGGCGTCGGGTTGCTTCGCCGCACGCACACGCCCTCGTTCCAGCAGGGACGTTTCAGGCGGCATGACCAGCGTCAGTTCGTCGAGCACGAGTCGCTGCGCTTCGTCTCCATCGACGCCCAGGCCGCGCAGAATCGCGGCAACGATCTGTTCGGGCGATTCGGCCACCTTAGCTTGTTCGGTGAGTCGATGAATCGTAGTGAGGGCAGTTCCGGCAATCATGTCGAGCGCCAGATCAACCGTCACGCCCTGAAACCGGCCGGTCGCCAGCCCTTGCTGGATGTGGACCGGCAGGTACACGTAGATCAGGCTGCTCGGGCCGACGGCATGGACGCCAGCCGCTGAAATGAAGCGCGCAAGCAACGGATAGGCACGTGCGGCATACAGGAACATCCGGACGCCGCACGCAATTCTTCGCGCCGGATCTTCGTACGCGCCCACGACCGTTTCGATCAGGCGGAGCAACTCGTCGTTGAGCTCCTGCGTCACCGCCTCGAGCAGTTCCTCATTGGTGCGGAAGTAGTTGTAGAAGGTGCCTTGCGACACATCGGCTGCTGCAATGACGTCCTGGATGACACTGGCGCCAATCCCTTTCTCGGCAAAAACGAGCATCGCGCTTTCGATCAGCCGCGCGCGCATCCGTTCGCGGCGCTGCGCGGCAACACGGGTCCGATGATCAATGGTCGTGGATTCACTCATGTGCCGATTATACGGTGCGGCCGACGGGCGCCCGACCGCGCGCTAGGTAAAAACGAGAGTATTGTCATAATGACATCAATCTCATTACAATGAATCACACCTCGCGAAATCAGGAGCAGTCGACGCCATGGACACCCCCTCCATCACACACGCAATGCGCCAACGCACCGTCAGGGTCGGCACGCGGCAAGTTTTTCTATCGGAAGCAGGCGAAGGGCCTGCCGTACTGATGCTGCATGGCGGTGGGCCGGGCGCATCGGGCCTGTCGAACTACGCGCGGAACATCGACGCGCTCGCGCGCCATTTCCGGGTGCTGGTGCCCGACATGCCCGGGTTCGGCCAGTCCACGAAAGGCGTCGACCGCAACGATCCGTTCGGAGATCTCGCGGAAGGCATGCTCGGCATGCTGGACGCGCTCGGAATCCCGAGTGCGCACGCAATCGGGAATTCACTCGGCGGCGCCTGTGCCCTTCGCATGGCGCTGGAGAGTCCTCAAGCGGTGGGCCGGCTCGTGTTGATGGGCCCCGGCGGCGTCAATACGACGCGTCAGGTGCCCACGCCCGGCCTCAAGCGCTTGCTGAACTACTACAAGGGCAATGGCCCGAGTCTCGAGAAGCTCACCACGTTCATTCGCGGCGATCTCGTGTTCGACGGCAGCCTCGTGCCGCAATCGATGATCGAGGAACGCTTTCGGGCCAGCACCGACCCGGCCGTCGTCGCGAGCCCGCCTTTGCTGGGCCCCAAGGGCATCCCGAAGTTCAGCCATCTCGACTTCACGCGGGATGCGCGACTGGCATCCGTGCGCAATCCGACGCTGGTGTTGTGGGGCGTGGATGACAAGGTCAATCGGGCCAGCGGCGCGTACGCACTCCAGAAGCGCATGCAGAACTGCGATGTCTACCTGTTCAGCAATACCGGACACTGGGTGCAGTGGGAGCGGTCGAACGAATTCAACGCCGCCGTGCTGGCCTTCCTTGCGCAGGGCGATGCGGCAGCACGCGTCGTCGCTGCCCGTTGATCGAGGGGGATGTCATGCCGACAATCGCTAGCGCGCGGTTATCCACCAGCAGCTTGTTTGGCCGTGTGCGGATGGGCTACCTGCTGGCCGAATCGGCCCGGCTGCGCGAATGGACGAAATTCGCGTCGGAAGGCCTGGGGCTTCACGTCGATACCCCCGATCCACATCTGGTCGCATGCCGCATCGACTCGCACGAGCGGCGTTTGATCATTCGCGATGGCACGGCCGAAGACGTCATTGCAATCGGATGGCAGCTCGACGACCGCGAGGCGCTTGAGCTTGCCGTCGCACGAATTTCCGCACGCGGGGTGCGTATAGAGGAAGGAAGCAAGGAAGAAGCGGCCATGCGCGGCGTGAAGCGATTCTGGTTCTTCGCCGGGCCGAAGAAACTGCGCACGGAATTGTTCACGGAACCGGTCATCAGCGAGCTTCCGCTGCGCATGAGTGCGACCGGCTTCGTGACAGGCGCGTCGGGGATGGGGCATGTCGCCGTCACGACCCGACAACCGGAAGTGATGCAGCAGTTTTGGAAAGACGTGTTCGATGCGCGCCTGTCCGACGAAATCGAAGACAGGATGCAAGGTCTGAATCTCGACTTCGCGTTCCTCCGGTTCAACGAGCGACATCATTCGTTCGCGACCGCGTCGACACGCGGGATCCGCCTGAATCCGCTGCGCACGCAGATTCACCACATGAATCTTCAATGCGCATCCCTCGACGACGTGACGCAAGCCTATCTCAGGTGTCGTGCGATGGGCTATCCGATCGCGAATGCAATCGGCCAGCATCCCAATGATCGTGAACTCTCGTTCTACGTTCAGACGCCATCGGGCTTCGAGATCGAGCTCGGCTGGAACCCGATCGTGGTCGACGAACAAACATGGCATCCGGCGCTTTATCAAGGCATCAGTCTATGGGGCCATCGTCCCGAAAACCTGAGCCTTGGCGTGCGGTTGGCGCGCGTGCGTCACGCGCTTGCATCGCTGACGCGTCCGGAATTTTCTGTACAAGGAGAGCGGTCATGAACGGAGCACATCCGAATGATGCGTGCGATGTCGCGATCGTCGGATTGGGGCCGACCGGCCTCATTCTCGCGCACATGCTCGGCCAGGCTGGCCACCAGGTCGTCGTGCTGGAGCGCGAACCCGTGTTCTACGGTAACGCGCGAGCGGTCTACACCGACGACGAGTGCATGCGGATTTTCCAGCATCTCGACGTGGCCGACGAGGTCCAGTCGCGGATGATGATGGAGACGCCCGTCCAGCTCGTGCGGCGCGACGGCACGCCGATCACCCAATATATGCCGCGCAAGCGTCCGTTCGGCTGGCCGGTGATCAACTTCTTCTACCAGCCGTACCTGGAAACGACGCTGGCCGAGACGCTCGCGCGCTATCCCGACGTCGACGTGCGACGGGGCCGCGAAGTCGTCGACTTCGCCCAGGACGCGGACGGCGTGAACGTCACGCATCAGGCGACGCGCGAAGCGCGGTTCAGCGACAGTCACGATGCGCGCGAGCGCGTGGAAGGCGATCCCGATATCAGAACCCTGCGGGCGCGCTATCTGATCGGCGCCGACGGTGGCCGGAGCATCGTGCGCACGAAGCTCGGGATCGAGATGTCCGGCAAGAGCTTTCCCGAGCCGTGGCTCGTCGTGGACCTCGAACGCAAGCCCGGGACCGACGCGTTGCGTCATCTGCCGTACTTCAATTTCGTCGTCGACCCGAAGCTGCCGGTCGTGAGCTGCGTTCAGCCCGCACAATTCCATCGCTTCGAATTCATGTTGATGCCGGGCGAAACGAAGGAAAACATGGAGCGGCCGGAGACGGTCCGGCAGTATCTGTCGCGGTTCGTCGACCCCGATCAGTTCGTGATCAAGCGCAAGCTCGTCTATACGTTCAACGCGCTGATTGCGTCGAAGTGGCGGGTCGGACGCGTGCTGCTCGGCGGCGACGCCGCTCACATGACGCCGCAGTTCATGGGGCAGGGTGCGAGTTCCGGCGTGCGCGACGCGTACAACCTCGGCTGGAAGCTCGATCTCGTGTTGCGCGGCCTCGCGGCCGACACGCTGCTGGACACGTACCAGTCGGAACGGCATGCGCACGCGAAGGCGATGATCGACACGTCCGTCCTGCTCAAGAACGTCGTGTCGGCACGCAGCCTGTCCGCCACGCTGGTGCGGGACATGTCCCTCGGCATCATCCGGGCCATCCCGCCGCTCAGGCGCTGGCTCGAGGGGGGCGGCTTCAAGCCGATGCCCGTCTATCGCAAGAACGCCTACCTGGGTTTGCCGCGCCGTCGCCGGCGCGGCCCGGAGGGCGCGTTGACTCCGCAACCTGAGGTGCGTCTTTTCAACGGTGACCGGAAAAAACTCGACGACCTGCTCGGCCACGGCTTTTCGCTGATCGGATTGAACGTCGATCCTTCTCGCTGCATGGATGAGGTGTCGCGGGCAACGCTCGGCGCACTGTCGGTACGCAGCGTGACGATGTACGCGTATGGCGGCCGCCCGCAAGGGCTCGAAGGCGTCAATCGGGACAACGTGATCGAGGTCGCCGAAGTCGAGGATATCGGTGGCGAGATGATCGCATGGTTCAACAAGGCGGGGTTCAAGACGCAGGCCGTTGCGGTACTGAGACCCGACCGCTTCGCCTTCGCCGTCGTTCCCGTCGGCGAGCTCGACAGGACCATTCGCCAACTGCGGGAGCGGCTCGGATTCGGGGCCCGCTCAGGCGACGGACTCGCCCGCCTGTCAAAGACCGCACCGGCTGTCGCGCAAGCGGCCTGATCCACGATTTCACATTCTTCCGCCATGTCTCATTCATTCGACCCGGCAGCCGTTCAGGCGGCTGCAAAAGCATTACGTGATGCACGTGACTCACGTACGCCGATCGACCCGATCGCCACGCGGTTCGGCATTGCCGGTCTCGACGCGGCGTATGCCGTGTCGGCACTCAACACCGCTGCCCGGATCGCCGACGGCCGACGCATCGTCGGCAAGAAGATCGGCCTGACGTCGGTTGCGGTTCAGCAGCAGTTGCGCGTCGACCAGCCCGATTTCGGCGTGCTGTTCGACGACATGGAATATCACGATGGCGACGAGGTGCCGCTGAGCCGCCTGATGCAGCCGAAGATCGAGGCGGAAGTGGCGTTCGTCGTTGGATGCGACATGGCCCATGAAGCGCCGAGCTATGGACAGGTACTGTCGGCGCTCGACTATGCGCTGCCGGCACTCGAGATCGTCGACAGCGCGATCTCGGACTGGCGCATCGCGCTCGAGGATACGGTGGCCGACAACGCATCCTGCGGACTCTATGTGCTCGGCAATCAACCGGTGTCGCTCGGTGGAATTTCCATCGGGGAACTGGGTATGTCGATGACGCGCGACGGAACGACCGTGTCGACCGGAACGGGTGCCGCATGTCTCGGCCATCCGCTGCGGGCCGTGTACTGGCTGGCCCGCACGATGGCGCGGCGCGGGCAGATGTTGCGTGAGGGCGACGTGATCCTGTCGGGAGCGCTGGGTCCGATGATGCCGGTCGGCGCTGGCGACACGATTCATGCGCAGATCGGTGCGCTCGGCAGCGTCAGCTGCCGTATCGGATGAGGGCGAGACCGATGAGCACGAAACGGAAAGTCGCCATCATCGGCAGCGGGAATATCGGTACCGACCTGATGATCAAGATTCTGCGCCACGGCGAGCATCTCGAGATGGGCGCGATGGTGGGGATCGACGCGGCGTCGGACGGGTTGCAGCGCGCGGCGCGCCTGGGTGTGGCGACGACGCATGAAGGTGTCGAGGGCCTGGCCCGCATGCCGGTGTTCGACGAGATCGACATCGTGTTCGATGCGACGTCGGCCGCGGCGCATACGCGGAACGATGCGTTCCTGCGCACCGTCAAGCCGGGCATGCGCGTCGTGGACCTGACGCCGGCCGCGATCGGACCGTATTGCATTCCGGTCGTGAACGGCGAGGATCATCTCGACGCGTTGAATATCAACATGGTGACGTGTGGCGGCCAGGCCACGATTCCGATGATCGCGGCGGTATCGCGGGTCGCGAAAGTGCACTACGGCGAGATCGTCGCGTCCATCGCAAGCAGGAGTGCCGGGCCCGGCACGCGCGCCAGCATCGACGAGTTCACCGAGACGACATCACGGGCGATCGAAGCAGTCGGCGGTGCCGTGAAGGGGAAGGCGATCATTGTGCTCAATCCCGCCGAGCCGCCGCTGATGATGCGCGATACGGTGTACACGCTGAGCGACTTCGCCGATGAACGCGAGATCGAGGCATCGGTCGCCGGGATGGTGGACGCCGTCCGGACGTACGTGCCCGGGTATCGACTGAAACAACGGGTTCAGTTCGATCGTATCGAGGCTGGGCGGCCAATCCGGATCCCGGGCGTCGGCGAGCGGATGATCGGCCTCAAGACCTCGATCCTGCTCGAAGTCGAAGGCGCCGCGCACTACCTGCCGTCTTATGCCGGCAACCTCGACATCATGACGAGTGCAGCCAAGGCCGCGGCAGAACGGCTCGCGGCCCGTCTCGCGGCCCATCAACAGTGAGTGCCTGCCCGATGGACAAGAAGCTCTATCTCTCCGACGTGACGTTGCGCGACGGCAGTCATGCCATCCGTCATCAGTACAGCCTCGCGCAAGTGAGCGAGATCGCCGCCGCACTCGATGCCGCCGGGGTCGATTCGATCGAAGTCGCGCATGGCGACGGATTGCAAGGCAGCAGCTTCAACTACGGATTCGGCGCACATACGGACGTCGAGTGGATCGAGGCCGTGGCGAGTGTCGTCACGCATGCGAAGGTCGCGACGCTGCTGCTGCCGGGGATTGGCACCATCCATGACCTGAGGGCCGCCTACGACGCCGGTGCACGGATCGTACGTGTCGCGACCCACTGCAGCGAAGCCGATATTGCCCGCCAGCACATCGAGTACGCGCGGGAACTCGGGATGGACGCAGTGGGCTTCCTGATGATGAGCCACATGCAGACGCCGCGAGGATTGGCAGAGCAGGCCAGGTTGATGGAGGGCTACGGCGCCACTTGCTGCTACGTGGTGGATTCGGGCGGCGCGATGAACATGAACGACATCCGCGACCGGATGCGGGCGTTCAAGGACACGCTGAAGCCCGAAACACAGACGGGCATCCATGCGCATCACAACTTGAGCCTGGGTGTGGCGAATTCGATCGTCGCGGTTGAAGAGGGCTGCGACCGGATCGACGCCAGTCTTGCCGGCATGGGCGCAGGCGCCGGCAACGCACCGCTCGAGGTGTTCGTCGCGGCAGCCGATCGCCTCGGCTGGCGGCACGGTACCGATCTCTACCGCCTGATGGATGCCGCCGACGACATTGTGCGCCCGCTCCAGGATCGCCCGGTGCGGGTCGACCGCGAGACACTCGCGTTGGGTTACGCCGGCGTGTATTCGAGCTTCCTGCATCACGCGGAGCGGGCCGCCGCGAAGTACGGGCTCAAGTCCCTGGACATTCTGGTGGAGCTGGGCCGGCGCGGCATGGTTGGCGGACAGGAGGACATGATCGTCGACGTCGCGCTGGATCTTCTGAGCGTGCCAGGAGCGACGCGCGGCGCGTCAGCCGCCGCGATCTAGGAGCCCAGCATTCATTCGGCTTGACGAAGCGAACGGGATCATTCCATTTGGTTCGTACTAGATATTGTTTTCAATTCATATTGGAGAGTAGGGTGAGCCGTATCGACGTTCATCATCACTTTGTTCCACCCGTATATCGCACTGCCATGTCCAGGCACGGCCTGACAAAGGTTGCGGGCGCCGATCTCCCCGCCTGGACCGAGGCAGAATCGCTGGCGGTGATGGATGCGAATGCCATTCGCGTCGCGTTGCTGTCGATCTCGGCGCCGGGCGTGTATTTCGGCAATCTCGATGAGGCGTGTGCGCTTGCACGAGGATGCAACGAGTACGCCGCCGAACTGCGTCAGCGACACCCCGATCGTTTCGGATCGTTTGCGGTCTTGCCCATGCCGTTTACCGATCACGCGTGCAAGGAAGCGATCCATGCACTGGATGTGCTTGGCGCGGACGGTATCGTGCTGTTGGGGAGTACCGAGGGGCGCTTTCTCGGCTCGCCGGAATTCGACGAGCTGATGGCCGAGCTGGACAGGCGCCAGGCGGTTGTGTTCGTGCATCCGAACCTGCACCGGTCAAGCGAAGAACTCGGGTTGATCGCGCCGGGCTTTCTGATCGAGTTCCTGTGCGATACGACGCGTGCCGCGCTGAACCTCGTCCTGACCGGCACGATGGAGCGCTACCACAATATCCGCTGGATCCTGGCGCATGCGGGCGGCTTCGTTCCCTATGTCGCGTGGCGCCTGTCACTTGCCAATCTTTTCCCCGAGTTCGTATCCAGCATGCCGGCAGGCATGCTGACGTACATCCGGAGATTCCACTTCGACACTGCGCTTTCTCCGGCTGACTTTCCACAGGCGGCGCTGCGCGAACTGGTCGATCCGTCGCAGGTGCTGTTCGGTAGTGATTTCCCGTTCGCGCCTGCCCCGGTGACAGCCATGCAATGCGACACGCTGGAGCATTCGAAGATCTGGGATGCCAATGCGCGCGCGGGGATCGAGTCGGGCAATGCTCTGCGGCTGTTTCCCCGCCTGGGGGGCTTACCCATGGAAGCGCCCCTGAATCGTGCCGATCCGTTGACGTCCCTGAAGCGGGCTGCTGCCGTGGCAAGCGTTCGCGTGATCAGCAAGCTCAGAAATCGTTGACCGATATTCCGATCTGTCTCGCGACGGAATATTCGTGAACGGGCGGGTTACCCACCCGTTCACGAATGACGAATCCTGCACCACAAGCAATACTTTTATAACAACCTCTGGAGGCCATATGAAGCACACGAGCGCGGCAATTCTCTTGTCGGTATCCGCCGTTTCGTCCGTTTACGCACAATCTGCAGGACAACTGATGATCAACGCCGGGTGGCTGCACATGGCGCCTCAGGATTCCAGCGAACCGCTGACGGTCAACGCCCTCGGCCGATCGACCACGGTGGCCGGAAGCGGAGCGACCATCCCGGATGCCGATACGGTTGCGTTCACGGCGACCTACTTCGTGACCGACCATATTGCCGTGGAGACGATCGCGGGTGTTCCACCGAAACTCCATCTCACCGGCACGGGGACGCTTGCGGGGCTGGGGGAGTTGGGCACGGCGCGAGCCTGGAGCCCCGCGATCATCGCGCAGTACCATTTCGGCGCGCCGTCGGCACGTTTGCGGCCGTATGTGGGGGCTGGAATCTCGTATGTTTGGTTCAATAGCATTGACCTCAGCAATCCGGTTGCGTCCGGCAAGTTCCTCTATTCGCCTTCCGTTGGCGCGCGCCTTGAAGGGCCCACATCGGTCTCGCTGAGCAAGTCCTTTGCCCCGATTCTCAACGCAGGCCTCACCTACAATATGGACACTCACTGGTCCATTGGCGCTTCGTTTGCGTACGCGTGGTTGTCCACGAAGGCGACACTCACGACGCGTGCGCCGGTCGGGACCGTAACCAGCACGACACGGCTGAAGATCAATCCGATCATGACCTTTGTGTCGCTCGGCTATCGCTTCTGATCGGGCGCGACACAAGCGCCGGTCATCCGCGCCTCGTTCACCTGGGCGCGGATTCGAGTGCGACGTTCGGCCGTGGCCGGGTCGCGATGCCGGCAGACTCGTCAAGCGACATGCAGAGTGGCGGCCGGACAGCCGAGCGACGGCTCGTACGCCACATCATCGCGCCCCAAAAAAAGTCCTTGACTGTCTATCTATGAGTAGATAAAGTTTGGTCCATGGAAACGAAACCGACCGTCCGCGAACAGATTCTCGACCACGCGATCACGCTGATGATGCAGCGCGGTTACAACGGCTTCAGCTACCGAGACCTGTCCGACCTGGTGGGCGTGAAGACGTCGAGCATCCACTACTACTTCCCGTCGAAGGACGACCTCGTGCTGGAAGCGGTGGCGGTATACAGCGACGAAGTTCTCGCGGCCATGCGGGCGATCGATCCGGCGTTGCCGGCCGACGTGAAGCTGAGCCTGTACACGAAGATGTTCGGCCGCACGTTGGGTGACGGCAACCTGATCTGCCTGTGCGGGATGCTCGCGTCCGACATCGAGACGTTGCCGGAGAACGTGCGGCAGGCCGTGCAGGCGTTCTTCAAGGCCAACGAAAGCTGGCTGGCGGAACTGCTGGCGCAGGGCGCGCAGGAAGGCACGCTGCAGTTCAGCGGCGAGCCCGACACGGCGGCGCGCACGTTGTACGCGGCGTTCCAGGGCAGCGTGCTGGCCAGCCGGTTGTTTCACACACGGGCGCGTCTCGAGGATGTCGAGGCCGTCTGGAAAGCGCGGTCCTGACGGGCGGCGCAAGCAGCGAGGCGGTTCGCCGCCTTTTTATTGGATCTTGTTATCTATCTTTTGATAGATAGATGAGTGGCGCAGATGGGGCGACCCTCTGCATTTTTTGGGAATGTTTATCTATCTATTGGTAGATAAACAAACGTGATGCGGGCGGCGAGGCTGCCGGCACGCGGTCCCCGGTTCGAAGGCTGTTTCATTCATTTGCTGAAAAGGAGTCTGTCATGTCGATCGAAAAAGTGTTGTACCGCGCCCATGCAAAAGCCACCGGCGGCCGTGACGGCCGTGCGACGGTGCCCGAAAGCGGCCTCGACCTGAAGCTGACCACGCCGCGCGAGCTCGGCGGCGCGGGCGGTGCAGGCGCGAACCCCGAGCAACTGTTCGCCGCCGGCTACAGCGCGTGCTTCATCGGTGCGATGAAGTTCGTCGCGGCCCGCGACAAGATCGCGATGCCCGCGGACGCGTCCATCGAAGGCAGCGTCGGCATCGGCGCGATCCCGAACGGCTTCGGCATCGAAGTCGAACTGAAGATCTCGCTGCCGGGCCTCGATCGCGACGTTGCGCAAACGCTGATCGACCGCGCACACCTCGTGTGCCCGTACTCGAATGCGACGCGCGGCAACATCGACGTCACGCTCACGCTTGCCTGATCGATCGCATTACGAACCATCCATCGTCATTGACCTGTTGAAGCCAAGGAACACCATCATGAAGATCGTCAAGCCGCTGCTGATCGCCGCCGCCGTTGCCGCCGCGCTGTCCACCGCTCCCGCCGCATTCGCGGCGAGTGGCGACGCCGTCCGTCCCGATACGAAGACGAGCGCGTTCCTCGCCGTGCTGAACGGCCAGAAGGGCCCGGGCCTCGAAACGCTGAGCCCCGCGAAGGCACGCCAGGTGCTGGTCGACGCGCAGAACGGCGCGAAGGTCGATCTGTCCGGCATCGACGTGTCGAACCGCACGATCGACCAGGACGGGCTGTCGGTGCCGGTCACGGTCGTCCGCCCGCAAGGCGCGACGGGTACGCTGCCGGTATTCGTGTTCATCCACGGCGGCGGCTGGGTGCTCGGCGACTTCCCGACGCACGAGCGTCTCGTGCGCGATCTCGTCGTACAGTCGGGCGCCGTCGCGGTGTTCGTGAACTACACGCCGTCGCCGGAAGCGCATTACCCGGTCGCGATCAACCAGGCGTATGCGGCAACGAAGTGGGTGGCCGCGCATGGCGCCGAGATCGGCGTCGACGGCAGCCGCCTCGCGGTGGTCGGCAACAGCGTCGGCGGGAACATGGCGGCCGTGGTCGCGCTGATGGCGAAGGACAAGGGCGGCCCCGCGATCCGCTTCCAGGGCCTGATGTGGCCGGTCACGGACCACAACTTCAACACGGGTTCGTACAACGCCTACCAGCAGGGTCACTTCCTGACGCGGCCGATGATGAAGTGGTTCTGGGACGCCTATACGAAGAACGAAGCGCAACGCAACGAGATCTACGCGTCGCCGCTGCGCGCGAGCGTCGCGCAGTTGAAGGGCCTGCCGCCCGCGCTGATCCAGGTCGCGCAGTTCGACGTGCTGCGTGACGAGGGTGAGGCGTACGGCCGCAAGCTCGACGCGGCCGGCGTCGATGCGACGACCACGCGCTACGACGGCACGATCCATGATTTCGGCCTGTTGAACGCGCTGGCCGACGATGCGCCGACGAAGGCCGCGACGAAGGCGATGGCGAATGAAATCGCGACGCGGTTGAAGTAACGCGATCGGTGGTCGTTCGAACGTGAACGGCAGAAACGGCGGGCACGTGCCCGCCGTTTCCGCGTATTGGCAACGTGAAATCGGCAATGTGAAATTTGGGGGGCTGCGCGTTCGGACCGATGCGTTGTCGCTCCTTCGTCGTACCTGAGCGGCGTGCGGTTCATGCCGGGTAGCATGTGGGGCGACTCGTCCATTGCGGCAGCCTGTTTTCCACGATCGCGTGCCGGGTTCACCCGGACCGAATCGGCTGAACGGGGATCGCGCCGTCGCGACCGGCCGCGGGCATTGTTGGTACGATCGCGCGTAGGTTCATGCCGGCGCCGCAAGCCGCCGGCTCATCGGCCGCGCGCCAGCGCGGCCACGTTCGGGAGAAGCGGTTCATGTTGCAGGCGTTCGCGGTCTTGCTGATCTTCCAGTGTCTCGGGGAAGGCGTGTCCTATCTGTTCGGCCTGCCGGTGCCGGGCCCCGTGATCGGCATGCTGCTGCTGTTCGGCTTCGTGATGCTGCGCCCGCAGGCCGCCGATGCGATCGAGCCGACCGCGCTCGAACTGCTGCGCCACCTGTCGCTGCTGTTCGTGCCGGCCGGCGTCGGCATCATGGTGTCGGCCGACCGCGTGCGCGGCGACGCGGTCGCGGTCGTCGTCGCGCTGGCGGTCAGCACCACGCTGGCGATCGCGGTGACGGCGCTCGTCACGCGCGCGCTGCTGCGGCGCCAGCGCCGCGCGGGCGGCAACGCGGAGGGCGTGCAATGACGGCCTTCCCGAAACTCGGTGCGATCTGGGTCTATCTCGCCGCGAGCCCGTTGCTCGGCCTGACCATCACGCTGGTCGCGTATCTGTTCGCGCAGGCCGTCTATGCGCGGGCGCGCTTCAACCCGCTCGCGAATCCGGTGCTGATCGCGGTCGCGCTGATCGTCGGTCTGCTGACGATCACGCATACGCCGTATCCGACGTATTTCGAAGGCGCGCAGTTCGTCCACTTCCTGCTCGGCCCGGCGACCGTCGCGCTCGCGCTGCCGCTGTACCGCCAGTGGTCGAAGCTGCGGCGCACCGCGCTGCCGCTGCTCGTCGGCCTGCTCGCGGGCTCGCTGACGGCGATCGTGTCGGCGGTCGGCATCGCCGCGCTGTTGGGGGCGTCGAGCCAGACGATCGCGTCGCTCGCGCCGAAATCGGCGACGACGCCGATCGCGATGGCGGTGGCCGCGGAGATCGGCGGCATTCCGTCGCTCACGGCCGTGCTCGTGATCTCGACCGGGATCTTCGGTGCGGTCTGCGCACGCGGGATCCTCAATCTGCTGCGGGTCGACGAGCCGGCCGTGCGCGGTTTCGCGCTCGGCGTCGCGTCGCACGGGATCGGCACCGCGCGCGCGTTCCAGGTCAGCGAGGAGGCCGGCGCGTTCGCGGGGCTCGGGATGGGGCTGAACGGCGTGCTGACGGCATTCGTCGTGCCGATCCTGCTGCCGATGCTGTCGCGCTGGATCTGAGCGGGCGCCGCCCTCGGGCTATCGGTTTCCCTGATGGCGCGGACGATTTGCCGAAAGGACGGCGCACACGGCGCGCACGTATCGTGGCCGTTATCAGGAGAATTCAGGAACGCACACGGACATTTGTGTATTGATCGGCTAACGTTGCATCGGCGCCGTTGTCGCAAGCCGTCGCGTGCGCGCAGGTGTCCGACCCACAATCAACAATCAACAACCGACAAGGAGATTCGGCCATGAAGCAGTCTCGCGTGGTTTCGGTGGCAGTAGCGGTAACGGCGTCGTTCGGTCTGTTGTTGACCGCCGTGCCGGCGGCATACGCGCAGGACCCGGCGTCCGCGCCGGCGCAGAAGCAGCTCGACAAGGCGCAGAAGAAGGCGGCGCGCAAGGCGGCCCGCGCGCGGCACGCGTCGGACCTGAAGGCGATCGGCACCGGCAGCGGCTACCGGTTGACCGGCGACCAGAGCAACTATCCGCAGAACGCCGTGCAAACGGCGCCCGCGACGAAGGCGGCGCCGGCCGCACCGGCGTCGGGCCAGTAACGGCCGCCAGCCGTGTACAGGACGAACGGCGCCGGTTCAATCGGCGCCGTTTTTCATGGCCGCAACTGCGGGACCGCGGGGCGCGAGGCCGCCGCGTTACGACGCGAGCTTGCTCGCGATTTCCGCGACGTGCTTGCCCTGGTAGCGTGCAATGTCGAGCTCGTTCGCGCTCGGCTGGCGGCTGCCGTCCGCGCCCGCCAGCGTCGTCGCGCCGTACGGCGTGCCGCCGGTGATTTCGCTCATGTTGACGAGCCCGCTGCAGGCGTACGGCACACCCACGATCACCATCCCGTGGTGCAGCAGTGTCGTGTGGAACGACGTGATCGTCGTTTCCTGGCCGCCGTGCTGCGTGCCGGTCGACGCGAACACGCTGCCGATCTTGCCGACGAGCGCGCCCTTCATCCACAGGCCGCCGGTCTGGTCGAGGAACGTGCGCATCTGGCCGGCCATGTTGCCGAAGCGGGTCGGCGTGCCGAAGATGATCGCATCGTAGTCGGCGAGTTCGTCCACCGTGGCGACCGGCGCGGCCTGGTCGACCTTCACGCCGATCGCGCGGGCCTGGTCGACGGGAATCGTTTCCGGCACGCGCTTGAGCGTGACCTCGACGCCGGGCACCGATTTCGCGCCTTCCGCGATGTGCTGCGCCATCGTTTCGACGTGCCCGTAGGACGAGTAGTAAAGAACCAGAACCTTGGCCATGTTGCGAATCTCCGATTAAAAGGGCCCCGCGTTCAGCGGGGCCCGGTTTCCCGAACGGGCGTCATGCCCACTCGGCCGTCACTTCGACCGGACGCAGGTCGAACACCAGCACTTCGGCATCCTTGCCGTCGGCGATCGTCAGCGCCTGTTCGCCGCGGATGCGCGCGCCGTCGCCTTCGCCGAGCGTCACGCCGTTGACCGTCACGCTGCCGCGTGCCACGTGCACGTAAGCAAAGCGGCTCGGGTCAAGTTCCAGCGTAGTGCTTTCATCGCCGTCGAACAGGCCCGCGTAAATCCGGGTGTCCTGCCGGATCTTCAGCGAACCGGCGTCGCCGTTCGGCGACACGACGAGGGCGAGCTTGCCGCGCTTGTCGTCGGCTGCGACATTCGTCTGCTGATAACGCGGCTCGGCACCCTTTTCGGCCGGCCCGACCCAGATCTGCAGGAAGTGGACCGGCGTGTCCTGCGAGTGGTTGAACTCGCTATGGCGCACGCCCGTGCCCGCGCTCATCAACTGCACGTCGCCCGGCACGATCACCGAGCCGGTGCCCATCGAGTCCTTGTGTTCCAGCGCGCCGTCGAGCACGTACGACAGGATTTCCATGTCGCGGTGCGGGTGCGTGCCGAAGCCGCGGCCCGGCGCGACGCGGTCGTCGTTGATCACGAGCAGGTCGGAGAAGCCGACTTGCTTCGGATCGTAGTAATTCGCGAACGAAAACGTATGACGGGAGCTGAGCCAGCCATGCTCCGCACGGCCACGTTGGTTTGCTGCACGGATTTCGATCATGATTTTTTTCCTTCAAGTCGCCGGTCCTCGGAAGTGGGCCCGGCGGTTCGTTGAGAGGCATCTTAGGTCAATCGATTTGACAAATAAATGGCTGTAGAGATAATGACTGTCGCTATGGAGTGGACAATATGGAACTCAACGACCTGAGGATCTTCGTCGCGACCGTCGATGCGGGCAGCTTCACGGCGGCGGCCGACCAGCTGATGCTGTCCAAGCAGTTCGTCAGCCGGCGCACGATGGCGCTGGAGGCGTCGCTCGGCGTGCGGCTCCTGCACCGCAATACGCGCAATCTCGCGGTGACCGAATCGGGGCAGGAGTTTTATGCGCGCGCGCAGCGCATCCTTGCCGAGATCGCCGACGCCGAGCAGGCGATGTCGGTGCGCAGCACCGAGCTGCACGGCTCGCTGAAGATCAGCGCGCCGCTGTCGTTCGGGATCACGCACGTGTCGCCGCTGATCGCCGAATTCCTGTCCGCGCATCCGGCCGTGCGGCTGAACCTCGACCTGACCGACCGGCGCGTCGACCTGATCGGCGAGGGTTTCGACCTCGTGCTGCGGATCGGCACGCTCGAGGATTCGACGTTGATCGCGCGCCCGCTCGGCGCATGGCGGATGATCGCGTGTGCGAGCCCCGCGTACCTGAAGCGGCAGGGCACGCCGCAGGCGCCGGCCGATCTCGCCGGCCACACGTGCCTGCTGTACGGGCGCGAGCGGCGCGTCGGCTGGGAATTCCGCGTCGACGGCGCGTTGCGCACGTTCGACGTGCAGGGGCCGCTCGTCGTGAACAACGGCGAAGTGGTGCGCGATGCGGCGATCGCGGGGCTCGGTGTCGCGCTGCTGCCGCACTTCATCGTCGGCGCGGCGCTCGACAGCGGCGCGCTCGTGCCGGTGCTCGACGCGTATGTGCCGCCGCCGATCACGCTCAATGCGGTGTTTCCGCAGCATCGGGAAGGGTTCGTCACGCTGCGCACGTTCATCGGGTTTCTGGCCGAGCGGCTCGGCGACGCGCCGCCGCCCGGGAAGCGCGGCGCGGGCCGGGCGCGGTAGCGGGCCGGCATGCGGCGAATAGGGTGAGTATTCTCCGCATATTTTGCGGAGAATATTGAGCCATGCGGCGAATCGGTGGGATAATCTCCGCATCATGAGCGGAGATTACACTTTTATCTGGGAGTCGGCCGACTGGCCGGCGTGGCGCTTCGACTTGCCGGCACTCGCCACGCCGCTGGCCGACGTCAGCCGTGCGCAAGGCATGCTGGCCGGGCGGCTGGCGGATATCGGCCTGGCGCTGCGCGACGAGGCCAGCCTGGCCGCGCTGACGGAGGACGTCGTCAAGACCAGCGCGATCGAGGGCGAAACGCTGAACGTCGCGTCGGTCCGCTCGTCGATCGCGCGCCGGCTCGGCGTCGACATCGGCGCGCTGGCGCCGGTCGATCGCCACGTCGAGGGCGTCGTCGACATGGTGCTGGACGCGACGAGCCACGCGGCGGCGCCGGTCACCGAAGCGCGCCTCTTCGGGTGGCATGCGGCGCTGTTCCCGACCGGCTATTCGGGATTGATGCGTATCACGGTCGGCGGATGGCGTACGGACGCGAGCGGGCCGATGCAGGTGGTGTCCGGGCCGATCGGCCGGCAGCGCGTGCATTTCGAGGCGCCGCCGGCCGCACGACTGACGCACGAGGTCGCGCGCTTTCTCGCATGGCTCAATGCCGAACCGGCGGAGCCGTTGCTGATCCGGGCCGGCCTGGCCCACCTGTGGTTCGTCACGCTCCACCCGTTCGACGACGGCAACGGCCGGATCGCGCGTGCGCTCGGCGATCTGGTGCTGGCGCGTGCCGACCGGAGTCCGCAGCGCTTCTACAGCCTGTCGGCGCAGATCCAGCGCGAGCGAAACGCGTACTACGACGTGCTGGAGCGCACGCAGCGCGGTTCGCTCGACGTCACGGAATGGCTCGCGTGGTTTCTGGATACGCTCGGCAGGGCCATCGATCACGCTCACACGACGCTCGACGCGGTGCTGGTCAAGGCACGCTTCTGGCAGCGCTGTGCGGGCTTCGCGATGAACGCACGCCAGGTCAAGGTAATGAACCGGCTGCTCGACGGCTTCGAAGGGAAACTGACGACGACCAAATGGGCGGCCCTCGCGAAGTGCTCGCCGGACACCGCGCTGCGCGACATCACGGAGCTCGTCGGGCATGGCATGCTGCGCCGTTCGTCGTCCGGCGGCCGGAGCACGAGCTACGAGCTGGTGCCGTTCGACGGCTGACGTCATTGCCGGCTCGTCTCGTCCTGCGCGCGAAAGGCATCGTGTGCGCTGCCGATGCAGAAAGTGAAATTGCCGCGCGCGTGTTGCGGGTCGCGGCGCGTCCGGTTCTCGTCGATGGAAGACGAACGGTCGACCGAACGGGACGGCGATCGCGTGATCGTGTTCATCGGGATCACCCATCGCGCGGCGAAAGCCGCGTTGCGTGACGGCATCGTGCATTGCGCTGCGGCATGTTCGCCGACATGGTTGCGGCAACATCGAACGTCGATTGCTCGGCGTCGCGCATTCGGGTTACGCTCCCGCGGGCGGCGGCATGCGTCGCATGCCGGGCCGGGCGTTTTTACCTCGAATGTCGCGTGCAGGTAGCTTCTACAGGCGCGCGACCCAGCGACGATCAAGCCAATGACCATCCAGAACCGATCGAATACGCGCGAACATGCCGCGATTTCCGCATCTGACGCGCGGCACACGCATCTGCCACGCCTCGCGGCGGCCGCGCTGCTGACGCTGCTGCCGGTTGCCGCGCATGCGGCCGGCTTCGACTGCACGAAGGCCGCTTCACCGACCGAGAAGACGATCTGTACGGATACCGCACTGTCGAAGCTCGACGGCGACCTGTCGGCCGCGTGGAAGAAGGCGCTCGCGAAGGGCGGCGATGCGGCCGCGCTGAAGGCCGCGCAATTGAAGTGGCTGAAGCAGCGCGACCAGTGCGGCAGCGACGCGCCGTGCCTCGGCGACCGCTACCGCGAACGGCTCGCGAGCCTGAACGGCACGCCGCTCGCCGCCGACCGCTGGCAGCAGACGTGGTATCGCGACAGTGACAATCCGTCGTTCGGCGGCGTGCTGACGTTCACCGGCACGGCACCGCGCCTGCATTTCGAACTGGGCGGCAACAACGGCGCGAATGATGGCGGCCTCGACGGCGACATCGTGCTGCACGGCGACAGCGGTACCTACCGCAAGGACAATTGTCGGCTCGATTTCGACCGCAAGGGCGGCCGCATCCGCGTCACGCAGCAGGGCGCGGATTTCGATTGCGGCGCAGGCGCGGGTGTCGTCTATGCGGGCGACTATGTGACTGCGTCGCAGTTTCAGGCCAAGCCGCAGGCCGATCTGCTGAGCCTCAAGGTCGTGACCGACGCGGCGCAGAACGCGACCGCGCACAAGCTGCTCGGCGCCGACTATCAGACGCTCGTCGACATGGTCAACTACAGCGCGGACCAGAAGGACATCGACGGGCTCAACGCCCACGTGACGTCATATTGGGTGCGCGGCATCGCGACGACGAACGCGGCGATCGTGATGCGCCGCGGGTCCGATCTGTGGATCGGGCTGCTCGTGTTCGATGCGAAGAACAACGTCCGGATGCGCTATTACTCGAACGTGCCGGCGTGGAAGAAAACCGTGCCGAAGACGATCAACGCGTGGCGCGACAATCTCGACAAGACGCTGCCGGTCGACGTGATGCAGTAAGCCGGCGCCGCACGGCGCATGTTCATTTCCTGCGCGCCACGCGCGCCTTCGTCTGCGCCGGCGGCGCGGCCGATTCCCGCATGCGCAACTCGGGCAGGACGGCACTCCCGGGCCCCGTGGCGCCGTTCTCGAGCGCGTCGAGCAACGCGTGCGCGGCCTGGCGCCCGATCGCGTCGGTGTCAACCCACATCGTCGTCAGCGGCGGCTGGATCTCGCGCGCGAGCGCGATGTCGTCGAACCCGGTGATCGACAATTGAGCGGGCACGTCGATGCCGAGCGCCTGCGCTTCGAGCAATGCCCCGAGCGCGAGCGCGTCGTTGCCGCAGATGACGGCCGTCGGCCGCGTCGCCGCATCGCTCTCCGCGATGGCACGCAGGCTCGCGCGCCCGAACGCGATCGTGGCCGCACCTTCGTGCTGGTGCACGGGGCGCACCGCGAGCCCGTGCGCGGCCAGCGTGTCGTGAATGCCGCGCAGGCGAGCCTGGACACGATCGTTGTCCGCCGACGGCTGCATGATGATCGCGAAGTCGCGGTGGCCAAGGTCGAGCAAGTGCGTGGTGAGCCGCGCGAACGCCGCGCGGTTGTCGAAGCCGATGCAGCAGTGCGGGCTGTCGTCGCGATACGCATAGGTGACGACGTACGGCACGCGGTGCATCGCCAGGAGTTCGAACAGTTCCGGCGAATACGCTTCACCGACCAGCGACACGGCTTCCACGCCGCGTGACAGCATCGCGCGCACCTGCGCCAGCGCCTGCGCGGGATCGTAGTTCGAGCAGCCCAGGAACAGCGTGATGCCGTGCTCGGCCATGACCGCCTGCATGCCCGCGACTTGCGACGCGAACACCTGGTCGTCGAGCGTCGGAATGATCGCGCCGGTGATGTGCGTGCGCGTCGACGCGAGCGCGCGGCCGGCCGCATTCGGAATCCAGTTCAAGGTGCGCGCCGCGTCGCGCACGCGCTGCTGTACGTCGGCCGACACCTTGCCGGGGTCGTTGTACACGCGCGAGACGGTCGCGGTCGACACGCCGGCCAGTTTCGCGACATCGCCGAGCACCGAGCGGCCGCTGCCGCGGCGCGCCCGCGTCGCGCCAGCGCGGGACGGGGGCGTGCTCATCGGCTGTCTCCCGGCAGGGTGGGCCTGCCTGCGCCGAGCGTTGCCAGTCGCGTCATTGTTTACCCTCGATTCATGGTGGTCCCGCTTGCATCCTCATTCGATCCTGTGAGAATGTAAGCGCTATCTTCCTGCTGCTTCGTATTATGTCAGACATGGATTTCACTCGCATCGCGAAATTTTCCGAGACGACGGCCTTTCCGGCCATTTTGTCGGTCTCAAATGTAAGCGGTTACATTCGAACATGAGCGGCACCACTGCACCTCGTATCGCTGTCGTTGGCAGCGTCAACATCGACCTCGTCACGCGCGCGCCGCGCCTGCCGGTGCCGGGCGAAACGCTGCTCGGCACGGCATTCCAGACCGTTCACGGCGGCAAGGGGGCGAACCAGGCGGTCGCGGCCGCGCGCCTGGGCGCATCGGTCGCGATGATCGGCTGCGTCGGCGACGACGCGTTCGGTGAACGCCTGTACGGCGCGCTGGCGGCCGAGCGCATCGACGTGACGCATCTGAGCCGGATCGGCGGCACGGCGACGGGCGTCGCGACGATCACGGTCGACGACGGCGGCGCGAACAGCATCGTCGTCGTGCCCGGTGCGAATGCGTGCCTCGATGCCGACCGGATCGACGCGGCGCGCGAAGCGATCGCGGGGGCGGCGCTGCTCGTGTGCCAGCTCGAAGTGCCGGTTGCCACCGTCGCGTGCGCGATCGCTTGTGCCAGCGAGCGCCGCACACCGGTGCTGCTCAATCCGGCACCCGCGCAGCCGCTGTCCGATGCATTGCTGGCACGGGTCGACTACCTCGTCGTCAACGAGACCGAAGCCGAGTCGCTGACAGGCATCGCCGTCGGCGACGACGCGTCGGCCGTGCGCGCCGCCGACGCGCTGTGCGCGAAGGGCGTCGCCAACGTGCTGGTCACGCTCGGTGCGCGCGGCGTCTGCTGGCGCGGCGGCGCGGGGAACGGCCGTCATCGGGCGATGACGGTGGTGGCTGTCGATACGACAGCTGCCGGCGACACGTTCGTCGGCGGGTTCGCGGCCGCCCGCGCAGGCGGTGCGTCGATGGACGACGCGATCGGCTTCGGCCAGCGTGCGGCCGCAATCAGTGTCACGCGCTACGGCGCACAGACCTCGATCCCGACGCGTGACGAAGTCAACCGTATGGATAACTGAATTCCGCACACGACGGAATGGCCGGAATTGGCCGATACCCGTGAAATGGAGACAACCGACATGAACGAAAACCAACCTGTTCCGCCCGCGCCGCCACGCATCCGGCGCGGACAACGCATCGCGCTCGCGCTGTTGATGGCGAGCGGGATCGTCAACTACCTCGATCGCGGCACGCTGGCCGTCGCGAGTTCGGCGATCCGCGGCGATCTCGGCCTGTCGCTCGGGCAGATGGGGCTGTTGCTGTCCGCGTTCTCGTGGAGCTATGCGCTGTGCCAGTTCCCGGTCGGCGGCCTCGTCGACCGCATCGGCCCGCGCCGGCTGCTCGGCATCGGGCTGATCGTCTGGTCGATCGCGCAGGCGGCTGGCGGCATCGTGTCGACCTTCGGCTGGTTCATCGTCGCGCGCATCGTGCTCGGCATCGGCGAGGCGCCGCAGTTCCCGTCGGCCGCGCGCGTGGTCAGCAACTGGTTTCCGCTGCGCGCGCGCGGCGTGCCGACCGGCATTTTCAACGCGGCATCGCCGCTCGGCACCGCGCTCGCGCCGTTGCTGCTGTCGATTCTCGTTGCGTCGTTCGACTGGCGCTGGGCATTCGTCGCGACGGGGGCGCTCGGCCTCGTCGTCGCCGTCGTCTGGTTCGCGCTGTATCGAGATCCGGTGCGCGCGCAACTGTCCACCGCCGAGCGCAGCTATCTCGATGCCGACGCGCAAAGCATCGCCGCGGTACCGAAACTGACGTTCGCCGAGTGGCGCAGCCTGTTCTCGCACGGCACGACCTGGGGGATGCTGATCGGCTTCTTCGGCTCCGTGTACCTGAACTGGGTCTACCTGACCTGGCTGCCGGGCTACCTGACGATGGAGCGGCACATGAGCCTCATCCGTACCGGATTCGCCGCGTCGGTGCCGTTCCTGTGCGGGTTCGTCGGTTCGCTGGTCGCCGGCTGGCTGTCGGACGTGGTCACGCGCCGCAGCCGTTCGCCGGTCGTGAGCCGCCGTAACGCGGTGGTGGTCGCGATGCTCGGAATGGTCGCCTTCACGATTCCGGCCGCGCTGGTGCAGAGCAACGCGGTTGCGCTCGCCTGCATTTCGGTCGTGATCTTTCTCGCGAACGCGGCGTCGGCCTGCTCGTGGGCGCTCGCGACGGCGGCCGCGCCGCCGAGCCGTGTCGCATCGCTCGGCGCGATCCAGAATTTCGGCGGCTTCATCGGCGGCGCGCTTGCGCCGATCCTGACAGGCATCATTGCGCAGAAGTGGTCGTTCGTGCCGGCGCTGCTGACGGCCGCGGCGATCGCGTTCGCCGGTGCGATGGCGTATCTGCTGCTGGTGCGCAAGCCGATTCCCGAGCAGGCCGCGAACGCCGCGCCCGGACCGTTGCCGGCATGAGCCCGCGGTCCGCCCACCGTATTCATTGAAGCAAGGAGAAGCAGATGCAACACCCGCAGCAATCGAACGTGACCATCGAGGGGATCGTGCCGGTGATGCTGACGCCGTTCGACGACGCCGGTGCGATCGACTACGCCGGGCTCGAGCGGCTCATCGAATGGTATCTGGCGCATGGCTCGGATGCGTTGTTCGCGGTCGCGCAATCGAGCGAGATGCAGTTCCTGAGTCTTGCCGAACGCGCGGAACTCGCGCGCTTCGTGGTCGATCGGGTGGCCGGACGCGTGCCCGTCGTCGCCTCCGGGCACGTCAGCGACGATCTCGATGCGCAGGCCGCCGAGCTGTGCGCGGCGGCCGAATCGGGCGCGCAGGGCGTCGTGCTCGTGACCAACCGCCTCGATCCGCAGCGCAAGGGTACTGCCGCATTGCTCGACCATCTGCACCGGCTGCTCGCGCGCCTGCCGTCGGATCTCCCGCTCGGCCTGTACGAATGTCCCGCCCCATACCGGCGGCTTCTTTCGGATGACGAACTGCGCGCGTGTATCGACACGGGCCGGTTCGTGATGTTGAAGGACGTGAGCTGCGATCTCGACACGGTGAAGCGGCGTGTCGCGCTCGCCGCTGGATCGCCGCTGAAGATCCTGAACGCGAACGCCGCGATTGCGTGGGACGCGATGAAGGCCGGGTCCGCCGGCTTCAATGGCGTGTTCACCAACTTCCACCCGGATCTCTACCGGTGGTTGCGCACGCAAGGCGACACGAATCCGGCGCTGGCCGATGAATTGTCGACGTTCCTGGTCGTGTCGGCGGTGTCGGAGGCACTCGGCTATCCGGCACTCGCGAAGATTTACCATCAGCGGATCGGCACGTTCGGGTCGATCAAGTGCCGCGCGATCGACTACGACGTGCGGGAACGATTCTGGGCGCTCGACGCCGTGCTCGACAAGATCGTCGCGGGGACCGAGCATTTCCGTCGGCGGATCGCGGCGTAATGACGATACCGGCGTGTCGTGCGGTGTCGACGGCGTGCCGGCATCGTCGTGAAGGACAGACGCCGGGCGCAACTCGGCGTCATAGCCTGTCGTTACGCACGCCACGTGCGTGTTTGGAAACAAAACCAGGATCTCGACTTGCTTGTGGTCATTTGACGTTGTCGGAATGGGGAGGCGTTCGAGGATTTTCGGGGGCGCCAGAATTGACGCGTAACATAGGGGATCGGCTTTGCTTGGACGATCGTCCGAGCGCGATTTCGCTTTGCCGGCGTTCCGCTCAATTCCCCAGATACCAACATGCGTATCCCACCGCTCAAGGCAATCATTGCGTTTGAAAGCGTTGCCCGGACCAAAAGCGTCAACCGCGCGGCGGAAGAACTCAGCCTGACCGCGTCCGCCGTGAGTCATCAGCTCAGCAATCTCGAATCGCAGATCGGTCAGCCGCTGTTTCAGCGCTCGGGGCGCGGCCTCGTCCTCACGCCGACCGGCGAGCGCTATCTGGCCGACGTCACCGGCTCGCTGGCCGACCTGAGCCGTGCGACCGAGCGCGCGTCGAGTCGCACCGAGGTCGATATCCTGCGCGTGCATTCGAGTCCGAGCTTCGGGCTGATGTGGCTGCTGCCGCGGCTGTCGTCGTTTCAGGAGGCGAACGGCGATATCCAGCTGAACCTCGCATGCTCTTACGAAAACGTGTCGTTCTCGAACGGCTTCTACGATATCGATGTCCGGCACGGCTACGGTAACTGGGACAACTTCGAGGTCCGCACCGTGCGCGGCGAGTTCATCGCGCCGCTCGCGTCGCCGCGCTATCTCGAACGGCATCCGGTGAACGCGCCGGAAGACCTGCTCGCGCATCGACTGATCTATTCCGAAACGCCGCTGGTCCAGTGGAAGCAGTGGTTTGGCCGCTCGGGCGTGCCGCTTGCCGCGCAGAAGACATTCGACTTCTCGTTCGACCGTTCGTACATGTCGCTCGAAACCGCCGCGCTCGGCCTCGGCATCGCGCTAGAAAGCCTGCTGCTTGCATCGGTGAAGATCCGCGAAGGGCTGCTGGTGCCGGTGTTCGACGCCGCCCATGCGGTGGAAGTCAGCGCGCATCACCTCGTTTACCCGCGGCAGAACGCGGAACTGCCGCGCGTGAAGCGCTTCCTCGCGTGGATCGAGCGCGAGGTCGCCACGCAGGGCGGGGCAAGCTGAACGTCGCGCATCCCGCGCGCGCGATATTGCGTTGCAGCACGCCGCGGCGGATCGCGCGGCGACATCTGAAATTTTTTCAACTATGGCTGAGCGTTTCCGCGTTGATGCGGGTGTCGGGCGAGCCGACACTCTGTACACACACATCAATACAGGAGACGAACGATGTTGCTCGACCACAAGACCATCATCGTGACCGGCGCCGCGTCGCCGCGCGGAATCGGCAAGGCCACGGCTCGCGCACTGGCGGCCCACGGCGCACGCATTGCGATCCTCGACCTGCGCCGGGAAGACGCGGAGGCCGCCGCCGCAGATCTCGGCCCGGGCCACCTCGGCCTGGCCTGCGACGTGACCGACCGCGACGCGTGCGTGGCGGCAGCCCGGGCAACGCTGGAGCGCTTCGGCCGCATCGACGGCCTCGTGAACAACGCCGGCATCACGCAACCCGTGCGGACACTGGACATTGCCGCGCGCGACTTCGATGCGATCGTCGACGTGAACCTGCGCGGCACGCTGTACATGTCGCAGGCGGTGCTGCCAGCGATGAAGGAGCAGCGCGGCGGCAGCATCGTCTGCATGTCGTCGGTATCCGCGCAGCGCGGCGGCGGTATCTTCGGCGGCCCGCACTACAGCGCCGCGAAGGCGGGCGTGCTCGGCCTCGCGAAGGCGATGGCGCGCGAATTCGGCGCCGACCATATCCGCATCAATTCGATCACGCCGGGCCTGATCCAGACCGACATCACCGGCGACAAGCTGACGCCCGCGACGCGCGAGGACATCATCAAGGGCATTCCGCTCGGACGCCTCGGCGATGCCGACGACGTTGCCAATGCGTGCCTGTTCCTGCTGAGCGATCTGTCGAGCTATCTGACCGGCATCACGCTCGACGTCAATGGCGGAATGCTGATCCACTGAAAACGGCGCCGCCACGCGTGCGGCGCCGCCCATCATGCACCCGGGACAACCCGGGGCCGTGGCAGGAGACAAACATGAGAGCAAAGTATCCCGCATCGCCGGTTCAGCCCGAGATGCTGCAACGGGACGATGCGCAGACGTTCGAAGCGGCGACCTATGCGAAGGTCGCGCGCCGGCTGATCCCGTTCCTGATGTTGTGCTATCTCGGCGCCTATCTCGACCGCGTCAACGTTGGATTCGCGAAGCTGCAGATGCTGAGCGACCTGCGTTTCAGCGAGACGGTGTACGGGATGGGCGCGGGCATCTTCTTTCTAGGCTACTTCCTGTTCGAAGTGCCAAGCAACCTGATCCTGCATCGCGTCGGTGCGCGCCGCTGGCTCGCGCGCATCATGCTGACGTGGGCCGTGATTTCCGCGAGCTTCGTGTTCGTGAAGTCGCCCACCGTGTTCTACGTGCTGCGGTTTCTGCTCGGTGTCGCCGAAGCGGGTTTTGCGCCGGGCGTGATCCTGTACCTCACGTACTGGTTCCCGGCGGCGCGTCGCGCAAAGGCATTGTCGCTGTTCTTCATGGCGATTCCGCTCGCCGGGATCATCGGCGGCCCGCTGTCCGGCGCGATCATGCACTCGCTGCACGGCGCGATGTCGCTGGCCGGCTGGAAATGGCTGTTCCTGCTCGAAGCGCTGCCTTCGCTCGTGCTGGGTGTCGCGATCCTGCTGTATCTCGACGACGGCATTTCCGGCGCGAAGTGGCTGACCGATGCCGAAAAAGCCTTGCTGGCGCGCAACGTGTCGGCCGATGCCGAACACACCACCGCCCACCTGTCGATCCGTACGTTCGTCGCAGACCGCCGCCTGTGGCTGATGGCCGCGATCTACTTCTGCGTCGTGCTCGGGCAGTACGGCCTTACGTTCTGGCTGCCGACCATCATTCGCAAGGCCGGTGTCGCCGATCCGCTGTGGGTGGGGCTGTTCACTGCGATTCCGTATGCGTGCGCGATCGTCGCACTACCGCTGATCGGCATGAGCGCCGATCGCCGTCGCGAGCGCCGCTTCCATCTCGCGGTGCCGATGCTGGTCGCGGCGGCCGGTTTCGCGACGTTGCCGGTGCTCGGCAGCGTCGGCGCGTCGATCGTGTGCCTGAGCATTGCGTCGGCCGGCATCCTCGCGTCGTCGTCGCAGTTCTGGTCGCTGCCGACGGCGCTGCTGGGTGGAATGTCGGCGGCAGCGGGAATCGCCGCGGTCAACTGCTTCGCGAACCTGGCGGGCTTCTTCTCGCCGGCGATCGTCGGCTGGCTGAACGACCTGACCGGCAAGTCCACCGCGGGGCTGCTCTTCATCTCCGTCGCGATCACGGTCGGCGCACTGCTGGTGTTCTTCGTGCCCCGAACCGTCAATCGCTGATTCGTTTTCCATACCCGTTTCTTTCGACCCGATACTGGAGTTATCGATGGATACCGAAACCGTCCATGAAGCGGTCACGCTTGCCGAGCGCGCGTACCGCATCCGCAGAAACGCCGTGCTGATGGGTGAAGTGCAGGGCCAGGGCTATGTCGGCCAGGCACTCGACATCGCCGACGTGCTGGCCGTCGCATACTTCGGCGCGATGCGCTATCGCCCCGACGATCCCGAGTGGGAAGGGCGCGACCGCTTCCTGCTGTCGAACGGCCACTACGCGATCGCGCTGTACGCGGCGCTGTTCGAAGCCGGCATCCTGCCGGCCGACGAACTCGAAACCTACGGCAGTGACGACAGTCGTTTGCCCATGTCCGGGATGGCGAGTTATACACCCGGGATGGAGATGTCCGGCGGCTCGCTCGGGCAGGGGCTGACGATTGCGGTCGGTCGTTGTCTCGGTCTCAAGCGCAATGGCTCGGATGCATTCGTTTATACGCTGTTCTCGGACGGCGAACTCGACGAAGGCGCGATCTGGGAAGGGTTGATGTCGGCCGCGCACTGGAAGCTCGACAACCTGATCGCGATCGTCGACGTGAACAACCAGCAGGCCGACGGTCCGTCGACGCAAGTCATGGCGTTCGAGCCGCTGGTCGACAAGCTGGAAGCGTTCGGCTGGTATGTGCAACGCGTGGACGGCAACGACATCGACGCGGTGAAGCGCGCGTTCGACAACGCACGCCTGCATGACGCGCCGCAGCCGCGCATCATCGTTTGCGACACGAAGATGGGGTGCGGCGTGCCGTTCCTCGAAGCACGCGAGAAGAGCCATTTCATTCGCGTCGATGCGCACGAGTGGAAGCTCGCGCTCGACGCACTCGAAGCAGGGAGACACGCATGAGCACCGTCGACAACAAGCCGCGCCTGAAGACTTCCGCGATGATCGCGTCCATCGCAGCCGACGGGCAGGCGACTCGCGCCGCGCCGTTCGGCCATGCGCTCGTGAAACTCGCGCGCACGAACGGCAATGTGATCGGCATGACCGCCGATCTTGGCAAGTACACCGACCTGCACATCTTCGCGAAGGAATTTCCCGAGCGTTACTACCAGATGGGGATGGCCGAGCAGCTGCTGATGGGGGCCGCTGCCGGATTCGCGCACGAAGGTGCGCAGCCGTTCGTCACGACCTACGCGGTATTCGCGACGCGCCGCGCGTACGATTTCATCCATCAGGCGATCGCCGAGGACAACCTCGATGTGAAGCTGGTGTGCGCATTGCCGGGGCTCACGACCGGCTACGGACCGAGCCATCAGGCCGCCGAGGATCTCGCGCTGATGCGTGCGATGCCGAACATGACCGTGATCGATCCGTGCGACGCGCTGGACATCGAGCAGATGGTGCCGGCGATTGCGGCGCATAAGGGGCCGGTGTACGCGCGCCTGCTGCGCGGCAACGTGCCGGCCGTGCTCGACGAGTACGACTACCGGTTCGAGCTCGGCAAGGCCAAGCTGCTGCGCGACGGCAACGATGTGCTGCTGATCTCGTCCGGGATCATGACGATGCGTTCGCTGGAGGTTGCGAAGGCGCTCGAAGCCGATCGCGTCGATGTGGCGGTGCTGCACGTGCCGACGATCAAGCCGCTCGATACGGCGACCATCGTTCGCGAGGCGGCACGCAAGGGGCGCATGGTAATCGTTGCGGAGAACCATACGGTGATCGGCGGGCTCGGCGAAGCGGTCGCGACGGCGTTGCTCGAGGCCGGTGTCGTCGTACCGTTCCGCCAGATCGCGCTGCCGGATGCGTATCTCGCCGCGGGTGCGTTGCCGACGTTGCACGACCGCTACGGGATCTCGGCCGGCGCGATGCGAGCGAATATCAGGTCCTGGCTCGGATGAGGGTGCGGAATCGCCGGTGTGCCGGGGGAGCGGCGTCTCGCGCGGCGGCGATGTGGCGTGGGTGCCCGGCAGCGCCGAGTTAAAGCGATGCACCGCCGCACATGACGATCTGTTGGCCGGTAATTGCGCTTGCGTCGGGGCTCAGCAAGAAGCCGGTCAGCGCGGCGACTTCCTCGGGCGTGATGAATCGCCCGATCGGTGGAAGCTTCGGGGGGGTTGCCGCGCGCGCCGGACCACGCAGGAACGGCGTGTCCGTTGCACCGGGCGCGACGACGTTGACGGTGATGCCCTTCGGAGCGAGTTCGGCCGCCCACGATCGCGCGAGGCCCACCAGCGCGGATTTGGTCGCCGCATACTGGCTGCGCGTGGCCGCGCCGTTGGCGGTGCGGCTGCCGAGCAGCACGACGCGTCCGCCGGCCGGCATTCGAGGCACCAGGCGATCGGCAAGAAAGGCGGCGGACTCGACGTGCAGGCGCCACATGGCCGCGCCGTCCTCGTGCGAAAGCTGACCGAGCGACGCCGTGCGCATGAAGCCGGCCGCATGCACCAGCGCATCGACCGCACCGAGCTCGTCGCAGACGGGCCCGAGCGCCGCAAAGTCGGTGACGTCGACCGGCTCGATGTTCAATGCATCGTGAGTCGTCGAAACGGGCGAGCGGCACAGTCCCGTGACACGCCAGCCGTCGGCGAGCAGCCGATCGACGATCGCGCGCCCGATTCCCGACGACGCGCCCGTGACCACGGCATGGCGTGAAGCCAGGCCCGACTGCTCTCTTTGACCCACAATCGCTCCTGCTACGTTTGAACCTGCGCCGAATCGCCGGGTAGCGACGTCGACTTCGTGCTGACGGCATGCACGGTAATCCGCGCCTGTGAATGGAACGGTTCGAGTTGCGCCTGCCCGGCTGCATCATCCGTCACGAGCGTCCAGTCGCGCTCGAGAGGCGTCCAGTGTTGCTGGCTTGCGCGCCCGAGCTTGTCCGCCGTCACGAGCACGAAGACCTCGGCGGCCTGCCGCATCACGCACTCCTTCAGATACGACTGCTCGCTGCTTGCCTCGCACAAGCCCAGTTCGGCGACCACGCCGTCGGCGCCGAAGAAGGCCTTGTCGACGCTCAGCCGGCTCAGCGCGATCTGCGCGAGCGGCCCGAGCGTGCTCATGCTGGACGACCGCACGTCGCCGCCAATCACCGTCACTGGCACGCCCGACGATGCGAGCGGACTCACGACGAGCAGGTTGTTGGTGACCACGTGTACATCTGTCCTGCCGGCAAGCAGGCGCGCGAGCGCCGCCGTCGTGGTGCCGCCGTCGAGGAACACGGTGTCGCCGTCTTCGACGAACGCGCTCGCCGCGTGCGCGATCGCTTCCTTCTGCTCCTGCGAGCTGATGCGCCGTTCCTCGAGCGACGCCTCCGGCTCGTGGCCGCCCACCGCAGCGGCACCGCCGTACGTGCGAAGAATGCGGCGGTCGCTCGCCAGCGCCCGCAGGTCCCGGCGCACCGTCGCTTCCGACATCCCGAAGTGCTCGCACAACGTCGCTACGTCCGTCATGCCACCGAGCACGGCTTGCAGCATCGCCTCCCGGCGCCTGGTCACTTTCATGTGCGTGAATTCCTGGTCTGATCGAATGGGCGCGCTGGTCCGCGCCTCGCGACCGACAAGTTTATCCAATTGCCGCAGTGACCGACCAGTTGCCGAGGCGGGCATCATCGACCGCGAACCCACGCTTCTTCGACCCGCACGTACTTGATCTTCTGGCGGAACCAGGTGAACGCGACGTGCAATGCGCCGTCGTGCGACTGCACGATCGATGGATACGAATATTCCCGGTTGCGCCGATCTGCCGAATTGTTGGTCATGCAGTACCCGTCACCGATTTCCAGGTTGCGGCGGCGCCGCCATGTCCTGCCTCCATCGTCGGAGATGGCCAGCGACATCGGAGCACGCGGCGCGCCCCAGAAGGCGGCGCCGCGCGCGGACGCCTTCTGGTCGCGCAGCTCGCCGCCGTCCTCGGAGTCTTCGATATCGTCGTACAGTGACGCCCGACGTGCGTTGCCGTGCGACGCGTCGCTCTCGTTGAACACGAGCGCGAGGTGACCGTTCTGCAGCACGGTGAATTGAATCGAAGAGTTGTTGTTCGGGACGTCGGTCGGCTCGGGCACGCTCCATGTGCGGCCGTCCGTCGAGCGGCTCGCATAGATGAAGTCGGCCCAGCGGCTGCGGTAGAGCGCCAGCAGCGAGCCGTCGTGCAGCACGTGAACGTTCATGTGCACGCACCCGACGCTGTCCGGCACTTCGTGAAGCGTCCACGACGCCCCTTCGTCATCGGACACCATGACCGCGCTGACGTCATTGTTGCCGACCCAGCGCTCGCCGGGCTCCGTGCGGCACAGGAAGATCGGGCAGATCCATGTGCCGTTGTCGAGCGCTACGATCGGCTGGCGCACGAACGTGCCCGGGCGGTCGAACAGCGTTTCGACCGGGCCCCACGTGACGCCGCCGTCCGTCGACACGCGGCGGCGAACGATGGCGGTGTTCTGGTGGCCCGACAGTTGTGCGGTGTAGATCAGCCACAGGCGGCCGTCCGGTGCGGTGAACAGCACGGGATTCTGTTCCGAGCGGGTCGGGTCGTCCGACAGTTTCCGGGGCCGCGACCACTCGCTCGTCCCAGTCGGGAGGCGCGACATGTAGATGGACACGTCGGGAATGCCTTCCTGGGTGCCGCCGAACCAGACGCACAGCAGGTCCCCGTTCGCGAGGGGGTGGAGGTTGGCCGCGTGGTTCTGCACGCAGTCGGTAGGCAGAAACGCTTCTTGCCGTTCCGCGTCGGCATACGCCGTGCGAACGCAATGGTCCGACGCGGCGCTCGCCGCTTCAACGAGGTGCATGCTCATGAAATATCCCTGAGGTTGCGAGGTTAGTGCGATTCGCGATGCGTGAGGCGCTTGTCGCGCAGGTTCGCTTCCTCGCCATGAAACAGCAGCTTGCCGATGACCAGCGCGATGGCGGGCGTCACGAGTGCGATGTACATGTTGTCGATGCCGAAAGGATTGCCCAGCAGGTACCAGAGCGTCGTGGCGATCGTCGCGGCGACGAGGGCCGACACGGCGCCGCGCTTGCCGCTGAAGAACGGCAGGTAGATGCCGATCAGCGCGACGATCGAGACGGACAGGCGAAGCGCGCGGCTGAAAAAAGACAGAGCAAGGATCTGCGGGACGAACAGCACGAAGATCAGCGGCAGGAAGCCGACGACCAGCGAGATCCAGCGCGTCATCCTCAGCTCGACGTCGGGCGTCGGATGAAAGCGAGGTACGTAGAAGTCCTTGACGATCAGCGACGCGATGGCCAGCGCCACGGTGCAGACGCTCACGAAGATCGATGCCACGAGCGATGTCGTAACGATGCCGGCCAGGATCGGGTTCATGTGCTGCAGGAACACTGGCAGCGCGTACAGGCTCTTGACGCCGGGGTACAGGTACTTGGCCGCCACGCCGATAAAGCCGAGCGCGAGGCCGATCGGCACGCACAGGAACGCGGCGATCAGCGACGACGCGCGTGCGCCCTCGGGGCTGCGGGTGGCCGAGATGGCCTGGATGATGAACTGCGTCGAGAAGATCGCGCCGGCCGTGCCGATGATCCAGGCGCCGATCGTGCCGCCCGACAGCGCACCGCTCCACGTGAAGTAGTGCGCGGGCATGTGCTGCGCCATCGGCGCGATGCCGCCCGACAGCTTCCACGCAACGCCCACCAGGATCGCGATGCCGAGCAGTTTCACCGCGCTGTGGACGACCGTTAGGTATGCGACGCTCTTGAGTCCGCCCCAGACGAAGTAGACGGTGCTGACGATCGCGGTGATGACGGCGGCCGTCGGCAGGTTGATGCGCATGACCGTGGAGATCGCCGCCGCACCGCTCACGTAGTTGCCGACGTTCACGACGAACAGCGCGTAGATCATGATCGCCGAGACGGCGAGCTTCGCGCCGCCACCATACCGCTGCGCGATGAAGCCGGAGATCGTGAACTCGCCGGACGCATACAGACGCTTGGCCATGAACAAGCCGAACAGCAGAAAGCCGATGGCGGCCGCAAGGACCGACCACGATGCCGCGATGCCGGCCGAAAAGGCTTCCTGCGAGGTCCCGACCGTCGATTTGGCGCCGATGAATTCGGACATCAGCAGGATGGCGACCACCAGCGCCGGCATCGATCGCCCGGCCACCATGAACTGTTCGGAATTGCGACTGCGCAAACGAATGCTGATCAGGCTGGTAATCACGATGTAGGCGACAACCATGCCGATGATGGTGGCTGTATCCCAATAACTGAAGGTGGCCATCGCTTGTCTCCACGTTACCTTCGGTTGATGTACGTTCGGGTGCGTCGATCGATCCGGCATGTGTCTGCCGGTATCGCTCGCGGGTCGATGCGTGTCTTGCTCGCGCCGCTTACGCGGCGGTGGCGACAGGCGATGCCTCGTTGCGGCGCGTGGCGAGATCCACGGCCTGGCGGAAGGCCTCCAGCAGGCTGCGTTCGTCGGCGATGCCCTTGCCCGCGATATCGAACGCGGTGCCATGATCGACCGATGTGCGGATAACGGGCAGGCCGACCGTCACGTTCACGCCGGCTTCGAGGCCCATCACCTTCACCGGTCCGTGTCCCTGGTCGTGATACATCGCGACGACCACGTCGAAATCGCCGCGGCCCGCGCGGAAGAACAGTGTGTCCGCCGGCAGTGGGCCTTCCACATCCCACCCGCGCGCTTGCAGGCGCTGCACGGCCGGTACGATCTTCTCTTCTTCCTCGCCGTAGCCGAACAAACCGTTCTCGCCGGCATGCGGGTTGATCCCGCACACGCCGATGCGTGGATTTGCGATGCCCGCGCGAACCAGCGTGTCGTGCGCACGTTCGATCGTGCGTTGCACGAGGCCCGGCTCGATCTTGCGAATCGCGTCGAGCAGGCCGATGTGCGTCGTCACGTGAATCACGCGCAGATTCGGCGCGACCAGCATCATCGACACCTCGTCGATGCCCGTGAGATGCGCGAGCATTTCGGTGTGGCCGGGGAAGATATGGCCGCCGGCATGCAGCGCTTCCTTGTTCAGCGGCGCTGTGCAGATCGCATCGAGCTCGCCTCTCGACGTCAGCTCGACGGTGCGGGCGATGTATTGATAGGCTGCATCACCCGCGATGGGAGAAAGCTTTCCGTACGGCAGGTCTGCCGGAATGAGCGCGAGGTCGATGCAGTCGACGATCCCCACGCGGAACGCGCCTTCGGACGGCTGGGTGACCGTGCGGACCTCGAGATCGACGCCCGCGCGGCGACCGGCGTCGCGCAAGCGCGCGGCGTCGCCGATCACGACAGGCTGGCACTGCTCGTACACGGACGCATGCGCGAGGCTCTTCATGATGATTTCCGGTCCGACGCCGGCCGCGTCGCCCATGGTAATGCCGATAATGGGACGGTTGTCCATGGCAGTTCCCTTTACTGATTGGATTGCGCGGTGTCGGCCGTCTTGCGCGCATTCGCAAGCCGACACCAGGCGTGATGGATCGACTCGGGCCGGCCGAAGCCGCCCGCCTTGGTCACGACGGGAAGCGTCTTGCCTTGCAGGTGGCATTCGAGCAACGGCATGCCGTCCTCGATTTCGCCGACGACCCGCAACGCACTCGCGCCGGCCGCGGTGAGCAGTGCGCGCGCCGTCTCGCCGCCCGTTGCGATGATTCCGCCTGCATAGTGCACGGCGGGCGCCAGCAAGGTCGCGAGACGGTTGCAGAACAGCAGCCCGTCCTTCACGTCGCCGCGCCGTGCCTGGCTCAACGACACCACCACATGCCGGCCGCGACGAAGGGCCTCGCATACGGCCGTCGTCACGTTGTTGCGCGGGTCATCGAGCGCGGACAGTGTGATTTCGAACGCAACGAGGCCGGTGCCGGTGTTCGCCTTCAGGCGCTCCAGTTGCGCATGCGAGATGCTCGACATGCTGCCGACTACCGTGAGCACGGGACCTTGCGAATCCTGACTGTCGACCGCGTTGCCCGTCATGCCTCGGGGCGGCTCCAGCGCTTCGATGACGGCAGGCGCCAGGCCCGCCGAACCCACCCAGAAGATGTGCTCGAGCGTGACGGAGGCCCGGGCAATGCGGCGCAGATCGTTGTCGGACTCGGCGTCGCATACGACGGCTTGTGCGCCATCCGATTGCAGCTGCCGCAGGTGTGCCGCGAGCGCGTCCGGTTCGCCGCGCACCGTGCCGATTGCCGCGTATGCGACGCGCAGATGTTCGGCGGACAGCATCGCAACCAGATCGGCGTCGCCGGGAATGTCTTCATTGCGCCAGTATTCGCTTGCTTCGACCGGCATGCCGCGCACCCATTGCCGTCCATCGAGCGTGGTGCGTCCGGATGCCGGGTAGGCCGGGCACACGATTGCCATGCCGAGATGCGACGTCAGAGCGGCGACCTCCGCCGCGACGTTGCCGCGCAGCGTGGAGTCCACCTTCTTGTAGATGCGCGTGCCGGTATCCGCCAGCGATTCGACGGCCGCGACGGTGCGTCGGGCTGCGACTTCCTTCGACGCGCGGCGCGAGTCCACGTCGACCGACAGGATGTCGATGCCGTTTGCAGGCGCCGATGCGCGCTCCGCGTCGAGCAGGACCATCGCCGTCAAGCCGTGACGCAATCCGGCCACCGCGCAATCGGCCGCGCCCGACAGGTCGTCGGCGACGATCAGGAGCCGTGCTGCGTGTTGTACGACCGCGCTCATGGCAGCAGGCGGCTGTAGATGGACTTCATGTCTTCGAGCGTCAGCGCCTTCGGGTTGTTGCCGAGCAGGCGCTTGACCTTCGATGCGGCGACCGCGAGCGCGTCGAGGTGTTCCTCGGACACGCCGAACTTGCGCAGGTCCTGCGGAATGTCGACGGCCGCCGTCCATTCCTCCATCTTTTCGATCAGCTTGCGTGCCGCGACCGGATCGGAATCGGCTTTCGACGCCAGGTCGAGTGCGCGTGCGACGTTTGACAGCCGGCCTTCGATCGCATCGAGATTGAACGCCATCACGTGCGGCAGCAGCATTGCGTTCGCGACGCCATGCGTGACGTTGAACATGCCGCCGAGCGGATAGGCGAGTGCATGCACCGCTGCCGTGCCGGCGGCGGTGAGTGCGAGGCCGCCGTACATCGACCCGAGCATCATCGCCTCACGTGCTTTCAGCGACTGGCCGTTTTCGTACGCTTCGACGATGTTCGCGCCGATCAGGCGCATCGACTCCATCGCATACATGTCGCTGACCGGGTTCGCCTTCGTCGAGATATACGACTCGAGCGCGTGCACGAACGCGTCCATGCCGGTTGCGGCCGTAATCGGCTTCGGAAGACCGAGCGTCAGCTCCGCATCGAGAATGACGATCTGCGGCAGGAGGTGACGGCTGACGATTCCGACCTTCAGCGATTCGTCCGGCAGCGTCACGATCGCATTGGGCGTGACTTCGGAGCCGGTGCCGGCCGTCGTCGGCACCAGGATCATCGGCACGCCCGGGCGCTTGATCAGGTCGATGCCCAGCCAGTTGCGCAGCGGTTCGTCGTTGGTCAGCCGCACCGCGAACAGTTTCGCTGCATCGAGCACGCTGCCGCCGCCGATCGACAGAATCGCCTGTGGCGCAAACGGCTCGATCTGCTCTTTGTATACCGTCTCGACGTTGCCGATGGTCGGCTCCGGCTCGACGCCGCGAATGATGCGAACCTCGACGTCTTTCGCGTTGAGCGATTCGATCACGCGAGCGGCGATGCCGAGTTTCTCCATCGCAGGTTGCGTGATCAGTGCAATGCGCTCGACCGGCGTATCAAGCAGCGACAGCTTGCCGGCAAGCGTGTCGAGGCTGCCGGCGCCGTGGACGATGTGCTTGACGGTCTGGAAGTGATAGGTAGTCATGCTGGTGACCCGTTTCAGTGGCCGCGCGCGGCGTCGTGGTAAATGGAGAGCGCTTGCGCCAGGCGTTCCCGGGTGCTGGCGTCGAGCGGCTGGGCGGGTGACCGCGCGGGGCCGGCAGGCATCCCTAGCATCTGTGCGGCGGTTTTCAGCACGACGGGCATCGTGCCCAGCGCGAACGCATCGCGCAGCGCCCGCAGCGATTCCTGTGCGGCGCGTGCGCCCGCGATATCGCCAGCCTGGAACTTGTTCCAGATCGACATGACGACCTGCGGGACCGCATTGGTCGTCGCGGCCACTGCGCCGTCGCCGCCCGCGATCAGTGTCCAGAGAATCATCGAATCGGTGCCGGTGAAGACGGCGAAGTCGTCGCGCCGCAGGTTGATCAGTTGCAGCAGGCGGTCAAAGTCGCCGCCGCTGTCCTTGATGCCGCGAATGTTCGTAATCTCGGAAAGGCGGCGCACGGTATCGACGGTCAGCGTGATGCCCGCTTTCGCGGGAATCGTGTAGAGCATGACCGGTAACGGCGTCGCGTCGGCGATCTGCTTGTAGTGTGCGTAGAGTTCCGGCTGCGTGGCGCCGTTGAAATACGGCGTGATGACCGATACGGCGTCTACGCCGACATCGCTCATCTTCCGGTTCAAATCGACCACGTCACGTGTCGCATAGGCGCCGGTGCCGGCGATCACAGGCACGCGCGAACGGGCCTGGTTGACCGCGATGCGGGCGATGCGCAGCTTCTCTTCTTCGTTAAGCGCGATGAATTCGCCATTGGTACCGAGCACGAATAGGCCGTGTACGCCCGCTTCGATCAGCCGGTCGACCAACGCGCGCAGGCCGTCTTCATCGACGTTCTCGTCGGCCGTCATCGGCGTGATCAGCGCGGGAACGATTCCCTTGAACGAAATTGACATGCTTGCTCCATCGCGGCTGGGACGGCCGGCGGAATTGCCGTCTCCATGGGTTGTGTCGACATCGGCGGAGGCTGTGCGCCGGCGGTCGGGATTGCACCGCCGGACACGTCATCCGGCGCAACGCGTGGGGGAAACACGCCGCCCGATATCCTTCAATTTATTTGCTCGGTCCAATCACAAAACTGATCGATGTGCGCATTTTAGATGAATATATGAGCGTTTCAGTCAATGAAAACCCTAATGTGACCGAATCGGTCATTCTGTGGTGCTGGGGCGCGACAGGGTTCAGCGTCGCACGCGGCGTGCCGTGCACTGCCGCAATCGGGGGGCCAGAAGGGTGGCCCGTGACGGTGGGCGCCCGGACTAGCCGCGCTCGACTTGCCGGACCCACTACGGGTAAACGCTCTCCTTCAGTCTGTTGACAGCGAAATTTGAAGCGCAGAGCATTTGACTTATACGTATAAGTCGCTGTTCAGTCTCGTGGCCGTCTCAGGGCGACTGCCGGAGGCCGAGCCCCCATCATGCTTTGAGCAACGAAGTGGAAGGATGTCTGGAATGGAAAGTCATATTTCGCGCCGATCTGGAAGTCAGGCCGCTATTTCGTCAGCAGAGTTTGCTGGTGCGAATCCGCCTGAAAAAAACGCCGGGAAAAATGAGTCATCCTTGAAATTGAGCCGCGAACTAAGTGTGCTCGATTTGATCGTCTACGGCATGGTGTACATGCTTCCGATTGCGCCATTCGCACTTTACGGAATCATCTCCGATGTGAGCGGCGGTATGGTGCCGCTGGTATACATCGTGAGTGTCGTGGCCATGATGTTTACGGCCCGTAGTTACCAGATACTCAGCAAGGAATTTCCGGCAGCCGGGTCGGCATATACCTATGCTCAAAACGGCATCGGCGATCTTGCCGGCTTTCTGGCCGGGTGGCTGGTGTTTCTCGACTACATCATCGCGCCGGGATTGCTCGCGGTTGTCAGTGCGGTTGCGATGAACAGCCTGGTGCCGGAGATCCCCCGTTCCATCTGGGTGATCGGATTCGTCGGCCTCGGAACGATTCTGAATCTCGTCGGTATATCGGTAACCGCGAAAGTGAACCAGGCATTCCTCGTGATCATGCTGGTCATTCTCGCCGCGTTCGTCGGTGTCGGTCTCTTTGCGCTTTACAGCGGCATGGGGCATGGCCGGCTCACGTTCGGTTCGCTCTTCAATGTCCATACTTTCACATGGGCGGGGCTCGGAACCGGCATCCTCATCGGTTCGACGAACTTTCTCGGCTTCGACGCGATCACGACGCTCGGAGAGGAAGTCAAGAGCGAGAAGCGGCATCTGGCCAGCTTTGCCGGGTTGGCATCCCTGGTCATCATCGCGATCCTGTTCGTGCTGCAGACGTGGATTGCCGCCGATCTCGCGCCCGGCGCGAGGGTACTGTCGCCGGATAGCGCTTTTTACGACATATCGGGCTACGCAGGCGGCCACTGGCTATTCGCGATGACGTCCATCAGCACCGCACTGGCATTCGGCGTACCGTGCACGATCGTCTGTCAAATGGCAATCGCCCGCATCATTTTCGCGATGGGGCGCGACCGGCAGCTTCCCAAAGTGTTTTCCCGGCTGTCCCGCAGATCGAAGCAACCGTATGTGGCGAACATTTTCGTTGCGTCCATCTCGCTGATCATCGCACTGGTCTTTCAGGATCGTCTCGACGACCTGGCCTTGTTCCAGAACTTCGGCGCATTCTCTGCATTCATCCTGGTCAATCTTTCCGTCATCGGCTACTTCAAGATCAAGAAGAGGTCGAAGGACACGTGGAATCACGTGGTTCTGCCGTCGATCGGATTTCTCGTCATCGTTGCACTCATGGTCGCAATGAGGGCCGCCACGTTGAAGATGGGCATCATCTGGCTCGTGCTGGGGCTCGTCTATTACTTTGTCATGCGTCATGTATTTGGCCGCAGTGCGGCACTGAAGATCTGAGTTCGGCATCGATGATTCCGTCTATCGGGTGAAGTCATCGATTGCAGGCCTGATGTGCGATGACTCGACGCCGGCCCCTCGTGACAAGGGGCTCGTCGGGTCATTTTTCGTTGTCGATGCGTGACAGGACATGTCTATTTCATGAGCACTTTCGCAGTCGGTGGCCGGTCTGGCGGTGGCGTCCGGGAACGCCTCTCGACAAGAGCCGGCTTTTATTCGTTTGGCTTCGTTCTTTCCGCGTGGGCGCCGCTCGCCCCCCTTGCGAAATCCCGAATTGGCTTGAGCGATAGCGGCTTCGGTCTCGCGTTGCTGTGGTTCGGGGTGGGCAGTCTTGTTGCGATGCCCATCGGTAGCGCAGCCGTCGCGCGCATGGGATGCAGGCGGATCATCCTGTTGGTTGGTCCGATCACGTGTGCATGCCTGTTTGGACTCGCGTCGACCGACCGTGCTGACATCTTGTCCGCGTGTCTCTTTCTATTCGGTTTCGGTATCGGCGCCACGGAGTCGGCGATGAACCTGCAGGCTGCCGTGGTACAGCGTATGCACGACGAGCCGCTCATGTCGGGATTTCACGCATGGTGCAGTGTCGGGACGATCGCCGGTTCTGCCGGCGTCAGCACGCTGTTATCCCTGCAGATTTCGCCTGTCGGGGCGATAGCGTGCGTCTTGGCGGTCATGGTAGTCCTTTGGTGTGTCGTCGGTCGGCATTTCATCGGACGGGTTAGTGCTTCGCAAGCGCATGGACTCGCACTTCCTGCGTTGCATATCGTCTGGATCGGAATACTGTGCTTTGTCGCATTTCTGGCGGAAGGGGCCGTACTCGACTGGAGCGGTGTGTTCCTGGTAACCGAAAAAGCGTTCCCGCAGGCCAGTGCGGGCTACGGTTACGCTGCGTTCGCCTTGGCGATGGCGATCGCCAGGTCGACGGGCGACCGCCTGACTCGCGTATTCGGAGTGCGATCGATTCTCGTCGCCGGTTCGGTCGGGACCGCGGCTGCCCTTGTCGCGCTGGTTTTCGCGCGACACTGGATGATTCTGATCGGGCTGTTTGCGGCGGTCGGTTTCGGCTTGGCCAATATCGTCCCGCTGTTCTTTTTACACGTCTCGCGGCAACGCCAGATGCGGGTCGAGCTGGCAATGCCGATCGTCGCGACACTAGGCTATGCCGGCATGCTTGCCGGGCCGGCCGTTTTGGGCGCGATAGGAGAGATGGCGGGGCTTTCGGTTTCGCTTCTGACGATCGCCGCGATGCTTCTGCCGATAGCGTTGTCGGCGCACACCATCGTCGTGCGCGACGCAGGCTAGGAGAGCGGCCTGCCGCGCGAACACGATCGCCGGTGTTCAAGCGGTGGTGACCCGGTGGACCACCGGGCACTTGCTTATCCCTCGCCGCCCCACAGAACGGTCGATTGATCGCCGGTCATGTAGTCGCGGATCTCCACAGGCAGGGATCTGTCCGACGGCAGCAGTACCGTCGCGTTGCGCAGGTGCTTCCTTTGCATGTGTCCGCGGTCGGCAAAATTCAACGCGATTCGCGTCGAAAAGGGCTGGCGAAACGACGACGACGCCACACCGGTGACCACGCCGTACAGGAAGCGAATCGGGCGACGGTGTTGAGGCGTCAGGACCGAGAACGTCATTTCGTTCTTCTGCCGCCCTTCGAAATCGATCATGAAGATCCGGTCTCCCATCAGGAAACAGAAGCCGTGGTATTTGAACGAATAGCCGACCTTGCCGTCCTGATCCAGTAACGGGAAACGCTCCACGGTCACGTACTGCACCACCGAATCGCGCTCGTAGAGGCACGTCACCGAGCGCAGGATGCGCCCCTTGTAGATCGACGAGTTGTGGTACCGGTAGTACACCCCGAGAAAATCCTGCAGCGCGGCGCTCGACGACTTGATCAGCGGCAGAAACCGCAGAAAGCTCGGTGCGGACTTCAAATCGAACGGCAGTTCGTATTCGAGTCCTTCATAAAAACTGCGGAATTCCGGCGGCGCCCGGAACAGGTCGGCCGGCTCCATCAGAAAAAACTTGGCGATCTTCAGAAGAACCTTCTGCGACGGAACGTGGTGGCCCGCCAGATATTTGTTGAACTGCTGACGATTGATGTTCAGCTTCCGGCAGAAATCCGCGATGGAGTCGAAAGACGCCACGAGCAGCGACAGATTGCTGGCCAGGTTTGAAAGGTCGTGCTGACGATCCATGTTGTTTCTGAAGAAGTGATCGAGGGGACCAGCGATGAACGGCGACCCGGCGCGCAGCGCGGTCGACCGTGCGTCGATTCGCCGATTCCCGTGCGGGATTTTCCGTATGGAAACCGAAGGAATTACGGCTTCAAGCGCATCGGTGCGGCATCTGAAGCGTGGGCCGTCGCACTGCATTCACGCATGATCGAGTGTACTGCGTTTTGTGCGTCACTGTGCGTCTCTTTTGAGTGCTCCGCGAAATTGAGCACGTGTTTTTAGCGGCAAATACTCCAGCCACCGATCGCATGATCCTCACACGGTCATGCACGGAACGAGCGGCACCATCGGGATATGACACGTGGTGATGCCGCAAGCATCGCGTGACCGTATCAGGAGAAGGGGGAGCGCATGAAAGCAGAAACCACACGGAGATTCGAGATGTCTTTGTCCCCAGGAGGCGGCATCCATGCCGGATCGCTCAGGCCGCGACGCCGCCGGTTACGCGCGAGCCCGGCGGCACTTACGCTGGCGCCGAGTGTCGTCGTACTGTTGATCGCCGTTTACGTATTCATCGGATGGTCGATCGTCATCTCGTTTACCAATTCAAAGTTCGCGCCGAATTACGACTTCGTCGGTCTTGCGCAGTATGCGCGGCTATGGGATTCGGATAGATGGAATGTCGCGGTGACGAACCTCGGTGTGTTCTCGATTGCATTCATGCTGATCTCGCTCGTGCTGGGGTTACTGCTCGCGATTTTTCTCGACCAGAAAGTACGGGGCGAGGGGGCGTTCCGGATGATCTATCTGTATCCGATGGCGGTGTCGTTGATCGTCACCGGCACGGCGTGGAAGTGGATCCTGAATCCTGGCCTCGGACTGGAAAAGCTGCTGCAGGATCTCGGCATGACCGGCGTCCATGTCAACTGGCTGATCGACCCGCAGATGGCGGTCTATACGCTTGTCGTCGCCGCCGTCTGGCAAACCGCGGGCTTCGTGATGGCGATCTTCCTGGCGGGCCTGCGCGGGATCGACGGCGAAATCATCAAGGCGGCGCGCATGGAAGGCGCCGGCACCCTGCGCATCTACCTGACCATCATCATCCCGATGCTGCGCGCGTCGGTGTTCAGCGTCGTCGTGATCCTGATCTACCAGGCGGTGCGGTCGTTCGACCTTGTCGTTGCGCTGACGAACGGCGGGCCGGGTTTCTCGAGCGATCTGCCGACGACGTTTATGTACAACCTGACGTTCAGCCGCGGCCAGCTCGCGCAGGGCGCCGCCAGCTCCGTCATGATCCTGTTCGTCGTGATCGCCCTTACCGTCCCGTATCTCTACTCGGAGTTCAAGCGTGAACACAACGACAGTCTCTGACCTGACCCGGCATGCGCTGCGCGTGTCCCGCCCGTCGAGCACGGCGATGCGTTATGCCGCGCGTACGCTGATCTATGCGATCCTCGTCGGCAGCGCGGCCTTCTTCGTGATGCCGCTGCTCGTGATGGTCTTCGCTTCGTTCAAGGACATGGCGGAGATCCGGTCGACGTCGATTCTGTCCTTTCCGCTCGCGCCCACGGTTCAACCGTGGATCGATGCATGGCAAAACGCATGCGTCGGCATCGACTGCGTGGGGTTGAACGGGTTCTACGTGCGAACCGTGCTGATCGTCGTGCCCGCCGTCGTGTTGTCCACGCTTCTTGGCGCATTGAACGGCTACGCGTTGACGAAATTCAATTTCAGAGGATCGAAGTTCGTCTACGCGGTGATCCTGTTCGGCACCTTCACGCCATATCAATCCGTGTTGATACCGCTTGCGAAGACGCTCGGCGTACTCGGCTTGTCGGGCAGTCTTGCAGGGCTCGTGCTCGTTCATACGGTCTACGGCCTGCCATTCACGACGATGTTCTTTCGCAACTACTTCATGACGGTGCCACAGGATCTCGTGAAGGCGGCGCGGGTCGACGGAGCGGGTTTCTGGACGACTTTTGGATACATCATCCTGCCGCTGTCGGTACCGATGATCGTCGTCACCGTGATCTGGCAGTTCACGTCGATCTGGAATGACTTCCTCTTCGGCGTGTCGTTCACGAGCGGTCAGAACACGCCCATCATGGTTGCGCTGAACAACATGGTGAGCGCGAGCGCGGGCGAACGTCCGTACAACGTCCATATGGCCGGTGCGTTGCTGGCTGCTCTTCCAACGCTCGTCATTTATTTCCTGGCGGGCAAGTATTTCGTGCGCGGCTTGATGGCCGGCGCGGTCAAGGGGTAATCATGGCTTCTCTCCATATTCGCGATGTCCGCAAGAACTACGGCAGCGTTGCTTGCCTCAAGGAAATCAATATCGATGCCGATGACGGCGAGTTCCTCGTGCTGCTCGGTCCGTCCGGCTGTGGGAAGTCGACATTGCTGAATGCGATCGCGGGGCTCGAACCGGTCAACGACGGCGAGATCGTCATCGACGGCTCGGTCGTCAACGACGTGGAATCCGCGAAGCGCGATATCGCGATGGTGTTTCAGTCGTATGCGCTTTACCCGACGATGACGGTGCGCAAGAACCTGACGTTCGGGATGCGTGTGCGTGGGGCATCACGATCCGAGCAGGAGGATGCGGTCAAGCGGGTCGCGGCGATCCTGCAGCTTGATCAGTTGCTCGACCGCAAGCCCAGTCAGCTGTCGGGCGGGCAGCGCCAGCGCGTCGCAATGGGGCGCGCGATGGTACGGGAACCCAAGATCTTCCTGTTCGACGAGCCATTGTCGAATCTCGACGCGAAACTGCGCACGGAAATGCGCGCGGAAATCAAGAAACTGCACCAGCGTGTCGGCACGACGACGGTCTACGTGACGCACGACCAGATCGAAGCGATGACGCTTGCGACGAAGATCGTGGTCATGCGGGGCGGCGAGGTGCAACAGATCGGCACGCCGGAAGACGTCTACGACCGCCCGGCGAACCTGTTCGTCGCGCGCTTCATCGGGTCGCCCGCGATGAATTGCCTGAAGGGCGTGCTGCGCGGCGGCGACACCCGCGCCGTGTTCATCGGCGGGGACGGCAGCGGGCACACGCTCGAGATCGCGCTGGGCTCGCTCAGCGACGCGCAACGATGCTACCTCGATCGGGAAGTCGTACTGGGCGTTCGCCCGGAATGGCTCGCGCCAGGCGTAGGGTCCGCAAGCTTCCAGGCAACGGTCGACGTCGTGGAGCCGACGGGCGCTGACAACTTCGTGCTGTTGTCGGTCGCGGGAGAATCGATCATGGCCCGCTTTGCGCCGGGTGTCGGGCGCGTTGGGGACGTGATGCAGCTCGTCGTCAATGCCGACAAGGCACTCATTTTCGACCCGGCGACCGAACAACGCGTCGTATGAAGGGGCATGCCGGTCGGTATTGCGGTGTGCCCGACCGGCCCGTCTCGGGACGATGAACGTTGAGCGGAATGAGGAACATTCGATGACGGGACCGATGTCGAGTATCGACGAACAGTACTATCGGGACACGGTGATCGATCTCTGCGACCTGGCTCGCACGCTGTGCGGTGCCGTGGCGCATGACACGCTCACCATTACGCGAAAGCGCGATGCGTCGCCCGTCACCGAGCTCGACAGGCGTATCGAGCTGACACTACGCACCCATATTCAGGCGCGGCACCCGCTGGATTCCATCGTCGGCGAGGAATTCGGCGTGATCGAGGGACGAGCGGGCGGGGCAACGAACCGGAGATGGGTAATCGATCCGCTTGACGGGACGCGAGCCTTCGTGACGGGCAGTCCATTATGGGGAACGCTCGTCGGCGTACTGTGCGACGGTGTACCATGGCTCGGCGCGATCGACATGCCGGCTCTCGGACGGCGGCTGATCGCAAGCAGCACCGATGCCGCGACGCACGTCGAGCCGGCTGCCGGCACGGCTGTGCCGCTGTCGGCGGCGCGCATGTGCACGACGACGCCGGACAAGTTCACGCCCGACGAGAAATCGGCATACGCCCGGCTCGTCGCGCGAGTCGCCGTCCATCGATATGGCGGCGATTGCTTCAATTACGCGGCACTGGCCAGCGGGCGGTGCGACCTCGTCGTTGAATCGGGACTCGCCCCGCACGATTTCCTGCCGATCGTCCCGATCGTCGAAGCGGCCGGCGGCCGGATGACGGACTGGCGCGGACAACGTTTGAGCGAGCGCTCGGCCGGCGATGTCGTCGCGGCGTCGAGCGGAGCGCTTCATGCGAGCGCGATTGCATTGCTGGCCGGATCGAATGCGTGAAGGATCTGGCGTGTATCCCTGTAAAATGCGGCATTGCCAGTCCACAGGCGGATGCCTTCCCATCGATGAAGCGTGCCGTATCAATGAAGGACGTCGCATTGGCCGCCGGCGTCTCTCAGCCCGCGGTCTCCTATGCGTACAACAAGCCGTCGGAAATATCCGAGGCGCAGCGCGAGCATATTTTCGCCGTGGCGAAAAAGCTCGGCTATCCCGGGCCCAACGTACGCGGGCGCAGCCTGCGCTCCGGGCGGGTCGGTGCCGTCGGCCTGATGATCATGGACGAGTTGCCTTACGCATTCGCCGACCCGGCGACAACCTGTCTGCTGCGCGGGATCGGTGAAATCAGCGAACTCGCGAACGTCGCGCTCGCGCTTTTCCCGCTGCAGAAGGATCTGGCGAATCATGCCGGCGACGCCGAGAACGGCAGCCTCGCGGTACGCGGGTTCGTCGACGGCCTGATCGCCTACTCGCTGCCGGACCGCTATCCTGTCATCGAGGTCGCGCGCCGGCAGGGCATCCCGGTTGTGATCGTGGACGCACCGATCATCGACAAGGTGCCGTTCGTCGGGATCGACGATCTGCAGTCCGCCATCGTCCAGATGCGTCACCTGATCGAGCTCGGCCACCGGAAGATCGGCATCGTGGCCGACCGGTTGCGGCCGGACGGCATCAAGGGCATCGTCACCAGGCAGCGCTTCCAGGAAGCCACGGAAAACGTGGTGCGAGCCCGCATCGACGGCTATCTGCACGCGGCCGAAGCAGTGGGGCTCGGCTTTGACGACCTGTTGATCGTCGAGGCTGGTGGATTCGATCGTGCATCGGCCATCTGGGCGGCAGCACAGATCCTGCAGCATACGAACCTCACGGCTGTGGCGGCGACGTCGGACGTGATGGCGCTCGCGCTGGTGCAGGCGGCGCGTGAGCGCGGTGTGGCGGTACCCGATCGCCTCTCCGTGGTCGGTTTCGACGATATACCGGAAGCAGCCGGTGCAGGGCTGACGACCATCCATCAACCGCTGATCGAGAAAGGCCGCCAGGCCGCGCAACTTCTCAGCGAACTCCTCAGTGGCGCCGCCTCCCGCAAGCCGCGGGTGCCCAGGGTGCTCCTGCCGACGGAGCTGGTGGTGCGATCGACGACGAAGGCGCCGGCCGCGGCAAGATGAGCGCGGCCGGCGTAGCGCGACGTATGGGCAGGCTACGCTTCAGTGACCGACGAACTGCCTGGCCACACGAAGCGCATTCGCGGCGATCGTGAGCGCCGGATTGACCGCCGCGGATGACGGGAACCACGAACTGTCGACGATCCAGGCGTTTTCCACGTCGTGAAGCCTGCAGTTCGTGTCGAGCACGCTCGTACGCGGATCGTTGCCCATCACGGCCGTGCCGCATTGATGCGAGTTGGTCGCAATCCCCATGCGCTTCGTCAACACGAGCGGATACCCGGCCCGCCGCATCATCGCGACCGTCTTCTTCACGAGCGCCCGGTGTGCCCGCAGATTGTTGGCGCGCCACCTGATGCGGATGCGACCCGACTGCGGGTCGACGGTGATGCGGTTCTCCGGATCGGGAAGATCCTCGCTGGTCAGGTACAGATCGACGCTATGGTTGGTCATGTAGCGCGAAATGGCCTTTGGCAGCCATGGATACATGCCCGTCACCATCGGTTCGCGGATCTTGCCGAGCATCTGCACGTTACCGAGCGGGAACGCGTTCTGCGGGGAGCGCAAATACCAGTCGTTGACCGCGAGCGTTTTCTGGAAAAGCACGTCGTTGGCTCGACGCGGATCGACGGCGAGCATGAACGTGCTGTTGTGAACCATATAGTTTCGGCCGAGCATGCCCGAACGGTTGCCGATGCCGGCCGGATGCGCGCGATCGGCCGATCGCAGCAGAAGCGCCGCCGAGTTCACTGCGCCGCACGCAAGGACGAACCGCTTGGCGCGGATGCGAACCGGTTGCCCGTCGCGAACGCCGACTGCCTCCTCGATGCGCGTGCCGTCGGCCGACATGACGAGACGATCGATACGGGTGCGCACCATCAGCCGTGCGCCGCCTCCGCCGACGAGCGGCCTCAGCACGGACACTTCGGCATCGCCTTTCGCATCGACGAGGCATGGATAGCCGTCGCAGGTCGAGCAGAGCACGCACGGCCGTTCGCGGCCGTAGTTGACGGCCGCTGGCATCACGAACGGACGAAGGCCTTGCGCACGCATGGCCGCATCGAGCGGCCACAACGCAGGGTCGTGTTCCAGCGCGGGAAACGGATAGTCGCCGGAGCGCCACGGATCGGTCGGATCCTGGCCGCTCGCGCCATGGACGTTGTAAAGCCGCTCCGCGGCCGCGTAGTACGGCTCCATGTCGGCGTAAGTGATCGGCCACGCGGGCGAGATCCCTTCGGCGTGCTGAATCGCGCCGAAATCGGCTTCCCTGAACCGTGGAAGCATGGCACCGAAGACCTTCGTGTTGCCGCCGACGTAGTAGAAGACCCCGGGTGAAAACGGCTTGCCGGCGTCGTCGACCCACGACTCCGCGTTGCGGTAGCGTCCTTCGCGAAATACGGCCTCGGCCTGCCAGTTCTGGATTTCACGAGGCAGGAAATCGCCACGCTCGACGATAAGCACGTCGAGACCGTGACCCGAGATGCCCTGCGCGAAACTCGAGCCGCCCATGCCGGATCCCACGATGACCACGTCGCAGGTAATGATTCCATCGCTGCCGGGCACGACCGTCGGGACTTCGCGCCGGAGAACCGGCGCGAAGCTGGACAGATCGGACGCCGGGCGATGAACAAGCGTTGCATCGCTCATGCGCTGACTACCTTACAGATGTTGCTCTGATTTGCGGAATTGTGCGTATTCTTCCTGTCGCTCGTCGTCGATATAGGCCGGAATCGGGAAATCCCACCAGCCCGGCACCCACGGGCCGGCCGCGTCGCGATCCGTCGGAATCTCGATCAGGCATGGCTCGTTGCTTTCAAGCGCCTGCTGGAGAATCGGCTCGAGTTCGTCATTGCTGTTGACGCGCCACGACTTGAGACCGAACGCCTTGCCGACTGCCTCGAAGTCGGGCGAGTACGGGCGTCCGTCCGGATAGTTGAACTCGGTACCGATATGACGGCTCGTCTGCTTGCGCTGGCCGCCGCGAATCGACATATACCCGGCATTGTTCTGGACGATGAAGATCACCGGCAGGTTGTTGGTGACGCAAATCGCGATTTCCTGCGACGTCATCAGGAAGTCGCCGTCACCGAGGATGCATACCACCGGGCTTTCCGGCTTCGCGAGCTTCGCCCCGATGGCCGCGGGAACCGCCCAACCCATCGACGAAAAGCCGCCGGAGGTCAGGTGGGTACGCGGCGTGTAGACCGGGAAGGTCTGTTTGACCGCGCCCTGGGTGTTGCCTGAGCCGACTACCACGATGGTGTCGCGCGGGAAGATCTTGCGCAGCGCGCCGAGCGGCCGTTGCGACGTGAACGGGAAGCGGTCGGAATCGCGGCGCGTGGCGAGCTTGGCTTCCCATTCCGCCTTGTGTGCGGCGACCTCGGACAGATATGCGCCGCGGTCAGCCGAATCGCCTTCGAGCGCCTCGACGATGTGTGCGAGCGCGTACTTGGCGTCGGCCACGATGCCGACGGCGACCGGATAGTTCTTGCCGATCTCGTGCGGATCGATGTCGATGTGGATCAGCTTGCCGGGCGGAATCGAGAACGTGACGCCTTTCGCGTAGCTCGACGACGACCAGTCGGTGAAGCGGCAGCCGACCGCGATGATCACGTCCGCGCTCGACGCGACCTTGTTGCCGCACATCGTGCCGGTTTGGCCGACACTCCCCGCGAACAGCGCATGGTCTTCGGGGAAACCGCTCTTGCCGTTCCAGGTGGTGACGACCGGAATCTGCCACTTCTCGGCGAGCGCAAGCACTTCCGCAGCCGCTTCGCCGGTGATGACGCCGCCGCCGATGACCATCACCGGGCGCTTGGCCTGCCGCAGCACGTCGGCTGCCTTGTCGACCGCGACGGGATCCGGATACACCTTGCCGAGCGGCACGCGTTCCTCGAGCTGGTGCAGCGTGACTTCCGCGGCCTCGGCCTGCGTGTCCATCGGAATCTCGACGTGAACCGGTCCAGGGCGGCCGGTCAGCATCGAACTGAATGCACGATGCATGATGAACGGCAGCTCCTCGACGCGCTGTGCCACCCAATGGCGCTTGGACACGGCTTCGGCGATCTTCGGAAAATCGTTGTCGACGTAGCGTTCGAGTTCCTGAAGCAGGCCGTGACCGCGCATGTGCGTGGGCGGCCCGCCGGTGATGAGCATGACGCTCGTCGAATCGGTAAAGGCCGTTGCCATCCCGATGACCGTATTGCTCGCGCCTGCGCCGATCGACGTGACCGCCGCCATCGGCTTGCCCGACACGCGGTAGTAGCCGTCGGCCAGATGGACCGCACTTTGCTCGTGAAATACCTGGATGAAGCGAATCTCCGAGTCCTTCTCGAGGAACGCATCCGTCAGCGTCCAGATGCCGTGACCGGGAATGCCGGCAACGTATTCGACACCGTAGTTCTTCAACGTCTGGGCGACGATTTGACTTCCGGTAAGCTTTGCCATTTTTCTATCCTGACTGGAATTTGAGGACACCCGCGCGCGACAACGGCGGCCCGCGCGGAACTTCACTGACTACGTTACGCAGCCGGTCGCGCGGCCCATTGCAGGCCTTGCATCGTGAGGCGGCGAACGTTGATGTCGGACAGGTTGCCGACGTCGTGGCCGATCGAGTGGTAGAAGACGCGACCGCGTCCCCACTGCTTGACCCATGCGACCGGGCTGCGATTGCCGGCCAGCCACGGGAACGGCTTGCCGTCGAAGGTCGTTTCGGCCAGCACGTGATTGTTCGGATCGACCTGCATGTAGTACTGCTCCGAACGGACTTCGAAATCTTCGACGCCGTGCGTGACCGGATGGTCGTGATCGATCACGTTGACCATGTACGGATGCGGATAGCCCTCGCCGGCAGGGTGCTCGATGAAAGACCCGCCGAGCACCATGTGATACCGAAGGCTTGCGCGAAATGCCGCGGCGGCGCCGTGCCAGGCGGCGAGACCCGTGCCGTTCTCGACGGCGTCCAGCAGATGCTTCTCCTGGGACGCCGTCAGCGTCTCGGTCGTGACGGCGTTGTTCCAGCCGATCACGATCAAATCGAAGGCGGACAGATCGCGATCGAGCGTAAAGATGTCGGTCGAACCTTCGACCTCCCAGCCCAGTTCGTCGAACAGTCCGCGCGTCCATGCAGCGACTTCATACGGGTAGTGCCCCGGCCAGCCGCCGTACAGATGAAGAACTCGAGTCATGACTTCACTCCTTATTCAATGGAACTTATACGTATAAGGTGACGAAATGCTGCGCGCCCAAAATGACGATGTCAAGCACTGGAAAGCCCTCGATCCGGAGCACGGCAGAAGAGGGCGGCCGAGCGCCCCGGGTCTCGCGTCGCGCGGCGAAACGGGGGAGGGGACGCGCATCGGCATGTGCGTCGGCGCGGTGCGTCATGTCGCGTCAGCTTCGACGCGGATGCGAAATTGTGTCGGCAAATTCGGACCGCGAAAATTTGCTCGTGTGATCGAACTCGTTCGGATCGTGCACCGTCGCAACGCGAGCATCGCGCTGCATGATCGGGAACCACTCTTGGAGATTTTTGTGATCCAGCATCTTAAGAAAAGCAAGCCGATGGAGGCACAACTCGAGATCGCGAAGCAGGTGCGCGATACGGTCGAACAGATCATCGCGGATGTCGCCGCCAACGGAGACGCTGCCGTGCGCGAATACTCGATGCGGTTCGACAAATGGAATCCGGCCTCCTTTCGTCTGTCGGACGCGGAGATCAGCGCGTGTGTCGCGACCCTGTCGGAACGCGAACTGGACGACATCAAGTTCGCGCAGCAGCAAGTTCGCCGGTTTGCCCTGGCGCAGAAGGATGCGCTGCGTGACATCGAAGTCGAGACGCTGCCGGGTGTCGTGCTCGGTCACCGGAACATTCCGGTGAATTCCGTCGGCTGCTATATCCCGGGCGGGAAGTATCCGCTGCTGGCTTCTGCTCATATGAGCGTGCTTACGGCCAAGGTTGCCGGTGTCAAGCGTGTGGTGGCCGTGGCGCCGCCGTTCGACGGAAAGCCGCACCCGGCGATCGTCACGGCGATGCATCTCGCGGGAGCGGACGAGATCTATTGCGTCGGCGGCGTTCAGGCGATTGCCGCATTGGCACTCGGTACGGATCAGTTCGAGCCCGTCGACATGATCGTCGGCCCGGGCAATGCCTACGTGGCCGAAGCGAAGCGCCAGCTGTTCGGCAAGATCGGGATCGACCTGATCGCGGGCCCGACGGAGACGCTTGTCATCGCTGACGATTCGTCGGATGTCGAGATCGTTGCAGCCGACCTGCTTGGCCAGGCCGAGCATGGCGTGAATTCGCCGGTCGTGTTCCTGACGAATTCCGGCAAGCTCGCGGATGGCTTGCCGGCGGAAATCGAGCGCCAGCTCGCGGTGTTGCCGACCGCGGCCGTCGCCTCGGTCGCGTGGCGCGACTATGGCGAGATCATCCTGTGCGACACCGTTGACGAAATGGTCGAAGAAGCCGATCGGATCGCCTCCGAGCACGTTCAGGTCATGACGCGCGATCCGCTTTATTTCCTCGAGCACATGACGAACTACGGTGCGCTGTTCCTCGGCGACCGTACCAATGTGTCGTATGGCGACAAGGTGATCGGCACGAACCACACGTTGCCGACGACGAAGGCCGCACGCTATACCGGTGGGCTGTGGGTCGGCAAATTCATCAAGACCTGCACTTATCAGCGGGTGCTGACCGATGAAGCATCGGCCATGCTCGGTGAATACTGCTCGCGACTGTGTGCAATGGAGGGCTTTGCGGGGCACAAGGAGCAGGCCGATATCCGCGTCCGTCGCTTCGGAAGGCGAGCGGACTGACATCGGGCGGCAAGGTCGGGCAGCGATTCGGCACTCGAAAGAGTGCCGTTTTTTTTGGCGTTGAAGCGATCGGATTGGTGCGGCTCCAGGGCGCGCGAAAGCCCTATTCACGGCGTGAGTGCAAGTGCGTCGTAGTGCGACACAAATTATGTCTTTGCGAAATTGAGCGGCCTTTATTGGACTTCAATACTGCGTCGCGGGTGAGGAGGCAGTGAGCGGGTTTTCGTCCGACGCAACGCGTGCCGGACGGCAGCCCGACCGGAACACGCGGCAATCGTCAAACGGCAGGAGGGGTGACGATCAGCCGCCGCATGACGGCCTCCGCACCGTACGCCCGTCGTTCAGGATGGTTTTCATGGCGACGGCAAGAAACGGAGCGGTATGCGGGAGACGCATCAACACCGCTTTGATCGATGTGTACTTCGTGGACGGACAAGTGAAATGAAAAGAAAAGTCATCTCGGCGATCTCCCTGTCGATTACCGCTTACGCGGCCGGCGTGCATGCGCAAAGCTCGGTCACGCTTTACGGCATCGTCGATACCGGCATCGCGTACATTCACAACAGCGGCGGACAATCGTCGCAATGGAAGATGTCGGCCGGAAATCTGTCCGGAAACGAATGGGGGCTCAAGGGCACCGAGGATCTCGGCGGCGGCTTGTCCGCGAGCTTCCAGCTCGAGAACGGCTTCGATCTCGGCTCGGGTCAGTTGCAGAACGACGGCCGCATGTTCGGGCGGCAGGCGTTCGTCGGACTCGGCAGCACGCGTTTCGGAACGGTCACGTTGGGTCGGCAATACGATCCGGTGACCGATCTGATTCAGCCGATCACTGCCGATTCATACAGCGGCCTGTTCGCGCCGCCGGGCGATATCGACAACTACGACGACAGCGCGCGTTTCAATAGCGCGGTCAAGTGGACGAGCCCGTCGTGGGGCGGTGTCACGGTCGAGACCATGTATGCGTTCGGCGGCGTCGCGGGATCGACAGGCTCGGGGCAAAGCTGGTCGGCCGCGGCGGCCTACAGCGGCGGCGCGCTCAGCGTGGCGGGCGGGTTCCTGCACGTGGACAACGGCAACGCCAGGACGTCGGCACGCGGCACGACGAGCGCGGACAGTTTCTTCAACAGCGCCGTCAATGCCGCGTACGCAACTGCCCGCGGCATCGATATCGGGCGAATCGGTGCACAGTACGTCGTCGGGCCGGTCACGGCCGGCGCGGCGTACTCGTACACGCGATATACGTCGGACGGCGCGTCGACGTTCGCGGGTTCGCAGCACTTCCAGAACGGCTCCGTGTTCGCGAGCTGGATGGCGACACCGACATTCCAGGTGATCGGCGGCTACAACTACACGCGCTCGGGCGGCCATTCGTCGGCGACCTATCACCAGGCCAATCTCGGCGTCGACTATCTGCTGAGCAAACGGACCGACCTCTATGCGACGGCCGGCTATCAGCACGCGAGCGGCGACAACGGCCAGGGCAGCGCTCAAGCGGTGATCGGCTCTTACGACGTCAATTCGGGGGCGAATTCCCAGATCGTCGCGATCGTCGGCCTGCGCCACAAGTTCTGAGCTGCCTGTCACCTGCTCTGGACACATGAATCGGGCCGTTCCACGGCGTGCTGATTCCGACCGCGACATCGATATGGTCGGACGCCTGCGCGCGCAGGTGGCAGCACGGCGCGGACGGCCCGTCGCATTCGCTAATTGGGGATCAGGCGGATGACGGCGGCTTGCAGGTTGCCGCGCACGCGCATCGGCCATTCGATTGAAGGGAAATCCAGCGGATAGACGGGTCCCGCCCCGGACGGAGCGGGACAACACCGGCGACGTCAGTTGTTCTTTGCTGCGGTTGCCAGCTTCTTGACGGCAGTGGCGGAAGTCATCGACGGCGTGTTCACGAATTGCGTAATCACGTCGACGAATGACGCGCGAATGTCACGTTCCAACGCGGCATTCTCGATGAACGACGGGACCACTGCGCCCGATTTAGCGGCTGCAGCACGGTCGGCGAAATTCAGCTTGGCGCAGTCGTCGAATTTCGATTGCGGCACATCGAGCCGCGCGGGGATCGAACCTTTGCGCAAATTGAAGTTCTCCTGCACGTCGGAGCTGATGGCCAGATTGGCGAGCGTCGCCTGATTGGCCGCTGCGGCGGGATTCTTCTGTTTGAAGAACGTCATTGTGTCGACGACCCACACGAATGCGTGACCGCTTCCCGGCGTCGCCGCACATACGAAGTCGACGCCGGGTTTCTTGCCTGCCCGGAGGAACTCGCCCTTTGCCCAGTCCGCATGGATCTGCATCGCTGCCTTGCCATCGATGACCATTTGCGTTGCCACGTTCCAGTCTCGACCGGCCCGGTTCGGATCCGTGAAGCCGATGATCTTGCGCAATTGATCGAATACCTTGAGCATGGTGGGGCCCTGGATCGTCGCGGGATCGTGATCGATGATCGCCTTCTTGTAAAAGGCGGGGCCGCCGATGCCGATGACGAGATCGCTGAAGATCTCCGCTTCCTGCCAGTCCTCGCCGCCCAGCGCGACCGGGATGATGCCGTCCTTCTTCATGCGCTCGGCCAGCGCGTTGAATTCATCCCAGGTGGTCGGGACTTTGCCGCCGTACTTCTGCAGGATCTTGGCATTGATCCAGAACATGTTCTCGCGGTGCTCGTTGACCGGGACGCCATACCAGTCGTTCTTGTACTTCACGTAAGGAATCAGCTCGGGGGCGATCAGCTTGTCCCAGTTGCCGGCCTTCGCGAGGCTGTCGAGATTCGTGAGCTCGTTTTGTTCGGCATACGAAAAAAGCAGCTGCGGCTGGGCCTGTGCCGCTGCCGGGGCGCTCCCGGCAGCCAGCCGCGCCTGCAACGCCTGTTGTTGATTGGCACCGTCGTTGCCGGCGATCGCGCTGTCTTTCCATCCGATCCCCTTCTTCTGCAAGGCGTCCTTGAGCGCCTGGAGCGCATAGGCTTCGCTGCTGGAGGTCCATTGATGGACGACCTCGACCGTTTGCGTTTGTGCGCCGGCCATGCCGACCATGGAAAAGCTCGCGACGGTCGATGCGACCGCCCGTGCCGAAATACGCCGCAATATTGTTTTTGCCTTCACAATCCACTCTCCTCAGATGACATCGACCTTCGCCGGTTCCCGCTCGTGCGTGGCTATGCATGAGCGCCCGGCGAGTATCGGAAGGCAAATTGACGTATGCAATTTCGCGATTGTCCGTTTCGAGACGCACGATGACGCTACCAGGAGGCGCAATGGGTATGTCGGGATATCTCGCCGCGGGCGATCGACGCGGTTCAAAGCCTCGCGCATCTCGAGGATGCGCAGACCGACGCTCGATCTGCTTCGCTGTGCGTCGCAAAATGGCGAATAGCGAACTTGCCCGGACATTTTTCTATGGAGAGCATGCCGGCATGCAATCCGCCGAGCGCCTTGCAAGTGAAAACCGCCGGTTGTGTCAACCGTATCGACCATAACGACCGCATAGCGCGAATTCGTGTGGGCTCGGCGACCGTCGTAGCGAAATTTGCACCTTATACAGGGGAGTCCTGCTGTGAACGATTACGATCGAGACGCTTACGCCGTTCTGTTACCGGCATTCGCGGGCCTGACGCTCAGCGACGACGTGTGCCGATATCTCGACCGGGGCGGCGTGTCGATACTGCTGGGCGAGACGCGCGACGAGTACGTCGGCCGCGTGATGAGCGCGAAGCGCCGAACCGAGGAGACCGCCGCGCACTTCACGGACGTCGTCGAAGCGACCCGGCGGCGGGCAGGGGCAGGCGTTCTGGTCGCCGTCGATCAGGAACTCGGCGGGATACGACGATTGCATGATCTCGTGCCCGCACTTCCGTCGCTGGAAGAAGCACTGCGCGCCGGCACCGATACGATCGAGGAACGATCCGCCGCCGTCGCGGCCGCGGCGCGCGAACTGGGCATCAATCTGTTTCTGTCGCCGATCGCCGATGTCGTGACGGGCGCGAATCCTTGGCTCGACGGGCGACATCTCGGCGCTGCCGCCGATGTGCTGCGCATTGCCCGCGCGTTCGTGCAGGGCGTGCAATCGGCGGGTGTTGCGGCAACCGCCAAGCATTTTCCCGGGCATCCGGTCACGGAACTCGATCCGGCGCTCGATGAGGCAATCGTGGGCGGTGTGCTCGCCGACCTTGAGCCGACACTTGATGTATTTCGTGCATTGATCGCCAGCGGCGTCAAGGCTGTCATGGCGGGGCCCGCGCTGGTGCCTGCCATCGATGTCGCGCATCCATCGAGCACGTCGCGCGATACGCTTTCGTTGTTGCGTCACGAATTCTCGTTCCACGGGCTCATTATTTCCGACGATCTCGATGCGCCCGGTATCTTGCGCGGCAGAAGCATCGAGGCCACGGCCGTCGCCGCGCTCGATGCCGGTGCCGACTTGTTGCTCGTGTCGAGCGAAGCGGGGCTCGACCGCATTGCCGGCACCATCGTCGAAGCCGTCAGGAGCGGCGCTCTCGACGCGTCGCGGCTGGCGCAGGCGGCCAACCGCGTGCGTGCGCTCGCACGCGAACTGGATTGCGTGCAGGCCACCGGCCGCAACAAGAGCGAGTGAGGCGAATCGATGAGCGAACTTTCGCGCCAAGCGCATGCGGTGTTGTTTCCGGTGCTCGTGACACTCGAACTCGACGATCACATCGGCCGATTTCTCGATAACGGCGGAAAGAGTCTCCTGTTCGGCGAGACGGGCGAGGAATATGCGTCGGGCCAGATGAATGCGGAGCGCCGGCGCGGCGAGACGCTCGATGCATGGCACGGCACGGTCGAGCAAGCGACAGCCCGTGCGGGGCACATGCTGCTCGCGGCTGACGCGGACATCGCGGCCGTACACCGGCTGCAATGGCTGACGCCGCCCTTGCCGAGCCGGGACGACGCTCAACGGATGCCGCCACGCGAGCTGGAGGACATCTGCTTTGAAATGGCCACGGGTGTCGCGCGAACCGGAGTCAATCTGGTGCTGTCGCCGACCGCCGATGTCGTGACGGGCCGCAACCTGTGGCTAAGCGGCAGGACGCTGGCCGACGATCCGCTTCTGGCGGCGCGGATGGTCCGTGCGTACGTGCGCGGCGTTCGCCGCGCTGGTCTGCAGACCACCCTCAAACATTTTCCGGGGCATCCCCAACTGGTGGGCCACCCGGCCACGAGCGATGCCACCGTGCCGCTTTCGCTCGCCGAATTGAGGTCGCTTTGGGCGCCGTTCGAGGCGGGGATCGACGAGGGTGTCGATGCGGTGATGATGGGGCCGGCCCGCTTCCCGACGGTTCAGCCGGCGGTGGCGGCTTCGCTTTCGCCTGAACTGATTTCGGTCCTGCGCACGGAGCTGGGTTTTTCCGGCCTGGTGATGACCTGCGACCTCGATCACCGGGCGACCCAGGGCGATCGCGCGCTCGGCGACGTGGCTGTCGCTGCGCTGGCGGCCGGCGCGGACTTGCTGTTGCTGTCGCCCAAAGCGGTGCCGCGGATCGGTGAGGTTGCCGATGCAATCGCACGCGCGGTAGCGGACGGGCGACTGGAGGCGAGCCGCCTGCAGGCGGCCTTCGACAGCGTAAATGCCGCCGCCGGGAGGCGGCCCGCATGAACGCCGGGATCGTCGTACGCTTCCGTCGTATCCCGTCTTCACGCCGATACCGGAAGGTGGGCGTCGACGTCGGGACAGCGCCCGCGACTCGTCTGTTCACGCGTGTCGCGGCATGACTTCACGTCGACCGGCAGCGCGGGTCGCGACGCGCGTCGCATTCTTCGTGGCCGGATTCGGCGCTGCTTGCTGGGCGTCGCTCGTTCCGTTCATCAAACAGCGGGCGGCCATCGACGAGGCGACACTCGGCATGTTGCTGCTGTGTGTCGGGGGAGGCTCGGTGATCGCAATGATGTTGACGGGCACACTCGGCACCCGGTTCGGCAGCAAGCCGATCGTCGTCGGAGGTTGCGTCGGGCTGGCCGTGATGCTGCCGCTCCTGGCGATTGCTAACGACGCTGTCACGTTGGGTATTGCGCTGTTCGGATTCGGTGCGGCGCTCGGTTCGCTGGATGTCGCGATGAATATCAATGCGGTCGAGGTCGAGCGCATGGAAGGACGGCCGCTGATGTCGGGTTTCCATGCCCAGTACAGCATGGGGGGATTCGGTGGCTCGGCGTTGGCGACCTTTCTGCTGACCGCGCATACAGGTGTGCTCGCGAGTATGTTGTTGTGCTCGACGCTGATGTTCGCCGGGGTCCTGATTGCACGGCCCAACCTGATAGAAACGCCGCGGGGACGGGGCGGTCCGCTCTTTGCGGTGCCGCGCGGCATTGTGCTGTTGCTGGCGAGTCTAGTGGCCATTTCATTCCTTCTCGATGGAGTGTTGCTCAGCTGGGGCGCGTTGCTTATCTCCGGCAAAGGACTGGTTCCCGCCACGCAGGGTGGGCTGGGCTACATGCTTTTTTCGATCGCGATGATGGTCGGTCGGTTGAGTGGCGACATACTGACCACGCGCGTCGGAGACCGGTCGATGATGTTCTGGGGCGGATCGATCGCCACGGCGGGCATCGTCGTTCTGCTCGTTGCGCCGGTCGCTCCAGTCGCCCTCGCAGGCTTCCTGTTGATCGGGCTGGGTGCCTCGAATGTCGTGCCGATCATGTTTCGCCGGGCCGGGGCCCAACGCGCGATGTCGCCGTCGCTTGCCGTCGTGGCGATCACGATGACCGGTTATGGCGGTAGTCTCGTTGGCCCGGCCGGCATCGGCTTCGTCGCCAGTAAAGCAGGGTTGTCGACCGCGTTCTGGCTGCTGGCCGGCTTGATTTGCGTGATTCCGTGTTGTGCCGGCTTTGTCACGAATCCGCAAGCGGCGAGTGCTCGGCCGGCCGCGTGAATGGTCGGTCTTGTCTCGCGACGATTCCGGATTTTTGCAGGCAGCTAGACAGATGCAACGCGACGGAAGTCATACCGGCCGGGCGCCTCCTGCCCATCGCGCAGGAAAGGCGCTTGCACACAGCGCAGGGTCACAGCATTGGATGTCGAAGGTCGCCAGCCGGAGAGTATCGAACGGGTCTTCGGCGATCATTTTCTCGATATCGCTCCGGTGGTCCGCGTAGGCGAGAAAAAAACCGGCGGCCTCTCCCTGCAGCGGCCCCGCGAACAGAATGCTTCCCGCCTGAACATGTTTGACGAGCCACGCCTTGTGGGATTCCAGGTGAGCGTGAACCTCTTCCGCGGGACGCGTGTAGTTCAGCTTGATGGCAAACAGCATGGAGGACTCCTGTTACTTGACGGGCTGTTCATCGGGCGTGCGTACGTCGGCGATGGCGGCCCTGGCGCGTGCGATACCTTCGTCCCGTACCGGCTGGCCTTTCGATGCCCCCTCGGCACGGACAAACCGGACATCGGTTATACCCAGGAAGCCGAAGAAACTTTTGAGATAGTTTTCCTGGAAATCCATGCGAACCAGCGGTCCTTCCGCATAAAACCCGCCGCGGGCGGACACGACGACGACGCTTTTGTCGGTGGCCAGGCCCACCGGGCCATGCTCGGTGTATCTGAAGGTTCGTCCGGCCTGCGCGACACGATCCAGCCATGCTTTCAGTTGACTCGGCACCGAGAAGTTGTACATCGGCGCACCGACGACAATGACGTTGCTGGCCAGAAACTCCGTCACCAGCGTTTCTGATACCCGATGCTCGCGAGTCGCATCGTCGTCGAATTTGTCTGTCGCGATGTCGCGGAACCCGGCAGCGATCGGTCCGGTCAAGTGGGCAATTTCGTCGCGGACGAGATCGCGGTAGATCACTTCGGTCGATGGATGTCGTGCACGCAAATGGGCTACGACGGCAGCGGACAGTGCTCGCGTGATGGAGTTGTCGCCCAGAATGCTGGAATCGAGATGCAGGATTTTCATTTCAGTCTCGCAGTGATGAAGAGATAAACGTCTTCGGATTCCGAAGATCGTTATGGCAGAACCGTTCGTGCGGCCCGATCGATCAGTCTTGCGACGTCGTCGGGGTGAGACAGCATCGACATGTGACTGGAGCGAATGGTCGTTACCGTTGCCCCGATTCGCTGGGCGATGGCCTGCTGCACGGTTTCCTTGAGCGCGTTGTCGCCAGTCGTTTGCAGATACCAACGGGGCTTGTCATGCCAGGCCGCATGCCGCACCTTGCCGGTGAAACAGGCGATCGCGATCGGCTGTTGAGTCGAAGTCAGCGCCTTGACCTGTTCAAAAGGAAGGTCTCCCGCCATGACGTGCTGGAACTGGCGGGCATCGTCCAGCCATACCAGTCCTCGGGCGTCTGGTGACAGGCCCGTCATCGGCGCGTCGAGCTTGTGCAGCAGGTCGTCGACTGACTCGCCGTCGTCCGGAACCAGTGCCGACAGGTAAACAAGCCCCTTCACATTGGCGGCATTGCCGGCTTGCGTAATCACCGCGCCTGCCCACGAATGGCCGACCAGGAGCACGTCTCCGGTTTGTCGGCGCAGCACGTTCTCGGTCGCGGCAACATCATCGTCGAGGGAAGTGAGCGGATTCTGCACGGCCGTCACGTGATAACCCATGCGCTGCAGCCTGCTGATGACCGGCTGCCAGCTCGACCCGTCGGCGAACGCGCCATGGACGAGCACGATGTTGCGCACCGCCGGCGCTGTGGCCGCCATCGTGTGACTGCTTGCGAGCGTCGTCGTGAATGCGACGGCCGCGAGCAATCGGCCGAACCAACTGGCCGGGCAGCGGGGCTTTCGCGTCTGAAAGTAATGCGGATGGCCCTGACGGGACGGGAATGGCATGAACGAGTCGCTCCGACGATTGCAAACACGGGACAAATTTATACGGCTCTTGTCGACAATTGCAGAGGGCAGACCGGACATTGTTCATGCAAAATTCGCCACGCGGGTCACCGTCGATGGGGGGGGCGCCGGCGCGTGTGGCGAACGTCGCAGTCGAACGGAGAGCTGGCGGGCGTGACCGATCAAACCGGACGATGTGCGGTTCGCGATCGGACCGCGACGCCACGCCGAATGGTGGCGCCCGACGGGCGCCACGGGCGAGTCACGCCACGAGCCGCGCCATCAGGCTCTTGAGCTGTGCGGCAACGGATGCCGCGTTCTGTTGCTGCTGCTTTTTGCAGAACAGCTCGCAACTCCACCATCCGCGATAACCGGTTGCCTTGACTGCATCGGTCCATTGCTGCAGGTCTATTACGCCTTCTCCGGTCGGGACATCGCGGAGCACTTGTTCGTCCGGAATCCCGCCGGTGAAGGGGAGTGAATCGCACACATGCACGCCATAGATGACGCGCGAATCTAGCTTCGCGATGTCGTCGGGTGTCACGCCGGATGTGTGGCAGTGCCAGTAGTCGATGACGATTTTCACGTTATCCCGGCCGGCCGCATCAATCAGCTGGATCGATTTGTCGATGCCGTTGATAGGCGCCCACGACAGCGCTTCCAGGTACAGCACCAGGCCGCGCTCGGCGGCCATGTCGGCCAGTCGAGCGAGATTTTTCGCGGTGGCCGAGATCTGCCGCGCATGCGGCAGGCCGAGTACGCCGGCGTAGCGGTCGGTCCTGCCGTTCTGCGTCCACTCGACGACCAATCGAACGTCGACCGGTCCGGTCAGTACCTGCACGCCTTGCGCGCCGGCGAGCGATGCCAGCTCGAACAACTCGTTGGCACGCGCGTACATTGCCGATGCCTGCTGACCTTGCCGCTCGATATCGATCAGAAATCCCATTCCGGGGACATAGATGTTTTCGAGCAGCGCTTTCAGGTCCTCGGGGCCGTAGCCCGAGGCTAGGTACGCTTCCAGCTTGTCCGCCCCCAGCTCGATACCGTCGAACCCGATTGCGGCGATTGTGTCTAGGTCGGTGATCAGGTTGGAAAACCGCGAAACCGTGGTATGAAAAATCAGAGCATTCGTTTTGCTTTGTGCGGCCATTTTCAAGTATCCAGTCAAGAACGGGATGATTGTGTTGCTCAAGCGTAGGATCACGAAGCTACTTGAGACGGCTCGGAATCGATCGGTACGGATGCATGCTTGACGCGCGTCATCGGCGCTTTACCCAAAATGAGATCAGCGGCTTTCTCGCCGATCATGATGCAGACGGAGTTGAGATTGCCCGAAATGATATTCGGCATGATGGAAGCGTCCGCCACTCTAAGCCCATCGATACCATGTACGCGTAGCGCCGGGTCCACCACTGAGTCGCTGTCGGTGCCCATGCGGCAAGTCCCGCACGGGTGAAGCGCTGCGTGCGCGTCCTGCTGGACAAATTTCCTCAATCCGTCGCGACTGGCTGTCTGTTTACCCGGTACGATTCGTTGTGCGATGTACTTGCTGATCGCGGACTGTCCCATGATGTCGATAGCCTTTTCGCAACCGTCGACTACCGCTTCGAGGTCATATGGATCGCTGAAGTACTCGGGGAAGACTCGAGGAACATCCATCGGATTGGGGCTTGACAGCTCGACGAAGCCGCGTGAGCGAGGACGAATCTGTCCGAGATTGATGGTGCAGCCGTTTCCTCCCGGCACGCTGTCGACGCCTTCCTCGATCCCGGCGCCGACAACGAGGAAATATTGAATGTCAGGCGTTGACGCTTCCTTGTCGCCCCACCAGAACGCGCCGCCCTCAATCAAGTTGGACACGGCCGGTCCGTTTCTGAACAACAGATAGTTCAGGCCGGCAAGCGCTTTCCAGTGCGGCTTCTTGTACTTGTCATAGCTATAGGGTCCGTTCAACTGGTAGATAAGCGAAATTTCAATGTGGTCCTGAAGATTCCTGCCCACGCCTGGGAGGTCCTGCGTGACGGTAATTCCGTGCCTTTGCAACTCGGCGGATGGCCCAATCCCGGACAGCATCAGCAGCTTCGGGGTACCGAGCGCGCCTGCCGAAACGACGACTTCGCGATTTGCTCGCATCTGCTCGATTTTTCCGTTCCGCAGGAATTCGACACCAACGGCACGGCCGTTTTCGATGAGTATTCTCGTGACACGCACGCCGGTACAGACTGTCAGGTTGGGTCGATTCAATGCCGGATGAATGTATGCAACGGCAGCACTGCTGCGACGGCCATCGCGTGCAGTAATCTGATAAAGGCCGCAGCCGGCCGGTTGCCCGCTATTGAAATCTTCGTTGTACGGCAGGCCGGATTGCTGGCAGGCCTTGAGCCATGCCTTGGTCAATGGATGAATATGCGGGATGTCGGACACGCGCAGCGGGCCGCCGATGCCGTGGACATCGTTGCAGAAGCGCTCGTTGTCTTCCGCGCGTTTGAAGTAGGGCAGGACGTCATCGAAGCCCCAGCCGCTCGCGCCGGAATCTCGCCATTGGTCGTAGTCCGATGGAACACCACGTATGTAGATCATCGCGTTCACGGAGCTTCCGCCGCCAAGCACGCTTGCCTGGACCATCGTCGGCATTTCGGTACGCGCTTGGCCCTCGGTTGGATGCCACGGGAGGCGCTTGAGGAGCGGTCCTTGTGCAGTCTTGTAGTAGGCGCCGGGGATATGGATATATGGACTGCGGTCCCATGGCCCTTCCTCGAGGAGTGCGACGCTCGCGTCTTTGTCTTCGCTGAGGCGCCCTGCGACAACGCAACCGGTCGATCCCCCGCCAACAACGATGTAGTCCGCCGACTTATTGTCTCGATTCGTCATTTTCCTTGTACTCGTTCACGATGTGGCGCGCGCTCTGCGCTGAATCGGCTGCGCTTCAATCCGTCGGGCCGCAAACCGCCGCTGTTCGCCAGCAAATATCTTCCGGCGCCGAACCTGTTCTGACAATTTCGCTGTGGCCTGATTGATGACGCAAAGTGGCGCAATGAATTTGCTGATTGAGGATGGGACGGCGGCCGTCGTGCAAGATGGCTCCGCTCGGCGCGTTTCGGTTGGCAGGTGGAGCACAGTTCGTGCAAAATCCGCCAACTCGGCCGAATTGACGGAGTACACTGTGCGCATAGGAATCGTTGCAGTCGAAGGGAGTCTGCTGTCTCCCATCACGGGCCTTGCCGACCTGTTCTGGATGACCGCCCAGGCATTGCGGTCGCCGCCCGGCGGCGGCGTCCACGGGGAGTCGACCGTGTCCGGATTCGAGACCATCATCGCGAGCGCCGACGGACGGGCGCTACGGGATCCTCAGGGCCGCCTGATTCCGGTCGATGCGTCGTTTGATGAGTTGACGCAATGCGATGTCGCACTCGTCACCGGCATGGCGCTCGGCCCGGACCGGCTGCCGCCGGTGTCGGACTCGACCGGGCAGGCAGCGGCGTGGCTGCGAGCGCGTCATCACGAGGGCGCGCTGGTGGGCGCAGCATGTGCGGGGACCTTCGTCCTGGGCGAGGCCGGCTTGCTGAACGGCAGGCGTTGCACCACGACCTGGTGGCTACACCATGCGTTCAGGCAGCGGTTTCCCAAGGCGCGCCCGGCGTGGGGCACCGCAGTGGAAGAACAGGATCGCATCGTCACGACAGGCGGGCCCTTGTCCTGGGTCGATCTGGCGTTGCACGTAATCAGGCGGGAAGCAGGGGCCGAAGTCGCTCGCCTCGCCGCCGATATTTCGGTAGCCGACACGATGCCGCTGCCACAGCTGGCGTACGCTCCTCGGGGATACATCAATGCTACCGATCCGCTCCTTCATCAAGCGGAGCAGATCGTCCGCCACACCATTCCCGGATTGACCGCGGAAGCGCTGGCTGGCGCACTGGGTCTCAGTGAGCGAACCCTGCATCGGCGACTGAAGAGCTTGACCGGCGAATCGCCAAAGGGGTTCATTACGCGCGTCAGAATCGAAATGGCTTGCGTGCTGCTTGAAACACCGGGGGCCAGCATCAAGCAGGTCGCGTCGCAATGCGGTTATGGAGACGAGACTTCTTTTCGGCGTGCGTTCGGCCAGCTAATAGGCATGACCCCCGCGGATTACCGACGATGGTCTATCCGGCGGAACACCAGCGCGAGCATCACTCCTGAGCCCGAGGCTGGTCCCGATTGATGCAGGGTCTGGGAGAATCCGCCGGAATGTCGAAGGCTGTCATGTTCCGGCGGACGTGCCTGGTGCACATCAGCGTGCCAGTCGCCCGGCGTCCCGTTGCCGTTACCCAGCCGATATCCGTGCTTCGCGCGACGCCGTGTTACGGTCGGGCGCCGGCTCCCTCCTCTTCAGCGGTCCAGCTTTGCGACACGCTCGCTGAGCGTCCGCGCATGCTGCGCACGGAAGCGTGCGACGTACCGCCGGGCTTGTGACGCGCATTCGCCGCCGCCCGTCACGCGCGGCGTCCATCTCCCCGCGCCGGATCGACAACGAATCGATCACACTGGCGCAAACCTGCCTGCTGCTCCACGCATCGAACCGGAACGTATCGATCTCGTCGTGCGAATTGCCGTAGAAGCGCGATTCGTTGGGTGAATGACGTCAGTTCGACGGATATGAATTTGGACACGTGCCGGACCCACACGGGCGGCATATGACCCGATCAGATATTCATCGAAAAAATAACCATTTGGTACACGCCTCGGCAGGCACTACAGTCTCGCATCCTGCTGCCGGCTGCGAAGCCGGTCGTTCCGACGTTATTCCGGAAATTCGCCACATGAATCGTTTGATGCGTTCGAGGGTCCGCCGTGCCGCGGCCGCGCTGTTCGTATTCGGCCTCGCGCCGGTTTCCCATGCGGCCCAGCCGACACTGCGCGTCGGCATCGACGCCGAGTCCTATCCGCCGTTCTTCTCGAAGGACGCTGCCGGCAAGTGGAAGGGCTGGGAAGTCGACGTGCTCGATGCCGCATGCGGCAAGCTCAACGTGCGGTGCGAGCTCACCGACATTGCGTGGGACGGCCTGATTCCGGCGTTGCAGAACCGCAAGATCGACGTGATCTGGTCGTCGATGACGATCACCGGCGAACGGCAGAAGGCGATCGATTTCAGCCGTGCGTACTACGAATCGCCGACGGTGTTCGTCGGTGCGAAAAACGACCGGCGCCGCGTCGACTGCGCGGTGCCCGCGAGCTTCAAGGGCCGCGTGATCGGCGTCGAGGCCGGTACGAATTTCTCGGCGTTCCTCGATTCCCGCTTCAAGCAGGACGCGCAGATCAAGGCGTTCGACAAGTTCGACAATGCGCTCGCGGATCTGGTGTCTGGCCGCGTCGACTACGTGCAGGAAGGCAAGGGGCTGTTCACCGCGTTTCTCGCGTCGCGCGACGGCAAGGACTTCGAGGTCAAGACCGCGTGCGCGGACAATCCGGTGCTGGGTCTCGGCATCGGCGCGGGCGTGCGCCACGGCGATGCGCTGCGCGGCAAGTTGTCGACCGCGATCGCGCAACTGCAGCAGGACGGCACATGGGATGCGATCACCGCCCGCTACCCGAACCTGAAGGGAACGATCGAGAAGGGCCGCTGACCCGATGGCCGCGGACGATTCGCTGCTCGCGCTGCTCGCATTCGGCGACGGCGGGTATGGCCGCGTGTTCGCGAGCGCGTTCGCGCTGACGTTCGGCGTCGCGGCGTCGTCGTTTTGCACTGGCACACTGCTCGGCGTCGCCGGCGCGCTCGGCAAGCTGTCGCGATACGCAGCGCTTGCATGGTTCGTGCGTCTCTATACGACGCTCGTGCGCGCGCTGCCCGAACTGTTGTGCCTGCTGCTGGCGTTCTACGCGGTTGCGCCTGCCGTCGAAAATGCGCTGCGCGGCAGCGGTCTCGTATCCGCCGACTTCGCGTTCGACCCGTTCGTCGTCGCCGCACTGTCGCTCGGTTTCATCCAGGGCGCGTATCTGACCGACATCTTCCGCGCGGCGCTCGTCAACGTCCCGATCGGCCAGATCGAAGCCGCGCACGCGTACGGGATGACGCCATGGCAGACCTTGACGCGCATCCGGCTCCCGGCCGCGGCGCGGCTCGCGTTGCCGGGCGTCGGCAACGTGTGGCTGAACGCGACCAAGGACGCGTCGTTCATCAGCGTGCTCGGGTCGTTTACGGATCTGCTGAAGGCGAGCCAGCTCGCGGCCGGTGCGACGCGGCACTACGTTTTCTTCTATCTCGTCACGGCCGCACTGTTCCTGCTGCTGAGCATCACGTCGACCGGCATCTTCGCGGCGCTCGAACGGCATGCGAATCGTGGCACGAGGCGCGCGACTCCATGATCTTCTCGCTGCCGTTCCTGCTCGACACGGTGATGCCGAAGCTGCTCGCCGCGGTGCCGACGACGCTGGCACTGACGCTTTTGTCGGGTGCGGCCAGCATGCTGCTGGGTGTGCCGCTCGCGCTCGCCGCCGGTGCACGCCACACGCCGCTGCGCTGGTCCGCGCGCAGCTGGCTGATGCTGATCCGCGGCACACCGCTACTCGTTCAACTCTATCTGCTGTACTACGGATTCGGTCAGATCGTCCCGCGCGAATGGATGCGCGACAGCTGGGCGTCGCCGCTGCTGCGCGACGCGTTCTGGTATGCGGTCGTCGCGTTGAGCGTGAACGAGAGCGCGTATGTCGCGACGATCCTGCGCGGCGCGATCGCCGGTGTGCCGGCCGGCGAGATCGAGGCCGGCCATGCATACGGGATGACGCGCGTGCAGGTGCTGCGCCGCATCGTCGGCCCGCGTGCGTGGCGGCTCGCGCTGCCCGCGCTCACAGGAGAGGCGATCCTGCTGCTGAAATCGACCGTCCTCGCATCGACCGTTACCGTGTTCGACGTGATGGGCACGGCCAATACGCTGCGCTTCGAGACGTTGCGCGTGTACGAACCACTGGTCGGTGCGGCCATTGTCTATGTCGTGCTGGTCGCGCTGCTGACCATTCCCGCCGCCCGTCTCGAGAAGCGCGTCAATCGCTACCTGACGCGCGCGCCCGACGACCGCCTGCCCGCACGGCGCCGCCGCGCGTCGTCGGGTGCGTGGGCGGCACCCAACTGATGACTGCCCTGGTAACGAATTCCACGATGTCCGATCCTCGCCCCTTGCTGTTTTCCCTGTATGAACAAGCCAGCGTCGGCTGCGGCGGCGCGCCGAGCCTGTGGACCCATCCGGCCGACGAACGGCTGCGCGCGAATACGCTCCCGTTCTGGTCGAACCTTGCGCGCACGGCCGAACAGGCCGATCTCGACATGCTGTTCTTCGCGGACGTGCTCGGCCTGTACGACGTCTATGGCGGGTCGGCCGACGCCGCGTTGCAGTGGGCGGTCGAGGCGCCCGCGAACGATCCGATGATGCTGATTCCGGCGCTCGTCGCGCAGACCGAGCGGCTCGCGTTCGGCGTGACCGCGAGCACGACCTACGAGCATCCGTTCGCGCTCGCGCGCCGCTTCAGCACGCTCGATCATCTGAGCAACGGCCGGATCGGCTGGAACATCGTGACGTCCTACCTGACGAGTGCGGCGCGCAACTTCGGTCTTGACCGAATGATCGGTCATGACGAACGTTATGCGCGCGCGGAGGAATTTCTCGACGTCGTCTACAAACTGTGGGAAGGGAGCTGGGCGGACGACGCGGTGGTCGCCGACAAGCGCTCGCCGCGCTATGCGCGTGGCGATCGCGTACGGCCGATCGCGCACGAAGGGACGCACTATCGCGTGCAGGGGCCGCACGTCTGCGCGCCGTCGCCGCAGCGCTCGCCCGTGCTGATCCAGGCCGGCTGGTCGGGGCGCGGGCGCGAATTCGCGGCGAAGCACGCGGAGGTGGTGTTCGTCGCGAAATCGAATCCGCACGAAATTCGCGCAGGCCTCGACGAGATTCGCCGGCTGGCGGCCGAACGCGGCCGGGCGGCGGACGACGTGAAGTCGCTGACGGTGCTGCGGATCGTGACGGCGCGCTCGTCGAGCGATGCGAAGGAGAAATATCACACGCTGCAGCAGCATTATCACCAGCACGCGCAACTCGTCAGCTATGCGGGCGACACCGGCATCGACATCGACCGCTATGCGGACGACGAGCCGCTGACGACGCAGACGGAAGGGCTCACGTCCTACGTCGTGCGGCCCGACGGCAGCGGCAAGCCGCTCACCGCCGGCGACGTGCGGCGCAAGTTCGCGAGCGTCACGCGCGGCACCGACCTGATCCTCGTCGGCTCGCCGGACGAAGTCGCGGACCAGCTCGCCGAGCATGCGCGGCTGTCGACGACAAGCGGCTACATGCTCAATCCGCTGATCAGCCCGGGCACGCTCGACGATTTCGCCGAACTGGTCGTGCCGGAACTGAAGAAGCGCGGCCTGTACCGGACGACTGCGCCGGCCGGTACTTTCCGTTCGCGCCTGAGCGGACGCGATCGGTTGCCTGACAGTGCGTATGGTGCGTCGTTCAGGCACGCCCCTGCAGAGGCGGGCTGATCTCAAACCGTTTCGTGCCGGTCTCTTCAGTAGCGATCCGCACGAGATTTCCGGGTTGTTTGGCTTCAGCCGTGCAAATTGTCCACTAAATTGAGACAGCGAATCATGTTTTGACGGATTGATGATTTCCGGCGGGACAGTAGACTGCACCCGTGCTTCGCCAGAACCGATTCGAAGCGCGCCGCGAGCGGCGCGACCGGACGGATTCTTCGGCAACTGGCCGTGGTATCGGCCAGCGATCCGATCGAGCGAGGAGTGGGCCGTTGCCGGCCACGCGCGCCGCTCCGGCGCGCATTGGCAGCGGCCGCATCAAACCGTCAATTCAAGGGTGATTGCTATGCGTTACGTTTCGCTGGAGTCGAAGAAGGACGAGCTGCTGCTGGCGGCTCGCGTGCTGATGATGATCCTGTTCGTGCTGTTCGGCTGGCAGAAGCTGAACGGCTTTTCGGGCACGGTCGCGTACATGGCGTCGACGGGAAACCCGGCGCCCGAACTGGCGGCCGCGATCGCGGTGGCGGTGGAACTGGCCGGCGGCGCGCTGATCGCGATCGGCTTCTATACGCGTCCGCTCGCGCTGGTGTTTGCCGCCTATACGCTCGCGACCGCGCTGATCGGCCATCGCTACTGGGCGCTGCAGGGGATGGAGCAGTACATGGCGATGATCAACTTCTACAAGAACGTGAGCATCATCGGCGGGTTGCTGTTGCTCGCGCTGACCGGGCCGGGGCGGTATTCGGTTGACCGGAAGTAACGCAGGGCGAAGTTTCCGTTCAGTGTGACTGGCGCGGTGCACGGATGTGTACCGCGCGCTGCGTTTTGGGGCGGGCGATGGCGCGGGCATGGCGCGTGTCGTCCGCAACGCCTCGTGTCGGTCGTGTCCGCTGCCAAACTCGGCTATCCTCGGCACGTTCATCGTTCGAACGTCGACCCTGACATTCGAACGTGGGTCGCGACCTCGCGCTCCACCACGTCACCCGAATCGCCGCTCATGCCAAGCCCAACTCCGTCCACCGAACGCAAGACCATCCTCCTCATCGGCGCCTCCGGCCTACTTGGCCGCGCGGTTGCCGCATCGCTGGCGAGCGAATCGTCGTTGACGCTACTGGCGACCATCCGGAACCCGCAAAGCGCTGGCGCAAAACTTCTGGCATTGCCGCCGGAAAACATCGCGGAGCTGGACGTCCTCGACCAACCGGCCCTCGAACACCTCTTCGACACACGCAAGCCGGCCGCCGTCATCATCTGCGCCGCCGAGCGCCGCCCGGACGTCTGCGAGCGCGACCCGGATGCCGCCCGCGCGATCAATGTCGACGCGCCGGCCCGCGTCGGCGCGCTGGCCGCCCGATACGGCGCATGGACACTCGGCATCTCGACCGACTACGTTTTCGACGGCAAGGCGGCCCCGTACCGTGAAGACGCCGCACCGAACCCGCTGAACATCTACGGCCGCACCAAGCTGGAAGGCGAGGCGGCACTCCTCGCGGCATCGTCGCTCTCCTGCGTGCTGCGTCTGCCGCTGCTCTTCGGCCCGATCGCCGACTGGAACGAATCGGCGGTCACGAGCCTCGTCCCGGCCATTGCCGCGTCCGCGCGTCCGGGTGCCCGCGCGGTCGGCATGGACGCCTGGGCGATCCGCTATCCGACCTACACGCCGGACGTCGCGAAGGTCATCCGCGACCTGACGCTGCGCCATCTCGCGGGCGAATCCGTCACGGGCATCCGTCACTGGTCGGGCGAGGAGCCGATGACCAAGCACGACATCGCGCAGCGAATCGCCGCCGCGCTCGGCATCGACGCGTCGCTCACGCGGATCGACCAGCCGACCGACGCGACGCCGCGCCCGTACGATTGCCATCTGGACGCGTCGCGCGTGCGCGCCCTCGGGATCGATTACGCGACGCCGTTCGATACCGCGCTGCGCGCCGTGCTGCGCGATGCACCGCAGGCGCCGTAGGATCGGCACCGAAAAGCCCGGGTTGAAGCCGATTTCCGTTCGATAGGGCGCGTGACCGGCGCCCACCGGGTGGCGGGCACCGTGCCTGTCGTCCCGTCATCGAAAGGCGATACACTGCGCGGGTTCCCGATCCAGCCGGGAGCGTCAGGGTACCGGGCGAACCGGCGGCGACGGCGCGGATTGCGCCACACGCCCTGACTCATTCGAACAAATCGAGAGAGAAAGAGAGGGCCCATGCTGACACGTCTTCGTAACGGACTCGACCGCGCACGCGACCTGCGCGAGTCCGGACCCGCTTCACCGATCCCGTTCCGGCCGATGGCGTGCGAACTGGTCGACCTGAGCGCGAAGCGCGCGATATGGCGCGTTCCCGTACCCGGCCAGGTCGACTGCTATCTGGCGGCCGAGCCGGCCGGGGTGGAGCGTTTCGTCGTCCATCTCGATGCCGAGGCGTTCTATCGCCGCTGGCTCGAAACGAGCCCCGCGTTTCCGAAACAGGATTCGCAGGACTGCGTACCGCGCCGGGCCATGCCGCTCGACAGCAAGTTCGCGATGGCTGCCGCTGCGTTCAGGGGCGGCCGCGAGGCGCCGGTGGCGCTGCCGCCGGTCGGCTACTGGCCGGCGGGAAGCGGGTACGAGGTTGCGATGAGCGACGGCATGACGCGGACCTTCTGGCTGCTCGCCAATCGCGTGCGGTCGTTTCCCGTCAGCGTGGCCGACGCGACCTGGGCGACGATGCTGAGCGGCATGGCCGGCATCGGCGTGACGCCGATCGCATACAGCGCGCTGTTCGCGCGGGGCGTGTAAGCGCGTCAATGCGATGCGGAGCGCGGGCCGGCGACATGCGCGGCCCGCAGCACAACGAATGCCGTTCCGCCTGATTTGACACGTGGCGTGCGCGCCCATTACAGTCGCGACGCGGGCCGGTGGGTCAAGCACATACCCGGAACAGGCCGTCGATGTTCCTGGACCACGGGGCTACCCCGTGGATCGGATCGATACACCGATGCGTCGCAAGGGGCCCGGTTTCGCGTTGCGCAACGTATCCCCTCGCAGCACCAGCCACGTTGACTCATCGTCCCGCCCATTCCTGGCCATGTATTCATCCCTGCGCGGCACCACACGCACGATCGCCGAGGCGATGCTCGCCGGATCGCCCGAGCGCGACGGCGTCGTCGCGCGGATGGCGGCCGTGCTCGGCGACGCGCCGGCGTGGACGCATGAGGTCGCGGATGCATCGCTCGCGCGCTTCGGCGCGCATTGGGGCGACACCGGCATCGATGCGCTGGCGGACGTCGTGGCCGAGGCGCCCGGATTCGTGCGCGCGTGGTATGGCGACGCTCGGCCGGCCGTGATCCGCGTCGTGCGGCGGCCGCCCGTCCAGCGGCCGTTGCCGGCGCCGCTCGCCGGGTGCGACGTGCCGCAATGGGCGACGCCCGGCGATCTCGCCGGCTGGCTCGGCGTGAGCGTGCCGGAACTCGACTGGCTGTCCGATCACTGGCGCGTCGATGCGCGCAGCAGCGCCACGCCGCTGCATCACTACACGTACGTCGCGGTCGACAAGCGCAGCGGCGGATGCCGCCTGGTCGAGATCCCGAAGGGAAGGCTGCGCGAAGCGCAGCGCCGTATCCTGCGCGGGCTGCTCGATCGTATTGCGCCGCACGGCGCCGTGCACGGTTTTCGCAAGGGGCACGGGATCGTGTCGTTCGCGGCACCGCATGCCGATCGCGATGTCGTCGTCCGCTTCGACCTGGCGGACTTCTTCGTCTCGGTGCGCGCCGCACGTGTCCATGCGCTGTTCGCCACGCTCGGGTATCCGGTCGAAGTCGCGCGCACGCTCACCGGGTTGTGCACGAACCGCGTGCCGTCGGCGCGGCTGCTCGCGCCGGACCTGCGCGACCGGTTCGACTGGATCGGCCGCCAGCGCTATCGCGAACGGCATCTGCCGCAGGGCGCGCCGACGTCGCCGGCGCTCGCGAACCTGTGCGCGTTCCGGTTCGACATGCGGCTCGCCGCGCTCGCGCGTTCGCTCGATGCGACCTACACGCGCTATGCGGACGATCTCGCGTTCTCAGGCGGCGGCGCGCTTGCGCGCAACGTCGAGCGCCTGCAAATCAGGGTAGCCGCGATCGCGCTCGAGGAGGGCTTCGCGCTGCAACTGCGCAAGACGCGCGTGATGCGGCGTGGGGGGCGGCAGCAACTGGCCGGTGTGGTCGTCAATCGTCATCCGAATCTGGCACGCGATGAGTTCGATCTCCTGAAGGCCATCCTGACCAATTGCATCCGGCGCGGCCCGGCCTCGCAGAATCGGGACGCCCATCCGGATTTCCGTACGCATCTCGCCGGACGCGTGGCGCACGCCGCCGCGCTGAATGCGGCGCGCGGCGCGAAGCTGCGTGCGCTGTTCGACCGGATCGCATGGGATGCGCACGACGCGGGGCGGTGAGCCGCCTGCTCCGCATCCGTTCCGTTGCACGACTTCTCCAACACGATGTCGCGCACTGCTATCATTCGCGCCATGCCGCACCCGTGCCAGGGGCGGCGCCTGACTTGCCGCAGCCGTTCGCCATGCCTGTTGGTGTGCGACGCGCCGCGTGTCGCCGGCCCGGCCCTGCCTGCAATGACGCACGACGTCGTTTAGTGCGCATCACGCAAGCCATGCCGGCTCAGGGAAACGATTCACATAGTTGACAGACCCGATCGGCGGAACTTCGTGGTAGGTTCGGCCATCGGAGTTTTTTGCAAAAACATGCCCAAAGAGGATGAATACATGACCCAGGCCCTGCAGGAGCTCGAAGCACAACTTCGGGACCTGAACATCAAGCTGTCGGATGCGAAGCAGAAGGAGAAGCAGGCCGCGCTCGCGGCTTTCAAGGAACAGGTCGAGCTTTTGGGAATTTCGCAGCAGGAAGTGCTGAGCGCGCTCGGCTACATCGTCCAGCGGAAACGCAAGGCGCCTGCCAAGTACTACGATCCGACGACCGGCCGCTCATGGTCGGGGCGCGGCCCCCGGCCGAAATGGCTCGAAGGCAAGGATCTCGATTCGCTCGCCGTCGACCGCGAGGCCAAGGCCTGGTGGCCCGGCGAGGATCAAGGCTGAAGCAGGCCGTGTCTCAAGGCCGCGCGGTGCCGTCCGGTTCGCGCCGGCGGGGCCGCCCGTAACACTCCGTCCCTCCGCAATCTTTCATCCGGTGTCCGGCCTGGCCGCGACATCGCCGGCCAGGCCGCCGACACCGGATCGACGTTTTCCCCGTTCATTGCCCGTCATGTCCCGCCTGCCGTTCCGGCAGCGGCGCCGATGCGCGCCCGCGCCCGTCGTTCGCGGGCACAGGCCTTAAAATGTCGCCGGACATTCGTGGCGGGACACCATGGCAGCAAACATGAAATCCTCGACGCTCGGCGGCCCGTCGGCCACGCGTGTAGAGCAGGCCGGGTCGTACGCGTGGAAAGCGCTGGCCGGATCGGCGATCGGCTATGCGATGGACGGCTTCGACCTGCTGATCCTCGGCTTCATGCTGCCGGCGATCACGGCGGCGCTGCAGCTGTCGCCCGGGCAGGGCGGCGCGCTCGTCACGTGGACGCTGATCGGTGCGGTCGCGGGCGGCATCCTGTTCGGTGCCCTGAGCGACCGCTACGGGCGCGTGCGCGTGCTGACCTGGACGATCCTGCTGTTCGCGATCTTCACCGGCCTGTGCGCGTTCGCGCGCGGCTTCTGGGACCTGCTGGTCTACCGCACCATCGCGGGCGTCGGGCTGGGCGGCGAGTTCGGGATCGGCATGGCGCTCGCGGCGGAAGCGTGGCCGGCGAGCAAGCGCGCACGCGTGTCGTGCTACGTCGCGCTCGGCTGGCAGGCCGGCGTGCTGCTGGCCGCGCTGCTGACGCCGTTCCTGCTGCTCCACATCGGCTGGCGCGGCATGTTCCTGGTCGGCGTGCTGCCTGCGCTGCTCGCGTGGGCGATGCGCAACAAGCTGCACGAGCCGGAGGCGTTCGTGCAGCGCGCGATGCAGCCGAAGTCCAACACGTTCCGCATGCTCGTCGCCGACAGCCGCACCGCGCGCACGAGCCTCGGCATCGTGATCCTCTGCTCGGTCCAGAACTTCGGCTATTACGGGATCATGATCTGGCTGCCGACCTTCCTGTCGAAGCAGATGGGTTTCTCGCTGACGAAGTCGGGGCTGTGGACGGCGGCGACCGTGGTCGGGATGATGATCGGCGTGTGGGTGTTCGGACAACTGGCCGACCGCATCGGGCGCAAGCCGACGTTCCTGCTGTACCAGCTCGGCTCGGTCGTCACGGTCATCGCATATGCGCGGCTGACGGACCCGACCGCGATGCTGTGGGCCGGCGCGCTGATGGGCATGTTCGTCAACGGGATGGTCGGCGGCTACGGGACGCTGATGTCGGAAGGCTATCCGACTGCCGCGCGCGCCACCGCGCAGAACGTGCTGTGGAATATCGGCCGGGCGGTCGGCGGCTTCGGCCCGGTCGCGGTCGGCGCGCTTGCCGCGCACTACTCGTTCCAGACGGCCATCGCACTGCTCGCGGGCCTCTACGTGCTCGACATGGTCGCGACGCTGTTCCTGATCCCCGAGCTGAAGGGCGTCGAACTCGAATGAGCGTTGTGCGCGCGCGCTCCGCAACGACTTCACCGGAAACCACGATGCAACGGAAGAACATGACGATCGGCGTGATGGGTTCGGGCAAGGAGCCGTGGCTCGCGTTTTCGGAACCGCTCGGCGCATGGCTCGCCCAGGCCGGCTTCAACTTGCTGACGGGCGGCGGGCAGGGCGTGATGCTGGCCGTCGCGCGCGCGTTCGCCGGCGTACCGGGGCGGGCCGGCCGATCGATCGGCATCCTGCCGACGCAGGCCGATCCGGTCGCGGGCTTCGTGCCGCTCGACGGCTATCCGCATCCGTTCGTCGACATCCCGATCCTCACGCCGCTGCCGCGCCGCGAACCGGATGCCGATCCGCAGGCGATCAACCGCAATCACGTGAACGTGCTGAGCAGCGACCTGATCGTCGCGTTGCCGGGCGGGCACGGCACGGCGCAGGAAATCTCGCTGGCGCAACGCTGGCGCAAGCCGCTCGTCTGCTTCGGGCCGGACGGCGCGTTTCAGGCGCTCGCGGCCGATGCCGTGTGCACGTCGTCGCTCGACGACGTGATCCGGTTCGTGGAGGCGGCGTTTGCGGAGGAGTACGCGCGGCGCGCGCGATAGTTCGAGCGACCGATTCGGCGGCTACGGATGCGCGCGTGCCTGCGGCGCGAGCTGCTGCAGGCACGGTTCGGTTCTGCCGACCATCAGCTGCCGGTGGGCCCGGGCCGGCTGAAACGCTGCTCGACCACCTCGGTTCCCCAGTGCGTGCCTGCCGACTCGTGCGTCAGCGTAAAGCCGAACGACTCGTACAGGTGGCGCGCCGAATCCAGTCCCTTGAACGTCCACAGGTAGGTCTCGTGAAACCGGTGCGCGTCGACGAAGCGCATTGCCAGCGTCATCATCCGGCGCCCGATGCCGGACCCGCGCAACGCGTCGTTCACGATGAACCAGCGCAGGTGCGCGATACCGCTTGTGGGGTCGCCGTCGATCGCGAGCGACGCGAGCGTCCGCCCGTCTTCCTGGCAGAGCCACAGCGCCTTGCCGTCGGCCGGCAACGTGCTCGCGAACTCCGCCAGCTCGGTCGCCACCCGCTTCTCGAAAAAGGCGCCGAACCCCCAGTGCTCCGAATAGAAGCGCGCATGCAGGCTCGCGATGTCGCCGATACAGCCCGGCTGGTAGCCCTCGAGGATCGACGGCGCGTCGGGTGTCGCCGCGGGCGCCTTGGCCGCGTTGTCCTGCGCGAGGGCATCGGCATACAGCGCGAGCGAACGCAGCAGCGCCTGCTGATCGGCGGGAATCATGCGACGCAGCGCATTCGACACCTGATCGGTCGCGAACGTGTCGATTCTTTTCTGGAGTTTTTTCCCTTCGGCGGTCAGGTACAGCTCGATCGCACGCGCATCCTCGCTCGACACGCGCCGCTCCACGACACCGGCCGCCTCGAGCCGCGCGAGTTGCCGGCTCGTGTTCGATTTGTCGAGCCGCAGGATGTTGCCGAGATCCTTCGCGTTGATGCCGGGCGCCATCCCGATCTCGAGGATCGCGTGAACGGCCGACGGCGCCCAGTCGCTGTCGGCGAGCGTCGCGCGCATGAAGCCGAGCTCGCGCACCAGTTTGCGGGAGAAGTCGCGCAGTTCGAGGATGGTCGCGTCGCGAGGCTTGGCGGGCACGTCGATGAGGTCCATGGTTTGCCCCAGATGGTTGCGTATCGCAATCGATAATAGTTGCGCATCGCAACTTGTCAAGGTGAATGTGCTGGCGAACGGGAGCGGTATCGGCGAGGATGGCGGCGTGCCGTCGGGTGGACGCATACTGCGTGGAGCGGGCGACCTGCAAGCGGGGGCGTTGCTCGGTCGTCGATCCAGGTCCGCGGGCCACGGAGACCACCATGAACAAGCTGTTGCCGATGTCGATTGCACTGCTTGCCGGATGCGGCATCGGTGCCGGATCGCTTCACGCTGCCGGCGACCTGGATGCGCCGCCCTGCAGTGCCGCGCATGCGGCGGACCCGGGCGGCAACGCGGCGATGCCGGGCACGTCGGTCCGCAGCTTTTCCACCGCCGGCTGTTCGGGCGCGGTGCTGCAGGGCGACCGCGCCACCGCGACGGTCAACGGCGACCGGATCGAACTGCGCGACGGCGTCGTCTATGTGAACGGCCGCTCGTACGGCGCCGTCACGCCCGCGCAAACGGTCGAATACGAGGCCGCGCGCGACAGGCGCACGTTGAAGGTCGACGGAAAGATCCGCACGCCGCCGCGCTGAGCGCCGGCCCCTTCGACACGTCGTCGGGCGCTTATTCGACCAGTGTCAGCCGGCCGTCGCTGAGCCGCACTTCGCGCCCGATCCACGCATCGTCGACGCGCGGCAGCACGGCCGACGGCTTGCGCAGCTCGCGCAGCAGCGTCGCGCCGTGCGACAAGCGGCCACCCATGCGCGCGATCACCGCGCGGGCGGCCTGGTACTGCGCGTGCCGGCCTGGATCGAGCGAGTCTTCGAGCAGGATGTCGTGGCCGAGCACGCCCTGCGTGTGGCCCGGATAGATCATGAAGCCGGCTGCCTCGTCGGTGCCTTCGCTGCCGTCCTGCCAGAAGCTGCCGTTGCGTTCGCGGCGCTCGGGATGCGGCGCGAACCACGTGTCGCGATCGGCGGCCGGCATCGCGTGATGCAGGCGGAAGAACACGCGCATCAGGTTGTCGCGATACCACTCGCGCACCTGCAGATACCAGCCGCGCATGCCCGGCGCGCCGAGCGTGTGCAGCACGCGAACCGGCAGCGGCCAGTCGGGGAAGGGCTGCAGCGGCAGGTCGGCGGCCGCGGGCCGCGCGGTGCCCGGATCGGTTTCCCATGGCAAGCGGTGCGGGCTGTCGTCGAGCTGGCCATAGGCGGTGGGCGGACGTCCCCACAGTGCGCCGCCGCTGCTGGCGAGCGATGACGCGATGCACAGGTTGCCCTGCACGACGAATACGTAGAAGCGCGTGAACCAGTCGGCCAGTTGCAGGCCGTCGGCGCGCTGTTCGACGAGCGTGGCGAGCTCGGCGTCGAAGCGCTGCAGGCCGCGCGCAAGCGTCGGCAGGTGACCGCGGGCGACGCGCAGCATGCGCCAGAACACCGGCAGCGAGCGGAGCAGGCGCAGCGGACGCCAGCGCAGCGGCGGCGTCGCGCCGCCGATCTCGCCGCTGTAGTTCGCGGCCGATACGCCCCAGTCCGCGAGACGCGCGAGGAACAGGTCGTTGTTGATGTACGACGCGCCGCCGTACAGCGCGGTGAACGGTTCGTTGTCGCGCAGTACGCGTGCATCCCAGCGCGCCATGATGGCCGGGATGCTGCCGGCCGCGCGCCGTTGCGCGTACTCGACCAGCCGGCTCGGCTGCGGCGGCAGGATCTCGGCGATGTTGGCCGAGGTCAGGTGCCGGTGCCAGCCGTAGCTGCTGATCGGGCGGTACTGCAATAGCCACAGCTGCGTGCCGTCCCATGCCCATTCGACGTCGCCCGGCACGTAATGGAACGCGCGCAGCACCTGCTGCAGGAACGCCCAAAGCTGCTGCGTGGTCAGCCCGTGCGCGGGTGCGAACGTGCCGCGCTGCCAGGGTTCGCCGAGCCGCGACAGGATCGCGCGCCGTGGGCTCGCCTGCCCGTCGGCGAGCGACTCGAGGTGGCCTTCCACCCATTCGACTTCGACCGCGAGATGGCGCACGAATGCGATGCCGGACAGCACGGGCGTGATGAAGCGCTGCACGACCGCTTCCTCGAGGCCGCCGTCGAGCAGTTCGGCCACGCGAACGGCCGCATCCGATGCCGGTACACGCAGGAACGTCGTATGCAGGCCGGCGTTCGCCGCGTCGGCCTGGTCCTCGCCGTGGCTCGACGAGCGGATCGCCCATTCGGCGCCGGGCTGGCTCGCGAGAAAGCCGGGCAGGCGCGGGTCGTCGGCGCGGGTCAGCGACAGGGCGGGCGGCACGGGGAGGCCGGCCATCGTGGCCAGCGCCAGGCGCCCGCCTTTCGTGTGCGCGACGAAGCCGGTGTCGCCGGCTTCGAGCCACTGCGCGAAGGCCGCAGGCGCGTCGATCCACGGATAGTGTCCCCAGCCGGGCTGCAGCGTGACGGTGAGGTCGGCGCGGGCGAGGATCGCCGACCACGCGGCGGCCTGGCGTACGCCGAGCACGGCGTCCTGGTCGCCCCACACGAGCTCGATGCGATCGGCGACCCACTCGAGCAGCGGCAGTGCGGTATCGGCGCGCACGAGGTCCCAGTGCGGCAGGAATGCGCGGCAGCGCGCATAGCCGGCGCCCATGCGGCGGTATTGCGCGGGCGTCCAGGTCCGGTTCGAGAATTTGCGGGCGAACAGCGTCGGGTAGTGCGCGAGCAGCCAGTGGATCGTCTTGCGCAGCGGCTTCGGCGCCATCAGTTTCGGCAGGCGCCGTTCCCACAGGAACGCGCCGACGGGCGCGAGCAGCACGCTGCGGCCGAAGTGGCCGGGGCGCCGTTGCAACGCGTGCAGCACCAGCAGCGCGTTCACGCCAACCGCCATGATCGCGTGGCCCGGTTCGGTCGCGTCCAGCAGCGCCTGCGCATACGCGGCGAGGTCCTCGCACGGCGGCGCGGGGTGATCGCCGAAGCCCGGCAGTTCCAGCGGCACCGGTCGGTAGCGCCGGAAGTGGGGCAATGCATCGTCCCACCAGTCGGCCGCGCTGCCGTTGCCGGCGAGGAGGTACAGGATCGGTTTGCTCATGAATGCTGCGTCGGTCGACGATCGTCACGGTCGCGCGCGCCCGACCGGGGCGGCGACGGCGGAGGTCACGGCGCTCGTTGGTGTTGTTGTGCCGATGCGAGTGGAATGGAAGGGCGGCCCGCTCGGATGATTGTTGCGGGCATTCTACGCGAGTCGATTTCATTCGATTCGCGGTTCGTTCCGGTTCCGGATTTCTCGACGCGCGATCGAAGTACACGCCCGGTTGTCGATCGACGGAAAAGCCCGCAGCCGATTAGTCATCCGAAGCGAAGTGCGCATGTCACGCCGGCGCGGAACGAAGAGTGTGCAAACAATCCGGATGACGGAGACGGCGTTCGCCCGCTGCTTTCGGTTTTCCGTTTGACGGGTTTCTTGAACGACGCTTTGTCGTCAAACGTCGCTGCACATTTTCCGTACGGTGGGCGATCTCTGTTCCGTTCCCGGCGCCGGTGTGATGTCACACCGGCGCGGGAATGAATCAGTGCGTGGCCGCTGCGCCGACCGCATCGACAGGGCTGCCCGGCGGCTGCCCCGTTTGCCGGCGCGACCGGCCCGAGCTCAGGTACGCGGCGATCGAGTCCTGCGTGACCTCGCCGATCCACACGCCGTCGGGGTCGAGCACCGGCATCCACGACGCGCTGTACTGATACATCTTCGACAGTACGATGCGCAGGTTGTCGTCGGCCGAGACACCGGCCGGGAACGGCGTCACGCGTTCGCCGCATACGCCGCCGCCGTCGGCGCGTGCGGCGCGGCGCGTCACGTAGCCGAGCGCGCGGCCCGCGTCGTCGAGCACGGTCAGGTAGCGGCAGTCGGTTTCGTCCATCACCGCGAGTGCGTGCGCGAGCGGCGTATCGACGCGTGCCGTTTCGGGCTGCGTGGCGGCGTCGCCGGCCTTCACGAGCAGCAGGCGCTTGAGCGTGCTGTCCTGGCCGACGAACTGCGCGACGAACTCGTCGCGCGGGCGCGCCAGCAGCGTGTCGGGGTGATCGTACTGCACCAGCTGGCCGCGCCGGAACACCGCGATGCGGTCGCCCAGCTTGATCGCTTCGTCGATGTCGTGGCTCACCATGATCACGGTCTTGTTCAGTTGCCGCTGCATCTGGAAGAACTCGTTCTGGATCGATTCGCGATTGATCGGATCGACCGCGCCGAACGGTTCGTCCATCAGCAGCACGGGCGGATCGGCGGCCAGCGCGCGAATCACGCCGACGCGCTGCTGCTGCCCGCCCGACAGCTCGCGCGGATAGCGTTTCAGGTAGAGCTTCGGATCGAGCGCGACCATCGACATCAGGTCGCGTGCACGCTCGGCGCAGCGCTTCTTGTCCCAGCCCAGCAGGCGCGGCACGACGGTGATGTTCTCTTCGATCGTCATGTTCGGGAACAGCCCGATCTGCTGGATCACGTAGCCGATGTGGCGCCGCAGGTCGACTTCGTCGAGCTGCGCCGTATCCTCGCCGTTGATGAGCACGCGGCCCGAGGTGGCGGCGATGAGCCGGTTGATCATCTTGAGCGTGGTGGTCTTGCCGCACCCCGACGGGCCGAGAAACACGCAGATTTCCCCCTCGGGTACCGACAGGCTCACCGAGTCGACCGCGCGCACGGCCTGGCCGTCCTTGCGCGTGAAGGTCTTGGTCAGTTGGTCGAGTTCGATCATGTCTTCTGCACTCCCTTCGGTGTCAATGCCCGCTGCAGCATCTGCAGCAGCCGGTCGGCGACGATCGCGAGCAGGCTCACGAGCACCGCGCCCACCAGCAGTTTCATCATGCTGCTCTGCCCGATCGCGCGCAGGATCAGCGTGCCGAGCCCGCCCGCGCCGACCACGGCGGCGATCGTCATCACGCCGATGTTCATCACGACGGCGGTGCGCACACCCGCGAGAATCACGGGTACCGCCAGCGGCAGGTCGACGAGACGCAGGCGCTGCCATGAGGTCATGCCGATGCCGGTGCCGGCTTCCTTGATCCCCGCATCGACGTTGTGCAGCGCGAGGTATGTGTTGCGCATGATCGGCAGCAGCGAATAGAGGAACACGGCCGTGATCGCGGGCGCGGCGCCGATGCCCTGGCCGAAGCGCGAGAAGAACGGGATCATCAGGCCGAACAGTGCGATGGACGGCAGCGTGAGCACGATCGTGGCGATGCCGAGCAGCGGCCCGGCGAGCCAGTCGTGGCGATTGATGAGGATGCCGAGCGGCACGCCCGCGACGATCGCGCAGCCCACCGCGATTGCGACGAGCCATACGTGTTGCAGCGTGAGCTGCAGCAGCTCGGGCCAGCTCGAAGCGAGATAGTCGAATACGCTCATCAGGTCTCCTTCAAGGTAGCGGATGCGTGCGCAGGAACGCGTCGGCGACGTCGCGCGGCGACTGGCCGTCGAGGTCGACGGCCTTGGCCATGGCCTGCATCACGTCGTTGTCGAGCGCGGCAGACAGCGCGTTGAGCTGCGTCGCGAGTTTCGGATTGCGGTCGAGCGTGTCCTTGCGCACCACGGGCGTCGCGTTGTACGGCGGGAAGAAGTGCTTGTCGTCCTCGAGCGGCACGATGCCGAAGCCCTTCACGCGTCCGTCGGTCGTGTAGACGAGCCCGATCTTCAGCTGGTTGTTGTGCAGCGCCGTGTACACGAGCCCCGGGTCCATCTGCTTCAGCTGCGCGCGGCTGAACTGCATGCCGTACGCGGCCAGCAGCGGCTTCAGGCCGTCGGGGCGGTTCGCGAATTCCGCGTCCATGCCGAACACGTAATGCTTTGCGGCCGGGTCGGTCTTCAGGTGCTCCGCGAGCTGCGACACGGTCCGGATGCCGGTAGCCTGCGCGAGCTGGCTCGGCAGGCCGATTGCATAGGTGTCGTTGAGCGGCGAAGCGTCGAGCCACACGAGCCCGCGCGGCACGTCGAGCGCCTTGACGCGCCGGTACATTTCTTCGGGCGAGAGCTTGTCCTGAATCTTGTTGTAGACGAGCGCGGCGGTGCCCGTGTAGTCCCACATCAAGTCGAACTGGCCGTTCTCCAGCGCGCTGCGGGCGAGCGTGCTGCCGAGGCCCGAGCGGACTTCCACGTCGTAGCCGCGCGAGCGCAGGTACTGCGAGGTGACTTCCGCGAGCACGTATTGCTCGGTGAAGTTCTTCGCGCCGAGCACGAGCTTCGCGGCGAATGCCGGTGTGCCGGCCGCCATGCACAGCGCGACGGCGGCGCACAGGCGTACGATCGATCGGAGCGCGCGCATCATGCTGCCCCTCCGTGGCGTGCGAGCCAGTGGCGGCTGCCGGCCGCGACGATGCCGTCCAGCGCGAGCGCGAGGATCGCGGTGAGCGACGCGCCGAGCAGCAGCAGCGGCTGGTTGTCGAGGTAGATGCCGGGGAAGATCAGCGAGCCGAGGCTGTCCGCGCCGATCAGGTACGCGAGCGGCGCCGTTCCGACGTTGATCGCGAGCGCGGTGCGCACGCCGCCGACGATGATCGGCAGTGCATTGGGCAATTCGACGCGAACCAGCGATTGCCAGCCCGTCATGCCGATGCCCTTGGCTGCTTCGCGCAGCGCGGCCGGCACGTTCTTCATGCCTTCGTATGCATTGCGCGTGATCGGCAGCAGCGACGCGAGAAACAGCGCGACGATCGCGGGCACGTCGCCGATGCCGAAGATGCCGAGCGCGATGGCCAGCACCGCGAGCGACGGGATCGTGTTGCCGATGTTGAAGACCTGCATGAAGCGCTCGGCCTGGTGCTGGAACCGCGGCCGGCTCAGCAGCACGCCGGCCGGTATGCCCACGGCGATCGCGAGCGTCATCGAGTAGACGACCAGCAGCATGTGCTGGCCGGCGTAGTAGGCGAGATCGTCCGCGCGCTGGCGGAACGTGTCGGCGCCGATACCGCGCGCCAGTGCCCAACCGACTGCGATGATGGCTACCAGGCTGCCCACCTGCTGGACAGTGCGTCGAGTCATGAAGATACGCCTCCTCAATCCCGGTGCGGCACGCGCGCAGGCACGCGCCGCGATGACGCCGGATGGCGTCGCGATGGAAGTTCGTGATCCCGGCGTGGCCGCGATTGAACTGACGGAAACAGTACTGCCTGCTGCACCGAGGTGCGGCTGGCGGTCGGGTGAACGCGATGCTGCGTTCGTCTGATTGTCAGGTTCGGCCCGGCGGCGCCGTAACGGCGAGGCGCGTTCGAGCAGGGCACCGTCCTGCGAAGACGGCATGGATGCGGGTGGCTTGACGCCAACCGCTGGGGCCGGTGGCCCCTTTTGACGCGGCGAAACGGATGCATGCGCAACAAAGTGCGAAATGACATCACGTTGCCTGCGAGATCATGCGTTTTGTGATGAAGTTGGGGCGAGTATAGAGCAATCGAATGATCGCGTCTACCTCGGGCATGACACGCAATCTCGTCGCGGCATCGAGATCGATGAAGTCGAAGGCTTGCGCGGAAATGATTCGAACTCCGAATTCATGGATGGCGACGTCGTTCCGAAACGCCTTGCGCGAGCGGCGTTACATGTCGATGTCGGCGTCCGCGCGCGGCGTCTTGCCGGTCCAGCGCCGATATGCGTGACGGAAGCTGCGCGGCTCGCTGTAGCCGAGCCGTTCGGCGATCGCCGCGACCGTCAGCGAGTGGTCGTCGAGCATTCGCACCGCTTCGTCGTGCCGCACTTCGTCGAGCAGCGACTGGAACGTGATGCCGTCCTTGTCGAGCCGCCTGCGCAGCGTGCGCTCCGTCAGGTGCAGCGCATGCGCGAGCGACGTCATCGACTTGAAGCGCATGAGGTCGCGCGTCATCAGCTCCTTAGCGCGATCGGCGAAGCGCGTGCCGACCGACGCGGCCCACTGCCGTTCGAGCACTTCGCACTGGCCGTGCAGCGCATTGAAGCTGACTTCGTTCGCGAGACGCGGCGTTTCCGTGCCGTTCACGGACGTGAACACGAGACGGTTGTCGGCCGCGTTGAATGTGACCGGACAACCGAAGTGGCGTGTGTAGTCGGCTGCATTGCGCGGCGTGCGGCGTGCGAGTTGCAGTTGCTCCGGCCACACCGGCTTGCCGACGAGATCGGACACGATCAGCCGCAGGCTCGACAGGCACATGTCGACCTGGAATACCTCGAGATCGGGTTCGCCGTTGTAGCGGCTGATGGTCACGCTCATGCCGTCCGCGTGCGCGTCGATGCGCACATCGAAATACAGCCCCATGAACAGCGGAAACTGGCCCATGCAGCGGAACGCCTGCATCACGGAGCCGCTGATCAGCATCGCGTAGCCGGCGAGCCCGAGCGTCGACACGTGCAACCGCGCACCGATCGACAACCCGATCGACGGTACGCCGCTGCAGCGCAGCAGGTTGCGGAAGCAGCGCTGTTCCTGGCCGCGATTCACGTGCAGGTTCGGCGACGCGACTTCGTTCGCGCCGAGCCCGGTGCCTTCGAGCAGCGCGGCGCCGTCGATGTGCCGCACGCGGCACTCGTCCAGCGCGACCGCGATCGCATGGACGGTGGCCGGAATATCCTCCTGGCGCCCGGCCGGGCGTGCGAGGCCGAGCGACATGCGCAGGCTGCGCTCGGCCCGGCTCTGATTTCGTTGGGAGCGGCTGTCCATGGTGCCGATACGGTGACGGGGTCGCGTAGAACATAGCCGGAATGTCCGCAAAACGCCAGTGCGGCACAGCAGCATGCAGGGCGCGGATCGTGCAGTGCGCGACCTCGTGTCCGGAAATATCCCTCTATTACGTCCGCATTTCTCATTCGTTCTCGATTTTTTGGCGCACCACACTTTCTTCCAGCCGTGCCCCGCCGCCAGCGCCGGATGCACGCGTGTTGAGGTCATGGACGCCACCTACATGAGGACAGCATGGACAACGACAGGCCCGGTCGAACCGCATTCGCCGCCGCGACGCACGACCTCGGCGCGCCCGCGCATCGAGGCGATCCGGACGAACGCAGCAAGCCGCACCTGCTCGGCCTGTCGACGCTGGTGATCTTCGGTCTCGCGTACATGTTGCCGATGACGGTATTCACGACCTACGGCCTCGTCACGAGCGAGACGAACGGGCATCTGACGGCCGCGTATGCGGTCACGCTGGTCGCGATGCTGTTCACCGCGCGCAGCTACGGCCACATGGCGCGGCTGATGCCGAGCGCCGGTTCCGCCTATACGTTCGCGAGCCGCAATTTCGGCACGTCGGCCGGCTTCATGGTCGGCTGGGCGTTGCTGATGGATTACCTGTTCATCCCGATGATCAGCTATCTCGCGATCGGTATCTACATGAAGCAGATTTTCCCCGGCGTGCCGGCCAGCGTATGGATCGTCGGCAGCATCGCGCTGATTACGGGGCTGAACATCGTCGGCATCCGCCTCGTCAATCGCGTGAATCTGATCCTGATCGCGAGCCAGCTCGTGTTCATCGCGATCTTCGTCGTTGCCGCGGCGCGCGCCGCCGCGGGCGACGGGCTGTCGATGGCCGTCGCGTTGCCGTCGTCGGGCGATGCGCGAGCGATCTTCGCCGGCTCCGCGATCCTGTGCCTGTCGTTCCTCGGCTTCGATGCGGTCACCACACTGTCGGAGGAGACGCGCGAGCCGCGGCGCACGGTGCCGCGCGCGATCCTGCTCTGCACGCTGGCGAGCGGCCTGCTGTTCATGCTGGTCGCGTACGTCGGGCAGGTGGTGTTTCCCGACTGGCGCGCGTTCAAGGATCTCGATTCGGCCAGCCTCGAACTGATGCGGCGCATTGGCGGCGGCACGCTGTCGGCGTTCTTCGTCGCGGTGTACGTGGCCGGCTGTTTCGCGAGCGCGATGGCCGGCCAGGCGAGCGTGACGCGCGTGCTGTTCGCGATGGGCCGTGACCGCGTGCTGCCCGAATGCGTATTCGGCCACCTGCATGCGCGGTTGCGTACGCCGGTGCGCGCGACGCTCGCGGTCGGCGTCGTGTCGCTGTCTGCGCTGTTCATCACGCTCGACCTCGCGTCGACGATGATCAGTTTCGGTGCGCTCGTCGCGTTCGCGATCGTGAACCTGTGCGTGATGCGCAGCTATCTGGCCCGGCCCGAGCACCGTCATGTCGCGGGCTGGATCGCGTTCGGCGTGATGCCGGCGATCGGCTTCGCGATGAACGTGTGGCTCTGGTCGGGACTGTCGCGCCAGACGTTCTACGTCGGCATAGGCTGGCTCGTGCTCGGACTCGGCCAGCTCGTGTGGCTGACGCGCGGCTTCACGCGCCCGGCGCCGACGCTGTCGATGAATTGAACGACCGGCCGCGCGGTGCCGGTTCTGAAACCCTGAAGGAGGAGTGACCCATGAACGCTGTTGACGTCAATCTCGATGCGGACCTGCAGGCGCTCGGCAAGCGCCACCTGCTGATGCACTTCACGCATGCCGATGCGTACCGCGAGAACGCGTTGACCGTGTTCGACCGGGGCGAAGGCTGCTGGCTCGTCGATCGCAACGGCAAGCGCTATTTCGACGGGCTGGCGGGGCTGTACTGCGTGCAGGTCGGCTACAGCCACGGTGCGGAGATCGGCGATGCGATCCGCGAGCAGATGGGGCGGCTGCCGTTCGCGACCAACTGGGGCTATGGCCACGAACCGGCGATCCGGCTCGCGCACAAGCTCGCGACGCTCGCACCCGAAGGCCTGAACCGCGTGTTCTTCACGTCGAGCGGCTCGGAGTCGAACGAAGCGGCGATCAAGCTGGTGCGCCAGTATCACCAGTCGCGCGGCGAGCCGCAGCGGCGCAAGTTCATCGCGCGGCGCGTTGCGTATCACGGCACGTCGTTCGGCGCGCTCGCGCTGAACGGGATGACGAACTTCCGCAAGCACTTCGAACCTTTGATGTCGGGCGTGCGGCACGTGGGCAACACGAAGCGCTACGGGCGCCCGGCGGACGAGACGGAAGCGCAGTTCACGCGCCACCTGCTCGACGAAATCGAATCGCTGATCGTGCAGGAAGGGCCGGATACGGTCGCCGCGATCGTCGTCGAGCCGTTGCAGAACGCGGGCGGCAGCCTGACGCCGCCGGCCGGCTACGCGGCGGGGCTGCGCGATATCTGCGACCGGCACGGCGTGCTGCTCGTCGCGGACGAGGTGATCTGCGGGTTCGGCCGGCTCGGCGAATATTTCGGGTCGGCGCGCTATGGACTGAAGCCGGACATCATCACGTTCGCGAAAGGCATTGCATCGGGCTACGTGCCGCTCGGCGGTGTGATCGCGAGCGACGCGGTCGTCGACGCCGTGCTCGACGGGCCGCAGCAGATGTTCCTGCACGGCGCGACGTACGGCGGCCATCCGGTCGCGTGCACGGCCGCGCTCGCGAACCTCGAGATCATGGCGCGCGAGCGCGTCCTCGAGAACGTCCGCGGCAACGAAGCCGTATTCCGCCAGACGCTCGACGGGCTGCTCGAATTGCCGTGCGTCGGCGACGTGCGCGGCGACGGCTACCACTATTCGCTCGAGCTCGTGACCGACAAGGCCGCGCGTCGCTGGGCGGCCGGCATCAGCGCGCAGGCGTTCGTGTCAACGATGCTCGCGCCCGCGATCTTCGACGCGGGGCTGCTGTGCCGCGCGGGTGTCGATCACGAAGGCACGCCGATCGTGCAGTTCTCGCCGCCGCTCGTGATGTCGCGCGACGAGATCGTCTGGTTCGTCGCGCAGATCCGCGACATCCTCGTCGACACCTACGCGCGGGCAACGCGCTGAGCGCGGCATCCCTCATTTCAGGAGTATTCGATGCGAACGTCACAACAGTCCTATATCGACGGCCAGTGGCTCGATCCGGCCGATGCACGATCGATCGACGTGATCGACCCGGCCACCGCGCAGCCGTATGCGCAGCTCAGGATCGGCGTCGCGGCCGACGTCGATCGCGCGGTCGGTGCGGCGAAACGGGCCTTCGACACTTACTCGCGCTGGTCCGTGGCCGAGCGCGTCGCGCTGTTGAAGCGCGTGCTCGAGATCTACCAGCGGCGCTATGAAGAAGTCGCGCAGACGATCAGCCGCGAAATGGGTGCGCCGATCGCGTTTGCGCGCGCGGCGCAGGCCGCGGTGGGCACCGCGCACCTCGAGCAGACGATTCGTGCGCTGCAGTCGTTCCGCTTCAGCACGCAGACCGATGGGTTGCTGGTGTCGCACGAGCCGATCGGCGTGTGTGCGCTGATCACGCCGTGGAACTGGCCGATCAACCAGATCGTGTGCAAGGTCGCGCCGGCCCTCGCCGCCGGCTGCACGATGGTGCTCAAGCCGAGCGAGATCGCGCCGTTCAGCGCGATCCTGTTCGCGGGGATCCTGCACGAGGCCGGCGTACCGCCCGGCGTGTTCAACCTCGTGCACGGCTACGGGCATGAAGTGGGCGACGCGCTGTCGCGGCACCCGGATGTCGACATGGTGTCGTTCACGGGTTCGACGCGCGCCGGTATCGAGGTCGCGAAGGCGGCCGCCGATACCGTGAAGCGCGTGCACCAGGAGCTCGGCAGCAAGAGCCCGAACCTGATCCTGCCCGATGCCGACATCGAGGACGCCGTAACGCGCGGCGCACGCAGCTGCTTCAGCAACAGCGGCCAGTCGTGCAATGCGCCGACGCGCATGCTCGTGCATGTCGGTCATCTGCCGCTGGCCGAGCAGGCGGCGCGGCGCGAAGCCGAACGCACCGTCGTCGGCGATCCGCGTTCGACGGAAACCGGCATCGGGCCGGTCGTCAGCCGTACTCAATTCGACCGCATCCAGCACTTCATCCGGCTCGGGATCGAAGAGGGCGCGACGCTCGTCGCCGGCGGCCCCGGCCGGCCGGAAGGGCTCGGCGACGGGTTCTACGTGCGCCCGACGGTGTTCTCGAACGTCACGCCGGACATGACGATCGCGACCGAGGAGATCTTCGGTCCAGTGCTGTCGATCATGACCTACCGGACCGAAGAAGAGGCCATCGCGCTCGCGAACGATTCGGTCTACGGGCTCGCGGCCTACGTGCAGTCGACGGATCTCGAGCGGGCACGCCGGGTCGCGGCACGGCTGCGAGTCGGCAACGTGCACATCAACTATCCGGCGTGGAACCCGGCCGCGCCGTTCGGCGGTTACAAGCGTTCAGGCAACGGGCGCGAGTATGCGGAGTTCGGCCTCGTCGAATATCTGGAGACGAAGGGCACGACGGGGTACGTGTGAGCGGCGTGCAATGACGCGCTGATCGCCCCGAGGAACCGCGCGGCGAATGCGTTCCGGCCGGCAGCGGCGCCGCGCGCGGCGGTCGGCCTTGACTCCACGCCGCGGATGCCGACGTTCAGCGATCCTCCGGATCCACCGCGGCCGCATCGGATCCCGCAACGGAAGCGGCGGCGCGCCTGCGAATCTCGGAATCGAGGATCAACCGCCCGCGCAGTTTGCCTTTCATCCGCTTCACATGCTTGGGCGCCTCGGTCATGTGCTCGACCATCAGCGCACGGACTCGCTCGGTATCGCGCTCGCGCGCGGCCTGCAGGATCGCCTTGTGGATCGACACGTTCGCTTCGCCGAAGCGCTTGTGCTCGGCGAGCGGTGTATCGTTCCGGAATTCGATCAACTGCCGGATCATCTCGTTGATCAGTTCGCAGCTGAAGCGCAGGAACGGATTGGGATTCGCGGCCGCGAGGATGTCGTGGAACGTCGTGTCCTCCTGCCGCTGACGCAGCATGTGGCCGCGATCGTGCACGCCCGACGCGCCGTCGCAGCAAGCAATGTTCGATTCCAGGGCCGCGAAGTCGCGCTCCGTCAGGTGCGGTACCGCGCCGGCGGCCAGCTCGGGTTCGAGCAGCTTGCGCACCGTATAGATGTCGTCGATCGTCACGTCCTTGAAGAACAGATAGTTCTGCAGGAGCTGAAGCGTACGGTCGAGCGGCACCTCGACGACCATCCCGCCGCCCGACGGTCCCGTCGTGACCTTGATGAGCCCCTGCACCTCGAGCGACTTCAGCGCCTCGCGGATCGTGCTCTTGCTCACCGCGTAGAGCTGCTGCAGCTCGGCTTCGCGCGGCAGGCGGTCACCGGGTTTCAGGTCCTTCTCGGTGATCAGCCGCTTGATCTCCTCGGCGACGAGGTCGGCGCGCTTCGGCTGCTTGATTTCGACCGCGAGGCCTGCCCTGGCTCGGTCCATGACCATCTTCAAGACTCCTTTGTGTGGCTGCGCGCCGCGTCATCGTCGACGACCGGTCCCGGCGCGGGTACGGAATTTTGCCTGATTGACACCAATTTTGATCAACTCTAGCATCAGGTTCATTCTATTTATCATGATAAATAGGATCAACCGGCGGCGCGCATTCCGGAGTGGCGTGGGCACGGTTTGGCAGTCGGTCGTATCGCGTGTGTCCCCCCATCATGAGGAGCGTCAACTTGAATCGCCGAGAACTGTTGAAACTGGCCGCGCTGTCGGCCGTGCCGGGCGCGCTCGGCAGCATGTCGTCCCGTGTCGCGTTCGCGCAGGGGTCGTCCATCCAGCTTGCATGCCCGGTGCCGATGTCCGGCCCGTTTGCCGCGAACGGCAAGTACGCCGATCTCGGCATGCAGCTCGCCGTCAAGCAATACGGCACGGCGCTCGGCGCGCCGCTCGCGTATACGGCGCTCGACACCGAGGGCAAGCCGGCGACGGCCGTGCGGCGCGTGCAGGAAATCGCGCAGCAGAAGGGCGTGCGTTTCTTCGCGGGCGGCATCCTGTCGTCCGAATCGCTGGCGATGGGCAAGGAAGTGCAGAAGGCGGGCGGCGTGTTCATCACGACGGCCGGCGCGGACGAGATCACCGGCAAGGACTGCAACGCGGCGACCTTCCGCTGGTCGGTGCCGACCTTCGGCGCGATCGAGCAGACGGTGCGCCCGCTGATCCAGATGCTGCCGAAGGCGAAGCGCTGGTACACGATCACGCCGCAATACGTGTTCGGCGACGGCCTGTTGTCGGCCGCGAAGGCGGTCTTCAAGGAGAAGGGCATCGAGCACGTCGGCAACAGCTATCACTCGCTCGCCGAGAAGGAGTTCAGCGGTTACCTGACGAACGCCGCGGCCGCACAGCCCGACGTGCTGCTGATCCTGAACTTCGGCTCGCAATCGTCGGACACGCTGCGCCAGGCCGTCAGCTTCGGAATGAAGCGCAACTGCACGATCCTGCTCGCGTGGGCATCGGGCCTCGAGCAGTTCGAGGCGCTCGGTGCGGACATCTGCGACGGCGTGTATTTCGGCGCGCAGTACTGGCACGGCATCGATTCGCCGCTGAACCGCGATCTCGTGAAGCGCGCGAACGCCGCATTCAAGGCAAACCCGAACTACAGCCTCGCGGGTTCGTACATCTGCTCGAAGATACTGATCGACGCAATGGTGAAGGCCGGCAGCGCCGATCCGAAGAAGGTCGTCGCGGCGATGGAAGGGATGAAGTACGACGGCCTCACTGGGCCGGAGGAAATCCGCAAGGGCGACCACCAGGTGCTGAAGAACTACTACCTGCTGAAGGGCAAGCCGAAGGGCCGGATGAAGAACGCGGACGACTATGCCGACATCGTCAGTTCCGGCCAGTCGTTTCTGCCGCTCGACAAGACGGGCTGCAAGCTCGCATGACGCCGTGCATGCGTTCGCGGCGCATCGCGTGCCGCGGACGTCCGTTACCTTCCTTTCCGACACGGAAGCCATGAACGTCTATCTGCTGCAGATCGTCAACGGCATCGGCGTGGGCATGCTGTATTTCCTGCTCGCCGTCGGCCTGTCGATCGTGTTCGGCCTGCTGCGCTTCGTGAATTTCGCTCACGGCGCGTTCTATCTGCTCGGTGCGTACCTCTGCTACCAGGCGCTGCAATGGTCGGCGAATTTCTGGGTCGCGCTCGCGATCGTGCCGCTCGTCGTCGGCGCGTTCGCATGGATCGTCGAGAAGCTGGTGCTGCGTCACGTGTACGCGCAACAGCATGAATTCCACATCCTCGCGACGGTCGGGCTCGCGCTCGTGCTGCAGGAATGCGCGATTCTCGCGTGGGGGCCGCTCGGCGACAACGTACCGCCGCCCGATGGGCTGAATGGCGTCGTGATCTGGGGCGCCTTCGTCTACCCGAAGTACCGACTGTTCGTGATCGCGTTCACGGCCGTCCTCGCCGCGTTGCTGTGGTGGGTACTCGAAGGCACGCGGCTCGGCAGCACGGTGCGCGCGGGCAGCGAGTCGGCGGAAATGGTGTCGCTGCTCGGCATCAACGTGACGCGCGTGTTCAGCCTCGTGTTCGCGCTCGGCGCGGCGACGGCCGCGCTGGCCGGCGTACTCGCCGCGCCGATTCGCGGCGTCGATCCGTTCATGGGCATCGAGGCGCTCGGCGTCGCATTCGTCGTGGTCGTCGTCGGCGGGATGGGGAATTTCCTCGGCGCGCTCGTCGGCGGGCTGTTGGTCGGCATCGTGCAGAGCCTGATGAGCACACTGTGGCCCGAAGGCGCGCGGCTGATGATTTATGTCGCGATGGCGGCCGTGCTGCTGCTGCGTCCGAACGGTTTGCTGGGGAGGGCCGCATGATCGATTCGTCGAAACCGATGCCGCCGGACGCGGCAGCGTCGCAACGCCCGCAGCCGTGGCGCGGCGTGCTGCAGCGGCCGGAAGGCTGGCTCGCGGTGGCGGCCGCTTGCGTGTTGCCGCTCGTGTTGAGTTCGGGCTCGCTCGCGACCGAAGTACTGGTGTTCGCGCTCGCCGCGCTCGGCTGCAACCTGCTGCTCGGCTACACGGGGCTGTTGTCGTTCGGGCAGGGCATCTTCTTCGGACTCGGCAGCTACGCGGCGGGGCTGGTGCTGACGCGCGGCGTCGCATCCGTGACGGCGGCGCTGGTCGCGGCCACGGTGCTCGGCGCCGTCGCGGCCGCACTCGTCGGCTGGTTCTCGATCCGGCAGCGCGGCACCTATTTCGTGATGCTGACGCTCGCATTCGGGCAGCTGTTCTACTTCCTCGCATACACGACGCCGGATGTGACGGGCGGCGACAACGGTTTGCTCGACATTCCGCGCCCCGCGCTCGCCGCATTCGGGCATTCGCTCGTCTCGCTCGATTCGCCGTGGCGTTACTACGGCTTCGTCGCGGTGCTGTTCGTCGCGGTGTTCTGGCTGCTGCTGCGCGTATCGCACTCGGTGTTCGGCCGGACACTGCTCGCGATCCGCGACAACGAGGCGCGTGCGGCGGCAACCGGCTACGACGTGAAGCGCTTCAAGCTCGCCGCGTTCGTGATATCGGGCGCGGTCACGGGCCTGGCGGGGGCGCTGCACGCGTTGATGACGGGCATCGCGCCGCTGTCGAACATCGACTATCACACGAGCGAAATGATTCTCGTGATGACGGTGATCGGCGGCACGGGCAACCTGTTCGCGTCGGTGCTCGGCGCGGCGTTCTACGTACTGTTCGCGGACTGGCTGTCGACGTTGTGGCCGCGCTGGCTGCTGCTGCTCGGCCTCGTGCTGATCGCGGTCAGCCTGTTCATGCAGCGCGGGTTGTGGGGGCTGGGCGAACGCATCGTGGCATCGCTGCGGCGTAGCGAGCGCGCGGCGGCCCCGGTCGAGGAGCGGAAATGAGCGAAGCAATTCTCGAAGCGCGCGGCATCGTCAAGCGCTACGGCAAGTTCACGGCGCTGGCGGGCGTCGATCTGCGGATCATGCCGCGCACCGTGCATTCGGTGATCGGCCCGAACGGGGCAGGCAAGACGACGCTGTTCCATACGCTGACGGGCACGCTGCCGATCACGTCGGGCTCGATCCTGTTCGACGGTCACGACGTGTCGCACGAACCCGATCACAAGCGCGTGCGGCGCGGCATCGCACGCTCGTTCCAGGTGACGAGCCTGTTTCCGAACCTGAGCGTGCGCGAGAACCTGCGCGTTGCCGCACAGGGCGTCGAATCGCGGCGGGCGCTGAATCCGTGGACGCCGCCGCGCGGCGTGCTCGCGCATGACGACATCGTCGATGACGTACTCGAGCGGCTCGGCCTGCAGCGCTTCGCCGACACGGCGGCCGGCGTGCTGTCGCATGGCCAGCAGCGCCGGCTCGAGGTCGGCATGGCGCTGGCGGCGCGGCCGCGCGCGATCTTCCTCGACGAGCCGACGTCGGGCATGGGCATCGACGATCTCGACGATATGAAGGCGCTGATCCGCGGGCTGCGCGACGACTACACGGTCGTGCTGATCGAGCACAACATGGGCATCGTGATGGACATCTCGGACACGATCACGGTGATGCAGCAGGGGCGCGTGCTGGTCGAAGGCAAACCCGACGCGATTCGCGGCGACGCGCGCGTGCGCAGCGCGTATCTCGGCAACATGATCACCGGAGGCCGCGCATGATGCTCGACGTGAGGGAGGTGCACGCGTGCTACGGCAAGAGCCACGTGCTGCAGGGCATTTCGCTGAACGTGAACGAAGGCGAGACGGTGACGCTGCTCGGCCGCAACGGCGCGGGCAAGTCGACGACGCTCAAGGCGATCGCGGGTGTCGTCGCGCCGACCGGCGGCACGGTGACGTTCGCGGGCCGGCCGGTGTCCGGGCAGCCCGCGCACCGGATCGCCGCGGGCGGCCTGTGCTTCGTGCCCGAGCATCGCGGGATTTTCCGGCTGCTGTCGGTCGAGGAAAACCTGCGGCTCGGCGCGCGTCGCGATTCGCCGTGGCAGCTCGACGATATCTACCGGATCTTTCCGCGCCTGAAGGAGCGCCGCCGCAACGGCGGCGCGCAGTTGTCGGGCGGCGAGCAGCAGATGCTCGCGATCGGCCGCGCGCTGATGAATCATCCGCGGCTGCTGATGCTCGACGAACCGGTCGAGGGGCTCGCGCCGGTTATCGTCGAGGAGATCGTCGAGCAGTTGAAGCGGATCAAGGCGGCCGGCGTCGCGATCCTGCTCGTCGAACAGAACCTCGAAGTGTGCACGCAGCTCGCGGATCGCCACTTCGTGATCGAGCAGGGCGTGATCGTCTACGAAGGCAGCAACGCGGCGTTCGCGGCCGATCATGACGTGAAGGACCGGTACCTGGGCGTCGGCGTCGCATGAGCCGTGCCCTTTCAATGCGAGGAATGGCAACGATGCAAGTACAGGATTTGACTCCGGGCGTCGCGGCGTCCGGCTTGCGCGTCGATGGTGCGCGACTGTGGGACAGCCTCATGCGTCTGGCGCGGATCGGCGCGACCGAGAAGGGCGGAGTGTGCCGTCTCGCGCTCACCGAACTCGATCGCGAGGCGCGCGACCTGTTCGTCGCGTGGGCGAAGGAAATCGGTTGCACGGTGCGTGTCGATGCGATCGGCAACATCTTTGCGCGGCGTGCGGGCGAACGGGACGACCTGCCGCCCGTGGCGACGGGTAGCCACATCGATACGCAGCCGACAGGCGGCAAGTTCGACGGCAACTACGGCGTGCTGGCCGGCCTCGAGGTGCTGCGTACGCTCGATGACGCCGGGGTGCGGACGCGCGCGCCGCTCGAGGTGGCCGTCTGGACCAACGAGGAAGGTTCCCGTTTCGTTCCGGTGATGATGGGTTCCGGCGTGTTCGCGAGCGCGTTCACGCTCGACCATGCACTCACGCAATGCGACCGCGATGGCGTGTCGGTGCGCGATGCGCTGGACGCGATCGGCTATGCGGGCGACGCGAAGGGCGCGCATTCGGTCGGCGCGTATTTCGAGGCGCACATCGAGCAGGGGCCGGTGCTGGAAGCGCACGACACGACGATCGGCGTGGTCGAGGGTGCGCTCGGGCAGCGCTGGTACGACGTGACCGTGCACGGCATGGAGGCGCACGCCGGCCCGACGCCGATGGCGCTGCGGCGCGACGCGCTGCTCGTCGCGTCCGATCTCGTGCGCAAGGTGAACGAGATCGCGTGTGCGCATCCGCCGCATGGGCGCGGCACGGTCGGCTGGGTCAACGTGCACCCGAACTCGCGCAACGTGATTCCGGGCCGAGTGACGCTGACCGTCGACCTGCGCGCGGCCGACGACGCGACGCTGGCGGCGATGGATGCGGAGTTGCGCGCGGCCTGCGCCGACCTGGGTGCGGCGGCCGGGATGCGGATCGACATCGAGCCGGTCGTGTACTTTCCGCCGCAGCCTTTCGACGCGGCGCTGGTCGAGCAGGTGCGGGCCGGCGCGAACGCGCTCGGGCTGTCGTCGATGAACGTGATCAGCGGCGCGGGCCACGATGCCGTGTATCTCGCGCGTGTTGCGCCGACCGCGATGATCTTCGTGCCGTGCAAGGACGGCATCAGCCACAACGAGATCGAGGACGCCGATCCGGCGCATCTGGAAGCCGGCTGCAACGTGCTGCTGCAGGCGATGCTGGGTGCTGCCGGGATCGCGGAGGGCGCTGCGCGATGAAGATCCTGATCGCCCGGATGAACCACGAGACCAACACGTTCTCGCCGGTACCGACGCCGCTCGCGGCATTCGGCCGCAACGGGCCCGACTGGGGCGGCGATGCGTATCGCGCGAATCGCGGGATGCGTACCGCGATGGCCGCGTTCATCGACGCCGCCGAGCGCGAAGGCGCCGACATCGTGACGCCCGTGTCGGCGGCCGCGAACCCGAGCGGGCCCGTCGCGGCCGACGCGTATGCGGCGATTTGCGACGCGATCGTCGCGGCCGCGCCCGGTTGCGACGCGGTGATGCTCGACCTGCACGGCGCGATGGTTGCCGAGCAGAGCGCGGACGGCGAGGGCGACCTGCTCGCGCGCGTGCGCGCGGCGCTACCCGGTGCGCCGATCGCGGTCGCGCTCGACCTGCACGCAAACGTCACGCAGAAGATGGTAGACAACTCGGACGTGATCGTCAGTTTCAAGACCTATCCGCACGTCGACATGTATGAGACCGGCGAGCACGCGGCGCGGCTGCTGCTCGACCGGCTTCATGGCCGCGCGCGGCCGGTGCTCGCGTGGCGGCAGCCGCCGCTGATGGCGTCGACGCTGCGCAGCGCGAGCGCGGAAGGCGCGATGCGGCGCGCGGTGGAGGCCGCGCGCGCGGCCGAAGCCGGCGGGATGCTCGCGGTATCGGTGCTGCCCGGCTTCTCGCTCGCGGACATTCCCGCGCCGTGCATCAGCGTCGTGGTGGTGGCCGATGGCGACCGCGCGGCGGCCGATGCGGTGGCCGAGCGCATCGCGCGGCAGATCTGGGACGCGCGCGACGAATTCGTCTATCGCAGTGCGCCGCTGGCCGAATCGGTCGCGCAGGCCGCGGCGCTCGCGCGCGGCGCCGAGCGCCCCGTGCTGATGCTCGATCACGGCGACAACTGCATGTCGGGCGGCCCGTGCGACACGATGGACCTGCTCGAGGCCGCGCTCGCGCACGGGCTCGACGGCATCGTCAGCGGGCCGTTGTGCGATCCCGAGGCCGTCGCCGCGCTGATCGACGCGGGCGTCGGCGCAACGGTCACGGTGCCGGTCGGCAACCGGCTGCCGTCGCATGGCGGCGTGCGGCGCGAGCCGTTCCGTGCGACGGGCGTCGTGCGAGCGATCACCGACGGCGAATACGTGATCACGGGGCCGACGTATACGGGGCAGCGCGCGTACATGGGCCGCGCGGCCGTGCTCGACATCGGCGCGGCGACGCTCGTCGTCACCGAGCGCACGCAGGAGCCGTGGGATCTCGGCGTGTTCGAGAGCGTCGGCGTCGATCCGCGCCGCGCACGCTTCCTGCTGCTGAAGTCGCGGATGTATTGCCGGCCGGTGTTCGTGCCGATCGCGGCGGCGCTGGTCGAATGCGACAGCCGCGGCGTGACGGGCTCGGACTACGGGCTGTTCCGTTACGAGCGGCTCGCGCGGCCCGTGTATCCGCTCGACGACGTCGCACAGTGGGAGTCGGGCGCACGATCGGCAACGTGACGGATCGTGGCGCGAGATGCCGGATTCGCGCGCTTTCGGGCATCATGCGATGGCATCGACCCGTCGAGCAGCAGGGTCGTGCCATCCATTGCGTCCGCAACCGATCCGGAGAACCGACCGCCATGCATTCGAATCCCTTTCGCCCGCGCAGCGCGCGCCTGCTCGCCGCGCTGACCCTCGCCACGACGGCCGTCGCCGTGCAGGCCGCCGACTGGATCGTGTCCGGCAACGACGGCAAGTACCAGCGCGTCGAGGGCCGCGACACCTATCTGCCGTCCCCGCCCGCCGACACGCTGACGCTGCTCGACGCCAGCACGTTCCCGCCGAAGGTCGCGCTGCAGGTCGACGTCGAGAACGGCATCCAGGGCCCGCCGCAGGCCGTCGCGATCACGCCCGACGCGAAGCTCGCGCTCGTCGGCGCGCCGACGCGCTACGACACGGCCGCGAAGCAGCTCGTGTTCGATACGTTCCTGCAGGTCGTGGCGCTCGACGCCGCGCCGCCCGCGATCGCGCGCATCGAGCTCGGCACGCATCCGCAAGGGATCGCGATCGACCGCTCGGGCCGGCTCGCACTCGTCGCCAATGTCGACGGCAGCGTGTCGATCCTGCGCATCGACGGCACGCAGGTGACGCTCGACGGCAACCTGAAGATCGGCAAGAAGCGGCTGGCCGGGATCAGCTTCACGCATGACGGCAAGCACGCGCTCGTGTCGCTGCGCGACGAGCAGGGCGTCGCGGTGCTGAACGTCGACGACGGCAAGGTGACCGACAGCGGCACGCGCCTGAGCACGGGCGTCGCGCCCTACACGATCGACGTGTCGAGCGACAACCGCTGGGCCGTCGTCAGCAACGTGGGGCTCGCGGGGCTGCCGGGTTATACGGGCACGCTCGCGGGCGATGCCGATTCGGTCGCACTGATCGACGTGTCGCGCGTGCCGTTCCGCACGGTCCAGTACCTGACGGTGCCGTCGCTCCCGGAAGGCGTCGCGATCTCGCCGGACGGAAAGTGGATCGCCGTGCAGGCGATGGACGGCTCGAACCTGACGCCCGACAACCCGGGGCGCCACAAGCTCGGCAAGGTGCTGCTGTTCGCGATCCGCGACGGGCAGGCCGTGAAGGTGAGCGAACTGCCTGGCGGCGAAGCCGCGCAGGGCATCGTGTTTACCGCCGACAGCCGGCACGTGATCGTGCAGTTCAACGTCGAACGGCAGCTTGCGCTGTATGCGGTCGAAGGCGGCAAGCTGCGCGATACCGGCAAGCGGATCGCGCTGACGGGCGGGCCGTCGTCGTTGCGGACGCTGCCGCGCTGACGCGCACGGCGTTCCGCTCGTTCTTCCCGGTGAGTTCATGCGGCGCCCGGATTCGCGGGGCGCTGACCGGGCGTTACGGACGCAGCAGATCGAACCCGCCGAACACGACGACACCGCTGAGCGCGATCATTGCGACGGAGTGCTGGCCGAAGTAGAGAATCGCGGCGGCAAGCCACGTCGTGATGCAGAAGGCGCCGATGCGGGCCATCGTGTGTTCCTCGAATGCGTGATGAATGAAGCGCGCGCCGCACGGCGTTCGCCGCTCGAACCGGCGAGCGGGTCACGAAGGCGGACGGAAAAGGCGACCCGCTGCGCTGCGATTGCGGCGTCGGCACGCATGGCATGCGGCGCCGGACAGGGCGGGAGTCGATACCGGCGACGTTGCGCGCAGGCGCCCGAAGGCGGTCGGCGCGCGATTCCGGCCGGCGAATTCGCGATTCTACCAGCGCCGCCGCGGCGCGAATCTGGCCCTTTCGCGACCGGAATCGGGCGATCTGCAAAGCATTCGTCCGACCGCGGTACTCAAGTTTCGTGTGACGAATGCCGTAAACGAGTTGGAAGGCTTTCCCGCCCCGTCACGATTCGTATACCGACCCACGGACCGACACGATGCAGATCGATTTCTCCACGACGGCGCGCGCTTCGCTGGCCGACAGCAGCGCAACCGCAAACCCGTCGGCCGTCCCGGCCGCAACCTCGTCCGCCGACGGCACGACGTCTGCCACGGGCAGCACCGGCGCGACCGGCACGAGCAAGACCACCGGCACCCAGGCGGCCGGCGACACCGGCGAAACGCTCGGCGCGGCGGGTGCCGCGTCGGCGGAGGACCCGGCGGTCACCCAGTTGAAGGCATTGGTCGAGCGGCTGCAGAAACAGCTCGCGACACTGGAACGGCAGATGGCGGACGCGGCGCGGCGCGCGAAGGACGATCCATCCGCCGTCATCGAGCAGCAGACGCTGGGCGCGGAAGCCAGCTCGATCTCGGCGGCGCTGTCGACGGCGATCTCGCAGCTCGCGGCGGCGCTCCAGAAGTCGGGCAACTCGTCGTCGGGCGGGCTGGTGTCGACGCAGGCCTGACGGTTTCGCGCTGCGTAGCCGTCACGGCTGCGTCGCCCGCACGCATTACAATCGCAGCTCGTCTCATTCGAAAGGATGGCAGAACGATGCATGCGGAACTCGACGACGACGAACTCGTCCGCTTCGACGCCCACGGCGGCACGCCGCTGCCGCCGGCCGATGCCGAAGGCTGGCTGGAACACGACGGCGCGCGCATCTGGCACGCGTCGTTCGGCCATGGCCCGCCGGTCGTGCTGTTGCACGGCGGCCTCGGCCACGGCGGCAACTGGGGCAACCAGGTGCCGGCGCTGCTCGCGGCCGGCTACCGCGCGATCCTGATCGACAGCCGCGGCCACGGCCGCAGCACGCGCGACGCGCAACCCTATTCGTACGAACGCATGGCATCGGACGTGCTTGCGGTGCTCGATGCGCTGCACGTCGATCGCGCACGCTTCGTCGGCTGGAGCGACGGCGCGTGCATCGCGCTCGTGCTGGCGGCCCGCGCACCGGAACGCGTGGCCGGCGTGTTCTTCTTCGCGTGCAACATGGACCCGAGCGGTACGAAGGAGATGGTGCCGGGCCCGCTGATCGACCGTTGTTTCGCGCGGCATCGCAAGGACTATGCGCAGCTGTCCGCGACACCCGACCAGTTCGACGCATTCGTCGCGGCCGTCAGCGAAATGATGCGCACGCAACCGGATTACAGCGAGCAGGATCTCGCGGCGATCGCGGTGCCGGTGACGATCGTGCAGGGCGAGCATGACGAATTCATCCGGCCCGAGCATGCCGCGTATCTGGCGCGCACGATTCCCGGTGCAACGCTGACGATCTTGCCCGGCGTGAGCCATTTCGCGCCGCTGCAGCGCCCCGCGCGATTCAACGCGGCGATGCTGGCGTTTCTCGACCGGTTGCCGGGGTGACGCACGGACGGCACGCGCGGCCCGTTGCCGGGCGCGCGCGCATCGTCCGCGCTCAGACCATCGCGTTGTCGGCGCCGGGAATCTCGTGCGCCTTGATCTGCTTGCGCTGCAGCTTGTACCGCAGCTTCGAGAGCATGCCGTCCTCGTAGCTGATTCGCGTGATGGTGCGCACGAACTCGCTGTCCGGCGCGATGGCCTGGGCGCCCATGATCCAGCGCACACCTTCGCGATAGTCGTAGAGCGACTTGTCGCTGATGTCGGCGAGAAAGAACGACAGGGTGGCCATTGCCGCCGGATGCCCGCCGTCTGCATACTGGCGCAGTTCGTCGAGATAGCGATGGCGCGACGGAAGATCCTCGATGTCGCTGATGAGCGACAGCATCGCGTCGAGGCCGTCGGGATTGTCCATCTCATGCGCCTTGCGCGCGGCTTCGACGGATTCGATCCGCATGCGTGTGCGTTCGGCCGCGTCGGTGCTTTCCTGCGCGATGAGCGAGTAAGCGAACGCGAGCCGATAGGCGGCCATGTTGCCGCCACCCTCCATCGACTCGCGCAGGAAGTGGGCGGCGCGGTACAGGTCGCGTTCGACGAGCACGCCGTCCTTGTAGAAGCATCCGAGCAGATAGCCGCACGAATTGCCGCCGGCCTCGTAGCCGAGCTGGCAGATCGCGACCGCATCGGCCGGGCGGCGAGTCTCGAGCGTGGCCGCCAGTCCGTTCCACGCAAGCGAGCCGGGCTCGTTCTCGCGTGCGGCCTCGAGCCACGCGGCGGCGCGCGCCTCGTCACGCGCGAAGCCGAACGTGCCGGTACGGTGTGCGTAACCGCGCAGGATCATCGCCGCCGTGCATGTGCGCGCATCCGACGCGCGTTCGATCGCGCCGGTCAGCCACGTGCCTTGCGGATCGAGATCGAGCGCGAGGCGCACGCCCATCGCCATCGCGTGGTTGTCGTCGATCGGCTGATTGCGTTCGGCTTCCTGCAAGCGCGCATAGGCCTGTTCGTATTCGCTGCGCATGAAATGGCTGTGCGCGAGCCAGTGCAGCGTTTCCCAGCGGTGATACGGATGCAGCGCGGCCTGCGCGCGTGCGAGCGTCGCGGCCATCGCGCGGCGTGCGTCGTCTTCGTCGTCTTCCGAATCGAGCGTATTGCCGGCGTAGTCGTCGCGCCAGATCTCGTGGCGCAGCCGGTCCTTCTCGACCGCATCGAGGTGCGCGCATGCATCGGAATCGACGAACGCGCGGATGTGGTCGTGCGAGCCGCCCCAGCGCGGCTGCATGTACCAGATGAACGTGCGCATCGGGAAGAAGAGGCTCCGGTGGACGTGCAGCGTCGCTTCCATCCAGTACCACTTCTCCTTGCGCAGCTTCTTGCCCTGCACGGGGCCCGGCAGCGCGTCGGGAAATTCCGCCGGGCACGCGACCGGCACATCGGGATTCAATCCGGAGCGCGCGAGCATGCGCTGCAGGTCGGCGCGCGTGGCTTCGTCTTCCGCGCCGACGTTCAGATGCAGCTCGGTGACGGGCCAGCGGCGCTCGCGGACGAGCTGCGTGAGCCACTCGGGCTCGCCGAACGACGATACGCTCGTGAAGATCACCTTCGGCGCGCTCCACATCGTCGGCGCGAGCACCAGCGCGCGCAGCGCGGCGACGATCGTCATCGCGGCGCACGCATGCGCGCAGATCCAGCCGGCTTCGGTCACCGTCTCGGCCCAGCCGGAACCGCGGTATTCGTAGGCCCAGTGGTGCCAGTAATGCGCTTCGCACAGCCACGCGTGCGCGGAGCGCGGGTTCGCGGCCTGCCAGGCGCGCAGGCGCGCAAGGCCGTCGGCGCCGGCGTCGATGCACGGCTGCACGTCGGCCGGCAGTGCGTCGACGTACAGCGCTTCGGCCGTGCGGTCGGCGAAGCTGGCGGCGAGCGCGGCGTCGAGCTGCGCGTCGAGCGCGGCAAACTCGCCCGCGCGCAGCAGCGTGTCGACGTCGCAGATGAACCATCGGGACTTCGCGGGCGGAATCAGGTCGGCGGGAACGGAGGACATGTCGGTGTCGGCGGTCATGACGAAACGGGTTGGGGATCGAAGATGCGGTAGCGCTTCCACGGCAGCGAAAGCCAGTTTCCGGACGGGTTGCGCAGGTGCTCGCGCACTTCCTGCGTGGCGCGCGACGACGCGGGGCCGTCCTGGCCGCTGCCGCGCAGCCAGTGCTGGCGCGCCCGTGCATACGCGAGCCCGAAGTCTTCCCAGCTGTCGAAGCTGTCTTGCGCGCGCTGCGCGTTGAGCAGCAGCACGACCCACGCGTGCTGTTCGGATGCCCAGCCGAGCAGCGCGATGCAGCGCACGAGGAACGCGGTGCGCGCGCAGTCGAACGCCAGCGCGTCGCGCACGCGGCCGACGGCGGCGAGCTGTTCGTAGAAGCCTTCGTGCGAGCGGCCGACGCCGCGGATCCAGCCCGCGAGGATCGGCGGCACGCGCTGCACGATCTGCCACTCGGGCAGGTCGGCCGGCAGGTCGAGCTCGCGCCGCATCTGGAGTGCGAGCTTCTCGCGCTGTGCATCGGGCAGCGTATAGACGAGGTCGTCGCAATCGGAGCGCAGCCCGTTGCGGATCAGCAGGATGTCGGCGAGCGCCAGCGCCCAGCGGCGGCGGTTCGGCGGCGCCTGGTCGGCCAGCGAGTGCGCGAGCCTGACGGCCGTGGTCTGCCGCACCGCTACCGCGCCGTCGGCCCCCGCGGCCTGATCGGCGTCGACTTCGCGCACCATTCTCGCGGCGACCCGAAACGATCGCCACACGTACCACACGAGCCACAGCACGGCGATTCCGATCAGCAGTTTCAGCATGACGCGCTCCCGTCCGCCGGCGCAGGCAGTGCGAATGCCGCGCACAGCGCGGGATCGATCGCGATGCCTTCGATTTCGAAAGCGGCCGTTGCCGACGGCGCATCCGGCTCGCGTGCGGCCGGCAGCGCATCGACCGGCAACGCGTGGCGCGCGGCAGCCGCGACGGCCGGGTCGATTTGCCGGAGCTGGCCGAGCGCATACGGCGCGTTGCGCAGCAGCAGCCATTGCAGCACGGCCGGCGGCTGCGGGAAATGCTCGATCAGGTGGAAGTTCTCGCTCATCACGCTCAGCAGATGGTCGGGCGAGCGCACGTCGGTGACGAAGGTCCACGTGCCGACGGCCGCGCCCGGCGCGTCCGGTTCGAACACGAGCCCCATGCCTTCGCAATCGGGGTGACGCTCGCCGCGCGGCGCGAGCGCGCGCAGGAACTGGCGCACGTCGTCCGCATAGCGGCGCACCGGATGGCGGTTCTGCTTGCCCTTGATCTGGTCGATGCGCAGGCCGTCGCCGGCCACCTGCAGGCTGATCGTCACATGCGGCTGGTTGCCCGCGCCGCGCAGCGTGAACAGGCGCAGCCGGCCTTCCTGCGCGGCCTGCGCGTACTGCTCGCCGTAGCCGCCGCGCAGCCGGCGGCGATCCGCGAACTGGCCCAGGCAGTGCTGCATGTAGAACGACTCGTAGGCCAGCTCCTCGCGCAGCGCCGCGTGATCGCCGATGAACTCGAACACGATCCCGTTCGGCGTGCGCAGCACTTCGCGCAGCGCGAGGCCGCTGCTCGGCACCCAACCCTTGTCGCGACGCGCCTGCATCCGCTGATGCTCGCGCTCCCACATGTCGAGCGCCATCGTGCACGTGATGCGTTGCAGCTTCTGCGCGAGCCGCGTGCCGGCGCGCGAGCGCAGGAATTCGACCAGCGTGCGCTCGCGGTCGATCAGCAGCATGTGCTCGGGATCGATGAAGTAGAGCGGCGCCGGTCCGACGGCCGGCGGCGCTGCCGCGTCGACCGCCGTGCCGGATGCCGGTGATGCGCGGAACCGGCGCACGAGCCAGTCGGGCGCCGGCCGGTCGGCGCCGGCGAGCGCGCGGTAATCGGCGAGCGACTCGAGCGGCTGCGCCTGCTCGAACGCGCCGACGACCCACCGGAAGAAGTGGTTGCCGAGCCACGCGAGGATGTCGGCCGGGTCGCCGCGCTCGGCGCTGCGGCGCGCGATGGCCGCCTTGATGTCGGGTGCATTGACGACATCGCGCGGCCGATAGGCGGACGCGGCCACGGTTTCAGTCACGAGGTCACTCTCCGGTCAGGCGGGGCTTGCGCGGGCAGTGCGCGCGAGACCCCGGTGGTGCTTTCGGCTGGCGGGTGAAGCCGCGGACGTGCGCGCGAGCGATGCGCGGCAGCGTTGCGGTTTCCCGATACAGGTCGGTCGGTGCGTGAAAATCACGCGACCGGCCGGCAACCAGCGACGCGGGAGTGGGCGATCAACGAGTGGCGATTCATTGTTTCTCTCAGGATGGATCTTATTTTTTGCTTTCGCGAGTCTACTGCGATCCGCGCGGGTGAATCAATCGCGCGGCATGCCGGCGTCGGCGAATCTGACAAGAGTTATCTCTTTTTCATGGATTTTTTTACGCGGCGTTATTCGGCACCGGATTCGATGCTGTTAAAACCGACAGGTTTTCTCGTACAAACCGGTCGGTGGCCCGCGATTGCGGCGGTGCAATCCGGCGCCTTGCGTATCTCATAAGATTTTCTTTAGGCTCGCGCAACATATCGTCGATTGTTGGCGGCCGGCCCGCAGCGGATAGTCCTGCTTCGACAGGCCGGCCAACACGATCGCCATGTGGTGCGTGCCGGCCTGTTGCTCATGCAACCATCCGATACCAAAGGAACCGCAACCATGCGATTCAACGTGACACGCTTCGCTGCGACGCTGCTCGTCGCCGCGTGCGCCGCCGCAGCGGCCGGCCGCGCGGCTGCCGCTGCGCAGGACGACCTCCATGACACCGTGACCCGCCACATCGCGCCGCTGATGAAGCAGTACGCGATTCCCGGCATGGCGATCGGCATCGTCGCCGACGGCAAGCCGCACGTGTTCGACTACGGCGTGATGTCGACGCAAACCGGCAAGCCCGTCACCGGCGATACGCTGTTCGAGATCGGCTCGGTCAGCAAGACGCTGACCGCGACGCTCGCGGCGGATGCGCAGGAGGGCGGCGAGCTGTCGCTGGCGGACCCGGCCGCCAAATATCTGCCCGAGCTGCAGGGCAAGCCGTTCGGCGTCGTCACGCTGCTCCAGCTCGGCACGCACACGCCCGGCGGCATGCCGCTGCAGGTGCCGGACAGCATCCGCGACGACGCTGACCTGATCCGCTATCTCGATGCGTGGCGGCCCGCGTATGCGCCGGGCACCTATCGCACGTATTCGAACGTCGCGATCGGGATGCTCGGGTGGCTCACCGCGAAGGCGATGCACAAGGACTTCGCGGCGCTGATGGAGCAGCGGCTCTTTCCCGCGCTCGGGATGACGCATACGTACATCAACGTGCCGGCCGAGCGCCAGGCCGACTACGCGCAGGGCTATACGCAGGACGGCAAACCGATCCGCATGAAGGGCGGCATGCTGTGGCAGCCGGCATACGGCGTGCGGACGACGGCGGCCGATCTGCTGCGCTTCGTGCAGGCGAACATGGGGCTGGTCGACACGGCGCCGCGGCTCAAGCGCGCGCTGGAGCGCACGCACACCGGCTATTTCCGTGCGGGGCCGCTGACGCAGGACCTGATCTGGGAGCAGTACCCGTATCCGGTCGCATTGCCAACGCTGCTCGAGGGCAATGCACCGAAGATGCTGTTCAACGCCACGCCGGCCAGCGCGATCAAGCCGCCGCTCGCGCCGAGCGCAGGCATGTGGATCAACAAGACGGGCTCGACCAACGGCTTCAGCACGTATGTCGCATTCGTTCCGGCGAAGCGGATCGCGATCGTGATGCTCGCGAACCGCAGCTTCCCGATCGAGGACCGCGTAAAGGCCGCGTACGGGATTCTCGGCGCGCTCGGCGACGTGCGGTAACGTTTCCGCGGGCGCCGCAGCCTATTCGGGCGGATGCTCGTCGTACGCGACGAAGATTTTCCGCGTGCGTTCGACGACTTCCCACGTGCCGCTGAAGCCCGGCGGAATCATGAAGCGATCGCCGGCACGCACGGTTTTCGTGTTGCCGTCCGGATCGGCGATCACGGACGTGCCTTCCAGGATCTCGCAGTACTCGGCTTCGGTGTACGTGACGTGCCAGCGGCCGGGCGTGCTCTCCCAGATGCCCGTCGAGAAGCGGCCGCACGGGCTCGTGAAGCCGGGCGTGAGCGTCTGCAGCGGGTCGCCGGCAATCAGTTTCGCGGGCGGCACGCGGTATTGCAAGGGTTCGCCGTTCGGGGCGAATGCGTCGGTGATGGTGGAAATGTCGAGCACGGCTGGCATCCTTCGTCGAATGGAAATGAACGCGCCGACGGCGCGTTCGCATGATTTCACAGTTGCGGACGGCGCGGTCAGTTGCCGGTTTTCAGTTGCTGCCACAGGCGGTTCTCGAGCCGCGCGATGTCGGCCGAACGCGGCTTCGACAGCGTCATCCTGTCGAGCACGTCGGCGGACAGGTACACGTTCGGATCGTGCGCGACGGCCGGCGTCACGTACTGATGGGCCGCCTGGTTCGCGCTCGGGTAGTAGATCTCGTTGGTGATGCTCGCGTTGACTTTCGGGTCCTGGATGTAGTTGATCCATTGCAGCGCGGCTTCCGGGTGCGGCGCATCCTTCGGAATCGCCATCACGTCGAACCACAGGATGCCGCCTTCCTTCGGGTTCGCGTAGCGGATCTCGTAGCCGCGTTTCGCCGCTGCCGCTTCGCGGCGCGCGACGCTGATGTCGCCCGACCAGCCGAGCACGACACAGACGTCGTTGTTCGCGAGATCGTTGTTGTAGCCCGACGAGTTGAACTGCGTGATGTACGGACGCACCTTCTTCAGCATGTCGAATGCCGCGTGGTAGTCGGCCGGGTTCTTGCTGTTCGGGTCCTTGCCGAGGTACTGGAGCGCGGCCGCGAACACGTCGTCCGGCGCATCGAGGAACGACACGCCGCAGCGCTTCAGCTTCGACATGTTGGCCGGATCGAACACCAGCGCCCAGCTGTCGAGCGGCGCACCGTCGCCGAGCGCCTTCTTGACCGCCTGCACGTTGTAGCCGACGCCGTCCGTGCCGTAGGCCCACGGCACGCCGTACTGGTTGCCAGGGTCGGATTCGGCGATCTTCTTCATCAGCGCGGGATCGAGGTTCGCGAGGTTCGGCAGTTTTGTCTTGTCGAGCTTCTGGTACACGCCGGCCTGGATCTGCTTGGCCATGTAGTTCGAGGTCGGCACGACGATGTCGTAGCCGGAACTGCCGGCCAGCAGCTTCGACTGCAGTGTGTCGTCGCTGTCGTAGACGTCGTAGCGCACATGCACGCCGGTCTGTTTCTGGAAGTCAGGGATCGTCGTTTTCGCAATGTACTCGGACCAGTTGTAGACGTTCAGCTCGGTGTCGGCCGCGCGGGCCGGCGACACGGACAGCGGCGCGAAGCACGCAACGGTTGCGATTGCAACGGGGAAGGCGAGACGAAAAGCGCGGACGATCATGGTCACTCCCTGTCGGAACGAAGGCGGCGCACTGCGTGGCGCATGCGCGCCGCGGGTCGGACGGCGAGGCGCGCGGCGGCTCGTGTCGAACCTGCGATGCGCCGACGGGTCTCGCCGGATATCGGGGATGACTGTATGGGGCGGCCGGCCGGATGTCTGTCCATGAAATCAGTACAGCCGCGCGGCCGCGCGGACCGGAACCGGCGCGAGGGAATTGGCAACGTACTTTTGGCGTGGTAACGATAATCGTCCCGTTCTCCCGTGCACCGTATGACCGACCATGACGCAACCGCGACGATCGATATCCAGTTGAACCAGCTCGTGTTCATCTCCGACGCGCTGTCGGCCGTGGCCGGTGCGATCGGATCGCCGGATTTCGTCGCGGTCGTGTTCGAGAACCTGACGCGCATCGTCGATTGCGATTCCATTCATCTGGATTACGAGGACGAGTCGTTGCTCGACCGCCGGGTCGGCTGGATCGGCAGCTACGGCACGTATCCCGCCCAGATCGAGCGCACGATGACGCGCTATTACCGCGATTTCGCGCAGGTCGACACGACATTCGACTGCATCCGGGGCGAACGCGATACGCAGTTGCTGCAGCTGTCGACGCTGCGGTTGAACCCCGAGATCCGGCGCGCGTTTTACGACACCGAGGACATACACGACGAATGCGTCGTCACGTATCGTGTGGACGAGCTGACCTATGCGTTGTCGGTGTGCCGCGCGCGCCGGCTGCCGCCGTTCTCGCTGAAGGAGCTGAGCGTCGTCCGGCACGTCGCGCTGATCGTGTTGCCGCTCGCGGTCGCGCATCGGCGCATTGCCGGCGACCGTTCGTCCGATGCGGGAGCGCCCGCGCCACGCGCATCGGAAGGCGGGACCGCGCAACGATTGAACGACGTATTCGACAAGCTGACGTCTCGCGAATCGGAGGTATGCGCACGGCTCATTCGTGGCCGGAAAACGCAGGATATCGCGCATGAACTCGGCATCCGGCCGTCGTCGATCGATACCTACGCGCGGCGCGCGTTCGCGAAGCTCGGCATCGAATCGCGCCGCCAGCTGCTGAATCTGCTCGTCGATCATGATGCACTCGACGCGTCGTCGGCGCGGAGAGGCGATGCGTGATCGCCATGATGCGCAGGTGCCGCGCGATGAGGAGGGGAGCCACTTGAGCCTTGTATGGGACGGCATCACGGGCGCCGACGTGCTCGGCGATGCACAGGTCGCGAGCCGGCACGCGCTCGCCGACGCGGCACGCAACGGCGAATGGTCGACGATGCTCGACCTCCTGACGCAACAGCCCGGCCTCGTCAACGCGACGCGGCCTGGCGGGACGTCGCTTTATGCACCGTTGCATCAGGCCGCTTACGGAGGTGCACCGGAAGAGGTCGTCACCGCACTGCTGCGGCTCGGTGCGTGGCGCCTGCTGCGCGATGCACGACGTGAGCGCGCGATCGATATCGCCGTGCGGCGCGGGCATCGGCATCTGGTCGGGTTGCTGACGCCGCAGCCGCGACGCTTCGTATCCGACGACACGCTGCGCGCCATTCAGAGCCATTTCCACGACATGATCCTCGGCCGCATTTCGCACCTGCGCGTCGACGCGCTGCGTCTGCCCGAACTCGAACCGCTGCTCGAGCTCGATGCGCAGGCTCGAAGCACGTGGTTCGCGGTGCCAGGCATGTACGGCGGCTTCAGCTATGCGCTGCACACGGACGGCGACGCGGTCATGCTCGTGTCGGCGAGCTGGAGCCGCGTGGTCGGCGGCTCGGGCCAGCGGCACGAAATCACCGCGAATGGCTGTACGCTGGTCGAAGAGGGATTCGTCTGACGCGGCCGATCACATCGTCGAATGGGAGGTGGAGATAGAAGCACGGCGCGATGCTCGACTGGATTCGCGATTCGCGATTCGCGATTCGCGATTCGCGACGAGATGCCCGTCGCGACGTGAAGCCGGCGCATCGACCTCGAGGAAGGAAAGTGTGCGAGCACGGGGAAAAACGGTCGCCGGCTCAAATGACTTTTGATCTGGAATCGTGAATCGAGTGCCGATTCGGTCGGCAGCGTTTCCGCACGGGCGTCTCGCCGGAACGGTGTGTCGGTGCCACTGGGCGAAACGGGCATCAAACAGGCCGATCAGACCTCCTGGGACTCAAGTGTGTCGAATTCCGTCTTGGACAGACTTAACCTGCCTCCATAGACTGGACTCGCTTTCCCTCATTCCCTGGAGAAAATCATGAGTCTCAAAGACAAGCTGCCCGGTAACAAGATCCTCGGTTTCGGTACTGCGCCGCTCGGCAACATGTTCCGCAACATTCCCGACGCGGAAGCCGCGGCCACCGTCGAGGCGGCATGGCAACACGGTATCCGTTATTTCGATTCTGCCCCGTTCTACGGCGCCGGCCTCGCGGAAATCCGCCTCGGCGACGCGCTGGCGAATCACCCGCGTGACGAATATGTCCTGAGCACGAAGGTCGGCCGCGTGATCCTCGACGAAATCGAAGACGTGACGGCGCGCGATCTCGGCGAAAAGGGCGGCCTGTTCGAACACGGCCGGCCGAACCGCATCGTCAACGACTACACGGCCGACGCGACGCTGCGTTCGATCGAGGACAGCCTGAAGCGCCTGCGCACCGACCGACTCGACATCGTCTGGGTGCACGACATCGCACAGGACTTCTACGGCGACGAATGGCTCGCGCAATTCGAAGTGGCGCGCAAGGGTGCATTCCGCGTGCTGAGCAAGCTGCGCGAAGAAGGCGTGATCAAGGCCTGGGGCCTCGGCGTGAATCGTGTCGAGCCGATCGAACTGGTGCTCGACCTTGCCGAGCCGCAACCGGACGGCATGCTGCTGGCCGGCCGCTACACGCTGCTCGATCACGAGCGCGCGCTGCAACGCGTGATGCCGGCTGCTGCCGCGCAGAACGTAGGGATCGTCGTCGGCGGCCCGTACAGCTCGGGCGTGCTCGCAGGCGGCACGCACTTCGAATACCAGAAGGCGTCGCCGGAAATCCTCGCGAAGGTCGAGCGGATCAAGGCGATCGCCACGCGTTACGACGTGCCGATCAAGGCCGCCGCGCTGCAGTTCTCGATGTCGCATCCGGCCACGGTCGCGGTGATTCCGGGCGCGAGCCGTCCTGAGCGGATCGCGGAAGACCAGGCTGCGCTGAACGTGGCGATTCCGGCCGACTTCTGGCGCGAGATGCGTGAACAAGGCCTGATTGCGGCCAGTGCACCGCTGCCGGCCGGTCGTTGATCCTGACAGGTGATGACATGGCACAGGCAAATGCCGGCATCGAACTCCCTGCTTCGGCCGGGGCCGTCTGGCAACTGATTGGCGGCTTCGGGTCGCTGCCCGACTGGCTGTCGTACATTCCGGCCAGCGAGCTGAGCGAAGGCGGGCGCGTGCGGCGTCTCGCGAACCCGGCCGGCGAGGCGATCGTCGAGCGGCTGGTCGCGTTCGACGAAGCGGCACGCAGCTACACGTACGCGATCCTCGAAGCACCGTTCCCGGTCGTGAACTATCGCTCCACGCTGCGCGTGCGTGAAAACGGCCCGAACGCGTCGACCGTCGAGTGGTCGGGCACGTTCACGCCGCACGGCGCGACCGACGACGACACCGTCCGGCTGTTCCGCGGGATCTACGAAGACGGCCTCGCGGAACTGGCGAAGCGGTTCGCGGCGGCCTGACGGCAGCGTATCGCTTCGTGCGAGCAGGAGTCGGCTGATATCAACTTCCGCCACGCCGTCGTCGCAGGCTCAGGCCCGCGGCGACGGTGTGGCGCATTCGTGCCGAGCGTCGATCGCAAGTCGCGCGCAGCGTTAAGAAGATCAGGTTTGCGAAGCAATCGGCGCGCTCGCTACCAGTGCGTGGGGCGCCGCGATGCGATGGCGTCCCGTGCTTTCACGGATTCATTTTCCTGTCGTCGCGACGACTTCCTCGCCGGTCAGGATCTCGCGGAAGATGCCGACCAGCGGCCGCAGGTTGACCTTGTGCCACGCGGCCCACAGCGGCGTGCGGTAGCCGAACCACGGCAGCTCGCGCAGCACGACGCCTTCCGGTACCTGGTGGCGCAGGCTCTGCTGGATCATCGTCACGCCGAGCCCGGCGGCGACGAGCCCGAGCGCCGCGAGCGGCTCGGTCGCTTCCACCGAGATGTCCGGCGAGAAGCCGGCCTTCGCACAGGCCGCGACGAACGCGCCATGACGCGGCGCGCTTTCCTGCTGCGTGACGCCGATCCATGCCTGCGCGGCGAGATCGTCGGCGACGAGCGTCTTTTTCTTCGCGAGCGGATGTCCGTCGGGCATTGCGAGCAGCATCGGATCGTTCAACACCATCGTCGAATCGAGTTCGGGATCGTCCGGCGCGGGCGGCTCGGTGACCAGCGCGATGTCGAGGCTGCGCTCGCGCAAGCCCTCGAGCTGCGCAGCAGACTGATAGTTGTACAAAGCGATGTGAACGGCCGGACGATCGGCGCGCAGTGCCTTGAGCGCGCGTGGCAGCACGCCCGAGTGCGTGGCCGTTTCCAGGTAGCCGATGCAGAGGCCGCCTTCGTCGCCGCGACCGAGCCGGCGCGCGAGCGATTCGAGCCGGTTCGCATGGCGCAGGAACGCATACGTTTCGCTGAGGAACGTGCGGCCGTCACGCGTCAGACGAATGCGCTGCTGGCTGCGTTCGAACAGCGTCAGGCCGAGCTTTTCCTCGAGCTGCGCGATCTGCCGGCTGAGCGGCGATTGCGAGATGTGCAGGCGTTCGGCCGCGCGGCCGACGTGTTCCTCTTCCGCAACCGCGATGAAATACTGAAGCTGGCGGATGTCGAGCATGTAAGACCTTGTGGGACTCAAGTTTCGAGAATTATGTCGCGAAATGACTGATTTGTGCAACCCGGACTGGGGGCGCTTTCCTGTCAAACCTGGAGCAACCCATGAGTCCCAAAGACACGCCAAGTCGCGCCTCGGCGACGCGCTCGCCGGCCATCGTCGCGACGCTGCCGGTCGATCGTCGAGCGTTGCGCGATGCGTTCGCGACGATGAGGGAGAAGGGGGGCGAGTGATGCGGCGGGGAGGGGGATCCTGTAACGACCGCGCCGGGTGCCATCGGGCACCGCGGCGCGCGGTCGATCAAGCGACTGCGGTGTCGGTTGCTTCCACTGCGGCCGCAGCCGCAGCACCCGCCAGACGCCGGTAACGCGCGAGCGCCCACAGCGGGAAGTACGCGGTATAGCCGTGATACTTCAGGTAGAAGATGCGCGGGAACCCGGGCGCATTGTGCGAGCGGTGCCACCAGAAGCCGTCGTCCTGCTGCACCGACTGCAGATACGCGATGCCGCGTTTCACCGAATCGGATTCGTAGTCACCGAACGCCATCTGTGCGAGCAGCGCCCACGCGGTGAAGTTCGACGTGCTCTCGCCGCCATTCGTACCGCCCAGCTCCGGGTCGATATAGCTGTCGTTCGTTTCGCCCCAGCCGCCGTCCGCATGCTGCCGGGCGCGCAGCCAGTCGATCGCGCGCGCGATATACGGCTGCGACTTGTCCTCGCCGGCGAGCGCGAGGCCGGCCAGTACGCTCCACGTGCCGTAGATGTAGTTCGTGCCCCAGCGGCCCCACCAGCTGCCGTCGGGCTGCTGCGTGCGCTTCACGTAGTCGATGCAGCGCGCGAGCGAAGCGCGTTCTTCCGCGCGTTTCGTCACGCCGAAACACAGCAGCACGCGGCCCGACACGTCCTCGGTCGGCGGATCGAGCAGTGCACCGTGATCGGCGAACGGGATCGCGTTCAGGTACATGCGGTCGCAATCGGCATCGAACGCCGCGAAGCCGCCGTTGCGCGATTGCAGCCCGCGCATCCAGTCGAGCGCGCGTGCGACGCGCGCCGCATGCGGGTTCGTGCCGTCCGCGTTGCGATGCGTGCGGCCGCGGCGGTCGAGCATCGCGGTGACGACCGCGGTGTCGTCGATGTCGGGATAGTACGGGTTCGCATACTGGAACGCCCAGCCGCCCGGCTCGACGTCGGCCGGCACGTTCTCGATCCAGTCGCCGCGCAGGTCGTTGACCTGGCGCGCGGCCAGCCAGTCGTATGCGCGTGCGATGCGTTCATCGAGTTCGCGCAGCGCGCCGTCCGGGTCGCCGGCTTCCGGCGCCGCGACGCCGCGCGCCTGCTCGAGCGCCATCGTGCTCCATGCGGTGTCCCACACCGGCGACAGGCACGGCTGGCAATACATGCTGCCGTCCGGCCGCGTGACCAGCAGCTTCTCCAGCGCGTTTTCGCAATCGCGACGCAGCGGATGGTCGTCCGGGTAGCCGAGCACCTGCATCATCTGGTAGCTGTAGACGATAGGCGGGAAGATGCCGCCGAGGCCGTCCTCGCCGTTCATCCGTTCCGCGCACCACGCTTCCGCATGCCGGATCGCGCGCTGCCGCAGGCGCTTCGGCATCAGCGGCTCGATATGGCGAACCGTGCGGTCGAGCGCGAGGAACACCTTGCGCATGCCGTTCGCGGGCGGGAAGTACTGGCGCTCCTCGTCCGGCGGCGTGACGAACAGTTCGCGGATCGAGATGTTGCGCGGGTTGCGCGCACGCGCCTTCAGCGAGCACAGCACGAGCAGCGGCACCATCGTCGTGCGCGCCCAGTACGCGACCTTGTACATCGAGATCGGCACCCACTTCGGGAACAGCACGAATTCGATCGGCATGAACGGCGCCGCGCGCCACGGCACCTGGCCGAACGTCGCGAGCAGGATGCGCGTGAACACGTTCGCGCGCGCCGCGCCGCCGAGCTTCAGGATCGCGTCGCGCGCACGGATCATGTGCGGTGCGTGTTCGCTGTCGCCGGCAGCCTTCAGCGCGAAATACGCCTTCACGCTGCATGACACGTCCGGTGCGCCGTCGACGTACAGCGCCCATGCGCCGTGCGTGTCGAGCCGTTGGTTCGCGCGCAGGTAACGCGCCATCTTCTCCTGGCGATCGACGTCGATCTTGTCCATGAAATGCATCATCAGGATGTATTCCGCGGTGATCGTCGCGTCGGATTCGAGTTCGAAACACCAGCTGCCGTCGGGCTGCTGAAGACGCACGAGCGCATCGCGTCCACGGGCGATTGCGGTGTCGAGTGCGGACCAGGGAGAGGAGGCGGATTTGTTCATGCGGCGGATCATACCATCCAGCCGGAATGTTTATCTCGAGACGCGCGGGTGCTACCATCCGCACCATGAAAAAACGCCTCGAACCCGCGCCGCAAGACGTGTCCGCGCCTGTCGAACCGGCTGGAATGGCCGGCGCACGGGCGTCTGAAGGATCATCGGCGCCGGCCGTCACTGCCGGCGGCGTGCGGCGAAAAAAAGCGCCGGATCAAGTGCGCGCGCAGTTGCTGGCAGCTGCATCGGAAATCGCGACACATCACGGCGTGGCCGCGCTGACGCTCGATGCGGTGGCCGAGCGTGCCGGCGTGACGAAAGGCGCATTGCAATATCACTTCGCGAACAAGCAGGGGCTGCTGGATGCGCTGTTCGGGCAGGCGACCGCGCGGTTCGGTGCGCAGATGGACGCGCGGATGGCGGCGGATCCGAACGGCGACGGCGCGGCGGCGCGCGCGTATTTGCATGCGGTGCTCGATGCGGCGAATCCGGCGGCGAGTACCGATGTGCTGCGCGTGCTCGTCGCGTCGATGATTACCGAGCAGGACACGCGCGAGCGGTGGTCGGTGCCGATGCGCGAATGGACGCGGCCCGATCCCGTGCCGCTCGAGCAGGCCGCGACGCTGATGATCTGCCGGCTCGCGGCCGACGGGTTGTGGATTTCGGAATTGCTCGACAGCGTCGAGGTATCGACCGAACTGCGCGCGGAGATCGTGCGGCAGCTCGATGCGATGAGCAGGGGAGTGTTTCCGAAGGGCGGCTGAAGCAACCTGTATTACACCGGCGTGTTCGCGCCCGGACTGTTCGTCATTCCGGTGCGCATGAATCGATCGCACACCTGTTCGATTGTTCGCGCCGCACTTTTGCCGTCGGAGTCGCCATCGACTGCGACACCGACGGCAAGCACGGGTCAGAGATCTCCGCGAACTTCCCCGGTTCCCAGCGCGTTCCGCTGCCGGTTGACTTCCGTCCAAAGCTCATCGCTGTCGTCATCGCGCAGCAGGACCATCCAGTCCAGTTGATCGTCGGTCACGCCGAAGTATTCCAGGATTTCCTGGCGAACCGCATCGATGAACTGCGCGTATTCCGGGGTTGCCTGGGCCTGCGCGTGCAGGGCGTCGTATTCGGCATCGTCCGCACCGCCGCCATGCTCGTCGATGTAGCGCGAGATCCACTGGTCTCGTTCGTGGTCGTAGTCGGCCTCGGCGCGCATCGCTTGCACGGCCGTGTAGAAATCCAGTTGGGCAAACGCGGCGATCGCCGCCGTTGTCGCCTCGTCGAAGGTAGTGGTCATTCCATCTCTCATGTTGGTCAGGGCGCATGATCGCACGGACCGCGCCCGGACATGCCGTTTGGCATCGACGTTTGCGCTCGTGCGAAGGCGGCATACCGGAGGCTCAAGCCGTCGGGTGCGATTCTCATCGGAGCCGCATGGGCGACAGGGCACTCGTTTTGCTGCATCGCAAGCATCGCGATGAAAGTAACCGGGCGCCGTAGATCGCAGAACAAGCTTCGCGCCTATCGGCGCGAGCGTCACGCCTGCTCGTAAGCGCCAATGCGGGCGCTGGTCATGAATTGTTCGTAATGGCCGAATTTGGCCGGATACCAGCGGCTCAAAACGACCCAGAACGGCCCTTCAGATTTATCCAAAGCGGCCAATCGTTGCGACCTGCGGCGGGATTTTATAGCCACGCTCGATGAGTATCTTGGCCTCGGCGCGACTGCGGAATCATTCCCGATTAAATCGCTTCTCCCGCAACGTGCCGTTGGAACCTTCAACGGAGTCGTTCTGCCAAGGGCGGCAAGAACGGACACAGCGTGTACGATCTGGTCTTCAAGAAAACCATCCAAGGAGAGAGGAATGAATCCGGAACAGGCCCGAGCCGAAGAAACCGAGGCGATGGAGCGCATGGTGGCCGCCACGCTGCGCGTGCAGAGTACGTTCGCCTCGATGCAGAAGCAATTTCCGCCGCAAGGCAGCGGCGAGCCTTCGCCGTTCGCGCTGCAAACCTTTGATGCCGCCCTGCAGGAACTTGAAGACGCACAGGCCGCGTTCGATGCGCTGCTGAACGATCTGATCGACGGTAACCGCTAAAGGCTACGCCCTTATCCGCACCGATTGTCGACGATCTAAAAAGCTGTGTCGAACGGCCGTTTGTGGCCGGATGCCGCCCTACGCGGTCGGTTGAATCCGCCACTCCGAAGGGGCATTCGGGAATCTCGAAACCTGCCGTTGAAACCCGGCGGCTAAAGACTTGTAGTTTGCTATCCCCACTTCGAGCAGACGTTGCCAGTCGTATTTTTACGCGGCAACATCCTTGAACGTAGTTGGCGAACGTTACGAAAGGCAGTTACGAAAACTCGTTCCCTTACATCGTTGAAACTACCTTTACCAGCCCTCGTTCGCTTTCCAGTGTTGCTGCAACGTCGTTGCGAGTTTTGGAGCCATTCACGTTGTTGGAGCGCACCCCTGGCGTAGCGCACGAGCGTATAACCACCGGCGGCTGACAATACCGCCACATGCTCGACCTTACACACCGAAGAACGCCAGCCCTGCCAGGACGACACCGATCGCGGCAGCACCCATCGACAGCCGTGCCATCCATGTCCGCCGCGTGAGAATCGTGATCGCAGCAAGCGCGATCGAGATCTGGATGATGGTAGTGGCCTGCGCCCACCGATGGTGCCGGTGAAGCCGCTCCTCGCTTGCAGCATTGCTCTTCACGACTTCCTGCTCGAGCGCTTCGGCGCGGGCGCGGATCGGCTCCTTCTCTTGGCGATACCGCGCGGCGTCTGCTTCGAAACGCTTTCGTTGCGGCGACGCTTCCTGGCTCAAGGCCGCACCGAGCTCGGCCAGATTCTGCTTTTCGCCCTTTGCCTGGTAATAGGCCCACAGGTTAGCGGCCTCGGTTTTCTGGATCGCGGCCTCGTTCTTGTGTAGCAATGCGAAATTCTCGTCCGCACCGCTCTGGTACGCCGAAATCGCGCCAACGCAGGCCAGGACAGCCGTCATCACGGCGATGCGTGCCGCTCCGTGGTCTTCTCCATGCGCCGCAGGATGCTCTACTGCATGATCGTGCGGGCCGTGAACTTCGAAATCTTCTGGCATAACAGGGAGGTTCGCATGAGTTGAAGGGTTTATACGCGCTTCGCACACCACTTGCTCGCTACGCTAACGGGCTTTGAAAAACGTCGCAAGTATGTCGTTTTCCGGCCCCGCATGCTGCGCCACGGGCCGCTTTCCCGATCGCCCACGTGACCGCGGTCGCCCCGAGCCTGCATCGACATCGTTCGGCCGAACGCCTGTATACACCGCACGAGGCCTGATCAACTCGGGATGTCCGCGTTGCTCGAGCCCGTGCGCGATCCAGCCGATCGAGCGGCCGAGCGCGAACAAACCGAACGCGGCGCCGACGGGAAGCCGCAAATGCCTGCGCAGCGCGACGAGCGCGAGATCCACCGAAGGCTTGTGGCCAACCAGCGAACTGCCTGCATCGATCATCGTTTTCCATTGCGGATGGCGCGGCAGGATGCGCGACAGCAGGGTTGCCGCGCGCACGTCGCCACCGGGATAGAGCGAATGTCCGAACCCCGGCAGATCGTCGCCTCGGTGCAGACGCTCGCGCATCTTTCGCTCGACGTCCCGGTTGCCGATTTCATCCCACATCGCTTCGACACGCGCGGTGGTGGCGCCGTGCCGCCCGCCCGACAGGGCGGCGAGGCCGCCGATCACGACCGCGCGCAAGCTCGCATTCGTCGACGCCACGCATCGGCCCGTGAAGCTCGATGCGTTCAGTTCGTGATCCGCGCACAGCACGAGCGCGATCCGGATGAGGTCCGCGCCCGACGGTCCGACGCCCCATGCACACGCGCATTGCTCGTGGACGGGCGCCGTATCGAAGCCGGTTCGCAACAGGCATGCCGCGAGGATCCGTACCAGGTCGCCGCAGCCCTGCGCTTGGCTGTCGACCGATTGCTGCCACGCTGCCGTCGGCGCGTCGTCGGTGGCGACGGCGAACAACGACAGGAGCGCTTGCTCCGCGCGTTGATCGCCGTAATGTTTGAACAGGGTCCGCAATACCGCGGGTGCGCGGGGAACGCGAGGGCCGAACGCAGTCCGCTCGTCGCATTGCCACAGCAGCGCGGCGACTTCCTCGAGACTCGCGCGGCCGGCGAGCTCGAGTGCGTCCACGCCGCGATAGAAAAGCCGGCCGCCCTCGATCAACGTGATGCTCGATTCGAGCACGGGCGAGCCCCAGTTCAGCGCGGCTTTCGCGACTTCTTTCGGTTTGCGGCCGCGCGCACGTTCGGCCGCGAGCCGGTCGACGTCCGCTGCGAAGTAACGGCTTTCACGCGGATGGCCGGAGGGTTCCGCGCGCAGCAGGCCGCGGCTGACGTAAGCGTAAAGCGTCTGCCGCGAGACGCCGAGCCTCGCGGCCGCTTCGGTCGAATTCAGGTAGGGCGACATGGCGCGAGACTCGATTCGTTCGGCAGGTTGATCAGGATAATCAACGTTGACAATAAATGCGAGCAAGCCGATCTTTGCGTCACCCAAACGATTCGAGGCGAACATGCGTGTCGATCAAATTTCCGGTGGCGCGGCTGAGGCCGACGAGGGGCTCACGTCGCGTCATCTGCAGGAATTCTGGGCCGCGCTGGGTGGCGCGCCGCAACGTCTCGAGCATTGCAGCTTCAGCGGGACGAGCGAACTGCTGTCGGCGTTTCGCGTGACCGACCTGGCCGGTGCGGCAATTGGCGCGGCGGGTGCGGCCGTAGCCGAATTGCTGCGCGAGTCGACCGGTATATTGCCGGCGGTTCACGTCGACCGGCGCATGGCTTCGCTGTGGTTCGGCATTTCGCTGCGCCCGTCGGGATGGACGTTGCCGCCTCAATGGGATCCGGTGGCCGGCAACTATCGGGCGCGCGATCGCTGGATCCGGTTGCACACCAACGCGCCGCATCATCGGCAAGCCGCGTTGGCGGTGCTCGACTGCGCGGCAGACGCCCAGGCGGTCGCGCGAGCGGTCAGCCGCTGGGATGCCCATGCGCTCGAAGACGCAATCGTCGAGCGCGGCGGGTGCGCGGCGGTGATGTACTCGCGGCAGGAATGGGCCGCGCATCCGCAAGGCAAGGCCGTTGCGTCCGAACCGTTGCTGCACGCTCACACCACGCCGGCGGTTGCGGCACGCGACTGGCAGCCGTCGCGAAACCGGCCGTTGCAGGGCATTCGTGTGCTCGACCTGACGCGCATACTCGCCGGCCCCGTCGCGACGCGATTCCTGGCGGGCCTCGGCGCCGACGTGCTGCGCATCGATCCGTATGGCTGGGAAGAGCCGGGCACGGTGCCCGACGTCGTCCTGGGCAAGCGCTGCGCTCGGCTTGATCTGAAGCAGCCCGCGGATCTCGCGACGCTCGAGCGGTTGCTGCGCGACGCGGATATCGTCGTGCACGGTTACCGGTCCGACGCGCTTGCACGTCTCGGGCTCGATGCCGCGCAACGGCGCGCGCTCAATCCCGCGCTCATCGACGTATCGCTCGACGCATATGGCTGGACCGGCGCGTGGCGTTGCCGGCGCGGCTTCGACAGTCTCATCCAGATGAGCACGGGAATCGCCGACGCGGGCATGCGCATGACGGGTAACGACGAGCCGGTGAACCTGCCCGTCCAGGCGATCGACCATGCGACGGGCTACCTGATGGCGGCGTCAGCCATACGTGGATTGACGGCGCGACTGAAGGGCGGCGTGGGCACTGAAGTTCGTGCTTCGCTGGCGCGTACGTCGGCCGTCTTGCAGTTGCGTGCTGAGCCGATGAGCGACGTGGTTGTCGTGGCTCCGGATACGCAACATGATCGCGCGGAGCACGTCGAAACGACGTCATGGGGGCCTGCCACGCGGCTTCGCGCGCCGCTCGAGATCGAGGGCGCGCCGCTCGCGTGGTTCCATCCGGCGCGCGCATTGGGAGCCTATGAACCGCGGTGGCTGGAGTCGAACGCCAGCCTTTGACGAGCGGCAAAGGAGGCGCGGTACTTGATCAATCCTTCGCATTCCTTTGCAGGACGTCGGTGCGCGGAGCACAATACCGCTGACACCCGCATCGGAGGTTGCGTACCATGGCCATGTTCCAGCCCGATGGATGGCATACCGTCACGCCGCGCATTGTCGTTCCGGATCCGCAAAACCTGATCGCATTCGTGCGGACGGTGTTCGACGCACGCGGCGAATTTCGCACCGGCTTGCCTGCCGAGATCCGCATCGGCGATTCCGTCGTGATGATCAGCGGCGCCGACGGCCTGCGCGAGCCGATGCCGGCGTTCCTGTACGTGTATGTCGAGGATACCGATTCGATTTATCGACGGGCGATCGCGGCGCAGGCGGTTTCGCTGGAAGCGCCCGCCGACCTGCCGTACGGCGACAGGCGCGCGATGGTAAGGGACCCGTGGGGCAACGTCTGGCAGATTGCCACGCACCGGTACGACCTGTCGGCCGACGAGATCAGGGCGAGGCTGGCCGACGGCAGGTAGCGCATCCGGCTTCCGCGTCGCCTCCATCTGTCGCAATCGTCAAGATTCACGTCGCGTACAGGTAAAACCTCGCCGTTTCCCCCGCCGTTAACCCGTTCGCAGCCCCCGCGCCGCGTATTGCGATGCGGCGCCCGTCTTTCGTGATCCGGAATCCACATCCGCCGCTGGCCGCACCGGGCCCGCGCAAGGGAACGTCATGCGAAAACAATTCACCATCCGCGGTGGACTCATCGCGACCATCGCCGGCTATACCGTGCTGCTCGTGCTGGTGGTCGGCGCCGGCATTGCTGCGCTCTACATCGGCAACGGTTCGCTCGAGGCGATGTACCGCGACGACACCGCGTCGCTGCTGCACCTGAAGACCAGCTCCGAGCGGATGCTCGTGCTGCGCGAACGCATGAGCGACGTCGCGCAGATCATCAGCGCGGGTCAGTCGGGCAAGGAGGGCGCCGCGCAGCTCCACACGCTCCTCAAGCAGAGCAACGACGAACTGGATGCCTACACGCGCCTGCATGCGCGCGACGCGAACGAGCAGGCGCTGTTCGACACGCTGCAGCGCCACCGCCGCGCGCTGCTCGACCGTGTGTTCCTGAAAGCACTGTCGCAGCTCGACGGCGACGACGCGTTCAATTTCCTCGATACGCAACGCACCGCACCGCCGGCGCTGTTCGCCGCCTACCAGGATGCGATCGACGCGCTCGAATCGTTCCAGGTCGCGCGCCAGAAGGCCCGTTACGATGCGGCCGGCGTGCATTTCCACCGGATCGTGTGGGGGATGGCGGCGGTCGCCGCGCTGGCGCTCGTCGTCGGCTTCTTTGCGCAGCGCGTGCTTGCGAAGGCGATCATCGAACCGATCAATCTCGCGGTCGGCCAGTTCGAGAAAATTTCGAAAGGCGACCTGACGGGCACCGTCGTCATCGCGGGCGAAAACGAAATGGCCTATCTGCTCAATGCGCTGAAGCGGATGCAGGACGGCCTCGTCGACACCGTGAACCAGGTGCGCGCGAGTACCGAAACGATCGTCGGCGACGTCCGCACGATCGCGAGCGGCAACGTCGACCTGTCCGCGCGCACCGAGCAGCAGGCCGTGTCGCTGCAGCAGGCGGCCGCGAGCGTCGAACAGCTGACGGCGGCCGTGCGCCAGAACGCGGACAACGCGCGCGATGCGCGTACTTACGTCGAGGGTGCGGCCGGTATCGCGTCGCGGGGCGGCGAGGCGATGCAGCGCGTCGTCGAGACGATGTCCGCGATTTCGACCAGCTCCGCGCGGATTTCCGGCATCGTCGGCACGATCGAAAGCATCGCGTTCCAGACCAACATCCTCGCGTTGAATGCAGCCGTCGAAGCCGCGCGCGCAGGCGAGCAGGGGCGCGGGTTTGCGGTGGTCGCGACGGAGGTGCGCGGGCTCGCGCAGCGTTGCGCGTCGGCGGCGAAGGAAATTCGCGACCTGATCGGCAATGCCGCACGGCGTGTCGAAGACGGCAGCGGCCTCGTCACGCTGGCCGGCTCGGCGATGAGCGAGCTCGTCGCCGCGGTCGAACGCGTCAACGCGATCATGGGCGAGACCAGCCACGCGTTCGAAGAGCAGTCGTCAGGCATCGAGCAGGTGAATGCGGCGGTCATCCAGATGGAGCAGACGATGCAACGCAATGCGGCGCTGGTCGAGGAGGCGGCGGCCGCGGCGTTGTCGCTCGATGAACAGGGTTCGCGACTGAGCGCGGCGGTCGCGCAGTTCCGTCTGCACGACGAGGCGTTCGCGTGATGCGGGAACGCGTCAGCGCCGCGAGTCTAGTGGCATTTCTTTGAGCGACTCACTGCGCAGCATCGGGCAATTCATAGTCGAAGCTGTACGAATGCAGGCCGTTGTCGATATGGATGATCATCGAACCGGAAAGCCCAAGCAGTTCTCCCGTCCCGGAATCGGGCACGACGGTGATCGACTGCTTTGGCTCCCCACGCGTCATCGTGGAGCTGTGCTGCAGGACGAAGCTGCCGCGGCGCCCGCCGAGCACACCCTGTACCGTTTCCATCGCCACGTAGCCTGCCGAGCCATGGACGCTGCTGCGAAACGCGAGCATTTCTCCATGGCTGACGGCTTCCAGGTCGCCTTGAAATTGCTTGTTCAGCGACATGCGCCCGAGCCCGGAATGTTCGGCGACGGCGCTCAGGGATTCCGGATTCAGCTTCACTTCGAACGGACCGTTGGCCAGCAGTTTCATTACAGCTCTCCTCGTTGAATGGACAGTCCGCACTATAAGTCAGTGGGCCTGCCCGAGATAGCTGTTTGCTTTACGAGCTGGCATCGGGGAAACCGGATTCGACATCGGGCCGTGAACGCGGCTCGGTTGCAACCCCTTGTCGACGCGTTTCCGACGAGACCTGATGGCGGCGCTTCAAGCATCAGCAGATGGATAAAGCGCCGATACCTGCGATAACTCTTCGATGAACCGATCCTTGAGCGCCTGCGGCCCGAGGATTTTTACGTGTGCGCCGAAGCCCAGCAGCTTGCGCGCACCGTGCTCGATCGATTCGATCGGCATCAGGAATGCTTTCCATCCTGGCGGCACATCCGTGCCAGGTGACGTTTCGGGGATCGGTGCGGTCTTGATCCGCGCGTTGGCAAGCCAGGTTTCGCCGCGCGGCGATACGGCGATATGGGCGGTCAGCTGATGGAGATCGGCTTCGTACCGCTTCATCGCGTCGCGCCAGTGCGCGGCCAGGTCGAATCGCGCCGGGCGCCTGAAACGGCGGCGCGTTGCGTTGAATTCGAGGATGTTGGCGAGCCTGAAGGTGAGCGCACCGCGCTTGCCGGCCACCTTCGCAATCAGGTACCAGGCACCGCCCTTGAGCACGAGGCCGAGCGGTTCGAGCGCGCGGCGCGATATGCCGCGCCAGCTCTGGTACGTCACGTCGATCCGGTACGCGCCCCACACGGCGTCAGCCACTTCACGCAGGAACGCGGGCGTTTCCTGCGCGCGGTACCAGTCCACGGTATCGATGTGCAGGCGGCTGGCGACGCGATCGGCCCGCTCGCGCGAGGCCGGCGGCAGGCTCGCGATCATCTTCAGCCGCGCGGACGCAGCCATGCCGTCGAGACCCAGTTCGCTCGCCGGCCCGGGCAGGCCCGCGAGAATCAGTGCGTGCGCTTCGTGTTCGGTCAGCCCCGTGAGATCGGTGCTCCAGCCGTCGCGCAGTTGGAATCCGCCGTTGCGGCCGCGGTCGCCCCAGATCGGCACGCCGGCCGTGGAGAGCTGGTCGATATCGCGCAGGATCGTGCGCTCGGATACTTCCAGCGCTTCGGCCAGCGCCGGCGCGGTCATCCGGCCGCGCGCTTGCAGCATCATCATGATCGACAGCAGGCGGCTCGCTTTCATGCATGACACATTACCGCAAATACCTGACATAAGGTGTCATGTTTTTGGGATTATGCTTTGCCGCATCCCTGACCCGTTCCATTGAAGCGGAGACGAACCATGAAGATCATTTCAGGACTGCTGAGCATGTTCGGCGCCAAGGTCGAGATTGCAGCGCACGAGAAGGGCATCGACTTCGAACGGGTGATGGTGCCGTTCAGTCAGCAGCGCGGCTACGAGCCCAGGCATCCGGACGTGTTGCGCATCAATCCGAAGCGCCAGGTGCCGGTGCTGATCGACGGCGATCTGGAGATCTTCGATTCGACGCAGATCTTCGAGTATCTCGAGGACCTGAAGCCGGCGCCCGCGTTATGGCCGGCGCAACCGGCAGCGCGCGCCGTCGCGCGTCAGCTCGAACACTGCAGCGACGAAGTCTATTTCCCGCACGTCGTCCGGCTGATGGGGCTCGAGGGCACGCCGGACGATCCGGCGGCGCAGGCCGCGCGTGCCGAAGCGGCGCGATATTACCGGCAGATGGAGCGTGTGCTCGACAATCGGGATTTTCTGGCCGGCGCTTATTCCTACGCCGACATCGCGTTCTACATGGCGCAGTTGTTCGGTGCGCGCAAAGGTGCGCCGATGACTGCCGAAACGCCGAACCTGCTTGCGTGGCGCGAACGGATGACGGCGCGTCCTGCCGTGCGCAAGGTGGCCGGTGCGATGGCGGCATATCTTGTGTCGATCGGCGAAGTGGTTCCCGATTTTCTTCGCGAACTTCACTAGCTGCGTTCGGCAGCTGCTCGGGAAGGCCTTCAGCCTGCGACTCCGGTTGAAGGCCGCACCGTCGTCCGCCGGGTTCAGCCGCGGATGAACGCGAGCAGGTCGGCGTTGATCGTATCGGCGTTCGACGTCGGCATGCCGTGCGGAAAGCCCGCATACACCTTCAGTGTGCTGTTCCTCGCCAGCTTCGCCGACAGCAGGCCGGAATCGGCGTACGGGACGATCTGGTCGTCGTCGCCGTGCATCACGAGCACCGGGATCGAGGTGCGTTTCAGGTCTTCGGTGAAATCGGTCTGCGAGAACGCGACGATGCCGTCGTAGTGCGCTTTCGCGCTGCCCATCATGCCCTGCCGCCACCAGTTCCAGATGACGCCTTGCGACGGTGTCGCGCCGTCGCGGTTGTAGCCGTAGAACGGGCCGGCCGGCACGTCGTGGTAGAACTGCGCACGGTTCGCCGCGAGTTGCGCCTGCAGGTTGTCGAACACCTCTTTCGGCAGCCCGCCCGGGTTGCTGTCGGTCTTGACCATCAGCGGCGGCACGGCGCTGATCAGCACGGCCTTGGCGACGCGGTCCTCGCCATGGCGCGCGACGTAGTGGATGACCTCGCCGCCGCCGGTGGAGTGGCCCACATGGACGGCGCCCTGTACGCCGAGGTGGTTCACGACCGCAGCGACGTCGTCCGCGTAATGATCCATGTCATGGCCGTCCCAGACCTGGCTGGAGCGCCGGTGGCCGCGACGGTCGTGCGCGATCACGCGGTAGCCCTGCGCGAGGAAGAACAGCATCTGGGCATCCCAGTCGTCGGCGCTGAGCGGCCAGCCATGATGAAAGAAAATCACCTGGGCGTCGCGCGGACCCCAGTCCTTGTAGAAGATGTCGACGCCATCTTGCGTAGTGACGTATCCCATGTCTGCTCCTGTTCGGTGAACGATATCGATCCGTGGCGGCCTTGCCGCGTGTCGCGATCGCCAGGCCCGTGCAACGTGCGCGGCGGCATCGGCCGTCCGCCCGGCTTGGCGATGCGGTTACTCTAGGTTTAATGTTAGGTTTAATGTCAACACGGGTACGAGGTAGGGATGAGAATCGGGGAACTCGCGAAGCTCAGCGGCCTGTCGGCATCGCGGATCCGCTTTTACGAGGCCGAAGGGTTGATCACGGCCGTCGAACGCAGTACGAACGGCTATCGCGACTACGCCGATGATGCGGTGTGGATGCTCGAGATCATTGCCAGTGCGCAAAGCGCGGGTTTTTCGCTCGAGCAGATCCGCCATCTGCTGCCGGTGAAGGCCGGCAACTGGCAGCACGAGGGGTTGGTGGAGGCGCTCGAACGGAAAGTCGCCGAGATCGAAGCGATGCAGAAGCGCCTCAAGGAGAACAAGGCGCAACTCCGCGTCGCGATCGACAGCATCAAGAACCGGCCGACCGCACTGGATTGCGCCGAACGCACGCGCTGGGTGATGGACCGGCTGCGCGATCACGGCGTGGTATCGATCCGCGGCAAAGGCCGCCGCACGATGGCCAAATGATCCGCCGATGCGACGGCGATCGCCGCAAGGTCACTCGAACGCAGCCGGACGTGCTCCTCTATTCCGAGCCTTGACCTTAAAGTTGACTTAAAGCTTAGAGTGCTTGCTGACGGCAGTGAATCAGCAGGCTCCGGGTGTTGCCTGCCACGGTCAATCATCGACGAGAGGCGACGAGCATGGACAGGCGTTTTACACAGGTCGAATTCGGGCCGCATACGGTCGACGTGCCGGAAGGCGGGTACTACGACCGGTTCCGGATGAATCCGGACCTGGACGAGGTGGCGCGCGATCCCGCGGCGGGGAACATCGATTTTTTCCGCCGGATTCCGAAGCGTCAGGTTGCGTCGCGGGTCGGCCCGACCTGGGCGCCGAACTTCTATTACCGCTCCAGCAGCATCCAGCTGCTGTTTCTTGCGCCGCTCGACCGCCTGCGGGCGACGCTGCCGGCGCCGCTCGAACCGCTGCGGGCGCTCCCCGGCTACGGGCTGGTCGCGCTGACGTTCTTTTCGTATTCGGTGTGCGACAACGATCCGTACGACGAAGTCTCCGTCGCGGTAGTGATTCGCCGGCCGGGCGCGACAGGGTCGCCGGCACGCGAGCTGATCGACTCGATGCGGCGCCGCAGTTTCTTCGCGCACGTGCTGGCGCTGCCGGTCACGACGGAGATCGCGCGGGTGCGCGGCGTGCATGGCTATCAGCTGCCGAAATGGCTCGCCGATATCGACGTGGACATCGGCGCTACCGCACGTGCGCGCATTGCCGGCCCCGGCGGCCGGCCGGACCTGAGCCTGAGCGTGCCGCTGCCGGCGCTGACCACCGTGCCGTCGCAATCGCACATGGGCACGACGACGATGGTCAACCGCATCGACGGCGAATGGCATCAGTCGTCGGTGCAGACCAACATGCTCTCGTTCGCGCAGCGCCTGCTGCCGCGCAACGTCGAACTGGTACGGCACGGCGGGCCGTTGAGCCAGCTGCTCGACGGGCTCGGTGCGTCGACCATCATGCGGCTCGACGTGGTCAAGGACGCGCAACTGGTCCTGAACCTGCCGACGCCTCTGAAGACCTTCGATGAACCCGGAAAGCCACGCTGACGATACGGATGCGCGCGACACGCGTGCACCGAAGGAGATGCCCATGTCGCAACCGACCTACGATCTCGTCGTATTTGGCGCCACCAGTTTTGTCGGGCAGATCCTGGCCCGCTATCTGTCCGACTACCTGGCGGGCGCCGGCGAGACGCTGCGCTGGGCGATTGCCGGCCGGTCCGAGGCGAAGCTCAGGCAGGTCAGGGATACGCTCGGTGCGGCCGGGCAGGCCGTGCCGATCATCGTCGCGGACGCGGCCGACGAAGCGCAGCTTCAGGCGCTTTGCGCGCAAACGCGGGTGGTCGTGTCGACAGTCGGACCCTACGCCCTTTACGGGGAGCCGCTGGTCAGGGTCTGCGCGCAAACCGGCACCGACTACTGCGACCTCACCGGCGAGACGCAGTGGATCAAGCGGATGATCGACCGGTACGAACCCGCGGCGCGGCAATCGGGCGCGCGCATCGTGCACTGCTGCGGTTTCGATTCGGTGCCGTCGGACATGGGTGTTTTCTTCCTGCAGCAACAGGCACGGCGGCAGTGGGGCGTGCCGGCCGGGCAGGTGAAGATGCGCGTGCGGACGCTGAAGGGCGGCGCATCGGGCGGTACCGTCGCGAGCGTGATCAACGTCGTGCGGGAAGCGGCGGCCGATCCCGCGTTGCGCCGGGAACTGCTCGATCCTTATTCGCTGTGTCCGAAAGGGCATGGCTTCACGGTGCGGCAGCATGCTGTTCGGTCCGCCGAATTCGATCGCGACTGCGATGCGTGGATCGCACCGTTCGTGATGGCGGCGATCAACGAGCGTGTCGTGCATCGCTCGAATGCGCTGGCCGGCAATGCCTACGGCAGCCGCTTCACCTACGATGAAGCCGTGATGACGGGCGCGGGCCTCAAGGGCCGCTTGACCGCGCTGACGATGGTCGCCGGCCTCGGCGCATTCATGGTGGGCGTGCTCGTCAAGCCGGTGCGCAGCCTGATGGAACGTTTCCTGCTGCCGAAGCCCGGCGAGGGGCCGAGCGTCGCGGCCCAGCAGGCCGGCCGCTACGACCTGCGATTCTTCGGCCGGGCCGACGACGGGCGGATCTTGCGCGTGAAAGTCACCGGCGACCGCGATCCGGGCTACGGCTCGACCGGCAAGATGCTCGGACAGGCTGCGATCAGTCTCGCGCTGGATTGCAGTAGTGACGGAGTCAAGAGCGGGCGCGGCGGCGGCTTCTGGACACCCGCGACGATGTTCGGCGAACGCTATGTCGAGCGTCTGGTACGCCATGCCGGGTTGGGCTTCGAGGTGATTTGAGCGCAATCCTGCCTGCCATTGGCGATGCAAGGATAAAGATCGGATTGCGAATCGACGTGAGGAGACGGCTGACTGTCACGGTGGATTGAATGGCCGGATCCGTTCCGGCCGGGGAGTACCGGAACATGAAGATCGGGGAACTGGCGGAACGCATCGGCCTTGCCCCTTCGCGCATCCGCTTCTACGAACGCATCGGCCTGTTGACGCTGGTCGAGCGCGAAGCGAACGGCTATCGCACGTATCCGCAGGAAGCGGTGACGGTGCTCGACCTGATCGCGGCGGCGCAGAAGGCGGATTTCAGTCTGGACGAGATTCGCGCGCTGATTCCGTCCGACTTTGCGCAATGGCAATGCGGGGTGTTGCTCGATGCGCTGTGCCGCAAGGTGAAGGACATCGAGGCGCTGGAGGCGCGGCTTGCGCGCGGTCGGGAGCCTGCTGGCGGGCGCGTCGAATGGAGTACGAAGCGTTGAGTCGGGCGGGGCACGAAGCGTGCCCCGTGTGTATTTTCGCGAGCGCCGTACGTCAGGCTCGGTGGCGTGTGCCGGCCGCTGCTCGAACGGCGGTTTCATCGGCGATCGTTGCGGCGAATTCGACGGCGGCCGGAACTGCGGTGTCGTGCATCATCACGAATTCCATGTCCGGCAGCGTCGGCAATCCTTCGGACACGCCCAATTCACGGAGCGTGTCGTCGAGTGCACTGCGCGGCAGCGGCGCGATCGCGATACCGGCGCGCGCGAACATCAGGATGCCGGTGACGCTCGGGCTTTCGCACGCGATCCGGTAGCCCATGCCGGCCAGAGCGAGCGTCTTGACGGCGGCGCCGCGGTACGGGCACGGATCGGGGAAGCACGCGAGCGGCACGTCACCTTCCGGAAGCGGCTCGTGGCGCGCGAATGCCCAGACGAGCGGCTCCTGCCACAAGGTCGTGCCCTGGCCAGAATGCGAGCACCGGCTGCCGATCACGAGATCGAACTCGCCGTTTGCGTGACGTCGAAACAGGCTGTCGCCGATGTCGACCACCAGATCCAGCCGCAAGCCGCGCCGCGCGGCGCAATGGCGGCGCATCACGTCGGGAAGCCAGTCTCCGGCAAAGTCTTCCGACGCGCCGATCCGCAGCTTGATGTCGACCGCGTTGCCGGTTCCGAGCCTCGCACGTGCTTCCTCGCTCAGATTGAGCATCGCGCGCGCATAGCCGAGCAGTGTCTCGCCATGCGCGGTGAGCGCGACGCTGCGCGTGTTGCGTACGAGCAGCGCGCATCCGACCTGCTCTTCGAGCCGGACGATCTGCGCGCTCACCGCGGATTGGCTGAGGTGCAGCCGGTGGCCGGCGCCGGTAAAGCTTCGCATGTCGGCGACCGCAATAAACGTATGAAGCAGCATCGTGTCGAGGGGAGCGCTCATTGATCACCAATCCAGGTTAAATCGATTCATTAATATCGTTTCCTGATTGTAAGCCGTCCCGATACGCTGCGAATCGCAGTGGGCGACCGCGCATCCCGTGCGGCGCCGTCACTCGACGCAGGGATCGGCTCCATGACACGCGTGCTCTATATCGAAGGTTCCCCCAACAAGGCATATTCGGCGTCCATCGACGTGTGCCGTGCATTTCTCGATGCGTACCGGCACGCGCATCCCGATCATGAGATACGGACGCTCGACATCTGGGACGTGGCGCTGCCGGAATTCGATGCAGCCGCGCTGGCCGCGAAATATGCCGGACTGAGCGGCACGGCGTTGACGCCGGAACAGGCTGCGGCATGGCAGCAGATCGAACGGCTCGCGGCGCCATTCCACGAAGCGGACAAGTTCCTGTTCGGCGTGCCGCTGTGGAATTTCAGTATTCCGTACAAGCTCAAGCACCTGATCGACGTGATCTCGCAGAAAGATGTGCTGTTCACGTTCGACGGATCGGGGTTCGGCGGCAAGCTGGCCGGGAAAAAGGCGGCGGTCGTGTACGCACGCGGGCTCAGCTACGAGGCGCCCGGTTCGTTTACGCCGGCCGCCGAGTTCGATCTGCAACGCCCGTACATGGAAACGTGGCTCAAGTTCGTGGGCGTGACGGATATCACCGGGATTATCGTCGAACGTACGTTGTTCGGTCCGGACGGGCAGGTCGATCGCAGTCGTGCGATCGAAGAAGCGCGGGCGATCGCGCACACGTTCTGACGTTGCCGTTCGTCGCGGGCGGCGAGGTCAGCGCCCGCCGCGCGCGATGGCGAGCGCGACGCCGAAGCCCACGAGCAGGCATCCGAAGGTGCGGTCGATCCAGTGACGCAGCGACAGCAGGCGATCGCGGACGGCCGTCGCCGAGAAGCAGACGGCCACCAGACTGAACCAGCCGGCGTGTGCGACCGCGATGAACGCGCCGTAGCCGAGCTGCACGATCAACGGCGTGTCGGGGCGGACGGCCTGCATGAACAGGCTGACGATAAACACCGTGGTCTTGGGATTCAACGCATTGGTCAGGAAGCCGGTGCGCAGTGCGGCGAGATCGGACAGCGGGGCTGCCGGTGCATCGGGTTGCCCGTCGGGGGCCTTGGTCATGAGCATCTTCACGCCAAGGTAGATCAGGTATATCGCACCGATCAGCTTGACTGCATTGAAGAGCCACAGCGACTGGCGGATCAGCAGCCCGACACCCAGCAGCGTGTAACTCACGTGAACCGTTACGCCCAGCCCGATTCCCAGCGCGGTGAGCACGCCGGCGCGACGCGACAGCATGAGGCTGTTGCGCGTGACCATCGCGAAGTCCGGGCCCGGGCTGATGACGGCCAGCAATGTGATGGTGACTACGACTATCAGTTCGGTCATTGCCTTTTCCTTGCGGAGGGAGTCTTGATGGCACAATGCTAGCAACCGTGTCACATCTTGAAAAACGATGATTTCTGACCAAAATGGTGAGATTGACTCACAATCGACTCGTACGAGCCTGCCGTCATTGATGGCGCTGCGTTGTTTCGAGGCGGCGGCGCGTCACGAGAATTTCAGTCGTGCCGCCGACGAGCTGTGTTTGACCCACGGCGCGGTCAGTCGCGCGGTGCGACTGCTCGAGGATGATCTGGGCGTCGCGCTGTTCCTGCGGCGCAGTCGTCGTGTATTCCTGATCGATGCGGGGCGCAAGCTGGCGCAGGCCGTCCATGACGGCCTCGGCCTGATGCGTCACGCCACGCAGGAATTGCGTAGCGAGGCGGCGCGTGCGCGGCGGTGGGTGTTGTCGTGCGAGCCGACGCTTCTGATGCGCTGGCTGATCCCGCGCTGGCCGGATTTCCAGGCGCGATACACGGGTGTCGATATCCACCTGGTTGCTGCGGGCGGGCCGTTTTCGTTCGACAGCGGGATCGACATGGCGATTCGCCGCAACGACTTTGCGTGGCCGGCGGGGTATCACGCGGAGCAACTGTTTGCCGAGCGGGTGGGGCCGGTCTGCCGTCCGGACAAAGTCGGTGCGTGGTTTGCTGCGCGTCGCGGTGCGCGTTCGTTGAAGCAGGATGCGCCGCTATTGCATACGCGGACCCGGCCGGATGCGTGGAAGGAATGGACGGTGGCGGCCGGTCAGCCAGCGGCGCGTGGGCGCGGGCAGGTGCTGGATCATTTTTACTTCAGTCTGCAGGCGGCTGTCGCGGGGCTGGGCGTGGCGATCGGGCCGTGGCATCTCGTGCGCGACGACATCGAAAGCGGAGTGCTGGTCGCGCCGATGGGGTTCGTCGAGGATGGTTCGCATTACTGCCTGTTGACGCCGGCGCCGGTGGTGGAGGGGAGCGCGCAGGCGGAGTTGTTGGGGTGGTTGAGGGCGGTGGTTTGATGGGGGAGTGATATTCGGATTTGAAGCAAATCGGGCAGATGCCTGGAGCGTGGTGATTGAGGGCTAACACGATCGGTTGTTGTCGATCCGAAGGAGACAGTCGACATTCCCGAAAGCTGCCGTTCCATCCAGCTTTGTACGTGACCATTGTTGACGGCTGACACCTCCCAAATTACGCTCCACCATGGGTTTCACACCACGGCAAATCAATGAACGACGCAGCAACCGAACTGGTGATTACACCGGCCAAACATGTCATCGGTCGGTTGCAAACTACCTTCCCTGGTTGGAGCAAGATCTATGTTCGCGTTGTGGCCTACACAGGCCGATCGCCACGAATCTTGGCCTGACAGTCCAATGCGGCGATAGTCCGCAAGGCTAAGGAGAAGACCATGACTCTGAGCCGTGACGGCTTCCTATCCACGCACATTAACGCCCTCGCGGATGAGGCGTTTCGGGACTATTGCCCCGACCATGCGGCGCTCGTAGAGCAGATCAACCGCTTCGCCATCGCCCTGCTGATCGTGCCGCGCGACATCCAACAGCGTGACGCCGACCTTTTCGCCGTCACCCTTTTTGGGCGAGCCGTTCAGGACTTCGAGGGTGCTGTGCTCCTGAGCGCCAGGGGGCTGCGTGCGCAGTCGCGCGCAATGGTGCGATCGACCTTCGAAACTGCGCTGTACTGCATGGCCGCCTCCCGCGACATCGTGCTGTCGCACGGCGCCAAAATCAAACTCAAGAAGGGCGAAGCGCCGACGACGCGGTTCGTCGAGGCGTTCGAGGGTGGGCACCAGCGATTCCGCGGGCACGTCGCGGCTGAGTTGCGGGATATGCCAGAGGTGCCAGCCGAAACGGGAGCGGCGCTCGACGCATTGCTCGACGAGATCGGCACGCCAGGGAAGCACCAAGACATTGACCTTTGCGGCTTGGCGAAAGACCTGAGCCTGTCTGATCTTTATACCGTCGTCTACCGCTCTCTCTCTCAGGATGCCCACCCGTCCGCCACCTCTCTTCAGCACCACGTTGAGGTGAGCGCCACAGGTAAGATAACCGGTCTGCGCATCGGCCCCGACTACTTGCAGTTTGCCGACACCTTGGCTCTCGCGGCCTGCTCCTTGCTGGTCGCGTTAGACGGGTTTGTGGGCCGCTTCGGGACACCAGAAGAGCAGGAGGCCCTGGGGGCGCTTGTGAATGCCTATCGAGAACTCCACGAGCCTCTTGGCGCCTCTCCCCGATAGTCCAGTAGGTCGCATTTCGAGCCCCGTATCAATGCCGTTACGGCCGTGGGGCTGAGGCTGAAGGTCCCTTCCTGGCCGCCAAACGCTTACAGCTTTGAGGTGACGCCCGTCGTGTCAACGGTGATACAGAAGTGTATTCGGTCCGTCGTTTCTGGATAAGTTTTCGACCACTCTAGTGCGGCGGCCCGAATTGTCCGCCGACAGAAGTCGGCAGCATCGGGTATCGAAAGACCCTCCAAACTCGTTGTTCCCTGCGGCGCATTGCCGTGACCGACCCGCCCATCCGCAGACTGAATCCATCCTTCCCAACCCAGGAGGTGAATCTGGTTGATCGCGCACCAATCAATTGCGGCAATAGCCGCATTGAGCGGAAGGACAATCTCCCTACGTGAAATTGAGTGCCGCGCGATCTCGGGCGGCAATATTTCCAGCTGGGACATTTGACACACTCAACAAGTTTCGAGATAGCAAGATTTTCAGCAGTCTTGCCTCGTATGTCGAGCGTCCGTTCCTGGCCGGATGCCGCCCGACGCAGTCGGCTATAGCCGACCCACGGGGGACCTTCCCCTTCCTCGATTGCGGTCATCCGCGCCTGACGCAGTCCTACCGCCTATTCTTCAGTTCACCTCAGCCAACGACTGTCGAGCCTGTTAGCGAGACTAGACCGCTGGCCCCTCCGGCGGCTCCTCCCGAATCGCGACAGCGATCGAACTCCCGACGATCGCGACGATTCCGAGAACTGAAACGACGCTTGGCGTTTCGCCCCACAGGAAAAAGCCGAAAAGCGTTGCCCAAATGATGCTCGTGTAAGTGTAGGGAGCCAGTTTCGCAGCACTGTCACGCCTTACCGCGACCGTAAAGAAAAGCTGGCCGGCTGTCGCGAACAGTGCCAGTAGCGCCATGACGAGCAAGTCTTTGAGCGTCGGCGTGCGCCAGGCAAAAAATAAGGAAACGCCGGTAACGGTGGTTCCGAAGGCGGTGAAGAAGAGCACCGTGATGCTCGAGTCGTCGCTGGCTTTGAGTTTGCGAATCTGAATCATGGAAAGCGCACCACACAAAGCACTGAGCAGCAGCAGGCCCGGGCCAATGAGATTCGACAAGCTACCGTGAGGTCGAACCACTAGAAGGACCCCTATAAAGCCCACGAGCGCGGCCGCGGCATTTCGCGCGAGTAAACGTTCCCCGAGCAAAATTGGCGCGAGGAGAACAACAAAAATCGCCTCCGAATAGACGATCGCCACGGCCTCACTCAACGGCAGATACGGCAAGCCAGCGAAAAAAGTCCGGAGGCACAGAGAAGCGTGAGCGCGCGGGTTGTCTGTCCGCGAAGGTCGAGCTTTCGGATCCGAGCGCCAAACGACCCACCACGAAGGCTGACGAGAACGGCCGGCACGACGCCGAACAGCATTCGGAAGAAGGTCACTTCGTTAGCGGGATAGTCGAGCGCTACCGCTTTGCCCAGTGCATCGACGACCGCAAAACAAAACATCGAGATCAGAACCAGTGCGATTGTTTGATACTGGGCGGTGCGATCGGGGACTGAGACGTTGACGGGCATATCATTTCGGCAGCGGGTGGTCCAATTCAAGAAAGAAAATTTTCAACCCTTTGGTGTTGCTTGTCGAAGGACCCCCGGGGGCGCCCGAAAATTGACGGCAATCCATCAGGCCCTGCCGATTGGCGATTATCGGTTGACATCCGTCATGCTCACCGCGCAAGAGCGGGATCGATCTCGTTGGATGCCAAGCCGAAGGCCGCCATTCTGGCCCGATGGTCCGGCGAGCCCAAATATGAACGTAGTTGCGTGTTTACTGCATTGAGCAACGCGTTGTTTTGCTGGTTAAACGAGAATGCTCCGAGCGGGAGCCTCTGTTGCTTGCCATCCGCCTCCGGCTCGTGCGGCACGGCCTCAAGCGCTGAGTCTCCCATCCGATCCGCAACAATGCGATTGCCCAGCGCCGTGCTCGCATATGCGTCGATCGCGCCGGAGAGAACCGCATCAATCGCATCACCTTGTTGCGCGAAGATGGCTATCTGGTTCTCGTTTACGCCTGCCTTTTTTGCTGCGTCGTGCTGAACTTGTCCGGCAATGATGCCAAGGCGGACGTCGGAGCGTTTGGCGAGTGACGCGTAGTTGCTGAGACCCTTCGGATTTCCGGCTCGAACCAGAAAGCCGTCGCCGATCCCCCATACGGGTACGCTGAACGCGACCGATCTGGCGCGTTCAGGCGTAGTGAAGAGCGGAACGTTCATATCCCAGCGACCGGTTGCAACGCCGGGCAGCAGTTCACTGAATGTCGTCAGGCGATGCTCGATCTGGGTGACGCCAATCGCCCGAAGAACTACACCGGCCAATTCAATGTCGGCGCCCGATGCAGTTCCTCCGGGTTCCGTCCATCCAAATGGGGGTTCGTCGATGTATGCAATCGTTACCTTCATCGCCATGTCTCGCGGAATGGGGAGGCGGCCACCGCATCTGGTGCCGATTGGCCATGATTCTACCCATACGCACGGATGTCCGTTCCTGGCTGAATCTGCCGCCCTCCGGCAATGCATCCGGTGACTCAGTCTTGCGGCGAACGCATCGACACGTCGCCGATGCGCACTTCTCTCAACCCTTCTCGCAACGCCGTAACATTGTCCGCGCCGTTCAGTCGCTCGAACTCCCGTTGCGCTTCCTGCCAGAGCGGTGATGCTCTTTCGTGCAGGCGCCGTCCCTCCTCGGTGAGTTCGACGAGGCGGCTTCGGCCGTCGGTGGGCGAGGGCTTGATCGTGACGAAGCCGTCGCGCTCCAGGAAGCCGACCATTTTCCCCATCGCCGTTCGTTCGATGTCGAGCCGTTCGGCAAGGGCGTTGACCGGGGTACTTCCCACTTCGTGCAGGGCGGCCAGCGTCAGGAACTGCGTGATGCGCAGACCCGAGGGCTCGAGATGGCTATCGTAGAGTCGGGAGATCTGCCTGCTCGCCTTCCTGACGGCGAAGCAGTTGCATTGATCGATTCCGAGCGGCTGGTTGACGGGCAACATCTGTTGCACTCCTGATTTCGGTTAATTGCGCGAACGCTACGCACGCTTCGCGCGAAGGCAGGGTGGATTCTATCGATGAAAGCCGGGAGCGACAGCGCTGGCGTACGATCTGCGCACCCCGTGGCTCGCCGCCGAATCCGGCCCGTGTCGACTGCGATGTTCAAAACCCCGCCGGCGGCGTGATGTAGCCGGGTATCTCCGCCGCGAGCGTGCTCTTCAGCACCGCTGTCCCCTCGTCGGCCATGACCTCGCTCTTGCCGGCGGCGAGCGCGTCGTAGGTCCGTCGCACGACGTCCTCGGGACGGGCTTTGGGCACGTCGATGCCGCTGGTCAGATCGGTATCCACGAACCCGACGTGCAGGCCGAGAACCTGGATGCCACGCTCGCGCAGGTGAAAGCGAAGCTGGTTCGTGTAGCTCCAGGCGGCGGCTTTCGACGCGGCATACGGTGTCAGATAGGGGCGCGGGAGCCACACGATGTCGGAAAGCACGTTGATGATCGCGGCATGCGGCCGCGCCGCCAGGATCGGCTCGAAGGCCTGCGTGACGCGCACCACGCCGTAGTAGTTGGTATCGAACAAGCGGGCGGACTGCGCTTGCACGTCGGCCGCCAAAGGCCCGTCGATCAGGGCGGCAATGCCCGCGTTATTGATCAGCAGAGTCGTGTCGGCCGCCAGTTGGGCCGCCTCGGCGATCGACGCCGGATCCGTGACGTCGATCCTGACCGGCACGATGCCCGGCTCGTCGAAGCCGCTCGTGTTGCGCATGCCCGCGTACACTTTCGCGGCCCCGCGCCGAAGCGCCTCGCGTGCAAAAGCGAGGCCCAGGCCGCGATTGGCACCGGTGACGAAGACGGTGGCGTTCTTGATATCCATGACAAGCTCCTTTTTCAAAAGCCGCGTGCCGGGGGAGTGCCGATGCCATCCACGAGCGCGCGGGTGCCCGGTTCAAAGAAAGACGTGTTCCGGCAACTGCTTCGAAAGCGACTCCCGCAGATGGGCCGCGAGAGTCAGTACGGCGCCAAGCGGGCTCATCCGCACGCTGACTCGCGGCACCGAGCCGTCGGCGTTGCGATCGACGACCACGACCGCGCTCAACGTCTCGTCGCTCGCCAGAACGGCCTCGTATTCGAGAAATAGCCGCGAGCCGACGGCTTGAACGAACGTTGGCGTCTGCGAGACGTAAAAGGTCCCGACGGCGTCGACGGCGAGCCGGATTTCGTCGCGCCCGATTACGGGGGCGCGCAACACCGAGCTGACCAGCTCGGCGTCGGCCGTCAGATCATCGAGAAACGGGTGATGACCTGGTTGGATGGATGACATTTTCAAACCTCCCGATTCGTTTCAAGGACGTGTTCACACGAATGCGGCCCGATATTTCGCGACGAACTGCTGGACCGACAGCGGCGGCTTTCCGGTGATCTGCTCGACGGCCTCGTTGGTGCCCGAGAAGATGCCGTCGCGGTAGTTCTGCGCGACTTCGACCAGATGCTGCGTGAGGAACGGCGGAAACTTGTAAAGGGTTTCCATCTTGATTCGGAATTCCTCGATGGAAGTCGGCGCGTATTCGATCCGGGTGCCGAGAATCTCGCTCATCGCGGCTGCGATCTCGACGTGGTCCATCTCGACGGGGCCGTGGAGCGTGTAGGTCTTGCCCTCGTGGCCTGCGGGGTTGGCGAGGAGGTGGGCGATCACGCGTCCCTGATCGTCGCTGGCGATGGGCGCATGTCGGCCGTTGCCGAACGGGAATTCGATCTTCTTCGTGGCCCATATCTCCCGCGCAAAGTGCGGATAGACGAGCCAATCGGCAAAGAAGGTCGGACGCAAATGCGTCGTCGCGACACCCGACCAGTCGAAGACCTGCTCGGAGACCCAGTGATCCTGTGCCGCGTGGCTCATCGACTCCCGGCGCGCGGAAATCTGCGACATGTTGACGATCGCCGTGAGGCCCGCTTCCTTTGCTGCCTGCGCGAAATACGCCGCGGCCCCGATGATTCCCGGCGCGATCGGATGAAGGAAATACGCCGACCGGATGCCTTCCATCGCTGCCCGAATGTCGTCGATGTCGGTGAAGTCCCCGACCGCGACATCGACCCCGCGCTGCCTCAGGGCTGCCGCCCGATCGTCGTCCGTGCGCACATAGGCGCGCACGCGCTTGCCCATCTCGAGCAGTTCGTCAATGGCAATACCGCCGGTGCGTCCGGTTGCACCGCTCACAAGAATCTCAGGCTCGTTCATCGCTACGCTCCGTTCGAAAATGAGAGCATATGCTCTCTTGAGGTGAAGGGTAGGAGCATATGCTCTCATCGTCAAGTTTTTTTGTTGGTGCCCCGGATAACATCCCGCCCGGTTCGGCAGGCGGCATGGCGGGCGAGCATCGGCAGGATGCCGCGTATGTGTCATGCAATCGAAAGCACCGGACGCGTCGATGTCGTCCCTGCTTACCTCGATGGCGGGGTGTCCGGTGTCTGCTCACCTTGGGAAGAGACAGGGCCGTGCGAATCGACGAAGCGATTTTCAGCGGCGTGGCGCGGGCGCTGGAAATCATCGCCAACAATTCATCGATCGACGATGCGACTGCATGGGCGGGTTTCGACTTGGGAAGCTTCTCCGCTATCCGGCGACGTCAGCCTCCACTCAGCTGTGCAGAGGAAAATCGCCGTCACTGTACATTTCGTTCCGTCATTACATAAAACACACTTCCCATCGAGACCGGGGCCGGGAATGCCGAAACGATCTTCGTCCCGCCATACGCAGTCAAGAAAATCGCTGCCGGAAAGTAGCCCTGCTCGAGGCATCACGGCGGCGATAAGTAACCGGACGCCCATCCCATGAACACACCCGCTGACCCGCTGCCGTCGTCGCTTGGTGCTGCCACTTTCATTCCATTTCTCGGCGCGAGCATCGCGCTTGCCGCCGCATACGGTGCGAGCTTCCTGCTTGCCGAGCATTTGCGTCATTGCGGGCTCGATGCGTCAATGGCAGGGGCAGTCATCTCGACCGGCATCCTGACCATGATCGTCAGTTCCCTGCTCGCCGGATGGATCGCACAGCGAATCGGGCTGATGCGGACGATCGTTGCCGCTGCCGTCGTGATGTCCGTTGCCATGCTCGCGTTCAGCCTGGCCGCGATCGATCCGGCGATCGCGTTTATCGGTGGCTTGCTGCTCGGCATGGGATGGTCGGCGTTCTACATCCTCGCGCCGCTTCAGATCATTCATCATCTGAGGCCCGACGCGCGAATCAAATACCTGACCTTGCTGTCGGGCGGTCAAATGGTTGGACTCGGTCTTGCGTCGCCGGTCGGTCATTTCGTCGCCAGCCGAGCCGGGTCGTATTCCATCGTCTATGGCAGCCTGGCGTGCATCTGCCTGATTGCCGCCGCCGCATTCTCCGCGGTCGGAAAACGGGCGGCACACACGCTGACTCCGCAGCTGGCCGCAACCGGCCTGACGCCTGCACGGATCGCCGAGATCCTGCGCAACGTGACGCGGCTGCCGATCATCATGATTGCGCTGGCCGCTTGCGTCTTTTCCGCGTTGTCGAATTTTCAGTCGGCCTATGCGGAATCGCGACACCTGTCGCCGGACCTGTTTTTCGTGACCTTCACGCTGACGACCGTTGCGTGCCGTTTCACGCTGGCGCAAACGATCAGCCGGTTGCCCGTTCGAAAGCTCGCCTGCGCGCTGTTCAGCGCGACGCTGTTGGCGCTGCTACTGTTCGTTTCCAATCCGGGCAGCGAAATGCTGTACGTGATCGGCTCGGTCATCTTTGCAATCGGCTACGGGCTCAGCTATTCCACGCTGAACGGCATGGCCGTCAATCTGGCCGGCGAAAGGGGGTTGTCCGCATCGGCGAGTTCCCAGGTCTTCACGATTGCCTACTTCATCGGCTTGTTCGGGTTTCCATACATCGCGGGCGTATTGGTCACGCGCGGCGGCGTGAATCTGATGATCGACGCGACCATCGCCGTTGTCGTCGTCAACCTGCTGATGCTCACGCACGCCAGCCTGCGAACCGGCAACGCGCAGATCGCGGCGCGCTGACGGGCGCAAGCGTCAGGTCGGCACGAAGATAGAAATCGAAGCCATCGCGTGCAGGCCTTGAATGCCGCCAGCGGCGTGGCAAAGGCTGGACGACAATAAGCATTCCCCGGCGTCTTTAAACGCGCTTCCTTCATCGGAAGGTCAATGAAAAGGTCGAGCAATGCAACTTCAAACCGGTAACCTGTTCAGCGTCGAAGGGCAACGTGGCGGCGACGAGCGAATCGATCTCCTCGTCACGGGGCAGCGCCTGAATGTCGAACGGATCGTATCGATGGGACACGCGAGCGCGGATGGATTCTGGTATGACGACTCGCGCGCGGAATGGGTCGTATTGCTGTCGGGCGCGGCCGTGCTCGAATTCGAAGAGGGTCCGGCGCGGCACGAGATGCGCCCGGGCGACTACGTGCTGATCGAGCCGCATTGCCGCCATCGCGTTGCGTGGACGCATGAAGAAACGCAAACCGTGTGGCTTGCGATTTATTACGAATGATGAGGAAAGAATGGGCGTGCGACGCGTCGAATGAGACAAATCGGCATTAACCCGGAGCGGTCTTTGAATCCCGCCGGTGTCAATGCCCGACTTGCCGGACAGCGCGCTGAACCGCGCGCCGGTACGCGTCGAAAATCTTATTCCTGAATCAGGAATCGATTGCGGTTCTTCGCATCCTTGATCCATGCCGGCGCACGACCGCGTCCCGACCAGGTTGCGCCGGTCTTCGGATCGCGATACTTCGCCTGCACGGGTGCCGCTGCCTGCTTGGCCGGCCGACCACGACGCGTGCCGAAAATGTCCTTTTCGGTAATGCCGTATTCCGCGACCTTGGCGCGGATGTCGTCGACGATCGCCTGGAATTCCGCGACGCGTGCCGCTTCGGCTTTCTCGGCCAAAGCATCCATTTGGGCTTTCAGTTCCTTGTAAGTTGCCATATATCGCTCATCAGGTTGTGTACTCACATGATAGCGGTTTCAATCGGAAATGATGAAGAAAATCTCGCCGACTACGAATTACGGTGTCGATATGGCATGCAGGACTGCTTCGAACACCTGAAAAGTGGGTCAATTTTGTCATTTTTTGCAAATCGGCTCCCTCGGGACAAGAATCGGCGACTCAATTATTCTTTGTCTTTTTTATGAAGGATTGGGGAATTCACTGATGAACAGAGACGATAAGCTGAAACAGATCGCGGCCGATTTCGGATTCGATCCGGACGAGGAAATCAGGATCGGCGGAAAGTACACGCCCATTCTGGTCGATGGAACGACGGCCTATCTGTCCGGTCAGATTCCGCGAATCGGGGAAACCGTGCACTTCGTCGGCGTCGTCGGCGAATCCGTTTCGCTGGAGGACGGCCGCCGTGCGGCCGGCATATCGACGCTGCGCGCGCTGTCGCTGATTCGCAAGCATTGCGGCACGCTCGATGCGGTCGCGACGGTGCCGCGCATGACGGTCTATGTGCGGAGCGCGCCCGGCTTCACGATGCAAAGCGAAGTGGCCGACGGTGCCTCCGACGTTTTGTACGCAGTGCTCGGCGATGCCGGCGTCCATACGCGTTCGTCGGTCGGCGTGCTGCAGTTGCCCAAAGGCGCGGCAGTGGAAGCCGATTTCATTTTCGGGCTGAACCGCAACGACGCCGCGCGCTGATGCCGCATCGGCTCGGCGATGGGGCGACCGTGCGCGTCAGCGTGGCGTCGTCCGCGAGCGTGCGGCGTCGGGTGTCATGCCGGTCCATTCATTGAATGCGCGGAAGAACGAGTTCGGATCCTGGTAGCCGAGCAGGAACGCGATCTGGCTGTAGGGAAGGTCCGAGCGATCGAGGTAGTGCCACGCGAGCTTTTCGCGGACCTCGGCCAGGATGGTCTTGAAGTTCGCGCCGTCGTCACCGAGACGGCGCTGCAGCGTGCGCTTGCTGATGGCGAGCGTTCGTGCAACGTCGTCCGTGGTGGCGAGGCCGCCCGGGATCAATTCCAGCAGCGCCGCGCGCACGCGCTCGACGATGCCCGCGCCGGCCGACAACGCGTCGAGGCGGCGGCGCAGATCGGGTTCGAAGATCTGCCACATCGCATGGTTGGCCGTCACGAACGGACGTCGCGCATCCTGCAGCGCCACGCTGACGCAGGGCGTATCGCCATACTGCGGCGTCACGCCGAAGAACCGCGCATAGCCGGGATGCGGCTCGACCTCGCGCGGCAGCGTGACGGCGCGGGCAGGCACGTCGGTGCGGGTCGCGAGCCGTGCCAACTTCACGAAGAAGCCGAGTTCGGCCGTGAGCAGCATGCCGGGTGGCGGCTCCTCGCGTTCCAGGAAGTCGACGGCCAGGGTCAGCACGTCGGCCTCGTGGGCCACGCGCAAGCGCACCGGGCCGATCAGCGGCTTGAACTGGCTGATGCGCCGAATCGCAATTTCCAGGTTCGGGCTGCACAGCGCGGCAAACAGCGGCGGATCGAACGCCTCGACCGAGACGAGATCGAGGATGCGCAGCGCGACGGCCGGCACGTTTGCCATCTCTTCCGTCGCGCGCCACAAGCGGAAGTATTCGCGGGTCGTGAGCCCGCCTTCCGGCCGCGTGAACAGGTCGGCGGGCAGTTGCGCGCGCCGCAGCAGTTCGTCGACGCGCAGGCCCAGGTCGACCATCACGACCTGCCAGCCAGGTGAGATCGCGAAGCGGTTCATCGCCGCAATTGCCCGGTTTCGACGAGCTGCTGAAAGAAGTCGTTCATCGACTCGGCGAGCGGGCGATAGCGGATGCCGAGTTCGTTGCGGCTGCGGCTGTTGTCGCCGCGCCAGGGAAGCCCGACGTTGCGCGCGATCATGCGGCGCGTCACGGCTTTGTTCGCGAGCGGGCCGACCAGCCACACGAGCCATTTCGGCAGGATGCGCCGCGGAATCGGGTAGTCGGCACCGTATCGCTCGAGCAGCGTGGCGGCCATCGCCGGCAGGTTGGTATCGTGACCCGACACGATGTAGCGGCCGTTGGCGCTTGGCAGAAACGCGGCACGGAGGTGGGCGTCGGCCACGTCGCGCACGTCGACCGCGCCCAGGCCGAGATTCGGCACGCCCATTTTCATCGTGCCGTTGCCCATCTGCCGTACGATCTCGAAGCTTTCCGACGTGGCATGCGGATTGATGCCGGGGCCGATCACGAGCGTCGGGTTGATCGTCACGAGATCCCAGCGTTGTTGCGCGCGGGCGATTTTCCACGCTTCGCGTTCTGCGACAGTCTTCGAATACGAATACGGCTGATGGGCGAGCGACGAGCTGGTGTTCCAGATCGCCTCGGTGAACACGCCGTTCGGCGTCGCGGCGAGATCGGCATTGTCGCCGTAGATCGCCGCGCAGCTGCTGGTCAGCACGACGCGCCGCACCGACGGTGTGCGGTTGGCCGTCTCGAGCACGTTGCGCGTGCCGAGCAGCGCCGGATCGACGAGTTCCTTCTGCGGGTCGCGAACCGTGACCGTGAACGGCGACGCGGTGTGGAACACGATGCCGCAACCGGCCATCGCGTCCGCGTACGAGCCGGGGTCGAGCAGGTCGGCGCGGAAAAAGCGGATCGTGCCGGGCTTGCCGGCCGCGATGCGCTGGAGGTGCTTCAGCTTGTCCGGGCTGTCGGGGTCGCGGACGGCCGCGTGGACCGTCAGGCCGGCCTCGAGAAGACGTTGCACGAGCCAGCCCGCGACGTATCCGGTTGCGCCGGTCACCATGACAGGGAGGTCGGTATCGATATTCATGGGCGTGGGTTCCGTTGCAGAGGTGATGCGCCATGATGCCGTCTTTTACGCGCCAGTTCACTCGCAAAGCGCGCCAATCGACATGCAAGGAGCGACAGGCGGCGCGACGGCGGCTGCGCGTGCCGATGCTCGCGCCAATGCCCGGTTTTCCTGTCGAATGGATGACGACCGGGATGACGTCGCGCGCTGGAACATCACGAAGCGGGATGGCGCGTCCGGCCGACCGGACGGTCTGGAACTGCCGGAGCCGCTGGACTGACTGGCGCGCCAGGATGCACTGCGTGCCCGCAGCGGATGCCAGGCCGGCGATCCGGCGCAATTGTGCCGGCTTGCGGTTGCGTGGGTGCGCCTGAACCCCGATCCGCTCGAACTCGCGCCGCCGCCGTATCGGCGGTAGGCCGTCCAGCCCCGTCGTTTCCGGAAACCAGCCCTTTCCCGATATCCGCCGATATCCCCACTTTTGGGGATGCCGGCGCGGGCCGGTGCGCCTACGATGGGCAGCAGGATACGGGGGATCGCGTGTAACGAACACAAACGAACGGGCCTGCCATTCAATGTCGATTGCCGCGACCGTCCGCGCAGTTGACCGACACAGTCGCTGCGTACGATGACGCACGGCGTGAACGGTGCGTCGTTGGCACCGCGACACGATGGCGTGTTGATGATGGAAGGCCTGGTGTCGTATTTCGGGGAATCTCAATCAATATGCTGGCAAGAGACTATGTGGAACGAGAGCTCTCTCACATCCAGAGAATGGTGGCTCTCCTGGACAGCGACACGGTCGCTGACGACGTATCGATGTCGGGTGCTGGGCGCGTCAGGCATCCGAGTTACTGGCGAAGGCGCATCGAGGAACTGATGTCGGCGCCCGATGTGCCGCATCATGTCAGGAAGCTCAGCAATGCCGTGCTCGCGAAGATCGACGAACTGGAATCGCGTCTCGCGACGATGAAGTAAGTACACCGTCCGATCTTGCGTCGACGCGCATTCCGTTGCGTCGTCGATCGTTCCTGTCTTGCCCGCCGCTCACTCACCTGAGCGCCATCACGTCAAGCAGCGCCGCGCGAAACGCGGCCATCTCTGCCGTCGTGCCGATCGACACGCGAAGGTACTCGGGCGGCCCGGATTCGCGAATCAGGACACCGTGGCGCAGGAGCCCGCTCCAGATCCGGTGGCGATCCTCGAACTTGCCGAACATCACGAAGTTGGCGTCGGAATCGGCCACCGCGAGGCCCAGGCCGCGCAGCCAGCAAACGGTTGCGTCGCGCTCGACCTTGATCGCGTCGACCTGCGACAGCATCTCGTCACGTGCGACCAGCGCCGCGCAGGCCGCCGCCTGCGTAAAGGCGGACAGGTGATACGGCAGGCGAACCAGCTTCAGTGCGTCCACGATCGCGGGCGCGCATGCGCAATACCCGACACGGCCGCCCGCGAACTTGAACGCCTTGCTCAACGTGCGCGTCACGATCAGCCGCGGATGGTCGGGCAGCAGCGTCGCCGCGCTGCGGACGCCGTGACGCCGGAACTCCGCATAGGCTTCGTCGACGACGACCACGCCCGGCGCGAGGTCGAGGATCGCGCGGATGTTGTCGAGCGGCAGCGCGGTTCCCGTCGGGTTGTTCGGTGACGTCAGCAGGATCACGCTCGGCCGGTGCGCGCGGATGCTGTCGAGCGCCTGGTCCAGGTCCAGCGCGAAATCGTCGGTGCGCGGCAACGTATGCAGGCGCGTGAAGGTCGTCCGGCAGTATTCGTCATACATCGGATACGCGGGCGTGAAGGCCAGCGCCGAGCGCCCCGGGCCGCCGAACGCCTGCAGGATCTGCTGGATCACTTCGTTCGAACCGTTGGCTGCCCAGACGCTCGTCGCGTCGACCGGCACGCCGGTGTCGTGTGTCAGGTAGGCGGCCAGATGCGATCGCAGTTCGGCGAAGTCGCGGTCGGGATAGCGGTTCGCGTCGCGCGCGGCATCGGCCACCGCGGTCGCGATGCGCTCGACGAGCGCCGGCGACGGCGGATACGGATTCTCGTTGACGTTCAGGCGGACCGGCACGTCGAGCTGCGGCGCTCCGTACGCGTGCTGCAACTTCAAGTCTTCCCGGAGCGGCAAATCCGACAGGGCAATTTCTTTCCACGGCTGTTGCATTGAAAACACTCCGTACGTGATCGATGGGGCGGCGCGGCAGGCTTGTTCAGGCGGCGGAAAACAAAAAAGGCGCCGGAGGCGCCTTGGTCGTCGTCTTGATCGGGGCCAGCCCGATGCAATGACTAGATGCGAAACGAACCACGGCGCAATGGAGGGCGGCCGTGGTGATGGTGCAGCGAGGGCGTGGCGTTTCGGATCGTCATGCGCCGCATCATGGCATACCCTGATCGGGACGAAAAGCGGGCCGCGCGCCGGTGCGTGCCGAAGGCGATTGCGCTTTCGTGTCGGAAATGGCCCATACGTCAGACGAGAAACGGTAATAAACGTAGTATTTCGAACCAAACGCACATGCATTATTTGAACGATCTCGTTCATTGAGTAAGATGGGCTGAGGACGTTCGACAGAAACGCACGGCGCGGGGTAGCCAGATGCCACTGAACGGATTGATTCCATCGGCGTGGGTCGACGACATCTACGCTGCGGCACTGGGCGATCAACGATGGGAAGCGGTGCTGGACGGGCTGCGATCGTCGGTCGGCGTGCGCATGGTCACGCTGCTGTCATTCGACGAAGCGGCGCGGGTGCCGGCGATCGAGCGGGCGGCGGGCGACGACGAATCATGGGTCGCCGCGTGCTACGGCACCTACAACACCGAGTTCTACCGGTACGATCCGGTCGTGCCGGTCGCCGGCAACTGGCCGGCGGGCCGCTGGTTCGAGGACGTCAAGCACCTGTCCGCGCGCGAGCGCGCACACGGCGTGTTCTATCAGGAATTCCTGCGCCCGTTCGGGCTCGGCAGCATCTCGGGCCTGTACATCCATCGCGGCGAGGGCACCGGCGCGTTCCTCAGCGTGCAGGGCGGCCCCGACTCGCAAGGCCTTTCCGGCGATCAGCGCCACACCATCGAAATCATGGGCACGCATATCAGCCGCGCGCTGCGGATCCAGGCGCGCATCGGCGAGCTCGAGGCGCGCGTGGCCGCGGCGGAATCGGCGCTCGATGCGATTCCGGTGCCGGTATTTCTGCTCGGCGCGCAACGCGAGCTGCGCTACACCAATCGCGCGGCCGATCAACTGATCGCGGCGGAGCCGGCGCTGCGGGTCGTGAACGGGCGTTTTGCGCCGGAAGGCTGCGTCGACGATGCGCAATGGCGGCACGCGTTCGCGCGCGGCGGGCTGTTGTTGCGGCGTGCGACGGGCGAACCGCTGTCGCTCGCGCTGATGCCGGTGCCCGAACAGTCGCGCCTCGTGCGCGAACGGCCCGGCGTCACGGCCTTGATGACGGCTGCCGACCTGCGCTCGCCAGCGGCGCGCGCGCAGCGGCTGCGCGTGTTCTACGGCCTGTCGTCGGCCGAAGCCGATCTCGCCGTGCTGCTGTGCTGCGACGGGCACTCGCCGCAGGAATGCGCGGCACTGCGCGGCGTGTCGATCGGCACGATCCGCACGCAGATCAAGGCGATCTACGCGAAGACCGACGTCACGCGCGCGACGCAGCTGACGTCGCTGGTCATGCAGACGTAACGGCGCGGCAAGCACCCGCGCCCGGACGAATTCCCTCTCGACCGTTGCCGGAACCGACGCATGTGCGTTGCGTCGACGATTCCGGATTGTGGTCAGTCATCCTATGACAAAATCAAGCGACACGAAAGCCGGCCGTTCGGCTTAGCCGAAGATGGCTGCGCGATCGGCCAAACCGGATAGAGCTGTGCGTACGGAAAACGTTTCGCTAAGAATCGCATAAAAAGAGAACGAGATTCCCTGATACTCGCCTAAAACCCATTATGGAGGCGGTTATAGGGGTATGCACCAAGTGAGTTAAACGATTAACCGCCGTACATTCGGTCGACACGTCATACGACGTATGACTCTGCGATTCAGGAAAGGGCTTCGCCGACGCACGCGCCTGCCCACGGATCGCCGCACAACAACGATCGACCATCAAGGAGACTCACCATGAAGCACCGATTCACCGGCTCCCGTACCGCCCTGGCCGTCGCGCTGATGGCCGGCCTTGCGATGTCCGCGCAGGCGCGCGTGTTTCGCTCGGCGGACGTGCACGGCGACAATTTCCCGACCAACATGGCCGTGAAGTTCATGGGCGACGAACTGTCGAAGCAGACGGGCGGCAAGGATTCGATCAAGGTGTTCGGCAACAGCGCGCTGGGCTCCGAGAAGGACACCGTCGACCAGGTGCGGATCGGCGCGATCGACATGGCGCGCGTGAACGGTGCGTCGTTCAACGAGATCGTGCCGGAATCGCTGATCCCGTCGTTCCCGTTCCTGTTCCGCGACGTCGACCATTTCCGCAAGGCGATGTACGGCCCGGCCGGGCAGAAGATCCTCGATGCGTTTACCGCGAAGGGGATGATCGCGCTGACGTTCTACGAGAGCGGCGCGCGCTCGATCTATGCGAAGCGCCCGGTGCGCTCGCCCGCCGACATGAAGGGGCTGAAGGTGCGCGTGCAGCCGTCCGACCTGATGGTCGACGAGATCAAGGCGATGGGCGGCACGCCGACGCCGATGCCGTTCGCGGAGGTGTACACGGGCCTGAAGACGGGCCTCGTCGACGCGGCGGAAAACAACCTGCCGTCGTACGAGGAAACCAAGCACTACGAAGTGGCGCCCGATTACTCGGAGACGCAGCACGCGATGACGCCGGAAGTGCTCGTGTTCTCGAAGAAGATCTGGGACACGCTGTCGCCGCAGGAGCAGGCCGCCATCAGGAAGGCGGCGGCTGATTCGGTGCCGTACTACCAGAAGCTGTGGACCGCACGCGAGGCATCCGCGCAGCAACTGGTGACGAAGGGCGGCGCGAAGATCCTGCCGGCCGCGCAGATCGACCGCGCGGCGTTCGTGAAGGCGATGCAGCCGCTGTGGACGAAGTATGAAAAGACGCCGCAGATGAAGCAGATCGTCGACGAGATCGAGGCCACCAAGTGACGCGTCGCACTTCCCTGAACAGCGCGGCCGCCGCGGGTTCGTCGGCCGCCGCCCCGGACGGCGTGATGCCAGCGCAGCCGCACGCCGCGCCGTTCCTGCGCTGCGTGAACGACGTGCTGTTCCGCGTGCTGGCCGTGACCGCATCGGCGTGTCTCGCGGTGCTCACGGCGCTGGTGTTCTATGCGGTCGTGATGCGCTACGTGTTCGAGAACGCGCCGGATTTCGTCGAGCCGATCGCGCTGCTGCTCGTGATCGTGATCGCGATGTTCGGCGCGGCGATGAAGGTGCGCGACGGCGGCCATATCGGCCTCGACTCGCTCGTGCGCCGGCTGCCGCCGAAATCGCGCACCGTGGTCATCGCGATCCAGCACCTGAGCCTGATCGCCTTCGCGGTCATGATCATGGCCGGCTGCGGCAGCATGGCCGCCGAGACGATGGGCGACCGCATCCCGATCATCGGGCTGCCCGAAGGCGTGCGCTACTTGATCACGATGCCCGCGGCGGTCGCGATCATCCTCTTCTCGCTCGAGCACCTGCTCGCGCTTCGTCGTTCTTCGTCGGGACAATAACGCCATGGAACTCGCGATCCTGTCCGTCAGTTTTCTGATTTTTCTCGTACTCGGCGTACCCGTGTCGTTCGCGCTCGGGATAGCCTGCGTGCTGACCTACATGGTCGAAGGCCTGCCGATCGCGACCGCGATGCAGGCGATGATCTCGGGGATGAACGCGTTCTCGTTCCTCGCGGTGCCGTTCTTCATCTTCTCCGGCGAACTGATGCTGCACGGCGGCATCGCGGACCGGATCCTGCGTTTCGCGCAGGCGACCGTCGGCCACTTCCGCGGCGGCCTCGGGATGGCGAACGTCGTCGCCTGTACGCTGTTCGGCGGCGTGTCGGGTTCGCCGACGGCCGATACGTCGGCGATGGGCGGCGTGGTGATTCCGCTGATGAAGCGCGAAGGCTACAGCGCCGCGTACGCGGTCAACGTGACGACGCATGCGTCGCTCGCCGGCGCACTGATGCCGACGTCGACCAACATGATCATCTACGCGTTCGCCGCGCAGGGCATCACCGGGATGCTGCACGGCCAGCCGGTGAGCGGCGTGTCGATCGGCGACCTGCTGTTCTCGGGCCTCTTGCCGGTGTTGTGGGTGATGGGCTTCGTGCTCGCCGCCGCATACTGGCAGGCCGTGCGTCACGGCTATCCGCGCCGCGAAGACGGTTCGTCCGCGCTGCCTGCGTTCCCCGGCTGGTATGCGGTGCTGCGCAGCTTCGTCGGCGCGGTGCCCGGGCTGATGGTGATCGCGATCATCCTCGTGTGCGTCGCGAAGGGGATCGCCACCGCGACCGAAGCCGCCGCGATTGCCGTCGTGTACTCGCTCGTGCTCACCGCGGTCGTCTACCGGACGCTGACGGCCGAAAAGCTGCGCCGCGCGCTGTCGCATGCGGCGCGCACGACGGGCGTCGTGCTGCTGCTGATCGCCGTGTCCAACATGCTGCGCTTCCAGATGTCGTACCTGGAAATTCCGGATGCGATCGAAGGGCTGCTGAAGCAGTCGACCGCCGCGCCGTGGCTGATGCTGCTGTACATCAACATCATCCAGGTGTTCCTCGGCACGTTCGTCGACATGGCCGCGCACATCCTGATCACGACGCCGCTGTTCCTGCCGATCGCGATGGCGTGCGGCGTCGGGCCGGTGCAGTTCGGGATCATGCTGCTGCTGAACTGCTCGCTCGGCCTCGTGCATCCGCCGATCGGATCGGTGCAGTTCGTCGGCTGCGCGATCGGCAACGTGTCGATCGGCGAGACCACGAAGATGGCGTGGCCGTACTACCTCGCGATCTTCAGCGCGATCAACATCGTCACGTACCTGCCGTTCTTCTCGACCTGGCTGCCGAGCCTGATCAGCGGGCACGCGGTATTCTGATCGCAAGTGTCGCCCGGCCCGGCGTCAAGCTCGCTCAACCCGCCTTCGGCAATGCCGCCGGCGCGGCGCCGGCCATGCTCTCCGCGACCCGCCGGCCGGTCGCGATCATCGGCCGCTCGACGCAGCGATACAGCAGCTCCGTCGCACCGGCGACGAGCAGCGCCATCAGCAGCGTGTACTGCGGCCACAGTCGTGCCGTGATCGCGATGTCGTGGGCGCGCGTGTACCGGAACATCAGCTCGTTCGTCAGGAAGAACATCGGCAGATGCACGAGATACAGCGAGTAGGAGCGCCGGCCGATGCAGTCGAATGCCCATTGCAGCGGCTGCGGGAACGACACGACGCCGCCTTCGCATGCGGCCAGGAACACGAGCGCGGCCGACAGCATGCAGACCACCGGCACCGCGACGACGTTGTCGAATCCGATCGCGGTGATCGAGCCCAGCACCAGCGCGAGCAGGAGCACCACCGCGCCGCCGAGGTAACCGCTTCCGCGGGCGTTCACGCGGATCGCGGCGAACCACGGCCGGGTGGTCGCGAGATACAGCAGGCAGCCATAGAGCATGCCGTCGCAGCGGGTCTGCGTATAGAAGAACACCTTGAGCGGATCGGCCAGCAGGTACGGACGAATCGCGACCGAGATGACCACGAGCGTGAGCGTGAGCCACAGTACGCGCTGCCGGGTCGTGCGCGTCAGCATCAGGAATACCGGGAACACGAGATAGAACTGCTCCTCGACCGACAGGCTCCAGTACTGCGCGAGCGGCACACCCGGCGCGATCTTGTGATCGGGCAGCCAGAAGTTGAACGTGTACGTGAAGATGGAGAGCGCCGCCTGCAGGTTGTAGACGGTGTCGGCGAAGTAGCCGCCGGCGTTCAGGAACGCGCCGCAGACGATCACGATCAGGATCACGCACCATGCGACCGGCAGGATCCGGAACGCACGGCGGACGTAGAACGCCTTCACGTGCGCCGCGAGCGCGCCCGGGTCGCCGCGCAGCGCATCGAATTCGCTCACGATCGTGCGCGAAATGATGTAGCCGGAGATCACGAAGAACAGATCGACGCCGGCCCACGCGTTGCCCAGCAGGTCCAGCGGCGTCGCGGGCCCGGCGAAGTGCATCGTGAAGGTCCACGGATAGAACACCTGGCGCCAATGCACGTAGCAGGTCAGCAGCACGGCGATCGCCCTCAGGCGATCCAGCTCCAGGTTGCGCGGTGCCCGCTGCACGATGTGCGCGAGCGCCGGATTGTCCGGCAATGCCTTCATGGTTTCCTCCGTCCGGAAGGGCGGCGTCGGGACACGGAATACGGCCCGGCATGCCGGGCCGCGCGTTCACAGCTTGGTGCCACCGTCCACCTGCACGATGTCGCCGGTGATCCAGCGCGCGCCGTCCGAGGCCAGGAATGCGATCACGTCGGCGATGTCCTCGGGCCGCGCGACCCGCTGCAGCGCCTGGAGCGCGAGGACCTGTTCGCGGCCCGCATCGCTGCGAACGAACGCCGACATGTCGGTGTCGACGACGCCGGGCGCCACGCCGTTCACACGGATGCCGCGGCTGCCGAGCGCCTGTGCGAAGTGCTTGACGAGCGTGTCGATCGCGCCCTTGGTCGCCGCGTATGCGGAGATCTCGCCCACCGGCGAACGCGCGCCGAGCGATGACAGCAGGACGATGCTCGCGCCGTCGCCCATCACCGGCAGCAACTGCTGGGTGAGGAAGTACGGCGCGCGCACGTTGATGGCGAACAGCCGGTCGAAATCGTCGACCGGCATCGTGTCGATCGGTGCACTCATCGCGATGCCCGCGTTCGCGACCAGAATATCGAGCCGGCCGTCGAGGGCCTCGCGCGTCGCGGCGGCCAGCGCGTGCGGGCCGTGTGCCGTCCCGAGATCGGCTGCGAGCGAATCGGCGGTCCCGCCGGCGGCACGGATTTCGGCCACCACGGCTTCCGCCTCCGCCGCCGCGGTCGAGTAATGCACGAGCACGTACGCGCCCTGGCGCGCGAGCGCGAGCGCCGTCGCGCGCCCGATGCCGCGCGATGCGCCGGTGACGAGCGCGGTCTTGTTGCCCAGATGGGATTTCATCGGCGATTCCTTCATCAATGAACAGGAAAAGAGGGAGGCGTATCGCGTAACAGCCACGCGGTACGCCACGTCCGGCGCAGGCTCAGCAGGCTGCGGCAGATACCGCCATGCCGCTGGCCCGTGCTTCGGCGAGAAGCTGGTTCGCGGCCAGTTGCGCGACGGTCAATACGGATGGCTGAATGTTGACCGCGGGCACTTCGGGGATCACCGACGCGTCCACGACGCGCAGGTTCTGGATGCCCCACACGCGGAAACGCGCATCGACCACGCTCGTCGCCGGGTCGCGGCCGGCGGCGCAACTGCCGACGAAATGCAGGCCGGGCGCGGCGTTCTGGCGAATGAACGCGAGCTTGTCCGCGCGCGTCGCGAGCGGCGCGCCCGACTGCAGTCCGCCGTTGTAAGGCGCGAGCGCGCGCGCCGCGCCGAGTTCCAGCGCGCGATCGAGCGCCGCGATCATCGTGTCGCGGTCGACCGCGTCGGCCAGGTAATTCGGATCGAGCGCGAGCGGCTGGCGCGGATCGGCGCTGACGAGCCGGGCGGTGCCCCGGCTGCGCGGTTTCGCGAGGAACGGGATCAGCGTGTAGCCTTCTCCCGCAGCCAGCGGGCCGCCGAACGGGTACTGCATGCCGGCCACCTGGATGGTCGGCGCGCTGGCCGCCGTGCCGCCGTAGTACGCCATCGTCGAGACGCCGTTCGACACCTGCGGTGCAATCGCCGTGCGCGCCTTGTACGTGACGCTCAGCAGCAGGTGGTCGTGGAAGTTGCGGCCGACGGCCGGCATGTCCTGCCGCACCTGGATATTGAGCGGCGCGAGCTGGTCGAGCGGCCCGAGGCCGGACAGCATCAGCAGTTGCGGCGACGCGGCGGTCCCGGCCGACACGATGGTCTCGCGGGTCGCGTGGATCGTCAGCGCGGACGAGCCGAGCCGCACCTCGACGCCCCGGCAGACCGTCCCTTGCAGGACCAGCTTCGAGACCACGACGTTCGACAGGATTTTCAGGTTCGGCCGGCTCAGCGCAGGCGCCAGGAAGGCCTGCGCGGGCCCGACGCGCCGCCCGTCGGCGGTCGCGTTCACGTCGGTCACGCCGGTGCCGTCGAGCCGCCGCCCGGCGTTCAGCTCGATTTGCCCGAGGCCCGTCGAGACGCCGGCCGCGAGATACGCGGCGGTGAGCGGATGCTGGTCGGCATACCGGCCGACCGTGATGCGGCCGCCGGCCGCACCGCAGGTATGCGATGCCTGCGTCACCTGCAGGTACGCACGGTTCAGCTCGGCCGGGTTCCATTCGGGCCCGACGAGCTGCTGCCACGCGCGATAGTCGCGCGGGTCGCCGCGCAGCCAGATCATCGCGTTGATGCTGCCCGAGCCGCCCCAGGTCCTGCCGGCCGGCGACGCCTGCGAGCGGCCGTCCAGTTGCGTCTGCGGCACGCTCGTGCGCGCCCAGTCGGTATCGCTGCCCAGATTGCGCAGCCAGTCGGCGACGAGCGCGACCTTCGACTGGCCGAGCTGGTTGCTGCCTGCCTCGATCAGCAGGACCGACGCCCCCGACGCGGACAGCCGGTCGGCCAGCAGGCTCCCGGCCGACCCAGCGCCGACGATCACGTAGTCGTAGCTGTCGCGCAGTGCCCCGGCCTGGCCGGCTTCGGCCGTGTCGATGAAGCGGCTGAATTGGCCGACGCCGGCCGCGCCCGCGCCCAGCGCCGCCAGTTTGCCGAGAAAGGCGCGCCGGCTTCGCGGCCGGCCATGGTCCAGATCGTTCGGTTGCGGATACTGCTCAGCCTCGTGACTCATGATGGTCCCGGCAATGGGTGAAAGGAATGGAAGGAGCGGGCGGCGCCGGCGCGCCGCCCGGTGAGCGAACGCTCAGGTGCGCGTGATCGACACGCCGCCTTCGACGAGCAGCGTCGTGCCCGTGACGAAGCTGGACAGGTCAGACGCGAGGTACAGCGCCGACTTCGCGATCTCTTCCGGATGGGCCATCCGCTTCAGCGCGTGAATGCTCTCGACGAACGCCTTCTGCTCCGGCGTGCTGGCCGCTTCGCGGCCCATCTCGGTGTCGGTCCCGCCCGGCATCAGCACGTTGACGCGCACGCCCGACGGGCCGTATTCGGCGGCGAGCGTCTTGGCCAGGCCGACGAGCCCGGCCTTGCTGGCGGCATACGCGGCCATCCCCGGAAAGCCGACCGTGTGACCGACGAACGACGACGTGAAGATCAGCGAGCCGCGCTTGCGCGCGAGCATGGCGGGAAGTTGATACTTCGCGCCGAGGAATGCGCTCGTCAGGTTGGTTTCGAGCGTGTCGCGCCAGCCTTCCGGCGTGATGTCGGTGACGCTGCCGAGCGCGCCCATCGTCGCCGCGTTGTTGAACGCCACGTCGAGCCCGCCGAACCGGCCGACGGCCAGCTCGACAGCTTCCTTCGCGCAGCGCTCGTCCTTCACGTCGCCGGCCAGCGCGATCGCCTTGCCGCCGAAGCTCGCGATTTCGTCGACCAGTGCATTGAGCTGTGCCGCACGGCGCGCCACCAGGACGACGCTCGCGCCTTCCTTCGCAAACAGCTTCGCGGCCTCGCGGCCGATACCCGAGCTGGCGCCGGTCACGATGGCGGTCTTGTCAGCGAGAAGATTCATGTTCTTTACCTTGATAAGCATGACGAATTGACAAGCCGTGCCGGGAAGCCCGGCGCGGCACTTTCCACTTACGAACCTTCGGCCGATTTGAACAGCTTGATCAGGCCCGGCAGGTTCTTGCCGAATGGAGCGGCACCTTCCTCGACTTTCTCGGCGTAGCTCCAGAAATCGGTGCTGAACATCATTCCGTACTCGCGCGCTTCGCTCACGGCCTTCAGCTGCACGATCGGATTGTTCAGTGCGCCCTTCACGCCGGGCAGGATCGGCTTCGCGATCGACGTGAAGTAATCGAGCAGCGATTCGCCCGGTACGTCGGGCGTCCACACCAGCTGCACGACGACGGTCTTGTCCGTTACGTTCAGGAAGCCGTGGATGTGATTGCGCGGACCGAACACGAGGCTGCCCTTCTTCATGGGAATCATCCGGATCGTGTCGCGCCCTGAGACGTCGGGCGGTTGATCCAGATCCCGGTATTTCTTCGTGCCCATCAGCATCACGATGCCGCCTTCCGGCGCGTAGAACCACTCGTCGGTCAGCGTATGCAGGTGCAGCGGCGGCCCCGATCCCGGCGGAATCTCGACCTTCGCCATCAGATACCGCTGGCCCGTGGTTGCGCCGGTGCGGACGAACTTGATCGACGCGCCCTCCGGCTCGCCGTTGACGACCAGCGGCTCGGGGTCGTCGTCGACCAGCGCGAACGCGGCCGCGTTGTCCTGTGCGTCGTCCGCCCAGTCCGATTCGACGTCGTGCTCCGCCCGGTGCTGCGGCAAGCCGGCGTGATCGGCCGGCTCGGTCGACGTTTGCGTTTCCTCCAGCATGTCACTCATGGTCGCTCCTCAGTTGAACTGCCGTGTTGAATCAGCGCGCTGCATCGGCTACCGGATGGCGGGTCGCGTGATCCGCGCCCGGCGCCCGCTGCAGGTTGCCGGCCGGTGAATCCGTCGTGCGCCCGGTCACGCGGTCGAGCAGCGCGCCTGCGTCACGCGGTACGACATCGCCGCGCCACGCGACATGCTGGTCGGGCCGGACCAGCACCAGGCGGCGCTCGTACAACGCCGGTGCCGCGTCCGACTCGATCTCGACGATCGACAGCGGAATGGCCCGCACGCGTGCTGCCTCGGCGAGCCGCTCGGCATCGTCGCCAGGGGAGGGCGGCTCGGCCGCGCTCCGCACCTGCAACAACGTGAACCCGACGCCCAGCCGGTCGAAGACCGACCGGCGCACGCCGTCCGCGCCGGTCAGCCACAGATGCGGCAGGCGGCCGCCCGGCACGCTGCTCGGCCGGTAGATCAGCGGGTCGTCTTCCGGCGCCGCGCCGTCGGGCCAGACGATCGCCGAGCCGTCGTAGCGTGCGCCCAGCTCGACGCCGATCGCGTCGAACTGCGCGCGAAATGCCTGCAGTGCGTCGCCGAGCCGGGCGCGCGCCGCGTCGCCGCACGCGCCCGGCGTCTCGACGTCCACCGGCACCTGCACCTCGCCCACGCGCTGCGTCAGACGGCGCGCGGCCGCCGTGTTGCGCAGCGCGATCGGCCGGCGTTCGGCTTCATAGCTCGCGAGCAATGAAGCGCCGGCCCAGCCCTGCACCGCGCCGGCCAGCTTCCACGCGAGGTTCGCCGCATCGTCGATGCCGGTGTTCATGCCGAAGCCGCCGGTCGGCGAGAACAGGTGAATGGCGTCGCCGCACAGGAACACGCGGCCGGCCGAATAACGCTCGGCCACCAGCGCGACACCGCCTTGCCAGGACGCGTGGGCGAGCACGTCCACGTCGACCGGCCGGCCCACGCCTTCGCGGATCCGGCCGATGACCGTCGCGTCGTCCGGCAGCGCCTCCCTGTCGTCCGCTTTCGACATCAGCAGGAACTCGTCCGCACCGTCGAGGCTGATCAGCAGCATCCGCGAGCCGGGTGCCATCACGTTGTACATCCACGACTCGCGCCCCTTCAGCAACTCGCCGTGCAGCGCGGGAATCCGCACGTGGCTCGAGATCATCCGGCCGCTGAGGAAGCCGTCGCTCGCGCCGCCCGGGCCGAGATAGCGGATGCCGAGCGCACGCCGCACGAAGCTCTGCCCGCCGTCGCAGCCGACCAGGTAAGCGGCCCGCCACTGCTCGGCCGTCGCTGGGTCGTCCACGGCCTGGGCGTCGAGCGTGACGCCTGTTTCATCCTGTTCGAACCCGGTCACGCACCAGCCGAACCGCACATCGATGTTGGGCCGCGTGCGCGCATGGGCGAGCAGGAACCGCTCCACGTACATCTGGTTCGTGCGCAGCAGCGGTTCGGGTACCTGATCGATATCGTCGGCGGCGCGTGCCGCCCGCATCCGCTGGCACTCGGAACCCATGGCGAGCCGCGCCAGCTCCCAGTCGGCGAGCCGCGTGAAATACGCGATGTCGCGCGGATGAGTGGACGGCAAGCCCTGCGCGCGCACCGCATCCGAGATGCCCAGGCGGCGGTAGTGCTCCATCGTTCGCGCGTTGTGCGTGCTGCCTTTCGGATGCCAGCGGCTGTCCGGCTCGCGGTTGAACACGATCGACGCAACGCCGTGACGATCGAGGAACAGCGCGAGCAGCAGCCCCACCGGGCCGCCGCCCACGATGGCCACTGGCCGCTCGTGCGCCGTGCCGGACCGGCGGCCCGCATCGGAGGCTACGTTCGACATGCGGGCTCCGGCGTCACGCCGCGCCGGCCGCGGACAACTGCCGGCCTGGCAACAGCCGCAGGATGTCGTAGCGGTGCGCGCCGGCGCCTTCGCCAAAGGCGGACGCCACGATCGTCGACGAGTAGTCGTGTTCGGCGAGCAGTTCCGTCAGCGCCCGTTCGTCGCCGAGACTGCTGAAGCCGATCAGCAGTTCGCCGCCGGGCATCAGGTGCTGTGTCGCTTCGCGCAGGAACCGGCGGTGCGCGAGGTAGCCCGCGTCGCAGAACGCCTGCAGGATCGGCTGCTCGAACACGTAGTCCTCCGGAACGAAGACGAAGTTCGAATTCCAGAAGATCTGGTCGAATCGCTCGCCGGGCTGCAGGACGTCGAACAGGTCGCCGTGCCGCGTCGACACTTGCTCCGCCACGCCGTGCAGCAGCACGTTGGCCCGCGTGTTGAGCACGGCCGCCTCGCTGATGTCCGCCGCGACGACCCGCGCGCAGCCGGCGAGGGCGGCCGTCACCGCCGTCACGCCCGCGCCACACCCGATCTCGAGGAAACTGCCGCCGCGGCGGTACGGCAGGTGCCGGGTGAAGATGCCGGTCGACTGGAAATGCGTCGGCGGAAACACCCCCGCATGCACGTCGAAGCTGCGGCCTTCGCATTCATAGCGGACGATGCCGTCCGCCTCGGCGGCGGCCAGCCTGCGCCGCACCGATGCGAACGCGTCGGATTGATAGTCTTGTTCGTTCATGACTCGCGTTGTCTCCGGTTCAAACGCGCGCGGCAGATCCGCGCGCCACATACAGGACGTCGCGCGCGCCGGGGGCATCGTCGGCTGCACGACGCAGCAATGCTCCCGCCGAATCGCGCAACAGTCGCTTCAGCACCTTGCCGGTCGCGCCCACCGGCAGGAACGCCAGGCTGCGCACGATCGCCACGGCCACGCCGCGCTCCGGCAGCACGGCCCCGCATTCGGCGAGCAGCGCCTCGAGCACGCCTTCCGCGACGGCCGCCGGATCGGCGACGTGCCGGTCGGGCAGCACCAGTGCCAGCAGTGCCGGATCGTCGGCCGTGTCGCCGTCCACGCCGACCACGGCCACGTCGCACACGCCCGGCACCTGCTGGGCCACTTCCTCCAGCTGCAGCGTGTAGAGCCGGCCCGCGGGCGTTTCGACCACGTCGACTTCACGGTCGATCTGATAGAAGATGCCGTCCTCGCAGTACGCGACGTCGCCCGTCAGGAAATAGCCGCCTTGCCATGCGCCGGCCGTGCGTGCCGGCTGCTGCCAGTAGCCGGACGTGATCGTCGGCGCGCGCACCGCGAGCAGGCCGCGCTGCCCCGGCGCGACTTCGTGGCCCGTCACCGGATCGAGGATCTTCGCGACAGCGATATCCACCGGCCGGCCGATCGCGCGCTGCGGTGCCAGCTCGGCCGCGGTCGATTCGCAGCGGAACAGCGCCATGCCCAGTTCGGAACTGCCGAACGCGTCGATGAAGCGCGATTCCGGCGCACCGGCCAGCAGCCGGCGCGTATGGCTCTGGTGCGCCGCGTCGCCCATGCTGAACCAGCGCCGCACCGAATCGAATTCGCGCTCGCCGACGCCGCCCTCGACCAACTGCATGTAGCTCTTCGGGAACGCGACGACCGTGGTCGGGCGAAACGCGCGGATCGCCGCTCGCACCGCGTCGCCTTCCTGCGTGCCCATCACATAGGTCGGAATGGCGTGCAGCACCGCGGTTTCGAGATGGCTGATCGCCGCCGAATGCGACTGGGGCAGCGCCGTCAGCAGGCGTTCGTCCGGGCCCTCGGCAAAGCGCCCGATGCGGGCGCGCTTGCCCATGAAGAACTGCCGGTGCTCGAAGCGCACCGCTTTCGGGATCCCGGTCGTGCCCGACGTATGGCTCAGCATCACCAGCGTCGAATCCTCCGGCGCCACCGGCCACCCGACCGGCATGCGCGCGTCGGGCCGCAGCACCGCGCGCGATACGTCCACCAGCCGGTCGGGATGCGACGCGCCCCAGTGCCGCACGAACGCGCTCGCCGCCAGCGTATGCGTATCCGCCACCAGCCGGTCGAATCCGTTCTCGCTCATGTACGCCGCGCCCACTTCGGCCGGCATCGCGGGGTTGATCAGCGCGATCGCGGCGCCGAGGCTCGTCAGCGCCAGGTAATGGAGAAACGGCGCGATGCCGTCTTCCACGCACACGGCCACCACATCGCCGCGGCCCACGCCCTGGCCCAGGTACCAGTCCGCCAGCGCCGCGCGATACTGCTGCAGCGTCGCGAGGCTGAAGGCCCGCACCGGCGTGCCGTCGACGCCGGTCACCGGCTTGTCCAGCTGGAGGAATTCGACGTCCTTCGCCGGGTTCAGCGCGAGGCACAGATCGATGAAATTGCCGCTGCCGAGCGAGGCATCCGCACGCAGTGCAGCCAGCCCGGCCTCCGGCAGTCGCGCCTCCGCCTCCGGCGCGTCGTTGCCCGGATACGCGAGCAGGTCGCTCAGCATCGCCATCCGGCGCCGCACCATCTCCTCGCCGACCGCGATCACGCGCGCCCGCCGGTACGGCTTCTCGGCCAGCATCCGGTCGATGATCTCGCGCATCACGATCGCGTGCTGCTCGTCTTCCTCGACATGGATCTTGAAGAACCGCGTTGCCTGCTCCGGCGCATCGCGATGACGCATGGCGGCCAGGATCGGACCGTAGACGATCGGCACGATCGCCTCGGCGCCGAGGCACAACGCGGCCAGGCCGTCCAGCGGATCGGCGCCGCGGCAGTAATGGAACATGACGTCGATCAGCGCGCGCGTGCTCGACAGCATCGGCAGGCTGCGCGGCAACGCCGACATCGCCTCCATCGACTGCAGATACAGTTCCGCGTGCGAGACCTGGTCCGTTCCGTCGCCGTGCAGCTCCTCGGTCAGGTTGTGCGACAGCGCCTTGAATTCTCCGGGCTCGGCCAGTCCGCCCATCATCGAGCACAGGTAACGTGTAAAGTACTGCGAATAATATTGGTGCTGAATGAGAAAGCCGCGCAGCTGCGCATCGCTGACCGTACCGTCGCGGCAGGCCGCGAGAAACGGGTTCGCGTTCAATTCCTCGAGCAGCCCGGCCGGAAACATGTCCGACCAAAGCTGCGACAGCTGCATGTGTCCGGGCAAGACGTGTCCCGCCACCGGTTGATGGTTCATTGCATTCATCGAATGGGTTCTCCACGGCCGCGCCCCCATGGCGCGGCGAACGGCATCACACGAGGTCGAGTTCGACCAGCTGCTCGGTCCGGCCTTTCACGCTGTCCGCCAACCTTCGGAGCAGGGCCCGCGGCCGCGCGTGCTGGAACACGTTGCGGCCGACGCAGAGGCCGGTCGCGCCATGCCGGATCGCAGCCTGCGACATCGCCACCAGTACCTCTTCGTCGGCCTTTTCGCCGCCCGCGAAGAAGATCCGGATGTCGCGCCCATGAACGGAAGCCAGCTGCTCGACTTCGTCCACCGACGCGTACGCGAGCTTCACGGCGTCCGAACCCAGCTCGGTCACCACCCGCACGAGATGGTGCAGGCGTGCCAGACGTTCCGCGGCGTTGGGCGTCTGCACCTTGTCGTACAGCATCGTCAGCAGCGGCAGCCCGGCGGCGTGCGCGGCGTCCGTCACCGCGCCGAGCATCGCGAAGTTGTGCGCGAAATTGCCGGCCGTGAAGTTCACCTGAATCGACACCGCGTCCGCGCCGAGCCGCAACGCCGTATCGATGTCGGCCACCATGACCTTCGTGTCCGCATCGGACGACAGGCTCGCCATGCCGTTCAGGTGCACGATCACGCCCGTCGCCGGGTGCAGGCACTGCCGCACGATCAGGCGCTCGATCAGCCCCTTGTGACCGAGCACCGCGCTGAGGTCGGGGCTCCCGACCCAGCTTTCCAGTGCCTCCGTCGCCTGGATGCCGGCGATCGGGCCGAGCGTCAGCCCGTGATCGACCGGCACGATCAGCCCGCGCTGCGAATCCGGGAACAGGATCCGGCGCTCTCTCAGTTTTCTACCGACGTAGCCCATCGACGTCTCCTACTTTTCGATGATCGTCTCGTTGATCTTGATGCCCACGTGACGCCCCGGCTCCGTCACGTAGCCCAGTACCTTGTCGCCCGGCTTCAGCTCGGAAATGTTGAGCGGCTTGGCCGCGTCGGAGAACACGCGCACGTGCCAGTCGTCCTGCATCAGGATGTTGACGCGCTCCTTGCCGGGGAACTCCACTTCGATCAGTCGCAGCGGACGCTGCTCGATCTTCATCCGGCCCACCGCCGCGCGCCGCACGCGGCCTTTCGCGTTCACGATCATCACCGGCGAGCCGGCCTTGAGCTCGCTCATGTAGTCGGTGCGGTTGCCGGTATTGAAGACATAGGAGTGCACGGCCCCGGCGTTGACGCGGAACGGGCGCAGCTCCATGTACGGCAGGAAGAACACTTCCGGGCAGGCCAGCAGGCCGCCCTGCGACGTGCTGCCGATCAGCATCCCTTCGTCCGGCGCGAACAGCGTCGACGTGTCGATGCAGGCGCGGTAGCCCATGCCCACCGGGCGGCTCTCGATCACCGTGCCGGTCTGGATCTGCAGGTTCTCGTGTTCCGCGTCCGACATCTGGTCGAGGAACGACGACATCACCCCGTGGTCGCGCGGCGAGAAGATCACGCCTTCCGCGCCGTACTCCATCACGCCGTACGACACGATCGCGTCGTCGACGTTGGTCGGCTCGTTGATCTCCTTCATCAGGATCGTGCCCGTCGACTGCAGCGACGCGATCACCAGCTCCAGCGGAATGTTGGTCGGGTCGCGGAAGCGGATCCACAGATAGTCGAACGCGAGCCCGTCGTTGATGGCGCCGAGCAGGCTCTCGCGATCGTCCACATAGCTCGTGTAGCAGGTCGTGATGCCGTCCGAGCCGAGCTGCCGCAGCGCTGCGAGATCCCGGCACGCGACGGTGCGCCGGCGCTTGCCGTCACTCTTGAACTCGGCGTACAGCGGCCCTTCTCGGAACGCCTTGACATCGGCTGCATTGCCCAGGCGCAGCACGACCTGCATCCGGTCCGGAATCGCCGGCAGCAGGTTGGCCGCGTTGTCCGGGTAGACCACCACACCGCTGTATAGCGAATTGACGACCCGCACGAACATGCTGTCGTCCGGATGCGGCCTGGCCAGTTGCGCCGTGTCGTACCACACCAGTTGCCCGTCCAGCGCCGTGCGTTTCGACTGGCCGCTCGCCGACACGTTGGTCAGCTTCACCGACGTCCGCCTGGCGACCGTCTCCTGGCTCTCGAACGGGGCCGGTGCTGCCGTCGCCGGCTCCTTCGGCGCAGGCGTTTCCTTGATCTTTGCTGTCACACTCGCGTTGCTCATGCACATCCTCTTCAGGTGGATAAACAAAGGACATGGCGCGCCTGTACGCGCCATGCAGCGGACTGTCGACGCTCAAGCCCGAATCGGCTCGCGACGCATCCCCGACGGTGATACACGGTCAATCTTGATATCTGAAATCAGTATTTCTTTCGGGGGCTCCTGTTTCAGGAAGTGACGCAGCGCAGTGATTGCCGCGGCCATGCGTTCGGGAGTAAAACCAATCGGTTCACCTGGATAGCAGATGTAACTTTTACAGCAACTGAAAAATACGTACCCGTAATTCGGAATATTCGACGAATCAAAAGATTCAACCACCCAGCGGATTTGCGGTGATTCATTCATCATTGACTCGCCAGAAAACGTATTCAATCGATACGGCGACCGAAGATTGTCCATTCGCAGTCGTCAATCCGGAGTGAACCGGATGATTCAACTGCAAGCGATTCCGCGGTGATTAATTCCGCGGCAATGCCCATCCTGGCGCGGCGCCAGCGCCGCCCAGACAGGCCTGCCTTTCTCGTCTCACCATGCCGGCTCTCCCCGGCAGGTCGTCGTCATTCGTCAAATCCTGCATGCACACATCGCTTCACGTAATGAAACAATGAATATTACCGGTTACTATTCGCGTGATAATCCGATTGATTCATGAAACCGGTTTTAATCAGGCGCTCCATCGGCATTGCATAATGAAAATGCACCATTCGCATCGGTTGGTGACATTTTCAGGTTATCTGATCCGGCAAATTATTTACATTTCTTAAGCTTCGGTGGCATCGCGTCGCTAGTGTAAAGGCAAGTTGCCTCGTAGTTGAATATCAGAGCAAAAAAAATATCCGAATAAGAGAGCAAGAATGGTATTGACGCAAGGCCGGATTATCTGTTTTTGAAAATCGCCGGTTTCGGGCGCCGCAAACCGTGCGCGGACGGGGGCCGGCCCGCGGCGAAACTCGAAGACAAAAGCGTCGAAGTGCGGGGGCGTGGGAACGGAATGCAGGGGGGCGCGCAGGCGACGTGGGGTAAAACACCCTGGATATAACGCATTCCTAAACGAATTGGGAAGGCGCCCCGGACGGGGCGTCACTCGACGCTTGGCTCGCTCGCGTCATCACGCATATCTTGCTGGCCGCGATGAGGCGTGTGGCCGGCAAGCAGCAGGCACTGTTCAAGACGCCGGAACAGGGCACCACGACGCTGCGTTGCGCGACCAGCCCGATGCTGGACGGGATGCATGGCGTGTATTGCGAGGACGTCGACGTTGACGTCGCGCAAGCGGCGCCGGCCGATCGCCAGCCGCGGGACGGCGTGTTGCCGTGGGCGACCGATGCCGCGGCGGCCGAGCGGCCGTGGGCACTGGGCGAGCCGCTTACGGATAGTCGCTGAAGCGCGACGTCGGCGGGGGCGGCGCCGGCGATCGCGCCATGCGGGCCGGCCGTGGCGTCAATTTTCGGTCGACGCTGTTGCGACCGGCGCCGCTTCGGGATGCTGGAGCGCGAAAAGCTGGCGGTTGCGTGCGATCTCCGCGTGCGATGGCGGATAGTCGTTCCGGTTCGACGGCAGCAGGCCGTCGGCTTCGGCGTCGATCAGCTGCTGGCGCACTTCCGCGCGCGTGATCGGCGCCTGCGTGGACTGGGCGAAGGCCTGCGTGCCGAACGGCAGGCTCAAGGTGGCAACGACGAAAGCGGCGACGAGTTTCATGGCGGACTCCTGGTTGATTGAACGAACGGGCAAGTGGGGTAGGCCCACATGTCCCATTCTGGTTTCCGCAGCCGTCACCACACTGACCCGCCGATTACAGTCTCGTAATCAGGCCGCCTCGCGCGGGCGCCGAGCGGCTGGCCCGGCCCGTTTCCCGGTAACATCGGCGCATGTCATCACCGAATGCGGCGGAACCGATCATGCACATCCTGATAGTCGAAGACGAACCGAAGACGGGCGCGTACCTGAAGAAGGGGCTCGAGGAATCCGGCTTCAGCGTCGACCTCGCGAAGGACGGCGGCGAAGGGCTGACGCTCGCGCAGGAGGAAAACTACGACGTGATCGTGCTCGACGTGATGCTGCCCGTGCTCGACGGCTGGAGCGTGCTGAAGCGGCTGCGCGATACGCATGAGACGCCCGTGCTGTTCCTGACCGCGCGCGACGACGTGCAGGATCGCGTGCACGGGCTCGAACTCGGCGCAGACGACTACCTCGTGAAGCCGTTCGCGTTCGTCGAGCTGCTCGCGCGAATCCGCACGCTCGCGCGCCGCGGGCCGCCGCGCGAAACGGAGCGCATCGTCGTGGGCGACCTGGAGATCGACGTCGTGCGCCGCCGCGTGAAGCGCGGCACCGTGCGGATCGACCTGACGCCGCGCGAATTCTCGCTGCTTCAGCTGCTCGCGCGCCGGCAGGGCGAGGTGCTGAGCCGCACGCAGATCGCGTCGTACGTGTGGGACATGAATTTCGACAGCGATACCAATGTCGTCGAAGTCGCGATCCGGCGGCTGCGCGCGAAGATCGACGACGATTTCGCGGTCAAGCTGATTCATACGGTGCGCGGCGTCGGCTACGTGCTCGAATTGAAGGACGGCGCATGACGCTCGGCCGCTCGCTCGGCGCGACGCTCGCGCTCGCGTTCGGCGCGACCACTTTCGCCGCCTTTGCGCTCGTCGGCACGTATGTGTATACCGGCCTTGAACGGCAGGTCAGCACGCAGGACGACCTCGACATCGTGCTCGCCGCGCGGCACACGCGCCGGCTGGCGGGCGAGCTCGATTCGCTCGACGCGGTGCGCGCGCACGCGGACCGGCTGACGAGCCAGGTGCTCGGCAACGAAGCACTGTCGATGGCCGTCGTCGACGCGCAGGGCAAGGTGCTCGCACGCAAGAACGTCGAGCGGACCGGCGTCGAGGATCCGCCGGATGCCGCATCGGCTACGGCGTCGCCCGCGCTACCGGATGTCGACCTGTTGCCGCCGCACGCTGTGGCCGTGCCGGCGAGCGAACGGATCACGGCCGATCGGATCGCGACGTGGACCGCCGACGGCGGCACGCCCGTGCGCGGCGTCGTCACCGAGGGCGAGTTGCGCGACCACGCGAAGATCCGGATCGCGGTCGCGCGCAACATGAGCGATCGCACCGCCTTGCTCGACGGCTACCGCGACAGGCTGAAGATCGCCGGCGGCGTCGGTGCGCTGTTCGCGATGCTGCTCAGCTACTGGCTGATCCGCCGGTCGCTCGCGCCGCTGCGCGAGATCGTCGCGAACACGGGCCGCATTACGGTCGACAAGCTCGATACGCGGCTCGACGCGTCGCGCGCGCCGCGCGAGCTGACGGCGCTCGTCGACGCGCAGAACGCGATGCTCGGCCGCCTGCAGCAGGCGTTCGGGCACCTGTCGCAATTCAGCGCGGATCTGGCGCACGACCTGCGCACGCCGCTGAACAACATGCGCGGTGCGACCGAGGTGGCGCTCGCGCGGCCGCGCTCCGTCGACGAATACCAGGCACTGCTCGAATCGAATCTCGAGGAATACGACCGTCTCGCGCGGATGATCGAGAACGTGCTGTTTCTCGCGCGCGCCGAGCACCCGGGTTTCGTCACGCGGCAGCGCGCGTTCGACGTGCATGACGAGCTGGAGCGCATCGCCGGCTATTTCGAAGGGCTGGCCGACGAAGCCGGGTCGACGCTGCGGGTCGACGGGCACGGCCAGCTGACCGCCGATCTCGAGCTATTTCGCCGCGCGGTCAGCAACCTGCTTGCCAACGCGCTGCGCTACACGCCGGCAGGCGGCGTCATCGCACTGACAGTCGACGAAACGGCGGACGCGGTACGCGTCGTCGTCGCGAACCCGGGCGAGCCGATCGATCCTGCATTGCTGCCGCGGATCTTCGACCGCTTCGTCCGCGGCGATCCCGCGCGCAGCGGCGGCGTGCCGGGCGGCACGGCCGGGCTCGGCCTCGCGATCGTGCGCTCGGTCATGGAACTCCACGGCGGCACCGCCCGTGTCGAAAGCGACGCGGCCGGTACGCGCTTCATCCTCACGTTCATCAGGACGCCGGCGGTGTAGCGGTTGCGTCCGCGTGCGTGGATTGATCCCAGCCGCCGCCGAGCGCCGTCAGCAACCCGACCGCCGCCTCCATCCGGCGGGCGGCGATCTGGTCGGCGAGGCGCCGGTTCGTCAGCGCGATCGTCTGCGCGGTCACGACATCGAGGTAGCTGACCGCGCCCGCGTTGAAGCGATTGGTTGTCAGCCGCAGCGACAGGTCGGCTGCATCGGTGGCGCGCTGCTGGCTGCCGGCTTCCGACGCGAGCGCAGCGAGCGTCGACAACTGGTCCTCGACCTGCTGGAACGCGACCAGCACCGTTTGCCGGTAGTCGGCGACCGCGCCGTCGTATTGCGCATGTGCACCACGCAGCGACGCGCTGCGGCGGCCGCCGTCGAACAACGTGCCGACCAGTTGCGGGCCGATCGACCAGAACAGGCTCGGCGCGGTGAGCCATGGCGCGAAGAACGCGCTTTCGAGCCCCGCGCTCGCCGACAGCACGAGATTGGGAAAGAACGCGGCGCGCGCTTCACCGATCCGCGCGTTCGCGGCCGCGACGCGGCGCTCGGCCGCCGCGATGTCGGGCCGCCGTTCGAGCAGTTGCGACGGCACGCCGGCCGGGATCGTCGGCACGTCGAACGCCTGCACGCGCGGCGCCAGCGTGAAGGTCGACGCGCTTTCGCCGACGAGCGTCGCGAGCGCATGCCGGAGCTGCGCGCGCGACGCGTCGATGTCGGTGTCCTGCGTCTGCGTCGCTTCGAGCTGCGTCTCGGCCTGCGCGACGGCCGATGCGTCGATCGCGCCGGCCGCGAGCTGCTGTTTCAGCAGCTTCAATGCATCTGCGTACGCGTGCACGGTGTCGTCGAGCAGCTGCTTCTGCGTATCGAGCGAGCGCAGCGCGAAATAGTCGGTCGCGAGCTCGGCCGTCACCGACAGCTTCACGGCCTGCAGGTCGGCCGCGCTCGCGTCGGCGTTCGCCTGCGCGCCCGTCACGGCATCGCGCACGCGGCCGAACAGGTCGGGCTCCCAGCTGGCGGCCACGCCGGCCTGGTAGTCGGGCGTCGTCTTGCCGGCGAGCGATGAACCGAGCTTGTTCTGCGACACGCGCGAGCGGCTCTGCGCGACGCCGGCCGTGACGGTCGGCAGGAACCCGGCATGCTGGTAGTCGACCATCGCGCGTGCCTGCTGGAGATCGGCGACGGCTTTCTTCACGGTCTGGTTCGAGATGTCGACCCGTGCTTCGAGCGCGTTTAGCGTGGCGTCGCCGAAGACGGTCCACCATGGGCCACGCGATGCGGCATCGGCGGGCGCCGCAACGTTCCAGCCGGAGCGCGATGTGGGGGCACCCGATGCCGGTATGCCCGCTGCCGGTACGCCCGCATAATGCGCGGGCACCGCGACGGCGGGCGGCGAGTAGGCGGGCAGCGTCGAGCACGCGGCCAGCGCGGCGGCGACGCCGAGCGCGACGATGCGGCGGGCGAACGGAAGCGGACGGGGGAAGCGCATGGCAGGTATCTCGTGAGGGTTCGTGCGTGTGTGGATCAACCGCGGGCAGGCGTCGAGGCCGACGCCGGCGTGGCGACCGCGGCAGGCGCTGAGGCTGCTGCGGGGCGCGCGGCCGGAGCAGCCCCGCGTGCAATCGAGATAATTTTCACGGCCTCGCCGGCGGCGATCGAATCGCCCGGGTTGTCGATCACGCGGTCGCCCGCTGCGAGCCCCGACACGATCTCGACGCGCGTGCCGAAATCGCGCCCGATCTGCACGGTCTTCAGTGCGGTGGTGCCGTTCGCGGCGACGGTCGCGACCGTCACGCCGTTCGGCCGGAACAGCAGCGCGCTGACGGGCAACTCGAACGCCGGCGCCGCGCTCGGCACGAGCAGGTGCGCCTGCGCATACGCGCCGGGCATCAGCGCGCCGTCGCCGTTGTCGACGTCGATCTCGACGCGCAGCGTGCGCGTGACGGGATCGATCGCGCCCGCGCTGCGTGCGACGCGCGCGGCGAAGCGCCGGCCCGGATATTGCTGCGTGGTGAGGAACACCGACGTGCCGGTTGTCACGCCTGCCGCACTGTCCTGCGGCACGTCGACGAACACGCGCAGCGTGCCGGTCTGTTCGAGATGGAACAGCTCGCCGGACAGCCCGGGGCTGCCCGGCGTGCCGCCGGCGGTGACGAGCGTGCCGACGTCGACGTTGCGCGCGGTGATCACGCCGTCGAACGGTGCGGCGACCGATTCGTACGACACCAGCTCGGTCAGGTGCGCGACGTTCGCCTGCGCGGACGCCAGCATCGCGCGTTTCGCGTTCATGTCGGCGACCTTCGTGTCGGTGTCCTGCTGCGATACCGATTGTGTCTTCAGCATGTCCTGCCAGCGCTGCGCGGTCGATTTCGCGTAGTCGTAGTTCGCCTGCGCGGTGGCCGCGTCGGCGCGCGCCTGCCGCAACTGCGCGTCGAGGTCGGGCGCCGTGATTTGCGCGAGCGTCTGCCCGGCCTTCACATGCGCACCGATGTCGGCGCTCCAGTGCGCGATATAGCCGCTGGTGCGCGCATAGATCGACGCCTCCGCGTACGGCATCACGGCGCCCGGCAGCGTCAAGGTCTGGTCGGCAGGCGCGGTACCCGGCAGGATCACCGATACCGGCAGCGCCTGCTGTGCGGCCACCTGCACGCGCTGTGCGGCACGCGCGTCGATGCGCGGCACGATGCCGATGGCCAGCAGCGCGGCCGCCGCCGCGATCGCGACGAGCGGCACGGCCAGCTTGCGGCGTCGTCGGGGCGGTGCGGCGGCGGGCGTCGCGTCGCGTGCGATGGGCGGCACGGGAGCCGCTTCGGCGGCTGGCGGCGGGGCGAGGGGTTCGGTCGTGTCGTTCATGATCGGGTCGAGGTCGGGCGAGTCGAAGGGAGTCGGGAGGGTGCTGCGCTCAGGGCAACGTCGGCGTGTCCTGCGCGCGGCGCGCGGCGGCCGCGTCGCGGCGCCGGTCGAGCCATGCATGGACGAAGCCGAACACGACGGGCACGAACAGCAGCGTCGACAGCGTGCCGAACGCGAGGCCGCCGATCACCGCGCGGCCGAGCGGCGCATTCTGCTCGCCGCCGTCGCCGAGGCCGAGCGCCATCGGCAGCATGCCGATCAGCATCGCGAGCGCGGTCATCACGACCGGGCGGAAGCGGCCGAACCCGGCATCGAGCGCGGCCTGCCACGGTGGCGCACCGCCCGCGATCAGCTCGCGCGCCGCGTTGACGACGAGAATGCTGTTCGCGGTCGCGATGCCGATGCACAGGATCGTGCCGGTCAGCGCGGGCACCGACAGTGTCGTGCGCGTGACGAACAGCATCCACGCGATGCCGGCGAGCGACGCCGGCAGGCCACCGACGATCACGAGCGGGTCGAGCCACGACTGGAAGTTCACGACCATCAGCAGGTAGACGAGCGCGATCGCGAGCGCGAGGCCGCCGAGCAGGCCGGCAAACGATTCGTGCATCGCCTGCACCTGGCCGCGCAGCACGATCGACGAGCCGGGCGGCAACTGCGCGCGCGCATCGTCGACGAGCTTCGTCACGTCGGCCGTCACGCCGCCGAGATCGCGCCCCTGCACCGACGCGAAGATGTCGAGCACCGGCTGGACGTTGTAGTGCGATACGACGGCCTGCTGCGTCGCGCGCGAGAAGCTGCCGAGCGCGCCGAGCAGGTTCTGCGCGGGCGCACCGGCTGCCGGGCCGCCGGCCGGCGTCTGCGGCGAACGTGCGGTGCCGGCCGGCAGCGGCACGTTCGCGAGCGCCTGCAGCGAATCGACCGCGTACTGCGGCGTCTGCACCAGCAGCGGATAGCTGACGCCGTTGCGCGGGTCGAGCCAGAAGTTCGGCGTGGTCTGCGAACTGCCCGACAACGCGATCAACAGGTTCTGCGCGACGTCGCGTTGCTGGAGGCCCGCCTGGATCGCCTTGGTGCGGTCCACGTTCACGTTGATCGCCGGCTCGTCGCCGGGCTGCTGGATGCGTGCGTCGACGAGGCCGCGCACGCCGCGCAGTTTCGCGAGCAGCGCGTTGGCCACCGCGCGGTTCTGGTCGAGCTTGTTGCCGACGATCTGGATGTCGATCGGCGCGGGCAGCCCGAAGTTGAGGATCTGGCTGACGATGTCGGCCGGCAGGAACGCGAACGTCACGCCGGGGAACGACTGCGCGAGCAGGTTGCGCAGCTTCGCGACGTATGCGGCCGTCGGCGCATGGTTCGGCTTCAGCGTGATCATCACGTCCGCATCCTCGGTGCCGATCGGGTCGGACGAGTCGTACGTGAGGTTGATCCCGCTCACCGGCACGCCGATGTTGTCGAGCACGCCGGCGATGTCGCTTGCCGGAATCACGTCGTGGATGCGCGCCTCCACTTCGTCGGTCAGGCGCGCGGTTTCCTCGATCCGCGTGCCGGTCGGCGCGCGCAGGTGCAGGCGGATCTCGCCGGTATCGACCGCGGGGAAGAAGTCCTGGCCGGCGAACGCGAACAGCGCGGTCGATGCGGCGCACGCGAGCAGGAACGCCGCCGCGAACCGGCGCCGGCGCGCGATCGCCGCGGCAAGCAGCGCGCGATAGCGCAGCCGCACGGCTTCGAAGCGATGCTCGAATGCGGCCTGGAACCGTGCGATCGATGCGAACACGCCGCGCGGCGGCCGGCCCTGGCCTTTCGCCCGCATCAGCACCATTGCAAGCGTCGGCACCAGCGTGCGCGAGAAGAAATACGACGCGACCATCGCGAAGATCACCGCTTCGGCCATCGGCACGAACAGGTAGCGCGCGACGCCCGTCAGCATGAACATCGGCACGAACACGATGCAGATCGACAGCGTCGACACGAAGGTCGGCGCCGCGATCTCGCCCGAGCCGGTCAGGATCGCGTCCTCCAGCGGCGCGCCGCGCTCGAGATGGTGCGTGATGTTCTCGATCGCGACGGTCGCGTCGTCGACGAGAATGCCGACCGCGAGCGCGAGCCCGCCGAGCGTCATGATGTTGATGGTCTGGCCGAGCACCGACAGCGCGAGCAGCGACGTGAGCACCGCGAGCGGGATCGTGATCGCGATGATCAGCGTCGCGCGCCAGCTGCCGAGGAACAGCAGGATCATCAGCGCGGTCAGGCACGCGGCGATCAGCGCCTCGCGCACGACACCCTGGATCGCCGCTTTCACGAACACCGACTGATCGCCGAGCGCCGCGATGTGCAGCGCCTTCGGCAGGCCGGCCGCGATCTTCGGCAGCATCGCCTTGACCTGGTCGATGATCGTCAGCGTCGACGCGCTGCCGGTCTTCTCGACGGTCAGCAGCGCCGCGCGCTTGCCGTTGGCGCGCACGATGTTGGTCTGCGGCGCATAGCCGTCGCGAACGTGCGCGACGTCGCGCACATAGACGACGCTGCCGCCGATCGTCTTCACCGGCAGGTTGTTCAGCGCGGCGACCGTCTGCGTGCTGCCGTTCATCTGCACGTTGTATTCGCGCGTGCCGATCTTCGCGGTGCCGCCCGGCAGGATCAGGTTCTGCGCGTTGATCGCGTTCACGACGTCGATCGGCGCGAGCCCCTTCGCCTGCAGCGCGCGCGTGTCGAGATCGACGACGATCTGGCGGATCTTGCCGCCGAACGGCAGCGGCACGGCCGCACCCTGGACGGTGGCGAGCTGCGTGCGGATGAAGCTGTTGCCGAGGTCGTACAGCTGCTGCTCGGCAAGCGTGTCGCTCGACAGCCCGAGTTGCAGGATCGGCACCGTCGACGCGTTGTACGTGATGATGTTCGGCGGCAGCGTGCCGGGCGGCAGGATCCGCAGGATCGACGCCGAGTTGCTCGCCGCTTCCGCGATCGCGCGATTGATGTCCGCGCCGGGATGGAAGAAGATCTTCACCACCGACACGCCGTTCAGCGACTGCGATTCGATGTGCTCGATGTCGTCGACGTCGGACGTCAGCGCGCGCTCGTAGTTCGACGTGATCCGCTTGGCCATGTCCTCGGCCGAGAAGCCGTTGTACGACCACACGATGCTGACGACGGGGATGTCGATGTTCGGAAAGATGTCGGTCGGCGTGCGCAGGATCGCGAGCGGTCCCGCGATGAAGATCAGCAGCGCGAGCACGACGAACGTATAAGGCCTGCGCAACGCCAGCCGGACGATCCACATGATGTTTTCCTCGAAGCAGGGCAGGGACGCCGCATGCGATGCGACGAGGCTGCAGTCTGCCGGCGCGGCGTTGACCCGGCCCTGACTCGAAGATTACGAAGCTGTTATCTGCGCGCGAGGCGGCAGATTTCAGGATTGTCATCCGGGCGTCAGCGCCGTGCCGGGCGCGATGACCAGAATGAATGCGTCAGGCGGCGAATCGCATCCGCGGTTCCGCCGGCGGCGCATCGACGATGCGTCTTCATCGAACCGTTCTGGGGAGTTTCATCATGAATCGCAGACTGATCGCAGCGACCGCGCTGCTCGCCCTCGCCATCGGCACGCCGGTTGCCGCTTTCGCCCAGTCGACGTCGGGCCCGACCCGCGCCGACGTGATTGCCGATCTCGTCCAGGCGCAGCGCGACGGCACCGTGCCGACGTCGAACTGGGACTATCCGCCGAGCACGCAGACGATTGCACGCAATCGCGAGCTCTATGCGATCGCGCACGGCGAGACGGGTACGGCGACCGCGTCGGTATCCGTACCTGCCGCCAGCGCGCAGTAAGCGGGAGCCGGGCGATGAAAAGCCTTTCCCGGCTGGCGATCGCCGCGCTGCTCGCGGCGGCGGTCGCGCCCGCGTTTGCACGCGGGCAGCCGCAATTGCCCAATGACGACGGCAGCCGCGCCAGCGTGCTGCAGGAGCTGAACCCGACGCTTGCGAACGGCGACGCCCGGACGCACACGGCCGGCGTCGCGCCGAAGCAGGGCCGCGAAACCGACAGGCAGGCGGCGACTTGCCGGAGCTGAGTGTGGTCGAGTGCGGTCGCGGCCGGGGTCGCCGGTGCGAACCGCCGCGGAGCGATCGCTTTCCCTCAGCCCGCCGAAACCCGACGCGGCCGGCGCATTCCCGCATGCGCCGGCCTTTGCGCGTTTAGGTGTTTATACGTATGCCGATTACGATATCGCCCCAATCCAATATTTCATTGGAAGGTTATCGGGCTTGTTCTTAGACTGATGCGGGGCAGGCAGACCGGGCCGGCCGCACGCGCCGGCCGGCGCAGCCCCGATCCGCGCCAGCGCCACGCAGAAACAGAACAGCGCCGCGGCACACAACGACATCATCGGAGACGGACCATGACATTCATCAGGAAGCTGGCGGCCGGCGCGATCGTCGCCGCGGCGACGGTGCTGGCAGGCGGCGCGCACGCGCAGCAAAAGCCGATCACGCTCGGGTTTTCGCAGGTCGGCGCGGAAAGCGCGTGGCGCACCGCGAACACCGTCTCGGTGAAGGGCGCGGCAAAGGACGCCGGCATCAATCTGAAGTTCTCCGATGCACAGCAGAAGCAGGAGAACCAGATCCGCGCGATCCGCTCGTTCATCGCGCAGAAGGTCGACGTGATCGCATTCTCGCCGGTCGTCGAATCGGGCTGGGAGCCGGTGCTGACCGAAGCGAAGGCCGCGCACATTCCGGTGATCCTGACCGACCGCGGCGTCGACGTGAAGGACCCGTCGCTGTACGTGACGATGATCGGCTCCGACTTCCTCGAGGAAGGACGGCGCGCTGGCCACTGGCTCGAAGAGCGCTACAAGAATGACGCAGGCCCGATCAACATCGTCGAGCTGCAGGGCACGGTCGGTTCCGCGCCGGCCAATGATCGCCGCGCAGGCCTGCTCGAAGTGATCAAGAACAATCCGAAATTCAAGGTGATCGCGTCGCAGAGCGGCGACTTCACGCTCGCCGGCGGCAAGCAGGTGATGGAAGCGTTCGCGAAGACCTACGGCAAGCAGATCAACGTCGTCTACGCGCACAACGACGACATGGCGCTCGGCGCGATCCAGGCGATGGAGGAAGCCGGGATCAAGCCCGGCAAGGACGTGAGCGTCGTGTCGTTCGACGCGACGAAGGGCGGCTTCCAGGCGATGGTCGCCGGCAAGATCAACGTCGATGTCGAATGCAGCCCGCTGCTCGGCCCGCAGCTGATGAGCGCGGTGAAGGATGTCGTCGCCGGCAAGCAGTTGCCCAAGCGCATCGTGACCAACGAGACGGTGTTCCCGATGAACGTCGCGGCGCAGGTGCTGCCGACCCGGAAGTACTGACCTGTCCGCACGGGCGGCGGCCGGGCGGCGGCCGTCCGGCGACGCTTCGAGGGAGGATGCATGGAGAGTCCGCCGGTGGTCGAGATGATCGGCATCGACAAGTCGTTTCCGGGCGTGAGCGCGCTGCAGCGCGTGAACTTCCGGCTGTTTCCGGGTGAGATCCACGCGCTGATGGGCCAGAACGGCGCGGGCAAGTCGACGCTGATCAACGTGCTCACCGGCGTGCATGCGCACGACGCGGGCGAGATTCGCGTCGGCGGCGCGCCGGTGAATTTCGCCGCGCCGCGCGAGGCCGAGGCGGCCGGTATCCAGACGCTCTACCAGGAAGTGAACCTGTGCGCGAACCTGTCGGTCGCCGAGAACATCTTCGCGGGCCGGCAGCCGATGCGGCGCGGCGCGATCGACTGGAACGCGATCCATGCGCGCTCGCGCGCGGCGCTGGCCGAACTCGACCTGTCGCTCGACGTCACGCGCTCGCTCGATGCTTATCCGATCGCGATCCAGCAGATGGTCGCGATCGCGCGTGCGGTGTCCGTCGACGCGCGCGTGCTGATTCTCGACGAGCCGACCTCGAGCCTTGACGACGGCGAGGTCGCACGGCTGTTCGACGTGCTGCGCCGGCTGAAGGCGTCGGGCATCGCGATCCTGTTCGTCACCCACTTTCTCGAGCAGACCTACGCGGTGTCCGACCGGATCACCGTGATGCGCAACGGCGAGCGAGAGGGCGAATACCTCGCGCGCGACCTGCCGGTCGATGCGCTGGTCGCGAAGATGACCGGCCGCGAGCGCATGTCCGACACGCTGCAGGCCGGCGCCGCGGCGGTCGAGCATGACACCGCGACCACTGCGCCGTTCCTGTCGATGCAGCAGGTCGGCCGGCGCGGAATGATGAGCGCGCTGGATCTCGACGTGCGCCCCGGCGAGATCGTCGGGCTGGCCGGGCTGCTCGGCTCGGGCCGCACCGAAACCGCGCAACTGGCGTTCGCCGCGGCGCGCCCCGATAGCGGCGCGATCGAGATCGATGGCGCGCGCACGCGGCTCGCGTCGCCGCACGATGCGGTGCGGCACGGCATCGCGTATTGCCCGGAGGACCGCAAGAAGGAGGGCATCGTCGCGGCACTGTCGATCCGCGAGAACATCATCCTCGCGCTGCAGGCGCGACGCGGCTGGTGGCGGCTGATCGGGCGCGCACGCCAGCGCGAGATCGCCGAGACGTACATCGCGCGGCTCGGCATCAAGGCGCGCGACGCGGAGCAGCCGATCGGGCTGCTGTCGGGCGGCAACCAGCAGAAGGTGCTGCTCGCGCGCTGGCTCGCGACGGACCCGAAGCTGCTGATTCTCGACGAGCCGACACGCGGCATCGACGTCGCCGCGAAGTTCGACATCATGGAGCGCGTGCTGGCGCTGTGCGCGCAGGGGCTCGCGATCCTGTTCATCTCGTCGGAGATCGGCGAGGTCGTGCGCGTGAGCCACCGGATCGCGGTGCTGCGCGACCGGCGCAAGGTCGCGGAACTGACGGGCGCCGATGCGTCCGAGGAGCAGGTTTACCGGTTGATCGCGGGAGGCCAGTCATGACGCGCTTGCGCACGCTGTTTCGTCATCCGCTTGCGTGGCCGGTGCTGACGCTCGCGCTGCTGTTCGCGCTGGATGTCGCGCATCGTCCGGGTTTCCTGTCGATCGCGCTGCTCGACGGCCACCTGTTCGGCGCGCCGATCGACATCCTGAACCGCGCGGCGCCGCTCGTGATCGTGTCGCTCGGGATGACGCTCGTGATCGCGACGCGCGGGATCGACATCTCGGTCGGCGCGATCGTCGCGATCGCCGGCGCGGCGGCCGCGATCGTGCTCGAGGCGGACCCGTCGCGGGTCGGCATGGCGCTGGCCGCCGCGCTCGGTGTCGGGCTGCTGGCCGGCGCCTGGAACGGGCTGCTCGTCGCGTTCGTCGGGATGCAGCCGATCATCGCGACGCTGATCCTGATGGTGGCCGGGCGCGGTGTCGCGCAACTGCTGACGGGCGGCCAGATCATCCCGATCGGCGCGCCTGGCTACCTCGTGCTCGGCGGCGGCTATCTCGCGACCGTACCGTGCGCCGTGTGGAGCGCGATCGCGACGATCGCCGCGCTCGCGCTGCTGGTGAACCGCACGGCGCTCGGGCTGTTCATCCGCGCGATCGGCGTGAACCCGGTCGCGACGCGGCTCGTCGGGCTGCGCTCGGGCGCGGTCGTGTTCGGCGTGTATCTGTGTTCGGGCGTGATGTCGGCGCTGGCCGGCATCCTCGCGAGCTCGAACGTGCGCAGCGCCGACGGCAACAACGCGGGGCTGCTGCTCGAACTCGACGCGATCCTCGCGGTGACGCTCGGCGGCACGTCGCTGCTCGGCGGCCGCTTCAGCCTCGCCGGTTCGGTGCTCGGTGCGCTGATCATCCAGACGCTCACCTACACGACCTATTCGATCGGCGTGCCGCCGGAGGCGACGCTCGTCGTCAAGGCGGTCGTCGTGATCGTCGTGACGCTGATCCAGTCGGACGCGGCGCGCGCGCTGGTCGTCCGCCATGCGTCGCGACTGCTGCCTGCCGCGCGCTCGCGCGCCACCCCCGGAGCGACCCCGCGATGACCCGATTCCCTGGCTGGCTCACCGACCCGCGTACGCTGCCGATCGTCGTGACGATCGTGCTGTTCGCCGCGCTGTTCGGCTTCGGGTCCGTGATGTACACGGGCTTCTTCTCGATGCAGGTGCTGACCGGGCTGCTCGTCGACAACGCATTCCTGCTGATCGTCGCGATCGGGATGACGTTCGTGATCGTGTCGGGCGGCATCGACCTGTCGGTCGGCTCGGTCGTGGCGCTGACGACGATCTTCTGCGCGGTCGGCGCCGAGCGGCTGCACTGGCCCGTGTGGGTGATCGTGCCGCTCGTGCTCGCGTTCGGCGCGCTGTACGGCGCGGCGATGGGCGCGCTGATCCATTATTTCCGGCTGCAGCCGTTCATCGTCACGCTGGCGGGGATGTTTCTCGCGCGTGGCGCGTGCTTCCTGATCACGACGCAGTCGATCACGATCAACGATCCGGCGTTCCATGCGATCGCGGGCATCAGCGTTCCGGTCGGCGGCGGGACGTTGAGCGCGGGCGCGCTGATCGCGCTCGCGACGCTGGCCGTCGCGATCTACGTCGCGCATTTCACGCGGTTCGGCCGCAACGTGTATGCGATCGGCGGCAACGAGCGCTCGGCGCTGCTGATGGGGCTGCCGGTCGCGCGCACGAAGGTCGGCGTCTACGCGCTGAGCGGGCTGTGCTCGGCGCTCGGCGGCGTGGTGTTCACGCTGTACGTGCTGTCGGGTTACGGGTTGCAGGCGCAGGGGATGGAACTCGACGCGATCGCCGCGACCGTGATCGGCGGCACGCTGCTGACGGGCGGCGTCGGCTACGTGGTCGGCTCGGTGTTCGGCGTCGGCATCCTCGGCACGATCCAGGTGCTGATCACGTTCGACGGCACGTTGAGCTCGTGGTGGACACGGATCGTGATCGGCGCGCTGCTGTGCGTGTTCTGCGTGCTGCAGCGGGTGATCGAGCGGCACGCGACGCGGCGCCGCACCGGCGGCACCGGGCTCGGCGCGCAGCGGCCGACGCAGGCTGCCGCGCCCGCGCGGCCGGCGCCGCCCAAGGAGGACATCGGGCTGGTATCGACGATGCGGCGATCGTAGTGCGACCGACTACCCTGGCGCGAGGAGAACGAGATGAAGCGCGATGACATGACAGCGGGTGTGGCCGATGCGCTGGCCGTCGAGCATGGCCGTCGGCCGCTGCTCGATCTCGGCGACGCGCGCGACTGCCGGATCGTGGCCGATGCGCTGCGCGTGTTGCTGCGCGAGCGCTCGGAAGCGCTGGCGTTCGCGATGCGCGTGGCCGACGAGCATGGCCGCCCGCGCCCGGATGCCGGCGAATTCGGGCTGACCGACATCATTCGTCTCGCGCGTGTCGTCGAGCGGGCCGATCGTCGGCGCTAGCGAATTTCGGTTGAAAGGCGAGTACGTCGCTGCGCCGTCAGGCCGGGCCGGCCGCGCCCGTCGCGGTATCGATCGACGCATCGGCGACGCGTGCGCGCTTCAGCGAACCGGCCAGTTTCTCGATCGCGTGCAGGTCGAGCGCATCGAGCTGTTCGCGCACGTGCTGCACGAACACGGCGTAATCCGGCACGTCGGCAACCGGACCGAGCCAGTCCTCGATATCGGTGAGCCGCCCGTCGCGGGCGAGCAGGATCAGTTCGTCGAGCGCATCGTCGGGCGGGCCGTCCATCGCGGGCGCGACGCGTTCCGGTTCGGCCTCGTCGTCCGGATGAAACCGCCGGACGAGTTCCGACACCGGCACGAGCGCATGTCCGACGGCCGGCGCGACGACCGGGAACGAGAACGCGGTGCCGACACCCGGCTGGCTCGCGACGGCCAGTTCGCCGCCCATCGCGCCGACGATGCGCTGCGCGATGAACAGGCCGAGCCCGGTTCCGCCGTTGACGGCCTGCACCTGCTGGTACGCACGGAAGATGTCGCGGGTGCCGCTGATGTCGATCCCGATGCCCGTATCGGCGACCTCGAACAGCAGGCGCCACGCATCGCCTTCGCGCGCCGCGTGCACCGACAGCGTGACCGTGCCGTCGCGCGTGAATTTCGACGCGTTCGACAGCAGGTTCAGCAGCACCTGCTGCAGCCGCATCCCGTCGATCGACACCGTGCGCGGCAGCGCCGTGGCCGGCCGGTATACGAACCGGTTGTCCTGCTGCGCGCACAGCGCGAGTGCGTAGTGGCCGATATCGTCGAGCAGGCCGGGCAGGTCGGTCGTGTCCGGCGTCACGCCGAGCGGCTGCAGCTCGGCTTTCGTGAACGCGAGCAGTTCGTCGATCAGCGCGAGCTGGTAGCGGATGCTGCGGTCGATCGAGCGGATCAGCCGCGCCTGGCTGCGTGTCGCGCTTTGCAGCAGCAGCTTCGCATAGCCGTTGATCGTCGACAGCGGCGCGCGCAGGTCGTGGCTGACATAGCCGAGCGTCTCGACCTTCTGCTGCATGTGGGTCGTTACCTGTTGCAGCGCGTCGTTGAGCGCGACCGTGCGTCTCGCGACTTCGTCGCGCAGGCGATCCTGTTCGGTGAGCTGCCAGTGTTCGAGCCGCTTCCTCGCCTCGGTGCGCTGGCGGCCCACATGGTGGATCCACGCGGCGAGCACCAGCAGGTGCGTGGCGAGCCCGATGATCGCGATGACGGGGTTCGGAAATATATCGGACTTGAGCCAGGACAGCACCGGCGGCAGCGCGTTCGTGCCGTCGAGCACGCGGATCAGCATGTTGACGGTGGCGAACGCGACGGCAATCAGCATCACGCGGCCGGTCGGCGTCCGGCGGATCGCGAGCATCAGCGCGAGGCTGATGTTGACGATTCCCAGCACCGCGTTCAGCCGCAGGCAGAACCACGTGAAGGTCAGCAGGTCGCCGCCTGCGGCGCCGGCCATGCCGACGCATTCGAGCGCGAGGAAGGCCATGTAGACCGCGCGCATCGGCAGCCTGGCCTGCTCGCGCCGCGCGACCATCAGGATGAAGACGATGAAGCAGGCGATCGCCACGTACGCGGAGATCACCTCGCCGCGCGCCGACCACTCGCGTAGTGCGGGCGGCAAGGCCATGGCCGTATAGCCGCGGTAAGCCGCCTCGAACAGCGTCGTGCCCAGCGCCAGCGCGGCCAGGACATGGAACACGCCGCTGCGCGAAAAGAACCCGATCAGCAGCGCGCACCATACGAGTGCAAGCAGGCCGCCGAAGAAACCGAAGTCCCACATCGTCGCGCGCCGCTCCAGCGCATCCCATGCCGCGCGCGTGAACGCGGCCGGCGCGAGCCGCATTTCCTTGCGCGACGTGACGCGGATCAGCACGGGAACGCTTGCGCCGGCGGGCAGCGTGACGTCGAGTACCGCGTAGCGCGACGGCGGCCGGGCCGCGTCGGCGCCGGTGTCGGCGGCCGGGAAGCGGCTTTCGGGCGTCCACCGGCCGTCGTGGCCGACATAGAAGTCGGCATGGTCGATGCGCGCGTCGCGAATCACCAGCACCAGCGGACGGGCGGCGTTGCCGCGGTTGGTCAGCGTCGCACGGACCCACCATGCCGACCGCGAGAATTCGACGTTGAACGTCGACGGGCCTGCCGCAGGCGCGCGCTGACCGGCCCCGGCGAGCCGTGCGGCGACCTGTTCGGCGGTCATCGTCGCGCTGGCGTCCTCGAACACCGACACTGCGTCCAGTTGCGCGGGGTTCGGCGCCGCCGCCGCGCGGGCCGTTGCGCAGGTGACGGCCAGTGCGATCAGAAGCAGCAGCACCGCGCGCCATCCGGCTGCCCACGCCGCGTCGCGCCTAGGCATCGTGACGGTGCCCGCCGGGCGTGAGCGGCGCGTGGACCTGACGCTGGCGCCGCCAGTCGGACGGCGTGATGCCGAAGCGCTCGCGGAACGCTGTCGCGAAGTTGCCGGGCGTGGAGAAACCGATCTCCTCGGCGATGTCGCCGATCCCCATCGATGTTTCGGCGAGGAAGTGCATCGCGGCGCGCAGGCGCGTATCGCGCAGGTACTCGAACACGGTCTGGCCGAGATGATCGCGGAAGATGCGGGACAGGCGCTTTTCGTGCGTGCCGACCTGCCGCGCGAGATCCTCGAGCGCGGGCGGATGGCGCAGGTCGCGCAGCAGCACGTCGCTGGCCGCACGCACGAGGGCCGCGTCGGGGTTGTCGGGCAGTTCGGGCAGACGGGCGAACGGCTGGCTGCGGCGCGCCCGCTTCAGGTGATTGCGGATCCGCGCAATCACTTCGGCCGGTTCGAACGGCTTGACGATGTAGTCGATCGCGCCGGTTTCGAGCCCCGCGATGCGGTCCTCGAGATCGCCCGCGGCCGTCAGGATGATGACCGGGATCGATTGCGTGGACGGTGTCGACGCCAGCAGCCGGCACGCGGCGAAGCCGTCCATGCGCGGCATGCGGACGTCCATCAGGATCAGGTCGGGCGCGATCGCCTGCGCGCGATGGTAGGCCTGCAGCCCGTCGAACGCGACGCTGATCCGGCAGCGCGCGGCACGCAGGATTTCGGTCAGGAGCCGCAGGTCGTTCGGGCGATCATCGACGATAAGAATATGTGCGTCACCGAGATCCGGCGTGGTACGAGGCGGCGCCGAACTGGACGAGCGGGATGACATGGTTGCGGATGCGATGGAAGGGTGGCCTGTCAGGTTGAAAGCGTCGCTATCTGCGCGATTGTTGCGAAAAATTATATGTCGACAACACGGCTGATAGTGAGGATTCCGTGCCGCTCGTGGGGGCTTGTGCGGCAGGAGCGGCGCGTGTGCGGCAGGCGGCTCCGGCCGGAAACGCGAAAATGGAAAAATATGCCGAACTCATTGTGGAAATGTCGGTCTTTATTTCCGCATTTATAATCATTTAATCGGAATGGCCCGGATGATGAATTTATTCTTGGGGTGTCGAATGCCTGATTCACATTCCGTGTAAATGGCATTCGCAGATTCGCGGTCGGCACGATCGATATCGAGGTGATGGTCGGTCAGAATTCCTCTCATTCATCAATGGTATTTCGATCGGAAATGTATGAATGTGAATGTCGTCCGCTCCAGAAAAGTATTTTTCCGCTCGGGAAAAGGTTTGTTTGGACGAATGCCAGCACACTAGCCTTGGAGCGGCTGGAATCGGTTCTGCGGAGGTGAGCGGTTCCGGGCTGATTGATAGCCGCTGCTGCATCCCGATGCTCGCTACATTCAATGTGACATTGAATGATGGCATTCTCAAAATATGAACATGCGGCAGCGGGTGAATGACTGGCACGAGGGTAATGCAAACTTCATAATTCGTCGAATACGTTGATATATAAGATAAGCCGACGCATTGCGAGGATTGCTCGGGTGTGAAGCACCGGACGAGAAAAAATCGTCAAGAAAATTCGATCGATTAATTCGGTGCAGGGGTCGTTCGGCGTGTCGGCGCTCTTCCGGAAATCCGGAAAGCGTTTGACGGCCGGACGGAAAGGGTAAGTGGCTTCGCGTTGGCAGCCTGGCGGTTCGATCCATCCGGGGGCAGTCGCGTGCGGTGCGCTATCGAATCAGGCGGGCATGAAAACCATGAAATCAACAGGCGTGGCAGATCACAGCACCGGTTCGCCCGAACCGGAGTCGGCTGTCGGCGACCGCATTCCGGCGGCGCACGCTTCCATCCCGGGGACCATACGGCGTCATCCGCCTCCCGAATGACGTGACGGATGACGGGTTGCCGGCCAGCACCCGTCCATCCCGCGTCTGAACGACGCATTTCCGTGAAATACGATGTCGCCCCTGGCACGGGGCGCCGGTGCCCGCACGCGCGCTTTCGCGGTGTGGCTGGCATCGTGCGGCCGTCTGGCCGGCGACGTCGGCTTCCTTGATTCGATCACCGGCGAGCGCCGTTGCACGTCGCGTCGGCAGGCGCGCGCAAACGGCGACCGCGTGTTCACGCGCTGTTCCGTGAGAGTCGTACAGCACCATTCCGTTATTTAGTTAGATATCCGAAGTGGTAGAGGGGCGGCGCAAGGCAACCCGTCGTCGGCGGCCAACGCGCGCGCTGTTGCGTCATCCAGCACATGAGAACCGAGGGAATACAAGATGAACAAGTCGTTCAAGTCGATCTGGAACGAAGCACTGGGGGCCTGGGTTGCGGCTTCGGAACTCGATCGGGCACGCGGCAAGCGTGTCGCGTCGTCGCGCCGCGCATCGGAGCATGCAGCGAGCGCGGGCGGGTCGGCGCTCGCGGGCATGCCGGCGCCACGGCGGTTGACCACGCTGATGGCGGCCACGTATCTCGCGTTGTTCCATGTGGGCGCACATGCGCAGTACGCGCCGGACGGCGGTACCGCGAACGGCGGCGTGACGTCGATCTCGATCGGCGTCGGTTCGACTGCCGCGCAGCAGAATTCCACCGCGCTGGGCAATCTCTCGACGGCACAGGGCGTGTCGGCCACGGCGCTGGGCCCGGGCGCGCATGCGATGGGCGACGCGTCGACGGCCATCGGCATCAACGCGCAGGCGACCGGCGTCAACAGCGCGTCGCTCGGCGTGCAGGCAATCGGTTCGGGCGACTACTCGGTTGCCATCGGCAACCTGTCGAGCGCGACGCAGAGCGGTGCGGTAGCGATGGGCAGCGGCGCGGCGGCGACCGGTGTTTCCGCCGTCGGGTTGGGCAACAACGCGCTGGCGTCCGGCCAGTACGCGGCGGCGGTGGGGCTCGGTGCGAGTGCGGCAGGCGCGCAGAGCGTCTCGCTCGGCTATGCGTCGCATGCCACGAACACGGGCTCCGTCGCGCTCGGCAACCAGTCGACCAGTTCGGGCGCGGCAGGCGTGGCCGTCGGCAGCGGCGCGCTGACGACCGGTAATTCAGGCGTTGCGATGGGCGTGAACAGCGGCGCGAAGGGCACGGCGTCGATTGCGATCGGCTGGGGCGGCACCGCGGGCGTACCAGGCTCGGGCACGCAGTCGCTCGGCCAGAGTTCGATCGCGATGGGCTCGAACACGACGGCCGGCGCGGACAACGCGATGGCATTCGGCGTGAACGCCAATGCGTCGGGCGTCAGTTCGGTCGCGATGGGTGTGCAGTCGACCGCGACGCAGCAGTTCGCGGTTGCGCTTGGCAATCTCTCGCTCGCGACGGGCACGTCGGCAACCGCACTGGGCGCCGGCGCGACCGCGGCGGGCGTCGGGGCGACCTCGGTCGGCATCAACAGCGTGGCGGCGGCGGACTGGACCGTCGCGATCGGCGCGAGCAACTCGGTCGCAGCCACTGCCGGCGCAGGCTCGATCGCGGGTGGCAACAACTCGAAGGTGCTGGGCGGCACGGGCGCCGTCGCGCTCGGCCTGGGGCAGACGGTGAGCGGCAACGGCGCGGTCGCGATCGGCGATCCGAGCACCGCGATCGGCACCGGCGCGGTCACGATGGGCTCGAACAACACCGCGAACGGCAACGGCGCGGTGGCGATCGGCAATACCAACAACGCGCAGGGCACGGGTTCGCTCGCGCTCGGCAATACGTCGACGGCGGCGGCGGCGGGGGCTGTCGCGTTCGGCGCGTCGGCCGTGGCCAACAACGCAAACGATGTCGCGCTCGGCTCGGGATCGACCACGGCCGCGCCGAATCCGACGGCCAGCGCGGTGATCGGCGGCGTCACGTACAACTTCAACGGTACGACGCCGACCAGCGTCGTCAGCGTCGGCGCAGCGGGCACCGAGCGCCAGATCACCAACGTCGCGGCCGGGCGCATCAGTTCGGCGAGTACGGACGCGATCAACGGCTCGCAGCTTGCCGCGACGAACACGGCGCTCGATTCGCTGTCGACGTCGACGGCGTCGAGCATCACGTCGCTGTCGACCGGGGTTTCGTCGTTGTCAACCGGTCTGAGTTCGACCAATAGTGCGGTGACGTCGCTGTCGACTTCGACGTCGACGGGCATCAGTTCGTTGTCGACCGGCTTGAGCTCGACCAATAGCGCGGTGACGTCGTTGTCCACATCGACGTCGACCGGCATCAGTTCGCTGTCGACCGGCTTGAGTTCGACCAACAGCGCGGTGACGTCGCTGTCGACCTCCACGTCGACGGGCATCAGTTCGCTGTCGACCGGCTTGAGCTCGACCAACAGCGCGGTGACGTCGCTGTCCACGTCCACGTCGACGGGCATCAGCTCGCTGTCGACCGGTCTGAGTTCGACCAATAGCGCGGTGACTTCGTTGTCGACGTCGACGTCGACCGGATTGTCGTCGGCGAACAGCGCGATCACGTCGCTGTCCACGTCGACGTCGACGGGCATCACCTCGTTGTCGACCGGTCTGAGTTCGACCAATAGCGCGGTGACTTCGTTGTCGACGTCGACGTCGACCGGATTGTCGTCGGCGAACAGCGCGATCACGTCATTGTCCACGTCGACGTCCACCGGCCTGAGTTCTACGAACAGCTCGGTCGCGTCGCTGTCGACCTCGACGTCGACGGGCATCAGCTCGTTGTCGACCGGCTTGAGTTCGACCAACAGTTCGGTGACGTCGTTGTCCACCTCGACGTCGACGGTCGTCGGTTCGCTGTCCACCGGCCTGAGCTCGACCAACAGTTCGGTGACGTCGTTGTCCACCTCGACGTCGACCGTCGTCGGCTCGTTGTCGACCGGCCTGAGTTCGACCAACAGCGCGGTGACGTCGCTGTCGACGTCAACCTCGACGGGCATCAGTTCGTTGTCGACAGGCCTGAGTTCGACCAACAGCACGGTGACGTCGCTGTCGACGTCGACCTCGACGGGCATCAGCTCGTTGTCGACCGGCCTGAGTTCGACGAACAGCAACCTGACGTCGCTGTCCACGTCGACATCGACCGTCGTCGGCTCGTTGTCGACCGGCCTGAGCTCGACTAACAGCAACCTGACGTCGCTGTCCACGTCGACATCGACCGTCGTCGGTTCGCTGTCCACCGGCTTGAGCTCGACCAACAGCTCGATCACTTCGCTGTCGACGTCGACCTCGACGGTCGTCGGCTCGCTGTCCACCGGCCTGAGTTCGACGAACAGCAACCTGACTTCGCTGTCGACCGCCACGTCGACCGGGATCGGTTCACTGTCGACGGGCCTGAGCTCGATCGCAAACAACAACACGAACCTCGGCAACAGCACGGCCGGCGCGATCGGCGGCGGGGCCACCTACGATCCGACCACCGGCACGATCTCGGCGCCGTCGTACGTGACGTACAACAGCGACGGGTCGACGACGATCAACAACAACGTCGGCTCGGCGATCGACAACATCAACGCGCACGGCATCAAGTATTTCCATGCGAACTCGACCGCGCCGGACAGCCAGGCGGTGGGCGTCGACAGCGTCGCGATCGGCCCGAACGCGATCTCGAAGGTCGATGGCAGCATCGCGCTCGGCTCGGGTTCGGTGGCCGACCGCGCGGTGGTGCCGTCGTCGGGCGTCATCCGCAACGGCACCGCGTCGATCCCGTTCAACACGACGGACCAGACGCTGCTCGGCGCGGTATCGGTGGGCGATGCAACGAACAAGACGTATCGCCAGATCACCAACGTCGCCGACGGCACCGGCCAGCAGGATGCGGTGACGGTGCGGCAGTTGACCGGCGCGCTGCAGTCGTTCGCGGTCACGGGCCAGAAGTACTTCCACGCGAATTCGACCGCGGGGGATTCGCTCGCGGTCGGCGCGGAATCGGTGGCGGTGGGACCGACGACGGTCGTCAACGGCGACAACGGCGTGGGGATCGGCAACGGCGCGATCGTCGACCAGACGGCACCGGGCGGGATCGCGATCGGGCAGGCAGCGAGTTCCGCGCAGGCCGACGCGATCGCACTCGGCAGCGGCGCGACGGCGACCGGTGCGCAGTCGGTCGCGCAGGGCGCCAACGCGGTGGCGGTCAGTGTGGGCGGCGTCGCGCTCGGTTCGGGGGCGCGCAGCAATGCGACCGACGCACTTGCACTCGGCGCCGGCGCATCGGCGACGTTCGCGAACAGCGTGGCGCTCGGCGCCGGTTCGTTGACCACGGTCGGCGCGCTGACGAACTATGTCGCTTACGGCCTGAGCAGTCCGCAATCGTCGGCCGGTGAAGTGAACATCGGCAACCGGCAGATCACCGGCCTCGCGGCCGGCAAGAGCGGCACGGACGCGGTGAACGTGTCGCAGCTCGATTCGGTCGCGAACCAGTTGACGACGCTGATCGACCAGCGCACGACCAACCTCGGCGGGCAGTACACGACGAACCCGACCGGCGCGAACGTGCCGCCGGGATCGACCGGCGCGAATTCGTCGGCGGGCGGTTCGGGGGCCGTGGCATCGGGTTCGAACAGCACGGCGGTCGGCAACAATGCGCTCGCATCGGGTAACGGCTCTTCCGCGATCGGTGTGGGCGCGACGGCAGCGGGCAACAATTCGACCGCGATCGGTACGGGCAGCAACGACGGCGGGCGCTCGAACGTCGTCGCGGTCGGCTCGGCGGATTCGGCGCGCCAGGTCGTGAACGTCGCGGCCGGCACGCAGGGCACCGATGCCGTGAACGTGAACCAGCTGAATGCGGTATCGAACCAGTTCACGCAGTCGCTGAACACGGTCAACAACCAGCTCACGCAGATGCAGCAGCAGATCCAGCAGACCGATTCGATGGCCCGCGAGGGGATCGCCGCGACCGCCGCGATGGCGTCGATCCCGCACATGGACCGCGATTCGAACTTCGCGATGGGGGTCGGCACGGCGACGTTCCAGGGCCAGAAGGCCATGGCGGTCGGCGTGCAGGCGCGCGTCACGGAGAACCTGAAGGCGACGCTGAACGGCGGTTTCGCCGGCAGCCAGCGCGTGGTCGGCGCGGGCATGCTGTATCAGTGGAAGTGATCGCGCGCAGCGGTTCGTTTCGGCACACGTTGCCGGAGCGGACCGCGCCGAACGCAAACGCATGCGCGTGCGGCCGCGCCGCACGCTGCGCCCATCGCATTCTCGGAGTAATCAAGTGAAAAACATCCATCTTGCACTGCTGGCGTCCGTCGTTTCCCTCGCGGCCTGTTCGAGTGCGTCGGGGCCGACGTACAACGCATACGAGCTGCAGTCGCGAAACGGCGTCCGCACGTTCCAGGTCGACTGCCACGGCATCCTGTCGACCGCGAAGACCTGCATGAAGGTCGCGACGCGCATGTGCGGCAACGAGCCCGTGCGCCTGGTCGACACCACCACGCCGTACCGCGACGGCGCCGATCCGCATTCGATCGTGTTCCAGTGCGGTGCGGCGCCCGCGCCGGCCGCCGCGGCCGTAGCACCCGCACCCGCACCCGCACCGGTCGAGAAGGTGAGCCTGAACGGAGATGCGTATTTCGCGACCGACTCGGCCGTGCTGACGACGGAGGCCACCACCGCGCTCGATACGCTGCTGAACCAGCAGGCTGACCGGCATTTCACCCGCGTGGAGGTGGACGGTTATACCGACGCGACGGGCTCGAACGCGCACAACCAGGCACTGTCGAAGCGCCGGGCGGACGCCGTCGCGGGGTATCTGCGCGAGCATGGGCTGCAGGCGGATTCGTTTGCCGCGACCGGTCACGGGGAAGCCAATCCGGCGGCATCGAACGATACCGCCGAAGGGCGAGCACGCAATCGTCGCGTGGAAATCTCGCTGCGGAAGTAGGACGTTTCGGCCAGGTTGCCGCAAGCGTGGCCGTCGAAGTCGGGCGGCTCCCTTGCGGCAATGACGCTCGACGCAGACAACCGCGGCGGGAACGGCCCGTCGCTGCGTGCGCATGCGGTGTCCGTCGCATGCGCGCCGCCGCACGGCGATTCACGTGCCGCGATCGGTCACGGGGAAGGCAACTCGGCAGCGTTCCGCACCGCGACGCAGCGGGGCTTCAGCCGCCGCATCCGGTCGCGCCGCGGCATGCCGGCAACAGCTGAATCCGACACGCCGGACCCGTACGATCGTCAGGCTTCCTGATCTCGTGCGGTCGATGCTTCTTGCGACCGCGCTGCCGCGTTGGTGGGCATGACCACCGCCGTGCCTTCCACGACCACGTGCCCGTTCACGTGGCAGCAGGTTTCCAGCACGACCCGACGCCGGCTCGCGAGTATCTCCTTGACTGTCACGGTCGCGCAAACCGTTTCACCGAGCTTGACCGGGCGGCGGAACTGCAGGTCCTGCGACAGATAGATCGAGCCGGGCCCCGGCAGATGCGTTGCGATCGCCGCCGAGATCACCGACGCGGACAGCATGCCGTGCGCGATGCGACCGCCGAAGCGCGTTTGCTGTGCATAGGTTTCGTCGAGGTGCACGGGATTCCGGTCGCCGGACGCGCTTGCAAACAGGAGCACGTCGTGCTCGGACAGGGTTTTCGAGAAACATGCGTTCATGCCGGGCATCAGGTCCTCGAGGTCGTATCCGCCTTCGTCGTTCATCGTTTGCTCCTGTGTCGTTCGTGCAGCATGGTGTGGGTGGAGGGTTCGAGCGTCGTCATCCCGATGCCTCCACGTTGTCGCGCTCGCGCGCCGCATGCGGATCTGTCGATGCAAACGATCGGCTTGCCACAGCCAGCGCCCATTGCACGGCGAGCACGCCGGCATGAGGCAGTGCGCCGACGATGGCGTCGACGATCTCGTGCTGCGACGTGCCCGACAAGCGCGCGTCGACGATATGCGTGGCGAGCGCGTCGGCATCTGCATTTCGGGCAAGGCAGGTCAGGCACGCGATCGCCGTCAGGTGCCGTGCCTTCACGTGTTCGACCGATTCGACGCGTGACGCAGCGTCGGCCATCCGATCGAGACAACCTGCGATCGCCGCCGGCATCTCGGGCCGGCCGGCCGACGCTTCCGGCATACACAGATCGCACTCCGGCGCATTCCGTCCGGTCGATGCGTCCGCTTGTCCGACCGTTGCGCCGCCCTGTGTCGCGGCGAACTCGTCGAATACGTCGAGCGCAATGCGCGACACGGGCAGGATGAGCGGCCAGCCGATATAGCCGGTGAGTTGAATCAGCACTTCAGTCAGTTCGCTGCGCGTCCAGCCGGCATGCAGACACGCGTTCAAGTGGGATCGAACCTCGTCGTGACGATTTTCGCGAGCGATGACGATGGCGAGTGTGGAGAGCTTGCGCTCCTTCTGCGTCAGCGCGTCGAATGGCCGTTGCCGCCGCTCGAGCATGTGTGCGGTTGCCGATTCGTATCGTCCGAGACGATCGACGTCGCGACCGATATCGATGTCACGCTCGCGTAATAACGCCACGAGATGACGGATGCCGGCCGTGGCCACCGGCACGCCTGCATAGTAGAGCGTATCGAAGACCGTTTCGAGCACCGCTTGCGGTGCCCAGCCGGTATTCAGCATGCCGCCCGCATGGTATTTCAGCGCCGAATCGGCATTGCCCATCGTTGCGAGAACCGCGACCGTCACGAGTTCCCGATATTTCAGCGAGAGATTGGGCCGGGCAATGATGTCGGCATACGCGCCCTCGACGAGCAAGCGTTTGAAATCGGGGTCGAGGCGGTCGAGCGCCGCGCTGAGGCTGTTGAAACCTTCGTCGCCGATCGCGTGGATGACGGACATGCCAAGTTCATGCCGAGTGATCGTATTCGCACGCATAGTGAGCCCGTGGATTGGACGCGAAATGGAGTGACGTGAGCGATGATATTCGTCCGGCCGAAAATCAAATTTGAACTTTTTTCACTTTTCATCGGTACGTGCTTTTCGCCATCTAGAATCATTTCCGTTGCAAGCCGGAAATTACATTTTCCATCTGAAAAACGGTATTGCCGGACAGCGGCAACGATGCATGCATCTCAGTGCAACCGGGAGAGCACAGTGAAAAAGCTTCTTGAAAAGGTTGCCCTCGTGACCGGGGGGAGTTCCGGGATTGGACGGACGACGGCATTGCTGTTTGCCGGCGAAGGTGCGCGGGTTGCCATCGCATCGCGCCGTATCGACGAAGGTCTGGCGGTGGTCGAGGAAATCCACAAGGCCGGCGGCGAAGCGCTGTTCGTGAGGACCGATGTGTCCAGGGCCGAAGACTGCGCCCGCATGGTCGAGGAGACCATGCGTGAATTCGGCCGGCTCGATGTCGCCTTCAATAACGCCGGCGTGGAGGCATTCGGCAAAACCGTAGCCGATACCGACGTGGAGAGCTGGGACCATGTCGTCGATATCAACCTGAAGGGCATGTTCCTTTCGATGAAGTACGAAATTCCGGCAATGCTGAAAACGGGCGGCGGTTCCATCGTCAATATGTCGTCCACTTACGGCCTCGTCGCATCGGCATTCGGCGGCTGCGGATATCACGCGTCGAAGGCGGGCATCATCGGGCTGACGAAAGCGGCTGCGCTCGAATATGCGAAGCAGAATATCCGCGTCAATGCGATTTGCCCTGCGTTCGTTGCAACCGCGATGGTGGAAAAGTTTCTCGACGAGACCCGCATGACCGATCAGATCAAGCGTTTTCATCCGATCGGTCGCTTGGGGACGGAAACGGAAATTGCGGAGGCTGTCACGTTCCTCGCATGCGACGCCTCCTCTTTCATGACCGGTACCGCGTTGTCGGTGGACGGCGGAATGGCCGCGGCGTGATGCGGATGGCGTCGTCACGGGCGCCCTAGCACGAGTGCACTGTTTATCGAATCAACTCTTACAGGAATATTGATATGGATACCAAAATACTTGACTTGGTTGTCGAGGCGAGAAGCAACCAGCCGGAGTTGTTCGAGATCGGTGAGCCGATTCCGTTGGGTGTGGTGCCGAAGCGAATGCACGCGTGGACGATTCGCCGCGAGAACCATGGGGAGCCGCAGCGGGCATTCACAAACGAGATCGTCGACGTGCCGTCACTCGGCCCCGACGACGTTCTGGTCCTCGTGATGGCAGCCGGCGTCAACTACAACGGCGTGTGGGCCGCCCTCGGTCAGCCGTTCTCGGTGCTGGACCTGCATGACGATCCCTATCACATCACGGGCTCGGACGCCGCGGGCATCGTCTGGGCCGTCGGGTCGAACGTGAAGAAGTGGAGAGTCGGCGACGAGGTGGTCGCGCACTGTTCGCAGGTCGACGGCGACGACGAGGAATGCAACGGCGGCGATCCGATGTTGTCGCCGTCGCAACGGATCTGGGGTTACGAAACGTCTCATGGCTCGTTCGCGCAGTTCGCGCGCGTCCAGTCGACTCAACTGATGCCGCGCCCGAAACACCTCACATGGGCTGCCAGCGCCTGCTATACGCTCACGCTCGCTACCGCGTATCGGATGCTGTTCGGCCACAAGCCGCACGTGCTTTCGGCGGGGCAATCGGTACTCGTATGGGGGGCGGCGGGCGGGCTCGGAACGATGGCGATCCAGCTCGCGGCGCTGGTTGGGGCGCGCCCCGTCGCCGTGGTCTCCGACGATTCGAAGATCGAGTTCGTCAAGCGTCTCGGCGCGGTGGGCGCGATCAATCGCTCGAATTTTTCGTGCTGGGGCGCGCCACCGCCGGTCGATGCGCAGACCGCGTACGCGGCCTATGTCGATGCGGTCAAGAAGTTCGGAAAAGCGATCTGGGACGCGCTCGGCGAGAAGCGCGACGTCGACATGGTGTTCGAACATCCGGGCCGGAATACGTTCGCACCGTCCTGCTATGTCGTGAAGCGCGGAGGCATGGTCGTGTTCTGCGCGGCGACGAGCGGCTACGACCTGACCTGCGATGCGCGCTACGTGTGGATGCGACAGAAGCGCATCCAGGGCAGTCACTTCGCGAGCCTCAAGGAAGCCGCACAGGCGAACCGTCTCGTGATGAGCGGCAAGATCGATCCGTGCCTGTCGGAAGTGTTTCCGTGGAGCCGCTTGCCGGAGGCGCACGCGAAGATTCGCGCGAACCGGCACCTGCCGGGCAACATGGCCGTGCTCGTCCAGGCGAGCAGCAGCGACGATCTCGCCGCGGCAACGCGCCACTAGACCCGATGAACGCCTCTGGCCGAGAAAATGCGATGGACCAATCGAACCCACATCCGCAACGCGTCGCCGTCATCGGCATGTCATGCCGCTTCCCCGGCGGGGCATCCAGTGCATCGAGCTATTGGGCACTGCTGAATTCAGGGCAGACGGCCATTTGCGAAACACCGCGCGAACGCTTCGATATCGACGCGTTTTATTCGCCGGATACGGACGAGCCCGGCACCACGTATTCACGCGTGGCCGGCTATGTCGACGATCCGTTCCGCTTCGATCGCAAGCTGTTCCGTACTTCGGCGGCCGAGGCCATGGAGATGGATCCGCAACAGCGCTGGATGCTCGAGCTGACCTGGGGCGCGCTCGAGAACGCAGGCGTCGCACCCGGCGGGCTGCGCGGCACGAACGTCGGGGTATTCATGACGATCGGCGAGGCGGACTATGGCCGGCGCACGGTCTGGTCCGGCGATCCCGCCCGCATCACCACCTATTCGAAGCTCGGCAACCTGCGCGCGATGGCGCCCGGGCGAGTCGCGCACATACTGGGATTGAACGGACCGGCGATCTTCGTCGATACGACCTGTTCGTCTTCGCTGGTCGCGATCCATCTTGCCGCGCAGAGCCTGCAGGCCGGCGAGTGCGACGTGGCGATCGCAGGCGGGGTGAACCTGATCCTGGGGCCGGAGGAAACGATCGGCATTGCGCGGCTCCAGGCGATGTCCCCCTCCGGCCGGTGCCGTCCCTTCGACGCGAACGCCGACGGCTACATTCGTGGCGAAGGCGGCGGCGTGATCGTGATGAAGCGGCTTGCCGACGCGCTATCGCATGGCGACCGTGTCGATGCGGTGCTGGCCGGTTCGGCAGTGAACAGCGACGGCGCGAGCAACGGCCTGACCGCGCCCAACGGTGCGGCTCAGGAAGCCGTCATTCGCCGGGCGATGACGCGCGCGGGCGTTCGTCCGGAAGCGGTCGCCTACGTGGAAGCGCATGGGACGGGCACGGCGCTCGGCGATCCGATCGAGCTTTCCGCGTTGCGCAACGTCTATGCTCGCGCCGTCGTGCGCGACAAGCCGATCCTCGTCGGCTCGGTGAAGTCCCAGCTGGGGCATCTGGAGGGAGCCGCGGGCATGGCCGGCTTCATCAAGGCGATGCTGATCCTGCGGCACCGCCATGTACCCGCGCAGGTGAACTTCGAGACACCGAACCCGCGTTTTCACTGGGAAGGTTCGCAGCTCGAGATTCCGCGCGAGGGAGCGCCGCTCGCCGAGGGCGATACGGTCGTCGGCGTGAGCGGTTTCGGCATCACCGGGACCAATGTCCACCTGATTCTGGTCGCGCCGGAGCGCGTAGCAGACCTCGGCGCTCCGATTGCCCGCGAACGCGTGCTGACGCTTTCCGGGCGTTCGCCCGACGCACGCCGGCGTGTCGCGTCGGCATGGCGGGCCTGGCTCGCGGACATGTCCGCACCACTGCGCGATGCGTGTCACACGTCGAACGTACGACGCGATCATTTCGACCATCGCGTTGCGCTGGTCGGCACGACGAAAGCGGACTTCGTTGCCGCGCTCGACGACTTTCTCGCGGAGAATCCGTCCGGGGGATGGCACGCCGGCGAACACCCGCGCAAGCCCCGCCTCGCGTTTCTGGTGCCAGGCCAGGGAGCCTGGCAGCCAGGCGTCGGAGGGAACCTCTACAACGGCAACGGATTGTTCCGCAAACATGCGGACGTGTGCCTGCGCGCGCTCGACGGCGAGACGGCGCGCGACGTGCTCGATGCGATTCTCGGCCACAGCGCGCAACCGGTGCGCCATCATCCGGGGCAACTTGCCCATTTCGTCGTGTGCTACGCGCTGGCGCGGACATGGATGGAGCTGGGCGTACAGCCCGACCTGCTGATCGGGCATTCGCTCGGCGAGCACGTGGCCGCGGTGATCGGCGGCGTGATGTCGCTTGGCGATGGCCTCAAGGCAGTGGAGGCGCGTGGTCGCCTGTTCGATACCGAGACGCCGCGCGGCGCGATGCTCGCCGTCGCCGTCAGCGTCGACGAATTCGCGGGGCGGTTCGCGTTCGGTACGGATCTGTTCGTCGCCGGCATCAACGGGCCGGGGCAGACGGTCGTGAGCGGCACGCCGGAAGCGGTCGGGCGGGTGCATGACGCGATGGTCGCCGCGGGCAAGCGGGTGTCGCTGCTCAAGACCTACGGTACGCCGGGCCATTCGCCGATGTTGCGTTCGATGCGCGAAGCGTTCCGGCGAGCGCTCGAACCGCTGACGTTTGCGCCGCCGTCGATTCCGATCGTCTCCACGCTCACGGGCGACATCGCGACCGACGCGATCGCCGGCGTCGAGCACTGGCTCGATCTTGTCGAGCAACCGGTGCGTTTTCACGACGCGCTGCTGGCCGCGTCGGACGGCAGGACGATCTTCGTCGAAGTGGGCCCCGGCGCGGCACTGGCCAAGCTCGCACGCGCCGCGGCGGGGGGCGACTGGCACTGTGCGATCGCGTCGCTCGCGGACGGTCCGGAGGGAGACGAGGAAGCCGAGGCGACCGGCTTCGCGCATGGCTGCGCACGCCTTTACAGCGAAGGGCAGAAGATCGCATGGAGCAAGCTGTACGGCAAGGCGCCGCGACCGGCCGATGCGCCGGGTTACTCGTTCGATCCGGAGCGCTTCGAGCTGCCGTTCCCGGACCTTGCGGAGGCCGCGCGCGGCGCGGTGCGACGACAAGGCGGCAACGCGTCGAACGACGGGACCGGGGTGCCGGGACCGGGAGCGGCGGATCGCGTCGAGGCCGCACCGGCGGATGCCGCGCAGACGCTCGCGATGCTGCGTGCGGTCGCGGCGACGGTCGCACCGGATACCGTCGTGCTCGACGACGGTCTTTCGCTCGTCAGCCAGGGCTTCGACTCGCTTGCATTGACGGAACTGCGCGTTCGCCTGCATCAACAGCTCGGCACGATGCCGCCGATCTCCATGCTTGTGCGCGGGGCATCGCTCCGGACGCTGGCGACGTGGTTCGGCACGACGAACGGCGCCATGCCGGCGCGCGAAGCGGTGTCGAACGACATGCGGAAATCCGCCGGGACGGACGATGACCGCGAGCTGGTCGTGACGCTGCGCGACGGGGCCGGGCCGCTCGTCGCGCTCGTCCACCCGGTCGGCGGAAACGTGCTCTGTTATCAGGAACTGGCTTCGTCATGGCCCGGCGATCCGACGGTCGTCGCGATCCGCCATCCGTACGCGGACCAGGGCCACGCACCCGAGTATCTTTCGATCGCGCAACTGGCGTCGCGCTATCGCGCGGCCTTGCTCGCAATACACGGCAGACAGCCCGATCTGCTCGGCGGCTGGTCGTTCGGCGGGATCGTCGCGCATGAAATGGCCGCGCAATGGGAGGCGGAGGGCGAAACTGCGCCGCCGCTGATGATCGTCGACAGCCCGCTCCACGACGGCGAATTCACCCTGCGGTTGCGTGCACTGGCCGATGATCTCGCGTCCGGCGACGGCAGGCAAACGGTCGATCGATGGCTCGCCGATCCGCGTTTCGACGCCATGCTCGACCAGGACTTCTACCTCGCCGACGTGCGGCGCCGTGCCCACCCCGCGACGTTCGACCATATCGCGCGTCTGCACGCCGCGAGCGCGGCGGCGCTCGCCTGTCATCAACCCCGACAGGTGCATACGCGCATCGGATACGCGCTTGCCGCACGCGACAAGCGGGGAGTGTCGAGCACCCAGGTGGAACAGCATCTGGGCCGCCTCGCGCGCGGCGGCGTGGCGGTGGGTGTGTTCGATGACGATCACAACTCCATCGTGCGCGAGCCTTCCGTGCAGCGTCTGGCTCGCTTTCTCGGTGGAGGCTGCGCCGACAACGAACCGCGTGTGCATGCGACGCCCGCATAGGCACTGCGTTTCGGTTTCCCGGGCGCGGCGTTGCCGCCGTGCCTTCATCGTTCTCAATCCGACTTCAAGGAATCGATACCATGAGCGATCAAATTCAAGCCGCGGCCGTCAACGGGTCGAACGTGACTGCCGAAGCCATTCTTGCGTGGATTCAAGAGTGGACCGAAGCAAACAATCTTCAGGTGCCGACCGATCTCGAGCAGACCTTCGCCGACGCCGGATTCGATTCGATGCATTCCGTCGAACTCGCGTTCTTCCTCGAAGAGCGGCTCGGAATCAAGATCGACGATACGGTCCTTTACGACTATCCGACCTTCAATTCGCTGGCGGCGCATCTCGTCTCGCTGCAACGGAAGGACACGATCCCGGCCGCGGAGCCGGGTGAAGACGCGAACGTTGGAAGCTGGTAATACGTGTACGCCGGCAGCGAGCGTTCAGGCGGCCGGCGCCTCATCGACTTCAATCGGAGTACGGAAGATGGTGCAAATCAATCGCGCGGACGCATGGACGTCGCGCGTCGTCGGCTGCGGTTCCGCGTTGCCCGAGCACCGCATGACGAATGATGACATCGCGCGCATGGTCGACACCACGGACGAGTGGATCACGCAGCGCACGGGCATCCGTGAGCGCAGAATCGCGGCGCACGGCGAGAACACGTCCGATCTCGCGATCGGCGCCGCCAGGGCCGCACTGAATCGCGCCGGCATCGACGCAGCCGAGGTCGATCTCATCGTGCTCGCGACCTGCACGCCCGATCGCACGATGCCCGCGACGGCCGTCCGTGTTCAGGAAGCGCTCGGCGTGCGGCGCGGTGCTGCGTTCGACGTGCAGGCAGTCTGTTCGGGCTTCGTCTTCGCGCTGTCGGTCGCCGACAACATGATCCGTCTGGGCCAGGCCCGCACCGCGCTGGTGATCGGGGCGGAAACGATGTCACGTATCGTGGACTGGCAGGACCGCAATAGCTGTGTGCTGTTCGGCGACGGTGCGGGTGCGCTGGTGTTGCGCGGCGAACGCAACGAAGGCGACAAGCCGCGCGGCGTGCTCTCCACGCATCTGCATTCGGACGGACGGTACTGGGACAAGATTCACACGGACGGCGGGGTGTCATCGACGCAGAGCGCCGGCAAGATGCATCTCGAGGGTCGCGATGTATTTCTGCATGCCGTCGTCAACCTCGCCGACGCGTCGCAGGAAGCGCTCGCGGCACACGGCCTGACCCAGGACGACCTCGACTGGATCGTCCCGCATCAGGCAAACCAGCGGATCGTGCTAACGCTCGGCGGAAAACTGAACCTCCCGATGGAGAAGGTCGTCCTCACCGTCAGCAAGCACGGCAACACATCGGCAGCGTCGATTCCGCTCGCGCTCTGCGAAGCCGTATCCGACGGGCGCATCAAGGAGAACGATCTCGTTCTGACGCCTGCAATGGGCTCGGGATTCACGTGGGGCGCGGCGTTGATCCGGTGGTAGTCGACGCGCACCGTATCGGCGTGCGCGTCGGTACGGTGCGACGTGGGCGCGGATCGCGGCTGTCTCGGGTACGCCGAACCGGCGTTGTCCTGATATGTGGGAATCCTGCGGATTTGCTCGAGAAAGTGACAAAAGTTCACTTTGCGTCCTCGGAACGCCGTCTTATGCTGGCTGCATGTCGCAAGCAGCGGCTCGAAAGAACCGCCTGATCGGAGCGTAAACGGTGCCCCGCGTTCTGAAGGCGTCGTTGCATGTCGCATCGTTCGCCGTGTTGCGGCACCCGGTGCTCCGACGATGGGGCGAGATCGGCCTGCAGGCGCGTGGATGCTAGGAGAAACGGATCCGGCGATGATGCTCGGCAATGAAAGCGTCGACATCGGTTTCGTGAAGCGGCTCGCCGAGGTAGAAACCCTGGCCGTCGACGTCCGGCAGTGTGCTTGCCCATTCGAACTGTTCGGCGGTTTCGATGCCCGTCATTACAACGTGTTTGCCATGACTTTTCGCAAGCTGCACAAGGGTTTCGACAATCCGCATGGACTCGCCGTTTTGCAGCACCTCGCGAATCAGCGATCGATCGAACTTGACGATATCCACCGGCAACTGCTGCAGGAGCGTCAGCGAGTTGAAGCCGGCTCCGAAGTCATCCAGTGCGATGCGCACGCCGATCGCCTGCGCCGCATGGATGGCTTCCACCAGCCAATCGAGCCGGGCGGGGGGGACGACGTCGGTCAGTTCGATTTCGACACGGCCTGGCTCGAGCCCAAGCGACGCCAGCCGTGCGGAAAGTTGCGCGGGAAAATCCGCGTGCCCGAGCTCGGACGGCGACAAATTGATCGCGAGCGACAACTCGCCGTACCCCGCCGCCTTCCACTGCGCCAGCCTGCACGCCGCGCGCCGGGTGAGCAGGTCCGTGAATCCGGTGGCAAGGCATGAATCCTCGATCATGCTGATGAACGACGCGGGTTCCAGGACCCCACGCTCCGGATGATGCCAGCGCATCAGGTATTCGAAGCCCGCCAGGCGAACCCCGTGGAGTGCAAATTTGGGTTGGAGGAGGAAAAAGAACTCGTCCTGACGAAGTCCTCGCGCGGCATCGTCGAGTGGATCAGTTGACGCGAATGGGTGACTCATGAAGTAGGGTAGGCCGATTGAAATATGGGGAAGATGTTTTCGGTTGATTCATTCTATGGAGTGAGTTGAAAATTTTCAACTTGTGAAAAACGAACAAATGTAAATTCAGTTACCAATAGTCGTATCGTTGGCTTGGTTTTTATTGAATTATAATTGTGAGTGCAAATATCTTTTTGCATTGATGCTTGTGTTTGATTAATTGATATTGATTGTGATGGCGTGTTGGTTTTTTGGGATTCGGATTGGCGCAATTTTTACCGGTATTGCGCTTGAATATACCGAAATTCAGTAGTTCGTGCTGGCTGATGAGGGTGGGGTAGAGCTTTCATTGAATGTAAATTTAATTGTAATTAAATATTAAATTTAATTGAGAAAATAAATAACGTATAATAATTGCATGTTAATTGCGAAATGTATTGGGCCGAGTCAGAATGGCAGGGCGTGTCGGCGAGGCTCGTGCAGGGTGGAGAGCGGTGGATAAGTCGTAATGCACGTTCGGTTTGCATCGTTTGTCAATGCTTTTTGAAATGAGTTCTTGGCGTTGGATAGGGTTATTTCAAACGTCGATCAATGCAATATCGATGGGGCGTCATCTAATCGACATGTTCGGAAGATTTTTGGGGCCGGGGCGGCGCCGTTCATGTGATGAGGGAAAACGGGCGACCGGGCATGCGTCCTCGCCACGCTCGATGGAATGGATGCGCCTGACGTCTGCGCTTGTTCTGGTATGCGTGGTGCTGACAGCGACGTCCGCGTTGCATCACATCGACCGGGCGTGGTTCGGGTTCGTGTCGCAGTCCGTCCAACACGGAGCCATCAAGCCGCTCGCGGTGATCATGGTCGACGATCGTACGACCGGGCGCCTGGGCGACTGGCCGTTCAGCGTGGAAACACGGGAGCGGATGATGGAGCGGCTCGCCGGAAGCGGCGTCGCGGTCGTCAGTTTCGACCTGACCGGCCTGCGGGACGTCGCACGCATTCGCGCCGGCCATTCGGCCATCGGTGGGACGGCAAGCCGCGACGCCGGACGGACGCAGGCGCGGGCGGCCGGCAACGCCTGCGTGCGCGACACTGCGTTTCACGCGGGCGGACCTTGCGCACTCTACTCGTACGTCAATGTGCTGGACGGCAAGGTGCCGTCGAGCCGTCTGCGCGGCAGCGTGGTCCTGATTCGCGCGGCGATCGAGAACCCGGACAGCGGGGCGATCGTGTCGCCGGACGCTACCTTGCCGATCGGCGAAGTCGTCGCGGCAGCCGGCGCATCGGATGCGCCGGCGCGCCAGATCGGTCTCACGTGGGTGCTGCTCTTCAACGAGACCGTTGTTTGCTTGACGTGCCTGTTGCTCTTCCGGTTCGGTCCTCGCACAGGCCTGGCTGCGTCGCTCGGGGTTGCCGGTGCGATTGCGGGGATCTCGTTCGTCATGTTCGTTTTCGGAGGCGAGGCGTTGCCGCCCGCCACCGGCATGCTGATGTGCGGACTTGCCTGCTTGCTGTGGTTTTGGCGATGCGTCGAAGTGTTGTCGCGCTTCATTGGCCGCCTGGCGGACCGGATGGCTGCAGAACCGTCGCTGCATGTGGAGCCGGCGGAGGCCGTGCGGTCCATGGACCCGGTTCGCCGGCAACTTGACAGGACTGCGAATCTTGAGGTGCGGGTGCGTCGTTATCGTGCGCTGATCGATGCATGGGTCGACAGTCTTCCGGAGGCAACGCTGATTGCGTCGGCTGCCGGGGTCGTCCTGCTGGCGAACGAGCGAATCGCCGCATGGTGCGCGGATCTCGACGAGCATTCGGTTTCCGGCGGGCCGCCGGTGGGACGGCTGGTCTCGGACGTGCTGTTTCAGATCACCGCGTCGCATCGGGCGAGTGAATTTGTCGCGCAGGCAATGGCGTCGCTGGATGACTGGCCCGATGGCGATGCGCTGTCGGCGCAGACGAAATCCCAGCTCGATCAGGGGATCGAGATTGCCAATGCCCGATGGGGCCGCTCGCTGCTGATCAAGTGCGCGCCGATCCGCCCGTCCGTTTACGGCGAGAATGCGCTGGTCTTTCATGTCGCGGACGTCTCGTCCGTGCGGATGGCCGAACGGCAGCGCGACATGGCCTTGCGATTCCTGTCGCATGACATGCGGTCTCCGCAGGCCTCGATTCTCGCGCTCGTTTCCCAGATACAGCGGGATCCGTCGCGGTACACGCCACAACGTTTCTCGGAACTGGTCTCGCAGTATGCGACGCGCGCGCTCAGCCTGTCCGACGATTTCCTCTTTCTTGCCAGGGCCGAGAATCTGCCGCCGAAGCTGACCGCCGTGGATCCCGCACTGGTGCTTGGCGATGCCGTCGACGATCTGCTGCCGCAGGCGAGCGCGAAATCCACGACCGTCAACCTGATGGCGGAGCCCGGGCTCAGTACGATCGCCGATGTGCAGCTGCTGCGGCGGGCATTCGTCAATCTGATCGGCAACGCGATCAAGTTCGGTCGGGAAGCGTCTACGGTCGACGTGGAACTGTCGGCAACGGATCGACACGTGAAGATCGCCGTGACGGATTATGGCGCCGGCATATCCGAGCGCGACCAGGAAAAGCTGTTTCGCGAGTTCACGCAACTGGACGGAAAAGCGACGATGTCCGGGCATGGACTGGGTCTGGCGTTCGTCAAGACCGTCGTCGATTCGCTTGGCGGCAAACTGCAGGTCCGGTCGACGCTCGGGGAGGGCACGACCTTCCTCATGTTTCTGTCGAAGCATGATCACGACGCCGCGCTGGGGCGTTGATCCCGGTGCGGGTACTGGAGGAGCTGCGTAAACCACAAGGCGGGGCAGGCGCTCTCCGCGGCAACGGCGTGCGACGACGCGGCTGCTGCGCATCGCGTAGGGCGCCGGCAGAGGTCCATCGGCCGCTAGGCGGCGGAAACGACCTGGATCCGGCGCGCTTCAGGCGCGCCGGTCTGTTTCGCGGGCATGGCAAGGTCGAATTCCAGGATCGTGTTTCTGGAGGGCAGCCGTGAGAGAACTGACGGATCCTGGAGACTGCTGCCGCGAAAGTAGGCCGGACTCGTTTCGGCCGCCGCGAGCAGCGGCGTATCGGGCAACGTTGCCCAGAACGCGATGAAACCGTATCCGTCATCCGGCTCGAACCGGTTGCACACGCCGCGCACGCGCGAGCCGACCTGGCCCCAGGCGGACAAGCCGGCGGCCGCATCGCGAACCGGAAGCAGGCCGGGGACCAGATAGCCGCTGATGAACTGGTCGGCGGTATCGCGCAACTCGAACGGCACGTTGTCGAAACCGAGGACTTCGACCCGGCAGCCTTTCTTCTGAAGTGCTCGCACGACTTCGACGAAATCGCCGTCGCAGGTTGCGACGAGCACGGTGTCCAGCCGGTCCGATTCGGATAGCGCGTCAACGGCCATGCCGAGATCCGAATTGGATTTGACGGTCTCGGTGCCGTCCTCGTCTGCAACGTGCCTGAGCGGCTTGACCGTGACGCGGAACCCCTTGTCGCGGAGCGCCGCCTGATATCCCTTGATCCGCGCATCGTAGTCGGCGGAGCGCGCGGCGCGGCGTTCGTCGACGCTCAGATACGCATGCAGCCGCTGAATCGTGGCGTCGGCCCGGCCTGCGAGCGCGCGCAGCACCTCGTATCGCATCTGGTGGCCGCCATTTGCGTCGATGCTGCTTCCATCCACATACACGCCGACCCTTCTCATTGTCGTCATCCGGATTGCTGGTGGGTTGTCGCTCGGGTAACTGAATCAAGCGCCGTCGAACCGTGCCGCTCGTCTACGCTGCAGCAGTACGGCGCTTTGCGGGCGTGCGGCCGTTACGGCGGGCGGCCGGATGTCGCGCGCAACGCGGGGGGAAGCGCAATGCGCGGCCCGCTGCCCGCAAGCGCGTCCTGTCGGTCAATGGCGGCGCCCGTCACGCGGGCGAAGTGTGATTGGCGCCACCGGCGTCGCCGTCCGTCAATCGCGCCCGCTTACGGTGATCGAGACCCGCCGATCGGGTTGCAGACACGCGATCACGGCGCTGCTTCGGCCTGGCGGGCAATGCGTGACAGGCTCGCGCGACCCCACGCCGTCTGCCTGAATGACGTTGCCGTCCAGGCCATGCGAGATCAGATAGCTGCGAACCGTTTGCGCGCGTGCGCGCGACAGCGGTTCGTTGATCTCGCTGGTGCCGATACGGTCGGTATGACCGACGACGGCGATTCGCGTGATCGCCTGGTGACGCTTGATTCGTTCGATTGCATCGTCGAGCTGCGCCCTGCCGGCGGGCTGCATCGATTCGACGCTCGATTTGCCGAACGCGAACAGCGCGTCGCTCTGCAACGTGAATTGCTCGAGCGTCGAGGCCGGCGGCTGTGCCGCAGCTGCCGGCGCGGCCGATTTCGGCCGCACGAAGTCCGCGCATGCGGGATCGCGCCAGTAGGTGTCGCTCACCTTCATGTGCGCGTCGTATCGCACCTGGTACTGACACGCGACGACTTCGTTGCCGCGGCGGAAGTCGAACAGGTAGTTCCAGACACGACTCCCGACGAACCACTCGTTGAAGTGAGGGGGGCCGAGAAGATCGAACATCTGGTCCTTGTTCAGGCCGGGCCCGACGTTACGCAGGTTGTCCACGTTCACGAACGTGCCGCCTTTCGGGCTGGCGGATTGCGGATCCGGAAAGCGGGGCGGTCCGTCGACGGCACAGCCTTCCAGTGATGCAACGGAAAACAAGGCGACAGACAACGCAAGTACCCATTGGATTTTCATGATCAGTCTCTCATCGTATAAGGAGCCGCGTATCCGGCGCGGCGGCAACGATCGCTCGTTGCGGGCCGCTGCCGCATATCGCTGCAGGACATCGGTTTTCCCGCGATCACCACTGATAACCCGCGCCGATCACGGCGCCGTAGTCGTTGCGGGTGTTGGTCGTGACGGCGGCCTTATAGATCCAGTGATTGTTTTCGGAGATCGTCGAGATGCCGATTGCCTGGCCCGACTGGCTGCGATAGACGCTGCCGGCGATCGCGACCATGCTCTTGCCCGGTCCGGACGGCTGCGGCAGCCCCGCGACGGCCATCGCACTGGCGGTGCCGCCGTCCGCGTCGCGTCGCAGGCTTTGAATCTTCGCGTCGGTATACGCATTCGCGTTTCCGACGGCGGCATTCAGCTGCTGGACATTCACGCCATCGGTCGGCGCGGTGCCGGCCGCGACGTTTGTGAGCTGCCGCGTCGAATTCGCCGTGCCGATCGAGACGACGTTGTTTCGGCCACCGTCGTTGCTTCCCGAGCCGATCGCTACGGAGCTGTTGCCGGAGGACGTCGCGCCCGCGCCGATCGTCGTCGAGCCGGTGCCGGACGCGGTCGAGCCGTTGCCGACCGCCGTGCTGTTCGAGCCGGACGCGACGGCGCCGTTGCCGCCGGCCGACGAGTTCGAACCCGTCGACGCAGGCGGGGTCGACGATCCCGGTGTCGAGGGGAAGCCGCCGGTCCCGCCGTTGGTATTGCTGATGTTCTGGATCAGGGTCGTCAGGTTCTGGTTGACGGCTTCGAGCTGGCTGACGTTGACTGCGTCGGTGCCGGCCGAGCCGGCGGCGAGGCCGGTGATCTTGCGGTTGCCGATGTTGATTTCGCCGGCCGACGATTGCGGGCTGCTCAAGCCGTAAGCAATGTAGTTCGACTGCGCACCGACCGTCGTGACGGATCCTGCGCCGAGCGCGATGCTGTTCGCGAAGTTCGCGCTGGCGCCCGAGCCCAGCGCGATGGCGTCGGCTGCGCTGCTGTTTGCCCCCGAGCCGATCGCGATACCGCCCGACGTGCCGGCGACGGCGTTGGCGCCCTGTGCGATCGATTGCGGCCCTGTTGCGTTCGCGCCGCTGCCGAGCGCGATGGCGTCGGCCTGCCCGGAATTCGCGGCCTGGCCGATGGCCACGCCGCCGGGCGCCGTTTGCTGCACGATCGCACCGTTGCCGATCCCGACGCCGTTATCTCCGTTGACGACCGTCGTGGGTCCCACCGCGATCGACTCGGCGCCTACGGCGAGCGAATCGGCTGCGGTCGAGTTGGCGTGGAAGTACATCGTCGGCGTCACGGAGAACGATTGCAGCGCGCCGGTCAACTGCCGGACCGTTACCGCATCGTGCGCATCGGTCCCGTCGGCCACGTTGACCAGTTGCCGGTAGGTATTGCCCGATGCGCTGCCGAACGACACGGCGCCCAGCAGGGTCGCGTCGGACGTATTGAACGGCACCGTGTGGCTGCCGGCCGGAATCGTGCCGCTGCCTGCCGCGATGGCGCGATCCGACACGGAGCCCGAGCCGATCGCGACACCGCCGTTGATCGAAACGGCCGTCTGCGCGCCGAGTGCTACGCCGTTCGCCGCGCTCGCCTGCGCACCGGTGCCCGCTGCAAGGCTGCTGGCTGCGCTCGCCACTGCCTGAGGGCCGACGGCAATGCTGTCCGTGCCGGTCGCCTGACTGTCGGCCAGCGTCGAATTGGCGTGGAAGTACTTGATTCCGGCACCGTTGCTGATGTTCGAGATGGCCGTCGTGTTGGACGTCACCTGCTGATTGGTGGCGAACAGCTGCGAACCGTTGACTGCGTCGGTGCTGGTACCGCTCAACTGGCCGGCGGCGACGTTCTGGATCTGTCGTTCCGCGCCCGCCGAGCCGACGCTCACGACGCCTGCGGGCGTCGCGCCCGCGAAGTTGTAGGTCACGCCGCCGATGACGGCGTTCGACGTCGGCGTGGCCGCGGTCGTTGTCGCGTTCGCGCCGAGTGCGACCGAATTCGCGAGCGTCGCTTGCGCGTTGCCGCCGATTGCCACCGAATCGGCACCGCTCGCCGTCGAGTCGGGATCGGTGGAATTCGCGTGGAAGTACTTGATGCCGGCGCCGTTGTTGATGTTCGAGATGGCGGTGGTATTCGACGTGACCTGCTGGTTGGTGGCGAACAGCTGCGAGCCGTTGACTGCGTCCGTGCTGGTGCCGCTCAACTGGCCGGCGGCAACATTCTGGATCTGTCGTTCCGCGCCCGCCGAGCCGACGCTCACGACACCCGCAGGCGCGGCGCCCGCGAAGTTGTACGTTACACCGCCGATCACGGCGCTGGCGGTCGGGGTGGCCGCGGTGGTCGTTGCATTCGCACCGAGCGCGACCGAGTTCGGCTGTGTCGCCTGGGCGTTGCCGCCGATCGCCACGGCATCGGTGCCGGTCGCCGACGAGTCGGGAGCCGTCGAGTTCGCGTGGAAGTACTTGATGCCGGCGCCGTTGTTGATGTTCGAGATGGCCGTCGTGTTCGCCGTCACCTGCTGGTTGGTGGCGAACAACTGCGAACCGTTGACCGCGTCGGTGCTGGTGCCGCTCAACTGGCCGGCCGCGACGTTCTGGATCTGTCGTTCCGCGCCCGGCGCGCCGACGCTCACGACGCCTGCGGGTGCGGCGCCTGCGAAGTTGTAGGTCACGCCGCCGATGACGGCGCTGGCGGTCGGGGTCGCGGCGACGGTCGCCGCATTCGAACCGAGCGCGACCGAATTCGGCTGCGTCGCTTGCGCGTTGCCGCCGATTGCCACCGAATCGGCACCGCTCGCCGTCGAGTCGGGATCGGTGGAATTCGCGTGGAAATACTTGATGCCTGCGCCGTTGTTGATGTTCGAGATGGCGGTGGTATTCGACGTGACCTGCTGATTGGTGGCGAACAACTGCGAGCCGTTGACCGCGTCGGTGCTGGTGCCGCTCAACTGGCCGGCCGCGACGTTCTGGATCTGTCGTTCCGCGCCCGGCGCGCCGACGCTCACGACGCCTGCGGGTGCGGCGCCTGCGAAGTTGTAGGTCACGCCGCCGATGACGGCATTCGACGTCGGCGTGGCCGCGGTGGTCGCCGCATTCGCGCCCAGCGCGACGCTGTTGGCCACGCTTGCCGTCGCGCCCGATCCGAGCGCGACGCCGCCTGTTGCAGCGGCCTGGACGTTGGCCGAATCGCCGATCGCGATCGCTCCCGCGACATTGGCCTGCGACGTGTTGCCGAGCGCAACCGAGCCCTGTCCGGTCGCGACGTTCGTGTTGCCCAGCGCGATCGCGCCGTTGCCGTTCGCGGTGTTGTTGGCGCCCATCGCGACTGCGCCGTTACCGGTGGCCGTATTCGGATCGCCGATCGCCACCGCGCCGTTGCCGCTCGCGGTCTGCCCTTCGCCGAGTGCGACGGCGCCGGTGCCGCCCGTCACTTGCGAGTTGTGGCCGCCGGCGATGGAGCCGGTGCCTGCGGCCGCGGCGACGGTGTTGGTGTCGCCGATCGCGACGGTCGATGCGGCAAGCGCCTGGGACGTCGAGCCGATCGCGACGCCAGCGACGCTGGCGGCTTTCGCATTGATGCCGACGGCCACCGTGTTGTCGGCGCTGGCGGTCGAACCTGAGCCAAGTGCAACGGCAGAGACGCCGGCAGCGGTGGCCAGGTTGCCGACGGCAATGCCGGACAGCGTGGATGCCGTGGCGGTATCGCCGATGGCGATCGAACTCGTTCCGCTGGCCGTTGCCTGATTGCCGGATGCCTGGGAATGGAGGCCGCTGGCGAGCGCGTTGTTGCCGAGCGCAACCGCCTGATCGCCGGTTGCCTGCGTGCCGGAGCCGGGGACGCCGGCCGTGCCGCCGGGGCCGATTGCGATCGAGCTCGTACCGGACACGCCGCTGTTGACGCCGATCGCGATGCCGGACGCGCCGCTGACCGACGCACCCGAGCCGAGCGCCATGCCGGCGGCGGCGGTGTTCGTCGTGATCGATTTGAAGCCCACGGCGATCGAATAATCGCCTGCTGCAGTCGACAGCGTCGTGAACGCGGTCGAATGATCGCCCGATGCGGTGCTTCCGGCGCCGAGTGCCGTCGCGGAATTGTTGGATGCAACCGACGCGTTTCCGAGCGAAATCGATGAAATGCCGGAAGCGGCCGCGTTCAATCCGGCGGCTACGGCGTTGTCGGCGCTCGCACGGGCGCCCGGACCCAATGCCGTGCTGCCGACGCCGGACGCCGTGGCGAAATCGCCCAGTGCGTTCGCGTTTTCCGCAGTGGCGGCGGCCGACGTGCCGAGGGCGGAGGCGTTCGTGCCGGTCGCTACCGACGCATGCCCGATGACGGTTGCGCCAATACCGCTTGCCGTGGCGCTGCCGCCGATGGCGGTCGCGCTGCTGGCGGACGCCGTCGAGGCCTGCCCGAATGCGCTTGCGCCTGTGTCGCTCGCAATGGCGGTGGCACCGATCGCCGTCGCGTTGAACCCGCTCGCACCGGTATTCGAGCCGATTGCGATCGAGTTGCCCGATCCAGTGGCTGCGGCTCGTACCCCGAGCGCTACGCCACCGCTGGACGTCGCGATCGTCGCGGCACCAATCGCAGTCGCGGCGTTCCCGTTTGCCTGCGAGTTTTCCCCGACGGCCACTGCATTGCCGCCGCCGGCACCGGCTGCGAAACCGAGTGCCATCGATCCCTGCCCGGCGGCATTGGCTGAGCACCCGGCAGCAATCGCGTTGGTGGTTGCGGCAGCCGCGCCGCAGTTGAAGCCGTTCAACGTGGCGGCCCCTTGTGCCTGTGCATACCCTAACGTAGGCGTGCCTATGGCGAAGAGGCCGATCGAAGCGGCGACGATCGCCCGCCGGGACGGTTGCTGTATGCGTTCGATCGACAGGGCAGCCGATGCACGATGCTTGGCGGTGAATTCACGCTCAACGGCTTTGCCGCGTCGGTCGACGGTGCCCGACGCCCCCGGTTTCCCTTTTCCGCCGGCCCCGTCGACTTCCGATACCGCGACCAGCGCACCGCGCGTCTTGCTCCATATGATCTTGTGCATTCTGTTCATGTTGATGCTCCATGTGAAATGATCACGTTCTGTTGGAGTAAATTATGTAGTGATGCTAATTTTATGGTTGAAGTAAAAACAACTTCATAATCGATCAGTGATTCGATCCGAAATTGATCGTCAAGGATTGAGGTGGTGGAGTTTATTTTTCGTATGGAAGAGTTGATTTTGAAGGGGCGTGAAATGGCCGCGCGTCTTACGGAAGCGGGTATCACCCCATCGGCTCCGGGATGACGGGCGTGTGCGAATGTCACCCTTGTCCTCGGCGACGCAGGCCGATCCGGGTGAGCGATGTCCTGTGCAACGGCAGGCACTTTTGACGACCATGGATCGTCTCGGGAGGTTCGACATCTCGGCATCTCGATAGGAACAAATCACGACCGGCGATGGGGCGCCGTTACTTTATAAACCCGCTGCTATGCCTGATTGCTTTTCAGATGGGAGTGCCGTCATGGCGCTCATCTTTAAAAAATCAAAATCCATTGTTTCGACGAAAATTTGGTAATTTATTTTCGGATTTAATGAATTCAATTTGATGGGTATTGCGATGGATAGATGTTAGGAGAGGATTTGAAAATCAAAAAGTGAACATTTGTCACCCTTGCGAAAACTGTGGAACGACGATGACACCGGTCCGTTGCGGTGGATTGAAACACCCATCTATCGCGAACGAACCGACCTAGATCGGCAGGGGGGGCGGCGAGCGCACGCCGATTGAACGGGCAGCCAAATCGACATCGACATCGGATTTCCGGATAGAAACAGAGGAGACCGTAATTTCTAAAGGACGGATGCGACTGGAGGCGACGGCGTCTTCGCACCGGGCGTGCCCGGATTTTCCGGGCAGGAGCAGATGCCTGGCCCCGTAGGGGGCGATGCCTCGTGCCGTCGACGCGCCCTACGACATGCGACGCATGCTCAAGCCCGGTCTTCGACCAGCATGCCGGCGTCGCACGGCATGTCGACCGATGCCTTGATCTGATCCAGTCGGTAACCCAGCGTATAGATGGCCGACAGACGCAAGCCGTTCTCGACGCCGAGCTTCAATTTTTGCCGGATGCGATAGATATGCGTATCGAGCGAACGCGACTCCGTCCCGAGTTCGCGTCCCCAGGCTGTCGTTGCCAGCAACTCGCGGGACATGATCTTGCCGAGATTGTGAAACAGGCACGCGACGAGCTGAAATTCCTTCGTCGTCAATTCGATCGTGGTGTCACGAAGCCGAACGGCACGCTCCACCGGATCCAGCACGTATTGGCCTGCCCGGATCGGCTCGTCGCGCTTCACGTTCCGCGCGACCCGGCGCAACAACGCGTTGACTCGTGCGGCGAGTTCGTCGGCGCGGAACGGCTTGCTCAGATAATCGTCGGCGCCGGCCTCCAGCGCCCTGACGACATCGAGTTCGTCGACACGGCTGGTAAGGAACAGCACGCCGTATTCGACATCGGCGCGCGTGCGAATCCAGTTCAGGACTTCGATTCCCGTCACGCTGGGCAAGTGCCAGTCGAGCACGACTGCGTCGACCGATTCGGATCGCAGAAACCGCAACGCCTGTTCGCCATCGACGACGACCTTGATCGTATGGCGGAACGGCGCCAGTGCGTTTTGCACTTCCTCGACCTGAACGGGATCATCCTCCACAACCAATATGCGCATTCATGCACCCCAATTATCCTGGTTCCTCGACCGGCACCCGCAAACCTGCTTTTTGCGTGCGGGCAAACGTTTGCGTTTTGATTTATGGAACAAACGGTTAAGCAATATAAAGCAACGATAATGCACGCGATTGTGACATTTTGTGAATTCGTCGTATGAAATACAGCGCAGGTAAAAAGGGATGCAACAAGATGTCTCAAGGGAATTTTTACCTGCCGGCGTGATGCGTCGAAATGGAGCCGAAGACGACCAGCGAGGAGGGGCGCGAAGGGGTGCTTTGCCGGGAAGGTGGCGGCAGATACCTGCGAGGCGTCATGAATGACGATGGCGCGCGACGACGATCTACGCGGATCTCGTTGCGCGCACGCAGGCGGACGATCCGCGCGTTGTCGTCACGTTCCCGGTCGAACTGCCAGATGCAGTTCGATTCGGATAACCGCGTTGCCAATACGCGGTGGGACAAGCCGGGGTGCGAGGCGTTCGGCGGGAAGGGGGCGGCGAGCAAGGCAGGCTGATGCTGCATGACCGGCCTTCGGGCCGGGTTGAGGCGCCGATGACGTGGGTCCGTCGGCGCCCGCAGCGTCAGTGTCTGAGCACGCAAACGGCCACGATTTCGTATCCGGGATCGGCATGCACGTGCGCCGCCTTTTCCGCTTCTTCATACGAACGAAACGACGTGGCGTCTTCAACCGCCGGCGCCATGCCGATATCGCCATCCTCGGCGGTGCAGAGGAACTGCTCGCCGGTCTTCACGACGTAGACGGACAACATGATTCCCTCCATCGTTTGCAAGGGGGGAATTCCAGTCTAGCAGGCCGGAAAAGGGGCTCAGGCGGTTTGCAGCGTCCTGTCCGCGAGGTTGTTGCCGGAGGCCGCGCATTGGCCCGGCGCGCGACAGGAGCGGAAAGCCGTGCACAATACGCGCATGCAAACCCCAGACCTTGAACACCTCGTCACCGTCACCATGCCCTTCGGCAAGTACAAGGGCCGGCTCCTGGCCGACCTGCCCGGGCCTTACCTCAACTGGCTGGCCCGCGAAGGGTTCCCGCGTGGAGAAATCGGCCGGCAGCTGGCGCTGATGCACGAAATCGATCACAACGGCCTGAGGGACTTGCTGGCGCCGTTGCGCAAGCGCGGATAGCGTCAATCAGGGGCGAATGGCCCTGCGTGCACCTACCACGTCGCCGATGCTGACCTAGAATGGAGAGAGCAGTTCACGGCAAAAAGGGGTGCCAACATGAGACGCCTTTATTTCCTCGTACCCGATACGCAGATGGCGAAGGCGATCGTCGATGACTTGCTGCGCGCGCGAATCACCTGGCGTCATATCCATGTCCTCGCCAATCACAGCGTCACACTCGATCAGTTACCCGAAGCATCCTTGCTGCAGAGCAGCGATGTCGTGCACGCACTGGAGCGCGGCGTCGCGTTCGGCGGCGCGACGGGCGCGCTGATCGGCCTCGTCGCGTTGGTGTTTCCCCCTGCGGAACTCGTGATCGCGGGCGGCGCTGTTGTCGCATTGACGGTAGTGGGGGCGGGCTTCGGCGCGTGGACGGCCGCGATGATCGGCATTGCCGAGCCGAACGCGCGACTCGAGCGATTTCGTGAAGCGATCAAGGACGGCCAGATCCTGATCATGGCCGATGTGCCGGCATTGCGAGAGCAGGAAATCGAGCAGATGGTCGCCCAGCATTTTCCGCAGGCGGACCTGGAGGGGGGCGAGTCCACGACACCGATCTTTCCCTGATATGCGAATACCGGCATGCACGATGCCCGATCGCGTCGACGCGTATCGCCGGGCGCATTGTCGCGTTGCCGTGACCAAGGCCTGCGTGACGCGCTGATGCCGAACCGGCGCAACGTGTCCGCCGCCTTTATGCCCTGATGAAGCGCGCAACGGACGTGCATCCGACCCGACGCGCGCGGCGCCTTCCGAACTTGGGCGCAGAGGTAGAACCGTCTGCAAGGAGGTCGTATGGAACTGCACATGCAATCACACCATTGGGAGCGGCGCACCCCCGACTGGCTTTGCGCTGCCGTGGCTGGTCTTGCGGGCGGCGCGCTTGTGATCGCGCTGGAATTCTTCTGGTCGACGCTGGTGATCGGTGAAAGCCCGTGGCAACCGACCCACAAGATCGCGGCGATGGTGATGGGCCGCAGCGCGCTCGGTCAGATGTCGCAATTCAACCTGGAGATCGTCGCGATGGCGCTGCTGCTGCACTACGTGCTCGGCGCGATCATGGGGATGATGCTCGCCGCGATCATGGCGCCGTTCCGCTTCGATTCGAGCGTGGGCATGGAGGCTGTCATCGGGCTGGCGTTCGGGATCGTCGCGTACGGGTGGAACTTCCATGTGATGACAGCCGTGTTCCCGTGGTTCATCTCGGAACGCGGTTCCGGACCCTTGCTGGCCAACCTGCTGTTCGGCGTGGTGGCCGCGGTCACTTACGGCATGCTGGAGCGGCGGCGCGAGCGGAACGCCGCGGACTGACGCGGCGCGAGTGTTCCGGTGCGCCGACCCTGAAGAACGGGCGCCCGTTTCGCATGGCATCGTCGCACGCGACACAGCCATGCGACACCGTCGTTCGTGCGGTTCGTACAAGGGCGTGTGCAGCCCATGCACTGCCTTGCACGATACGGGGGAGCGATCTACCTTTTATTTAGGGCCGCTAACAACGCCGGGAGAATCGGTCCTGGCGCACTGCCGGTGAAAACAATTCGAAGGACGGCAGGGCGGCACGACGACGCCGGAGCACGCGATTGCGGCTGGCTCCGGCGAGTGACATGCAGCGAGGCGGCCTGTGGCGCTTGCGATTGCCCTGATCCTGATCGTCATGCTGGCGGTGGGGTTTCACTTTGCCAGTCCCTGGTGGATCACGCCGATTGCATCGAACTGGGTGCGCATGGACGACATGCTGACGATCACGCTCGTCATTACCGGCGTGTTGTTCATCGCAATCAACCTGTTCATCGCGATCGCACTGGTGCGCTACCGCCATCGCAGCGGGCATCGCGCGGCCTACGAGCCGCACAACCGGCGGCTCGAATGGTGGCTGATCGGCCTGACCGCTGTCGGCGTGGCGGCGTTGCTGGCGCCCGGTCTCTTCGTCTACGCGGACTATGTCCGGCCGCCGCGCAACGTGCTGCAGATGGAGGTGCTCGGCCAGCAATGGCAATGGCGCTTCCGCTTCGCCGGGCCCGGCGGCAAGCTGGGCACGACGGACGTGCGCTTCATCGGCAACGACAACCCGTTCGGGCTGAACCCGGCCGATCCCAACGGCCGCGACAACTACCTGATCGAGACGCCCGAGGTGCACCTGCCGCTCAACCGGCCGATCCAGGTCCTGACGCGATCGCGCGACGTGCTGCACGACTTCTATGTCCCGCCGTTCCGGGCGCGCATGAACATGGTGCCCGGCATGGTGACCACCTTCTGGTTCACGCCGACCAAGGCAGGGCGCTACGACATCCTGTGCGCGCAGCTCTGCGGCATCGGGCACTCGAACATGCGTGGCGTGGTGGTGGTGGAAGACGAAGCGTCGTTCGCGCGCTGGCTGGTGCAGCAGGCCACGTTCGCGCAGCGGCAGCAGGCGCGGGTGCAGGCAGCACCGGCCGCCGCCGGCGGCAGCGCGCAGGCGCTTGCCGACCTCGGCAAGACGCTCGCGGCGGCCAAGGGCTGCGTCGCGTGCCATACCGTGGACGGCAGCCCGCGCGTGGGCCCGACCTGGAAGGGCCTGTACGGCAAGACCGAGACGATGGCCGACGGCAGCACCGCGAAGGTGGACGAAGCCTATCTGCGCGCGTTCATCCGCGACCCGACGGCCCGCGTCGTGAAGGGCTTCTCGCCGATCATGCCGCACTTCGACCTGAGCGACCAGGAGCTGGCCGCGCTGGTGGCCTATATCAAGGCGCAAGGCGGGCCGCCCGCCAACACCGCGGCCCAGCCCTGATGGAGCAGACGTCATGTCCTACGCACATAGCGACCACCTCCCGCACAGCTTCTGGACGCGCTATGTCTGGAGCCAGGACCACAAGGTCATCGCGGTGCAGTATGCGCTGACGGCCATCGCCATCGGGCTGGTCGGCCTCGTGTTGTCGGACCTGATGCGGCTGCAGCTCGGGTTTCCGGGCAAGTTCGACTTCATCGACGCCAACCACTACTACCAGTTCGTCACCATGCACGGGATGATCATGGTGATCTACCTGCTGACGGCGCTGTTCCTGGGCGGCTTCGGCAACTACCTGATTCCGCTGATGCTCGGCGCGCGCGACATGGTGTTCCCGTTTCTCAACATGTTGAGCTACTGGGTCTACCTGCTGGCCGTGCTGGTGCTGCTCGCGAGCTTCTTCGTGCCGGGCGGGCCGACCGGCGCGGGCTGGACGCTGTATCCGCCGCAGGCGATCCTGCCCGGCACGCCGGGCGTCGAGTGGGGCATCGTGCTGATGCTCGTGTCGCTGGCGATCTTCATCGTCGCGGCGACCATGGGCGGCCTGAACTACGTGACCACCACGCTGCAGGCACGTACGCGCGGCATGACGCTGATGCGCATGCCGCTCACGGTATGGGGCATCTTCATCGCGACCATCATGGCGCTGCTGGCGTTCCCGGCGCTGTTCGTGTCGGCGGTGATGATGCTGCTCGACCGGACGCTCGGCACCAGTTTCTTCATACCGGCCGTGGTGTCGATGGGGCAGACGCTCAGGCACGCCGGCGGCAGCCCGCTGCTGTTCCAGCACCTGTTCTGGTTCTTCGGGCATCCGGAGGTCTACATCGTCGCGTTGCCGGCCTTCGGCATCGCGTCTGACCTGATCAGCACGCACGCGCGCAAGAGCATCTTCGGCTACCGGATGATGGTGTGGGCGATCGTGATCATCGGCGCGTTGAGCTTCGTGGTCTGGGCGCACCACATGTTCATCGCCGGCATGAATCCGTATTTCGGCTTCTTCTTCGCGACCACGACGCTGATCATCGCGGTGCCGACCGCCCTCAAGGTCTACAACTGGGTGCTGACGCTGTGGCGCGGCGACATCCACCTGACCGTGCCGATGCTGTTCGCCATCGGCTTCATCAGCACGTTCGTGCTGGGCGGGCTGACCGGGCTCTACCTCGGCAACGTGAGCGTCGACATTCCGCTGTCGAACACGTACTTCGTGGTCGCGCACTTCCATATGGTGATGGCCGTGTCGCCGATCCTGGTCGTGTTCGGCGGCCTCTACCACTGGTACCCGAAGGTGACGGGCCGCATGCTCGACGACACGCTCGGGCGCGCGCACTTCTGGATCACCTTCGTCGGGACCTACGCGATCTACTTCCCGATGCACTATCTCGGCATCCTGGGCATGCCGCGACGGTATTACGCGTATCAGGGCTACAGCTTCATCCCGCATTCCGCGCAGACGCTCAACACCTTCATCACCATCGTTGCGCTGATCGTCGCGGCGGCGCAGCTGCTGTTCCTGTTCAACCTGGCGTGGAGCCTCGTGCGCGGCAAGCGAGCCGACGGCAATCCGTGGCGCGCCACCACGCTGGAGTGGCAGACGCCGCAAACGCCGCCCGCGCACGGTAACTGGGGCGCCGCGCTGCCCGTGGTTTACCGCGGGGCATACGAATACAGCCCGCCGGGGCAGGGGGAAGACTTCGTCCCGCAAAATCTGCCGCCCGCGGCGTCGCCCGAACCGGCCCATCCGACGCTTCAACCCGGCGAGGCGCGCGAATGACCACGCTGCCGCGCCCCCTCGTTCCCGATGCGCGACCTGGCGTGCCGAATGCGGGCCGTGTCGGCCTGATCGTCTTCATGGCGGTCGCCACGACGTTGTTTTCGCTGCTGCTGCTCGCCTATGCGATGCGCATGCGCGAACCCGACTGGCAGCCGGTTCCGCATCCGGCGCTGCTGGGGTGGAATACCGTGGCGCTGGCACTGGCGAGCGTCGCCATGCAGCGTGCCCGGCAACCTGCTCCGCATCGCATCGCGTGGCTCGTGTGCGGCGGCGTGCTGGCGGCCGTATTCGTGGCCGGGCAACTGACCGTCTGGCGCATGCTGTCGGCGGCCGGGCAGACCGTCATCGTCAGTCCGTCCGACAGCTTCCTGTATCTGCTGACCGGCCTGCACGGGCTGCATGTGCTGGGCGGGCTGGCGGCATGGGTCATGACGCTCTCGATGCTCCGGCACGCGGACCCGTTCCGGGTCCAGCGCGCCGTCGCGCTATGCGCCCTCTACTGGCATTTCCTGCTGGCCGTCTGGCTCGTGCTGCTGGCGGCGATGTGGTGGCTGACCCCGGCGATCGTCGCCGCCCTCTGCGGGCCGTTGTATGGAGCCGCGCCATGACCTCGCCCCCGCTCCCCACCGAATCCGCGCCGCCGCCGCCGGATGATGCCGGGCCTGACGGCTGGCGCGGCATCGTCACCGACTGGTCGGCCGACCGCGAAGCCTTCAAGGTGCCGTGGGGCAAGGCGATGATGTGGATCTTCCTGCTGTCGGATACCTTCGTCTTCAGCAGCTTCCTGATCGGCTACATGACGGTGCGCATGTCGACCACGGCGCCGTGGCCCGACACGTCGAAGGTGTTCGGACTCACGGTGGGCGGCCTGGATGTGCCGTTGCTGCTGATCGCCATCATGACGTTCATCCTGATCACGAGCAGCGGCACCATGGCGATGGCCGTCAACTTCGGCTACCGGCGCAACGCGAGGCGCGCCGGCGCGCTGCTGCTCGCGACCGCGCTGCTGGGCGCGGCCTTCGTGTCGATGCAGGCCCTCGAATGGACCAAGCTGATCGTCCACGAAGGCATCCGGCCGTGGGGCAACCCGCTGGGCGCCGCGCAGTTCGGCGCGTGCTTCTTCGCCATCACCGGGTTTCACGGCTTTCACGTGACCTGCGGCGTGATCTACCTGCTGCTGGTCGCGCGCAAGATCCTGCAGCCGGGGTTCACCGAGCACGGCAACTTCCAGATCGTCGAGATCGCCGGCCTGTACTGGCACTTCGTCGACCTGGTGTGGGTGTTCATCTTCGCGCTGTTCTATTTGTGGTGAGGCAGGCCATGGACCATCCCGATTCCGCCGGTCGCCCCGGCGCCGCGCACGGCCAGCAGCATCCGATCGGCCTCTACGTGAAGATCTGGGGCCTGCTGTTCCTGCTGAGCACGATGTCCTACCTGGTCGATTACTTCCGCGTGCAGGGCCTGCTGCGCTGGGTGCTGATCGTCGTGCTCATGATCGCCAAGGCCGGGCTGATCGTGTCGATCTTCATGCACATGATGTGGGAGCGGCTGGCGCTGGTGTACGCGATCCTGATTCCGCCGCTGTGCCTGCTGGTGCTCATGGTGCTGATGGCTGCCGAAGCGCATCACACGTTCGGCATGCGGGAACTCTTCTTCCGCTGATTCCCCTGGCGGCCTTGCGCCGGCCGCCTGCCCATGACGTCCGCAGGGTCGTCATGGAAAACTGTATGAATATACAGTATAGTACCCGTCGAACTCGAGCCGCACAGGTGCAACCCTTGCGGCACGTGCGCCGCGCCTGCGGGTATCCGCCGCAGCGTTCCGGCACCGTGAATTCCGGCTAACTCATTCAGACGGGCAGGCAAATTGTCATCCAGCAATCTGATCCGCATTCGCGGAGCACGTCAGCACAACCTCAAGAATCTCGATCTCGACCTGCGCACCGGCGAAATGACGGTCGTCACCGGCCCGTCGGGCTCCGGCAAGTCGAGTCTCGTGTTCGACACGCTGTACGCGGAAGGGCAGCGGCGCTATGTCGAAACCTTCAGCGCATACGCGCGCCAGTTCCTCGACCGGATGGACCGCCCGCAGGTCGAGCGCGTCGACGGCGTGCCGCCCGCGATCGCCATCGACCAGACCAACCCGGTGCGCAGTTCGCGCTCGACGGTCGGCACGATGACCGAGCTGAACGACCACCTGAAGCTGCTGTACGCGCGCGCGGCCGAGCTGTTCGACCGCCAGACCGCGCGTCAGGTGCGGCACGACACGCCGGAAACGATCTACGCGGATCTCGTCGCACGTACGCAGGCCGACGATCCGCGCGTCGTCGTCACGTTTCCGGTCGAGTTGCCGGAAGCGGTGTCCGACGAGGAAATCGCGCAGTGGCTGTCCGCGAGCGGGTACACGCGCGTGCAGGCGCAGCGCGAAGTCGCGTTGCCCACCGGGCCGCGCAAGGTGCTCGACGTGGTGGCCGACCGCTTCCGCGTGCAGCAGGCCGACAAGGTGCGCGTGGTCGAGGCGATCGAGGCGTCGCTGAAGCGCGGCGGCGGCCGCGTGAACGTATACGTGCTGGCGCCGGAGGCGGAAAACGCGATCGCCGAGCCGTTGATCTGGCGCTTCTCCACCGGGCTCCACGATCCCGACAGCGACCTGCGCTACGCGGAGCCGCAGGCGGCACTGTTCTCGTTCAACTCGGCGTACGGCGCGTGCGAAACCTGCCGCGGCTTCGGCCGCGTGATCGGCGTCGATCTCGGCCTCGTGATTCCGGACGCGCGCAAGACGCTGCGCGGCGGCGCGATCAAGCCGATGCAGACGCCCGCATGGAAAGAGTGCCAGGACGACCTGATGCGCTACGCGGCGAAGGCCGGCATCCGGCGCGACGTGGCGTGGTCCGAGCTGACCGACGCCGAGCGCGACTGGGTCGTCAACGGCTCGCCGGACTGGAACGGCAAGTGGCAGAGCCAGTGGTACGGCGTGAAGCGCTTCTTCGGCTACCTCGAATCGAAGGCGTACAAGATGCACATTCGCGTGCTGCTGTCGAAATACCGCAGCTACACGCCGTGTGACGTGTGCGGCGGCGCGCGCCTGAAGACGGAATCGCTGCAATGGCGGCTCGGCTCGAAAGAGAACGCCGACGGCGTGCTCGCGCCGGCCGAGCGCTTCATGCCGCGCGGCGTCGACTGGAACCGCGCGCAGCTCGAAGCGCTGCCGGGCCTGACCGTGCACGACCTGATGCTGCTGCCGATCGAGCGCATCCGCCGCTTCTTCGACGGCATCAGCCTGCCGAGCGCACTGCTCGACGATGCGCTGAAACTGCTGCTTGCCGAAGTGCGCACGCGCCTGAAGTACCTGTGCGACGTGGGGCTCGGCTACCTGACGCTCGACCGGCAGAGCCGCACGCTGTCGGGCGGCGAGGTACAGCGGATCAACCTGACGACGGCGCTCGGCACGTCGCTGACCAAAACCCTGTTCGTCCTCGACGAACCGAGCATCGGGCTCCATCCGCGCGACCTCACGCGGATCGTCGAGGCGATGCAGCGGCTGCGCGACGCGGGCAATACGCTGGTCGTCGTCGAGCACGATCCATCGGTGATGCTCGCGGCCGACCGGCTGATCGACATGGGGCCCGGCCCGGGCGAGCGCGGCGGCACGATCGTCTACGACGGCACGCCGTCCGACATCCGTTCGGCGCAAACGCTGACGGGCGAGTACCTGGGCGGCCGCAAGCATGTCGCGCATGCGTCGAACTGGGCGCGCCGCGTCGTCGACGCGAATACGCCGCGCATCGTGCTCGAAGGCGCGACTGAACACAATCTGCGCGACGTGACGGTCGAGATTCCGCTGCAGCGGCTCGTGTGCGTGACGGGCGTGTCGGGTTCCGGCAAATCGACGCTGCTGCAGGACGTGCTCTATCCGGCGATGGCGCGGCACCACGGCAAGGCGACCGAGTCGCCGGGCGCGTACCGCAGCCTCACGGGCGCCGACCAGGTCGGCGACGTCGTGTTCGTCGACCAGTCGCCGATCGGCAAGACCACGCGGTCGAACCCGGCGAGCTACGTCGGCGCGTTCGACGAGATCCGCAAGCTGTTCGCGAAGGCGCCGCTCGCGCTGCAGCGCGGCTACGGCGCCGGCACGTTCAGCTTCAACTCGGGCGACGGCCGTTGCCCGACTTGCGGCGGCTCGGGCTTCGAGCACATCGAGATGCAGTTCCTGAGCGACGTGTACCTGCGCTGCCCGGACTGCGACGGCAGCCGCTACCGCGCCGAGATCCTCGAAGTGCGCATCGAGCGCGACGGCCGCGCGCTGAACATCGCCGACGTGCTCGACCTGACCGTCAGCGAAGCGGCCGCATTCTTCGCGACCGACGCCGAGGTGCTGCGCGTGCTGCAGCCGATCGTCGACGTCGGCCTCGAATACGTGAAGCTCGGCCAGCCGGTGCCGACGCTGTCGGGCGGCGAGGCGCAGCGCCTGAAGCTTGCCGGCTTCCTCGCCGAATCCGCGGCGGCGGCCAACGGGCGCCGGGTCGCGACGGAAGAGGCGCGCATCGCACGCGCGAAGCTGTTCATGTTCGACGAGCCGACCACCGGGCTGCACTTCGACGACATCGCGAAGCTGATGCAGGCGTTCGGCAAGCTGCTCGCGGCCGGCCATTCGCTGATCGTGATCGAGCACAACCTCGACGTGATCCGCGCGGCCGACTGGCTGATCGATCTCGGCCCGGAAGGCGGCGACGGCGGCGGCCTCGTGCTGTGCGCGGGCACGCCCGACGACGTGAAGGCCTGCGCCGAATCGCACACGGGCGTGGCGCTGCTGCAGTACGACCGCGCGATGGATGCCGAAGCGGCGCTCGCTGACGAAGGCGTGCCGCTGCAGGCCGTGCTGAACGCCGCGCGCGAGCGCCGTGCGATCGAGGGCGAGGACGTCGTGCGAATCGTCAACGCGCGCGAGCACAACCTGAAGGCGCTCGACGTCGATATCCCGCACGGCAAGTTCAACGTGATCACCGGCGTGTCGGGGTCCGGCAAGTCGACGCTCGCGTTCGACATCCTGTTCCACGAAGGCCAGCGCCGCTACCTCGAATCGTTGAACGCATATGCGCGCTCGATCGTGCAGCCGGCCGGCCGCCCCGAGGTCGACGCGGTGTACGGCATTCCGCCGACCGTCGCGATCGAGCAGCGGCTGTCGCGCGGCGGGCGCAAGAGTACGGTCGCGACCACGTCCGAGGTGTGGCATTTCCTGCGGCTGCTGTATGTGAAGCTCGGCCTGCAGCATTGCATCCACGACGGCACGCCGGTCACGTCGCAGTCGGTCGAATCGATCGCCGCGCAGCTGCTGCGCGACCATCGCGGCGAACACGTCGGGCTGCTCGCGCCGCTCGTCGTGAACCGCAAGGGCGTGTACACGGATCTCGCGAAGTGGGCGAAGGCGCGCGGCAGCACGCATCTGCGAGTCGACGGCGAGTTCGTGCCGGTCGATCCGTGGCCGAAGCTCGACCGCTTCCGCGAGCATACGATCGAGCTGCCGGTCGCCGATCTCGTCGTGTCGCCGGACAACGAGGCCGAGTTGCGGCGCAGGCTCGACGAGACGCTCGAGCTCGGCAAGGGCGTGATGCACCTGCTCGCGCCGCTCGACGGGCTGCACGATGCGATGCAGGGCGATCGGTCGACCGCGCGCGTCGGCACGGTCAAGGTGCTGTCGGTCAAGCGTGCGTGCCCGGTGTGCGGCACGAGCTATCCGGAGCTGGACCCGCGGATGTTCTCGTACAACAGCAAGCACGGGTGGTGCACGACCTGCGTCGGCACCGGCGTCACGCTCACGCGCGAACAGCGCGCCGCGTACGACGACACGGTGCTTGCCGAGGACGGCCGCGGCCGCGAGCAGACGCTGCCGTCGGACGAGCAGGAACCGGAAGGCGTCGGCAACGAACCGTGCCCGGATTGCCACGGCACGCGGCTGAACCCGTCCGCACGCGCGGTCACGTTCGACGCGCATCCGATCGTCGAGGTCGCGCAGTGGACGGTGTCGGACACGCGCCGCTGGATCGACGCGCTCGAACTCACCGGGCGCGATGCGCAGATCGCACGCGACATCGTCAGCGAGATCGGCAGCCGCCTCGCGTTTCTCGAGGAAGTCGGGCTCGGCTACCTGAGCCTCGACCGCGCGGCGCCGAGCCTGTCGGGCGGCGAAGCGCAGCGCATCCGGCTTGCCGCGCAGCTCGGCAGCAATCTGCAGGGCGTGTGCTACGTGCTCGACGAGCCGACGATCGGCCTGCATCCGCGCGACAACCAGATCCTGCTGGACGCGCTGCGCAAGCTCGGCGACAAGGGCAACACGCTCGTCGTCGTCGAGCATGACGAGGACACGATCCGCCGTGCCGATCACATCATCGACGTCGGCCCGGGCGCCGGCAAGCGCGGCGGCACGCTGGTTGCCGAGGGTGGGGTCGCCGATCTGGCCGCCCAGCCGGATTCGGTGACGGGGCGCCTCCTCGCGCAGCCGATGCTGCACCCGCTGCAGCCGCGCCGCAGCGTGCGCCTGCCGAGCAAGAAGGGTGGTGAGGCGGTGCCGGAAGCGTGGCTGACCGTGCACGGCGCACGGCTGCACAACCTGCGCGACGTAACCGTCGGCATTCCGCTCGCGCGGCTCGTCGCGGTGACGGGCGTCAGCGGCTCGGGCAAGTCGACGCTCGCGCGCGACGTGCTGATGACCAACCTGCTGGATGCGGTCGGCCGCTCGGTGCTGTCGTCGCCGGCCACGCGGCGCGCGCGCAAGGCCGCGCAGCAGGACGTGCCGGCGGCCAACCGCCGTTCGAGCGTGCTCGCGCGCAGCGCGCCGCGGCCGTCGTTGAACGTCACGCATGCGTGGCAGGGCTGCGAGTCGCTGAGCGGCTGGGAGCAGATCGATCGCGTGCTCGAAGTCGACCAGACGCCGATCGGCAAGACGCCGCGTTCGTGTCCGGCCACCTATATCGGCGTATGGGACACGATCCGCAAGCTGTTCGCGGATACGCTGGAAGCGCGCGCACGCGGCTACACGGCGTCGCGGTTCTCGTTCAATACCGGCGACGGGCGCTGCCCCGCGTGCGAAGGGCAAGGCGTGCGCACGATCGGCATGAGCTTCCTGCCCGACGTGAAGGTGCCGTGCGACGTGTGCCACGGGCAGCGCTTCAACCCGGAGACGCTCGCCGTCACGTGGCGCGGCCGGAACATCGGCGACGTGCTGACGATGGAGATCGACGAGGCCGTGGAATTCTTCGCGCCGATCTCGAACATCGCGCATCCGCTGCAGTTGATGAAGGATGTCGGGCTCGGCTACCTGACGCTCGGCCAACCGTCGCCGACGTTGTCCGGCGGCGAGGCGCAGCGCATCAAGCTCGTCACCGAGCTGACGAAGGTGCGCGACGACATCACGCGGCGCGGGCAGAAGGCGCCGCACACGCTGTACGTGCTCGACGAACCGACGGTCGGCCTGCACATGGCGGACGTCGCGAAGCTGATCCGCGTGCTGCACCGGCTCGTCGATGCGGGGCATAGCGTCGTCGTGATCGAGCACGATCTCGACGTGATCGCGGAAGCCGACTGGATCATCGATCTCGGTCCGGAAGGCGGCGTGGGCGGCGGCACGATCGTCGCGGCGGCGCCGCCCGAAGCGCTCGTGAAGGTAAGCGCGAGCCACACGGGGCAGGCGCTGAAGCCGGTGCTGGCGCGTACGGGTTCGGATGAGGGTGAAGCCGAGCGCGAGGGACAAGCGCGCGTCGGTTGAGCGCGCGGTTTCGTCCCGTCAACGGCCGCGGTGTCTGGCGAGACACCGCGGCTGTTTTATTTCGTCTAGCAGTGTTCGGTCAGGCGGCCGGTGCGACGGACGCGCCCGTGATGCCGTGCCGACGCAGCGAATCGGCGACGAAGCCGGACGCCTTCATTTCCTCGACGAATGCGTTCAGCTCCGCTGCGGCTGCCTCGCCGCGGCTCTTCGGCACGCCCATCGCTTGCCGGATCACCATGAAGCGTTCGTCGAGCAGGCGCAGGCCGGTCGTCTTCGCGGCGTCGGCTTCGAGTTGCTGCTTCACGCCGGCGGCGACTTCCAGCGACTGCTCGAGAAACGTCGGCACGACGGCCGGCGACGTCGGCGCGCGCACGATCTGTGCGGATTTCAGCTCACGCGTAAGGAACAGGTCGTACGCGCTGCCCTTGCCGACGGCCACGCGGTTGTGCGGCTGATCGACGTCGTCGTTGGTGCGGATCGGCGAAGCGTCTGGCACGAGATAGAAGCCTTCGATCAGCACATACGGGGCGGTGAACGCGACAGTTTCGCCGCGCAGCGGATCGATTGCGAAGAAGCCGAAATCGGCGCGCTCCTCGGTCAGCGCCTGCACCGATTTGCCGGCGGCGTCGAATACGACGAGCTCCAGTTCGGCCGACAGGCGCTCGGCGAACGCGCGCGCGAGGTCGATCGAGACGCCGAACGGTTCGCCGGTCGCCGGATCGCGATTCGCGAGGATCGGGTTGCCGAGGTTGATCGACGCGCGGAGCTTGCCGGTGGGCGTGAAGGCGGAGACAACGGACGGGGCGACGGGCATGACGGGCTCTCGTTGGGGACGTGGGCGGGCGGATGCGATTGCGTACCGCCCCGCAGCTTATCACCGGGTTCGGGCCGGTGTGCCGCGGACGAGGCGGCGCATGCATCAATCCGGCATCCCGTCATGATCGCCGAGCGGCCTGTCGACCCAGCGGTCCGCGCGGGTCATACGCTTCGTCGCCGAACTCACGGATCGGCATCGCTCCGTGGTTCCTGCGTTCCGAAGTAGAACACAATTGTGTAGCGATCTCTACAAGCTTGCAGTACTTGTGACGGCAAACTATGCTGCCGTCATGAACGCCGCCTTCACTTCCTGGCTCCTGTTGATTGTCAGTCTGCCGACCTCCGGCGCGACGGCACGGATGCGCATCTGGCGTGCCGTCAAGGCACTCGGCTGTGGCGCATTGCGCGACGGCGCCTATCTGTTGCCGACGCATGCCGACCAGGCGGCGCAGTTGCGCGATCTGGCCGACGAGGCGCGTAACGGCGACGGGCAAGCGTGGTTGTTGCAGGTCCGTTCGGAAAATCCGTCCGACGAGGACGCGTACCGGGCGCTGTTCGATCGCACCGAGGAATACGTCGACTGGCTTGCCGAGCTTTCGGAGGACCGCAAGACGCTGCCCGAGCTCGCCGCAGCCGATCTCAATCGCCTGCAACGTCGCCACGCTCGCACGTATGAGGCCATTCGCAGCATCGATTTCTTTCCCGGCGAAACCTCGCTGCGCGCAAGTGCGCAATGGCGGGATTTCACCGCCGCCATCGAAGCGCTTCGATCTCCCGGCGAGCCGCGTGCCGCCCAGGGCGGCATTCCACGCCGCGACACGGCTCGATATCAAGGCAGGTTGTGGGCGACGCGGCGTCACCTGTGGGTCGATCGAGTCGCCAGCGCGTGGCTGATCCAGCGCTTCATCGATCCGCATGCACGCTTTGTCTGGCTGGACAACATCGCGGAATGTCCCGCCGACGCCGTCGGCTTCGATTTCGACGGCGCCTCGTTCACGCATGTGGGCGATCGCGTTTCATTCGAGGTCCTGATCGCCAGCTTCGGGCTGGACGACGACGAGGGACTCGTCCGGTTGGGTGCGATGGTGCATGCGCTGGACGTGGGCGGGTCGACCGTGCCGGAAGCCGGTGGATTCGAAGCCATTCTGGCCGGTGCCCGCAAGCGCCTTGTCGGCGACGACGCCTTGCTGGCGGAGATCGCGACTGTACTCGATTCGCTGTACGCCCATTTTCGCGGCAACCGGAAATCGTAACCCTGCTGCTCGACCCTCCTATGAACCTGCATCGTGACCGCCCTGCCTATACGCTGTGGCAACTGATCATGTACTTCGCCTGGCTCGGCATGACGGGCTTCGGCGGCCCGGTTGCGCTCGCGGGCTACATGCATCGAGACCTCGTCGACACACGCAAATGGATCGCCGATGCGGACTACAAGGAAGGCCTCGCGCTCGCGCAGCTCGCTCCCGGCCCGCTGGCAGCGCAACTGGCGATATATCTCGGCTATGTGCACTATCGCATTCTCGGCGCGACGATGGTCGGGATCGCGTTCGTGCTGCCGTCGTTTCTGATGGTTGTGCTGCTTGGCTACGCGTACACGCGATTCGGCGGCCTGACGTGGATGCAATCGGTGTTCTACGGTGTCGGCGCGGCGGTGATCGGCATCATCGCGATCAGCGCACGCAAGCTGACCGCCAAGAGCATCGGTCGGGACAAGCTGCTTTGGGCGATCTATCTGGGGCTGGTTGCCGTGACGGTGATCACCGAATCGGAAGTGGCGTGGCTGTTTCTCGCAGCCGGCCTGCTCGTCTGGTTCACGCGCTCGCCGCCCAGGTGGCTTCGCCAGCGGCGCGTCGATGCGATCGTCGCGTTGCCGGTATCCGCTACCGGCGCATGGCTGGGGGGCGTCGACTGGCCGCAGCTTGCGCAACTTGCCGCCTTCTTTGCCAAGGCCGGCGCCTTCGTGTTCGGCTCGGGACTGGCCATCGTACCGTTCCTCTATGGGGGTGTGGTCACGGAGCACCAGTGGCTCAACGAGAAACAGTTCGTCGACGCCGTTGCGGTCGCGATGATCACGCCGGGGCCGGTCGTCATCACGGTGGGTTTCATCGGCTATCTGGTGGCGGGCCTGCCGGGCGCATGCGTGGCGGCAGCCGGCACGTTCCTGCCGTGCTACCTGTTCACGGTGTTGCCGGCTCCGTACTTCAAGAAGTACGGCAAGCTGCCGGCCATTCTGGCGTTCGTCGACGGCGTAACGGCCGCAGCCGTGGGCGCCATTACGGGTTCGGTGATTGTCCTGGCCAGACGGTCGATCGTCGATGTGCCCACCGCATTGATGGCACTTGCGACGATCGTGCTGCTGGTCAAGTTCAAGAAGCTGTCGGAACCGGTAGTCGTGGCCGGCGCCGCCGTGATTGGCTTGATCGTGTATCCGCTGTTGCATCACTGACCGTGGAGGCTGTCATGCAACGGATGATGCGACGAGCTGCCGGAATCGACAGGGGGCCGAGTCTGCTGGCAGCCCGAAGCGCAAGGTCTATGGATGGAAAGTTTCGCCGCGGTTCAGCATGTCGATGAATTCGCCGATCTTGCGCGCCCGTGTCTCCGGCTTCTTGGCATTCTGGATCCGAAACAGAATGGCATAGCGGTTACGGCTGTTCAGCGTTGCAAAAAACTGCTTGGCCTTCGGATGCGCGTCCAAGGCCGCCTGCAGATCGTCCGGCACGGTCGAGTTGGCGGGCGACGTATACGCAGCCTTCCAGCGGCCGTCTTTCCTGGCCTTCTCGATTTCAGCCATGCCGGGTGGCCGCATTCTGCCTGCGGCGATCAGCGCTTCAGCCCTGTCCGTGTTGAGCTTGGACCAGATGCTTTTTGCGGAGCGAGGGGTGAAGCGTTGTAACCAGAATGTCTCGCTCTCGGCCCGCTTTTGACCATCGATCCAGCCGTGGCAGAGTGCGCTTTCCAGCGCCTGTTCGTAGGTGACGGTTCGTTGCCCGGCGCCTTTTCTCGCCAGACGCAGCCATGCTCCGGCCGAAGTGCTGCCGTTCTGCGTCAACCAGCTTTCCCATTCGGCCTGACTGGTAAACGTTAGCGCGCATTCGGTCATGTCGCTGTCCTGAATGGTTGGGCACTGAGTGCGGGGAAGGCGCCCGCAGTCTAACAGTGTTTATGCGGACATCAAGGTCCGTGCTGCGACTCGTGGCGAAATCGAAGGTGGGTCGTCAATGCGCGTGGAGTGTGTTGCCTCGTCACGGCCGGTTGCCCCATCCGGACCGGCGGTTGCCCGCCACGAGCACTCGTTCCCGCTCGTTGCCGTTGGGGCGTCGGCTGAACCCGGCGACTGTCCATTCGACCCGGCTGGATTTCCGAACACCGAAGTTCGTCAGTCAAACCTGATCAAGTCCTTGAAGATCAGGTGTCCCCAGCTTTTTCCGCGCGCGTGCACGAGCCATCCGCCTTCCGAAAGCCTGCCAAGCCGGATCGGCGCGAAACCGAGTTTTTCCGCGAGCGCACCCACCTCCGCGGCGGCATCGTCATCGTCACTCGCCAGAAACACGACTCTCCTGCCGCCGTGGACGGCCGGGTCCTGGTCAAGGACGGCAGCGGCCAGATGGTTGAAGCCTTTCACGAGCCTGGCTCCGGTGAACGCCTTCGCGACGACGGCCGACGACGGCAGACCGCCCAGCTCGTCGAGCGGGGCCTGCGTGTTCATCGCGTCGATGACGGTCTTCCCCGTCCAGTCGGCCAGCGCCTTCGCGACAGCCGGGTGTGACTCGAAACGAACCGCCAGAAAGATGATGTCCGCCTTGACCGCTTCCGCCAGGGTCGTGGGAATGACCGTCGGTCCGATCGCTGCTGCATCCGACGCAAAGCTTGCCGGGGCGCGCGTGGTTGCAACGGCGACATCGATGCCCTTGCGGGCGAACGCCTTGGCAAGCGCTTGACCGATCTTGCCGAAGCCGATGATTGCGTAACTCATGTGTTCCTCCTTCGTTTCCCGGTGCGCTCAGAGCTTGTAGCCGCCGCTCGCCTCGATCGTCTGGCCGGTCACCCAATGACCGTCATCGGAAGCCAGAAACGCCACCACGGCGGCGATTTCCGCAGGCTCGCCGAAGCGCCCCAGCGCGATCTGGGCCTCGGCCGCCTTGACGAGTTCGGGATTCTCACGAAGGGCGGCGTTCGCATCCGTTCGCGTGAATCCCGGCGCTACCGCGTTCGCGGTGATGCCGCGCGGCCCCAGCTCGATGGCGAGCGTATGGGTCAGCGTGTTGATGGCCGCTTTCGCCATCGAGTAGACGGGCGCCGCCGTGACGGGCTTCGTCGCGGCAGCGGAAGAAATGTTGACGATGCGCCCGCCATCGGCGAGGCGATCCAGCGCGGCCTGGATGATGAAGAAGGGCGCGCGGGCGTAGACCGCCATCAGCGTGTCCCAACTTTCCGGCGTCGCGTCCTTGAAGCCAAGCCAGCCGGAATTGCCGGCGTTGTTGACCAGAATGTCGAGGGTTTTGCTGCCGTTGCGCCGGGTGAACTCGTCGTCGAGTCGTTCGAACAAGGCCGGGACGCTCGCCGGGTCGACGAGATCCGCATGGATCGCAAACGCGGCGCCGCCCGCTTTCTCGATGGCCGCGATCGCCTCGTCCGCGCCGGATTTGCTGGCGTTGTAGGTCAGTGCGACTGTCGCGCCGTCCCTGGCGAGACGTTCGGCGATGGCGCGTCCGATGCCGCGTGATGCGCCGGTCACGAGTGCGGTCTTGCCCTTTAGCGATTGGGTCATGGGGTACTTCTCCTCAGAGTTGTGCCAAGCCGCCGTCAACGGCGACCTCGCTGGCGGTCATGAAGCTGCTGTCCGGCGACGCAAGAAAGGCGGCCACGGCCCCGATCTCTGCCGGATCGGCCATACGCTGGAGCGGCGTCATCGCACCGTAGGCCTTCTGGCCCTCTTCGCCCAGCGCTTCCTTGGCCAGTTCGGTCGCCGTCGCCCCGGGCGACAGCACGTTCACGCGGATGCCGGTGCCCTTGAGGTCCTCCGCCCACGTCCGGGCGAGGTTGCGCACGGCGGCCTTGCTCGCGCTGTAGGCCGTGAATCCGGGGGCTCCCGTGGTACCGGCGCTCGACCCGGTCAGGATGATCGAACCGCCCGGGCCCATCAGCGGCAGCGCCTTCTGGACCGTCAGGATCGTCCCCTTCACATTGGTGTCGAAGGTGTCGTCGATGTGCTCGACGGTGATCTGGCCGAGAGGAAGCGGGCTTCCCGTGCCGGCGTTGGCGAAGACGATGTCGAGGGTTCCGCGCTCCGCCTTCACCGCCGCGTAGAGCCGGTCGAGATCGGCCGGTTCGGAGACCGAGCCCTTCACCGCGCGGGCATTGGGCCCAAGGTCGGCCACCGCGGCGTCGAGCGCCGCCTGGCGGCGGCCGAAAAGGAAGACGAAAGCGCCTTCCTCGATGAAGCGTTTTGCGGCGGCGCGGCCGATGCCGGTTGCGCCGCCCGTGATTACAGCGGTCTTTCCATTCAGTCTGTGCATGTCGTGCATCCTTCGAAACAAGAGCGGAAAACCCGATTCTGGGACGCTTGATTCATGAAGACAATTGACCGAATATCTATAGATACAATCTACTTTTTAGATATATATGCTGGACAACGTCACCATCAATCAGCTTCGGGCATTCGTCGCCGTGTGTGACGAGGGGAGCTTTTCGGGGGCTGCACGCCAGTTGCGGCGTGCACAGTCGGCGATCAGTCACGCGATCAGCGCGCTCGAGAGTGCCTTCGATGTAGTGCTGTTCGAGCGCAACACGCGCAAGGCGACGCTTACGGCCGCGGGCCGCAGCCTCCTGCCCGATGCGCGCGGCGTGATCTCGCGCACCGAGGAAATGAAGATGCGTGCGGTGGCGATTGCTGAAACCGGCGTCCCACAGGTGTCGATCGCCGTGGACACCTATTTTCCGCGTGCGCACCTGATTGCATGCCTGCGTACGCTGCAGGCGGACTTTCCAACGGTCGCAATCAATCTGCGCATGACAACCATGCAGGGCGGCGAGCGTCTGGTTCTCCAGGGCACGTGCGCATTGGCGGTGACGATCACGGACGTGCCCGAGCTGAGCCCCGGCACCGTGGAACGGCATCATTTACTTGATGCACAAATGGTGACCGTATGCGGGCCATTGCATCCACTGGCTGCAATGGCGAAGCCGATTCCGCGCGAGGAATTCGGCCGGCACATCCAGCTCGTCGTCACCGACAATCAGCCCGATGCGGAAAAGACGCAGCAAGGGGTCGCCAGCGAACGCCAGTGGTGGGTGAATGATCTCGGCGCGAAGCACGACTTGCTCAGGGGGAGCCTGTGCTGGGGACATATGCCGCGCCATATGGTCGAGGAAGACCTCGCGAAGGGAACACTCGTCGAGCTACAACGGCGCGCATGGCACATGCGCCCCCTTACGTTCATGATCTCGCAGCGGCGCGGGTACGCGTTTTCCGGATGCGAGACACGGCTGGTCGAGCTTCTCGGCAATTGTCCTTCGCAAAGGGTGCGCAGAGCGAAGTCGACGTGACGTGCGGCCGCTTTCGAAGGCGGCAGGTTCGCCAGAGTGCTTACAATCAGAAGAGTGACGATGCCGATTCCGCAACAAGCGCTTCGCCACGCCTCACGTCGGCGACCTCGATGTCGGTGGCGCCTCGATTACCGTGCAGCAACAGGAGAACCCGATGATCAAAGTCAGTGTCATGTATCCCTACGCCGCAGGCGCGCGATTCGATCATGTCTACTATCGCGAGAGACATATGCCGATGGTGAAACAGCGGCTCGGCGCTGCGTGTCTGTACTACACGGTGGACAAGGGTATCGCAGGCGGTGCGCCGGGCACCGATCCTGTTTACGTGGCCAAGTGCGACTTCATCTGCACTTCCGTCGAAGCTTTCGAGGCAGCCCGCGACCCGCACGCGCAGGAGATCATGGCCGACATCGCCAATTACACGGATATACGCCCCGTGCTGCAAATCAGTGAGGTGGTCGTGGAGCGTGCGGAAGACTGACCAAGGTTTGCATATCGCCGCGCGCCGCATCCGCGTGTGGCGTATCTGAGCGGCCAGTGGCGCCAAGGTGCAAGGGCGACGAGCACCGCTCGGCTGCTGAGCCTCGTCAGACAAGACGCAGGTACTGCTGCAGGTATCGCCGTGGGTTGCGTGCTCATGTAACCGTGAAAAGTTGCTTTGGCGGCCAGATTACCAGTGAGCCCACATGGGGCATCTGTTTAACGGTGATGCGTAAATATTCCTAGGTAATTCGGTACAACCAAAACGAGCGCTGAACATGCCGCAATGCCCCACATGCAGTACAGATACACCTTACCACCGCGGCTCTTGATTACGTGGCGCGCGGCATTGCTATTGCGACTGATCCGGCTAAGTAAAATGCCGCAACCGGCCGTAAGGAGACCAACGATTAGAATCGGCGCAAACCTAAACAAAATAATCGATACCAGCAGACAGAGCGCAAGAAAAACATGGAGAACGAGTAGGCTGGTTACGATCTTGGTTTGATCTGCCGCAATTTTTTCCATCTTGCACCTCCTGTTGGAAGGCTTCGAAAGCGGTGATGGTGTGTGCACGACGGGGCGAAGAATGTCGCGGATGCGCCTATCATGTGTCTCGTCCATTCATCATCGGATATGGGATGCAGTATTGCAACTGGATGCGGACGGCGAGTGCATAGACAACGAAAAGCCCGCTGGGAGCGGGCTTTTCTGGGCGCAACGACTTTGCTGTAGCAGTGGCCGAATGCCGCCGTCATTCCATCTCCTGACTGATGGGGTGGCGTAGGTCTTGGCGTAGCTCTGCGTATCTAGCCTTGTCAGATAACGCGCCGATACTGCTGCATCATCGGCGTGATATTGGCAGAAGTGTTGGCGTGCGTTCACGTGACCGCCTATCCCGCGTCCTGCCGCAGACCGAAGCGAACACTCCCCACTCTCGTGCATACCCTCAAGCAGAAACCGCACGCTACGACGCTTCACGCGCCGCCAAATGCTCGAGCAAATGCGCAACAAAGCGGGTGAGCTTCGGTAGCGGGCGCCGGTCGTGCCGATACACGACATGTACGGGATGCGGCTTCGGTGAATAGTCGTGCAGCACCTGCACCAACGCGCCGCTCGCCAGATCGTGGCTCACGAGGACTTCGGGTTGCAGCAGCAATCCTGCACCTGCGATCGCGGCCATCCGCAGGCCGTTGCCGTCATTGCATGTGAACACCGATTCCGCCGAAAAGTGCGGGCTGTCGTCGTTCCCGAGCTTCCAGCCGTTGCGGCGGTTCCACACCGTGTGAGACAGGCAATGATGCGCGCCCAGATCCTGCGGCGTCTCCGGCCGTCCGTACTGGGCGAGATAGCCCGGAGACGCACAGATCACCATGCGATACAGCGTCAACGGTTTTGCAACGAGATCGGCGTCGCCCAGGTCGCCAATGCGGATCGCCAGATCAAAACCCTCGTCGATCAGGTCGACGTTACGATTGCTCAATTCCAGCTCGACACGCACGTGCGGATACATCTGCCGGAACGTCGCGGCCAGCGGTGCGACGACGCAGGCGCCAAAGGTGATCGGCGCGTTGATTCGCAACGTCCCGGACGGTGACGCGCGCAGCCGTTCGACCGACGTTTCGGCAATACGCATGTGTTCGAGCGCACGCTTGGCGTCTTCGTAAAACCCGCGGCCGGCATCGGTCAGGCTCTGGCGCCGGGTGGTGCGCTCCAGCAGGCGCGCACCGAGCCGCTCCTCCAGTTCGCGCACATATTTGCCAACCATGACCGCCGAGATTTCCAGCCGCTGCGCGGCCTCGGTGAAGTTGCCGCCTTCCACGACGGCAACGAAGGTTTCCATGGCACGCAGTCGGTCCATATTGCGAACTGGAGGTTAGTAGTGTCGGAAATTAGAGCACATTTATGGGCTCGTCGGTTCGGTGAAGAATGGCGGCGTCTCAACCTGAACGCGAAAAGGAGTGTTCGATGAAGATCGTCGTAATCGGTGCCGGCGGGGACGTCGGCCGTGCCGCGGCAGATGAGTTGGCGCGTGACGGCAGGCACGAAATCATTCGTGTCGGCCGCACCCGTGGTGACCGTCTGGCCGACATTACCCGCGACGACAGCGTGGGGTCGCTGTTCGAGCAGATCGGGCGCGTCGACGCCATCGTCGTCGCTGCAGGCAACGTCATTCTGGCGCCCATCGAAAAGATGACGGCGGCCGAGTTCCATCAAGGTCTGCAGGACAAGCTGCTCGGGCAGGTACGCGTCGCGCTGGTTGGCCAGCATTACCTGAGCGACCGCGGCTCGATCACGCTGACGTCCGGCATCGCGGTCGATGATCCGATTGCGCAGGGCACCCATGCCGCCGCGTCGAATGCCGCGATCGAAGGGTTCGTGCGTGCCGCGGCGTGCGATCTTCCGCGCGGTCTGCGCATCAATGCCGTGAGCCCGACCGTGCTGATGGAGTCCATGGACCGGTTCGGGCCGTTCTTTCCCGGCTACGAGGGCGTGCCGGCGGCACGCGTGGCAATGGCCTATCGACGCAGTGTGAAGGGCGTACACAGCGGCCGCATCTATCGGGTCGGGCATTGAAGTAACACGCCCGCCGGCACGCGTCGAGCCAGTCCATCGGAAACCGATGCGCATGCGTCACGGCGCTCGGGTATGCTGCGTCACTGTTGGCTAGCGCGGCGAACACATCAAGCACGGCGCTGCAGGGTGCGGTCGATACCGCATTTGCAACGCCCCGTTCGCCGCCCGACGCCCCTTCCATTTCCAGAAAAAGGACCCCCCATGGCAGAACTGGACAACGCACTTTACGAGCAGATCGGCGCGCTGAGCGAGGCGGGCGACGCGTTGGCGGAAGACGAGGATTTCGAAGGCGCACTCGCGAAATACTGGGAAGCATTCGACCTGCTTCCCGAGCCCAAGACCAACTGGGAGGCCGGCACCTGGCTCATGGCCGCGATCGGCGACGCGAATTTCTTTCAGGAAGACTACGCGGCCGGCCGCGACAATCTCGGCCACGCGATGCATTTCCCCAATGCGGTCGGCAACCCGTTCCTGCATCTGAGGCTCGGCCAGTGCCAGTTCGAACTCGGCAATCTCGACCGCGCGGCGGACGAATTGATGCGCGCCTACATGGGCGGCGGGCCGGAGCTGTTCGAAGACGAGGACGGCAAGTACCTGCGATTCCTGGCCACGCGAGCCGACGGGATCGAGGCGCCCTGACGGGCAGGCGTTTCGTCCGTATCACTCCAATCCCGATCAATGAACCTGACCTTCGTCCCGACCGCGCAAGCCGACGCTGAAACCCTGGTCGCGATCCGCATCGCCGCGATGCGCGACAGCCTCGAACGCATCGGCCGTTTCGATCCGCAGCGTGCGCGCGATCGTTTTCTTGCGTCGTTCGACCCGGCGCTCTGCCGTTTCATCGAAGCCGATGGCGCACGCGCGGGCTTTTACGTGGTCCGGCCGAACGCAGATCACTGGCTGCTCGATCACCTGTACATCGTGCCCGGGCATCAGGGCAAGGGGATCGGCGCGGCCGTGCTGCGCGAGATCTTCGCGCGGGCCGATGCGCAACGCATCACGGTGCGCGTCGGCGCGTTGCGCGGCAGCGCGTCCAACCGTTTCTACGAACGCCACGGCTTCGTGCGGACCGACGAAGCGGAATGGGACATCTACTACGTGCGCGAACCGGATTCGACCATGGCGTAGCGCCCGTTCATTGAAATCGGCACGCACGTATTAGCGTTTTCACCAATATAGGAAAACGCGGGGCCGGCCGATGTTGCAGAGAGGATGTGAATAATTGAACCGAGGCCAATTATGACGACATCTGCAACGAACGACGTGAATGGCGTGCCACCCGAAATTCCCGACGCACCCGCGGCATCCGGCGATGCGGACCGCGCACCGTCGATCCTGCTGGTCGACGACGAGCCGAATGTGTTGTCGGCGCTCAGGCGCGTATTGCGGCCCACCGGTTACGAGATTCTGACCGCCGGCAGCGGCGAGGCCGCACTCGGGATCCTGGCGTCGACGGAGGTCGACCTGATCGTGTCCGACATGCGGATGCCGCACATGAGCGGCGCGGAATTTCTGGCGCGCGCACGGGCGCTGTATCCGGACACGATGCGCATCCTGCTGACCGGCTATGCGGAGATCGCGTCGGTCGTGCAGGCCGTCAACGAAGGCGGCGTGTACCGCTACCTGAACAAGCCGTGGGACGATCACGACCTGCTGCTGACCATCGAGCAGGCGCTGGAGCAGCGCCGTTTGCGCCGCGAAGCGGCCCGGCTGGCTGCGCTGACGGAAGCGCAGAACGACGCGCTGCGGCTGTTCAACACGGAACTCGAAACGCAGGTGCATGCGCGCACCGAGGAACTCGGCCAGACCGTGATGTTCCTGGAGGCCGCGCAACGCGACCTGAAACGCGGCTTCACGGCGATGGTGCAGGTTTGCGCGAGCATGATCGAGCTGCGTTGCGGGGCCGCCAGCGGGCACTCGATGCGGGTCGGCGAGATCGCGCGACGGCTCGCGCTGGCGTCAGAAATGAGCGAGCTGCACGCGCAGGATGTCTATTTCGCGGGGCTGTTGCACGGCATCGGCAAGCTGTCGCTGCCGGATGAATTGCTGCACAAGCCGCTCACGCGGATGACGACGGACGAGCAGCGGCTGTTCCACGAACATCCGCTGCGTGCGCAGATGGTGCTGACGCCTGTCGCGCAATTGCACAAGGTCGCGTCGATCGTGCTGCACCAGTACGAGCGTTTCAACGGGCGCGGCACGCCGGACGGGCTGATCGGCGACGCGATCCCGCCAGGCTCGCGGATCGTTGCGATCGCACGCGATTTCGAAGGGCTGCGCCACGGCGAGATCGGTGCGCCGCATTCGATCGAACAGGCGATCGACGTGTTGCGCTCGCAGGCCGGCGTGCGCTACGACCCGCAACTGGTCGAGCGCTTCACCGAGCTGATGCGCGATCCCGCGAGTCTCGGCATCGCGGCGTCCGTCACCGAGGTCCGGTCGGCGCAACTGCGCGAAGGGATGCGGCTCGCCGACGATCTGCGCACGCATCGCGGCGTGCTGCTGATGACGAAGGGCAGTGTGATGTCGGCACACCAGATCGAACTGGTGCGGCGCTTCGAGACGCGGGAAGGGACACCGTTCGACATCCTCGTGCTGGCCGGCCCGGCGACGTCGGCGCAGGCGCCCGGCGCAGGCGTGCCGCCGGCCTGACGGCCGCGGTGCGCGTCGATCGCGTACCGCGCCGATGCCTTCACCCTGCCACGGGCGCCCGATCATGCATGGCACCTACAACGTCTCCCTCGTCCTGCTGTCGCTCGCGATCGCGACGCTCGCCTCCTATACGACGCTCGACCTCGCGGCCTTCATTTCGCTGCTCGACGACCCGAAGCTGAAGCGGGCGTGGCTGGGCGGCGGCGCGGCGGCAATGGGCACCGGCATCTGGTCGATGCATTTCGTCGGGATGCTCGCATTCTCGCTGCCGATCCCGCTCGGCTATGCGTGGCAGGGCACCGGCATCTCGCTGGCGATCGCCGTGCTGGTATCGTATTTCGCGCTCAATGTCGTCACGCGCGCGCGGCTGGGCTGGCGGCGGCTATGCGCGGGCGGCGTGCTGATGGGCGGCGGGATCGCCGGCATGCATTACACGGGCATGGCCGCAATGCACATGCAGCCGGCCATTCGTTACGATGCCGTGCTGTTTGCCGCATCGATCGGCATCGCGGTGATCGCATCGACGGCCGCGCTATGGATTGCGCAGGCGCTCCGCGCGCAGCAGGCACGCCATGCGACCGCGCAACGCGTCGGCGCGGCCCTCATCATGGGGATTGCCATCACCGGAATGCATTACACGGCGATGGCGGCCGCCCATTTCGCGCCGGATGCGCGATGTGGCGCCGCACGAGGCGTCGACGCACCGTGGCTCGCGACGACGGTTGCGCTGTTTACGATGGCGACGCTGGTCGTCACGCTGATGCTGTGCCGTTTCGATGCGCGGACCACGTTCCTGCGCGGAATGACCGACACGCTCGAACGGCTCGTGCGGTTGCGAACCGACGAGCTCGAACGCGCGCTGCGCCGCTACGAGCAGACGACGCAGATGCTGCAACGCACGCGCGAAAACATGGCGGCCGAGATCGACGAACGCAAGGCCGCGCACGTGCTGCTCGAACAGGAAAAGGACGAACAGCGGCGCCTGCTGCATGCGCTCGCGGAAACGCACGAGCAGTTGCTGCAGTCGGAAAAGCTCGCGTCGATCGGCCAGCTCGCGGCCGGCGTCGCGCACGAGATCAACAATCCGATCGGCTTCGTCAGCGCGAACCTCAATACGTTGAAGACGTGGGTGCGCAGCCTGCTCGACGTGGTCGCCGCACATGAAGCCGCGCTGCCGCTGCACGACCCGGCCGCACGCGACGCGTTGACGGCCGTGCGCCGCGCGGCGGATCTCGACTACGTCCGCGACGAGATCGTGACGCTGATCGACGAATCGATCGACGGCGCGCTGCGCGTGCGGCGCATCGTGCAGGACCTGCGCGATTTCTCGCGTCCGGCCAGCGACGAATGGCGCATCGTCGATCTGCATGCGGGCCTCGATAGCACGCTCAACGTCGTCCACAACGAACTCAAGTACAAGGCCGACGTCGTGCGCGACTACGGCGATGTCCCGCAAGTCGAATGCCTGCCGTCGCAACTGAACCAGGTGTTCATGAACCTGCTGGTCAACGCGGCGCAGGCGATTCCCGAACATGGCGTGATCACGATCCGCACGTCGAGCGACGGCGACCAGGTGTCGATCGCGATCAGCGATACCGGCGCGGGCATGACGCCCGACGTCGTCCGGCGGATCTTCGATCCGTTCTTCACGACGAAACCGGTCGGGCAGGGCACGGGGCTCGGGCTGTCGGTGTCGCACGGCATCGTCGAGCGCCATCGCGGTGCGATCGACGTGACCAGCGAGCCGGGGCGCGGTACCACCTTCCGCGTGCGGCTGCCGGTCCGGCAGGCGGGCGACCGCGCGAGCGCGGCCGAACTCGCGCAACGTGCATGACACCATGATGGCAGCCGCTCGCGCGAAACCGGCACGGGTGCCGCACGTCATCACGTTCGCTTGCGGCGCTGACGGCGAAAGAAATGCCAGAACATGGCGGAGGCGTCCGGCCCGGTGGCGGAATGGAACGGCTCGCGCGGGTCTCCGCCGCTCCATGCATGCTGCAGCCGGCTGACGAGGCAGACCCTGACGACGAGCCGGCCGCCCTTGAGATAGTCGGTGAAGCCCGAATCGCCGCGCGCGTAGGTGCGTTGCTCGCCGACGCGTATCGCGCCGTGTTCGTCGACGAGCCGGTTGAGCCGCGCGAACGCGACGCCGAGTTGCGTCGCGTTCCGGTCGGTCACGACCGTATCCAGTTCGCCATGCATGACGAGGGCCGGCATGCCGGGATAGGCCGCGATGTCGGCGCAGGCATCGATCGCGCGTACCGGATCGTCGCGCAGGCCGCGACGCATCAGGCTCATGGCGGCCATCGTCGACAGCGGCGGCGCGATGGCCGGCCCGGAGTGCAGGCCGACGGCCGCGAAGCGGTCGGGAAACCGGATCGCCAGTGCCGCGGCGAGCCCGGCGCCGGCGGACATGCCGGCGACGTAGATCCGGTCGCGGTCGAAGCCGTGCTGCTGCACGACGGCGTCGACCAGCGAAGCGACCGCCGCGGCTTCGGACTGGGTTGCGTCGCCATGCCAGTGCCAGCAGCGGTGCGGGTGGGTTGTCTTGGCCTGCTCGGGAAACAGCACGGCAAACCCCGACCGTTCCGCGAGTTCGCACATTCGTGTACCCGCGGCAAACGACTCGGCGGTCTGCTTGCAGCCGTGCAGCATGACGACGGCCGGCATGCCCGCCGTCGTCACCGGTGCGGCGGGAAGATACAGCGCGTACGCAAGATGGTTGACGAGCCGGCCGGCACTCGGGCCGGCGGAGTGAAACGCGCGGCGCCACGTGCCGGGCATCGTGTTCGACGGCGCGCGGGCGGCATGCACCGTGCCGGTGCGTCGGGCGGCACGGGCAGGGGCGGCGCCACGGGTCGCCGGCTTGCCCGCCCGCTTGGCCGCCGGCCGCGGTTGGGTGGCCGGTTTCTTCGGGCGGGCACCAGTCGCAACGGAAAACAGTTCGAGCGGCCGCAACCAGATGCTGGACTTCTTTTTCCTGGGCATGAGCAGTGTCGTGCGGGCGGCCGTGGCAGGACGGTACGGCCGAATCCACCGTCGGGTGAAAGTCGTAAGATGCCGAGCAAGATTCGTGCTGCCCGACACACGCGCATCGGAACCGTTGGCCTCGATCGAATGCGGTGGAAGGCTGCATCCTGCGGGCAGCCGCGATTCGCGTTGGCCGCCAACGAGGCTAGTCGCCCGATGTGACGCGCCTGCGAATCGACGTGCGCTGCGTCCTAGCGCCGATCCAGCAGCGTATCGCTCAATACGCTGAACGCCGCGCCCGGCAGCTCGTTCAGGTGTTCGACCACGCTGCTGACCGGATAGAACGACTCGACCGAATCGTCGAGAATCCCGACGCCGATCAGCTCGACGCGTTGCGCGCGCAGCGCATCGACGCGGGCACTCAGGTCGGTGCGCAGGATCGCCGGGTTGCCGTCGCCGGTGGCCGGATAGCCGTCCGACAGCACCATCAGGATCCGCCGGCGCGCACGTTTCGACAGGAGCCGCCCGGCGGCCCAGCTCAAGGCCTCGCCATCGGGATTCTCGTGTCCGCATTCGATGCACGCGAGGCCGCTCGGGTTGTCGGAATCGAACCGCTTGTAGACGCGCAGATCGAGCCGTTCGACGAACCGGTTGTAGCCGAACGTGCGGCGGCCTTCGTCGATCCAGCGCTGGTAGTGCGCACGCATCGCGGCATCCTCGACCGAGCTGTAGCCGAGCACTTCGCAGGCGAAGCCGAGTTGCATCAGCGCGTCGCACAGTGCGGCCGCGCAGAGTCTGGCGAGTTCGATTTTCCTGCCGGCCATCGAGCCGCTGCAGTCGATCAGCAGGCTGACGGCCGCGTCGCGTCCCGGTGCCGCGCGCGGGGTGCGGAACGGCGTGCGATAGCCCGGTGTGGTCGCCAGGCGGACGAGTGACGTCCGGTCGAGCTCGCCGCGCTCCTGTTCGCGCTTCCAGTGCGTCTGCTCGTCCACTTTCAACGCACGTTCGAGCCGGCGCTTGAGCGGTTCGGTCTGCGCGCGGGCCGCACCGCGCAGACGATGCCAGCCGGCCGCGTCACCCTGGCCGGTGAAGTCCGTCACCGTGTCGAACGCGGTCGTCAGCGGGACGGAAAGCAACGGTCGGTTCTCCGCGGACAGGCGAATCGTGCCGGGCGATGCGTCGCCCGGCGTGGGGGTGTCCGTTGATGACGCCGTGTCCGCGATCGCACCGGCGGCGGAATCGGCTGAAACCGGTGCGCGTGCGTCGTCCTCCGACGCGCCGGGTTCGTCCGATTCGAATTCGGCGGCGATGGCCGTGCCGTCGATCGTGTCGTCCGGATCGGCAGTAAACATCATGTTGTTCGCGCCGGCCGATGCCAGCATGCGCACGCGTTCGACGATCCGTTGCGCGGCGCGGATGCTGTCGGCCGTCGACGTCGACGCGCGCGCTTCGCCGACGAGATCGTCGGACGCGGCGAGCGTGGCGTCGAGCGACGGAACGCGCTCCATCGACGAAGGCGGTTCGTCCCACAGCGCGCGTTCGATACGCCACAGCAGCTTGTCGCGCCACGCCATGCGCGGCCAGCGGCGCAGCGTGTCGGCGGCCGACACCGCGCGCATCCGGCGCAGGAACGTGTTCGCGCCGGGATAGATCGCGACGAGGCAACCGGACGCGCGGCGGTCGTCGATCGCTTGCGCAATGGCCCGCACACCGGGCGATGCGAGCGCGGCAACGTCATCGATCGCGCCAAAACGCAACCTTGCCGCATGGAGATCGACGAAGCCGGTGATCGCATCGTCGTCGATCTCGCCGGCGAGCAGCGTATCGGGCAACACCAGCACGTCGCGCTGCACGGCCGGCCCGTGGCGCGCGAACCGCACGTCGATGCCGTGCCGTTGCGTGAGCGTGCGGGCCAGCCGTGTCAGGTGCTGCGACCGCGCGTCGTCGTCCCGGTCCATCGCGTCACGCCTCGACGTCGATGTAGTGGCGGATGATGCTGCGGATCAGGTCGGCGTCTTCCGTGCTGACCTTCGCGTAGAGGGTCGGGCCGGCGGCCGATTCGGGGTCGCCGGTGCGCAGCATCAGCTCGGCCCAGTCGAGCAGGCGGCGCGTCGAGAACGCGCTGGCCAGATCCTCGCGGACGAACGCGGCGCGGCAGTCGGCGGCGATCGCCGCGAGCGTGTCGGCCATTGCCGCCGACATCGCCGCACCGAAGGTCCGCTGCAGCACACGCGCCTCGTCGGCCGGCGGCAGATAGTCGAGGTGGTACACGCGCCAGCGATCGAGGAATGCCTCGTTCATCACGTTGGCGCCCTGGTACAGGTGGCGGAACCGGCCCATCGCGCCCACCGCGTTGGCGGTCGCGAACAGCCGGAACGACGGATGCGGGACGACGATCTCGTTGCCCTTCTCCTTCAGCAGCAGGCGGCCGCCCGGTTCGAGCACGGCGGTCAGCACCGCGAGGATCGCCGGTTCCGCGAAGTCGATCTCGTCGACGATGAGCCACACCCCTTCGCGCATCGCGGTCGGCAGCACGCCGTCGACCCAGATCGTCTCGCCGCCCTTGACGGTCCAAAAGCCGACGAAGTCGCCGACCGTCGTCTGCCCGTTCATGTTCGAGCGCAGCACGCCGTGGCCCGCATGCGCGGCGGCCTGCTCGACGAGGCTCGTCTTTCCCGTGCCCGTGTGACCGATCAGCAGGATGCGGCGGTTCTCGACGATGTCTTCGAGCACGTTCGTCGTGCGGGCGGTGAACAGGTAGGCCGGATTCGGCGGCGGCACGAGCGGCCCGCCCGGGCCGCGCGGCATCGGCACGCCGCCCACGTGCAAGGTGTGCGGTGTGTCGACGTCCGCCGCCGGTCGCGACGCGTGCGCGCGCCGCAGGTCCTGCATGAACCCGGCGCGATGGGCCGGCGCTGCGCGGTCGCCGGCTTCGCGCCGGACGAAGCCTTCCTGCAGCCACTTGTGCAGCTTCGCGTCGAGGTTGTCCGCATCGACGACCGTGTCGACCGACGTGCTGCCGTCGGGCCGGTGATGCTGGATCCGGTACATGTGCGCCCGTTCGGAACGGCTGACGACCCATTGTCCGGCGGACGGGTCGGCCAGTTGCCGGTAGACGCCGAGCACCGACGGGCCGGAGGAGGAGGGAGCAGCGGGTGCGTTCATGGCGGCAGACGAGATGGGCGGCTGGCACTTCATGTCATCGATGCATCGCGTCGATTGTATAGTTTTGCCGCGATGGACGACATGGGTGCATCGCGGGCCGCCATGCCTTGATCAAACGGGTCGAATTTCAGTACCGTAGCAGGCTGGATCGCCTGGCCTTCATCGCCCGTCCGCGGGCAGCCCGGCGTTGCCATCAATCGTGCGCCGGTCGTCGAATCCGGCAAAGGAGCGTGGAGCGTGACGGTGACAGGAACCGACGAACCGGTGATACGCCAAGCAGGCGCGCTGGACGTGCCCGCGGTACTGGCGATCTTTGACGAGGTGATCGCCTGGTTCGCCACCATCGGCAACGAGGGGCAATGGGGCCGCGAGCCTTGGTCGACGTCGCCGAAGCGGATTGCGCTCGTGACCGACGCCTGTGCGCTGCCCGAAGCGTGGGTGGCGGAAGGGCCGGGCGGCCGCATCCTGGGCGCATTGATCCTGGGCGAGGCCATGCCCTACGTGCCTGCCGCGACCGAGCCGGAAATCTACGTGAGAGTGCTGGTTGCGTCGCGCGACGCGCAGGCGCGCGGTGTCGGCCGGCGCCTGATGGCCTTCGCGGACGATCGCGCCCGGGCAGCCGGAGTGACACGCTTGCGCGTGGATTGCTACGGTGGCGGGACAGGGGCGCTGGTGCGTTTCTACGAGTCCTGCGGGTATGAGCGCATTTCAACCTTCGACGTGGACGGTTGGCCGGGGCAATTGCTGGGGCGCCGTGTGTGACGGCGCGCATCATGCTTCGGTTATTTCGATACCGAATCCATCCTTTCTCGATATGTAGGCCTTATGACAACAACCCGACGCCTGCTTTTGATTTGCCTTGCGCTCGTGATTCCCGGTGCCCATGCCGAACGGCTCAGGACGGACCTCCACGAATCTGTTTCGACGATCGACGTGACCGTCAGGGATTTTTACGGGACGGAGCAAACGGGCAGGGTTGCGATCACGCAATTCCTTCCGGATGGCGAAGGGCCGTTTCCGATCCTGATTCTCAATCATGGCCGCAGCCCCACGGATCGCGGTACGCCGCCGCGCTTTCGTTTCACCCGGCAAGTCGCCTTTTTCGTGAAACGGGGCTTCGCCGTATTCGAGCCGACGCGCATCGGCTACGGTCAGTTCGGCACGCAGTTCGACCCGGAATACAGCGGCAAATGCCGTCAGAAGGACTACGCACCGATGATCGCGGCGGCGCGTACGGAAGAGCTTGCCGTACTGGACTACTCGAGGCGGCAGCCCCATGTCGACCCGCATCGGATCGTCATCGTCGGGCAATCGGTTGGCGGCTTCGTCACGACGGCCATGGCGGCCGACAATCCGGACGGCGTGGTCGGGGCGATCAATTTCGCCGGCGGGTCCGGCGGCGATCCGGTCGAGCATCCCGGCGTGCCCTGTCAGGGCGAACGCCTGGAAGCCATGTATTCGCGTTTCGGAGAAACGGCGCGTGTCCCGATGCTGTGGATCTATACCGAAAACGATCAGTACTTCGCACCGACATACAGCAGCGCCTGGCACGATGCATTCGTTCGCGCGGGCGGCCATGCCGATTATCGGCTGCTTGCGCCATTCGAGAATAACGGGCACATGCTGTTCGCACGCGGTACCGACGTATGGGAGCCCGTGGTATCCGAGGTTCTCGAGCGTTGGGGGTTTCCCGTTCGTTGACCATTCGGAGCGGGGGATTGAACGTACCCGTCATACGGGGCCGACAACGCTGAATTCGACATCTTTCGAGCAAAGCCGATGACACATGACAAGTCTCATGAACCGCCTGGGTGCCCGCGGCTGTCGATCGATCGCGTCGGGCGGTTGCACGGCTCGATCAGGGCATTGATAGGGAGTCAACTGATACTTGCGGCGGTTTTCATGCTTGGCAGCCGCGCGATATGTGCGGGCGAGCTGGTTTCAGTAAAGAGCCGCAATGTCACGCAAAACGTCTACCTCAATTCCACATCGGCTTCACCCGCGTGGATTGTCGTGCTGTTCGCGGGCAGTGATGGCGTCGTTGCGGTTGCAGACAATGGGCCGACCCGCGAACAGGGAAATTTCCTGGTGCGAACGGCATCGTACTGGATGAACGCAGGCGATGCCGCGGTCGTTTTCGACGCGCCGTCTGACCAGGCGGACGGGATGGATGACGAATTCCGGTTAAGCGAGGCAGCGAGCCAGGACGTTGATGCCGTCGTGACGGAATTGAAAAGACGCTATCCGTCTTCCAGGGTTGCGCTTGTTGGCACCAGCCGCGGAACGATTACGGTGGGTAACGTGTTGTTGAGGAATCCGGAGCTTGCGGATGCTTACGTGCTCACGTCGCCGATTTCGGTAGCAGTTCGCGGCAAGCCGGGATTGTCAGGTGTTTCGTGGCCTCGGAACAAGGCGCGCGTATTGGTGCTGTCGAATGAGCATGACGGTTGCGTCGCTTCGCCGTTTGGGGCCGCCAAGCGCATGGCGGCGGACAACAACTTTGATTTCATTGCCGTATCGAGTGCCTTGGGTGGAGGTAACAGGCACGCCGAATGTGGCGGGCAGTCTCCGCATGGGTACCTTGGAGTCGAATCGAAAGCACTCGGTGCGATCAGCGAATGGCTCGACGGGCGCAAAACGGCATCGCCGTCAGAGTGACGGTGTGGTGGGGGGGATTCGTCCGCGATCGGGCGCCTCGTGCGACTGGGATCAGTCGTTCTTGCTCAGCCCGCCTTGTTCGATGAGCCACGCTTTGAGCGCTCCGACGCCCGGGGTTTCGGCGCCTGTTCGTGTGAGAACGTAATACTTTCCGGACTCGCAAAGCATCTGCGGAAATGGCGCGAACAGCCGTCCCGACGAAAGCTGTTTTCGGGCGAACAGTAGCGGCATCACGACGGCGCCAATCCCGTCTTCGGCCGCCTGCAGCGCGGCAAATGTGTGGTCAAGCGTCATGCGCTTCGACGGCGCGGTGGCCGCGAGCCCGAAATGCTGCGTCCATGTCGGCCAGAGATCTTCCCGCGCGCGAATATGAATCGTCGGTCCACCCAGCATTGTCTCGGGTGTGGTCAACCCATGTTTGCTCGCAAACTCGGGACTGCACAGCGGTATTGACCATTCCGTCATGAACGCGGTGGCAGCGAGCCCCGCGAAGTGGCGCGTGTCGCGTCGAATGGCGAGGTCGAACGGAGCGGCAACGTCGACAGGGCCCACGCTCGTGGTCGATTCGATACGGATGTCGGGCCGTTGCTCGTGGTACTCCGCAAGACGCGGCGTGAGCCAGTACATCGACAGCGTAGGTACGCAGTCGAGCCTCACCAACGCGTGCTGCGCTTCTCGCCCCAGTGCTTCCCCCGCTTCGGAAAGTTCGCCGAAGATCCGGCTGACGACTGCCACGTAGCGTTGGCCGGCGGCGGTCAAGGCCACCTTGCGGTGATGCCGCGTGAAGAGCTGGACGCCGAGATGCGCCTCCAGCAATTTCACCTGGCGGCTGACGGCGCCGGTGGTGACACAAAGCTCCTGAGCGGCCAGCGTAAAGCTCGCCGAGCGTGCGGCGGCCTCGAAGGCACGCAATGCGGTAAGCGGGGGCAATCTCATTGGTTGAGTATAAATCAACCAAATCACGAAAAATCATCGTTTGTCACGGCGAGCGTGCACTTCGAGAATGCGGCTTTGAATCCCTTTAGCCAGCGATCGATCCGCCATGAGCCACAGCGCTGAAACGATATTCCTGCGGGACGCCGGTCTCTCCGATATGGAGCAGATTGCGCGCATATATGCCCACTATGTCTCGCACACGACCATCACGTTCGAGACAGAACCGCCGTCTGCCGATGAAATGGCACGGCGCTACCGCGATATCCGGGCAGCCGGCGCGCCGTATCTGGTTGCAGTCGAAGGCGAGACGATCCTGGGCTATGCCTACGCGGGGCCATTCAAAGCACGCGCGGCCTACCGCCATACGCTGGAACATTCGATCTACCTGGATCGCGACGCTACAGGCCGGGGGCTCGGCCGGATGCTGCTGGAAAAGCTTGTCGAGACGTGCACGTCGCTTGGTTTCGCCGAGATGATCGCGACCGTCGCGGGAGACGACAACCCTGCATCGTCGGCCTTGCACGCACGTTGCGGCTTTGTACCCGTGGGCACACTGAAGCGAGTCGGGTTCAAACATGATCGCTGGCTGGACGTCACGCTCCTGCAGCGTTCGCTTCGGCGCGAGCCATGAACCGGCTTGCCGTGCTCTGTGCCGGCCGGGCGGGTACGTGCATGGGCACGATGGTGTTCGCCGGTGCGCAGCCCCTGCTGCGCGAAACCTGGCAGATGAGCGCGTCGCAAGCCGGAACTGTCCAGACAGTGTTCAACCTGTCCAATGCACTCGCGCTGCTTGTCGCTGCTTGGTGCGCCGACGTCTACGGCGCAAAGCGTGTTTATCTCGCGTGCACGTGGGCCGGCGCGGCAGCGCTCGCAGCCTTTGCATGGTTCGCCAGATCACCTGAAAGCGCGCTGATCGCCATCGTGTTTGTCGGACTGACGCAAGGCGGCTCGTATGCCCCGGCGCTGATGCTGGCGGCCGAACTCGGCTCACCGGCTGCGCGGGGGCGAGCGATGGGTCAGATGCTCGCGGCAGGCTCGTTGGGCTATCTGGTTTCCATCGCTCTGGCGCTTTGGGCCACGCAGACCTTCGGTGTCGCGACCGGTTTTGCGCTATGCGGGGCGGGTGTGTTCGCGGGCGCGCTGTTAGGGCACGTCAGCTTGTCAGGCTCATCGTTCGGGCCGTATAGAGGTCACGCTGCCGTATGCGCGGTAACGCCGAAACGCTCTCGACCGCGCGCAATGTCGAATCCGGTCGCGATATGTCTGCTGGTCGGCTACGTGGGCCACTGCTGGGAGCTGCTGGGCCACTATGCATGGGCGCCGTCACTGCTTGCCGCGGCGATCGCGCCGCTGCGTCTGGATGCGCTGTCGCGAGCGCTGCTGACGGGCGTGGTCGTCCACTTCTCCGGCCTGCTGTCGACGATTGCATTCGGCATGCTGTCCGATCGTTGGAACCGCGCGCCCGTTCTCGTTGCGGCTGGCGCGGCGGGCGCTGCCTGCTCGATCCTGATGGGCTGCTCGATGCAATGGGGGCCCGTCTGGACAATCCTGATCGCGGCTGTCGGCAGCTTCTTCATTCTTGGCGATTCGGGCGTGCTGTCCGCAGCCTTGTCCGACGCCGTTGCGCCGCACCGATTCGGACGTGTGATGGGTGTTCGTTCCGTGCTTGGCTTCGGCGTCGGCGCGCTTGCACCGACAACATTCGGCGCCACGCTCGATGCAACTCACCAGTGGTCCTCTGCATACGGAACCCTGGCTGTCGGGGGCGGTGTTGCTTGTATCGCGGCGCTGTGGCTATGTTGGCTGAAGGGTGGTTCCAGGATGCAAAACCGGACGCTCGGCGATAGTCGTTCCGGGTGACCGCTCCGGGCGGCGGTTTCCGCCGGTCGCCACCGGAAGTTGCCGGCCAGGAGCAGTCAAACACCCGTCAGTACCGAATGGCGGGGCCCTGGCCTATAAGCGCCGGTCAACATGACGTCTGTCCCAACGGCCGAAAGTCTGGCTGGTCAAGCGCGGCCCTCTTTCCAATGCGCAATGCCTTCGATCGCGGCATAGTAGACGATCACGAGACCCGCGAGCGGGTCCACCCACCACAATCCCGCAATCGCGTTGAGTGCGATTCCAACAAGCACAGCCGCCGCCAAATAGCCGTCTATGACGGTTACCCGCGATTCCGCGATAAGCACGGCGTTTTCCAGACCGCGGCCGGTGACAAGCTTGCCGCGCGCGAGGGCAGGCCTCGCGCTGGGCGTGCGTTGAACTCGGAATTGCCTGGGACGGGCGCCACCATGCCGAAAGGCAGCGCCGTCACCCCTTCGAGGTAGCGGTCAGTTCCCGGACAGACCCAGCATTTTGTCGAAGAGGATCGTGGCGAGGATTCCATATGCAATCCCGTTGCGCGGCTTCGTGGTCGTGTACGGCATCAGCCAGCTATTCGTGTTGAACGTACGGACGATGTACGGACTCACGATAACGGAGGGCGTGACAATGATGTTGGCGTCGACCTGTACCGCGTACTCGTTTCTACCCACGTTGTAGCCGGTGCCTCCGAGTGCAAGATTGGTCTGTTCGAGAAAGTTTTGCTCTGATGCTGTATTTCGCGTATAGCTGACGCGCGCGGAGACAGTGTCATACGGCCGGCTTTTCAGAAGGCCTTTCGCAGTCAGGCCCAAGGTCCCCGTGCTCTCAAGTCCAGCCGCGTTGTGCTGGCTGAAGGAGCTGGCGAAATTGCCAAATACGCTCAGTGAGAAGGGCCCAGGTGTGCCCGTAATATCGCCATCCGGATGCCACACCACCTGCTTACCACCGACATAGATACCCGAGCTTCCCTTGTACGGGCCGGGCAGTATCGGCCCCGGGCTATTGAAATCCTTGTGGCTGGCAGTGTTGTAGAAGAAGAGCAGCTCGTAATTCTTCGCGTAGCGGTCCTGCTGCGGATCGGTCCTATAGGTCACGTTGGCGAGGTAAGTATTGCTTTGTGGGCCTTGTTCCGACGCAGTCCAGCCCGTGCTATAGGGGTAGTTAGCATCCGATCTCCACACGCCAACCTGCGCGGTGATCTCGCTCGTGAATTTATAGGCAGCCCGCACTCCCCAGTTAGCGATCACGGGGTTGATCTGTCCTGCATACTGCAGGATCGGAGAGAAACAGCCAAAGGGTAGTTCGCACACTGGGACGCCGAAGAAATCTCGCGGGTTGCTCTTCCCGAATTCAACCGTGCCCCGCCCTTCAAGGAACTTCTGTTCCCACGTAAAAAGCGTCAAGTACGCCTTTCGCTGCACATACGGCGAGGGCTGGCCGGCAATACTGTCACCAACCTGAGCGCCGTAGAGCGGATTGACAATGAACGGCGCGAACAGTTGTTGAAAGTGGATGGTCGCGCCTGGGAAACCTACCATCTTCTGAAGATCGAAATCCGCCCCAACGGCGATGAATGTGTACACTTGATGATTGCCGGTCTGCTGACCAGCCGACGGATTATCAAGATAGAACTGGAGCAAAGACAGGCTAGGCGTAATACCGACATTCTGAAGCGCCTTACCCACCTTCCAGAAAATCGGGTGTGCAGCGTCCCGATCGCTCGCCTGATCTCGCACAGTACCAATGAGCGTAGGCGTCTCACCGCTCGAGCGTGAGTCGTCCTTCGGATTGAGAGCGACAGTCGCACTATCTGCAGCATTGGCGACAGTGGTCACGGGAGCGTCAGCAGCCCGGGCGACCAGGCTGGCACCGGCGAAGATTAGAGCAACAGCCGTTTGGGTGCGCGTCCGCGTTGGGTTCAACCGTCCAAACGCGGTCCCTGCGCTCTGCGTTCCCGCATATCGGCGCGCCTGCTTTTGACTGGATAGGTGCTTCATTGATTGTCTCCATTATTCATATAAATTTATAACTGCGTAGTCGCGACGACTTTCTGCGCCCTCGCGGCCTCTAAGCCTGACACCGTCGGTTCTTGCCTTTCCGGAACGGAGAACGCTCTTTTTTTAATTAGTTTATTTAATTTAGGATCACTACGTTTCAGAGGTTTTATTTCCCCTATGAAAATGACATAGGATTTTCAGCTATTAGAGAATTCTCGGGCGCGCCACGTCATCGTTCGACCTGGCGGTACCCGATCAATACCGTAAGTCGCTCGTGGGCTCCCCCCTCACCACAGCGGCGCCCCAAGTGTTCTCGCGCACGGACTCCATCCCATCCGGTGTAAATAGTGGCTTCACGTTCGTTCATACCGACACCTTTGAGTTCGCTGTCATTGCCGCAAATTCGCCCGTTGTCGCCACCAGCAACAGGCAGCGCGATGCGAGCCGGCAAACTGTTCGAGGTCGCGTTGGTCGCCTGCATGCCAAACTGCTGACCCGCTCAATGCCATGGTCGAATCCAACACTCCTGGGCGATTTGCTCCATCTCGCTTCTTCAGACACGGTTGCTTAGAGGTCGAGCACCAGCCGATTGCCCTTGGCGCGCGAGCAGCATGGCAGGAACTGGTCGTTCGCGGCCTGCTCCTCTGCGGTCAGGTAGAGGTCCTTGTGGTCGACCTCGCCTGCGAGCACCCGCGTCAGGCAGGTCCCGCACACGCCCTGCTCGCAGGAGACGGGCACGAAAACGCCGTTGGCCTCCAGCGCCTGCACCACGGTCTGCGCGGCTTCCACGCGGATGACGGCGCCAGAACTTTTGATCACCACGTCGAAGTGACGGTCGTCGACGGAGTGGGCCTCCACGCCGGCGAAGTACTCGTAGTGAACGTTGCCTTCCGGCCAGCCGGCGTCAGCGGCCTGCGCTCGCACCGCTTCGAGGAAGCCCTTGGGGCCGCAGACGTACAGGTGCGTGCCCGGTTGCGGCGACTTCAGCAACGCCGGCAGGTTGAGCTTCTGGCCGTCAGCGCCGTCGTCGTGGTGAAACTGCACCTTGGCTGCGAAGCGGCTGCTGCGGATGCGGTCGGCAAAGGCGGTGCGGGTCGGCGAGCGAGTGGCGTAATGGACGGCGAAGTCGCGGCCCAGTTCGTGCAGGCGCTCGGCCATCGCGAGAATCGGCGTGACGCCGATGCCGCCGGCGAACAGGAGGCTCCTGTTCGCGTCCTCGACCAGCGGAAAATTGTTCTTTGGCGGGCTGATCTGTAGCGTGTCGCCTTCCTTCAGGTCGTCGTGCATGGCCGCTGAGCCGCCGCGGCTGGCGGGATCGCGCAGCACGCCAATCTGGTAGCGGTGGCGTTCTCCGGGCCGGTTGCACAGCGAATACTGGCGCACCAGGCCGCCTGGTGCACGTACATCGACATGTGCGCCGGCACAGAACGCCGGCAGTTCGCGACCGTCGGCCTCCACAAATTCGAAGCCGGCAATGCCTTCGGCCTCGACGGTCTTGCGCGCCACGCGCACGGTCAGCCACATAATGCGGTCCTCTTGATCATGTTATGCGGATCGATGACGTACCTCTTCGGCGAGCCCTCATCGAACGACTGGTCCCCCTTGGGCGCGTCGTCCAGCGTAGTCGCTCGTAATCCGCGCGATACGATCACCGATCTGTGTCACGCAGCGAGATGACCCGCCGCGATATAGCCGAACGTCATCGCTGCCCCCAACGTCGCGCCGGCGCCGGGATAGGAATCACCGAACGGCGACGCCGAACTGTTGCCGATCGCATACAGGCCCGGGACCGACGTACCATCGGCCCGCTCAACCTGTGCGTTGGCATTGACGCGGATGCCGCCCTTGGAGCCAATGTCGCCGATATAGGCGCGGATGGCGTAGAACGGCGGCTTGTCGATCGGGACCAGGCTCGGATTTGGACTAGCGGACCGTTCGCCGGACATCGTCTGGTCAAACAGCGAATCGCCTCGGCCGAATTGGGAGTCCTTGCCCGTCTTCGCCGCATCGTTCATGTGCGCGACGACCGAGTTGAGCTTCTCGGATGGCAAGCCTGTGAGCGATGCCAGTTCCGACACCGTGCCTGCTTTATAGATGAAGCGGTTCCACCATTCACGCGGAATCGCTTTGTCCGACGCCATCGAAGACGGAACGAGGTTGCCGATGGGATAGTTCGCGCGATAGCGGGAATCGAAGATCAACCAGTAGGGATCGGAACTCCGGCGACCCGACCCTTCGGCGAGCACCTTGTTGCCGATCCGGTCGTAGGACCATGATTCGTTGACGAATCGTTCGCCGTCTGAATCGACCAGGATGCAACCCGGTGAACGGAATAGCGGCCCCGGCACCATCGAATTTGGGACGTGCGGATCCGGCAGCACGACAACCGGCGTCCACCAGAAGTGGCCGATCATCTCGGTGCTGGCGCCGACGCCCTGCGCTGCCAGCAGGCCGTCGCCGGTGTTCACGCCCGGGGCGATGCTGTAACCGGCGCTGGTTGGGCGGAGCGCGTGCGTATCCCGTAGTGACTGATTATGCTCGAACCCGCCCGCCGCGATGATGACACCCTTAGCAGCGCGCACGGAGATCTCCCGCCCATCATTGTCGAACGTCGCGCCGCTGACGCGCCCGCCGCTTTCGGCCAGATCGGTCATGCGCATGTTCAGCATCAGCGGAATCCCGCGCTTTTCCATTGCGATCCGCAGGGCACACACAAGCGCGGCCCCCATCGTGACGCGACGATCGCGCCGCGTGATTCTTCGCCATGAAATATCCGTCCAGTAACGCGCAAACATCTTGAAGATCGAGAACTGCCAGCCGGACGGCTTTTCGATAAGCTTGTGCATGTCGGGCCAATCGAGTGCGACCCGATGTCCGGCCTTCCATAGGTGGGACGGCTCGCGCATTTCGAAAAAAATCGGACCGAGTGCTTTGCCGTCGAGCATGGTCGGAGCAAGGCTGCGACCAAACATGCTGCCGTCGACTTCCATGAAATAGTCGGGAAAGGTGTCCCCAATGATGCCGACACCGATCTGCTCCAGGTATCGTGTCATGTTCGGCGCCTCAGCAAGGAAGGCGTCAATGCGATCTTCGCGGACGTTGCCATTGGTAATGGCGATCAGATATTTCCTTGCCTTCGCGACGCTGTCTTCCCCGTTCATGAACTGATGGTTCGGCGCCCAGATTTGTCCTCCTGACAACGCCGACGTGCCACCGAAATAATGCGTCTTTTCCATCACTACGCTCTTCTGGCCGAGATCGTGGGCGCGGATCGCGGCGAGCATGCCACCAGCACCGGATCCCACGACCAGCACGTCGCAATCGATGGTCCGTTTCGGTTCCATGTTCAAGTCTCCTGTATTTCATTATTTTCATTCGACCGGCGGCGGTTCTTCAACCTTCGGTCGCGTGCATCATTGTCAGTCTCGATTGAATGCGCGTTGAAGAGCCCGGCTAGCGTCGTCGAACGCCTTTCTGACTTCGGCTGCCAAATCGAAGAAGCCGCAAAAGCCGTGAATCAGGCTGGCGTACTCGTGATATTCGACGGGGACGCCAGCGCTGGTCAGGCGATCTGCATACATTCTGGTTTCGTCACGGAACATGTCATTGCCGCCCACCGCAATGAAGGCGGGAGACGAGCTGCCGAGCTCCTTACGAAGGAGGATCGAGATACGTGGATCAGTCCGCTGACTGTCCGACGTCAAGTAATTCTGCATGCAATTGCGGTGAAGCCCTGCGGTGATGAGATGGCCTTCCGCGAATTCGCTCCGCGATGCAGTATCGATATCGACTTGGGTCATTGGGTAGAACAGCAATTGCAGCGCGCACCGCTTGCCCACTTCGTCGCGCAATTCGGAAGCGACGAAGGCCGCCATATTCGCACCTGCGGACTCGCCTCCGACCGCGATTCGGTCGGGGTCTACGCCTAGTTCTCGAGCATGGTCGAAGAGCCAGGATGTGCTGGCTAACGCATCGTCATGAGCCGCCGGGAAACGGTGCTCGGGTGCCAGGCGATAAGCAACCAGCAACACTTTGATGCCCGCGCCCAGCGCAAGACGTCGCCCGCTCTGGTCGTGGGTATCAAGTCCACCCACCATCCAGCCGCCCCCATGGAAGTAGACGAGGCACGGCAGATCATCCTTGTCGTCTGCGGCACGGGTTGGCGACAACAAACGGGCCTCCAGCGTCGTATCGCCGGTGTCGATCCGAAGGTCTCGTGATTCGACGCCCGGGATCGGCGTCGGCGACGATCGGAGTTTGCGGAAGAATTGCCGCTGCTCGTCGGCGTTCATCGCTTCTATCGCGGGGCCAGCATGATACTTCTTGAGCATTGCGGCGAGATTCTGGTCGAGCATTGCAGGGCCTTTCTGATTAGCGCACTTACTGGCGCAGTTGGTATTCCTCGGTTCGCGTCGCTACTGTCAGGCGATTCGGGTTGAGAGGGCGCCAAGGCCGGCAATCTCGATCTTGATCTTGTCGCCTTTCGATAAGAAACGTCCGTTTTCAGCTCCGACCCCCGCTGGAGTTCCGGTGATCAACACATCGCCAGGCAAGAGATCGAAGCGGCTGCTGAGGAACGCGATCTGCTCCGAGATTGAATAGATGTGGTTCTTTGTGTTTGAGTCTTGCCGCAGTTCGTCGTTGACCCAGGTCTTGATAGCAAGATCCTCGGGATCGGCGATATATTCCGAAGGTGTCAAAACAGGACCGATTGGACACGACTGCGGAAAGACCTTCGCCCCTATCCAGTCGAACCGAAACGGCGAACTGGCGTCTTCCTGGAGGCGGACCAGACGATCGCGAGCTGACAGATCGTTGGCGCAACTGTAGCCGGCGACATAGGATAGGGCGTCCGCTTCGCTCACGTTGCGCGCGCGCCGACCGATAATGACTGCGAGTTCGCCCTCAAAATCCAGCCTCTTCACGCCTGAAGGATAATTGACGTGCTCGCCATGCCCCGCCAGGCCGGTACGGCCCGGAATCATGAAAAAGAACGGCGGGGCGCCGCTAGCACGGGGATCATTCACGACGGTGTTCATCACCTTCGCCATCGCCTCGACGTGATCGCGATAATTCGCCCCGCAGGCATAGATTGTGGCGGTCTCCAGCGTGGGGGCGACCAGACGCGTCGCGCCGATGTCGATTGTCTCCGGCAGTTCCGCGCCCTCGGCTATCCGGAGCGCCAGTTCCTTCATTCGCTCGTGCTGCGCACCAACGTCGGTCAGGTAGGTTTCCAAAGTACAGTCGGACAGGCGGTAGGCCTGATCGGCCACCACGATTCCCAACTCCGGCGATCCGGACGAAGGCAGGAACTGGAAGAGTTTGTAATTCATAACGAAGGATTCCTGAACTAGAACGCCGATGAATCAGCACTGTGCCAGTGCTGTGTCTGAAAATTCTTTGTGGAACTTGCCGTCCTTCATCACGGCAAGAATGTTCTGCTTGTCCTGAAGCAGGGTGACATCCTGCGTGACATCGCCTTTCACAAGCAGAATGTCTGCTAGGTAACCCGGCTTGATCATTCCAAGCTCATTGCCCATGCCCATCAACTCGCCACCGAGTTTCGTCGCGGCGACGAGCGCATCGATAGGAGTGAACCCCATCTGCTTCACGAAAATGTCGAGATCGCGAGCGTTCCAGCCATGCGGATTGAAGGGGAAGCCATAGTCACCGAAGGGCAGCACCCGGATCCCGCGCCGGCGCATTTCAGGGATCAGTTTCCGATGGCGCTCCATCACATCCCGCGCGTCAGCCTTCTGCTCCGTGAGGTCCATCCCCGGCGGCGGCGTGAAGTCGAGCAGAGCCTGTAACACGCCGATCGCAGGCGCTACGAAGATATCGTCCTTGCGTTGCTCAAGCAGATCCAGGGCTTCTTCGTCGGCGTGTGTGCAGTGGTACAGCATGCGAAAACCGTTACGGGCGCCGAGCTTGACCGCTTCGGCTGCATGCGCGTGTCCGTTCAACCAGATACCGGATTCAACCGCCTGTTCATGCGCGGCCTGAAGCTCCTCATCCTTGTATTGGAGCTCGAGCGAGGCACCGGGGCGCAGCTGGCTTTCGCCTGAGATGAGGAACTTCACCGACTTGGCGCCGAACTCCGCGCACTCCTTGATGAATGCGCGTACTTCGTCCGGACCACCGAGTTGATGCTCGGACTTGCCGGGATTGAAGGTGTTATCTTCCCCCGCGGGCGGTTCCTTTTCGATCGAAGATGGAATGAAGCGCGGACCGGGCAGGCCACCGCTTTCGATCTGTTCGGCGAGATAGATTTCAAGCCGCTGGCTCATCGCGCCGGCTGAGTAAGCGCTGGTGATGCCATAATCGAGCAGGATTCGCGCGTTGCGCGCAGCGGTCAGCGCCAGCGCTTCTGGCGGCATTGCCATTTCCCTGACAGGGCGTTCGACCGAGCTGGGCCACGTCAGGTGCGCGTGTGCTTCGACCATTCCAGGCATCAGGACCGCGCCCTCGCCATCGATCACATGTACATCGGCCTGATAGTCTGTGCCTTTCGTCGACCCACCAGGCGCGACGGAGACGATGCGGTTTTCCTCTACGGCCACCTCGCCAGCAAACGGCGGTGATCCCGTACCATCAAAGATGCGGACGTTTTTGAAGATGATCATCTATGTCTCCGTAGTTACAAATCTAAAAGTTTGAAGAGTATTAAGGTGTCCTTACTCGTCATCCAATACCTCCTACGCCTGGCGCCATGATTGCCTGACTCGCCGGCGCGCTGCACAAGAGGCCTTCGACCGATTACGTATCCCCTTGGGGTCGCATGCCGGTATTGACGGTGTTGATCGAGCGGCCCAGTTCAGGCTTCGGCGGAAGCCGACTCGGCGCGGATCTGTACAGTGAGTCGTTTGCGAACCCGCACCGATCCCACATCGGCCTTAACCGAAATCTCTCTAGGCAGTGGCTGTCCCGTCCGCAGGACGTGCTCGATCGAAGTGATGGCCTCCTTGTCCTGCGGCGCGATTGCATTGCCTGACGCCAGGTAGAACTGCGAGAGTGGCTCGTCGTCCGTCCTGAAGTTGCGTACTGTGGCCACGAAGTAGCGCGTGGAGGTGGGCGTCTCAGGGGTGATGAGATGGAGGAAGTTGACCGTGCCTAGCTTCTGCTCAGTGCCTGCGATCAGGAAGTGCCCGCCGGTACGAATCAGGCACGGACCAAAGTACTCGGCATCGAAGTGCTGGTCCACTGGGCCCTCGTACTCAGGAAAAAGCATCTGCAGGTATGGGCTACTGGGAATCCCACGGCCCAGCCGCCGATTGTTGAAGCTCTGGCTGGAGCCGACCGGCTCGCAGGGAACGCGCGCCACAGCTTCAGCGCCCGGAATAGTGTCGGCATGGATGAAGCTCACGTGCGACAGATCGAGCAGGTTGTCAATCAGCAACGTGTAGCGCGCATCGAGATCGATCGGCCCCTGTTTGTCGATGCGCCAGCCATCGCACAGGCCCACCTCGTCCAGGGGCGGCATGAGCCGCGGGTCGGCCGCATCCGGCTCGCCCGTCCAGATCCAAACGGTTCCCGCCCGTTCAAGCACGGGATAGCGGCGCAATGCCGCCGGGGCCGCAGCGTCCTGGGACGGTACATGAGTACAGCGGCCTGAGGCATCAAACGTGATGCCATGGTAGGCGCACTGCAGCGCATCACCGACGAGGCGGCCCTTCTCGAGCGGGTACATGCGGTGAGGACAGATGCCCGACGTGCAGACCGCCTCGCCCGACTCCGTGCGATACAGCACCACCTTCTCACCCAGGATAGTGCGACCAAGCACGGAGCGTCCGACTTCCGTGCTCCAGGCCGCCATCCACCATTGACGTCGTGGGTACGGGCTCGGTGTGTCCAATGAGTACATGGTCTCGTCTCCTATATTTGGTTAGGTATCGCATCAGGCACGCTTGAAACTTTGACATGTGTCAAAGTTCGATTTGGACAATCGTCAAAGTTTCTTCCCTCGGTGTCAAGCGTGGGTCGCTTGGGATTTTCCCTACCGACAGAGAAAGGGAGGGCAGCCTTACAATCCGGCAATGGCAACTCACAGCAAAAAGCCCCCACCGCGCGATGGGGCCGCGTTTCGGCAATCGATCCGGCGCACAGCACTCGACGTTTTTTCGACTTACGGCTTCGACGCCACGAGCATGCGCCAGCTTGCGGCCGCGGCTGGCATGGACGTCGGCCATCTCTCGTACTACTACCCCGCGAAGGAGGCGCTGTGGCGCGACGTGCTGATGGAGTGCTCCAGCGACTTTGAGCGCCACGCGGAGTCCGCGCTAGCGGCAGCGGTCGGTCGGGAGACGGCAGCTGAACGTGCTGCTATCGTGCTGCCCAGCTTCCTCGGTTTCATGGCCGACAACCCGAAGCTCTCGCGGTTGATGATGCAGGAGTTCTCCATGAATTCGGCCCGCCACGACTGGGTTGTGGATACCATGGCCAAGCGGGTCTTCCTGCAGCTACAACCACTGTTCGATGGCCTCAGGTCCGAGGGCCTGCTCGTCGATATTGATCCGACAGCCGCCTACTTTGCGCTGATCGCCGGGGCGGTCGCATTCTTCGCTTCAACGGAAGAGTTTGGCCGGATATCGGGCTACGGCGCTCCAGATCCCGACCAGAAAGAGGCGGTGATTGCCTTTTTGTGTCGGGGCTTTCTCGACACGCCGCGAACGCCGTCGGGCAAGCGAAAGCCCGTCAAGGAAGCATCGCGCGGGCCTAAGGAGCGGTCGAGCTAGACCCAAACCGCGGAGCTCGGATGTGTAATTGGCAATCGTCAGGAAGGCCAGCGTCGACCCGAAGGCGCCGGCTGGGGACGGTCGTTGACCCGCGACGAAGCTCTCGGCCCGTATCACGTCGAAACATCGATGCACTTCACCAAGGTTGAAGTCGACAGGTTCAAGCGTATGTCCGAGAACGTCCGTCATGTCATCGAAGACAATGGCGACACCGTGCTCGACCTCGATGTTTGGCGTGTCGGTCCAGGGCATATGAGCGCGATCGTTTCGGTCGCCACCGATGAAGTACAGCGCAACCCGGGCTTCTACCGCACAGCGCTCAAGCGTTTCAAGGGACTGTCGCATGTGACGGTCGAAATGAACCCGACTCGCGTTGTGGCCTGAACGATGGCAGTCAAATCGCCATGCATTGATGTCTGTGCGTTCGATGGCAAGACCGGTCTTTGCATTGGCTGCTTTCGGACGCTCGACGAAATCCGGGGCTGGAAGAAGATGACGGATCACCGGCGTCATCAGATACTCAATGAGAAGACCCGGCGACAGGCGAAGGTCGCACGCGAGATGCAGGTCGCCAAGGTGAAAAGCTGAAGATATGGACCTGTACCCCCGGTCTGCTTGGGATGTCCGAAGTACATCATATTGCAGCCGTTGACCGGGGAGCCTGTCACTGGCAGAAACGGGTCGATAGCCGTCGATCCGCAAAACCACGGACGGCGACGATAAAACAGGTTCGTACTTCGGGATACGCCCGCGCTGGACGCGTGCATCGCTGCACTGTCACCTCGCCGCACCGTCGTCGTAGGCGTTTCGTGTCCGCTGGCCATTCTCGAACAGCGCGAACGCGCGAGGCCGGACAGGAGCGAGGGCATGGCCAGATCCCAGTTCGGGCATCCCGCCTATTCACGGCCGTACTCGATGCGCATCGATACGTCGACATGCAGCCCGGAGGAAGGCGCCCGTCGTATCCGCGCACACATCGACGAACAGCGCGCGTGATTGCGCGTGAAGTGCGACGTGGATGTGCTCAGGCAGCGCCGCAGCCATTCCGGAACACCCTATGACGTATCAGCCAACCTTTCCAGTTGAAGGCTCCAGATTAGAAGGTGCCTCAGCCAGCGTCGGCTGCACGACCTCACCGCGACCGGCCGACGATCCCGCGTGTTCCGCCGAACCGTGCGGAGCCGGCAACGCAACCCGCACATAAAGAAACGCGCGCCGTTCGCGATCGGGCAGCACTTGCGGCCCGTAACTGAGCGTGACCGCGCCGTCGTTGAGCTCGCCGGCCTGCGCGAAGCGCCACGCGCGTGGATCGCTGTCGAGCAGGAATTCGACGCGTGCATACGCGTGCGGCTCGAACAGCTCGGGGATCGTCACCGCACGCCCGTCAAGCTTGTCGAGCAGCGCTTCGACGACGTTGAAGCCGTACCCGTCGCGCACGATGTCGCAGATGAAGCTGCCCGCGATGCGCGGGTTCAGCTCGATCACATGCGGCACGCCGTCGTGCACGATGCAGTCGAGGTGCACGGGCCCCCACGTGAGCCCGGCCGCCGCGGTCGCGCGCGTGCCGACGTCGATCAGCGCGCGCAGCGTGTCGCCATCGAGATCGAGTTCGGACGTATAGCCGCGTTCCAGAAAACCCGCGCCGTGCCGCTTCAGCTTGCGCAGTGCGCCGACATAGCGGCCGTCGAAATACTCGACGCAGTATTCGCTGCCGCTCAGGAATTCCTCGATCACGACGCGTTCGGTCGCGAGCGACTGCGCGTCGGCTTGTGCGGCCGCGGCCGCGAGCGCGTCGAGCTGCGCCCGTACGTCGGCGATGTCCTCGCAGCGCCGCACGCCGTCGCTCGCCGAACCTTCCGACGGCTTGACGACGACCGGAAAACGCAGCGGATCGGCCGCGGCCACAAGCGCTGCCGGCGCCGCCAGCGTGCCCGTGACGAACTGCGCGGCCGGAATGCCGTGAGCGGCAAGCAACGCCTTCTGGTTCGATTTCGATACCGCGTGCGCGACGTGCCGCGCGTCGGGGCCGGGCAGACCGAGCGCGTCGGCAACCCACGCGGCGGTGCGCGCATAGGTGTCGTGGGCGGTCGTCACGCGCAGCGTATCGAGTTCGCCGGGAAAGCGCGTGCGCAGCCAGCCGGCGAGCTGGCCGGCATCGGGCTCGAGGTTGACGGTCTCGACGGCGTCGGGAAACACGCCGTCGAGACGATGGCCGGGCGCGGTGATGACGGTCACGGCCAGCTGGCGTGCCAGCGCGGCGCGAACCAGCGCGACGCTGCTGCCGGTGGCGCGCGCGCCGATCACGATGAGTCGCTTCATGTCGGATCCTTGATCGGGAACGGAGGAGTAGGGCCAGCTAGCGCGCGCGCCGGCGCAGGCGCTGCGCTTCGAGGCGCGGCAGCAGGTGCTGGACGACGCGCGGCAGCGTATAGATCGGCAACTGCGCGCACGTGAACACGAGCGCCATGGTCGGCGTCGCGGCCAGCCCGAGCGCGGCCCACATCAGGCCGACGTTGCGATTGGCGACGATCAGCGCGACGTTGAGCCGCGTGCGGACGTCGCCGGGCGTGAGCCCGTACGCGAGGACCTGGAAGCCGGCATTGACTGCGAACGCGAGCACGATCGCGCTCAGCGCGCGGTGCGGCGCATCGATGATCGATTGCTGCATGCCGGCCATCGTGCCGAGCGCGAACACCAGCAGCGCGACGACGACGGTCGCGTCGATCGGTGTCGCATAGCGGTCGAGGCGCGAACCGGCAAAGCGCCGAACGAGCAGCGCGACACCCTCGGCACTGCCGATCAGCAGCGCGAGCCGCAAGGCGAGACTCAATGGCGAGATCGATACCGCGGCATCGTGGCTGAACCAGGCCGTCAGCAGCGGCGCGGTGAGCGGCACGAACACCATCGACGCGAGGGTCGCGACGAGGGCGACGCTCGCGTCGAGCGACAACATCCGCGCGATCGTCGACGTGCCGCTCGACGGCGGCGCACAGTACGCGATCACCAGCGCGACGACCCAGTCGTACGGCATGCCGGCAAGGCGCGCGGCGATACCGAGCGCGACCGGGCACGCGATCATCGTCGCGGCAGGCAGCAGCAGCGACACGGCCGGCCGGCGCGCAACCGCGCGCACGGCGCTGGGCTCGACGCGCAGCAGCGTGCCGAGCACGAACAGGAACACGGTGACAGGCATCAACGGCCGCGCGAGATCCGCGAGCGGCGGCACCAGCAGCCCGAGGACGACGCCGCACGCGAGCACGGTCGGCCCGCGCCGCACCGTCGCGGCGATCAGTGCGCGCACGGGCGAACCTCGGGCCGGCGGCGATCGGGGGTGAAGCCGGAGCAGACAGCGGATGGCATGCGGATTCCTCGGAAAGAGCGGCCGGCACCGAATATCCGCTAGGCTAATCCGGATGATGGGCTAAGTAAAATGATATAAACTGAATCGGTAACAAGAGAAAATGATATGAACATCCCTCTGCTCGAAACCTTTCGTGCCATTGTTCAGGAAGGCAGCGCGTTGCGCGCGGCCGAGCGGCTCGGCTGCACGCAATCGAACGTCACCGCGAGGCTGCGCCAGCTCGAAGAGTCGCTCGACGCGCCGCTGTTCGACCGGCACGGCAAGCGGCTGGTGCTGAACGAGGCGGGGCGCCGGCTGATGCCGTATTGCGACCGCATCCTGCGCCTCGTCGACGAAGCGACGCAGGTGGTGCGCGATACGCCGGTCGCACGCAGCTTCCGGCTCGGTTCGATGGAAAGCACGGCGGCCACGCGGCTGCCGGCGCTGGCCGCCGCGTTGAAGGAGCGCGAGCCGGCGCTCGGTCTCGCGGTCCAGATCGGCAGCGAGCCGGAGCTGGCCGACGCACTGCTGCGCGGCCGGATCGATGCCGCGCTCACCGCGCGCGCGGTCGTCCGGCCAGGGTTGCGTTACGAGCCCGCGTTCGCCGAGGAGATGGTGCTGGTCGGCGCGGCCACGGTCACGCGCCGGCAGCTGCTGGCCGACAACTCGGTGCGGCTGCTCGCGTTTCACGACGGCTGCCCGTACCGCGCGGTCGCGGAGCACTGGCTGAAGGCGCGCGGCGTCGCGATCGAATCGGTGTCGTCGTTCGGCACGTTCGGCGCGATCCTCGGCTGCGTGGCGGCCGGGATGGGCGTCGCGATCCTGCCGAAGCGGATCACGACCGAGCACGTCGCGCGCAAGGAGTTGCGCGCGCATGCATTCGACGACCTCGACAGCGTGACGACCTACCTCGTCACGCCCGACGAAGCGCCCGCGCTGCCCGAACTCGATGCGCTGCGCGCGGTGCTCGGCCGGCAGGCGGGTGCGCTGCTCGCGCGCTAGGCCGGCGCGACCGCGCGTTCGTCCGCGAAGAAATCGGCTTCGATCTCGCGGATGCGCCGACAATCCTCGAGCAGCCGCTCGAACGTCGGACTGTAGAGGCCGACGGTGCCGAGCGCCGTCTGCAGATCGGTGGTCACGCGCAGCGTATCGCCTACCTTGATCCACTGCTTGAGCCCGACGAACGACGGCAGCGCCTGGATCGCCTGCCACGTGAAGTCCTGCCGCAGCACGCCGTTACGTGACGACAGCAGCAGCACGTGCCCGCAATAGCCGCGGAAATCCGTCGGCGCGGCCGCTTCACCGAACAGCCGCTCCGGATGCAGCACGGCTTCGACGGCGGCCGATACGTGATTCTCGCCGCTGACCGCACTCGTCAGGCGCGGGTCCAGGCTACCGTGCAGTCGCGCGTTCAGCTCGACGATCGTCGGGCCGTCAGCCGTATCGAACAGCTCGAGGTGAGTCGGCCCGAAGCGCACGTCGAGCGCGTCGAGCACGTCGGCCGCGTAGTCGAGCAGCGGCGCGTAGCGCGGGTCCGCGTGATTCAGCACCAGCATCTTGTCGAGCCGTGGCGCGTGCGTACGGTCGCGATGCACTTCCCACAGGCTGACCACGCGATGACGGCCCTCGAACGACACCGAATCGACGATGTATTCCTGCCCCTCGGAATAGCTCTGGATCACGATGTCGTCATTCGGCTGGTTGTACAGCGAACGGGTGGCCAGCACGTCGCGCGCGGCAGCCTCGACCTGCGCGAGCGTCCGGCAGATCTTCACGCCGGTGACGCCCGCGCTGCGCGCCGGCTTCACGACGAGCGGCAGCGTGCGCTGCGCGCGCGCCCATTCGAGCGCTTCATCGACCGACGTGCTGTGGAAGTGCGCCGGTGCGCGCAGGCCGGCCTGGCGGATGCGTTCGTTCATCGCGAACTTGTCGCGCCGCGCGGCCGACGTCGCGAGCGGGTTGCGATAAGGCACGTCGAGCCGCTCGGCCAGCGTGTCGGCCAGCTCCAGCGCCGCATCGAGGCCGTGCAGCACCGCGCCGATCCGCAGGTCGCGCAGCTGCGCGAGCGTCGCGTCGATGTCGCCGCGGTGCTGGACCTGGCGGATGTAGTCGGACGCCACGAACTGGTTCCGGTAGATTTCCGGCAGGTCGGGATCGCTGATCACGTGCGCGCAACGGATGCCGTACGCACGAAACGCGGGCGCCAGGTAGGCGGCGGTCGACGCGCCGTCGACGATCAGGACGGTATCGATGAAGCGATGCTGCATGGGTTCCTCGCTCGGCTGTGGGATCGGTTGAAGGGTGTCGGTCGGCAACGGCTCAGCCTCGCGTGCCGGTATCGGGTGCGTTACCTGGCCAGCGCGCGGCCACCACGATGCAGGCGGCGACGAGCACGGCCGCGACGGCGAACGCGTGTGCCGCGCCGGCCACGATCGCCGCGCCCTGGCCCGCGACCAGCGCGCCGAGTGCCGCGACGCCGATCGCGGCGCCCACCTGGCGCGCGGTATTGAGGATCGCGGAAGCTGTTGCCGAGCGGCCGGCCTCGACGCTACCGAGCATCGTCGACGTCAGCGCGGGAATCGCGATGCCGCCGCCGATCGCCATCGCCGCGAGCCCCGGCGCCAGCAGGACGTACGGCGTATGCGCGGCGAGCGTGTGCCACAGCCACAGGTAGCCCGCGAGCGACACGGCGAGGCCGATGACGATGGTCGCGCGGAATCCGTACCGGACCGCGAGCCGCGCGCTCGCGATGTTGGCGAGCATGATGATCGTGAGCGGCGCGAGCGCGAGCCCCGATTCGGTCGCCGTGAAGCCGCGCGCGTTCTGGAAATAGAGGCTGAGCGAGAAGATCAGCCCGTAGAACGCGGCATTCGTGATCGCGCCGATCGCCAGCACGCCCGGCACGCGCGCGATCCGGAAGAACGCGAGCTGCAGCATCGGCGCGGCCACGCGCCGTTCGATCGCGACGAACGACGCGCCGAGCACGGCCGACGCGATCAGCGCGCCGGCCGCATACGGATCGCCGATACCTTGCGCGCCCGCCCGGATGATCCCGCCCGTCAGCAGACCGAGTACCAGCACCGCGACGATCTGGCCGGCCGGATCGAACAGCCGCGTGCGTGCGGCAGCCGAATCCTGCACGTGGCGCAGCGTGAGCCACAGCCCGATCGCGCAGATCGGCAGGTTGATGAAGAAGATCGCGCGCCAGCCGAGCGAATCGATCAGCAGGCCGCCGAGCGTCGGCCCGGCCGCGCTGATCGCACCGCCGGTCGCGCTCCACCACGCGACGGCTTTCACGCGCGCGGCAGTGTCGTTCGCGCATGCGTGCGTGATGAGCGCGAGCGACGTGGGCAGGATCATCGCGGCGCCGACGCCTTGCGCGACCCGCGCGGCGATCAGCGCGGCGAGCGACGGCGCGAGCGCGCAGCCGAGCGACGCGAGCAGGAACAGCGCGAGGCCGTATGCGAACAGCCGGCGGCTGCCGAAGCGGTCGGCCAGCGTGCCGGACGTCAGTAGCAGCGCGGCGAACGACAGCGTGTACGCATCGACGATCCACTGCAGCCCGTGAACGCTCGAGCCGAAGGAATGGCCGAGGCTCGGAATCGCGACGTTGACGACGGTCACGTCGAGCTGGACGATCGCGAAGCCGAGGCTCGCGGCCGCGACGGTCGGGAAGATCGCACGCAGCGACGTGCGCGGTACCGGCGCGGCAGCGGCCCGTGCGCTGTCGAGCGCCGCGGCACGGTCGCTCATTGCGGCTCCCTGGCAGGATGGTCTGGGCGGCGGTACACCGGCAACGTTACGTTGTATCCGACGTCCTCGAAGAAGCAGCAGCGTGGCAGGCGGCATCGATTCATCTGGCGGGTTCCCGTAGGGCGGATGAGGGGAGGCGGCTGCGCGTCGGGCGCCGGCCGCGTCGTCGAATCCGACAGAAAACTAGCATCGACCCGCTAGCGAATACAAATAATAACCAGCGATTTTTTAACAAGTATTCGTGTTAAAGGCCGGTTCGATCGGTGCGGCCGAGCGCGGTTGCGTTGCTGAACTTATATCGGTAATTTTTGTTTGCAATCGAATTAATATCATTTCGCAATGCAATGACGGTCTCCTAGTCTTGTCGAGCGCTTCGCACCGAGGACGGCCGAGCGCGGCGGTGATCCCTACCGCTCTTCGACCCAGAATCTTTATACGAGAGACCTATGACCTATCTCGCAGATGAACGCATCGCCTTGACGGCAGTGGAATCCGCTCACATCCGCAGGACGCTCGGCGCGCTGGCCTACGATCCGGCCGGCGGCGCCGGCTATATCAGTGCGGTGCGCAAGCTCGCGTACAACGCGTTTCCCGACCGCATCGTCGACGCGTTCGATCGCGCGAAGGCGCCGACCGCGGACGCGCACGGTTCGATCGAGATCGACAACCTGCCGATCGACGACGACGTGAAGGGCAGCCCACGGTTCGAGGAAACCGGCCGCTCGTTCAAGGCTGGCGTGCTGAGCGAGAACGTGCTGGTCGCGCTGAGCACGCTGGCCGGCGAGCCATATTCGATCGCGCACGAAGGCCGCGAACTCGTGAACAACCTGACGCCGCACAAGGCGACCGCGCGTGAATACACGGGCCTCGGCTCTGAGGTCGAACTGGATTTCCATATCGAGAACGCCGCGCAGGCGCACATGCCGGAAGGCGATACGTCGCCGTTCGCGTTGCTGCTGCTCGGCGTACGCGGCGAAGCCGGCGGCGGCCCGTACACGCGGCTCGCCGATGCGCGCCGCGCGCTGGAGCGGCTGTCGCCAGACGACATCGCGCAACTGTACGGCGAGCACTACATCATCCGCGTGCCTTACCGGTGGCGCGGCGCCGCGCCGACGCCGCGCGACAACACCGACCTGAGCGCCGTGCTGTCGGGGCCGCTCGACGCGCCGCGCGTGACGGTCGCGTTCTATCCGGACATGGTGCTGGCCGTCAACACGCGTGCTCAGGAGGCGCTGGCGAACCTGTACCGCGCGGTGCGCGAGGTGTCGTTCGGCGTCCAGGTGTCGCCGGGCAAGCTGGTGCTGATCAACAACCATTTCACGCTGCATTCGCGCGACCGCTTCGATCCGCAGTACGACGAGAACGACCGTGCGTACCGCTGGGTGCAGCGCGTGTTCGTCGCGCGCAGCCTGTGGAATTTCCGCTCGTTCACGCCGCTGCAGGCGCGCGTGTTCGATCCGAAGGCGCTGTACGCTGGTGAGCCGGCGCAGGCGAGACAGCCGTCGCGCGTCGTGCAGCCGGCGCCGCAGCGCGCGGCCGCGGCCGAACTCGAGGCGACGCCTGCGTGAAAGACCGGGAGGGGCGGCGACATGCGTGAAACATTGCCAGCCCCACTCGCGAATGCCCGACGCATCGTCGAATTACAAAGGATTGCAAAAGACATGAGAAGAACGACTTTCCCCGTTGCGCGCATCGCCCGCGTGCTGGCCGCGCTCGCGATCGGCGGCAGTGTCGCCGCGCAGGCCGTGACGTTCGACCTGAGCCCCGAGCAGCCCGACCGGCAGCGCGGCACCGTGAACCCGGCGGTCGAGCGGGCGTTGCCGGGCGGCTTCAAGTTTGCCGAAGCGAACACGCTGACGATCGGCATCGCGCCGAACCTGCCGCCGCTCAGCACGTATGCGACGGATGCGCGGACGGTGGTCGGCTTCGATCCCGATCTCGCGCAGCTGATCGCGGACAGTATCGGCCGCAAGTTGAAGATCGTGCCGCTTGCGTGGGCCGACTGGCCGCTCGCGCTGCAGTCCGGCAAGGTCGACGCGGTGATCTCGAACGTGACGGTCACCGAGCAGCGCAAGGAGAAGTTCGACTTCTCGACCTACCGGAAGGATCAGGTCGGCTTCTACGTGAAGAACGGCAGCAAGCTTGCCGCGATCCGCGAACCGAAGGATGTCGCCGGACTGCGCGTCGTGACCGATTCGGGCACGAACCAGGAAAAGATCCTGCTCGAATGGAATCGCCAGAACGTCGCACGCGGCCTCGCGCCGGTCGAGATCCAGTACTACCCCGACGCGGCGGAGCGCTGGGTCGCGCTGCAGTCGGGCCGCGTCGACACGATCTTCAGCGTGAACTCGATGCTCGCGTACCAGGCGTCGCTGCGCGGCGACGCGAAACTGATCGGCACCGTGAGCGGCGGCTGGCCGCGCACCGCGGACATCGCGATCACGACGCGCAAGGGCAGCGGCCTCGCCGATCCGCTGACGCTCGCGATCAATGCGCTGATCGCGAACGGCAGCTACCGGAAGGTGCTTGGACGCTGGAGCCTCGATGCCGAAGCGATCGACCAGTCGCAGACCAATCCACCGGGGTTGCCGCGCACCTGAGTGCCGCACGCGGCGCCGCTCACGTGATCGGCCACTGCAGGATCACGATTCCGTCGTTGTAGTCGCGGTCGGCGCCGTCTTCGGCGCCGAGCCAGCCGAGCCAGACCGTATCGCCGGCGGACAGCGGCGCGAGCCGCGCATCGGTCGCGGATGGCCTGCCGTTGGCCGACGCATCGATCCGGATCTTGCCGCCCCGCGAGTTCAGCGTGTACTGCCTGACGCCGTCGTCGCCGTTGCCGGCGAACGATGCGGCCGGTTCGGAGGCGTCGTCGATGAACAGCTTCAGGTCCTGCCGGTCGGCGGCATTCGCGTAGAAGGTCGCCTTGAAATCGGTATTCGGCGGCAGCGTGAAGTGGCCGTCGCGGTCGGACGACGGCTTGAAACCGGGCTGCTTCGTGTCCGGCTGGCTGCCGGCGATCTCGATGGTCGTTTCCCAGCGGAAGTAGCCCGACACGGCGCCGTCGCGGTCGAGCACCGCGAAATCGGCCGTGCAGGTGGTGGTGCCGGCGGCGAGCACCTCGCTGCGCCAGAAATGGTCTTTCATCGGCCGGCACGATGGCTGAAGCAGGTCGTCGCCGTCCGGTACCGGCGTGGCGGCATCGCGGACTTCCGCTTCGATCGGCGCGACGATGCCGGCGTCCTTCAATACGAACCGGACGAACAGCACGCTCACCTCGGCGCGCAGCGCCAGTGCGGTCTCGCGCAGGTGAAGCTGGTCGCCCGGCGACAGGCCGGCAAACAGCCGGTTGTCGTTATGGCCGACCTGCCCGGCGTCGCCGGGGCTCAGCACATAGATGTGCCGGCCGTCGATCACGGTCGGCGCGTCGGCGTCCCGGCTTGCATCGGGGTAGGTCGACAGCAGCGTGACGGCGTCGATGACTGCGAGCACATCGCAACGAAGACCAGACATGGGCACCTCCTCCGCAACAAGGGGGCGGCGCGGGCGGCCGTCGCGCGGCCGCCCGCATGCCGCGATCAGTTATGGATCGAGATGAACGGATCCCACGAGAAGCAGCCCTGGCTCTGACAGTTGCGATCGATGATCTGGAACTGGAAGTGATAGGTCACGCGGCCGACCTTCAGGCATTCCGACGACCAGTAGTAGTTCGCGACTTTCTGGCACGTCGGCACTTCCGGCTTGCTGGTGTTCGGCACCGGGATCGACGCTTCCGCGACGCGCGGCGTCGGCGTCGAGATCAGGTCGTTGCCGACGTTGCCGATGAACTTGTAGAACACCACCTGGTTCTCGAAGCCCAGCGACAGGCTCGTTTCGCGCCAGCGGATCAGGTCGCCGACCTGCGCTTTCAGGTCGAGCTCGCCGCCCGCCTGCCCGGAGATCACGTTGTCCTGGTTGGTCACCATATAGACGTAACGCCAGTCGATCAGCGTCGGTGCGGCCGGGTTCTTGCTGGGATTCGGATATTTTTTGAGAATGGTTTCGGTATCGAACGAAACGAGCACATCGGTAACGCGTGACATAGAAGCTCCCGTTTTAAGTAATGGGACTTATCGTTGCGCGAATTGCTTCGTGCGGCCGCCGTCGCCTTGTGCCGCAAGGCTTCGCTGCGTAATTGGCAGGTGCTGAAGCGACGGCGAATGCAGGTTATCCCGTTTGGTTAATCGTGGAAGCTGTAAAAGTAAACAGGTAGAAAATATTATATGGAGTATTAATTTTGAAATCGTAATCAATTGAATCGATACGCTACATAAATATAGCGATATTGAATCTGTTAATCGATTGGCCGATTATCCGCGCGGGGAGGAAAGGCGGGGAAGCCGCTTACCGGTACGTCCACAGCCGGTGCAGCACGAACGTCGTCGGCGGGATCAGCAGCGCGATCGCGGCGATGCTCGTCCCGCGCGACAGGTCGAGCGCTTCGGCGCCGCGCGCCAGCAGCATCGTCTCGACGAAGCCGGCCAGCGTGACCGCGAGAAAGCGCACCACGTTGCGCGTGTGCACCGTCGACGAGAAGCTCCACAGCGTGTTCGCGAGATACGAAAACGCCGTCGCGCACAGGAAGGCGACCGCGTTCGCGGCCACCAGCGTCGCATCGAACAGCGTGAACAGCGCCGAGGCGACCAGCGTGTGGATCGCGGTCGAGAAGAGTCCGGACACGCCGAAGCGCACGAGCCGCGTGCGTTCGGCGTAGAGCAGGTCGATCATGGCGGCTCGCGTGCGTCAGCGGGCGCCGATCCGCGCACGGGTCGGCTGCGCGCGGCGGCGGGGGGCCAGGCGGCGCGCATCGCGCGCAACCGGAAGCTCGATCACCTTGCCGTGCGCCTGGTAGCGGCGGCGGATCAGGTAGACGGGGCGTTGCTTCGACTCGTCGTAGATTCGTCCGACGTATTCGCCGACGACACCGATCCCGATCAGCTCGATGCCGCCGATGAACAGCGTGACCGAGATCAGGGACGCGTAGCCGAGCACCGGATTGCCGAACAGCAGCGTGCGGAAGATGATGAACGAGCCGTACAGGAACGCGAGCGCGGCGATGCCGAGGCCGATGTAGGTCCAGCTGCGCAGCGGTACGGTGCTGAAGCTGGTGATGCCTTCCAGCGCGAAATTCCACAGCTTCCAGCCGGAGAACTTCGAGTGCCCGGCGCTGCGCGGGTCGCGCTGGTATTCGACGATCACGGTCTTGTAGCCGACCCACGCGAACAACCCTTTCATGAAGCGGTGCCGCTCGGGCAGGCTGCGCAGCGCATTCACGACCTTGCGGTCCATCAACCGGAAATCGCCGACGTTCTCCGGCAGCTTCACGTCCGACAGGATGTTGTGCACGCGGTAGTAGATCGCGGCGGCGGTACGCTTCGCGAACGAGTCGCACGCGCGGCTGCTGCGTTTCGCGGCCACGACTTCCGCACCGTCGCGCCAGTGTTCGATCATCACGGGGATCAGGCTCGGCGGATCCTGCAGGTCGGCGTCGAGCGGAATCACCGCGTCGCCGGAGGCTTCGTCGAGGCCGGCCGTCAGCGCCGCTTCCTTGCCGAAGTTGCGTGTGAGGTCGATCACGCGCACGCGCCGTTCGGCGGCGCTGATCCGGACCAGGCGCTCGAGCGTGTCGTCGCGGCTCCCGTCGTTCACGCAGACGATCTCGAAGCGGATCGCGTCGATGGCCGTCAGCAATGGAATCACGACGTCGAAGAAGCGCTCGACGGCCTCGCCTTCGTTGTAGAACGGCACGACCAGCGAAACGAGCGGTGTATAGAGTGGTTCCCGCATGATGATTCCCCTTGTAATGACGCGTCACCGGTCGGCGCCGATGGTCGGGCGGCCGGTGCGGCGCATTCCGTACGCCGGGCGGTGGTGCGGCCGGACCGGATGAGCAAATCCGGTGTCGGTCGAGTGGTCGCGCGCGTCGGGCATCGACGGCACGTCGTGTCTTTCCTGCGCGATCCGGCTGACGAGCAGCGCGAGCGACGCCAGCGTGACGAGCGGCATGAACTGGAACGCCAGGTGCGGCATGATCGTGAGGCCGGCGAGCGGCATCAGCCACAGCAGCATCAGCCATTCGCGATCGAAGCGCCGCCAGCCGTGGGTCCATGCATAGCGGGCGTACCACGCGATCACGAGGCCGTACCAGGTCAGGTCGTAGTCGTACAGGTACGGGCTGACGAGCAGGCATGCGCATGCGAGGGTCGCGGCGCGCAGTGCGTAGGAACACGCGCCGCGCCACGCGTAGACAGTGGCGAACGCGGCGGCCGTGGCGGACAGCAGTTGCAGGACGCTTGCGACATAGGCTGGCCAGCCTGCCATCGTGACCAGCGCGAAGACGGTCGGCATCCGCGCGAGCTTGGCGTGGCCTGCGCCGACGATCTGGTAGACATCGTGCATTTCGTGCGCGAACGCGATCCACGAATCGGCGCCGAATGCGAGCGTCGAGAGTGCGGCGCAGCCGGCAATCGTCGCGGCCCACGCGGCCAGCGCGCGCCACTGGCCGGCGCACAGCAGCGCGAGCGGGAACAATGCAGCCATCTGAGGTTTCATCATCAGCATGCCGAAGCAGATGCCGGACCACACCGGGCGGCGATTCAGCAGAAGCAGGCCGACGCCGCCGAGCGTCGCGGTAAACAGACTGGTCTGCCCGACGATCAGCGTCACGAACGCGGCAGGGAAGGCCAGTGCGCACAGCCACGCGGTACCGCGCTGCACGGTCGAATGAATGACGGCGGCGAACACTACGTAAGTGGCCGCGAGCCAGAGCACGACCGCGAGCGTATACGGAATCCACCCAAGCGGTACGACCAGTAACAGCATGCTGGGCGGATAGAGCCACAGCAGCGCGCCGTCGTCGAGGCTCATCGACGGAATCGCGCGGTGCTGGATCGCAAACAACGCGTGCAAGTTCCAGACGTCGGCGGCATGCCCGTGTGCGGCGAGCCAGGCCGCGCTCCAGATCGCCGAAAAATCCTGCGAAAGCGGGACCAGCGCGGTGGCGGGATGCAGGAACAATCGCGCAATGTAGATGCCGATGAACAGCAGTTCGGCCAGCAGCGCCGCGCCTGCATAGACGCGCACGCGATGACCGTTGAGCCAGTGCGGGTAACGGCGCGGGCCGGCGATCGGCAGTTCCGGATGCGCGTTCATCGCAGGGTGTGCGTGACGCATGGAGAGGGGCATCTTCATCACGACTCCCGGGGGGCGCGCTGCGCCGTGCGTCGTACGACGATGAACAGTATGGCGAGGAGCACGAGCGGACCGATCTGCGGCAGCTTCATCAACCGGTTCAGCATCTCGAAGATCGGCAGGAGCCAGGCGAGCACGATCACGCCCTGGTCGCCGGGCAGCCAGCCTTCATCGAGGCCGTAGGCGATCATGCAGAAGATCGCGATACCGAGCCACGTCAGCTCGTAGTGCCACAGATACGGCGTCGTCAGCAGCGTGGCGACCGACAGCACCGCGGCGCGCAAGCGCATGTCGGGCGTGCGGCGCCAGACGTCGATGGCCGCCGTGATCGCGAGCAGTGCGATCGCGGCTTGTGCGGTCAGCGCGGCCGCCACCGATGCGCCCGCGAGCCGAAGCGCGGCGAACGGTGTCGGCGAGGCCAGCCAGTACGACGGAAGCATGAAATGCTGGGTACGTACCGTCGATACGGCCTCGCTCAACCCGTGCAGCGCACCCGTGCCGGTCAGCGCGACCCCGGCCGCCGCGAACAGCGCAGCGGTGATGGCCGCCGCGCCGAACGCGCGCCATGCGCGGGTCGCGATCAGCACGAACGGGAAGACCACTGCGAGCTGAGGCTTGATCGCGAGCAGCCCGATCAGCACGCCGGCCGCAGTCGGGCGCTTGCCGAGCAGATGCAGCGCAAGCGCGGCGACGCCGGCGGTCAGGATGCTGTTCTGCCCGAACAGCGCGGACAGGCACACAGCGGAATACGCGACCATCACGAGCGCCGCGGCGCGCGGCACGGGAAGGTGCGCGCGCAGTCCCGACAACCGCGAGACGGCGAGCGCGTAGCATAAAAGACTGCCCGCGGAAAAGAGGAGATAAGCGGGCAGGAAAGGCACAAGGGCAACCGGCGCGATGAACAGCAGCGTCGTCGGCGGATAGAGCCAGGGGAGCGGCCGGTTTTGCAGATACGCACCGAAGTGCGCGAGCTCGGCCTGCAGGAATGCATGCGCGTCGTAGGCCGCTGCGGGGTGGCCTTGCAACACCAGATGAGATGCGGTCCAGAAGACCGAGAAATCGAGGCCCGGACGGACGGCGCCGTTCGACGTGAAGCCGTCGGTCACGATGCCCCATACGACCAGCAACGCTCCGAAGAGCATCAGCATGATGCAGCTGTACGGAATGATCCGGTCGGCTGTCAGCCATTGAGCACAGCGGATGGCGCGATCGCGCGTTTCACGATTGGCTGCGTACATGATGCCCCGTTTATCGTAGTGGCTGCGTGGTCTGTCGCGGCCGTTTGATGTTGTCGTGCCTGCGGATCGAATCGCGTTGAAACGGCGTTGTCCGGTGAATTCATTGTTGAAGAAAAAATCGCGTGATGCAAACCACGCACTGAAAGCCGGTATTGAGATTGTCGAGCGACGCGCGTGAAAACCGTGTTTTCAGGTATGAAAAATCAGTGTGGCCGGGTTTCGTGTTTCTGGCTTGAAACATTCGGTGAATTTCGCCGGGTTCGCACGCCGCCGAACGGGCGGCACGCGACCGGCGTTCCGCATCCGGGAAAGTCCCGACGAAATTTTTTCTGCCCTTTGTGCAGCGCGGCGGCGGGCATTCCGGCAGGCCGCGCGGGCCGCCGCGGGCCGTTCAAGTTTGAAACATTTCGGGCATCACGCCGTGGGCCGGGGAAGGCTGAAATCGCCGGAACCCTTGATACGCAGAGATTTCACTCGGGATGGCCTGCTCTTTGCGTAAGCGTTGGCACGGCAGTCGACGACGTGACGACCGGGCGGTGCTGAGAAAAGACACACGGAACCGGCTATGGAGTCACCTGCGGAAGAGATGACCGGAGCGCGTCGGGGAACACGCAGCGCCAAGTCGACGAACCGCGAATTCAGTCGTCGATCGACCCAGCAGACCCGGAATCTTCAGGGCAATAAGAAATCGGCATGGCAGCACATGGGGAATAAAAATGAAAGACCACAGCACATCGCGGATCGCAAGCCGCGTTAAAAACATATTGCGGCTTTGCCGGGCGTTCGTTTCCCGGTCGACTGGATTCCATGCGTCGAACGGCCGCCGTGCCGTTCCGGTCTGTCGGCAAGCCCGGTTCATCCGGCTGGTCGACCCGTACACGCCTCTCTCGCGCTCTGCTTCTCTGATACCCGTTCGCACGGACAGGGGTATGCATCCCTGCTCCCGCAACTGAGCGTCGCGTCCCGCTTTCAAGTGTAGTGCCGGTGGTGCCCGTACCCGACGTCCTGACGGACGAAGGGAAATTAATAGTAGTCCGAAAGGAGATTACCTATGTCAAGAGTCATCGAGAAGATCGCCTGGTTCGTTCGGGGTCAGGACGGTGTGACGGCCATTGAATACGGCCTGATCGCCGCGCTGATCGCGATCGTCATCGTCGTCGCGCTGTCGACGATCGGTACGGATCTGTCGACGGTATTCAGCACGATCGCCGCGGATCTGGACTCGGCAGTAACGTCACTCTGATGGAAGGTACGACGAACGCCACATCCGGATTGCTCGTCGCCACCACACGGCATTAACAGCATGCCTCGACGTATCGATGCACGGTCATTCGACCAGCCGGCACGCGAGGTCTTTGAAAGTCACCACGCAAGGAGAACACCATGTCCAAGTTCATTCAACAAGCCGCCCGTTTCGTTCGCGACGAAGAAGGCGTGACCGCCATCGAGTATGGCCTGATCGCAGCACTGATCGCCGTCGTCATCATCGTGGCGGTAACGGCTGTCGGTACGCAACTCAAGACCGTGTTCACGACGATCGCTGCCGACCTGAGCTCGGCGGTGTGACGCCGTTGAAAAGCAAAGCGTGCGGACGGCTCGGCCGGTGCAGTGATCGAGCCGTCCCCGCGCAGCCAGTCAACCTGGAACCGGAGACCATCATGCAGACGAGGATGTGTGCCGCGTACCGCGGCAACGGCGACGAACGGCGCGTGACGTCGATCGACTACACGCTGATCGCAACATCCTTCACCGCTGCCGCGGCTACCGCACCGGCAATGGTTTCCTGATCCATCGATTCGACCCGCGAGGTTCGCCATGTTGCCTGTTGCGCCGCCTTACCCGATTCCGTTGTGCGTGACGCTGCTCGCGGTCGCCGCGGCCAGCACGGATATCGCGTCCCGCCGCATCCCGAACCGCCTCGTCGCGGTCGGCCTGGCCGGCGCGCTGGCGGCCCAGTGCCTGCTGCACGGTGTCGCGGCCGGCGCACTCGCATGGCTCGCCGGCGCCGCAACCGGCTTCGGCCTGCTGCTGCCGCTCTACCTGTTGCGCGGAATGGCGGCCGGCGACGTGAAGCTGATGCTCGCGATCGGCGCGTGGGTCGGCGCGGAAATGACGATTTACATCGTGCTGGCCACCTTCGTGGCCGGCGGGATCGGCGCCATCGCGTTCGCGCTGCTGCGCGGACGGATGCGCCGGATGTGGGCGAACGTCCGAGCGATGATCGCACGCCGTTCGCAAGGGGCGCACACCGAGGCCGCCGGCGGCCCCGTGGAAATCGTGTCGGTCGGCACGCTGCCGTATGGCGTGGCGATCGCGGCCGGCACGCTGGGCATGTTGTTCGCATCGTGCGCATAGCACGACGAACCCGCAACGAGGACGGAGCGACCATGAACACGAACCACACCGAACCGAGACGCGACGCGCAGGTGACGCACCTGCCCGATCCGTTGCCGTCGCGGGAGGCTCATACGAAGCCGGGCACGCAGCTGCCGGCTGCACCACGCACGCTCGAGGAAACCGGGCTGAGCATGACGTACGTCGCCGGGCTCGTGCTGAAGTCGACGCTGATGCTCGGCCGCCCGTCGTACGGCGACCTGGTCGAGCGGCACTGCCTGCCGCTCGCGGTGCTCGACGACGTCTTCGCTTTTCTGGTGCGCGAGCATCTCGTCGAGCTCACCCATCGCGGCGCGACCGACCTCGACGTGTCGTTCCGCCTGACCGACGCGGGCCGCGTGCTGGCGCTCGAGGAACGGGCGCGCAGCGGCTACAGCGGGCCCGCGCCGGTGACGCTCGACGCGTATCTCGCGTGCCTGGACAAGCATTCGGTACGCAAGCTGCAGATCAACCAGAGCGACGTGTGGACCGCGTTCGAAGGCATCGTGATCGACACGTCGATCCTCGATGCGGCGGCCGCGGCGCTGAATTCAGGCCGGCCGCTGCTGATCTACGGTCCGGCCGGCAGCGGCAAGACCTTCCTCGCCGAGCGGCTCGGCTCGCTGATGCGCGGCCACGTGCCGGTGCCGTACGCGATCTATGCGGCCGGCGAAGTGATCCAGATCTACGACCCGCTCGTGCATGTCGACGCGGGATCGCGGGCCGGCGGCCAGTCGGTCGACCGCCGCTGGCGCCTGTGCGAACGGCCGATCGTGATGTCCGGCGGCGAGTTGACGCTCGGCGAACTCGATCTCCGTCGCGATGAAGCCGCCGGCTTCTACCAGGCCCCGCCGCACATGAAGGCCAACATGGGCATGTACGTCGTCGACGATCTCGGCCGCCAGCGCGTCGAGCCGCGCGACCTGCTCAATCGCTGGCTGCGCCCGCTCGATCGCGGCGTCGATTTCCTGACGCTCGAATCCGGCAACCGCTTCGTGATGCCGTTCGATGTGTGGCCAGTGTTCTCGAGCAACCTGTCGCCGGAACAGATCTGCGACGACGCGTTCCTGCGCCGCCTCGGGTCGAAGCTGCACGTCGGCGCGATGTCGGTCGAAGACTACCGCGCCGTGTACGACGCGGCCTGCGCATCGCTGGGGCTCGTCTCCGCGAACGATGCCTTCGACTACCTGCTGCATCGGCTGCATCTGCCGACCGGCAAGGCGTTTCTCGCCTGTTTTCCGTCGGACCTGCTGCGTCTCGTGGCGGCCGGCGCGCGGTATCGCGGCGATCCGCTCGAAGTGACGCACGACGCGCTGTACGACGCATGGGCGAGCTATTTCGGTTCGGCGCCCGAACGTGACGGCGGTCATCCACCGACCGTCGAACGCGGTGGCCGTACGTTCATCACCGGTTGAGCCGTTTCTTTCACGATTCGTCGAGGAGCATTGCCATGAAAAACAGTCGAGCGGTCATGATGCTGGTCGTCGCGATGGTCGCGGGTCTTGCCGCGGTCGTGTTCGCGTCCCACTGGCTGGTGCAGACATCCACGAGTTCCGTCACGCAGGTGGCGGTCGCGGCGACCGACCTGAACCTGGGCGAACCGCTCGGGCCGAACCAGATCCGCATGGTCAACTGGCCGTCGGGCAGCGTGCCGACCGGCGCGTTCACCGATACCAAGGCGCTCGAAGGGCGCGTCGTGCGCACCAGTCTGTCGCGCGACGAGCCGGTGATCGAGTCGAAGCTCGCGCCGGTCGGTACCAAGGGCGGGCTGTCCGCGGTGATCGCCGACGGCAGCCGCGCGATCACGGTGCGCGTGAACGACGTGGTCGGTGTCGCGGGCTTCGCACTGCCTGGCAACTACGTCGACGTGATCGTCAACACGCAGGAGCAGCAGGGCAAGACCGACGGGCAGAGCATCTCCAAGATCGTGCTCGAGCACATCCTCGTACTGGCCGTCGCGCAGCAGGTGAGCCGCGACGACACTGCACCGAAGGTCGTCAACGCGGTGACGCTGGAAGTCACGCCCGACCAGGCCGAACGGCTCGACCTCGCACGCAGCGTCGGCACGCTGTCGCTCGTGCTGCGCAACCAGATCGACCAGAAGACGCTGAACACCGGCGGCGCAACCAAGCTGACGCTGCTCGGCAAGGAACCCGCGCCCGAAGCGCCGCCGGCTCCCGCACGCGTGCGGACGGTGCGTGTGCACGTCGCATCGCACGCTGCGCCGGAAGTACGGCGCGACTGCGTCGGCGTGCTGACGGGTGTGAAGGGCAGCGTCGAGTGTTTCTGAAACAGATCAAACCAGCCAGATAAACAGATCGGCCGCCGTCAACGTGCGGTGGCCTTGGAAGTCGATAACCGGCACGGCGCCGGTCTCTCGGGGGATCAGACGAAATGAAGATCAAACCGCAATGCACAGGTACCGGCCCACTGCGGACGCGCGTCGCACGGGGCACGATGATGGCCGCGATCCTCTGTACGGGATGGCTGACCGTTTATGGCGCACTCGCGCAGGAAGGCGCCGAGTCGGCCGCGCTGACGAAGGGCGGCGCCAGCGCGCCGGCCGCGGTCGGCAAGGGGCCGATGCAGATGACGATCAGCATGGGGCCGGCGCCTGCCGCCGCGCCCGCCGCCTCGGCGGGGCCGCTGCGCGGACCGAACTGTGTCGGCGCGGTGCGCGAGTCGACCAGCGTCAGCGTGCCGCTCGGCAAGTCGCTGCTGGTGCCGATGCCGGAGCCGGTTCGCAATCGGACGATCGGCAACCCGGCCGTTGCGCAGGCGACGATGGTGTCGTCGCAGACGCTGTATATCCTCGGGTTGTCGGTCGGTACGACCAACATGATCGTGCAGGGCAAGAGCGGCGCCTGCCGCGTGATCGACGTCGCGGTCGGTGCGGACGCCGGCGGCCTTCAGGCATCGCTGCAACAGCTGATGCCGAGTGAGCGCGATATCCGCGTGACGACCGCGGCCGGCACGATCGTGCTGTCGGGCACGGTGTCGAGTTCGCAGGCGGCGCAGCAGGCCGTGCAGATCGCGCGTGCCTACGGCGACAGCACCGGCGATACGGCTGCGGGCGGCAAGCCGGGCAACGGCAGCGTGCTGAACATGCTGGCCGTCACGTCACCGCAGCAGGTGATGCTCGAAGTGAAGGTGGCCGAGGTGTCGAAGACGCTGATCAACCAGATGGGCAGCGCGTTCAACATCCAGGGCGGGTTCGGTTCGTGGAGCGGCGCGCTGGTCAGCAACCTGCTGGCGGGCGTGGCGAGCGGCGCCATCTTCAACAAGGCGAACAACAAGCCGTTCAGCATCGCGGCCGACGCGCAGAACACCGACAACCTCGTCAAGATCCTCGCGGAGCCGAATCTCGTGACGATCAGCGGCCAGGAAGCGACGTTCCTCGCCGGCGGCAAGATCTTCATCCCGATCCCGCAGAGCGGTAGCAACGGCGTCTCGTCGATCACGCTGCAGGAAGAGGAATTCGGCGTCGCGCTGAAGTTCACGCCGACGGTGCTCGCCAACGGGCGGATCAGCCTGAAGGTCGCGCCGGAAGTGTCGGAGCTGTCGCAGACGGGCGTCACGCTGAGCGCGTCCAACATCGGCGGCACGTCGATCCTGCCGCTGATCACGACGCGGCGCGCGTCGACGACGGTGCAGATGAGCGACGGCGAATCGTTCGCGATCGGCGGGCTGATCAAGGACAACGCGAGCGGTGCGCTGAAGGCGATCCCGGGCGTCGGCGAAGTGCCCGTGCTCGGCGCGCTGTTCCGCAGCACGTCGTTCCAGCAGGACCGCACCGAGCTGATCTTCTTGATCACGCCGCACCTGGTGAAGCCGCTGCAGACCGCGGACGTGCCGCTGCCGACCGACAGCTTCTCCAAGCCGAACGAAGCCGACGTGTACGCGACCGGCAACATGGAAGGCCGTGGCGGAGTCCGCAAGGCAGGTGCGCAACCCGCGAACGGCGCAGCCGCGGCACCGGCCCAGGCGCCGGCTCCGGCACCGGCTCCGCAATCGGAAGTGCCCACCGGTCCGACCGCCGCGCTGCCCGCGCCGCGCGCACCGCAAGGCGCCGATGCGCAGTCGCCGGTGCTGGCCGAGCCGCAGAAGGTGCCCGCGCCGGTGGTCGCCGCCGCACCGCTGTCCGACACGTCGAACGCGGCCCGCATCGCGCGCATCGAAGCCACCGCCGCGCGCCTCGCGGCGGCCGGCCCCGACACGCCGGCCCAGCCGGCGGCGCGGCTCAAGCACCGGATCCCGGCAGCCGCGCGGGCGCAGGTTGCGCACGTGAGCGCGGCCCCCGAGTCCACCGATCGTTGAAACCAGTCAAGGGGACACTCATGAAATCCGCCTACCTCGTATTCGTGCGCCGCGCGGCGCTCGCCGTCCCGCTCGCGTTCGCGCTTGCAGGCTGCATGTCGTCGACACCGGTGTGGGACTCGCGCTTCGGCGACTCGGTCCACACGGTGATGCAGGCCCAGATCATCGACCCGCATGCCGCCGAACACGCGGCCTCGGCGCCGGGCGTCAATGGTGCCGCCGCCGCGGCCGCGCTCGACAACTACGACAAGTCGTTCAAGCAAACCGTGCCGCCCGCCAATGCGTTCGTGATCGGCATCGGCAAGTCCACCGCGCAGTAACGACGGCACGCTCAGGGAGAAAGCTATGACCAGCGCAGCGCGTTATCCGAAAGTCACGCGACGCGGCCTGCATCGCCAGCGCGGTGCCGTCGCGATCATCGTCGGTCTCGCACTGGCGGTGATGATCGGGTTCGTCGGTCTCGCGCTGGATCTTGGCAAGCTGTACGTCACGCGCAGCGAACTGCAGAACAGTGCCGATGCGTGCGCGCTGTCGGCTGCGCGTGACCTGACCTCGGCCATCAGCCTGTCGGTGGCCGAGGCCGACGGCATCGCCGCCGGCCACCTCAATTTCGCGTTCTTCCAGAACAACACGGTGCAGATGTCGACGAACGCTAACGTCACGTTCAGCGATTCGCTGTCCAACCCGTTCCTGACGAAGAACTCGGTCACGACGCCTGCGAACATCAAGTACGTGCAATGCACCGCATCGTTGAGCGGCATCGCGCACTGGTTCATCGAAGTACTGAACGTGCTGCCGGGCACGAAGCTCGCGAACGCGGCGTCGGTGTCGGCCAGCGCGATCGCGACAGTCGGCGGCGGCCAGACGACCTGCGCGATTCCGGTGTTCGTGTGTCGTGGTCCGTCGGATCCGGCCTACAAGGTCGGCGACTGGATCACGTCGCCGTCCGGTTCGTCGTCGACCTACGGGCCCGGCAACTTCGGCTGGGCGGCGCTCGACGGCTCGACGAACGAGACGACGCTCGCGAGCGAGCTGTCGGGCAACACCTGCAACATCACGAGCCCGCCCGACCTCAGCACCACGGGCCTGAAGTCGGCTTCGCTGCGTGCCTGGAATACGCGCTTCGGCATCTATACGAACGGTGCGAACGGCTCGAGCGGTCAGCCCGATTTCACCGGCTATGCCTATGTCGGCCCGAACTACGGGCCGCCCGGAACCGCGGGCATCAAGGGTGATGCCTATACACAGTTCGTCGCCGACCGCGCGGCCTTCAAGTCCTACCAGGGCGACGGTGCGCCGCCGTCGGGCAGCGGGATCACGACCAATGGCACAGCGACGGCGAGCAACTACCAGACCTTCGGCGGCGACCGGCGCGTCGCGCTCGCGCCGGAGGGAGACTGCTCGACGCTGAAGGGCAACAGCGGCAAGGTGCACGTCACGCAATGGGATTGCGTGCTGATGCTCGATCCGCTGCCGTTCAGTGCCGGCAGCGGCACGGTCGTCGCACACCTCGAATATCTCGGTTCGTCCGTATCCGGCAATAGCCCGTGTGCGACGCATGGCCTGCCTGGCAGCGGAAGCGCCGCCGGTACCCAGGTACCGATGCTCGTTCAATAACGGAGAGCGATCATGAAAAGGCTTCCATTTCGCCGTTCACGCACCCGTGGCGTGGCCGCCGTCGAATTCGCGATCGTGCTGATGCCGATGGTCCTGCTCGCGACCGGCGTGGCCGAGTTCGGCCGCGCGATCTACCAGTACGAGACGCTGACCAAGGCGACGCGCGACGCGGCACGCTACCTGTCTGTCTGGCTGCCGACCGACGCCGCGTATCCGGTGTCGCAGGCACAGTGCCTCGTCGTCTACGGCAGCACGACGTGCGGTGCTTCAGGCACGGAGCTGGTGCCGGGGCTCACGACTTCGATGGTGACGATTTGCGATGCGCAGCGCACGACCGGCTGCAGCGACGCGTCCGATCCGTCGCAGTTCGCGAACCTGCCGACCTACGACTCGAACAACAACGCGGCGAGCGGCACGGCGACGGGCGCGATCAACGTCGTCGAAGTGAAGATCAAGGGCTATATGTACCAGCCGATCCCCGTGTATCCGGGAATCTCGTCGATCCCGTTCGGCAATATCGTCACCGTGATGAGGCAAGTTTCATGAACGCCCGCCATTTTCCGCCATCACGCCGGCACGCCCAGCGCGGCGTGGCGATCGTCGAATTCGCACTCATTGCGTCGGTGCTGATCATGCTGATGATCGGCATCTTCGAGTTCGGCCGCGTGCTGTTCTACTGGAATACCGCGAGCGAAGCCGTGCGCCTTGGCGCGCGCACGGCGGTGGTGTGCGACGTGAACGCAGCCGGCATCGTGAAGCGCGTGAAATCGCTGCTGCCGCTGCTGTCGGATAGCAACGTGTCGGTCAGCTATACGCCGGCGAGTTGCGACGTCAACACATGCTCGTTCGTCACCGTGAGCGTCACGAACCTCACGGTCAAGACGATGATTCCGTTCGTGAACGTCACGGTGACGATGCCGCCGTTCACGACCACACTGCCGCGCGAAAGCCTGAGTTCGTCGACCGGCGGATCAGCCTGCAATTAACCGAACAAACGAGGCACACGACATGATCAATATCCTCGTAGCTTCCGACGATACCGCGCGGCTCACGCAGATCGCGCGTCTCGTGGCCGACTGCGGACGCTATCGCGCGACGCGCGCGACCGGGCGCCCGTCGCAGATCGAGCATCGCACCGACGGGCTCGACGCGTTCGACATCCTTCTGGTCGACGGCACGGCGATCGATGCGTCAGAGCTGTCGGCGATCGAGCGGGTCTGCCGCGCGCATGCGGGCCTGACCTGCATCCTCGTGACGGCGGACGCTTCCCCGCACGTGCTGCTCGATGCAATGCGCGCGGGCGCACGCGACGTGCTGCAATGGCCGCTCGATCCGAACGCGCTCGGCCATGCGCTCGAACGGGCAGCCGCGCAAAGCACGCGGAGCGATCGCGACGATACGCGGATCGTGTCGTTCATGTCGTGCAAGGGCGGTGTTGGCACGAGCTTCGTGGCCAGCAACATCGCGTTCGAGATCGCCGAGGGCTTCAAGCGCCGCGTGCTGCTGATCGACCTGAACCAGCAGTTCGCCGATGCCGCGTTCCTCGTCAGCGACGAAACGCCGCCGTCGACACTGCCGCAGCTTTGCACGCAGATCGAGCGGCTCGACAGCGCGTTTCTCGACGCGAGCGTCGCGCACGTGACCGAGAACTTCCACGTACTTGCGGGCGCCGGCGACCCGGTCAAGGCCGCCGAGATGCGCGAGGACGCGCTCGAATGGATCCTCGGCGTCGCCGCGCCGCGCTACGACTTCGTGATCTTCGACGTCGGCGTCTGCATCAATCCGCTGACGATGGTCGCGCTGGATCGCAGCGACCAGATCCAGATCGTGCTGCAGCCCGCGATGCCGAACGTGCGCGCTGGCCGCCGGCTGCTGGAGATCCTCGTGTCGCTCGGCTACTCGACCGATCAGATGCGGCTGATCGTGAACCGCACGACGCGCGCGAGCGAGCGCACCCGCACCGCGCTCGAGGAAGTGCTCAGCCTGCAGGCCACATGTGCGATTCCCGACGACGCCGATACCGTGCTCGAAGCGATCAACCAGGGGCATCCGGTGTCGCGGCTCGCGCGCAGCTCCGCGGTCGTACGTGCGTTGCAGGCGTGCGCAAAGCAACTCGTCGACGGGGAGGTGCGGGCGGGACGCAACGCGGCGCGCAGCGAGCCGCTGATGTCCAGGCTGTTCGGCCGCAAGGCCGCGCCGAAGCTCAAGTCCATGTAACTCTTTCGGGGAACCATCATGTCATTGCGCGAACAGATGTCGTTGCACCGGGCCCAGCCGCTGGCGGCGGGCAACGAGCCGGCCGGCCCGGCCCATTCGTCGGTACGCGACGCCTACCAGAAGCTGCGCCGCGAAATCCACCTGGCCGTGCTCGAGCGTGTCGAGCTGGAGCGCCTGTCGCGGCTGCACCAGGATCAGGTCCGCATGGAAATCGGCGCGTTGATCGCGCGCATCCTCGACGAGGAGCGGATGCCCGCGAACGACATCGAGCGGCGGCAGCTCGCGATCGACGTGTACGACGAGATGTTCGGCTTCGGTCCGCTCGAAGCGCTGCTGCGCGACCCCGGGATATCCGACATCCTCGTGAACACGTACCGCCAGGTGTACGTCGAGCGCTGCGGCCAGCTCGAACTGACCGACGTGACGTTCTACGACGACGCGCACCTGATGAAGGTGATCGAGAAGATCGTGTCGCGCGTCGGGCGCCGTATCGACGAATCGAGCCCGATGGTCGATGCGCGCCTGCCGGACGGCTCGCGTGTGAACGCGATCATCCCGCCGTCCGCGATCGACGGGCCGCTGATGTCGATCCGGCGTTTCGCGGTCAACCCGTTGAAGATGGACGACCTGGTGCGCTACCACAGCCTGACGCCGCCGATGGCCGAGCTGCTCGACGCGCTGTCGCGCGCGAAGGTGAACGTGCTCGTGTCGGGCGGCACCGGCAGCGGCAAGACGACGCTGCTGAACATCCTGTCCGGCTTCATTCCGCGCAACGAGCGGATCGTGACGATCGAGGATGCGGCCGAGCTGCAACTCCAGCAGCCGCACGTGCTGCGCCTCGAAACGCGCCCGCCAAACATCGAGGGCAAGGGCGAGATCACGCAGCGCACGCTGGTGCGCAACGCGCTGCGGATGCGGCCCGACCGGATCATCCTCGGCGAAGTGCGCGGCGCCGAAGCGCTCGACATGCTCAACGCGATGAACACCGGCCACGAAGGCTCGCTCGCGACGATTCACGCGAACACGCCGCGCGATGCGCTGACGCGACTCGAGAACATGATCAACGTCTCCGGGCTGTCGCTGCCTCCGAAGACGATGCGCCAGCAGATCTCGTCGGCGATCTCGGTGGTCGTGCAGGCCGCGCGGCTGACGGACGGCAAGCGCAAGATCGTCAGCATCCAGGAACTGACCGGCATGGAAGGCGACATCATCAACATGCAGGAAATCTTCACGTTCAAGCGCACGGGCGTGGACCGCGACGGCTCGGTGCGCGGCCACTTCTGCGCGACCGGCGTACGGCCGAAGTTCGTCGAGCGGCTGCAGGCGTTCGGCATCAACCTGCCGGATTCGCTTTACGACCCGTCCCAGCGGTACGAGACGAACTGACGACAGGGCGCCGTTTGCTGCCGGGGAGGCTTCATGGACACGATCTTTTATGGTTTTGTGATTCTCACCTTCGTCGCGGTCGTGCTCGCGATCGAAGGGGCGTATCAGTGGTGGAACGCGCGGCACGGCTCGGCCGCGCGCCGGATCGAAGCGCGCATCCGCGCGATGTCGGCCGGCGGCAACGTGCAGCAGGAGCGGCTGTCGATCCTGAAGAAGCGGATGCTCGACGAATCCAGGCCGTTCGACCGCATGCTGCTGCGCGTGCCGCGTGTGCAGGCGCTCGATCTGATGATCCAGCAGTCGGGCCTCGACTGGACGCTCCCGAAGCTGATCGTGCTCAGCGCGATGTTCGCGGCGTTCGCGTGGCTCGCGCTGAGCTTCGCCACGCTGCCGCAGCTCGCCGCGCTGCCGGTCGCGCTGTTTGCCGCGTGCATACCGACGCTTTACGTCATGCGCTGCCGTCGGCGCAGGATGCGCAAGCTCGAGCGCCAGTTGCCCGACATCTGCGACATGATCGCGCGCGCGCTGCGCTCCGGTCATTCGTTCACGAGCACGATCGGGATGGTCGGCGAGGAGTTTCCCGATCCGATGGGCGGTGAATTCCGGATCACGTTCGACGAGGTCAACTACGGCGTATCGCTGCACGACGCGCTGATGAACCTCGCGACGCGCGTGCCGGTGCAGGACCTGCGCTACTTCGTGATCGCGGTGCTGATCCAGCGCGAGACGGGCGGCAACCTGGCCGAACTGCTCGACAGCATCGCCGCGTTGATCCGCGAACGCTTCAAGCTGTTCGACAAGGTGCGCGTGCTGTCGGCGGAAGGGCGGTTGTCCGCGTGGATTCTCGGGCTGCTGCCGTTCGGCGCAGCAGGCGCGATCGCGGTGCTCAACCACGAGTTCCTGGCCGTGCTCTGGGAGGATCCCGCCGGGATCAGGATGGTCGGCGCGATGCTGGTGTCGATGGCGCTCGGCCTGTTCTGGATCCGCCGCATCATCCGCATTCGTGTCTGACGCGCGAATCGAATAACGAACCTTTGCGAGGCTGTCATGCAAAATCTGAGCGTGGTCCAGGCCGTGATGCTGGGCGGCTTGTTCATCTTCGTGGCCGGCGGCGTGCTCATCGCGATGCTGCTGTTCGCGCCGCGCAGCATCCAGCACCGGATCCAGCAGGCGGGCGGGGCGGGCGCAGGTGTCGGCACCGGCGACGGTGACGACACGGCGTCGCGCTGGGTCGCGAAGCTGGTCGAACTGTCCACCCCGATCTCGAAGCTGTCGGTACCGAAGGACGGCTGGGAGAGTTCGCCGCTACGCATCCGGCTCATGAATGCCGGATGGCGCAACCCGGGCGCGGCCGCGCTGTATTTCACCGCGAAGACCGTGCTGGCGCTCGCGTTGCCGAGCGCGGCGCTGCTGGTGCTGATCACGACCCGGATCGGCGACGAGCGCGCGGTGCTGTCGGTCATCCTCGTGGTGCTCGCCTGTATCGGCTACTACATCCCGAACATCGTGCTGTCGCAGCGGGTCAAGGTGCGCCAGCAGAAGATTTTCGAGGATTTCCCGGATGCGCTCGACCTGCTCACTGTGTGCGTCGAAGCGGGGCTCGGACTCGACGCGGCGCTGATGAAGGTCAGCGAGGAACTGCGCTTCAGCAGCGACGTGGTCGCGAGCGAACTCGACCTGCTGCTGCTCGAGATGCGTTCCGGCTTCACGAAGGAAACGGCGCTACGCAATCTTGCGCTGCGCACCGGCGTGGAAGACATCGAGTCGTTCTGCACGATGCTGATCCAGGCCGACCGGTTCGGCACGAGTATCAGCGAATCGCTGCGCGTGCTGTCGGACTTGCTGCGCACGCGGCGGCGGATGCGTGCGGAGGAGCGTGCAGCGAAGATCGCGCTGAAGCTCCTGTTTCCGCTGATTTTCTGCATCTTCCCTTCGCTGATGCTGGTGCTGCTCGGGCCGGCGATGATCCATGTCTATCGGATACTGCTGCCGACCTTCGCCGGGATGTCGCACTGAGCGGCAGGCGGGTGCCGCGTCGGCGGCATCGACCACGATATTTGCGTGCCGGCTCCGAACCCCCGTCGGCCGGCACGGCAAAAGGCTTCATGGAGGCTCCCTCCCCAGGCGGCGCCGCGAGACAGGTCGACCATAGCGGCGTCAATGCATCCTGGACCCATGGTCGGCCATGGAACAAGCCGTAGTCCACCGCCTTGCCGGCTGCCCCCTACTGCTAACCCGTGAAGCGGCGCTGTCGGTATCGCGCGGCACGATCGAACGCGATGTCGCAGGGATGAGCGTCCGCCGTCGAGTCAATTCATCTTCGAATACCGGTTCGGACGTCTGCGTGCGCTATCCGGCGCGACGCAAAGACGATCCGATAGCCACGCTCGCACCGGCGGCGCAGCAGGTCGCGATCCCCGAACCCGATCGCGCCCGGTTTTCCCCCCGCGGATCACGGATGCCCTCACCGTGATGACGGGACCGACGCGCCGCCGGCTCCGACATTGCGACGCGCGCGGCCCATCCGGTCCGCGCGACCGTTTCCTCCCTCGCGTCAATCGCATCGATGCCTTGAGTTTCATCATCCGCCGCGCTACATTGCCGCTCGCAGAATTCCGCGCGAGCACCTGCGCATCCTGTAACGCGTACGTAAGGAACCCCGATGGGGCAACAGCCGGAAGGCCACGACGACATTCCCGACAGCCCGGCCGGCAGTGACGCCCTCGCGCCGGTTGCAGGGGCCGCCGCGGCTGGCCGTCACGCTCGGCACGCTGAGCGCAGTCGACTTCCTGCCGGTCGACCTGCGCTGGTGCGCACCGCTTGCCAGCGCGTGGTGCAACGTGCTCGTCGTCGCGATCGGCGTGCTGCTCGCCGGTCGCGCGCAAGGTTGCCGCCGAGACCGGCATCGATACGGTGGTCGCGCAGGCGCTCCCGCACGACAAGCTCGATTACGTGATGCGCGAGATCGGCGCCGGCCTGCATCCGCTCGTCGTCGGCGACGGGCTCAATGACGTGCTGGCGATCAAGGCCGGCTCGACCAGCATCGCGATGGGCGAACGCGGTGTCGACATCGCGATCGCGTCGGCCGACGTCGTGCTGCTCGGTGACGACCTGAAGCGGATTCCGACCTGCATCCGCCTCGGCCGGCATTGCCGGCGCACGGCGACGACCAACGCGGCGATCGGGCTCGCGTGGACGCTCGCGGTGATCGCGCTGGCCGCGACCGGTGTGCTTGGCGCGGTGTGGGCCGCGATCCTGCACAACGTCGGCACGTTCATCGTGATCGCCAACGCGGGCCGGCTGCTGCGGATCGACGAGCCCGTTCGCGTGGCCTGACCGAATACGGCGTGCGCAGGGCGCCTTACTGCGTCACGGCCGCCCCTCGCTCGGCACTTCCGCCGCCTTGCTGAGCTCGCCCATGATGATCTGCGCGATCATGTTGGCCGGCGCGTGGCCGTCGGGCGCGGCAGCGGTGGTTGCCCACGTGACGATCGTCGTTTTCGTCGCCGGGTCGTAGCCCATGAAGGTATTGAAGCCTGGTATTTCGCCCGTGTGGCCGTAGAACGTGCCGAATTTGGCGAGGCCCATGCAGTAGCTCGGCGACTTCGGGTCGGACGCATCGGTCGGCGTGCAACTGGCGAGCCGCTGCGCCTGCAGGTCGGCGCTCAGGTAGCCGCCGCCGACCATGCGCTGCACGTAGGCGGCCAGTTCGGTCACCGTCGAAATACCGGAGCCGGCCGTCCACGCCCACGACGTGTTGACGCCGGTCACGTCGGTCGGCTGCAGCGTGCCGTTTTTCGCTTCCGCCTGGCGTTCGGGCGAGAGCGCGTCGCTGTTGGTCGTCTCCGCATTGGTGCCCCATTGATAGCCGTGCGGCGCGGGTGCCGGCAGCGCCGTATTCGCCTGCGGCGGGAGCAACGTGTTGCTCAGGCCGAGCGGTGCGAACAGCCGTGCGTTCATCGCATCGGCCGCACTCATGCCGGTGAGTTGTTCGATGATGAGCCCGAGCAGCACCGTGTTGGTGTTCGAGTAGCGGAAATCGGCGCCCGGCGCGAAATAGACCGGCTGGCCTTCCGCGATGTTCAGCAGTTCCGTCGTGGTCCAGACCTTGTCCGGCTGCGCATCGAGCGTCTGGTTGAACGCGAGGCTGGTCGAGTAGTTGTAGAGGCCGCTGCGCATCCTCAGCAACTGCTCGATCGTGATCGTATTGCCGTTGGGCACGTTCGTGACGAACTTGGCGACGGTATCGCTCAGGCTCAGCCGGCCTTCCTGCACGAGTTGCAGGATCACCGTGCCGGTCCACGTCTTCGTGACACTGCCGACGCGAAAGTGCGCGTTGGTCGGGATCGGCGTGTTCGTGCCGCGCACGGCCGTGCCGAACGATTCGAGCCAGTTGCCCTGCGGCGACTGCACGTAGACGACCGCGCCGGCCGTCATCGTGTCCGAAAGCAGCGCATTGATCTGCGGGCGCGCGGCGTTCGCGAACGCAGGCCCGCCGGACGAGGGCGAGCTGTCGCCGCCGCACGCGGACACCGTGAGCCCGATGGCGACGGCCGGTGCGACGGCAACCATGCGCCGCGCCAGCCGTTTCGCCGCGCGCGACAGGCACCGGAAAGTTGCTGAAGCAGCCATGGCGCGGTCCCTCCGGGTTCGTGACGAACTTCTTTCCTGCGTTCTCCAGAAACTATAGGACAGGCGCGTTCAGGCCGGCAGCGCGTAATGCTGCCGGCTCGATTCGTCGGACGATAACGGTCCCGTCCGTCGATCCGGCCCCGCGCGTCACTGGAAGTGATGCACGTAGCGCAGCACCATCCGCGTCCCCTGCGGCCGGTTGCGCGCATGGGTCTCGAAGTACGTGTTGAACAACAGGTGATCGTGCGGCGAGACGCTATACATGGCGCCCGGCCCGATCGCGAACACGGCCTCCCGCGTGCCGGGCACGTCCTGCCCGTTCTCCTTCATGTCGGTGGTCTGGCGCAGCCAGTAGCCGTTGAGCCCCAGGCGCAGGCCCGGGCGCACTTCGTACTCGGTCGCGAAGTTCACGTGGATCGCCTGGCCGGCCTGCGTCGACGTCACGTCGGGGCCGAGCGACGTGGCCGGCCGATGGTTGGTCGCGTTCCACAGATAGTGCAGCCGCCACGACACGGTCCATTTCGGCGTGAGCCACAGCGTCGCCGCCCAGTACGGGTCGAACGACCAGAAATGGCTGCCCGGGTTGATCGCGCGCGACGGATCGTACGCGCCGGTCGGCGCGATGAACTGGAGTTCCACGCGCTGCGCGAAGCGCGGGCCCTGCGCGCCCATCACCGGGTCGAACTGGATGAACGGGCCGATCAACAGGTCACCGAACCCGGCGCGCGCATTCAGCGCGACGTTGCCGATGCCGTCGTCGGTCCGCGCGGACGCGATCCACGGCAGGATCACGTCGAGGCCCGGATGCATGCCCGCGAACGTCAGCGGAGACTGATAGACGAGCTGGCTCAGCCCCGCGAACAGGTCGATATCCTGCTTCGGCAGCCCGACCTTGTTGCCCGCATTGTCGTTGACGCGGCCGGCCGTGTAGTACTGCAGGTACTGCGTGCCGTACCAGCCGGAGCCGGCCGGCGGCATCCCGTCGAGGAAACTGGTCATGCCGAGGTTGACCGACGGCAGGTCGGTCGCGTGGGCCGGCGCGCTTCCGGCGATGCCGGCGAGCGCGAGGCCTGCGACGACGAGCAGGCGAGAGCCGAGCTTCATGTTCACCACCTCCTGGTTATTTATCTGTATAACTAATCAAATGACGCGTAAAAGATCGGGATGATCGGCGATCGCACGATACTGGCCGGCATGGAACACGAGCGGCGCCTTGCCGTATGTGTCGAACTGCTCGATCTCGCCGATGAAGAGCAGGTGATCGCCGCCTTCGTAGTGACCGACGTTGCGGCACACGAAGCGCGCGCTCGCGCCGTCGAGGCACGGCACGCCGCCGCTATCCGATTCGACGTGCATCACGCCGTCGAACTTGTCGGCGCTGGGCGTCGCGAAGCGGCGCGACAGGTCGATCTGGTCGTGCGCGAGGATGTTGATCGCGAAGTGGGTGGCCGCGATGAAATCCGGCCGGCTCGGCGCGACCTTGCGAAGACTCCACAGCACGAGCGGCGGGTCGAGCGACAACGACGAGAACGAATTGGCGGTGAGGCCCACCTTGCGCCCGTCGGCCGCGCAGGTGGTGATCACGGTGACACCGGTCGGGAACTGCCCGAACGCGGCACGCAATTGCATCGGGTCGAGGGCAGGGCGGTCGGTCATGATCGTTTCCATGTCGGTCACGCCGCCCGCACACTGTGCTCGCGGATCATCGCCGCGCAGGCCGACGGCTCGAACCACCACGGCGAGAACCGGCGCGGATCGTCGAAGCCGTCGACGATCGCCGCGGCGAGCGACGGCAACTGGCCGGCCGCGCCGAGCAGTTCGAGGATGTGCGGCGGCGGCGGCGTGAGCAGCGAGTTGGTCCAGCGCACCACATGCTGCGCGTAGGCCCAGTAGCCTTCGAAGGTCTGCTGCATCCAGTCTTCGCCGAAGGGTGCGGTTTCGCGCGCGACGATCGCGTCGAAATACGCCTTCGCGCACTTCGCGGCGTTGTTCGATCCCTGGCCCGTGATCGGATCATTGACGACCACCGCATCGGCCATCCCGAACACCGTGCGGCCCGACGGCAACCGGAAGAACGGCTTGCGCACCGTCGGCGCGAAGCGCCCGGCCAGCGTGCCGTTCGAATCGGTCAGCTCGACGTCGCGGCAGCGCTCGAATTCCCACGGCACGTATTGGCGCAGGAACGACAGGCTACGGTCCAGATGCTGCTCGGGCGTCTTCACGTCGGCCCAGCAGTCGAGCGGGCCGCCCGGAATGCCTTCGAACACCATGATTTCGCACGGGCCCGTCGTGGTCAGCGCAGGGAACACGAAGTATTCGCCGATGCCGGGCAGCAGGTTGAAGCGCACGCGCGAATACGGCTGGCTCGGCGTCATGCCCTTCACGTAGGTCAGCGCCAGCGCGCGTTGCGGGCGGTCGAACGCGCTGCGCGCGTCGTCGCGGCCGAGCAGGTTGACGATGTCGCCCTTGCCGGCCGCGAGCAGCACGAGGTCGTGACTGCGCGCCAGTTCCTCGAGCTCGGGTACGCCGACATCGCCGATGCGCACGTCCGCGCCGCGGCGCCGCACGCCGTTGAGCCAGTCGGCCATCTTCACGCGCTGATCGACCGACTGCGCATAGCGCGTCAGCCGCGACGACCAGTCGATCGCCTTGCGGCCGTTGCCGTCCGGATGCGGCACCGCGACGCCGATCCCCTCGACGGACGGGCACGCTTCCTCCCACGCATTCAGGCCGAGGTCGCGCTCGATCTGCAGCGCGGTATGGAACATGCACTGGCTCGACATGACCTTGCCCGTGCGGATCTGCTCCGCGTCGCGGTTGGTCGAGAGCGTGACGTGATAGCCCTGGTCGAGCAGGGCGAAGGCGAGTTGCAGGCCGGACTGGCCGGCGCCGACGATAGCGATGCGTCTCATGGAAATGTCCTTGGTTGGCCGGGTGAGGGCCGGAATGGTTGCAGGGAGCAGTTGCGAAGCGCGGTCACTCCGCCAGGCGCGGAATGGCCGGCAGCGCCTGTTCGGGGCCCATCGCGGCGTAGCCGCCGTCCACCGCGTAGTCGGCGCCGGTCACGAAGCTCGCCGCGTCGCTGCACAGGAACGTCACGACCTGCGCGACCTCGGACGGATCGCCGACGCGGCCGAGCAGGTGGAACGGCGCGGCGACGCGGTCGGTCTTCGCGCGGTCGCCGTGCGTCATCTCGTCCATCACGCGCGACCACGTCCAGCCCGGCGACACCGAGTTGACGCGAATGCGATCGGGTGCGAGATCCATCGCCATGCTGCGCGTGAGCTGGCGGATCGCGGCCTTGGACGTCGGATACAGCCAGCGGCCGGTTTGCGCGCACTGCGCGGAGATCGAGCTGAAGTTCACGATCGCGCCGCCGCCGCGCCGCGCCATGTGCGGATGCACGGCCTTCGCGAGCATCGCGGCGGACACGACGTTGACGTCCATCGCGGCGAGCCAGTCGTTGCGGGTTGCGTGGATGCCGTTGTCGACATAGCTGCACGCGAGGTTGACGAGCACGTCGATCGCAGCGAAGCGTTCGACGATCGCCGCGATCGCGCGCTCGATCGCGCGGTCGTCGGTGATGTCGAGCGCGACGAACAGCGCACGTTCGCCGAGCGAATCGGCCACGCGTGCGCCGTTCTCCGCATCGAGATCGAGGATCGCGACGTGCGCGCCGGCGCGGATCAGGTCCTGCGCGACCGCGGCGCCGATCAGCGTGGCGCCGCCGGTGACGATCGCGACTTTGCCTGCAAGGGCGGTCATGGGGTGTCTCCCGGAATCGTTGAGTGAGGGAAGGGGCGCGTCAGCGCGCACCCGTCGACGGCTCGCTGTCGTGCCAGCGGCGCATCAGGCCGTTCGACGGCACGGTTTCGTCGAGCAGCTTGCGGGCCGTTTCGACGCCGGCTACCGGCAGCCCGGCCGGATCGAGCAGGCCGACCTGCACGAGCACGCTCGCCTGGTCCCAGTAGATATGCTCGTGATACAGCTTGTCGCCGCGAAACTTGACGATCGCGACGAGCGGGATCTCGACCCGCTTGCCGGTCGGCGCGACGCCCGGCAGCATCCAGTCGATCTCGGTGGTGTGCGTGAAGCAGAACAGCAGTTCGTCGACGATCTGGCTCGCACCGATCGTGCGCGAGATCGGCGTGATCGTCGTGTCGGGCGGGTTCGCATGCACGAAGTGATGCGTATAGAAGCGCTTCAGCTCGTCGTGGCCGACGCCGCCCGTCAGCGTCGGAATATGGTTGACGTACGGCTCGGCGACCATCGTGGCCATCGTCGCGTCGACGTTGCGCGTGTCGAATTCGTGCTTCAGATGGGCTTCCCACAGTGCGGACAGGTCGTAGTGCGGGCCGAGCGCGGCGCGGAATGCGGCGATCGCGCGCTGGTGCGCCATGATCGCGGCGGCCTTGTCGAAATGATCGCCGCCGGTGCGGGCGAACGCGTGATCGACGCCGGGGTAGACGTACACTTCGACGCCGTCGCGGCCGGATAGCGCATCCGCGATGCGCTGCTGCGCGTCAGGCGGGCAGAAGCGGTCCTGCGCCGCGAGCTGCAGCACGAGCCGCCCGCGCAAGTGGGCCGCCTCGTCCAGCGCGTGCTCGATGCCGACGCCGTAGTAGCTGACCGCCGCGGCCACGTCCGGCAGCCGGCACGCGGCGAGATATGCGAGCTTGCCGCCGAGGCAGTAGCCGAGCACGCCGGCTTCGCCCGTGCATTCCGGCCGCTGCCTGAGCGCGTTCAGCGCGACGCCGACGTCCTCGACGCCCTTGTCCTCGTCGTATTCGCGATAAAGAGCCATCGCGCGCTCGGAATCGGCCGCCGTGTAACCGAGCTCGATCCCCGGCGCCTGGCGCCAGAACAGGTCGGGCACGAGCACCGTATAGCCTTCCTCCGCGTAGTAGTCGGCCGTTTCGCGCATCGTCGCGTTCGCGCCGAAGATCTCGTGGCACAGCACGATGCCCGGCCCCGTGCCGCCGGCCGGCGTGCTCAGGTACGCGCGAAACGCGCCGCCGTCCGGCGACGGAATCTCGATGTGACGTCCTTTCATGTGTCCCTCCAGTCGGTTCATCTCTGTGACGGGCCCAGTATTGGCAGCCGAAAAGCACGCTTCTATCCGCTTTCTTCGGCCGGTATCCGCGAATTCCGGAAACCTGTTGCACCGGCCGCCGCGCGTGGGCAGGCGCGCGGCTGACTGCGGGTATGTGCGGATGCGGAATGCCCGCACAGTTTTCTACGATGCGCGAACGGTCCGCTTCTTGCGTCGTTTGCGCGGGACTTGCGTGTTTTGAGGGGCGGACTGTCCGGATACTCCGGGCGCTGTCCGGATCGTGCAGAGGATTCCCCAATACCGGGAACGCATGCACGGCGCGAGTGCGATCGAGCATGACGGGAGAACTTCGATGGCGCAATTTTCCGAAACCGGCTGGCTGGCCGATGCCGCCTGTTTCAATCACGACACGCTGCTGCTGGAGTCGAACGACGTCGACGAGGTGCGCGCGCGCGTCGCCGACGTGTTCAAGCCGCACCGCCTGACGCCGACCGGCGAATCGCGCGCGCTGCACAGCTGCATGCATCACGCCCGCTGGGGCAACCTGTCGCTGAACCTGCTCGATTACGGTGGCGGCGTCAGCATCGAGCCCGGGCCGCTCGAACACTTCTTCCTGTTGCAGATCCCGCTGCGTGGCGACGCCGAGATCGCGTGCGGTTCGACGCGCTTCGTGTCGTCGCCCGGCACCGCGTCGCTGATCTCGCCGACGCTGCCGCTGAAGATGCAGTGGGGCGATGCATGTCCGCAAGTGATCCTGCGCATCGAGCGCGAAGTGGTGGAGCGGCATGCGCAACGGCATTTCGGCGACGACCGGCGTGGGCCGGTCGAATTCGAGCCGGCGTTCAGCCTGTCGTCGCCGCAAGGGACGTGTCTGGCGCAGCTGTTGCCGATCCTCGCCGGCGCGATCTCGACGGACGCGCATCCGCTGCGCCATCCGCTCGCGTTCGAGCAGCTCGAATCGACGCTGCTCAACCTGCTGCTGCACGGCCACCCGAACAGCGCGCGCAACGGCACGCGGCACTTGCCGGTGGTGCTCGCGCCGTTCTACGTGCGGCGCGTCGAGGAATACATCCGCGCGCATCTCGACGAGCCGCTGACGATCGAACGGCTTGCCGAACTCGCCGGCGTCAGCCCGAGTACGCTGTTCGCCGGCTTCCGCAATCGCCACGGCATCACGCCGATGGGCTTCGTGCGGCAGTTGCGGCTGCAACATGTGCGCGAGGAACTGCTGGCCGACGACACGCCGGGGCTCGCGTCGGTCACCGATATCGCGCTGAAATGGGGTTTCGCACACCTCGGGCGGTTCGCGATCGAGTACAAGCGGGCGTTCGGCGAATCGCCGTCGGCGACGCTCAGGATGCGGCGCGGGCGGGGGTGAAGGCGGACACGGCGGGCCGCCGATCATCGGGCAGGTGCCGTGGAGGTCGACTCCCGCGCTACGACCGGTCGCGATTCCGGGCGCGCGTCGCACCCGTGATGACCGCGATGCCGAACAGGATGACGGCCACGATCTCGATGATGTGCTGAGAGACGTGCAGTGTCATCAAACCCCACGCGACGCCGCCGATGAAAATGATCCATCCGACCAGATAGATAAGCAGGGTCATCGTTCTTCTCCTTGCCGTGTTGGCGCCATGGCGCCGACTGCCGGTCGTGCAAAATTTACCGCTTACGCGGCGAGGCGCGACGAATGGCACGATCCGCGAGTGCAGGAGCATATTGCGCGCCTGGCCTTGCGGTACCTGACGGCGTTCCCGAGGGACGTCGCTTGCCGGATATTTCATTCCGGCGCCGCAGCGTGCGCGTGCAGCCCGAGCCGCGCCATCAGCCGCCCGGCGTCGAACGGCGCCTGCGTTTTCGTGTCGTTGTCGAAATAGCAATACACGTCGCGCGTCTTTGCACGTGGCGGTTGCAGGCCCGGTGCGGCGAGACGCGCATCGTCGGGCTGCGCGCCCCGGCTCCACGCTTCGATTCTGCGCGCCCATCGTTCGAGCGCCGCATCGGCGTATTCGCCCGAATACTTGGTTTCGGTGCCATGCAGCCGCATGTAGACGAACCGCGCGCTCAGATCCTCGAACTGCGGCCACGCCTCGGTCGAATCCGACACGACGAGTGCGACCTTGTGGCGGCGCAGCAGCTTCACGAACGCCGGGTCCACGAAGCTGTCGTGCCGCACTTCCACCGCGTGGCGCAACGCTCGCTTGCGGTCGATCTGCAGATACGGCTCGCGCACGCGCGCATCGTGCCGTCGGGCGAGCGTGAGCGCCGCTTCCGTGTCGGGCGGAAGCAGGCTCAGGAAGCGTTCCATGTGCGCCGGATCGAAACGCAGCGATGGCGGGAATTGCCACAGCAGCGGCCCGAGCTTGTCCTTCAGCGCGAACAGCCCCTGAGCGAAAAAATTCGAGCACGCGATCGTGGCCGTTTCGCCGTGAAAGCGCAGCATGTGCGTCAGGTAGCGCGAGCCTTTCACGCTGAACACGAACCCGGGCGGCGTGTCGGCGTACCAGCGCCGCCAGCTGTCAGGTGCCTGCAAGCTGTAGTGCGTGCCGTTGATTTCGATCGTCTGCAGTTGACCCGATGCATAGCGCAGCTCGCTGGCCTGCTTCAGGCCGGCCGGGTAGAACGTGCGTCGCCAGCCCGGGTAGCGCCAGCCCGAAATGCCGATGTGAATCCTGCCGGATATGCGTGTCACGTCGATGCCCGGCCGTGCCGGGTTCCTGATGCGGTTCCGGTGACGAGCAATCCGCGTGCCGCGGCGGTCGTCGATCGGAATTCTTTTTTAAAGACCGCGCCACGTTCGGCCGGTATGATCGCTGCGCTCGCGAACGATGCAGTCGGCCGGTGCGGTCCGATCCACGCGTCACCGCCTTCGCCGGCACGGCAATCACGACACCATCGGACGGACGCGGCGGCACGCGGCCCGTCGATTCGGCCGAACCGGCCAACCCAGCACGACGGAGTATCGAAACGATGTGGACGGAGACAGGGGCGGGGCGGCGCGCGACGGCGATCGCGGCCGGTGGAGCGTTGTGCGTGGCCGCCGCGGGCGCTGCGCACGCGCAGGCATCGGCGCCGGGCACGGCGGTGGCCGTGCTGCCGGCCATCGACGTGCGAGGGCCGGCCCACGCCTCGTCCGTTGGGCTCGTCGGGCAGCGTACCGCCACCGGCACTAAGACCGACACGCCGATCGACGAAATCCCGCAAACGATCAACATCGTGACTGCGCAGCAGATCGAGATGACCGGCGCGTCCGACCTGAACCAGGCGCTGCGCTACGTGCCCGGCTTCTCGACGTTCGGCGCCGACAGCCGGACCGACTGGTATGCGGCGCTGCGCGGTTTCACGCCGACGCTGTACGTCGACGGCCTCGCCGCGCCGAATACGGCCGTGATCGCGAACTGGCGCGTCGATCCGTACACGATCGACTCGATCGCGGTGCTGCGCGGGCCGACGTCGGTGCTGTACGGCGCGGGCGAGTCCGGCGCGATCGTCGACGCGCGCACGAAGCTCGCCGACGGCGAACGCGTGCGCGAGGCCGGCGTGCAGATCGGCAACGATGCGCGCAAGCAGGCCATGCTCGACGTCGGTGACACACTCGACCCGGACGGCAAGTACGCTTACCGGTTCGTCGGCGTCGCGCGCGACGGCAACGCGGTGACGGGCCCGAACGGCGACCGGCGCGTCGCGCTGGCGCCGTCGTTCCGCTGGCGGCCGAATGCCGACACGTCGCTGACGGTCTCCGCGACGTACCTGCAGGACAGCGGCGACATCTCGTCGAACTTCCTGCCGGCGTCGGGCACCGTATTGCCGAACCCGAACGGACGCCTGTCGCAGGACATCTACATGGGCGACCCGTCATTTAACGACTACCGCAAGAAGCAATGGTCGCTCGGCTACGCGCTGGAACATCGCGTGAATGCAATCTGGACATTGCATCAGGACGTGCGCTGGTCGCACCTGTCGCTCGACGATGCAACGGTGTTCGGCAATGGCTTCGCGCCGCGCAGCACGACGAACATGATGCGGTTCGCGGGGCTGTTCCAGCTCAACTACAGCCGGCTCGACGTCGACAATCACGCGCAGGCGCGCTTCGGCACGGGGCCGCTCGAACACACGCTGCTGTTCGGCCTGCAGTTCGACCGGCAGACGACGACCAACAGCGTGTGGCTGGCGCTGGCGCCGTCGCTCAACTTGTACCACCCCGTCTACCGGCCGGTGACGGCCGCGATCTTCTCCGGCCCGACGTCGCTCGGCCATATCGACCAGTACACGGCGCTGAACGCGTTCGGCCTCTACGCGCAGGACCAGATCCGCTGGCGGCGCTGGACGCTGACGCTCGGCGGACGCGAAGACTTCGTGAATGCCCGCTTCGACGACCGGACGGCCGGCACACAGACGCAGCAGGACGTCAGTGCGTTCTCCGGGCGCGTCGGGCTGACCTATCAGGGCGATGCCGGGTTGTCGCCGTACGTGAGCTATTCGACGTCGTTCGATCCGGTCGTCGGCGTGCGGATGTTCGGCGGCGGCCTGGCGAAACCGACGCGCGGCGCGCAGGCCGAAGCGGGGCTGCGCTGGCAGCCGCCCGGCAAAAACCTGATGCTGAGCGCGGCCGTCTACCGGATCGACCAGACCAACGTCGTGACGCCGACGCCGGTGAATCTCGACCCGACCGGCACGACGTCCGTGCAGACCGGCAAGGTGCGCTCGCGCGGCGTCGAGCTGAGCGCGGTCGGCAAGGTGACGCGCGAACTGTCGATCGTCGCGTCGTATGCGTACCAGGACGTCAAGAACGTGCAGGCGAACGATGCGTCGCTGAACAACTGGCCCGTCTCCGTGCCGCTGCCGCGGCAGATGGCGTCGATGTGGGCCGACTGGACCTGGCACACGGGCGCGCTGTCGGGGCTCGGAATCGGCGGCGGCGTGCGGTACCAGAGCGCATCGGCCGGTGCGCCCGACAACTCGCTGACGGTGCCGAGCGCGACGTTGTATGACCTGGCGCTGCACTACGACATGCCGCACTGGCGCTTCGCGCTGAACGTCGCGAACCTGTTCGACCGGCGCTACGTCAGCGGCTGCCAGTCGTACACCGTATGCGTGTTCGGCAATGAGCGGACCGTGCTCGGCAGCGCGAAATACAACTGGTGATCGCGAGCGTGCCGGCCGTGCTTACGCGCCGCGTTGCGGCTCGCGGGTCGCGGCGCGCGAGCGCGCCTGGCGCTGGCGCCGCCACTCGGTCGGCGTGACGCCGAAGCGTTCGCGAAAGGCCGTCGCGAAATTGGCCGGCGTGGAAAAGCCGATTTCCTTCGCGATGCTCGCAATGCTGAGCGATGTCGAATCCAGCAGATCCTGCGCGATCCGCAGCCGCTCGTGCCGCAGGTACTCGAACACCGTCTGCCCGAGATTGTCGCGAAACGCGCGCGACAGCCGCTTTTCATGCGTGCCGACCGCGCGCGCCAGTTGCTCCACGGTCGGCGGATCGTTCAAGGTGCGCGACAGGTGGCGGATCGCCGCGCGCACGATGATGTCGTCGTCCTTGCCGGCCGCGAACGGGCTGTGCACCGGCTCCGTATCGGTGGGCGGCTCACGCGTGGTCCGCGCGAGCTGCACGCGAATCCGCGCGACCACTTCCGCCGGCTCGAACGGCTTCACCACATAGTCGACACCGCCGATTTCCAGCCCTTCGAGGCGTTCGTGCAATTCGCCGGCCACGGTCAGGAAAATCACCGGAATCGCGCGCGTGGCAGGATCGGCGGCGAGCAGCCGGCACGCGGTGAAACCGTCCATCCGCGGCATGCGGACATCCATCAGGATCAGGTCGGGCAACAGCGCCTGCGCGCGCTGGCACGCCTGCATGCCGTCGGACGCGATGCTGATCCGGCAACCCGTGCCGCGCAGGATGTCGATCAGCAAACGCAGCTGGTCGGGTTGATCGTCGACGACCAAGATATGGACATCGCTCAATGCGGAGATCGATGAAGGCATCGTGCACCTGTTCTGGAAAGGCGGTTGGCGACGTTTCCGCGGGTGGCCTGCCCGGTTCGGGGGAAACGTCGTGAGCCGCTCTATGACGACGCAACCACGCATCGCACGCACGCATCGATTCCGGAGGATGCCGGCACTGCGCGGCAGGCAACCGGTCGCCGCATGACACGGCGTTCGTTTTTTTGATCACCGCGCCGGCAAGGACGCGGACGATTGCCATGCTCGCGCCGTGAAGATCGCGACTGCGGGAATCAATGCGAGCGGAATTGTAGGAGCTTATTTCGAATCCCGCCAGACGCGACAACGCCATTCGCGTCATTCCGCTTCCCTGATTTTAAAAATGGCGGTTTGCGACAGGAACTCGCGCATTGATATGCGCCCATACTAATGGTTTACGCGAGTATCAGGTGTACGGTCGAGCGATCGGCTAGCTTTTTTATTGCCGCTTAATAATCATTTTTAATTCAAATCCGCTTTGGCAAAGCATTTGTCCGCCCGGCAAAACATCCTGATTAATTTTGATGGCACGAAATCGTTTGCGAGATATCTGTATTTAACGTAAGTCATTGAATATACAGGATTTTACAATCTATAAAGAATGTCGCCTTTAATAATTTAATGTCGTGTCCCATAATTCGTCCGAACTTTGAATGCCGGGTAGCACAGCGTAACGCAGGGCGCCGCAAGTCGTGACGGACGCTGTGCGATTCGAATCCGGCGCATCGATTGATGCGCGTTCGGGCGAATGCTCGTGGTGCGGAAGCGAAACATCGGCTGCCGAAGACGAAATAAAAGAAGCGGGGTTGGTCGCGGTCGGCGCGACATCACACCAGAGATGTTTGTAACGGCAGGTTGAATCTCCGGATTCAGTCGGGGGGGGCGACTTGCCCATGAAAAGTATTACGCATTCCTAATGCAGTTTCCTGATTGACGGAACGGGCCGTGAGAAGACGGCGTGCCCGGAGGCTTCGATCGTCCTGTCGAAACGGACGGTCGATGCAGGCCGCCTCCGACAAGGCCACGCCGGATCCCGGAATCGGGTTCCGCACTGAAGTCGCAATCGAAATCGAAGTCGAAGCTGTCGAAGAAAGTAAGTAGTCCGTATTCAAACAAGACGCTACACAACGGAGCAGAAGACCATGAAGAGGAAGCAGATTTCGGCGCTTGCCGCCGCGATGTTCACAGGCGCAGGTGTGCTGATCGCAGGCGCCGCGCACGCCGACAATTTCGTCGACCGCGGCAACCCGGACAACGCGCTGACCGGGCAGTGCATCGACGGCACCAACCCGCTGTGCGTGGCCACGAAGAGCGGCAACTACGTGGCGGTGAGTACCACGAACGTGACGCAGGGTACGAACGCGAAGGCCGGCACCAGCGGCATCGCGATCGGCGATCAGTCGAACGCGAGCAGCAACGGCAGCAGCAGCAGCGGCGGCGCGATCGCGATCGGTGTCGGCTCGCAGGCGCTGGCGAACTCGTCCACCGCGATCGGCACGGTGGCCGTCGCGCAAGGCAACACGGCGCTGGCGATCGGCCGGCAGTCGGCCGCGATCGGCGATTTCTCGATGGCGCTCGGCAACGTCGCGGATGCGCACGGCACGAGCTCGATCGCGCTCGGCCACTCGGCGCTCGCCAGCGGCGACCGCTCGGTCGCGATCGGCGGCGCGAACCCGACGTCGAGCGACGGCGTATCGGCCGGTGCATCGTACGACGCGGCGACGCAGACGCGTGCCGCCGGCACGCAGTCGGTGGCGATCGGCGCGGGCGCGCAGACGAACGGCAACAACCAGGTCGCGATCGGGTCGGGCAGCATCGGCGCGAACAACGGCGGCACGCCGGTCTTCGGCGGCACAGCCGCGCCGGTTGGCGGCGCGGTGTCGTTCGGCGCAATCGGCAGCGAACGCCAGCTCAAGAACGTCGCGGCGGGCGCGGCCGATACGGACGCCGTCAACGTCCAGCAGCTGAAGAACGTGAACAACACGCTCAGCACGGGTATCGGCAATGTCGACGCACGCGTGACGTCGGTCGGCAATTCGCTGTCGACCACGATCTCGAACGTCGACCAGCGCGTGACCAACGTCGGCAACAGCCTCAGCACCAGCATCGTCACCGCCACGCAGGACGTCGTGAAGTACACCGACAACACGCATGCGGCGATCGCGCTCGACGGCGCCGGCGGCACCACGATCGGTGGCGTCGCGGCGGGCGTGGCCGATACCGACGCCGTCAACGTCGGGCAATTGAAGGGCAGCGTCGCACCGCTGCAGACGTCCATCTCGACGGCAACCTCGAACATCGCGAACCTGCAGAGCAGCGTGACCGGCATCAACACGTCGCTGAGCACGGCCGCGTCGAACATCGGCGGCCTGCAGGCGGCCGATGCGCGCAACGTCAAGTACGACGGCGCAAGCGGCTTCGACTCGGTGACGTTCGCGGGCACGAACGGCACGACGCTGCACAACGTCGCCGACGGCAAGGACGTGCACGACGCGGTCAACGTCGGGCAACTGAGTGGCGGCCTCGCGTCGCTCAGCACGAGCGTGACGAACAACCTCAGCACGACGCTCGGCAACCTGAGCACGTCGATCACGAGCCAGATCGGCGACGCGACGAAGAACGCCGTGCAGTACGACAGCGACGCACACAGCGGCGTCACGCTCGGCGGAACGGGTGCGGCGGCACCGGTCGGCCTGCACAATGTCGCGGACGGGGTCGCCGCGAACGACGCCGTGAACGTGGGCCAGCTGGGCAAGGCGACCGACACGCTCAACCAGTCGATCACGACCGTCGGCAACCAGGTGACGACGAATACGGGCAATATCGCGGCGCTCCAGCAGGATGCGCTCCAGTGGAACCCGGGCCTCGGCGCCTACGATGCCAGCCACGGGGGCCACGGCCCGCAGCTCATCAGCAACGTTGCGGCCGGCAAGGCAGGCACCGATGCGGTCAACGTCGACCAGCTGACCGCGGCGATTCATGACGGTACGAGCCAGCTCGATGCGCTGGCCGTGAAATACGACGATGCGAGCAAGCAGCAGATTTCGCTCGGCGCGGGCAACGGCGGAAACCCGGTGCGCGTGACCAACGTCGCCGCCGGCAACGTGGCGGCCGGCAGCACCGATGCGGTGAACGGCGCGCAACTGCGCAGCGCGATCGACAGTACCGCGGCCGCACTCGGCGGCGGCGCGACGTCGAACCCCGACGGCTCGATCAGCGCACCGAACTACAAGATCGGCGGCAGCGCGTTCAACAATGTCGGCGACGCACTGACGAACCTCGACGGCCGCGTCGGCAGCAACACGACGACGCTCGCGAATCACGAAACGCGCCTCGGCAATGCCGAAACGAACATCGCGGGCAACACGGCCGCGATCGCCGGGCTGCAGCAGGACGCGCTGCAGTTCGACCCGACGCTCGGCGCATACAGCGCGGCGCGCGGCGGTGCGCCGACGAAGCTGGCGAACGTGGCCGACGGCAACGTCGCCGCGGGCAGCACGGACGCGGTGAACGGCGGCCAGCTGTCGGGCGTGAAAACCGCGCTCGAGCAGCAGATCACGAACGTATCGAACCAGGCCGGCGAAGCCGTGAAGAACGTCGTCAAGTACGACGTCGACACGAACGGCAACCGGCTGAATTCGGTGTCGCTCGTCGGCGGCGACGTCAATTCGTCCGTCGTGCTCAAGAACGTCGCCGCGGGCACCAGCGATACGGACGCGGTGAACGTGAAGCAGCTGAAGGACGTGCAGTCGAACCTCAACCAGCTCGGCGCGCTCGCCGTGCAGTACGACGACAGCTCGAAGAGCACGATCACGCTCGGCGGCGCCGGCGGCACGCGCATCACCAACGTTCAGGCAGGCACGCTCAGCGCCGCCAGCACGGATGCGGTGAACGGCTCGCAGCTGTATGCGACCAACCAGCAGGTGTCGAAGAACACCACCGACATCTCGAACCTGCAAGGCAGCGTGACCAACATCGCGAACGGCAAGGCCGGCCTCGTGCAGCAGCAGGATCCGAACGGCGCGATCACGGTCGGGAAGGACACGGGCGGCACCACCGTGAACTTCTCCGGCACGGCGGGCGACCGCGTGCTGACCGGCGTCGCGGCCGGCGTGAACGCCAACGACGCGGTCAACGTGGGCCAGTTCAACACCGCGCTGCAGAATGTCGCGGCCAACGACAAGATCCGCGCGGCCGCGACCGATGCGAACACCACGTGGATCGCGCGTGCCGATGCGGGTGCGATCGGCTCGACGGCGACGGCAACCGGCAAGAACGCGGTGGCGGTCGGCCAGGGCTCCGTCGCCGATCGCGACAACTCGTTCTCGGTCGGTGCGAAGGGCAGCGAGCGCCAGGTCACGAACGTCGCGGCCGGCACGGCGCCGACCGACGCGGTAAACGTGCAGCAGCTGAACGACAACCTCGCGACGGCGTCGACGCAGGCGAAGGGCTACACCGACCAGCGCATCGGACAGGTGTACAACTCGTTCAACGACCTGAAGAAGGACATGTACGGCGGTGTCGCGTCGGCGATGGCGGTAGCGGGCTTGCCGCAGCCGACCGGCGCGGGGCGCTCGATGGTGTCGGCGGCGACGTCGAACTATCACGGCCAGCAGGGCTTTGCGGCGGGGTACTCGTACGTGACGGAAAGCAACCGCTGGGTCGTCAAGGCATCGGTGACGGGCAACACGCGGTCGGACTTCGGCGCGGTGGTTGGTGCGGGTTATCAGTTCTAGCCGGCGCGTTTGACGTGATGCAATCAACAGTCCCGTGCAGATGCTCGGGATTGCGGAGCATCCCGATGTAATCGAGCGCGGTCGGCACGTGACTGGCAACGTGCCGACCGCGATTTCTCCGTATCATGTGGCTTCGGATCAAGCATTCACACCCTGCGGAGTTGCATCTTGAATGAAGCCAGCAAAGCAATAGCACGCCGTCTGCACGATGTCCGATTCGCTACGCGGTACTTCGTCGGCGACGGAATCGACGTGGGTGCGGGACACGATTCGATTGCGCAATATCATGAATTTTTCCCCGGCATGCGCTCGGTCCGTGCCTGGGACATGCCGGATGGCGATGCGCAACTCCTTGCCGGCGTGCCGGACGAAAGCTTCGATTTCGTGCACTCTTCTCATTGCCTCGAGCACATGCGCGACCCCGCGGAGGCGCTGCACAACTGGTTCCGGGTGCTGAAACCCAACGGCCATCTGGTATGCATGGTGCCCGATGAAGATCTGTACGAACAAGGCCAGTTCCCGTCCACGTTCAATGACGACCACAAATGGACGTTTACGTTATGGAAGGCACGGTCGTGGAGTTCTCGCTCGCTCAATCTGTTCGACTTGATTCAGACGTTGGGACCGTGTGCGCAGCCGCTCAAGGCGGAGTTGCTCGATGCCACTTTCCGGTTCCGCCTGCCTCGAGCGGACCAGACCTTGACGGCGGTCGGTGAAGCAGGCATCGAATTCGTGATCCGAAAGCGTCCCCCACAGGAAATGGTCGCGCACGGGCGACTTCCGGAAGCCGTCTGATCCGGCCGCGCGGCTCGGTACGCATGTCGCGCGTGGCCAGCCAGCCCCTCACGAATGCGAGTAGCGCGATCCGCCGCGATCGCCTCCATGCGCCAACGGACGGCCCCGCACGGGTTTCATGCGCAGTCCGGACGCCTGTCCAATGCGAGTTGTCGAATGTGAGCCTTCGCTCGTATTCTGAAGTCGTCGGGCGGAACGGCATGGGGCCACCGCCCATCACCGCATGCGAGAACACGACGATGACAGGCACCACACACACGATGAAGCTCAATCACCTGAGCTTTCCTTCGGCCGATACGCTGGCGACGGCCCGATTCTTCGAGCGCTACCTCGGCTTCACGATCGCGGGAAGCTGGGACCAATCCTGGATCCTGAAGCGCCCGGGCTTCGACGTCGTGATCGATCACGTCGGCGACGGCGTACCCGCATGGCCGGCGAATTTCCACGTCGGGTTCGAACTGCCGAGCCTCGATGCCGTGCGCGCGCTGTACGAGCGCTTCAGGGAAGAGGGCGTCGCGATGGAAACGGACATCTTCAACAACGGGCGCGGTTCGCGATTCTTTTGCCGGGAGCCCGGTGGCGTGATGTTCGAACTGAACACGCGCGCGGATGCCGCGCCGGAATATCAAGGCACGTTCGACGACTGACGCGGGGTGTCGCCCACGCCGTGCTCAACCGCCGGCGCGGGCATGCCTGTCGATGAACGCGCGAGTGTGCGAGGGCGCGGTGATTTCCGTCCATTGCAGATGCGCGTATTTCGGGTCGTCGCGCAGTTTCGCGAACTTGATGCGGTTCCTGTCGAACGTGGTGTACGACCACAGCAGCACCGAGTCGCGCGAGCAGAACGCCATTCGCAGCGATTCCCGGTTGCCGTGGGAAAGCTCGGTACGCGTGAGCCCGCGGCCGATCGTGCGCAGGAGCACACGGGAGAACACCGTCCAGCGACTGAAGTTGAGCCAGACGACGTGCGTGGCGCGCGACCACAGCACGTCGCGCACGGCGCTGTAGTTGCCGTCGGCGACCCAGCGGTCGCCGGTCGTCGCCGCCAGCAAGGCTTGCTCGAACTGTTCGGGCGGCACGGCGGTCCAGTCGGGACCCCAGTAGAGCCGGTCGAGTTCGATGTACGGGCAGCCTGCGGCAGTGGCCAGCGCGCTGGAGAAGGTGGATTTTCCCGCACCGCTTGTTCCGACGACGACGAAGCGCATGGTTTGACCGCGGTCGAATGTTCAGGCCGCGTATTGTGCCTTATTCCGTGCCGTCCACACGATCGTGAAAGCGCTGGAACGCACCGAGCAGCCGCGCACGCAGCGCGGCCAGCGCAGGATCGCGCCGATCGCGCGGCCGCGCGGCCTCGACGCGAATCTCGTCGTCGACGCGCCCAGGGTTCGGCGCGAGCATCAGCACGCGATCGCCGAGATACAGCGCTTCGTCGAGATCGTGCGTGACGACGATCGCGGCCATCCGGTGCCGGTGGACGACATCGAGCAGCAGCGTCTGCAAGCGCATCCGCGTGATCGCGTCGACCGCGCTGAACGGTTCGTCGAGCAGCAACAGATCCGGCTCACCGAACAGCCCGCGCGCGATCGCGGCGCGCTGGGCCATCCCGCCCGACAACGTGGCCGGCAGTTGCCGCGCGACGCCGGCCAGGCCGACTTCGTCGAGCAGGCGCGTGACACTCGGGTCGCGACCGCCGCGCGGGCCGGCCGCGAAGCCGACGTTGTCGGCGATCGACAGCCACGGCAGCAGCCGCGGCTCCTGGAAAATCACGCCGACGCGCGCGGACGGCCCGTCGAGCGCGATGCCGTCGAGGCTCACGTTGCCTCGGAAGTGCGCGTCGAGACCGGCAACGATCCGCAGCAGCGTGCTTTTCCCGCAGCCGCTCGGACCGACCACGCAGACGATCTCGCCGCGCGCCACCTGCAGCGCGATGTCGGCGAGGATCGTGCGGTCCCCGTATTGCTTGCGGGCGATCCGCAGGTCGAGCAGCGGCGTATCGGTATCCGCTGTTGTGCGCACAGAAGCCGCCGTACTCATTTCGAACCCTCGCGCGACGCGCCGTCGAACGCATCGCGCCAGCCGAGCCAGTGCAATTCGATGCGCCGCATCGCGCCGTCGGTCAGCTTGCCGAGCAACGCGAGCAGCAGAATCGCGCCGAACACGAGATCGGGGCGCCCGGTTTCCCGGCCGTCGCTCAACAGGAAGCCGAGGCCGCGCGTCGCCGCGATCAGCTCCGCGGCAACCATGAACATCCACGCGAGACTGAGGCCGGTACGCAGGCCGGTGAAGATCTGCGGCAGCGCGGCCGGCAGCAGGATGCGGCGGAACAGCGCGAGCGGGCCGAGCCGGTACACAGCGCCGAGCTCGACGAGCTTGCGGTCGACGTCGCGAATGCCGGCGACCACCGCGAGGTGAACCGGGAAGAATGCGCCGATCGCGATCAGCGTGATCTTCGGCGCTTCGTCGATGCCGAGCCACAGCAACAGCACGGGCACCCACGCGAGCGACGGAATCGCGCGCAGCGCCTGGAACGTCGGCTCGAGCAGCGCGTCGATGCGGCGGCTCAGGCCCATCGCCGCGCCGACGGCGAGCGCGAGCCCGGCGCCGGCCGCAAAACCGGCTGCGACCCGCAGCGTGCTCGCGCCGACATGGCGTGCGACACGCGTGACGCCCAGATGCGCGAGCGCATCGAGAATCTCGCTCGGCGCCGGGACGAGGTGGTCGGGCAGCCAGCCGCGCCGCACGACGCACTCCAGCAGCACGAGCGCAGCGAACGGCAGCGCGACGCCTGCGATGCGCCACGCGCGAAGCGGGTCGCGGCGGCCTGCACGGGCCGATGCCGCGTGACGCGTCGCGAGTGCGTCGCCGCGGGCGGCGGTGTCCGTCATCGCGGCATCCTCACTTCGACGCGGCGACGAGCGGGCGCGCGAACGACGGATCGATCAACGTATCGACGATCTTTGCGGGATCGACACCCGGCTTGGTCAGTTGCTCGGCCGTCAGCACCGGCGCCGCGGCCTTCAGCGCCGCGCGCTGGGTGTCGCCCGGCACCGGGTCGCTGAAGTCGTTGCGTTGCAGCTGCAGCTTCGCGACCGGCAGCGACACCTTCGATTCGTCGGCGACGATCTGCGCGGTGTCGGCCGGATGCGCAACGATCCACTGGCGCGCGCGGTCGTAGACCTTCAGCACACGTGCGACCGCCTGCGGATACTGGCCGGCGAACGCGTCGCGGACGTTCAGAAATCCATACGTATTGAAGGCAACGTTGCGGTACAGGAGGCGCGCGCCGTCGTCGAGCTGCGCCGCGGCCATGTGCGGATCGAGCCCGGCCCATGCATCGACCTGACCGTTCGCGAGGGCCGTGCGGCCGTCCGGATGCTGCAGGTTGACGATCTCGACGTCGTCGCGCGTCAGGCCGGCCGTGTGCAGCGCGCGCAGCGTGAACAGGAACGGATCGGTGCCGCGCGTCGCGGCGATTTTCTTGCCCTTCAGGTCGGCGAGCGTGCGGATCGGCGAATCCTTGCGTACCACGAGCGCCGTCCACTCGGGGCGGGAGAACACGTAGACCGCGTGGATCGGGTTGCCGTTCGCGCGTGCGAGTACCGACGCCAGCCCGGCCGCCGAGCCGAAATCGACCGCGCCGCTGTTCAGGTATTCGAGCGCGCGATTGCTGCCGAGGCTCAGCACCCAGCGAATTGCCGTGCCGTCGGCCTTGAACTCGTCGTCGAGCCAGCCGAAGTGGCGGATCACGAGGCTCTCGGGCGAGTAGTACGCATAGTCGACACGGATTTCCGCGGGCGTCGCCGCGTGCGCCTGCATCGATACGAGGCCGGCAAGCGCGGCAACGACGAGGGCCGCGGATTGCCACGCGCGGGACCAGAACGGCTTCATCGGGGAATCTCCGGAAGAGCGGCAACGCGCCGCGAACAGGCAGGTGATCGACTAATGTAACGAAGCGCCCGCGATCCGTTAACGAAGAAATCCGCGATTGAACATGCACGCTGCTGCTAAGCGCGCCGGTCGGGCAACTTTATGACGCAGGCCGATTAATTTATCGCTTTATATCGGTTGGGATACCCGGCTCGGGGGAACAGAATGCCCGCTGCCGGAACGCAATGGCGGCGCCTGTCGACGCGCCCGCGTTCCGCCGAGATCCCGCCTGTCGCGAATGCACGAGCCAGGTTCCCGGCTTCCCGCCGACCTCGGCGTGCATTCCGCCAAACACTAAGGAATGCGATGAGTTCGATCGATCTAAGCCCCGCCACACCCATTTCTTCCCCCATCCGCTCGGCCAGCGACGTCGCGCGCCTGATCAATACGGTCGACAGTTCGGTCAGCCATGCGCGGATGATCGTGCTGCTGGCGCTCGGCGGCGTGTTTCTCGATGCGTACGACCTGACGACGCTGTCCTACGGCATCGACGACGTCGCGCGCGAATTCGGGCTGACTCCCGCGCTGACCGGGCTCGTCGGTTCGGCGATCATGATCGGCACGATCTTCGGCAGCCTGATCGGCGGCTGGCTGACCGACCGGATCGGCCGCTACCAGGTGTTCATGGCCGACATGCTGTTCTTCGTGGTCGCGGCGATCGCGGCGGGGCTGGCGCCGAACGTCTGGGTGCTGATCGGCGCCCGCTTCGTGATGGGCCTCGGCGTCGGCATCGACCTGCCCGTCGCGATGGCGTTTCTCGCGGAATTCTCGAAGTTCAACGGGCGCGGCAACAAGGCGTCGCGGCTCGCGGCGTGGTGCCCGATGTGGTACGTCGCGTCGTCGGTCTGCTTCCTGCTGATCTTCGGCCTGTATTTCCTGCTGCCGGCCGAACATGCGGGATGGCTATGGCGCGCGTCGCTGATCTTCGGCGCGGTGCCGGCGCTCGTCATCATCCTGTTCCGGAACCGGTTCATGAACGAATCGCCGCTGTGGGCCGCGAACCAGGGCGACCTGGCCAATGCCGCGCGCATCCTGCGCGAGTCGTACGGCATTCACGCGCACGAAGCCGAGGATGCGCGGCGCGAGCCGAGCCCGCCGCCCGTTCGGATACGCGTGCTGTTCCAGCGCCCGTATCTCGGGCGCACGATCGTCGCCAGCGTGATGAACCTGTGCATCCCGTTCGAGTACACGGCGATCGCGTTCTTCCTGCCGTCGATCCTGTCGCAGTTTCTCGGCGCGGGCGTGTTCGAGACGATCGCGGCCTCGCTCGCGCTGAACGTGCTGTTCGCGTTCACCGGCGGCCTGCTGGGCATGCGCCTCGCGTATCGCTATCCGTCGCGGCATGTCGCGATCGCGGGCTTCACACTGCAAACGGTCGCGCTCGTCGCGCTGGCGCTGGCGGGCCATCCGCACGGTGCGCTCGCGGTCGGCATCGTGCTGCTGATGCTCGGGACCTGGCTGTTCGCCGAGGGCTTCGGGCCAGGTGCGCAGATGATGATCTATCCGACGCTGTCGTATCCGGCCGCGATCCGCGGCACCGGCGTAGGCTTCGGGCGTTCGCTGTGCGGCATCGGCCAGGCGCTCGCGCTATTCGTGCTGCCGATCCTGCAGGCGCGTCTCGGCACGGACATGTTCTGGGTCGTCGCGATCAGTGCGGTCACGCCGATCGTGTTCCTGCTGATCGTGCGTTACGAACCGACGGCGTACGACGTCGATGACGAACGCGTTGCATAGGCGCGGACCGGGACGCTCGCCGTCCCCGGAAAACACCAACGGCTTCGTCGGACCGCACGAAGCCGTTTGCACCGAAGCCGGTCGCCGCGCGAATGCGGGCAGACCGGCCTCGACATATTGCATGTTACGCGCTGACCGCCTCCCGCTCGGCTTCACGCTTGACCTGCTCGATATCGCGAAACTGCGCGGCAGGATGCTCGTCCGGCAGTCGTGCCGTGCCGCCGAACAGCTTCTCGCGCAGCGTGCCCGACGCATACGCGGTCGGGTACACGCCACGCCGCTGCAGTTCCGGAACGAGGTGACGCACGACATCCTCGAAGGTTTCGTGCGCGACCGCATACGCGAGATTGAAGCCGTCGACGTCGGTCGCCGCGACCCATTCCTGCAGGATATCCGCGACGGTCGCGGCGGAGCCGACGAACACCGGGCCCATCCCGCCGATGCCGCCCCATGCGGCCAGCGCCTCGATCGTCCACGCCGTGTCGCCGCCCGACAGGTGCTCGACGGCCGACACGATCGCATTCGTTTCGACGCGCCGGACGGGGTCGGTCGGCGCATACTGGCCGAAGTCGATGCCGGTCCAGCCCGACATGAACACCAGCGAGCCGTCGTACGACACGTAGCGGCGGTACTCGTCGAACTTGGCCTGCGCCTTTTCGTCGGTTTCGTCGACGATCACCGTGACGAGGTTGTAGATCAGCACCTTGGCCGGATCGCGGCCTGCCGCGGCAGCCTGCGCACGCACGTCGGCCACGTAGCGCGCGAGCTGCTCGCGGGTCGGCGCCGCGACGAACACGCATTCCGCGTGCTGCGCGGCGAACGCCTTGCCGGGGCCGGACGCGCCGGCCTGGAACAGCACCGGCGTGCGCTGCGGCGACGGTTCGCACAGATGGTAGCCGGGCACGTCGAAGAAGCGGCCCTTGTGGCCGATCTCGTGCACTTTCTCGGGATGCGTGAACACGCGGCCGTCGCGATCGCGCACCACCGCGCCATCCTCCCAGCTGCCCTCGAACAGCTTGTACAGCACCTCGACGTATTCGGCCGCGACCGCATAGCGGTCGTCGTGCGTGCGCAAGCCGTGGTCGCCGACGTTCTTCGCGCCGCTTTCCAGGTACGACGTGACGATGTTCCACGCGAGCCGGCCCTTCGTGTGATGGTCGGCCGTCGACAACCGGCGCGCGAACGTGTACGGGTGCTCGAACGTCGTCGACGCGGTGATGCCGATGCCGAGATGCTCGGTCGCCATCGCGATCGGCGCGGCGAGCTGAATCGGATCGTTGACCGGGATTTGCGCGGCCTGGTGCAGCGCGTGATAGTTGCTGCCCTTGTAGACGTCGTAATAGCCGATCACGTCCGCGATGAAGATCGCGTCGAAGATCCCGCGCTCGAGCACGCGGGCGAGGTCGGTCCAGTAGTCGAGATCCTTGTACTGCCACGAGCGGTCGCGCGGATGCGCCCACAGGCCCGGCGACTGGTGGCCGACGCAGTTCATCTCGAACGCGTTGAAACGGATGGTCTTGCTCATCTTGCGGCCTCCGGTTCCGCGCCGGCGCCCGCACCGTTGCCGACGCGCCAGACGAACGGCGGCGTACGGCCGTTGATGACCCAGTCGCCGACGATCCGCGCCTTGTAGACGAGCGGATTGTGCGACGACACCGTGCGTGCGTTGCGCCAGTGGCGGTCGAGCGCGGTCGTGGTGCGCGTCGCGGACGCGCCGAGCGCGTCGAACAGGCGCGTTGCCGCGCGCAGCACGAGTTCGGACACGACGAGCTGGCTCTGCGCGGATTCGATCTCGGCCGCGACGTTCGCCGCGTGCTCGGCCGCTTCGTCGCCGCCGAAGCGCGCTTCATAGGCCTGCTGAAGCGGCTGCGCGGCGCGCAGCGCGAGCGCGTCGGCCGCGTACGCCCATGAAGCGATTTCGCCGATCACCTGTTGCAGTTGCGCGTCGTCGCCCGCACGCGGTGCGTTGCCGTGGCTGTACACGCGCGTCCGGTTGCGCACGAGCTCGCCCGCGTCGCGCACGATCGCGTGACCGATGCCGGCCAGCGTCGCGACGTGGAACAGCTGGTAGAACGCGGTCTGGTATTTGAAGCGGCGCGCGAAGTCGATCACGTTGTCGGCGTCGACGGCCGCATCCTCGAAGCGCGTGGTGCCGCTGCCGGTCGTCGTCTGGCCGAAGCCGTCCCAGTCGTCCTCGCGGATCACGCCGGGTTGCGCGGTCGCGACGGCCACGATCACGTCGCTGCCGTCGTGCGCGCGCTGCGCGAACACGTCGATCCAGTCGGCGAACAGGCTGCCCGTGCTGTAGAACTTCCGGCCGTTCAGCACGAGCCGGCCGTCGCGTTCAGACACCTTCGTGATGGTCTGGCCGAGCGGCACGTCGCCGGCCTCCGACCACGCATTGCCGACGAGCTGGCCACTTGCGAAGCGGTCGAACCAGGTCGTGCGCTGCGGCCCGGGCGGGGCGTTCAGCCAGTCCTCGACGAACGCGAAATGCCCGCGCAACGCCTGCGGCAGATTGGAATCGGCGGCCGCCAGTTCGGTCAGCAGCCGGAACAGCTGCGGCAGCGATGCACCGGCGCCCCCTGCGCTGGCCGGCAACCGTATCGCGCCGAAACCCGCGGCCTTCAGCCAGCCGATCGCCTCGTGCGGCAGTTCGCGGCGGCGTTCGCGCTCGGCTGTGCCGGCGGCGATGCGGTCGAAGATCGGCCTGAACCGGCTCGCGAGCGCGTCGTAGTCGGTGCCGGTGGAAAGGTCATGGGCTGCGTGCGTCGAAGTCATGCGGTGTTCCTCGAAGAGCGGGGCCGATTGCGCCGGGAGGCCAGTATAGGAAGCTCGGCGCGGGCGTTCTAATAACGGATTCGCAGATCGTTATCGTCGATGCGTATTACCGTTGCCGGACGGGGATGCACCGACGTTGACGCGTCGATTGCGACGTCGAAGCGTGCCGTCGCTGGCGCCCATCGCCAGGTCGTTTGTTATCCAAAGGAATATCGTTCCGAGAATCGCTCGTTTTTCCGGCCGGCGCTGCGCTGCTAGATTGAATGCTTTCGCCACTCGACAGGAGAACCCGATGTCAGACACGAGCGCCACGATTCAGGAGCAGCCGGCCGATGCGCAACCGCACGCGGCCCGCGTGATCGCCGACGATGCGCAGGCGATCGCGGCCGCGCACGCACTGGCGAAGCGGCTCGCGGAAGGTGCGGCCGAGCGCGATCGCACGCGCCGTCTGCCGCGCGACGAAATCGAGTGGTTCTCGCAGTCGGGGCTGTGGGCGATCACGGTGCCGAAGGCATACGGCGGCGCAGGCGTGTCGCATGTCACGCTGACCGAAGTCATCAAGATCGTCGCGGCGGCCGATCCGTCGCTCGGGCAGCTGCCGCAGAATCATTTCGGGCTGGTCGATGTGATCACGCTGACCGGCACCGACGCGCAGAAGCGCCATTTCTTCGCGGAAGTGCTGAGCGGCAAGCGCTTCGGCAACGGGTTCTCGGAGAAGGGCACGAAGCACGTGCTCGACCTGAAGACGCGCGTGCGGCAATACGGCGACCACTATGTCGTCGACGGCACGAAGTTCTACTCGACCGGTGCGCTGTTCGCGCACTACGTACCGGTGCTCGGCCTCGATGATGCGCACCAGGCATGGCTTGCGTACGTGCCGCAACCGACGCCGGGGCTGACGGTGATCGACGACTGGTCGGGATTCGGGCAACGCACGACCGCGAGCGGCACGGTCGTGCTCGATGCGGTGCGCGTGCCGGCGTCGCACGTGCTGCCCGCGCAGCGCGTGTCGGACGTGCCGACGCTCAACGGTCCGCTGTCGCAGATCATCCAGGCCGCGATCGACGCGGGCATCGCGAAGGCGGCCATCGACGATACGCTGGCGTTCGTGCGGACCCGCACGCGCCCGTGGGTCGACAGCGGTGTCGATCGGGCAACCGACGATCCGCTGACGATTCGCGAGATCGGCCATCTGCACATCCAGCTGCACGCGGCCGAGGCATTGCTCGAACGTGCGGCACGCACGCTCGACGAGATCACGGCGCGCGGCGACGTGACCGAGGACGACGTCGCGCGCGCATCGGTCGCGGTCGGCGAAGCCAAGGTGCTGACGACCGAGGTTGCGCTGCTCGCGGGCGAGAAGCTGTTCGAGCTGGCCGGCACGCAGTCGACGCTCGCCGAACACAATCTCGACCGGCATTGGCGCAACGCGCGCACGCATACGCTGCACGACCCGGTGCGCTGGAAATATCACCTCGTCGGCAACTACTACCTGAACGGCGTGCGTCCGGCGCGCCATGCGTGGAACTGAGTCGATCGCGAGCCGGCCGATCGCCAGCCCGACCGATCGCGACCCGATCGTCGCGCTAGCGATCGGCCGCCAGCACGGCGCGCGCCAATAGCCGCGCGATACCGTCGAGCGCGAACCCCAGTGCGCCGATGACGAGAATCACCGCCGTCAGTTCGGAATACGCGAGCCGGTCGCGCGTGTCGAGGATCAGGTAACCGAGCCCCGCGCTGACGCCGAGCATCTCGGCCGGCACCAGCACGATCCACAGGATGCCGATCGCAAGCCGGATTCCGTTGAGCAGCGGCCCCGCGATGGCCGGCAGCACGATGTGGATCAGCAGCTCGCGGCGCGTGGCCGACAGGCTTGCGCCGAGTTGCAGCCAGCGCCGGTCGATCTGGGCAACCCCGGCGGCCGTGCTCATCAGCACGGGCCACAACGCGGCGAAACCGAGCAGGAAGTAGATCGCGCGGTCGCCGATGCCGAACGACATCACGGCGAGCGGCATCCACGACAACGGCGACACCATCCGCAGGAACTGAAAGGTCGGCGACAGCACGCGCTCGACCCATTGCACGCGGCCGATCAGCAACCCGAGCGGGACGCCGGCGAGCAACGCCGCGCCAAGCCCGACGCCGATGCGCCGCAGGCTGACGAGCGTGTGCTCGACCAGAAGATCGTCCGAACACAGCGCCCGCAGGCTGGCGAACGCGCTGTCCGGCGCGAACTGCCGGCCGAGCGAGCCGGGCGCGGTCAACACATGAGTCGCGGCCCACCAGACGACGACGGTCGCGACGAGGCCGGCCACGCCGAGCCATCCGGCGGTAGCGCGCACCGGGTAACGGGCGCCGCGGGTCCGGTGCGTTTCGCGAGCGGACGAGCGGCGGGTGGCAAGCGCGTCAGACAACGATGATCTCCTCACGCTTGAAAACGCCGGGCAGGCCGAACGCGGCCATCCCGCCGACCGCGTCGATGCTCTTGCGCACGAACCGGTCGTCGACGAGATCGCGGGCCGCGAACGCCGGGTCGAGCGACGCCAGGAATGCACTGTCGCCGTCGACCACTGTGCGCTTCAGCCGTTGAACCAGCGCCTCGGTATAGCTCGGGAACGGATACGGCTGGAAATCGATCCGTTTTCCGTTCCAGTCGGCATGGCGGATCGCGCCGCTCGCTCGATAGGTATCGGCAAGCGACGCCGACGGCACCAGCACGCGATCCAGCGCCGCGGCCGTATGCGGCGAATAGCGGTGAGCGCCGTCCTTCGACATCAACTGCGCGGTTTCCTGCGGATGCGCGCGCGCCCACAACTGTGCCTTCACGATCGCGTCGACAACCTTCTGCGACCACGCGGGGCGCTGCGTCAGATCGTTCTCGTGCATGAACACGACGCAGCACGCGTGGTTCTTCCAGACATCGCCGGTGAAGCGCAGGATCTTGCCGATCTTCATCAATTCCGCCGTCGCGTTGAACGGCTCCGCGACGATATACCCGGCGATCTGGCGCGCGGCGAGCGCGGGCAGCATGTCGGACGGTGCCATGACGACCAGGTTGACCTCGTTCGGCGCGGGCGTGCCGCGCCGCTTGAGCACGGGCACGAGCCCCTGCTGGCGCAGCATGTCCTGCAGCACGACGTTGTGGATCGAGTACCAGAACGGAATCGCGACGGTCTTGCCACCGAGATCGCGCAGCGAATCGACGTCGGGCGCGACCGTCAGCCCCGAGCCGTTCACGTGGTTCCACGCGACCACCTTCGCCGGCGCGCGGCTGCCGTAGCGTGCCCAGAGCGTCATCGGCGACAGCAGGTGCACGACGTTAACCTGGCCGGACAGGAACGCTTCGACGAGCTGCGCCCAGCTGCGCAGCAGCTTCGGTGGCTCGACGTTCAGCCCTTCGGACGCGAAGTAGCCGTTGTTGTGGGCAACCAGCAGCGGCGCCGCGTCGGTAATCGGCAGGTAGCCGATGCGAACGGGGGCATCGGGGTCCGCCGCGGCGTGCGCGTTCGCCATGGACAGCAGCGGGGCGGCCCCCGTCGCGGTGAACAGGGCCGCGAGCTTCAGCCATTCGCGGCGCGAAATCGGAATCTGGCACATGGGCAGTCAGGTCAGGGAGGAGGGTTCGGTGGCGTGCGGGCGCTTCATGCCGGCCTGCAATGCTTTCAGGATGTCGATGCGCATCGTGCCGAGTTCGCTGACGAACGCGTCGCGCGGATGCGGGAAATCTACCTGCCAGGCATCGATGAAGCGGCCTTGCGTACCGAGCAGCACGATGCGGTCGGCCACGAGCAGCGCTTCGTCGATGTCGTGGGTCACGAGCACCGTCGCGCATCGTGTAGTCGAGACGATGTTTACCAGCAGCCGTTGCATCGCGGCGCGCGTGACTTCGTCGAGCGCCGAGAACGGCTCGTCGAGCAGCAAGGCCTGCGGTTGACGCGCCAACGCCCGCGCGAGCGCCGCGCGCTGCGCCATGCCGCCGGAAAGTTGGGCCGGACGCAGCGCCGCGGCGGCCTCGAGCCCGACCGCGCGCAGCGCCGCTCGGACGCGCTCGCGTTGCTGGTCGCGCGTGAGGCGGTCCTGATGCTTGAACGCGAGCCCGAACGCGACGTTGCTTTCGGCCGACAGCCACGGCAACAGGCACGGATCCTGAAACGCGATCGCGATCCTCGGATGCGGTCCCTGCAGCGTCGCGCCATTGACTGACACGGCGCCCGATTGCGGCCGCTCCAGGCCGGCCAGTGCGCGCAGCAGGCTCGACTTGCCGGTGCCGCTCGGGCCGATCAACGCGACGATTTCGCCCGCATTGACGGACAGCGAGACATCGGCAAGCACGATGTTGCGCGGCGGTTCGCCGTAGCCGAGCGTCACGTTGCGGGCATCCAGCAGCGCGGGCGTCATGCGGCGATGCTCCGCGTCCGTGCCGCGAGTTGCGCCTTCAACTGCACCACGCTCGGCGTGACGATCGGAATGAACGCCGCTTCGCGCCAGCGCCGATCGAAACCGAGCCCGGCATCGCGCAGATAGCCGCGGCCGCCGCTCGCCTCGAGTTCGAGGTTCACGGCGGTCGCCACCAGCGTCGCGAGCGCGATGCGCAGCTCGAACAGGCGATTGGGGTGCATGCGCAGGCTGCCGTCGGCCATGCCGGACGACAGCAGCGCACATGCGGCGCTCAGTTCGGCCGCGCAGGATTCGACTTCTGGGCCGAGAATGCCGCGCGTCGTTTCTGCCGCGCGGCGCGCTTCGGCCAGCGACCGGCGCGCGAGCCCGATGGAAAGCCCGCACTGCAAGCCGAGGAACGCCGGGCGCACCGCGGGCAGGAAAGCCTGTGCGTCCGCATGGATCAGCCATGCGGCGCCGGTCGGGACGTCGGCGAGATGCAATGCGGCGGTGTTGCTGCCGCGCAGCGCGATCAGGTCGAGATCGGTACTCCGTGTCAGGCCGGATGCGTCATGCGGGATGGCGACGATCGCGGACGGCCGACCGTCGCGAAACGCAACGGCTGCCGCTACCACGAACTGCTCCGCGCGCAGGTTCGTCACCCAGGCCATCCTGCCGGTCAGGCGCCAGTCGTCCGTCGCTTCGATCTGAAGCGACTCGATTCCGCACAGATATTTCATCGCGTTCGACAGGCCGCTTGCACCCGCGCAGGTGCCGTCGAGCAGCGCCGGCAGCCAGCGCTCGCGCAGCGCGGCATTGGGGCTTTGCAACAGATACTCGATGAAGCTGCGCTGGCCCCAGAGCACGAATGCCGCCGCCAGCGAATGCTCGGCCACCGCGGCGATGCTCGCGATCGCATCCGTGGTCGTGCCGTCCGTGCCGCCGACGCTCGCCGGCACGCCGATCCGGAACAGCCCGGCGGCCGCGAGGCGCGGCACGACCTCGGCTTTCAGATCGGCGCTCGTGTCGAGCTGCGTCGCGTGCGAGTCGAGCCAGCCGGCGAGCGACGCGTCGAGTGCGGGCGCCGTCAGGCGGCCTGTGTCCGGGGTTCCCATCGGTATGCCGCCAGTTCGGGGTTGAGTTCGTTGCGCGCCAGGTTGTTCGCGAAGTTGCACAGCGTCGCGAGGCTCACGCCCAGCACCACCTCGAGCGCGTTTGCTTCGGTGAAGCCGGCCGCGACGAACGCGTCGAGTGCGTCGTCGGCCACGGCGCCGCGGGTCGCGATCACGGCGCGCGTGAATTCGGCGACGGCGTCCAGCCGCGCGTCGGCCACCGGCTCGCCGTCCCGCAACGCGTCGACGTCGGCGCGATCGACGTGCGCCTTCTTCAAGGCGGCCGCGGTGTGTCCGGCCACGCAGAACGCACAGCCGTGAACGGCGGCGGCGGTGATCTGCACGGCTTCGCGTTCGGCGAACGTGAGGCCCGCGCGGCTGTTGATTTCGGCGACGGTCAGATAGGTTTCGAGGGCGACCGGCGCATTCGCGAGCGAGCGCACGAGATTCGGCAGGAAGCCGTTCGCGCGCTGCGATTTCTCGAGGAATGGCTGGCTGGGCGCGGGCGCCGTTTCGACAGTGGGCAAGGGCAGACGGCTCACAGGAGTCTCCGGAAGGGCAGTGAGGTCATTGTCGAGCCGGCACCGCCGCCGGACAATGCGCGAACATCCGCGATTCCTGTGCATTCGTCCCGCGAAGCGCCGTCGCGCCGTCCGGCTAGTGCAGGCGAGCGGCCGATTGCGAAGCGCCGTCGCGGTCGCGACGCCATGCGCCGGGCTGCATGCCCATCGTGCGCTTGAATGCGTGCGCGAACGCCGACTCCGACTGATAGCCGACGCGCTCGCCCGCACGCGAAATCGGCAAGCCCTGCTGCAACAGGTCCGCCGCGAGCCGCATGCGCACCAGCGTGACGAATTGCATCGGCGAATGGCCCGACGCTTCGCTGAAGTGCTTGCAGAATGCGGTGCGCGACATGTTGGCGAACGCGGCCATCGACTCGGTGGTCCACGCGTCGCCGGGCGCGTCGATGATCGCGGCCACCAGCGTGCCGAAGCCGGTTCGCTGCATCAGCGCCGCGAGCCCGCTGGCCACGGAATCGTGCCCTGCGGCGTCACGGACCGCATAGAACAGCAGCAGTTCGACCAGTTTGTCGATCAGCGGCGAAGGTTCGTCGACGCCATGCCGCCCCTCGGCGCGAATCAGGTCGAACAGCCCATGGATGCCGCGATGGGCGCCGTCGCCGCGCCGCACGATCAGGCACGCCGGAAACAGCGACACGATCGCGCGCGAGGTGGTGGAGTGGAATTCGATGAAGCCGCACGCGAGCCCGACGCTGCCGTCGACCGCCGGGTCGAGCGGTTGCATCGATCCGCGCCGCTCGACGGGCAGACCGTTGGCGACAGTGCCGGCCATCGGATTCACCGGGCTCGGCGACAACCAGTGTGGGATGTCGCGCAGCAGGAAGACCGCTTCACCCTCGGAGACGAGGATGCTGTCGCGCCCGTCGGCAAAGTGAAGCCATGCGGCACCGTGCAGGATGAGGTGGAAGCTCGCCTTGGCGCGGCCGGCGGTCGACGCCTGCCAGTCGCCGCAATACTGGCCGACGTGAAAGAGCTGGCTTCTGGGCTCCAGGCTGGAGAGCAGCCAATGGACGACCTTGTCTGTTTGCGCGGACATTCCGATGCTGGCGGGAGGGTGACGCGCCCATGCTACGGGCAGCGCCGCGCCGCTCAAACCAACGATTCGTAGAAAGCATTTTCCTGGCGCGGCGAAAGCGGGGCCGCCGTACGCCTACGACTCCCGTCGAATGCGTTCGAGCCGTTCAAACAATGACGACTTCGTTATGGTCCAGGATGGCGGGCGCGTAGAACGCCACCTCGAAGCCTGCCGCTTCGCAAGCGCCGGTCCGGTTCGATGCAAAGATCGAGACGCTCCTTCTCGGGCACCACGCAAAACACGGCTCGCCTCATGGCATGCTCACGCCGTGAACCCGCGACCAGTGCGCCAGCGAGCAAGCCCGAAACATTACCGCCCGCTCGTGCTCGTTCAACGGCGACGGATCGGCGCAGCGGCGCTGCAGCCGCGGTACGTCGAGCAAGCCGGCGATGCGGTCGGCGTCCGTAGCCAGTATTTCGCGTGTGTGCTGGCGCAATGCCTCGCCGTTGCCTTGATCCTTGGGTAAGGCCGACTTCCTGCGCAGGCGCACGGCTTCCGGCACCGCACCGCGCGACGCTTCACGCAACATGGCCTTTTCCACGCCATCACGTAGCGCCAGCTCGGCCGGAATGGTGGCAGCCAGGTCCAGAACTTCGGTATCGCTGAAGGGGACGCGCGCTTCCAGTCCATGCGCCATGCCATGGATATCGCCGTTATGCAACAGCCGCTGCAACCAACGATGGCGCACCAGCCATTGCGTGGCGCGCAAACGTGAGGCGGGCGTATGCCAATCGTGTCCGGCTGCGATCGCCAGTTGGCGATAGGCCTCGCCGTAGTGTTGCAGCGGTTGCTCCAGCAAGCCGGGCCGTAGATAGGGATCGGCGGTCAAGCGTTGCAGGATATGGGTCGGATCGCGGGTGGCGTGCGGGTCGAGCAGAAAGTGATAACCGTAGTGCGTTTCGTCGGCGGCATCGCCCACCAATACCGCCTTGACGCGCGTGCTGGCGGCTCGCGCCAGGTAATGTTGCGCCAGCTCCTGTTCCCACGCGGGCAGTGCATCGTTTTGCGTGGCCAACTGCAGCAGATCCTGGGCGAGTGCGGAGCGCGTCGGTGCGACGTCTTCACGTGGCAGGCCCAACTCGCTTGCGGCCTGCTCGGCGAAAGGTTGGTCATCGGAAGCCACGATCAGCGAACGCGCGTAGTCGTAGCGATGGTGATCTTCAAAGCGAATGGTGAAGCAGGGCGGTGTCGCACCTGCCGCTCGCGCCAGGCCGCCTATCAGCGTGGAGTCGAGGCCACCGCTGAAAAACAGGCCGACCGGTGTATCGGCGATCAAGCTACGCTGGACAGCTGCGGCGAGCCGCTCGCGCAGCGCGTGGGCGACATCGGCCGCCCTGGCAACCGGGTTTTCGGCAATCTCCGGCGCCCAGCGCGATAGCTGCAAGCCATCGCGATCCACGCGTAGCAGATGCCCAGGCGGCAGGTAGGCCATGCCATCGAACATGGGTTGCGCCACGCCGCTGAAGAACGGCGCCACCAGGTATTCCATCACGGCGTCGATATTCGCGCGCGGCGCTTGCATCGCAGGCAGCAGTCCTTTTGCCTCCGAGGCAAACAGGAATTCCGCCCCCTGTTGCAGGTAAACGAACGGCTTGACGCCCAGCCGGTCGCGCGCGGCAAAGGCTCGTTGACGATGGGTGTCCCACACCAGGAACGCGAACATGCCGTTGAAGCGCCGAAGACACACTTCGCCCCATACCGCATACGCGGCGAGCACCACCTCGGTGTCGGTGTTCGTGCGGAACGACCAGTGCGCGCTCAGTTCGCGGCGAAGCTCCGCGTAGTTGTAGATCTCACCGTTGTAGACCAGCACGTAACGATGGTCGGCACTGCACATCGGCTGCGCGCCATGCCCGGTGTCGAGTAGAGCCAGACGGTTGTGAGCAAGCACGGCGTGTTGGTCATGCCATAAGCCCTGGCCATCCGGCCCGCGATGCCGCTGTCGCTCGCGCATGGCGAGTACTCGCTCGACCTGTGCCGGCGCCTGGCCGTCATGACGAATCAGCCCAGCCAAGCCGCACATCAGACGGTCACGCCCGGTTGAACGGGTGCGGGCAACAGCGTGGTCAACTGTCGTTGCAGAGCGAAGTGAAATTTTTGCTTCGCGAACGTGACACGTTTATTTTTGTCGACGGCCGGCGACACCTTAAAAAAACTCATTTTGTTAAGACCTCTCAGTATGGCTTCGCGCCGCGCGCAGGAGCCGTTAGCGAAACGCCCGCATCTGCCCTGTCATCATCTGCAGCATCTTGTTGGCGGCTACCGAGAGCTTGCGCCCCGCGCGCGTGACCATGTGCGCCTCGGCGTTCTCGAGGATCGGATGCGCGATCTCGAGCGCGAACAGATCCTTGGCCTGCAGTTCGGCCGCCACCGCGAAGGCTGGCATCACCGCAATGCCGAGCCCGGATTTCACGAACTCCTTCAGGATCGCGAATGAATTGGTGGTGATGATCGGCGCGAGCCGTACGCGCTCGGCGTATTCCACGGCCTCCATCATCTGTCGCGTGCCGTAGGACGGGTGAGTGGCCGCCAGCGGGTAGGTGGAGAGCTGCTGCACCGTCAGCACCTTATGGCTGCGGCGCGGGAAGTCGGGGCCGACGATTGCCATCATCGGCTGCCGCTTCGACGCGCGCGACACCAGCTTGGGCTCGGCGGGCGGGTTGTAGACCAGGCCGATCTCGCCCTCGTCGTTCGAGATTTTGCGGATCACGTCGTTGGTGCTCCCCACGTCGAGGTTGACGTGGATCCCGGGGAACTGCCGGCAGAACTGCTGCATTGGCCCGGCCAACAGATCCGACACGAAGCCCTCGCCGAGCACCAGACTGACCTGGCCGGTCTTGAGCCCGCGCAGTTCCTGCAAACGCGAGATCAGGTCGTCGCGGTGCGCGAGCTGCTCGCGGAAATACTCGATCACGCAGCGTCCCGCCTCGGTGGGCGTCACGCCGCGCGCGTGGCGCTCCATCAGCGTGGCGTCGAGCTCCTTCTCCAGCAGCCCGATCTGGCGGCTCACGGCCGAGGGCGCCACGTCGAGCCAGTCGGCCGCAGCGCGGATCGTGCCGCAGCGCACGGCCTCGTAGAAATAGACGATCCGGCTGTCGGTAAGGGTATCGCTCATGATCCGAGTGTTCTAAAAAAGAGAACAATATCAATATTGGCGTTGATTGATTATACGGGTCGCCGGACCGAACATCGTTGACATGCAAGGCGGGCGCATGCTGGCGCGCCGGCCTCGAACCAACAGCTATCAGGAGTCGTCGGATGAAAACGGTGGGCGTGATCGGTCTGGGCAACATGGGGCGCGGCATGGCGGGTTCGCTGCGGCGCGGCGACTACACGGTGCTCGGTTACGACGCGGCGCCGGGCGTGGCGCTCGAGCTGGCCGGGCAGGCGGTGTTGTCGGCGCGCGATTCGGTGGCCGAGATCGCGCGCGATGCCGACGTGCTGCTGCTGTCGCTGCCGACCTCGGCGGTGGTCGAGGCGGTGGTGCTGGGCGCCGGCGGCGTGCTCGAGAACGCGAGGCCGGGCAGCATCGTGATCGACACCACCACGGCCGATCCGGACAGCACGCGGCGCGTGGCGGCGGCCCTGGCCGAGCGCGGCATCGGTTTCGTCGATGGCCCGGTGAGCGGCGGCCCGAAGGGCGCGGCCACCGCCACCATGACCATGGTGCTGGGCGGCTCGGACAGCGATATCGCGGCCATCGAGCCGATCCTCGCGGTGATCAGCGCCAAGCGCGTGCATGTGGGCCCGGTGGGCGCCGGGCACGTTACCAAGCTGCTCAACAACCTGCTGACCGGCGTGCACCTGCTGGTCGCCAGCGAGGCGGTGCGCACCGCGCGCGCGGCTGGCGTCGATCCGGAAAAGCTGGTCGAGGCGCTCAACGGCGGCTCCGGCCGCAACAGCGCGACGCTGACCAACTACCCGACCTGGATCTTCAACGGCAAGTTCGATTCCGGTTTCACCATGAAGCTGATGCGCAAGGACGTGCGGCTCGCGCTGGGCCTGCTCGACCAGTTCGACAGCGTCGCGCCGGTGGCGCGCGAAGCGGCGCGCGTGTGGGCCGCCAGCGAGGGTTCCGTCGCCGATGGCGAGGACTTCAACCGCATCGTCGACTTCCTCGACCCGGCCTGAGGCGGGGCAGCCCGCGCCACGATCCCGCTCGACTCATCTACACGGAAACCTGACATGACCCAGCACGCAGACCAGTTGCTCGCCGCTTTCGCGCACTTCTTCCCCGGTGCCGCCACGATCGGCTCGTATATCGACGGCGAACTCGTCGCCGGCCAGGGCGACACGATCCAGCTTTACGATGCGGCGACGGGCGAGGCCACGCTCGCCTATCGCGACGCCGGCGCAGCCGTTGTCGATCATGCCGCCGACAGCGCGCGCCGCGCGCAGCGCGAATGGTGGGCGCTCACGCATGCCGCGCGCGGCCGCGTGATGCAGGAGGTGGCGCGCGCGATCCGCGCCGAGGCCGAGGCGATCGCGCGGCTGGAGGCGCTGGGCTCGGGCAAGCCGATCCGCGACTGCCGCGGCGAGGTGGCCAAGGTCGCCGAGATGTTCGAGTACTACGCGGGCTGGACCGACAAGTTCTACGGCAGCGTGATCCCGGTGCCGACCTCGCACCTCAACTACACGCGCCGCGAACCGGCCGGCGTGGTGCTGCAGATCACGCCGTGGAACGCGCCGGTATTCACCTGCGGCTGGCAGGTGGCGCCCGCGGTGGCGATGGGCAACGGCGTGCTGCTCAAGCCCTCGGAGCTGACGCCCTTCACCTCGCTGGCGGTCGCCGCGCTTGGCGAGCGGGCCGGCCTCCCGCGCGGTCTGGTCAACGTGCTGGCCGGCTTCGGTCACACCGCCGGGCAGGCCGCGATCGCGCATCGCGTGGTGAGCAAGGTGGTGTTCGTCGGCTCGCCGGCCACCGGCGCGCGGATCGCCGAGGCCGCCGCGCGCCGCGTGCTGCCGTGCGTGCTGGAGCTGGGCGGCAAGTCGGCCAATATCGTGTTCGCCGATGCCGACCTCAAGCGCGCCGCGCTGACCGCCCAGGCGGCGATCTTCGCCGGCGCGGGCCAGAGTTGCGTGGCCGGCTCGCGTCTGCTGGTGCAGCGTGCCGTCTACGACGAATTCGTCGCGATGGTGGCTGCGGGAGCGAAGAAGATCCGTGTCGGCGCGCCGCTCGACGATGCGACCGAGGTGGGCCCGATCAACAATCGCAAGCAGTACGACCACGTGATGTCGATGATCGCGCAGGGCGTGGCGGCGGGCGCCACGCTTGCCAGCGGCTCGGCCGAGCGCGTCGAGGCGGGCCGCGGCGGCTACTTCGTCGCTCCCACCGTGCTGGCTGGCGTGTCGAACGCGATGGAGGTGGCGCGCACCGAGATCTTCGGGCCGGTGGTGGCCGCCATCCCGTTCGACACCGAGGAGGAGGCGATCGCGATCGCCAACGACACCGACTTCGGCCTGGCCGGTGCGGCCTGGACCACCGACGTGGCGCGCGCGCATCGCGTGGCCGCGCAGGTGAATGCCGGCACCTTCTGGGTCAACGGCTACAAGACCATCAACGTGGCGTCCCCGTTCGGCGGCTACGGCATGAGCGGCTACGGCCGCTCGAGCGGGGTCGAGGCGCTGTACGAATACACGCAGACCAAGAGCGTGTGGGTCGAGACGGCGGAAGCACCGCCCACCGCGTTCGGTTATCTGTAATCACCGGCCCGCATTCGACGGCAGCCGGGCTTCAAGGGGAGATTCGTCATGGAACACGCACTGGGTATCGAGCGCCGCGCGCTGGGCGGCGCGGCCACCGCCAAGGTCCTGCTTTACGCGGCCGGCATCCTGCTGGTCGCCGAATGGATCGGGTCGTTCACGTTCAAGCTCGGACCGGGCAAGGTCGTGCTGCTGCCGATGATCTGGGCGCTGCTGCTCGGCGCTGCGGTGGGGCTGGCCAGCGCGCGCTGGAACAGCAGCGCGCGCCTGAGCGTGCCCGACCAGTTCTTCGCGGCCGCGATCCTGCAGCCGGCGCTGCTGCTGTTCGTCTCCAAGCTCGGGCTGATGGTGGGCAGCGCGCTGCCCAAGCTGGCGTCGGCGGGCTGGGCGCTGGCCTTCCAGGAATTCGGCCACTTCGTCGGCACGATCCTGCTCGGCCTGCCGCTCGCGTTGCTGCTCGGCATCAAGCGCGAGGCGATCGGCGCGACCTTCTCGGTCGGCCGCGAGCCGAGCCTGGCGATCATCGGCGAGAAGTACGGGATGGATTCGGCCGAGGGCCGCGGCGTGCTGGCCGAGTACCTGACCGGCACCGTGTTCGGTGCGGTGTTCATCGCCGTGTTCGCGGGTTTCGTGAGCAGCCTCGGCATCTTCGATCCGCTCGCGCTGGCGATGGGCTCGGGTGTCGGCTCGGGCAGCATGATGGCGGCCGCCTCGGGCGCGATTGCCGCGCAGCAGGACCCCGAGACGGCGAAATCCGTGCTCGCGTTCGCCGCGGCCAGCAACCTGATCACCACCACCATCGGTACCTACTTCACGCTGTTCATCTCGCTGCCGCTCGCGGTCTGGGGCTATCGCGTGCTGGAGCCGTTGATCGGCCGCACCACCAAGGCATCGGCGCAGCCGGAGGCGGCCAGCCCGTCGCTGGGCGAAGTGCGGACGGAGGCACCCGCGCTCGGCTACGGCGGCAAGCTGCTCGCCTGGATCGTGACGGCCGCGATGGCGCTGGTGTGCGACTGGATCGCCCACGGCACCACACCGCTAGTCGGACTGCCGGGGATCGTGATCATGGTATGCGCGACGATCGTCGGCGATGCGCTGGCGCGCGTGACGGGGCGACGGATTCCGGCGGTCTGCTGGGTATCGGTGGTGGCGATGTTCCTGACCTCGCCGTGGTCCCCGTGGGCTTCGCAGATCGCCGCGCTCAGCTCGCACAACGATTTCCTCGGGGTGACCACGCCGATGCTGGTGTTCGCGGGGCTGTCGATCGCCAAGGACATCCCGGCTTTCCGCCGGCTCGGCTGGCGCATCGTGCTCGTGTCCTTCGTGGCCAATGCCGGTACCTTCATCGGCGCGACCCTCGTGGCGCAACTGTTTCATATCTGATGCCTCGCGGCGCGGCGGCGGGCGGCATGGACCGACCAGCCGCCGCACCGCGACGACCGACAAGAGCGCTTCCCTCCGCATGAAACTGATCGATTCCATCGTCGCGCACGCCGACGAACTGACGGCGATACGCCGCGATATCCACGCCCATCCCGAGCTGGGCTACGACGTGTTCCGCACCGCCGAACTCGTCGCCGAGCGGCTCGAGCAATGGGGTTATGCCGTCACGCGCGGCGTCGGCCGCACCGGCGTGGTCGGCACCTTGAAGCGCGGCGGCAGCGCGCGTGCGATCGGCCTGCGCGCCGACATGGATGCGCTGCCCGTGCAGGAGGCCAACACCTTCGCGCACCGTTCGACGGTGCCCGGCGCGATGCATGCGTGCGGCCACGACGGGCACACCGCCATGCTACTGGGGGCCGCGCGCCATCTGGCGCGGCATGGCGAGTTCGACGGCACCGTGCAGCTGTTCTTCCAGCCGGCCGAGGAAGCGGGCGGCGGCGCGCGCGCGATGATCGAGGACGGCCTGTTCGAGCGATTCCCGGTGGATGCCGTGTTCGGGCTGCATAACTGGCCCGGCATCGCGGCCGGCGATTTCGCGGTGCGGCCGGGGCCGCTGATGGCCTCGACCAGCCTGTTCCGGATCGACTTGCGCGGCGCCGGCTGTCACGCGGCCATGCCGCACCTGGGCCGCGATCCCGTGTTCGCGGCGGGGCAGGTGTTGAGCGCCCTGCAGGGCATCGTCACGCGCAACCGAAATCCGATCGACGGCGCGGTGCTGTCGGTCACGCAGGTGCATGCGGGCGAGGCGATGAACGTGGTGCCGACCGATGCCTGGCTCGGCGGCACGGTGCGGACCTTCTCCGATGCGACGCTCGACCTGATCGAGACGCGCATGCGCGCGGTGGTGGCCGCGACGGCCGCGGCCTTCGATTGCGAGAGCGAGGTGGATTTCCAGCGCCAGTATCCGGCTACCGTGAACGACGCCGAGCAGACGGCGGTGGCGGTGGCGGTGATGCGCGAACTGGTGGGCGACGCGCATGTGAACGCGGCCGTCGATCCGACCATGGCGGCGGAGGATTTCTCGTTCATGCTGCGCGAGAAGCCCGGTTGTTATGCATTCCTCGGTAATGGAGGCGGCGATCATCGCGTGCATGGGCATGGCGGCGGGCCTTGCCTGCTGCATAACGCCAGTTACGACTTCAACGATGCGTTGCTGCCGGTGGGGGCGAGTTATTTCGTCAGGTTGGTGGAGCGGGTTTTGGGGCGGTAGGGGGCGGTGCCGACTTTTCTGGATCAGCGAGCCCGCAGCGGGCTGCTTCGCACCGAGTTCGCCGCGGCGACCACCGGCGGTCTCAAGCGCGCGTTGCCGCTCGCGCTTGAGACCGCCCGCGCGAGCCCCCTTGATCTTGCATCTCTTGGTGAGCGTGTCCGGCGTGCACCTTCGTCATGCCCTCCGACGGAAATGTGACGGGTTCAGGCCCTTGGCGCCGGCGCAGGAACGGATGCTGCATCCGGCCTTGCACCGGGCCCGGCTGGACGATCTTGGCCGCGTTCAAGCTCACGCATCAACTTGTGCATCTCATGTTGTCGCCCGAGATGCCAGTCCGTCACGATGTTGAAGAGTCCTCGCGTCCACGAAAACGGTGCCCACCGGAACGGGGCGACGATGCGCGGTTGGCGGGTTCGCAGCCCTTTGATGACGGCCTTGGCGACGTCATCCGGTTGTATCGGTCGCCGCAACGGTGCAGGAAACCCTTTTTCAATCAATTTCGTCGCTAGCGCATTTCCGCCAAAGCCGACCTTGGCAATGGCTGTCGCCACCCATCCCGGATAGAGCACGCTCGCGGTGGACCCGGTGCCGCCCAGCTCGGCGCGCAGTGAACGCGCGAGCATCTCGACTCCGGCTTTGGACGCCGCGTAAGGCGCGTTGACCATGCCGTTCACGAACGCATAGACCGAAGCGGTGACCAGGACCTGGCCTCGATTGCGCACGATCTCCGGCAATGCAGCCTTGATCGTGCGCCAAACACCGAGCAGGTCGACCTCGACAATTCGTTCGAACTCCTGTTCATTGCAGCTATACACGGTGGCGGGCACATCGTGCCATGAGATGCCCGCATTGGCGAACGCAATGTCGAGGCGGCCGAATCTGTCGACGGCGTGTTGCACGACCGCCTTGGTGGCGGCAGCATCGGTAACGTCGAGCGCAAGGGCGAGCGTGCGCTCGGAGTCAAACTCCGCGGCGAGGCGGTCCACTGAAGCCTGCGTCACATCGGTTAGAACGAGTCGTGCACCACATGCATGCAACGCACGCGCGGTCGCAGCGCCGATGCCGCCTGCAGCACCCGTGATAAGCACGACTTTTTCCTGAAGATCGTAAGCCACTTTGTACTGCTCCTCTGCTATTGGATTTCCATTGCTGCGCAAACAAGGGGCGATGGATGCCGGGCCATCGGCTCCGCTTGTCTTGCGGAGCCGATCGGTTCCCGCGGCCACCGGATTGCCGCTCATTTCGCCGGAGCGTGCGCGGTCGAATCGTTCCAGCCAGTTGCCGACGCGAGACTGATGGCGCGTTCGATGTCCTCGCCGCGAAAGCCGGTGCGTTCGACGAAGCGCCTGAAGAAGCCGGGTGCCTTGGCCACGATCGTGTTGATCTTCGGGACGACGATCATGTCCGCGCGGCGCTCGATGCCTGCCACGATGTCCTGCACGACCTGCTCGCGCGGGATCATCTTCCAGAAGCCTCGATCGTTGCCTCCCCACAATGCCCGGCCGGCAGGATCGGCAACGACATCGTCCATCAGCGGCGTCGGGAAGAACGTCGGATGCGCGCTGCCGACCCCGATACCCAGATGACGAAGCTCCAGACGGATGCTGTCGCACATCGCCCAGACGCCCGCCTTGCTGGCCGTATAGGACGCCTGTAGCGGCGAATGCACAAACGCGGCCATTGACGAAATCGCCAGCATGTAGCCGCGCTGTTGCTGGACGAATGGCAAGCCGGCACGGAACGTACGCCACACGCCGTTGAGGTTGATGTCGACGACACGATCAAACGCGGCCGGGTCGATGGTGGCCATCGGGGCCATGGTGTCGATGCCTGCGTTTGCGATGACCACATCGATCCGGCCGAAGTGATGCGCCGCATTGGCCATTGCGGCTTCGAGGCTTTCGAAATCGCGGACGTCGGCAGTCCAGCCAAGAACGTCGGAAGGGTGGCCGAAGCCGCGAGTTTGCGCCGTGAGCCTGTTTGCCTCCAGGTCGAAAAGTGCGAGACGCGCGCCCCGAGCGTGCAGCGCTTCGGCCAAGGCCGATCCCAGGCCTCCGGTGGAACCGGTAATGGCCACCACCTTGTTCGCCAGCTTATAAGTCGACATGTGCGTTTCCTTGCTTCGTTGGAACGTGACGATGGAGAAATGCCAGCTGGTCGGCGACCACCTGTTCGAAGTCCTTGCCCACATAGATGTCGAAGTGGCCGGCCCGATACACGCGCAATTCCCCTTGGGGCGCGCGCCGGGCGTACCGTTTCGTCGGCCCCGCCGGAGCGACGGAGTCGGCTTCGCAAACGCAAAACAGAATCGGACAGGAAATGTCGCCTGCCTTGCGACCCGGGCGGTGCCGAACGATGTTCAGGCCGAAGCGTGCCGCGACCTGATTGCGAAATGCAGTACCGTCAGGTACCAGCGCGAGATAGCCATCCAGCGCATCCGGTGCGGTCATCAACGCGGCAGAACCGGGCCGACCCGCCGTCGGCACCATCACCGGCGCCCTGCCGACGAGGGATAGCACTGCATCGCACAGAGCGAGCGCGGTGACCTTGAGCGCGCTACGCCAGTTCAACGCGAACAACGACGCGACCCCGTCCGTGAACGGGCATTGCGCGATGGCACCGGCAATCGTCCGGTCGCGTGCTGCGGAAAGAATCACATGACCGCCGCCGAAGGATGTTCCCCACAGGACCACCTGATCCGGACGGAGATTGCTGTGCCCGCGTGCAAAAGCGATCGCACCCGACCAGTCCTCCAGTTGACGATCGATATCGAGCAGTTGGCGAGGGGAGCCGTCGCTCGCGCCGAAATGTCGATAGTCGAACACGACGCATGCGTAGCCGTCCGCGCAAAAGCGTTGCGCATAGGCGTCGAGCCGCATTTCCTTGATTCCGCCCAGCCCGTGCGCCATCACGATGACAGGAAACGGGCCCGTCCCGCGAGGTTCGTACAGCCAGCCACGGCAATGTTCTCCGCGGCCGCCAGCCACGAACTCGATACTTGTCCGCCCGGCCATGTGTCCCTCCAAGATGTAAAATGCTGGATCGAAATCCAATATTGGAATGTATTCTAAGATTGCAATGCGTTCCAATTAATGAGGGAAAACCCCGTATGGAATCCAGAACTCAGCGTCGGGCAGCCGCGACCCGCCTAGCGATCGTGCAAGCCGCCGAGACTTTGCTGACGGAGGGCGGACTAAACGCGGTGACGCCTGAAGCGGTTGCGACCCGGGCGGATGTCGCAGTGCAGACGCTCTATAACCGTGTCGGTGGCCGTTCCGCGTTGCTCATTGCGGTGGCGGAGCGCGCGCTGGAAGAAAACCGCGAGTACATGGACGCGGCCTATGCATCCGATGGCGATGTGGAGACGAAACTACGTTGTGTGGCAGCTGCTTACGCGCGGTTCGCCAAGGAGCGCCCGCACCAGTTCCGTATTCTTGTCGAACCACCGAATGAGCCGGAGGCGCTCGCACGCATTGCTGCGCTGACCAGACAGCAAAACGCCAAATTGGCCGCATTGATCAGCCGAGGCATCGACGAAGGGTTGGTGCAGGCAGACATCGAGCCGGAACACGCCGCGACGGCGCTTTGGGCAATGATGAATGGCATCATCAGCCTGATGTGGCGCCCCGATAGCCTTCGACTGGATGTCGATCACATTGACGATGTACTGCGTACCGCGATCTCATTGTTGACCGGCGGTATCAAGAGGCGGGGCGATTGACGCGTTGAGCCCGGACAACCCGGCGCCTGCAGAAACCCTGCGTCACTCCGTCCAGGACGGACGTTCAACTTGACTGCCTTTGCCAAGCACGGCATCTCGGCCGAGCGGCTACATGACGCTGAAAGGCCGCGCTGACCGATCGATTCGGTTTGGCTATCACTTCATGCGAATTTCGGATTGTTCCGCTATTGCCGGCGCTTCAACATGGGCCCTGCAGAGGACATTCAATTCACATGAGGAGACGTTGCATGAAGTTGGTGCGCTTTGGTGTGCCGGGCGAGGAGCGACCCGGCGTCATTGACGGGGACGGTCGCATTCGCGATCTGTCGGGGCACGTGGAAGACATCGCGTTGGACGCACTGTCCGACGAGAACCTGCGCCGCCTTGCGGCGCTCGATGCGGCGTCGCTTCCGCTCGCACCGGCCAACGTCCGGATCGGCCCGTGTGTCGGCCGGGTCGGCAAGATGATTTGCGTCGGCCTGAACTATTCGGATCACGCCGCGGAATCGAACATGGCCGTCCCGACGGAGCCGGTACTGTTCATGAAGGCGACGAGCGCGATCGTCGGCCCGGACGACGACGTCGAGATCCCCCCTGGCGCGGAGAAGGTCGACTGGGAAGTCGAACTGGGTGTCGTCATCGGTCGCGAGGCTCGCTATGTGTCGCGCGAACGCGCACTGGAATACGTCGCCGGCTACTGCGTCGTCAATGATGTATCCGAGCGCGCGTACCAGCTGGAGCGCGGCGGGCAGTGGGACAAGGGCAAGGGATGCGACACGTTCGGCCCGCTCGGCCCGTGGCTCGTCACGTGCGACGAGATCCCCGATCCCCAGTCGCTGCGCCTGTGGCTCGAGGTCGATGGCAAGCGCTACCAGGATGGCAGCACGCGGACGATGATCTTCGACGTCGCCACGCTCGTTTCCTATATCAGCCAGTTCATGAGCCTGCAGCCGGGGGACGTGATTTCCACCGGTACGCCGCCCGGGGTCGGGCTGGGTCAGAAGCCGGAGCCGGTCTTTCTTCGCGCGGGCCAGACCATGCGGCTCGGCATCGACGGACTTGGCGAGCAGCAGCAACGCACGGTTGCCGCACGCATCCCGGAGGCGCGATGAACCAGATCGAATTGAGCGGCCGTGTGGTCGTGATCACGGGCGGCGCGCGCGGCATCGGCTATGCGGTCGCGCAGCGCGCGCTGCGCTCGGGTGCGGCGGTGTCGTTGTGGGACGTCGACGGGGAGCGGCTCGCGCGCAGCCAGCGTGAACTGTCGGAACTCGGCACCGTATCGACCGTCATCGTCGAATTGACGGACGAAGCGTCCGTCGACGCCGCGGCCACGGCCACGTTCGAGCGGCACGGTGCAATCGACGTGCTGATCAACAGCGCCGGTATCACGGGGGGCAACGGTCTGACGTGGGAACTGCCGCCCGAGGTCTGGCGCCGCGTGATCGACGTGAACCTGATCGGCTCGTATCTGACCTGCCGCGCCGTGGTGCCGCGAATGCTCGAGAAGGGCTACGGCCGCATCGTCAACATCGCATCGGTGGCCGGCAAGGAAGGTAATCCGAACGCATCGCACTACAGCGCCTCGAAAGCCGGCCTGATCGGCCTCACGAAGTCGCTCGGCAAGGAGCTGGCGACCCGCGGCATTCTCGTGAACGCAGTCACGCCCGCGGCAGCGAAGACCGAGATATTCGACTCGATGTCGCAGCAGCATATCGACTACATGCTGTCGAAGATACCGATGAACCGCTTCCTGATGCCGGAAGAGGCTGCTTCGCTGATTCTGTGGCTCGCGTCCGAGGATTGCGCATTCAGCACCGGGGCCGTATTCGACCTGTCGGGCGGCCGCGCCACCTATTGATCGACGGTAGTCGACCCGCGCCAAGCGGGTCGCACGATACAGGGCGGATCGACCGCCCGGACAAGGAGATACCACGATGCACGCGACGCAACCCACTGTCGAGCAGACGGTCGGCAGGGTCATGCGGAGGTTGCTGCCGTTCCTGTTGCTGATGTATGTCCTCGCATTTCTCGACCGGACGAATGTCGGCTTTGCCCAGCACGCACTGCAACGCGATGCCGGCCTGTCCGATGCGGCATTCGCTTTTGGCGCAGGCGTGTTCTTCGTCGGCTACGCGCTGCTCGAGGTACCGAGCAACCTGATCATGCATCGGGTCGGCGCGCGAATCTGGATGTGCCGGATCATGGTCACATGGGGGCTCGTGTCGGCGGGAATGGCATTCACGAACAGCGCAACCACCTTTTACGTATTGCGTTTTCTGCTGGGCGTCGCCGAAGCAGGGTTCTTCCCGGGGATCATTTATTACCTGACGAACTGGTTTCCGCAATCGGCACGTGCCCGCGCGATCGGCGTGTTCTATTTCGGTGCGCCGTTGGCGTTCATCTTCGGCGCGCCCTTGTCGGGGTTGTTGCTGGATCTGCACGGCGCGCTCGGTCTGGCCGGCTGGCGCTGGATGTTCATCGTCGAGGGCGGGCTGGCGTCGCTGGTCGGGGTATGGGCGCTTCGCTATCTCGACGATGCGCCGGCCGACGCGCAATGGCTCGGTGTGCCGGCTCGCCGCGTGCTGGTAGACGCGATCGAGCAGGATGCGAAGATTGCGACGCAACATGGCCCACGCAGCGTGATGGCTGCCATGACGAACGCGCGTGTGCTGGCTTATGCGGCCGTCTATGCGTTGATCCAGGTGAGCGTGTATGGCGTCATCTTCTTTCTGCCGCAACAAGTGGGTGCATTGCTCGGCCGACGTGTCGGCTTCGAAGTCGGGCTGGTCACCGCAGTGCCGTGGTTATGCGCGCTGGGCGCCGCATGGTGGGTGCCGCGCTTGGCGGAGCGCTCGAGCGGACATCGGCGCTGGGCGATCGTCATGCTCGTGTGTGCCGCCGCCGGCATCGCGCTGTCGGGCATTGCGCCCGCGCCACTCGTCGCGCTCGCCGGGCTGTGCGCGGCCGCGAGCGGTTTCATTGCCGCCCAGCCGCTGTTCTGGACGTTTCCCGCGCGAGACCTGACCGGCGCGGCCGCCGCGGGCGGGATCGCGCTCATCAATTCACTCGGCAGCCTGGGCGGATTCATCGCACCGACGCTGCGCGCATCGGCTGACCATTGGTTCGGTGCAGGTGCGGCCGGGCTGCAGGTTCTCGCGCTTGCCAGCTTGCTGGCAGCGTTGCTGATTGCGGTCATCGTGCCGCGTCGATCCGTCGGCATTGCCGCCGAATCATTCAAACCGCCTGTCCAGCGCATGCGGTAACCCAGCCAAAACATTCGGAGCTTATTCTTCATGGCCATGCCCACCATCAAGCATGTGCGCGCGTTCACCGTTCGCGGCGGCGGCGCGGATTATCACGATCAGGACGACGGACACTGGATCGACGACCACATCGCCACGCCGATGTCGCGTTACCCGGAATACCGTCAGAGCCGGCGGTCGTTCGGCATCAACGTCCTCGGTACGCTCGTGGTCGAGATCGAAGCGAGCGACGGCAGTGTGGGCTTCGCGGTCACGACGGGCGGCGAAATCGGTGCGTTCATCGTCGAAAGGCATCTCGCGCGTTTCCTCGAGGGCCGCTGTGTGACCGACATCGAGACGATGTGGGACCAGATGTATTACGCGACGCTCTACTATGGGCGCAAGGGCGTCGTGCTCAACACGATCTCGGGCGTCGATCTCGCGTTGTGGGATCTGCTCGGCAAGGTGCGTGGCGAGCCCGTCTATCAGCTGCTTGGCGGCCCGGTTCGCGACGAGCTGGTGTTCTATGCCACCGGCGCGCGCCCGGATCTCGCGAAGCAGATGGGCTTCATCGGCGGCAAGATGCCGTTGCAGCATGGCCCGGCCGAGAACGAGGAAGGGCTCAGGAAGAACCTGGAGAAACTCGCCGACATGCGCAACCGCGTCGGCGACGACTTCTGGCTGATGTTCGACTGCTGGATGAGCCTCGACGTGCGCTATGCGACGCGCCTTGCCAATGCCGCCCATGAATACGGTCTGAAGTGGATCGAAGAATGCCTGCCGCCCGACGACTACTGGGGCTATGCGGAACTGCGGCGCAACGTTCCGCGCGGCATGATGGTGTCGACGGGCGAGCATGAGGCGACCCGGTGGGGTTTCCGCATGCTGCTCGAAATGGGATGTTGCGACCTGATCCAGCCGGACGTCGGCTGGTGCGGCGGGATTACCGAGCTCATCAAGATTTCGGCGCTGGCGGACGCGCACAACGTGATGGTGGTACCGCACGGCTCGTCGGTGTACAGCTACCATTTCGTCGTGACGCGCCACAATTCGCCGTTCGCGGAGTTCCTGATGATGGCACCGAAGGCGGACGAAGTCGTACCGATGTTCACGCCGCTGTTGCTCGACGAACCGGTTCCGGTCAACGGGCGGATGAAGGTGCCGGACCGGCCGGGATTCGGCGTGCGGCTCAATCCGGAGTGCGCGCTGGTTCGTCCATACACGCATTGAACGCAACGAGGAGAAACAAGGTGCTGCTCGAAGACAAGGTCGTCATCGTCACTGGGGGCTCGCGGGGCATCGGCCGGGCTATCGCCGTCGCCAGCGCGCGTGAAGGCGCGGACGTGGTCGTCAATTACTGGGGCGACAACGACGCGTCGTATGGGCGGCGCTCCGCCATTGCCGAAGTCGTTGCTGAAGTCGAGCGCGCGGGCCGTCGCGCGATCGCGATCGAGGGCAACGTCGCGCTGCCGCAAACCGGCATCGACCTGGTTCGCCACGCGGTCGACGCGTTCGGCAAGGTCGACGTGCTGGCCAGCAACGCCGGCATCTGTCCGTTTCACGCGTTTCTCGACATGCCTCCGTCGGTCCTGGAGCGCACGATCGGCGTCAACCTGAACGGCGCGTTCTATGTGACGCAGGCGGTTGCACGTCAGATGAAGGAGCAGGGAACGGGGGGCGCGATCGTCGCGACCAGTTCGATCAGCGCACTCGTGGGGGGCGGCATGCAGACGCATTACACGCCGACGAAGGCGGGTGTGCACTCGTTGATGCAGTCGTGCGCGATCGCTCTTGGGCCATACGGTATTCGCTGCAATTCCGTGATGCCGGGGACGATCGCGACCGATCTGAACGCAGCGGACCTCGAGGACGAAGACAAGCGGCGCTATTTCGAGAAGCGTATCCCGCTCGGCAGGCTGGGGCAGCCCGAGGACGTTGCCGATTGCGTGGTGTTCCTCGCGTCCGACCGTGCACGCTATGTGACGGGTGCCGCGCTACTGGTCGACGGCGGGATGTTCGTGAATCTGCAGTGAGCGAACGGCCGCCTTCGGGGCCCGCGTGATCAGTTCGCGATCGGCTGGGAGAAGCGGCGAAGCAGGGCAATGAAGTGAACCGCCGGCTCGGACAGCGGTTCCTCCTTGCGTGTGAGGATCCCGTAGCCGGGCAGGCTCTTGCCGATCTCGATCGGCAGTGCGACGAGCAGCTTCGCGCGCACGTGGTCGCGGACGACCGATTCGGGAAGCATCGCGACGGCATCGTACGTGCCGACGAGCTGCAGGGTCGCGAAGATCGAGCCGCATTCCGTGACGTTGGCCGGCGTCGACAGATTCGCGCGGGCAAGCTCCTCTTCCAGGATGGCGCGCGCCGGGCTCGTGACCGGCTGCGCGATCCAGGGCCACGCGACGAGCTCGTCGAGCGACACGCGGGACACGTCGGCGAGCGGGTGTCGGGGGCGCACGACGAGCACGAGCGTCTCGCGTGCGAGCGGCTCGAAGCTGAAGTCGTTGTGCTGGAGCGATGCGGTCAGTCGGCCAAGTGCAAGGTCGACGTCGCGTCGGTAGAGGAGCTGAACGATCTGATCGCTGGTCTCGCCCAGGATCCGCATGTTGAGGAGCGGGCGCTCGGTTTTCAGCGTGGCGACGGCGAGTGCCAGTACGTCGGGTGCGGCGCCCATGATCGCGCCGACCGTGAGCTGGCCGTGCCCGCCGCGGCGCTTTGCGTCCAGATCCTCGGCGAAGCGGGTCAGGTCGGACAGTGCGCGGCGAGCGTAGGTGAGCACGACCTCTCCCAGCGCGGTAGGAGACATGCCGCGGGCGTTGCGCTCGAACAGCCGGAAACCGAATGCGTCCTCGATATCGCCCAGCATGCGGCTCGCGCTCGGTTGCGCGACGTTGATCTCGTCCGCGGCCTGATGGAGGTTGCGCGTGTCGTCGAGCGCCACGAGGAGCGCGAGGTGCTTGAACTTCAGGCGGTTGATGAGAGAGACGGTGGCGTCGTGCGGACTCATGTGAGGAATGCGATTCGGTTTGTGGATCGCCCAATCACGAATACGGATTGGTTTGTTATCGGTGGCGGAATTATAGTCGCTGCCATACGCCGCTGGCGCACGAAAAGCGGCATGACACGACGGAGATTCAAACATGGAGACGATCGCCTTCCGGATGGTGCTGAACCCCGGGCAGAGCGAGGAGTACAGGCGACGCCACCGGGAAATCTGGCCCGAGCTGGTCGACACGCTTCACGAGGCCGGCATTCGCGACTACTGGATTTTTCTCGACGATGCGACGAACCATCTGTTTGCCGTGCTGAAGCGCGAGCGCGGTCACCGGATGGACCGGCTCGTGACCGACGACGTGATGCGCAAATGGTGGGGCTTCATGTCCGACATCATGGCCACCGGTTCGGACGGCGCACCGGCACAGAAACCGCTGGTCCCGATGTTCTATCTTCCCTGACCCGCACACGGAGAAGCAGCATGCAAGTTATCGATCCCCATGTGCATTTCTGGTCGCCCGGTACGCACCACTACCCGTGGCTCGCGAATCCGGGAACGTCGTTCGTCGGCGATGCGCTGCTGCTGAAGCACGATTACCTGCCCGGTGATCTGTTGAGCGATGCGGGCGAGATCGAGATCGTGAAGATCGTGCACGTCGAGGCCAATCACGACCCGGCCGACCCGGTCGAGGAGACGCGCTGGCTGCAGGCGCTCGCCGATGCAGGCGACGGACGGGCTGCCGGATGGCCGAACGGCATCGTCGCCGCGGCGGATCTGAGCGCACCCGATGTCGAGGCGACGCTGGCCGGACATGCTGCGTTCGCAAACGTACGCGGCATTCGCCAGATCCTCAATGTGCATGACAACCCGTTGTACGGCTATGTTCAGCGGCATTACCTGCGCGACCCGGTCTGGCGGAAAAACTTCGGACTGCTTGCGCGATACGGCCTGTCGTTCGACTTGCAGCTCTACCCATCCCAGATGGACGAGGCGGCGCAGCTGGCGCGGATGTACCCGGACATCCAGATCGTGCTGAACCACGCCGGAATGTTCGTCGACCGCGACAGCCCCGCCGGCTATCGCGCGTGGCGCGAGGGCCTGAAAACGCTGGCCGCGTGCCCGAACGTGGCCGTCAAGGTCAGCGGGCTGGCGATGTTCGATCATCACTGGACCGTGGAAAGCCTGCGTCCGTATGTGCTCGAGACGCTCGATACCTTCGGCATCGAGCGTGCGATGTTCGCGTCGAACTTTCCGGTCGACAGGCTGTTCGGCTCGTACGACGCGTTGTGGCAAGCCTATGCGCGCATCGTCGCAGGCGCGAGCGACGACGAGCGCCGGCAATTGTTCGTCGCCAACGCCGAGCGCATCTATCGAATCTAGCGGTGACAGCGGCCGCCGCAATGGCTGGCGGCCGCACAACGACAATATCGACGGAGACAACAGTGCAGACATCCTCAAGCGGCACGGCCGTGCCGCGGCTGGCGCTCAGCGGCGCCAGCAAGTCGTTCGGCGCGGTGCGCGCGCTGATCGACGGCAACCTCACGATGATGCCGGGCGAAGTGCACGCGCTGCTCGGCGAAAACGGCGCAGGCAAATCGACACTCGTGAAGATTCTCGCGGGCGTCCATGCGCCCGACACGGGCACGCTGACCATCGACGGAGCCGAGCGGCGATTTTCGTCGCCGGCCGATGCGCGCGATGCCGGCATCGCGGTGATTTATCAGGAGCCGACGCTTTTCTTCGATCTGTCGATCGCGGAAAACATCTACATGGGACGGCAGCCCGTCGACCGGCTCGGGCGCATCGATTACGACACGATGCACCGGGAAGTGGCCGAGTTGCTCGTATCGCTGGGCGTGAACCTGAAACCGCAGCAGTTGGTGCGCGGCCTGTCGATTGCGGACCAGCAGGTCATCGAGATCGCGAAGGCGCTGTCGGTCGACGCAAACGTGCTGGTCATGGACGAGCCCACCGCCGCGCTGTCGCTGCCCGAAGTCGAGCGGCTGTTCGCGATCGTGCGGACGCTGCGCGAACGGGGCGCGGCGATCCTGTTCATCACGCACCGTCTGGAGGAAGTGTTCGCGTTGACGCAGCACCTGACGATCATGCGGGACGGCGCGAAGGTTTTCGACGCGCGCACGTCGGACATGACCACGGCCGACATCGTCGCGAAGATGGTGGGCCGTGACCTGGAGACGTTCTATCCGAAAGCGCAGGTCGAGCCGGGCGACGTGAAGCTGGCGGTGCGCGGACTCACGCGCATCGGCGTGTTCAAGGACGTGTCGTTCGATGTGCGCGCCGGTGAAATCGTCGCGCTGGCCGGCCTGGTGGGCGCTGGCCGCAGCGAGGTGGCGCGGGCGATCTTCGGCATCGACCCGCTCGATTCGGGCGAGATCCGCGTGGCGGGCAAGGTGCTCGCGCCCGGTCAACCCGGACGGGCGATCAAGGCCGGGCTCGCGATGGTTCCGGAAGACCGGCGTCAGCAAGGACTCGCGCTGGAACTCAGCATCGCGCGCAACGCGTCGATGACGGTGCTCGGCCGCCTGACACGGTACGGTTTGATCTCCGCTGCGCGTGAAGTGGTGCTCGCGCATGAGTGGGGAGCCCGCTTGCGCCTGAAGGCGAGCGACCTGACGTTGCCGGTCGGCACGTTGTCTGGCGGCAATCAGCAGAAGGTGGTGCTCGGCAAGTGGCTGGCGACCGGTCCGAAGGTGCTGATCATCGACGAGCCGACGCGAGGCATCGATGTCGGCGCGAAGGCGGAAGTGTATGGGGCGCTGTCGGAGCTGGTCAGGGACGGCATGGCGGTACTGATGATTTCGAGCGAACTGCCGGAAGTGCTCGGCATGGCTGACCGCGTGCTCGTGATGCACGAAGGTCGCATCAGCGCGGAGATTCCGCGTGCGCTCGCGACCGAAGAGCGAATCATGCGGGCCGCGCTCGGGCAAGACGATATCGAACTGGGACGGGCGGCATGACAAGCGGAACGAACACGATGAATCGAACAGAGCGCTTCCCGAGGCGTGGGACGCTGGCTGGCGGATTGTCTGCGGTCATGAGGCGACGCGAGGCGACATTGTTCGTCGTCCTGGTGGCGCTGGTCGCATGCACGGCGCTTGCCCGGCCGCAGTTTCTCAGCATGCAGAACCTGCGGGACGTGCTGCTGAACGTGTCGATCGTCGGCCTGCTGACCGCAGGCATGACGGTCGTGATGCTGATGCGGCACATCGACCTGTCGATCGGCTCGGTGGTCGGCATCAGCGCGTATGGCGTCGGCGCCCTTTATGTCGCGTATCCGGCCATGCCGGTACCGGTCGCGCTGGCGGCGGGGCTCGCCATCGGACTGGCGGCAGGTGCGGTCAATGCCGGTCTGGTCGCCATCGGCCGCGTCCCGTCATTGGTCGCGACGCTGTCGACGCTCTACATCTTTCGTGGTGCAGACTATGCGTGGGTCCACGGCGGTCAGATCAACGCCACGAGCCTGCCCGACGCGTTCTCGCGGCTTGCGACCGGCTCGGTCGTGGGCATTCCGATCCTGGCGCTGGTTGCCGCCGCCGTCCTCGCCGGATTGTCGGTCTATCTGAAGCAGTTTCGCGGCGGGCGCGAACATTACGCGATCGGTTCCAATCCTGAGGCGGCGCGGCTGGCCGGCATCCGGGTCGATCGGCGAGTCATGACCGGCTTCATGATCTCCGGCGCGATCGCGGGCTTCGCGGGCGCACTTTGGCTCGCACGCTTCGGCACGGTCGATGCCAGTACGGGCAAGGGCATCGAACTCCAGGTGGTCGCGGCAGCCGTGGTCGGCAGCGTGGCCATCAACGGCGGCGTCGGCACGATCCTGGGCGCGACGCTTGGCGCGGTCGTGCTCGGTGTCATCAGCATCGCGCTCGCGGTGCTTCACGTTTCGCCGTTCTGGGAGCAGGCGATCCAGGGCGCGCTGATCGTGGCGGCCGTCGCCGCCGATACGCTGCTCGCCCGCTCCATTGCAAAACGCATGATGAGGAAACGCGACCATGGTTAATCGATCCACCGCGGTTTCGGGCCGCCGGTCCGCCGCTGCCCTGAGCTGGGAAGTCCTGCTGGCCGTCATACTCGCAGCGTCGCTGGTGATGGCACGCGTGCTGTCGCCGGTCTTTCTCGACGCGGCCAACTTGACCAACATCCTGCTCGACATCACCGAGATCTCGCTGATGGCGCTGACGATGACGCTGATTGTCGTGACGGGCGAGGTCGACCTGTCGGTCGCGTCGATCCTCGGTGCATCGAGCGCGCTGATGGGCGTGCTCTGGCATCTCGGCCTGCCGATGCCGGTCGTCCTCGTTCTGGTGCTCGCTGGCGGTGCGCTTGCCGGGTTCTTCAATGGCTGGGTGATCGTCCGCTTCGAGCTGCCATCGCTGGCGGTGACCATCGGTACGCTCGCGCTGTTTCGCGGCCTTGCATACGTGCTGCTCGGCGACCAGGCGATTGCGGATTTCCCGGCGGCTTACACGTCGTTCGGGATGAATACGATAGGCGCGACATTCATTCCCGAGCCGTTCGTCATCGTCATCGTCGCTGCCGTGCTGTTTACCGTTTTGCTGCAGGCGACGGCATTTGGTCGCAGCCTGTATGCGATTGGATCCAACAACCAGGCGGCCGCTTTTTCGGGCATCGATGTCAGGAACACGAAGCTGAAGCTGTTCGTGTTGTCGGGGGTGATGAGCGCGATCGCGGGCATCGTCTACACGCTCCGCTTTACGAGCGCGCGCGGCGACAACGGCGAAGGTTTCGAGTTGGCTGTCATCGCTGCCGTGTTGTTCGGCGGCGTGAGTATCTTCGGCGGACGCGGCTCGTTGTACGGCGTACTGCTGTCGCTGCTGATTATCGGTGTCCTGAAGAACGCGCTCACGCTCGTCGACGTCTCGAGCGAGACCTTGACGATCGTCACTGGCGTGTTGCTGCTGTCTTCCGTTCTGATCCCGAATCTCGTCGCAGGCTGGCGGGCACGCAGAGCGCGACGCGCGATCGCGCATTGAACGGCACCGTGTGCCGAGTGTGAACCCAACGCATATCAACAACGCCGGGCGGGCGGCCCGGCGATTCACAGGAGACGTAGCATGATCAAGACACTGCGCATTACGACGACCGTCGCGGTTTGCGGCCTGTTGTTCGGAGTCGGGGGTGTCGCCGGTGCAACCGGCGTGAAGGACGGCCTGAAGATCGCGTTCGTGCCGAAGCAGATCAACAACCCGTACGAGGTCATTGCCGACGAAGGCGGGATGGCGGCCATCAAGGAGTTCAAGGGGGACGGAAAGGTGGTCGGCCCTTCGGACGCTGGCGCGTCGTCGCAGGTTCAGTATGTCAATACGCTGATTACGCAGCGACAGAATGCGATCGTGATCGCGGCAAACGATCCCAATGCGGTCGTGCCGTATCTGAAGCGCGCGATGTCGCAGGGCATCAAGGTCGTCACGTTCGATTCCGACTCGGCGGCGGATGGCCGCAATGTTTTCGTCAACCAGGCCAATGCCGAGAGCATCGGCCGCGGGCAGATCCAGCTCGCCGCGAAGTTGATGGGCGGGGAGGGCGAGTTCGCGATTCTGTCGGCAACGCCGAATGCCACCAACCAGAACACCTGGATCAAGTGGATGCAGGAGGAATTGAAGAAGCCGGAATACGCGAAGATGAAGCTCGTCAAGATCGCATACGGCAATGACGACGACCAGAAATCGTTTGTCGAAACCCAGGGCCTGCTGCAGGCCTACCCGAACCTTAAGGCGATCGTGTCGCCGACCTCGGTCGGCATCGCCGCCGCCGCACGCTATATCTCGACGTCGTCGAGCAAGGGCAAGGTGGCGGTGACGGGGCTCGGCACGCCGAACCAGATGCGAGCCTTCGTGAAGAACGGCACGGTCAAGGCGTTCCAGCTCTGGGATCCGGGCCAACTCGGCTACCTCGCCGCCTATGCTGCCGCCAATCTCGCATCGGGTGCGATCTCCGGCAAGGAAGGCGAGAGTTTCGAGGCGGGCAAGCTCGGCAAGCGCACGATCGGCAAGAGCGGAGAAGTGATCCTCGGGCCGCCCACGACGTTCGATGCGTCCAACATCGATCAATTCAACTTCTGATCTGACGCTCCGCGACCCCGCCTGATGTCCGGGCGGGGTGTCCCGCGGGACACGGCTCACGCATCCCGTGTTGCGCATTCGCGGCCACGCCGTGCATGTCGCGACCCGGTCCCGCGCGTTCAACGCAGCATCTTCGAACTATCAATCAAATATGAACAGACAGGCGCTGTTTCCAGGCATGCGCGGATGGGTCGTTGCCGTGTCGGTCTGGGTATTCGGACCCGCGTGCGTGATGGCGCAAACCACCGATGGAGAGTTGATTCGTCCGGTTCGCGTCGTCAGCACGGCGGGTAACGTGGCCAACGCCGACGCGTTGACCACGGGCGGCTCGACGACATTGACGATGGCGCCGGGCGGTCCTTCTCCGACCATCATGCTGGACTACGGGCGAGTGGTCGGTGGTCTGCCGGTGTTCCTGGTGAACTCGGTGTCCGGGCGTCCCGCGCTACAGGCGGTCTATGCGGAAGCCCAACAGTACCTCGGCGCGAATGGAGACGGCTCCTATCCGGACGGCGCCGAGTTCAACGTATCTTTCGTCGGCAATGGCGGGGCGGTGAGCCTGTCGCGCGTGAACACGTATCGACCGAGCGGCCCAGGGCTGATCGTGAGTCGCCTGGTTCAGGGCGGAGAGCGCTTTCAGGTCATCCGGCTGACCCAGCCGGGCAGCGTGACGCTGTCTCGCGTGGGTATCCGTCCGCTCGTCCCCGCACCCCAAAAGCGCGCCGGCTATTTCACGTCCAGCGATCCGGCGTTGAACGAGATTTGGGATCTGGGTGCGCGCACGGTCGAGCTGGGTACGGTCCCGGCACGCAGCTTGCCGCCTACCTGGACCGTGACGCCCCAGGGTTTGGTCGTCAGGGACAGCACATTCTCGATTTACCAGGCCGGGACGAAGTGGACCGGCTACACCGCGGAGTTCGACGTCCAGGTGCTGGAGAACGAGGCCGGCTGGATGGTCGGCGCGAGCCCGAGCGGCGGATTCAGGCTGGTACTAGCCGCGAGCGACGATGCTATCGGGACCCCGAATACGCTTCGGCTCACGCATCCTTTCGTGGCCGGCACGCTGGCCCAGGTCGCGTTGCCGTTCGAACTCAAGCGTGGCACGTGGCATCACGTGAAGACCGTGGCAGGAAGCGCCGTGCAGGTTTATGTGGACGACCGGCTCGTGCTCGATGCACCCATACCTTCACCGGGCTCGTTCGGCTTCGCGGGATACGACGGCAGTGCAGGGCTGTTCCGCAACCTGAAGATTACCGGGGGAGGCAGTACGTTGCTCGATGCGAAGCTGACGGATCCGGCCGTCCTCGATGCCTTCGCCGCGGGAACGAACCGCTTTGCCGTGATTCTCGACGGTGCGAAGCGTGACCGGTACGTGTGGAGTGGCGACTTGGCCGTGAGCGCGCCGACGATTTACTACTCGACCGGTGCCACTGACGCCGTTGCCGGCTCCCTGGGACTGTATGCCGCCTATCAGCGTTCGAACGGCATGTTCCCCGGCGATCTTCCCCCGCAACTTGCGGCCGGCGTGGCGAGCGCGGATGCAATGCCCGATGCGTACTATTACTCGCTGTCTTATTCGATCTACTTCCTGACGTCCCTGTACGACTATTACCTGTACACGGGCGATCTCGACTTCGTACGTTCGAATTGGGCAGCCGTTCGCCGTTCGTTCGACTACCTGCGAGGCCTGACCAATGCGAATGGCCTGATCGTGACGGACGCGTCGAATGCCGCTGACTGGCACCCGCACGATGCGTCGAAATTGACCGGGACGGTGACGGAGTTCAACACCCTGTATTACGGTGCGCTCCGTGGGGGGGCGAAGCTCGCTGCAGCCGTGGGCGACCTTGGCGCCCAGCGTGACTACGATGCGCTGGCAGCCCGCGTGCGTGGGGCGGTCAACGCGACGCTCTACGATTCCGGTAGCGGTCTGTACGTCATCAGCGACCAGATTCGCGGTCCGGTCGCCCAGGATGCAAATGCATTGGCGGTGCTTTACGGTATTGCGCCGCGGGACAGGTGGGCGACGATTCTCGGCAAGATGCGCACTGCGCTTTCCACCGTCAACGGTCCGCTCGCATTTTCGCCTGATTACCGGACGCCGCCGCTGCTCAGCCAGATCATCAGCCCGTTCGTTTCCAGTTTCGACGTTGCCGCGCGGTTTGAAGCCGGCGATGCGGGAGGCGCACTGTCGGTCATTCGCACCGTATGGGGGCATATGCGAGCCGGCAGTCCTTACTACAGCGGTGCGACCTGGGAAGCGATCGCGCCTGACGGCACGCCCGTTCCGCCTGCCGACGCCGGCAACACCTACGCAAGCCTCGCGCACGGCTGGTCGTCAGGGCCGACGTCTGCATTGTCGAAATACGTACTCGGTGTGCGGCCACTCTTGGCCGGCTATCGATCGTGGCTCGTCGAACCCCAGCCGGGCGATGTGCGCTGGGCGCGGGGGAGGGTGCCGACCCCTTACGGCGGGATCGAAGTCGAGTGGCGGACTTCGGGAGTCGACTTCGAACTGACGGTCGTCGTGCCGCCTGGCACGACCGGGGCGGTTGGCGTTCCCGTTGGAGAGGGGCGTCGCACGATGGTCGTCAACGGGCGCACCGTGCAAGCTGACGTGTCGTCTGGCGGCCCGCAAGGCGTCAATCGTCGGAGCGGCTACGCTTATCTCGGCAATTTGCCGGCTGGACGCTACCGAATTTCGGTGGGCAAACCTGGCTGAACCGGGATCTGCTCCGGGACGCGTGACGCCTCGCAAAAGTGCCGCGCGTCCGAAGTGAGGTCGCTTGCCTGGTCGATGGATCGATACGGTGACGTTGCAACATGTCGCTCGACGGAGGATGCCCGGTTGACCACCTCCACATTCCCGAAGGCGTAGATCGGATTTCTAGAATGCTGGCGAGTCGCCCAAACAGGGGCTTACTGGTGAGCAGCAACCGTGCGGTACTGCCTCACTCTCCCTGCACCCGAAAATCAAGGCGATCACTCGGAGCAAGTGTTCTTGCCGACGATTTTTTATCCAGAGCCCGCAGGTGCTCTGGCGCTTCTTTCCCAGCTTCAGATGACGCGGCCGGCCGTCTGCCAGGGCGGTTCAGACGAAAGTGGAGCGGCGGTCAGCGGGCATCGATGGATGTCGTCCGTCATCCATCGTTCGGAAAATTGCACTTACTTCCGCATGCTCGCGACAATGGCCTCGGCCGCCCGGATCACCGGAAGATCGACCATGCGGCCGTCCAGGTTGAACACCGCGCTGCCGTGCTTCCCGGCTTCGTCGATCACGCGGCGCGCCCACGCCTGTTCGGTATCCGAATAACCCATCGCGTCGTTCACGACGGCGACCTGCGCCGGGTGAATGCACAGCTTGCCGCCGAAGCCGAACGCGCGTGCGCGCCGGGCATCAGCCGCGAGCTGCACGGCATCGTCGGTGCGAACGGTCACGCCGTCGATCGGCGCGGGCAGCCGTGCACGGCGCGACGCGGCCACGAGCGCATTGCGTGCAAAGGCCAGCTCCGGCTCGTCGGGCGACGCGCGCATGCCGAGGTCGAGCTGGAAATCCAGGTGGCCGAATGCCAGGCGAACGACCTGCGGATCGCGCGCCAGCGCATCCGCTGCATCGAGCCCGGCCAGCGACTCGATCAGCGCGACGATGCACGCTTCATCGCCGAGCTGCGCGGCGACGGCGCGCAGCGCGTTCGGGTCTTCCGACTTCGGCAGCATCACGGAAACGCGTTGCGGCATCCAGTCGCTCAACAGCGTGATATCCGCGTCGTGCCACGGCGTACCGACGGCGTTCACGCGCACGACGGTGCGCGAGCGCTGCGCCGAAGTCAGCCGCGGCAGGTGCTGCGCGAGTTGCGCGCGTGCGTCGTCCTTGCTGTCGATGCCGACCGCATCCTCGAGGTCGATGACGATGCAGTCGGCGCCCGAATCGAGCGCCTTCGCAATGCGCTCGGGCCGGGTGGCCGGCACGAACAGGAGACTGCGGGCGTGCTGGACGGGGAGAGAGGCGGTGGACATGGCTCAGATCGCGCCGGCGGCACGCAATTGTTCGATATCGGCATCGGTGCGCCCGAGCGCGCGGAGAATGGCCGTGCTGTGTTCGCCGAGCGCCGGCACCGGGCCCATGCGCACGTCGAAGCTGTCGAGCGTGGCGGGCGGCAGCAGTGCCTGCAGTTCGCCGGCGGGCGAATCGACGGAACGAAACCGCTGGCGGGCATGCAGTTGCGGGTGCGCCCACAGATCGCCCACCTGGTTGACGGCCGCATTGGCGATCTGCGCGTCGTCCAGGCGTGCAATGACTTCCTGCGCGGTGAGTCCCGCAAATGCCGCTTCGATCACGGCCTTCAGTTCGGTGCGGTGTTCCGAGCGGCGCACGTTGGCGTCGAAGCGCGGGTCGGCCGCCAGCGCCGGGTCGCGCAGCACGGCATCGCAGAACACCTTCCACTCGCGCTCGTTCTGCAGGCCCAGCATCACCACGCGGCCGTCGCCGGCCGTGAACGGGCCGTACGGATAGATGGTCGCGTGCGCCGCACCGCTGCGGCCCGGCTGCTGCTGGCCGTCATACGCGTAGTACATCGGGAAGCCCATCCACTCGCCGAGCGCTTCGAGCATCGAGATTTCCACGTGCGAGCCTTCGCCCGTGAGGCCGCGCTGCAGCAGCGCGCTGAGAATGCCCGTGTACGCATACATGCCGGCCGCGATGTCCGCGATCGACACGCCGGCCTTGCAGGGTTCGTCGGGCGTACCGGTAATCGACAGGAACGCGGCCTCGCTCTGGATCAGCAGGTCGTAGGCCTTCTTGTCGCGATAGGGGCCGTCGCCACCATAGCCGGAGATGTCGCAGACGACGAGGCGCGGGTATCGCGCGTGCAGCGCGTCGAACGACAGGCCCATGCGCGCGGCCGCGCCGGGCGCCAGGTTCTGCACGAGCACGTCGGCCTGGGCCACGAGTTCTCCGAGCACGTCCTGCGCGGCGGGCTGCTTCAGGTCGAGCGTCAGGCTTTCCTTCGACCGGTTGGTCCAGACGAAATGCGACGCGAGGCCGTGGGTCCGTTGATCGTAGGCGCGCGCGAAATCGCCGACGCCCGGGCGCTCCACCTTGATCACGCGCGCGCCGAGGTCGGCGAGCTGGCGCGTGCAGAAGGGGGCGGCGATCGCATGTTCGAGCGCGATGACGGTCATTCCGCTCAGGGGGCCTTTGCGTGCTTGCATGGTCAGTAGGAACGGGGAAGTTCCAGCACGTGCTCGGCCACATGCCCGAGAATCATGTTGGTGGAGATCGGTGCGACCTGGTACAGGCGCGTTTCGCGGAATTTGCGCTCCACGTCGTATTCGCATGCGAAGCCGAAGCCGCCATGCGTCTGCAGGCACGCGTTGGCGGCTTCCCAGCTCGCCTTCGCGGCCAGGTACTTGGCCATGTTGGCCTCGCCCCCCGCGTGCTGGCGCGCGTCGATCTTCTCGCACGCGCGCCAGCGCATCAGGTTCGCCGCTTCCAGCTCGATGAACGACTCGGCCAGCGGAAACTGGATCCCCTGGTTCTGCCCGATCGGGCGGCCGAACACCTTGCGCTCGACCGCGTAGTCGCGCGCCTTCTCCAGGAACCAGTAGCCGTCACCGATGCACTCGGCCGCGATCAGCGTGCGCTCCGCGTTCAGGCCGTCGAAGATCACCTTCAGCCCCTTGCCCTCGGTGCCCAGCAGCGCGTCTTCCGGCAGCTCCAGGTTGTCGAAGAACAATTCGTTGGTCTCGTGATTGACCATGTTGGGGATCGGCCGCACCGTGAGGCCGTTGCCGATCGCCTGGTCCAGCTCGACGATGAAACACGACAGGCCGTCGCTCTTCTTCTGCACCCGGTCCAGCGGCGTGGTGCGCGCGAGCAGGATCAGCAGGTCGCTGTGCTGGACGCGCGAGATCCATACCTTCTGGCCGTTGACGACCCAGCGGCCGTCTTTCTTCACGGCCGTGGTCTGGAGCCTGGTCGTGTCGCTGCCGGTGGTCGGCTCGGTCACGCCCATCGACTGCATGCGCAGTTCGCCCGACGCGATGCGCGGCAGATAGCGCTGCTTCTGCGCATCCGTACCGCTGAACACGATCGTGTTCATCACGTACATCTGGCCGTGGCACGCGCCCGAGTTGCCGCCGGAGCGGTTGATCTCTTCCATGATGACGGACGCCTCGGCCATCGACAGGCCGGGGCCGCCGTATTCCTGCGGAATCAGCGCGGCGAGCCAGCCGGCCCGCGTGAGGGCATCGACGAATGCCTCGGGATATCCGCGGGCCTCGTCGATCCTGCGGTGGTATTCGGCCGGAAACTGGCTGCACAGGCCGCGCACCGCGTCGCGGATGGCCTGGTGCTGGTCGGGGGCGGAAAAAACGGAAGCGCTCATCAATCCTGTCTCGTCACTGGCATCGTCGCGGTCCATAATAAGTTTTGATGGATTCGCCAAAAAATAGAATTTTTTGATCGATGGATCAGTTTTCGGTATCGAGGACCCTGCGATGGATCTGAAGCAACTGCGCGCGTTCGTCACCGTCGCGGAAACCGGCAACGTCACGCGCGCGTCGAGCCTGCTGAACCTCGTGCAGCCTGCCGTATCGCGCCAGTTGCGCCTGCTCGAGGAAGACATGGGCACCGAGCTGTTCGACCGCAGCCGTCACGGGATGCAGCTCACGCCGTCGGGCAAGACGATGCTCGAATACGCGCGGCGCATCCTCAACGAAGTGGCGCGTGCCAAGGCCGAGATCCAGCCGACCGACGGGCCCGTCGCGGGCATCGTGAGCATCGGGCTGCTGGCCAGCACGTCGGATCTGCTGGCCACGCGGCTGGCGGGCGAGGTCGCGCGGCGCTATCCGCACATCCGCCTGCGGCTCACGATCGGCTATGCGGGGCACCTGCAGGACTGGCTCGAAGCCGGCGACGTGGATGCCGCGCTGCTGTACGGGCAGAAGGAAACGCCCGCGCTGCACGTCAAGGCGCTGATCGAGGAAAGCCTGTGGGCCGTGGCCGCACCGTCGGCGGGGCTGGTGCGCAAGCGGCCGGTCGCGCTGTCGCGCGTCGCGAACGAGTCGTTCATCCTGCCGTCCGCCCCGCATGGCCTGCGCGCGGCGATCGAGCACGCGGCGGCCGAGGCCGACGTGACGTTGCGGGTGGTGGCCGAAACCAATGCGCTGAGCGTGCAGAAGGAACTGGTCGCGCAAGGTCACGGGTGGACGATCCTGCCGGCCGTCGCCGTCACGCAGGAGATCGAGCAGCGCACGCTGAGCGCGGCGCCGCTCGCGCCGCCGGGGCTGCGGCGCACGATCGTGCTGGCGGCGCCCAGCAGCCGGCAGGCCACCGCGCCGGTTCGTTGCGTGGTCGGCGTGCTGCTCGACTGCGTGAAGACCACGTTCGAACAGGGCCACTGGCCCGACGCGCGCTGGCTCGGCTAGGGTTGCCGGACACACCGCGGCGGGCGCGCCCGGCAACTTTTTACGCGTCTTTCAGCCAGGGCATTTCCACGGGCGACACGACCAGTTGCCGGAATTCGCGCTTCAGATCGAAGATGAACCCGACCAGGATCATCGAGTCGGCGTAAGGAATCGGAAAGACATGCGGATTCTCCGGCGTACGCAGCGGGCGCTCGGCGGTATCCGCCGTCGCCGCGGCATTCTCGCGAACGCTTTCGAGTTCGTCTGCCATGGCCAGGCCGGCGCCTTTCAGCACGCGGCTGCGCAGGTCGCTGTAGGGCTCGATGCGCGCAGCGTCTTCGTGGTATTCGGGCACTTCGTATATGAACCAGGACATTTTCGTCTCCCATCACAAGGGGCGCTATTCTAACGCCGCGCGAGGGTTCACCGAAAATCGGCCGCGTCGTGCGCCGGCCGCGGTCGCTGCGATGGAGTGCTAATCGTTCGCCATGAGATGGCTGATGATCAGCGCCGGATCCGCGATGTCCAGGATCAGCCGGCGAAAGATGCGCTTTCGCATGTGTTCTTCGTCGAGCATCCAGGGCTCGCCCTTTTTGCCGAGATAGTGCGCGAGCGCATCCTCGTTGGCCGCGTTGGCTGGAAGATCGAGGCGGGCGCACAGCAGTCCTGCCACGACATCGTCGATCTCGATGTCGAGCGGCTTCGAATCAATGTGAAGGACGAGTTTCATGTCGATTCCGGGGCAAAAAGCGGCGCCGCATGCCGTATGCGTGCGTGCGGCGCCGAACGTGTCGCGCCGGCCGCGACTGTTTGGCCGGCGCATGCACGAACCGCTACCGGGTCAGTACTCGAGCTCCGGTGTTGCAGGTTGCGCGGCCTTCTCGTCCTTGGGCGCATCGGCAACCGACGCATCGGTCGTGAGGACCAGGCCGGCGATCGACGCAGCGTTTTGCAGTGCAGTGCGCGTCACCTTGGTGGGATCGACGACGCCGGCTTCGACGAGATCGGCGAACTCGCCGGTGGCGGCGTTGTAGCCGAAGTTGCCCGTGCCTTCCAGTACCTTCGCGATGACGACCGAGGGCTCGTCCCCGGCATTCGAAGCGATCACGCGCAGCGGTGCTTCGAGCGCGCGCAGCACGATACGGATACCCGCATCCTGGTCGCTGTTGGCGCCTTTCAGGCCCGTGATCGTCGAACGCGCGCGCAGCAGTGCCACGCCGCCGCCCGGCACGATGCCTTCCTCGACCGCCGCGCGCGTGGCGTGCAGCGCGTCGTCCACGCGGTCCTTCTTCTCTTTCATCTCGACCTCGGTCGCTGCCCCGACCTTGATGACGGCGACACCGCCCGCGAGTTTCGCGACGCGTTCCTGCAGCTTCTCGCGATCGTAGTCGCTCGTGGTTTCGTCGATCTGCGTGCGGATGGACTTCACGCGCGCATCGATGCGCTGCGCGTCACCCGCGCCGTCGATGATGATCGTGTCGTCCTTGCGCACCTCGACGCGCTTGGCCTGCCCCAGATCCTCGAGGGTGGCCTTTTGCAGCTGCTTGCCGGTCTCTTCCGAGATGACGGTTGCGCCGGTCAGGATGGCGATATCCTCCAGCATCGCCTTGCGGCGGTCGCCGAAACCGGGCGCCTTGACGGCCGCGACCTTCAGGATGCCGCGCATCGCGTTCACCACGAGCGTGGCCAGAGCTTCGCCGTCGATGTCTTCCGCCACGATCAGCAGCGGCTTGCCTGCCTTGGAGGTCGCTTCGAGGACCGGCAGCAGATCCCGGATGTTCGAGATCTTCTTGTCGTGCAGCAGGATCAGCGCGTCATCCAGATACGCAGCCTGCTTCTCGGGATCGTTGATGAAGTAGGGGCTGACGTAACCGCGGTCGAACTGCATCCCCTCGACGACATCCAGTTCGTTGTCGAGCGACTTGCCGTCCTCGACCGTGATGACCCCTTCCTTGCCGACCTTCTCCATCGCATCCGCGATGATCTTGCCGATCGCTTCGTCGGCGTTCGCCGAGATCGAACCGACCTGCGCGATCTCCCTGCTCGTGGAAATCGGCTTCGACAGTTTGCGAAGTTCCTCAAGCACGGCGGCCACGGCCTTGTCGATGCCGCGCTTGAGGTCCATCGGATTCACGCCGGCGGCGACGTGCTTCATGCCTTCCTGCACGATCGCCTGCGCGAGCACGGTGGCCGTGGTGGTGCCGTCGCCTGCCACGTCCGCGGTCTTCGATGCGACCTGCTTGACGATCTGCGCGCCCATGTTTTCAAAGCGGTCTTTCAGCTCGATTTCCTTCGCGACCGACACGCCGTCCTTCGTGATGGTCGGCGCGCCGAAGCTGCGTTCGATCAACACGTTGCGGCCTTTCGGCCCGAGCGTGACCTTCACGGCATCGGCGAGCAGGTTCACGCCCTTGACGATCTGGGCACGGGCGCCGTCGTGGAATTTGACGTCTTTTGCACTCATGGTGTTGCTCCGGATAGTAGTCGTTGACTCGGCGCGTCGCGAACGGCCCGTCGGGTGTTCGCGACCGGCTCGGGATCTCAGGCGGCCTTGCGGGCGGCGCCGGTATCGGCTTCGAGCACGCCCATCACGTCTTCTTCGCGCATGACGAGCAGTTCCTCGCCATCGACCTTGATGGTCTGGCCTGCGTACTTGCCGAAGAGAACCTGGTCACCGACTTTCAACTGGAGCGCGCGCTGCGTTCCATCCTGGAGCAGCCGGCCGCTGCCGACCGCGACGACTTCGCCTTGTTCGGGTTTTTCCGCGGCCGAGTCGGGAATCACGATGCCCGAGGCCGTCGTCCGCTGCGTCTCGATTCGCTTGACGATAACCCGGTCGTAGAGGGGACGAATCTGCATTCTCATCTCCTGAGCGATTGAAGGTTCACGAAAAAGGAATCCGGCTGCCGACCGTCGCGACGTGAGTGTCGCCGCCGGGCAGCCGCACCACTGTCTGGCGGAAACCGAAATAGAGGCATCCGCCGCGCGCTTCAAGAGGGCGTAAAAACGTCAACATGTAACAAAATGTTTCTGCGTGAAGCCTGTCGAAAAGGATCATGAAGCCTCCCCGGCGACATGTCGAACGGCATCTTGAAATTTTCGTTTCTTGCGCTATGTTAGGGATCGCCAAGGCAGTCGCACTAAGCGCTGCGTGTTTCGATTTGTTTGTCGGCGGGGTTTCCCACGGGCAGGCGGACTGGAGCGCGTGGTTCCGTTCGTCTCTCGTGAAGGGCCCCGGTTTCAAGGAGCCAGTCATGAGCGAACTTTTCTTCGGCACCGATCTGCTGGGCGAATTCGATCGCCTGCAACGGCAGATGGCCAGCCTCTTTGCGGCGTATCCCGCCAGTCTGCGCGCCACGCGCAGCGAAACCTTTCCCGCGGTGAACATCGGCAGCACCGACGACAGCATCGAGGTCGTCGCGTTCGCGCCGGGGCTTGATCCGGCCGCGATCGACGTCTCGATCGACAAGGGGCTGCTGACGATCAGCGGCGAGCGCAAGCCGCCCGAGTCGAACGGGGACGACGAAGCGCGCGTCTACGCGAGCGAACGCTTCATGGGCGCGTTCCGGCGGGTGATCGAATTGCCGCAGCACGCCGATCCGGACAAGGTCGATGCGCGCTATGTGAACGGTTGCCTGACCATCAGCGTCGGGCGCTCCGAGGCATCGAAGCCGCGCGCCATTGCCGTCCAGTGAAAGTCGATCCAGGCACGAAACGAACGGAGGACATCATGAACGACAGCACCGAACTGACGAAGCGTGAGGCCGCCACCGGCGTGGCCGGCCGCGCGGACGGGACGCCCGCGAAGCAAGTCACGCGGGTCGCGCCTGCCGTCGACGTATTCGAGGACAACCGCGGCATCACGCTCTATGCGGACCTGCCGGGCGTGCCTCGCGAAAAGCTCGACGTGCGGGTACAGGACGGCAACCTGACGGTGGAAGCCGAAGCGGTCATTCCGACACCTTCCGGATTGCGGCTTCAGCATGGGGAAGTTCGCCATCCTCACTTCTGGCGTGCGTTCAGCATCAGCCCGGACTTCGACGTCTCGCGTATCGATGCGCAGTTGCGCGACGGGGTCCTCAAGCTGACCGTTCCGCGCCGCGAGGAGGCGAAGCCGCGCCGCATCCAGGTGAACGTTGAATAGACGGCCGGCGCGATGGGGGGCGGGCAAACGACGCGCCAGGTGCGACCCGCGCTGTTTCGGTTCCATTGCTGACAGGAGGTGGACATGCTCAGTCCGCACGAATTTGCGACCCTGATGCTGGTCCGCCAGGCGCCGGACCAGATCGACATGAAGCGCGCCGAACTCGATGCGCTGCTCGAGCGCCAACTGGTCATGCTCGAGCATGGCGCGTCGGGCCGGCGCCAGGCTCACCTGACGCACAAGGGACGATTGCTGCTCGACGCACTCGATCCGGACAGCCCGCTTTGCCAGGCGAGAATGAGCAAGGCAGGCGGGGGCATGGACGGCGGCGTTCCGCTCGCCAGGGCGGTTACCCGCACGGTGGAGGGCTTCGCGGCGGAATGAGCTGTGCCGTGTCCGGCGATCGAAGCAGCGCATCCGTCGCTTCGGCGGCGGGTTCGGCTCGTCAGGCCTCTCGACGCATCCCGTCGAGACGGCCACCCAGCCAGACTGCCGAGGGCAGCAACACGGCCCAACCGCACCCGAGCAGCACCCACGCGGCGGGGCTCGCGATGTGCACCGCGCCGAGCGCCGCGCCCGCCCGAAACGACAGCGGACCGGCGCAGGCACCCAGCGCCGCGGCGATCAGCCAGCGCCCGCGCAACCAGCGAAGGAGCACGTTCAACTGCGAAGCGAACAGGACCCACAGACCGGCGATCCAGTAGGGCGCCGTCCCCGCGCGCATGACGCCGTTCGGGTAGCTCAACCAGCCCGTCGCGGCAGGTACGGTGTCCCAGCTCCAGCCGAGCGTCGTGACGACGGTGATCAGCGCGGCCTCCCGGGACGGAGTGCGGGCGCGCAACAGGTGGGCGCCCGCGAGCAGCACGGCGCACACTGTGCCGATCCAGCCTAGCCGGTGCGCCGCGCTCAGCACGCAGACGAGCCAGCCGGCCTGCGACAGCACGAGATAGGCGGCAGTTTCGGCGAGGGCGGAATCGTTCATGGGCCGATCCGTGCGAGGGGCGGTGGTGGTCATCGTTGCGCGTTCCGCCGTCAACGTGCGGTGTCGCCGAGCAACTGGCGGCGCAACGATTGTGCACGGGTGCGCGGATCGAGCCAGATGTCGAAGAAGGCGCGCGCGAAGACCGGATCGGCGATGTCGGCCGTGAGGCGGCCGTTCGCGTAGAAGCGTGCGCCTTGATCGGGTAGATAGACGCCGCACAGCACGTCGCCGCGCACGACGTCGGTGAATGCGCGCGCGATGTCGGCGCGCCACGCGTCGCGGGTCGCCGCGGGCAACGGCGCGGTTGCAAGGCGCTCGATTTCGGCCATGCCGGCCGCGACGAGCCGCGCGCCGCTCACGTCGTGGCGGTACGTGAGCGAAAGTGCGAACGGCGTGTCGAATGCCGCGGGCGACCGCTGCGCCCACAGCTGCGCGTCGTACAGACAGACGCCGAATACGCAGAACTGCCCGGCCCCGATCATCCGTGCCGACGCGACGTCGTCAACGCAGCGCGCGACGGCCTCCGGCACCGCGGAAAACGCCGCAGCCAGCGCGAGGATCGCAGCCCGGCCAATCATGTTCATGTCAGCGCGCCGACGACACGACGAAATGCATCACGTCCGTGCGCCGCTCGGCGAACCCAGCCTCGCAATAAGCGAGGTAAAGCCGCCACGTGCGGATGAAGGTCTCGTCGAACCCCAGTGCGCGCACGGCGTCGACGTGATCCTCGAACGCCGCCCGCCATGCGCGCAACGTGCGCGCATAGTCGAGTCCGAACGCGAGCACCGGCTCGGCGGCGAGACCCGCGCGGCGCGCCGCGTCGACGAAGCGCTCGGCGCTCGGCAGCATGCCGCCCGGAAAGACGAACTCGCGGATAAAGTCGCTCGACGCGCGGTACGCTTCGAACTGCGACTCGGCGATCGTGATCGACTGGATCAGCGCGCGCGCGCCCGCTTTCAGGCGCTGCCCGAGTGTGTCGAAATACACGGGCCAGAAGGCTTCGCCGACGGCCTCGAACATTTCGATCGACACGATCGCATCGTATTGCCCATCGATGTCGCGGTAGTCGCGCAATTCGACCGTCACGCGATCGGACAGCCCCGCGTGCGCGATGCGCTCGATCGCCAGCGCGTACTGCGCCTGCGAGATCGTCAGCGCATGCACGCGGATACCCTGGCGTGCAGCATGCATCGCGAAGCCGCCCCAGCCGCAGCCGATCTCGAGCACGTGCATGCCGGCGCGCAATCCGAGCGACTCGACGATCCGCTGGTACTTCGCCGCCTGCGCATCGGCGAGCGAACGTGTGTCGTCGTCGTCGAAGCAGGCGCTGGAATACGTCCACGTGTCGTCGAGCCACAGCCCGTAAAAGCGGTTGCCGAGATCGTAATGCGCGTGGATGTTGCGGCGGCTGCCGGCGCGCGTATTCATTCTCAGCCGGTGGCGCAGCGCGTACCAGAGACGGGCGAGCCGGCCGCCCGTCACCGTCTGCGCGATCGCGGGCTCGTTGCGGATCGCCAGACGAAGCAGCGCGACGAGGTCGGGGGTGTCGACCTGGCACGCGCGATACGCTTCCGCAAACCCGATGTCGCCTGCGCGCAGGATCGCGCGGCACGCGCGCCAGTCGCGGATCTGCAGCGTCGCGGCCGGCTGGCGATGCGGATCGCCGAACACGTGTTGCGCGCCATCGGGCGTCACGAGTGTAAGGTGCCCGTGACGCAGCCGCCGCAGCAACGCGACGAACAGCCGGGGCGCGAGCGACATCGCCGGTTGCGATGCGCCCGAGAGCAGACGCGGCAGGGTCATGGGCGGACCTCGTGATCGGACATCGTCGGACGACATGGCGATGCGGCCTGCGCCGGCGGGGGCAAGGTCGCATCGGCGGCGCGTGCCCGGGAGGGCGGCATCCTGCCGTGGAACGGCACGCGCTTGAGCCAGAGCCGCAGCGCCTGCCAATGGATGCGGACGACGACGTTGACCGCGTTGAGCGGCTGCCGTGCAAGCGCGCGCCACGCGCGCGCGGCGGTCAGCGGCTGGGCCCGCATGCCGAGCGCGGTCCGCAGCAGCAGGCCGTCGTCGTCGCAGTAGTCGATCGCGACGAACAGGCGGTCGCCGCTCTGCCGCACGCGAAACATGTAATGTCCGACGACGTCGCAGAACGGCGATACGTGGAACGTCTTGCGGCACACGAGCACGGTGTCGCCGCCGATCGGCGCGTGGCGCGGCGCGCTCAGCAGATAGCCGTGGTGTGCGCCGAACGTGTTGCGCACGTCGGCGTACAGCGCACGCAGCCGGCCCGCGCGGTCGTAGCAGTACCAGAAGCTCACGGGATTGAATGCGTGGCCGAACAGGCGCGGAATGGTCTGCAGCCAGATCGGGCCGTCGGCGGGAATGCCGGATTCGGCGAGGCGGCCACGCATCCACGGCGCGAGCGGCTGGCCGTCGCGCGGGCCGTAGTCGCGCGAAACGAGCGCGAGCGGCCGCCAGCGATCGACGCCGAACCAGGCACTGTCGATCTCGCCGAGCCGCTCGACGTCGCAACAGACCTGGAAGAGCGGACAGCTGAATGTGTGGTGCATGGGCCGCAGCCGTTCGTGCATCACGTGCCCGACGAGAAGCCGCGCGGCGCCGCCGTCGTTCGCGAAAGGCGCGTTCATGGCTTGGCCCACGCCGGCTTCACGCCGAAGTCGACGGCTACGCGCAGTGCGGATTTCACGCCGTCCTCATGAAAGCCATAACCCGTCCACGCGCCCGCGAACCACGTGCGGCGCCGCCCCTGCAGCATGGGCAGGCGTTGCTGCGCATCGACGGCGGCGAGATCGAGCAGCGGATGCTCGTAGTCGTAGCGGCCGAGCTGCGTGTCGGGCGCAGGCGCGTCGACCGGATTCAGTGTGACGACGACCGGCGTGCGGAAAGGCAGCGGCTGCAGCTGGTTGATCAGGTAACTGACGCATACGGGCGATGCGCAGCCGGTAGCAGGCGCCGCGCCGCTGCTCAGATAGTTCCACGCGGACCACACGCGTCGGCGGCGCGGCAGCAATGCCGTATCGGTATGCAGCACCGCGACATTGCGCTGATAGCGGACGGCGCCCAGCACGCCGCGCTCGGCGTCGCTGGCGTCCGCGAGCAGCCGCAGGCTCGTCGGCGCATGGCACGCGAGCACGACGGCGTCGAACCGCTCATGGCCGGTCGCGTCGGTCGCTACCGTGACGCCGTGTTCGTCACGACGAATGGCACGCACCGGCGTGTTCACGCGCACGTCGTCGAGCGTCGCGGCGATGCGCTCGACGTACTGTCGTGCACCGCCTGCCACCGTGCGCCATGGCGGACGGTCGTTGACCTGCAACAGCGCGTGGTTCAGGCAGAAGCGCAGGAACGTCGCGGCCGGAAACCGCAGGACGTCGCCGGCCGCGCTCGACCAGATCGCGGCTGCCATCGGCAGCAGGTAGTGCTCCTGGAACGATGTGCCGTAGCCGCCCGACGCAAGCAGCTCGCCGACCGACAGACGCTGGCGGTGCGCCGTTTCGAGGTGATGCTGCGCGCAGGCGTTGAAGCGCAGGATGTCGCGCAGCATGCCGAGAAACGTCGGCGAAAACAGGTTGCGGCGTTGCGCGAACACCGTGTTGAGATTGCGGCCGGCCCATTCGAGCCGGCCGCCGTCGACCGACACCGAGAACGACATGTCGCTCGGATGCGCGGCCACGCCGAGTTCGTCGAACAGCGCGATCAGGTTCGGATAGGTCCGGTCGTTGAAGACGAGGAACCCGGTATCGACCGGATGGCTCGCGCCGTCGAGTTCGACGTCGACGGTGTGCGTGTGACCGCCGAGGTAGTCGGCGGCTTCGAACAGCGTCACGCGGTGCCGGCGCGCCAGCAGGTAGGCGCTTGCAAGGCCGGCGATGCCAGCGCCGACGACGGCGATCCGCTGGCCGGGCAGCGACACTGAAAGTTCCGGGTGCATCGCGAAGGGTCTCCGTCAGGCGGGTGAGCGGTTTCGGGAATGGTCCTCATGAGATACGGAGCAAAGCGGGCGGCGGATGCACCGTACGCCCGTCAGTCGCGCTCGCCCGGCGATGCGAAGCCCGGTTGACCGATCTGCCCGGGTGTTTGCGGCACGCGCCTGAAGCGCGACGTGTCGTAGCCCATCGCGTCGAGCCGCGCGAGCAGCGAGCGGTACGTCGCGTCGTCCATCATCGGATCGCGGGAGAAGATCCAGCCGAGCGTCTTGCCCGGGTAGCCGAGGATCGTGTAGCGGTAGCCGGGATCGACGTAGAGCGTGAGCTGCGTGACATACACCGGCCAGAACAGCCGCACGCGCCATTCACCGCCGCCGCTGCCGGGCTTTGCCGTGTCGACGAAGTGATAGCGCTTCTCGGGCCGGTCGAACGCGCCCTTGCGGCCGACGAACACGTCGTCGATCCGGCCGTCCTCGCGCAGTGTCCACTCGGCGCGGCTGCCTACGTAGTCGCGTTCCGCGAAATACGGGATGTTGGCGATCACATACCAGCGGCCCATGTAGCGGGGCAGGTCGACGGGCACGCTCGACAGCGGCACGGCGGCGCGCGGATTCGGGTTCGGCGCATTGCCCGAGCAGCCCGCGGCGGCGGCGAGCGCAAGGCCCGACGCGAGCGTGACGGCGAGTCGGCGCATGGCCTGGAGCGGCATGACGGGCGTCACGTGCGCACCGGCCGCTTGTCGAACAGGTAGTGTGCGACGCCCCATTCCTGCCCGCCGGCATAGCCGAACAGTTCGGCGACCGCCATGTAGAACATGCGCCAGCGCTGGAACCAGAGACGGGCGTCGGGGCCGTAGACGGTTTCGGCAATCGGCATGATCCGGCTGCGCGCCGCGTCGAGCGAAGCGAGCCAGTGGTTGGCCGTGCGGGCGTAGTGGGTGCCGTCGAGCCACCATTGGCGGTCGATGCGGAGGTCGTCCTGGAACCGCAGCAGCAGATCGGCCGACGGCATCGTGCCGCCGGTGAAGAAATGGCGCGACATCCAGTCGGTGTCGTCGCGTACGGCGAACTGATAGGCGATCAGCTTGTGCGCGAAGATGTGCACGAACAGCTTGCCGTCGTCGCGCATCCAGCGCGCGATTTTCGCGAGCAATTGCCCGTAGTTCTTCATGTGCTCGAACATCTCGATCGACAGCACGCGGTCGAATTCCGCTGCGCCGGGCGCGAAATCGAAGTCGACCACGTTGGCCGTGACGATTCGAAGATTGGTCAGCCCGCGCCGCGCCGCGCTTTGTTCGATGAAATCTCGCTGGCCGCGAGCATTCGACAGGCCGACGATCTGCGCGTGCGGATAGCGCTCGGCGAGCCACAGCGACAGCGAGCCCCAGCCGCAGCCGAGATCCAGGATGCGCTGGCCGTCCGCGAGGCCGGCCCGCTCCGCGTACAGCGACAGCATCGCGTCCTCGGCTTGCGCGAGCGTTTCGTCGCCGCGCGGGTAGTGGGCGCACGAGTATTTCATTCGAGGCCCGAGATGGGCTTCGAAGAAGGCGCCCGGAACTTCGTAATGCTGAGTATTTGCCGACTGTGTCTCGATCGCGATCGGGCTCGCGCCCAGTTCGTGTACCAGCCTCTCGAAGGCGGCCGCGCGCCGCTCGCCGTCGAGCAGGTGTTCATCGCGCAGGCGCTGCCGCAGCAATGCGCGCATCCCGGCGCGGATCAGCGGGTCGGGCAGCCAGCCGCGTTCGCAGCAGCGGATCAGCCACGTGTCGCCTGGAGCCGGTAGCCGGGCGGGGGACGGTTGCGAGGCGGTGGCGGTCATGATCGCGTACTCCTGTCGTCTGGATGATCGGGGTGGGCAAGGGGCGCGCGTGCGGCGTGCCTGGGCGGCCATGGAACGAGGGCGCTGGTCGTCCGCATGTAGTCCCGGTAAGCCGGCCGCGTCCGCACGAGATGCGCTTCGAGCAGCGGCAGGCCGGATACCTTGAGCAGCAGCCACGCCATCAGGAACGGCGGCACCAGCGTGAGCCAGCCCCACGGCATGCCGATCGCCAGCGCCGCGTACGCGCACCAGTGCACGCATTCGAAGAAGTAGTTGGGATGCCGCGAATAGCGCCACCAGCCCACGCTGCAGACGTGGCCGCGGTGTGCCGGGGCGGCGACGAAACGCTTGAGCTGCCGGTCGGCGGCAGCCTCTCCGGCCACGGCGGCGAGCCAGATCGCGATGGCGGCGGCGGCCGTGAACCGGGACGGTGCTGCCGGACTGTAGGCCGGAACGAAGAACGCGACCGACAGCAACATCGAGATCAGCGCTTGCAGCTGAAACAGCCAGAACATGTTGCGCGGTGCAGCATTGCCCCATTGCTGGCGGAATTGCCTGTAGCGTGCATCTTCCGGCTGCCCGTGATTGCGGCGCCACAGGTGCCGCGCGAGCCGCAGGCCCCAGAGGCCGCCGCCGAGCGCGACGAGCACGCGGTTCAAACCGGCTCCCGTGCCGAATCCGGCAGCGAGCACGGCCACGCCGCCGAGCGTCGCGGCCCAGACCGGGTCGATCATCCCGGCATTGTGCGAGCGCAGTTGCACCACCCATACCGTCGTGAACACGACGATCAGTCCGACGAAGGCAAGAAGGGCGACGGCGGCGGCAGGCATGCGAGCGGCTCCGAGGACACGATATGCGTCATATACGGAGCCGAAGACCGAACGGATGCATCGGGATGCAATGCGGCCGGTCGCGGAAGAAAGGGACGCGCACCGCGCTCGCCGGCGCCGGGCGGCAGCCCCGCCCGGCGGCGCGATGCCTGTTATGCCGCGTGCATCGCGCCGGTGGCGATTACCGGGCCGGTCGGTTGGCCGCTCGGCGAGCCGCCATGCGGCTCGATCGACACGGCGAGCACCGCGCGTGCGCTGAGCTGCGCGACGATCGCGGGCGGCAGCGTCATCGTCGCCGACGTGTCCGGCGTGAACACGCCGAGCGAGATCGGTTTCGCATTCGGCGGAATCAGCCAGAGCTCGGTCGAGCGATTCGCGGCGATCGTCGGTTTGTCCGCCGGCACCACGACCATCCGCGCCCGGCGCAGGTCGACCGTGGCAGTCCAGTGTGCGACGCCGTCCGATCGTGCGATCGTGGCCACCATGTAGCTGCCCTCGACGGCGGCCACGCGTGGCGGCGCTTCGCTGACCCGGATCAGGTTGATCGCGAGCAGTCCCAGCGCGGCAGCACTCGTGCCGATGCCGACCCAGCGCCACAGCGACAGGCTGTTCCACCATCCGCCCGATGGCGCGGCGCCGCGTGCGTGCGGCGAAGCGAAGAAGCCGAGGTCACGCTGGATTCTCGTCCAGACGCGGCCGGGCGGCGCGACGAGTGCGACGTCTTCCGCGAGGGGCGCGAAGCGGCGCTGCCAGCGTTCCAGCGTGGCTTGCAATTGCGGATCGCGCGCGGCGGACTGCTCGAGCGCGCGCCGCTCATCGGCGTCGAGCACGCCGAGCGCGTATTCCGCGCAGCGCAATTCGGGATCGTGATCGGCGGGCGTATTCATTGTTCCAGACACACCTTCAGCTGCATCAGGCTGCGCCGGATCCAGCTTTTCATGGTTCCGAGCGGCACACGCAGTCGCGCGGCCAGTTCGCTGTAGGTCGCGCCGCTGAAAAAGGCCTCGCGCACAGCGCGGCCCTGTGGCGGATCGAGCCGCTCGAGGCAGCGTTCGAGGCGTTGCCGCTCCTGGCTGGCCTCGGCCAGCGCGGCGGGCGTCGGATCCTCGTCGGGAAGCTCCAGTGCCTGTTCGTCGTCGAGTTGCGCGTCGCGATGCTGCCGCAACCGGTCGATCGTCCGGTTGCGCGCCAGCGTGGTCAGCCACGTCATCGCACCGCCGCGGGCCGGGTCGAACGCGTCGGCGTGGCGCCATGCGGCGGTGTAGACCTCCTGGAGCAGGTCCTCGGCTTCCCCGCGATCGTGAATCATGCGGAGAATGAGGCCGAACACCCGCGACGAAGTCAACCGGTACAACTCGGCGAAAGCAGCCTGATCGCCGCTCGCGACCTGCGACATGACCTGATTCAGGTGTGCGCGACGCACCGCATCCGCGTCGGCATCGCGCGAAGCGATTGACGGGTCGAAGGGCTCGGCACCATCCGGCGTGTCGTTCATGCTGAAGAAATGGCGAGCATCGCCATGGCGTGAATGTCGAGCGAAATATAGCACTGGCGGATGCATCTGATCGAGCGATCGACGGCTGATTCGTTGAATGTCGCGCATGGTGGCGAACCGTATGAATACGTTGCAGCGAGATACGAGCGAATCGAGCGCCGGGATGCAACCGGCCGCTGCCGCGGCGGAGTGGCGGCGTGCACAATGGTGCGATTTCGTGGCCGAGGGGGACTCGATGAAGCGAGCTGTTCTTTACGCGTCCATGCGGACGGCCTCCGTGGCGCTGGCTGGCGCGGCACTGTTGCTCGCGGGATGCGCGGGCCTCGCGGGAGGCCCGCGCGGCAACGTCCAGGTGCCGCAGCCGGCCAAGGCGGTCGATCTCGATCGCTATCTGGGTAGATGGTATGAGTTCGCGCGCTATGAAAACCGTTTCGAGCGCGGTTGCGACGGCGTCACGGCCGAGTACGCGAAACGGGACGACGGCCTCGTCGGCGTGCGCAATACGTGTCGCGAAGGTGGGCCGGGCGGCCGCGCGCGCAGCTCGGACGGACGAGCGAAGATCGTCGCGAACAGCCGCGACGCGAAACTGAAAGTGTCGTTCTTCGGGCCGTTCTTTTTCGGCGACTACTGGATACTCGATCACGCCGACGACTATTCGTGGTCGATCGTCGGCGAACCATCAGGCCGGCTCCTGTGGATCCTGACGCGCGACGCGAAGCCGTCCGCCGAGCAAGCTGAGGCGCTTGTCGAGCGAGTCCGGACGCTTGGTTACGACACGACGATGTTGCGGCGCATCACGCACTAGGCCGACTGCTGCGCCGTGCTGATGACGATTGCGAAGGAGGCGAGCCGGATCAGGCCGACGGCGGAGTGAGGTCGCGAGACGTTGCTCGACGCGCGTCGCGCGGAACGGCGTCTGCTCGATGTCCCAGGACACGCGCGCGGGACCGCGCACTGCGTATGCACGCCCCCGTTCCGTGCAGGAACGGGTCGTGTTCGCGCCCGACGTCGGGCGCGAGCTGGTGGGGAGGCTAGACCTGCCCGCGATTGAGCGAGCTCACGGCGACGACCGTGGGCGACTCGGCAAGCGAGACAAAACGTCGGGTGGCGCCGTCCAGCGCATCGATGCCGCCTGTCTCGATGTCGTAGACCCACCCGTGCAGATTCATGCGCCCCTGCTCGAGCGCGAGCGCGACGGAAGGGTGAGTGCGCAGGTTGGCCAGTTGCGCGATCACGTTTTCACGCACGAGCCCGTCGAGCTTCGCGCGAGGCGTATCGTATTCATGTGCGGCGTTGATGACTTTGGCGGCGTCTGCGTGACGCAGCCAGTTCGCGACAGCCGGCAGATGATCGAGGCAGGTGCAGCGCGAAATCGCGCCCATCGCGCCGCAATCGGAGTGACCGCAGATCACGATGTCGCGAACGCCGAGGACCGCGACCGCGTATTCGACGGTGGCGGACACGCCGCCGGGCTCGGGGCCGTAGGACGGCACGATGTTGCCTGCGTTGCGGATCACGAACAGTTCGCCCGGCTCGCGCTGCGTGAGTAGTTCGGGCACGACGCGACTGTCCGAGCACGTGACAAACAACGCCTTGGGATTCTGTGATGTGGCGAGTTGTTTGAAGAGCTCGACACGTTGCGGATAGATGTCGCGTTGAAAACGAAGAAAACCGTCGATGACGTCGCGCATGTTTGCTCCCGGGCTTCAGATTCGGTTCAACCTCGCGGTAGCGACAGGAACGCTCGCGCGGCGCGCGATATTATGCCGATATCTCGCGGATGCGGGCCTCCATTCGTCGTTCGATCGGTTCTCGGGGGGCATTGTTTTGTCGCTTTTGGTGACATTCAAGTCATGGGTGATGACTTTGTCAATGTAGACGTTTAAATCTATACTTGGGCACGAACCAGGATCGAACACGTCATGACGAATACACCGAGTCGCCGCACGCCCAAGCGCCCCGCTCCGGAAGCATCCAGCCCGGTGGCCGCCGTCGCCGAAGAGCACGAGCCCCGTGGCGCGCGCCGCAAGCGGGAGACCCGTGGCCGCCTGCTGGACGCCGCGCTCAGACTGATGGCCGCGAAAGGCATGGAAGGCGTCGCCATCAACGAAATCACCGAAGCCGCGGACGTCGGCTTTGGCTCGTTCTACAACCACTTCGAATCGAAGGAGGCGATCTACGCCACCCTGGTGGAATCGGTATTCGAGGAGTTCGCGGATTCACTGGATCGCTTGGCCAGCGGCCTGTCCGACCCGGCGGAAATCATTTCCGTCTCGGTGCGGCATACGTTGATGCGCGCGCGGCGCGAGCCGGTCTGGGGACATTTCCTGATCCGCGAGGGCTTTTCGGCGCGCGTGCTGACGCTGGGCCTGGGGCAGCGGCTGCTGCGGGATATCGAGCGCGGCATCGCCGAGAAACGCTTCGTGGTCGCCGATCCGTTCATCGGCTTCCTTTCGGTTGGCGGTACGGTGCTGACCGCCATCGCCGCCGAGCTCAACTTCGTCGCGCCGGGCGCACCGGCGTCCGGTGTGTTCAAGGAACTCGGCTTCAGCGGCGAGCATTTTCCGGAACGCACGGCGGCGACGCTCCTGCATATGCTGGGGCTCAAGCGTGCGGAAGCGGAGAAGATCGCAAGCCGGCCGCTGCCGGTCGTGGAAACGGCCGCGACCGCACAGTGATGCAACAGGGTGATGCGGCGCCGGCCGGGTCACCCGCACCGGTCGAGGGCGGCTGAAACGATGGGCGGGGCGATCGCCCGACCAGGCGTGAGCGTCGCGGCATCCTGGGTTGGCTCGTCGTGCCGTGGCGAACCGGCCTTTGCCGCCCGGCGATTTCACCGCTGCGGAGTGCGGTTGACGGCGGGTTTCCGCTGAAGCAGGACCGGCCGATTCAGTCGGACGACGAAGGCGGGACCACTTTCATGTCCGGTGGCGGGCATGCCGTGAGTTATCCGCGCAATCGCCATGCCGTGGCGTAGGCCCGGACGGCGCAACCTGTTCAGGCTTCCGCGCCGGGGTCCCCGATAACGCGCATTGCCGGCTCATGTTCGCATCGGCACGACGAGCAAGCTCGCGAAGCGAAAGGCGTTTTCGCCGAGATCCGCGCCACGCGCGATTTGCACATGGTTCACGCCGGGCGCGAACGGGAATATGTCGTTCGTTTCGTAATGGAAGAACTCCCGGCCGTCCTCGCCAAGCAGCGCGGGGCCGCTTCCATGCGCGGCGAGCGTGACCGAGGCGAGCGTGCGCTGCGTGTCGGGCGTCACGAGCGTCAGATTGACGAACGTGTCCGAGCTCGTCCGGACGTCTGCCAGAAGCGGGACAAGGCGGCAGGCGACAGGTGCCGCGGTCCGGTTCGTCACGACGAAGGTCAGGTGCTTGCCGACCAGGATCGACTTGCCGATCATCACGTCCGGATAGCCGGTCGGTGCGCCGAGCGTCGACGAATCCGCCAGGCTGAAGCCGCAGGTGAGGTCGAGTTCGAGGCCGACGTCGGCGCCGTGCAATTCCGCGAGTTGCGATGCGGACGAGTAGTGTCGCAGTGCCATGCCGGCATATGGAACGCTGCTGCCCGAATCTTCGCGACACGTCTTGCCGGAATAGGTGCCCGGTGCGGTCAGGAACGCCGAGACGAAGTAACCCGGCTCGAGCCTCGCCGGGTTGCCGGGCGCATACGACTGTATGTAATCCGGATTGTCGACCAGATCGAGGACGCTGCCGTATCCGTCGACTGCCGCCGAATAGCGTGTGCCGGTGCCGTCCTGCACCTGCAGCGCATAGAGATACTGGTTTTCGTTGCGGCTGAAGATCGCTCCCCGCACGGACGCTTTCCAGATGCAGCCGAGACCATCCGTCAACTCGCCCGCCGACTGATTCGCGGCGAACGAGTGCTGAATCGCGAGCAGGCTGCCCGACACACCGTCGAAGTCGCCGGTGCAACCTTGCGAGTCGATGTGGGTCGCTCGGCCTGCGCCGTCGACGAATGTCTGATTCATGCGGACGACGCACGGATCGCCGCCGTAACCGCAATGGCAGATGGCGAGCAGGTCCGTCACGTACGACGTGCGTGACGGAAGCGTGGCGTCGGCCGTTCTGCGCAAGACCTCGTGCGTGTAGATCTCCATCGAGTTGCGAAAGTCGATCTTCGTCTGGTGCAACGCCGTGAAGTAGCCCTTCGCCGAATCGAGAAACTTCGCATAACCAAGGGTATAGAAGTTGCGGACGTACTCGTTCTTCTTGTCCGGATCGGAAAGCGAGTTCAAGTGCGCGGCGAGCACTTTCTGCATGGCATTCTGGTATCGATAGATCTTCTCGCGCATCTCGCTCAGTGTCGCGGCGACCGTGTCGGGTGCGAGAGCGAGTTCCTTGCGCATCGACAGGTATACGCCATACATCGACAACTGCGCGCCGCAGGCGAGCGCATGCATCGTCAGCCCCTGATATTCGGAACCCTTGATCAGGAACAGCGGCGTGAGCATCGTGCAACCGCTCCAGAACGCCACGAACTTCGCGACGATGGTGTCGCGCATCGACGCCGAATAGGGCGGTGCGTTGTTTCGCACGAATTCGACGAGGAAGTGCAGGTCGTCGTTGATGCCCGCCAGCGTCTGACGCATGATTTCGACGTTGTTTTTCGAAATCTCGTCCGTCGCAATGCGACGGATCACCGATTCTTCATCCGGCCCGCGCTCGAAGAGCGTATTCAGGTGGGTGAACAACAGGTTCAGTACTTCGCCGACGAGCGGCCCGGCGCCCGGAATGAACGAGGCGAGTGCCTTGATCGTGACTTCGCCGAATGCGATGAGCCCCGGCAGCGTATCGGCCGACAACGCCGCATTGACGACATCCGCAATCGCGATGGCCGCCGGCTGGTATTGCTCGATTTGCGTCCTGATGTCGCCGAGCTTCATTTTGAAACCGGGAACCAGCAAGTCGTTCTCGTCGAACGCATGGAGGGGCGGAGCGGCTTTTTCCCCGAGACCCGATGCGATGGCGCGCGATCGGGTCAGTGGCGTGCCGTCGTCGCCGCCGCACGCGGCGAGAAGCGGCAGTACTGCGCTGCAGGCGCTGACCATCAGGAAGGCTCGTCGGTCGATTCGAGTTGTCATCGCGTCTCCGTAGGAAAGTGACGGTGCAACGTACGGCCGGCGCAATCGGTGGGGAATCGGCTGGCTGACGTGCGGATGCCCGGTTTTGCCGGGCAACGGGAACGGATGTGGGGAGGGGCGGTTCGGGTGCCGCGAGTGTCCTGGACGAGGTGGCGTTTTGCTTGCTCGCCTTCTGCCTTATGGTCGAAAGGATAGCACTTCTGGATATCGGATCGGATGCAGAAGCGTGTCGCGCCATGCTGCGAGGGCGGGGCGCCGCCCGCGAATGCGACGCGCGTTGCGCCGCATCGAACGGGAACATGACGCCTCGTCGGCGCCTCGGTGGACATGAGTCATGGATCGGCGCGTGGCCACCGACCGGTCACGCGCGCCCCATGATCCGGGTGCCGAGCGAGATGCCGAGTTCGGACAGCGACGCATTGGCCGCGAGCTGAAGGGCTTCCCAGCGCGACAGCGCGGCGTCGAAAGCGGGGCCGCGCGCGACGCCGCGCAGCGCCTCGGCGAGACCGACCGCATTCTCGGCCGCTTTCGCGACGCCGGCGGCCGTGTGCGGCCGGACGAGGCAGGCCGCGTCGCCGAGCAACACCGCGCGGCCGAACACCATGCGGTCGACCGCGAGATCGCGGATCGCCTGCGCGAACGGCGCGTGCGTCGCATCGACGAGCGCGGCGAGCGTCGGCGCCAGCATGCGGCGGCCGGCGTCCACGAGTTCGAGCCGGTTGTCGTCCCGCATCGCGCCGGGCGGCAGCGAACCGTCGCGCTGCGTACCGTCCCGCGCCAGGAACAGCGACGGCAAGCGGTCCTGCGCGAGCCGCCGGTACCAGACCCAGTTCACGCGCCGTTTGCCCGGTTCGATCGCACCGTCGCGGCCGGGTACGAGATAAGTCAGGAACAGATGCGCGTCGCCTTGCTGAAACGTGAAGCGGTTGCGCAGTACCTGCAGCACCGTGTCGGGAAGCAGGTGCTCGTCGACGAGCCCGCGCCACGCGACACAGCCCGCGTACGCGGGCTGCGCGTCGGGAAGCAGTTGCGCGCGGACGGTCGAGCGGCCGCCGTCGGCGCCGACCAGCAAGTCGGCCTGCTCGACGCGACCGTCCGCGAAATGCACGATCACGCCGTCGCCTTCCTGCTCGAACCGCTCGAACGACACGCCGGCGTGCACGACACCGGCGGGCAGCGCGCGTTTCAGGTCCCTGTAGATCACGTTCCACGCGGTCTGCGTTTGCGGCCGGTGGAGACGTTGCACGATCCGGTCGTGTGCGTCGAGATAGATCCGGTCGATGGAATCGACGCCCGCATCGCGCGGCATGGGCACGCCGCCGAACGTGAATGCGCGTTCGATCGGCGCTTGCAGCACGATGCCGCCGCCGCGGCTGTCGAGGTCGTTCGGCGATTGCTCGAACACCTTGACGCGCCATCCGGCCGCCCGCAGTGCGGTGGCCGTGAAAAGTCCGCCCACCGATCCGCCGACGACGACCGCCAGCGGGCCTGAAACTTCGCTCATGATTGCTTCCTCCCGATGATCCTTCGCGTGCGTGGCGATTCAGCCTTCCCAGTGCTTCAGGAAGTCGAGCAGCAGGACGACGACGGGCCCGCTGCCGGCATCGATGTAGTGCTGGCGGATGCCGTTCGCGGTGACGGTGTGATGGGTGATCGAAGGCGTGGCGTTGGTCATGCGGCGGTCCCGGTTCGGTTCGGCCTGCGCGCAACGGGCGCGGCTGCGAATGCCTGTCGAGGATAGGTGAAGCGGGCGGCGCGCCGGATAAATTGTTCTGAATTCGTCTGGTTACGCGCGCCGGCGGCGCCGGGCGGTCGCGCCCGACCTGAGCTGCTGCAGCGCGGCGGGCGTGCCGTTCAGGAACGCGTCGACCAGCCGCTCGATTTCGGTGTCGAGATCGTCGGGCACCGTCAGGCCGTAGACCCATTTGCGGACGCCGAGATAGAAGATGCTCGCGTGCAGGCTCCAGACCAGTTCGATTTCCGCATTGCGCTGCGCCTCGGTCGCCGGCGTGGCGATCGCGTATTCGTGCCGCAGTTCGCGCAGCACCGGCAGGAATACGCGTTCGCGCAGCCGCGACAGGTAGCGCGTGTTGAAACCCTCGCGGCTGAGCCCCGCGAAGATGAAGGTACGGATCCATTCGCGCCGCAGGATGGTTTGCGCGTAGTCGCGGTAGAACGCGACGAGCCGCTCCTGCAGCGGGACCTTGCGATCGGAGATCATTTTTTCCCAGTCGGGATTCCACGTGTAGATCTCGTCGTAGACGCGATCGATCAGCGCTTCCTTGCTCGGAAAGTACCGGTACAGCAGCGGCTGGGTGACGCCGATCTGCCGCGCGAGCTCGCGCGTGCTGCCGGAAAAGCCGTGTGTCGCGAAGTGCTCGATCGCCTTCTCGACGATCTGCCGCTCGCGCGCTTCCGGCGTGAGCCGACGGCCTCGCGTGACGGCGTTGCCGTCGGCGTCGGTCCCGGGTTCGCGGGTCGGCGTGCTGCGTTTTCTTTCGGTCATTCATCGGCTCCTGACGGCGCGCATGCCTAAACTATCGATCGAAAAATAACACGATCGCGGCCAGCGAATCCGGCTGGCGGCGCGGTTTGGGTGGCCGCGCGGGATGTCCTGCGTCGCATTGGGCCGGCCGCACCGTCTCGCGCGCGAGCGACGCATTCAGAAAAATTCAGGCCGCCGCCATGACATTAAGGCTGCCCTTGTCTAGTCTGGCTGACGAGCCGTTGCATGGGTCGGACGCCAGTCGGCAAGCCGGACCGGCCGGCGAAACCGGAGCGGAACATGCGTTATCTGATCTCGCCGGGCGCACGCATTGCGGTCGCCGGCGCAATCGACACCTTCAAGGAAGCCGCGTCATGCCGTCGCAACCAGTAACCGCAGGCGCCGCAGCAGTGCCCGATCGCGTGCGCGGCGAGGACGTGTTTCTCGCGTCGATCGCGGGTTACGTCGACACGCTCGGCTTCGTCGCGCTGTTCGGCCTGTTCACCGCGCACGTCACGGGCAACTTCATCCTGATCGGCTCGGGGCTGGCCGGCGTCGGGCAAGGGCTCATGATCAAGTGGCTCGCGTTTCCGGCCTTCATCGCCGGCATCGTCGGCGCGCGCGTGCTCGATCATCGGATGCGTTCGCTGGGCCATGGCGTGCGTGCACGTTCGCTGTATGCGCTGCAGGCCGTGCTGCTGGCCGGGTTCATGCTGGCGGGCGTGATGGCGTCGCCGATCGCCGACGCCGATGCGCCGCGGACGATCCTGTGCGGCCTGCTCGGCGCCGCGGCGATGGGCGTCCAGAACGCGCACGGCCGGCTGACGGCCCGCTCGGTCGTCGCCAACACGGTGATGACGGGCAACGTCACGCAGGCGGTGATCGATGCGTTCGACTGGCTCGTGCCGCTCGCGGCGCCTGCCGAACGGGAGGCCGCGCGAGTGCGGCTGCGGCGCATGCTGCCGCCGATCGTGGGTTTTGCGCTCGGGGCGGGCGCGGGTGCCACGGCCTATCTGTTCGCGGCTTTCTGGGCATTGGCGCTGCCGCTCGCGGTGCTGGGCTTCCTCACCTATCAATCCGGTCGGCCCGACGTGCGGCCGACGTCACGCTGAATGCGCGCGCAGCGGGCCGCTGCGCTTGCCACTATCAAGGAGAACACGATGATTGCACTTAAATTGCGGCAGGTATGGGGGATGACGGCCGCGTCGACGGTCGTACTCGGCGCGTTGCTGGCGACCGTGCCGGCCCATGCCGACGAGACGCGTCTGCTCGAGACCTCGTCCGCGCGTGTGCCGGCCGTTGCTGTCGGCCCGCAATACGACACGACGCACGTGTGCGTCGCGCCCGAAGACTTCGACCGCTTCACCGACAGCTTCGTCGCGACCTTCGGCGGCAAGAAGTCGCAGCAAGGTGTGTTCCAGGTCACGCCGACGCCGAGCCAGACGATGTCGCAGCTCGTGCTGACGCCGGTCGGCACGATCTCGGTGTTCGGCTTCAAGACGCCGATCCCGTATCCGTTCTGCGAGGAGCGCACCGGCTATCTCGTCACCGACATGGACGTCGCGGTGAAGTCGGCGCGCGCGCACGGCGCGGACGTGATCGTCGACACGTTCCCCGACCCGATCGGCCGAGACGCGATCGTCCGCTGGCCGGGCGGCGTGAACATGCAGCTTTACTGGCACACCCAGGCGCCGCACTACGATCCGCTGCAGACGGTGCCGGAAAACCGCGTGTACGTCTCGCCGGAAAGCGCGAGCAAGCTGGTGCGCAACTTCGTCGCGTTCTCGCGCGGCAAGGTCGTGTCCGACGTGCGCAAGGCGCCGGGCATCGAGATCGGCCGGCCGAACGACACGTACCGCCGCATCCGTATCGAGTCGGGTTTCGGCAAGATGACGGTGCTCGCCACCGACGGCCATCTGCCTTACCCGTTCGGCCGCGAGATGACCGGCTACGAAGTGCCGGATCTGGCCGCGACGCTGAAGCAGGCGCAGGCCGCTGGCGTGACCGTGCTGGTGCCGACGTTCACGTCGGACGGGCGCGACGCCGCGCTCGTGCAGTTCCCGGGCGGCTACGTCGCCGAGATCCACTCGCGGTCGAAATGATGGGCCGCCGGCCGATGAAACGGGCGTGGCGGCGCGTGCTGCCCGCCGCCGTGCTGGCGGGCGGCGTCGCGACGTACGCCGGTACGGCGGCCGGTGCCGAGGAATCCGCGGCGCCGGCATCGACCGCCGGCGCCGCGTGCACCGCGAAGCGTCCCACGGTGCTGTTCAACCGCTGGCAGGAAGACTGGTCGGTGCTCGCGAATCCATGCGTGCCGCGCAAGCCGCTCGATTCGCTGAAGTACATCCCGCTGGGCGCCGACCCGTCGACCTATCTGTCGCTCGGCGCGAACCTGCGCGAGCGCTTCGAGCTGAACAACGCGCCGCTGTTCGGGCTCGGTGCCGCGCATGACGACAATTACGTGATCCAGCGCGCGACGGTGCACGCGGACCTGCGTTATGCCGGGCATTTTCAGGCGTTCGTCCAGTTCGTCGATGCGCGGCCGTTCGGCAAGGACACGGTCGGCACGGTGGACAAGGATCAGCTCGATCTCGAGCAGGCGTTCGTCGCGTACGTCGACCAGATCGGCGGCGGCACGTTCAAGGCCCGCATCGGCCGGCAGGAGATGGCCTACGACTTGCAGCGTTTCGTGTCGGTGCGGGACGGCCCGAACGTGCGCCAGGCGTTCGACGCACTGTGGGCGGATTACGAAATCGGCAAATGGCGGCTGATCGGCTATGTGACGCGCCCGGTGCAGTACCGCAACGACGCGGCGTTCGACGACGTGTCGAACCGGCACCTGAGATTCGACGGCGTGCGCATCGAGCGCAACGGCACGGGCCCCGGCGACCTGTCGGGCTACTGGTCGCGCTATACGCGCGACAACGCGCGCTATCTCGCGGGGGCCGGGAACGAGCGGCGCGACGTATTCGACATGCGCTACGCGGGCAAATCCGGCCGGCTCGACTGGGACGTCGAGGCGATGCTTCAGACGGGGCACATCGGGCAGGACACGATCGGTGCGTGGGCGTTCGGCGCGCTGGGCGGCTACACGTTCACGAAGACGGCGGGCACGCCGCGCATCGGCCTCCAGGTCGACGGCGCGTCGGGCGACAGGCATCCCGGCGACGGGCGCATGGGCACCTTCAACCCGCTGTTCCCGAACGGCTATTACTTCACGCTTGCTGGCTACACCGGCTACAGCAACCTGATTCACGTGAAGCCTTCGCTGACGTTCAAGCCGGCGAGCAACGTGACGGTGCTGACCGCGGTCGGTTTCCAGTGGCGCGAGACGACGGCCGACGCGATCTACGGGCAAGGGATGTCGGCGGTGCCCGGCACGGCCGGCAAGGGCGGCTCGTGGACGGGCATGTATGCGCAGGCGCGCGTGGACTGGCTCGTCAATGCGAACGTGGCGCTGGCCGTCGAGGCCGTGCACTTCCAGATCGCCGACTCGATTCGCGCGCTCGGTGCGCGCAATGCCGACTATGTCGGCATGGAGGCGAAGTTCGGCTGGTAGCGCGGCGATCTGCAGGTCGTTGCGCTGTCCGACGGCACGCATCCGTTTCCGGTCGATACGGTCTTCCGCGATATGTCGAAGGACGAGATCCGGCGCGATCTCGATCGCGCGTTTCCCGAGCCGCCCGTTCAGGGATCGATCAACGGGTTCCTGGTCGACCACGGCACGACGCCGCTTCGATGACGAGCATGGCGCATGGGAGCCGTTGCCGCGCGTGACGGAATCAGCGCGACAGTTCGCGCCGCCACGCGCCGGGCGGATGGCCGACGATGCGTGCGAACACGCGGTTCAGATGGCTCTGGTCCGCGAAGCCGCAGACGGCCGCGATTTCCGCGAGCGTCATGTCGGTCGTTTCGATCAGTTGTCGGGCGCGGATCACGCGCTGCTCGAGCAGCCATTGATGCGGCGTGCGTCCCGTCGTGCGCGAGAACGCACGGATGAAATAGCCGCGCGACAGGTCGCATTCGCTCGCGACCTCCTCGATCGACACGCCGAGATCCGCCTTCTCCATCAGCAGTTCCTTGGCGAGCGCGGCCTTGGCCGGCGACAGCACGCCCTTGCGTTGCAGGTCGCGCGCGCGCGTATTGCCGTATTGGCGCGCCAGATGCGTGCCGATCGCCAGCCCCATCTGCTCGACGAACAGCGTGTTCAGCGCGCCGGGCCCGTCGAGGCTGTCGGCGACCGCGTGCGCGAGATGGCCGAGCACCGTGTCCTGCGCGTCGGGCGCGCAGGTCAGGCCGCCGATTTCCGTTCCGTCGTGCTCGCGACTCAAGTCGTCGAGGTAGCCGTGCGACAGCTCGACGAGCACAAAGTCGAACTTGCCGTGCAGGTCCGCGCGGAAATTCCGGGAAAAGTCGCGGATGTAGATCGAGTTGTGCTGAAACCACCGCTCGGATTTGCCGGCCCCGCCGTAGATCGTGCGCCGGTGCCCGCCATTGAGCGATACGCCGATCAGGAAGCCGCGATCGCTGGGCGCCATCTCGATGCGCTCGAATTGCTCGTCACGCATGCATTTGCGATGGAGCTTCAGCCCGCCGACCGACCTTTCAATATCCTTCGACAGCAGGCTCGACAGGCATCCGAGCGTGTCTTTCGGTTTCGCGACAAGTGGCGCGGCGAGGGGATCTGGCATGGCGGAACAATCCTTCGATGGGGTGCGGCGGGCGAGCATTTTTACGTGCAGTTTATATAGCACGTCTGACAGGCCCAAGATAACTTGAATAAATGTCCACTGGCTGACGGCATGCCGGATTCGGCCCGATCCGTGCCGCGCCAGGCCCGGACGGCAAGCGAAGGCGCCATTCTGATCGATATCGCCCCATTTGCAATCGCGCGACGCGGGTACGGCGGCGTGCCCGCGCGGTGGTCGCCAGCGCATTTTCCTTCAAGATTTTTATATTTCCGGCGTTTACACTCGGCCCACTTTTTTGAGATTTGCACCCGGCCTGCAGGGCTGGCCGGGTGCGCACTCCCGCCCCGGTGAACGGCCGTGTTCACATGGCGGTCATCGTGGGGAACCTGGAGGCGGCCATGATCCAGATCGGGACGTTGTCGGTGGATTTCGAGCAGCGGGACATTCGCTGCCGCGGCGCGTCGCTGCGTATCGGCGCACGCGCGCTTGACATACTGGAAGTACTGCATCGCGCCAACGGTTCCGTCGTGTCGAAGGACGACATCATGGATGCCGTCTGGCCGGGCCTGATCGTCGAGGAGAACCGCCTGCAGGTCCATGTCGCGACGTTGCGCAAGGCGCTCGGCGCGAGCCGCGACCTGATCAAGACGGTGCCGGGCCGCGGCTACGTGCTGATCGCGAATCCCGCCGTCGCGCACGAGCCGGCGCCGCGCGCGACCGCGTTGCCGCCCGACGCCGTCGCGGCTGCCCGTCCGGTGCCGCTCGTCGGGCGTCAGGCCGAGATCGAGCAGATCCTCGACATGATCGAACGTGCGCCGGTCGTCACGCTGGTCGGCGCGGGCGGCATCGGCAAGACGAGCCTGGCCGACCGGGTCGCGCACGAACTGCGCAGCCGCTCCGGCGAGCGCGTCCTGTTCGTGGCGCTGGCAAGTGCCGTGACGCGCGACGACGTGCTGCTCGCGATTGCCGCGGAACTCGGGCTCGATGCGGATGGCTTGCCGGACATCGACCGGATCGGCGATGCGTTCGCCGCGTCGCGAGGCCTGATCGTGCTCGACAACGCGGAGCACGTCGTCGACCTGGTTGCCGACCTCGTCGATACGCTGACGTCGCGCGCCGCATCGCTGCGCGTGCTCGTGACGAGTCGCGAACCGTTGCACATCTCGGTCGAGGCCGTATTTCGCGTGAGTCCGCTGGCGGTGCCGGACGGCAGCGCAACCGTCGACGAGATGGTGCGCCATTCGGCCGTCGAACTGTTCCTGGCGCGGATCCGTGCCGCCACGCCCGACTGCGCGGTCGATCCGGCGGGCATCAGGCTGATCGGCGACATCTGCCGGCGTCTCGACGGGCTCCCGCTTGCCATCGAACTGGCTGCCGCGCGCGTCGCGACGCTCGGGCTCGAGATCGTCGCGTCACGTCTCGACGACCGGTTGAACCTCCTGACGGGCGGGCTGCGCTCGGCGTTGCCGCGGCACCAGACGTTGCGGGCGACGTTCGACTGGAGCTACGTGCTGCTGGATGCGGCCGCGCGCGCGCTGTTTCGTCGGATGGCGTGCTTCATCGGCCCGTTTACGTTCGATGCCGCCCGCGAAGTTGCGATGGAACCCGGCATGTCGGCCGCCGAGATGATCGCGGTGCTCGGCGAACTGGTCGCGAAGTCGCTGGTGACCGTCGAGTTCGACGGCGCGCAGGCGCGCTACCGGTTGACGGAGTCGACGCGCGCGTATGCGCTGGAGAAGCTGCACAACGAGGGCGAATTCGACGCCGTCGCCGAGCGTCACGCGTGCTACGAACGCGAGCAGGAAGAAGCGCGGATGCAGACGCAGGCACCCGCCCTGGATCTCGCGGGCCTGCGTCTCGCCGCGCATGCGCAGGCGCCGCACGAGCCCGTGGCGGCCGGGCCGCAGGCGCTGGACGCGGACGCGCTGGCGCGCGCATTGCTGGAGCCGGCGCGAATGCGCGAATGTTCGATACTGGCGAGACGGGCGCTCGACGCGATCGAGGCCGAGGGCGTCGCGCCCGTCGAAGCGGCGCGCGAGATGCGCTTGCGCGCGGCCTATGCGGCGGCGCTGCTGCATACCGACGGCGATTCGCATACGGCCGCCGCGATGTGGGACAGGACGCTCGGTCTTGCAGGCCGGATCGGCGACGAGGCGTTCGATGCGCGCGCACTGGTCGGGCTGTGGAACACGATGCTGACGCGCTCCGACATCCACGAATCGTTGCGCTACGCGACGCGCTTCGAGCGCGCCGCCGAGCGGCGGGGCGACCGGTCGCAGCGACTGCTGGCGAACGCGATGGTCGCGACCTCGCTGCATTACTTCGGCGAGCATGCGCAGGCGCGCGAGCGGCTGGAGGCCGCGACGGACGAGCTGGCCGAGGTTGGCGAACCGTCGTGCGCGGAGGCGGCGCTGGGCGTCGACGTCGCGACGCTCGGCAGGACGATGCTGACGCGGCTCGTGTGGATGCAGGGCGACCCGGAACATGCGATGCGACTGGCTGCACAGGCGGTCGAATGCGCGCGCCGCGCCGGCGCGGGGCTGGCGTTGTGCGTCGTGCTCGGCGCCGCGGCCGTGCCGATTGCATTGCGCTATGGCGACCACGACGTGATTTCCGACTATCTCGGCACGCTGCGATCGACCGCCGAGGCGAACGGGTTCGACATCTGGCTCAGCCACGCGGAATGCCTGGCCGGACAGTTCGATATGCAGAGCGGGCACCCCGGTGCCGGTCTCGCGCGGCTCGAGCCTGCGCTGCGGCGTATCGAAGCGAGCGGATTCCGGCGCGTGCTCGCGCCGTTGATCGTCGCGTACGCGGAAGGACTGACGCGTACGGGCCGCGCGGCGGAGGCATGCGGGAAGCTCGACGCGACGCTCGTGCGCTGCCGCGCGCACGGCGAGCATCTGTTCGTGCCCGAACTGTTGCGCGCCCGGGGGCTGGCGATGCTCGAACAGGCCCGCACCGCCGATGCGGACCTTGCAATGGCCTGTGAAGCCGACGGGCACCGTCATCTCCTGATGGGAATCCATGCCGCGAACGGGCAAGGGGCCGCGATGTGGGCGCTGCGCGGCACGCTCGATCTCGCCGATCACCTGATCGAGCGCGGGCGGACCGGGCAGGCCTCGTCGCTGGTGGCCGGTCTGACGGGGCATTTCGATCCGAAATCGCGTGCGTTCGACGTTCGCCGGCTGGCGCGCGTGCAGAACTTCGTGCTACCGGAGACGGCGCCTTCGACGGGCCGTACCCGCATGCGGCACGAGGCGGCGGATGCGATGCAGCAGATGGCGTAGCGGCGCGCCCGGCCCGCGCAGGACGCAGCCGCGCCATCGCGCCGCGGCCCGTCGGTCCGATCGATCAACGTTCAAGGGGAAGTGGATGGTCCGTGTATCGTCAATCCGGGTGCGTGCCGTGTGCGGCCGCATGTCGGCTTTCGGCGCAAGCGGGAGGCACGACGGTGCTTAAGGCGACGGAATCCGCCGAAGTGGCGGACCTCATCGTATGCAACGGCAAGATCGCGACGCAGGACGACCGGCAGTCGTTCGTGACCGCGCTCGCGGTGAAGGACGGCCGGATCCTCGCGACCGGCAGCGGGCACGAAGTGATGCGCCATGCGCGCGCCGACACGCTTCGCATCGACCTGAAGGGCCGCACCGTGATCCCGGGGCTGAACGATTCGCACCTGCACATGATCCGCGGCGGCCTGAATTTCAACCTGGAACTGCGCTGGGATGGCGTGCCGACGCTGGCCGATGCGCTGGCCATGCTGCGTCGCCAGGTGCTGCGCACGCCTGCGCAGCAGTGGGTGCGCGTCGTCGGCGGCTGGACCGAATTCCAGTTCGCGGAAAAGCGCGGGCCGACGGTGGCCGAACTCAACGCGATCGCGCCCGACACGCCGGTCTTCATCATGCATCTGGGCGACAGCGCGCTCCTGAACGCGGCTGCGCTGCGTGCGATCGGCTATGGCCGCGACACGTCCGATCCTCCCGGCGGCGAGATTCAGCGCGATCGCCTCGGCAGGCCGACCGGCATGCTGATCGCGCGCCCGGACATGGCCGTCCTGCACACGGCGCTCGAGAAGGGCCCGAAGCTCGGCCATGACGACCAGATGAATTCGATGCGGCACTTCATGCGCGAACTGAACCGCCTCGGCGTGACGAGCGCGATCGACGCAGGCGGCGATTTCCAGTCCTATCCGGACGACTATCGCGTGATCCTGGCGCTCGCGCAGCGCGCCGAGATGACGGTGCGCATCGCGTACAGCCTGTTCGTGCAGCATGCCGGACGGGAACTCGACGACTACGCGCGATGGGTGACGCTGGCGAAGCCCGGCGACGGCGACGCGTTCCTGCGGATGAACGGCGCCGGCGAACTGCTGGTGGTTTCGGCCGCCGATTTCGGCAATTTTCTCGAACCGCGCCCCGATCTGCCCGAAGCGCTCGAGGCCGAACTGGCCGCGGTGGTTCGGCTGCTGGTGCGGCACCGCTGGCCGTTCCGGCTGCACGCGACGTACGACGAATCGATCGGCCGCTTCCTGAACGTGCTCGAGGCCGTGAACCGCGACATGCCGTTCGACGGGCTGCGCTGGTTCTTCGACCACTGCGAGACGATTTCCGATGCGAACATCGCGCGCATCGCCGCGCTCGGCGGCGGCGTGACGGTCCAGCACCGGATGGCGTTCCAGGGCGAGTACTTCATTGCGCGCTACGGTGCCGAAGCGGCCACGCGCACGCCGCCGATCCGCGCGATGCTGGCGGCCGGGCTGCCGGTCGGCGCGGGCACCGATGCGACGCGCATCGCGAGCTACAACCCGTTCGTGTCGCTGTACTGGATGGTGTCCGGGCGCACGGTCGGCGGCACGGCGCTCTATCCCGAACGCAACCGGCTCAGCCGGATGGAAGCGCTGCGCCGCTACACGGTCGGCAGTGCATGGTTCTCGAACGAGGACGACCGCAAGGGCGCGCTGGTGCCCGGCCAGTATGCGGATTTCGCGGTGCTGACGGACGATTACTTCACGATCGACGAAGCGCGGATCAAGTCGCTGTCGTCGGTGCTGACCGTCGTCGGCGGCAAGGTCGTGCATGCGGACGACGAGTTCGCGCCGCTTGCGCCGCCGCCGCTGCCGGTCAGCCCCGCGTGGTCGCCGGTGGCCGAATTCGGCGGTGCCGTCCCGCGTCGTCCGGCCGCGTCGGCGCAGCCGTGCTCGGCAGCCGACGCCGGCCCGGATGCCGGTTCCGCACGCGCTCGCGTCGGTCGTCTCGCGCAGCGCCTTCGCGCGGCCGCTACGGAAGTTGTCGAGCAATGCGAAGCATTTGGCCAACCCGGTGTCGTCTTGTAGGATGGCGTCGATCAGCGGGCAGGCCGGCTACCCCGGCGCGTGCCGCGCGAAGAACGAACGATTTTTCGCCCCCGGTGCGGGGCAGAGGGAGACGAGATGAGTGCTGCGCACACCTGCGCATCGGCCGATGACGAAGTCGCCGGCGTCCGCATTCCCCGGACGCCGATGGCGATCGAAGCCGCCGAAGCGGCACGCGCGTCGCTGCCGCGGGTGATCACCGATCACGCGTGCCGGGTGTTCGTCCTCGCGTCGCTTGCCGCGCGCCGTGCCGGCGAGCGCTGCGATGCCGAGGCGCTGTACGTGGCCGCGATGTACGCGAACATGGGATTGAGCCCCGCGTATGGCCGCTCGACCGAGCGCTACGAGCTCGACAGCGCCGATGCCGCGCAGGCGTTCCTGTTGCGTCATAAGACGCCGCAGCATGTGTGCGACGACGTGTGGCGCGCGATTGCGCTGCATACGACGCCCGGCGTGGCCGCACGCGTGTCGCCGCTCGCACGTGCGCTGGCGTCCGCCGTAGCGACGGACCTGATGGCAACCGACTTCGACGCGTATTCGGTCGACGAGCGCCGGGCGTTGCTCGCCGCGTACCCGCGCGGCGACGGGTTCGGCAATGCGTTCCTCGACGCGATCGCGCGCGGGGTCGCGCATCGGTCGGCGTCGACGTTCGGCACGTGGAGTGCCGACGTACTCGAGCGCGCCGATCCGGATTTTCACCGGCCGAATTTCTGCGGACGCGTGCTGGGCGCGCGCTGGAAAGACGCCTGAGGGCGTCGTTCCGGAAGATCCGGCCGGCTTCGCCGGCAGCCGCGGCAGCCCGGCGACGGCCGCGCCGGGCTGCCGCCGGTGCGGCGTTCAGGCAGTTCGGCCCGTTGCGTCGAGACGCGCATAGTCGACATATCCCGCGCGGTCGCCGCCATACCAGCCGACCGTCTTCGGTGCGGCGAGCGGCGCATTCGCCGTGAGGCGTTCGACGAGATCCGGGTTGGCGATGTACGCGCGGGCGAACGCGACGAGATCGGCGTCGCCCGCATCGATCAGCGCATTCGCGGCATCCGGCGCGATACCGCCGTTGACGATAAGCGTGCCGCCAAAGGACTTGCGCGTGTTCTCGACGATGCGCGGCAGGTCGGGCTCGCCGCTCCAGCCGTTGGTGTCCGCCGCGTGCAGATAGGCGACGCCGGCTTCGTCGAGCATGCGGCCGACGTACGCGTACGTCGCATCCGGATCCGCGTCGCGCACGTTGTTGTACTTCGCGTACGGCGAGATGCGCACGCCCACACGGTCGAGCGGCATCACGTCGCCGACCGCGTCGACGATTTCCTCGAGAAAGCGTGCGCGGTTCGCGACCGAGCCGCCGTAACGGTCGTCGCGGCGGTTCAGCGTCGACGACAGGAACTGGTGCGGCAGGTAGCCGTTGGCCGCGTGGATCTCGACGCCGTCGAAGCCGGCTGCCATCGCATGGACGGCCGCCTGGCGGAATTCGTCGATCGTCCCGGCGACTTCGTCCGTCGTCATCGCACGCGACGGCGTTGCGTGGATCTTCGTGTAATAGCCGTTTTGCAGCTGGGCCCACACTTGCAACTGCTCGAGATCGTCGTTGACGCCGGACGGCGACAGCGGCGCATCGCCGCCCAGCAGCGTCAGCGAGCTGACCCGGCCGCCGTGCCACAGCTGCGCGAAGATGCGGCCGCCGTTCGCGTGGACCGCGTCCGTGATCTGCTTCCAGCCGGCCGCCTGCTCGTCGGTGACGAGCCCGGGCGTGAGTTCGAACGACGCGGAGGCCGGGCTGACGTTGGTCGCTTCGGTCACGATCAGGCCGGCGGACGCGCGCTGTGCGTAGTATTCGGCCATGAGTTTGGTCGGCTGGCCGCGCGACGGCGCGCGCGAACGCGTCATCGGCCCCATCACGACACGGTTGGGAAGCGGCAGGCCGCGCAGGTCGTAGTGGCTGAGCAGGGAAGACATGATGGATTCCTTTTGCGTGGAGCAGGGCGGCGCCTGTCGTGCGACAGCGTCCGGTTGCGACCGGTGCGACGGCGCGCCCTGCGGAGAGTTCGGGGTAACGCGGGTGACGTGCCGGCAGCGTTCCCGCGCGTGAACGGCATGGCCGGGATTCGCACGTGAACCGGTGCCGGCGCCGGTTCAGGTCCGTGCGTGGTGTTGCGCGTGCGGACGCCCGATCACGACGTAGTGCGCGAGCGCAACGATCGGGAACGCGCCGGCGACGGCGGCGACGAGCGGCCAGCCACCATGCTCGTACAGCGGGCTCGCGAGCGCGGAGCCGGCGGCCCCGCCGACGAAGATGCTCGTCATGTACAGCGCGTTCAGGCGGTTGCGACTTGCGGCATGCAGCGCGTAGATCTCGCGCTGGCCGAGGACCATGTTCATCTGCACCGCGAAGTCCAGCACGATGCCCGTGATGACCAGGCCATACAGTCCCGCGCCATGGATCAGCGCGACCGCATACGACAGCGTGCCGGCGACCAGGGCGATCAGCGTCGCCCGAACGGTATGGCCGGCATCCGCGAGGCGGCCCGCGACCGGCGCCGACGTCGCGCCGATTGCACCGACGAGCGCGAACAGGCCGATGGCCGATTGCGACAGCCCGTAGTGACGCGTCAGTTCGACCGGCACGGCCGTCCAGAACAGGCTGAACGACGCGAACATCAGGCCCTGGTAAAACGCGCGATGGCGCAGCACCGGCATCGTACGGACCAGATGGAGCAGCGAACCGATCAATTCGAAGTAGGTTGCGCGGTGATCGGGCTGGCGCGACGGGATCGTCAGCGCGAGCACGGCCGTCACGAGCGTCATCAGCACGGCGGCGGCCGCGAACACGAAGCGCCAGCCGAACGCGTCGGCCACCACGCTCGACAGCGGGCGCGCGAGCAGGATGCCGAGCAGCAGCCCGCTCATGATCGTGCCGACCACCCGGCCGCGCGAATGATCCGGCGCGAGATGCGCGGCGAGCGGCACCAGAATCTGTACGGCCACCGAGCTGAAGCCGACCAGCAGCGAGATCGCGAGGAACAGACCGGGGGTCTGGACGACCGCGGCCGCCGCGAGGCTCACGATCGACACGATGGCCGTGACGATCATCAGCTTGCGGTTTTCGAGCAGGTCGCCCAGCGGCACGATGAAGAACAGGCCGAGCGCGTAGCCGATCTGCGTCAGCGACACGATGAGGCTCGCGGTTTCGCCGGACATGTGCAGGCTGGGTGCGATGAGCTCGGTGATCGGTTGTGCGTAATACAGGTTCGCGACGATCGCGCCGCAACTGAACGCGAACAGCAGGATGAGGCCCTGCGTGAGCTTCGTCGCGTGCCCGTGGGAGGCGCCCGCGGTGGATTCTGCTGACATGGTCGACTCCTTGAAAAGAGATGTCGGGTGCCCGTTCGTCGAGCGGGCGTGACGGTTGCCGTCTCGGCGAAACGGAAGTCGCCGCATTGCAGTCAAGGCTATTGACCGATAACAAGGGAATATGTCCGGGGCGCAACCGAGCTTTGCGCGCCACGCAAAGGGGGCGGGCCGCGGGTTCATGCGCGGGTGCCGAGGCAGGCCGACGCGACGTGCGGCCGCCTGAGACGGCGGGGCCGAGGACGTCGAAAACGGCCTGGACGGACGGTGCGGCGATCGCGATCTGCATGACGCGCCTCTCGAAACGGGCCTCCGGTGCGGTTGTCGCGGATCGCGAAGCCCGACGACCAGTCTGGATCGGCAGGACTGAATGGTTCCCGGAGCCGTCTTGATTCGCCTGATTGATGCGATGCGCGCGGCAGCGCTGACGATCGGCATCACCTGCGGACATCAACCGCGTTTGCCCTGCAGCGTCGGAATCTGCGCGAACAGCCCCGCGAGCCAGTCGACGAAGACCTTGAGTTTGACGGGCGTATGCCGATTGGGCGGATACAGGATCGAGATCGGCCGGGGCGGCGTGTTGAAATCGGTCAGCACCTCGCGCAGGCGCCCGGACTTGAGATACGGCTCGACCAGGTACAGCGAGGTCTTGATCAGGCCGATCCCCGCGACGCCGCACTCGATGTAGGTATCGGCGTCGTTGACCGCGACCGTGCCGCACATCTGCACGATGCGCGTTTCGCCGTCGACGACGTAGTCCCAGGGCCGCGGCCGGCCCGTATCGGCCGACATGTGGCTGACCGCGACGTGCTGGGCGAGGTCGTCCACCGTTTCGGGCGCGCCGCATCTGTCGAGATAGGTGGGCGACGCGCAGGTGCAGGTCGTCAGGCTGCCGATCCGTTTCGCGACCATCCCCGAATCGTCGAGCGCGCCGATCCGCACCACGCAGTCGACGCCTTCGCCGACGAGGTCGATCTGGCGATCGGTCACGCCGAGCTCGACCATGATGCCCGGATGGGCGGCGAGAAATTCGGGCAGGGCGGGCACCATGATCTGTTTCGCCATCGCCGGCGGCAGGTTCACTTTCAGACGGCCGCGCGGCACATTGCGTGCCTGCGAGACGGCCGCTTCCATGTCGTCGATTTCGCGCAGCACGCCGACACAGCGTTCGTAATAGGCCTGCCCGTCCTCGGTCAGCGAGATCCGGCGCGTCGTCCGGTTCAGCAACCGGCAGCCGAGATGCTGCTCGAGCGTGCTCAGCAGCGCGGACACGCGCGGCGTCGTGAGCCCGGTCGTGTCCGACGCGCGCGTGAAGCTGCCCGTCTCGACGATGCGCGTAAACACGCGCATCGAAAGCAAGGTATCCATCGTTGAGAAATCTCCAGCCTGTGTGTTGCCCGCGCCGGTTCGTGCCGGCGCGATTTGTCGTGGTCGTGTCGTGCCGCTATGCGTCGATGCGCTTCCTGAGCGTGTCGCCCGCAAAGGGCATTTCGCGCAGGCGCTGGCCGGTCGCGTCGAAGATCGCGTTGGCGAGCGCGCCGGCGGTCGGCCCCATCGACGCCTCGGCCGCACCGAGGAACGGTGCGCCGGGACGATTGACCAGATGCACTTTCACGGTTTGCGGCGCAGCGTCGAAGCGGAGAATCGGATAGCTGCTCCAGTCGAAGCTGCGGATGCGCTGCGTGTCGTATTTCAGCGCCTCGTACAGCGTCCAGCTCGCGGCCTGCACGATGCCGCCTTCGATCTGGTTGCGAATGCCGTCCGGCGACACGATCTGGCCCGCGTCGACGGCCGCTTCCGCATGTTCGAGCGTCACCTGGCCGGTTTCCGGAACGACCGACACCTCCACCGCGATCGCGACGTAGGCCATCAGGTTCTTGTATTTGCCGAAGGCGAAGCCGACGCCGCGGTTGCGTGCGCGCGGCGGCCGCGGCCAGCCGAATTTCGTCGCGACGAGCTTGATCACCTGGCTCGCGCGGTGATCCTGCATGTGACGCAGCCTGAATTCGACCGGGTCGACGCCGGCGGCGTGCGCCAGTTCGTCCATGAAGCTTTCGATCGCCCAGACGTTGGTGTGCGCGCCGAGCGAACGCATCGCCGACGTCTGCAGCGGCATCGTCGGCGAGAAGTTGTTGACGATGTGCATGTTCGGCAGTGCGTACAGCGGGATCGCGTTGCGATCGCCGCCGCCCTCGGGCTGCAACATCGGCGTCGACGGCGCGGGGACGAACGGCGGCTCGAGCATCCGCGCGGGCAGCAGCCGGCCGGCATTGACGATGCGCTCGTTGTGCGAGCTGCTCCACAGTGCGTAGTTCCAGTCGACGATGCGGCCGTTCGCGTCGAGCGACGCGCTGAGCTCGGTGACCATCGCCGGCGTGAAGTGGTCCCACGTATGCTCCTGTTCGCGCATCCACTGGACGCGGATCGGCTTGCCGGGCATCGCGGCCGCGATCAGCGCCGCATGCGCGGCCGCGTCGTCCGCGCCGTTGTGTCCGTAGCAGCCCGAGCCCTCGGTGTGAATGCAGCGGACGCTCGGCTTCGGCATCGACAGCATCTCGGCGAGCGCATCGCGCAGCGGGTACACGCCCTGCGAGTGGGTCCACACGGTCAGCGTGCCGTTCTCGAGATGCGCGACCGAGCAGGACGGCCCGATCGAGCCGTGCATCAAGTAGTTCTTCAGGAACGTGGCGCTCAGTGTCTTCGCGGCCGGCAGGGTTTGCGCATGCGTATTGGCGATCTCGATGCGCTGCGTCGCGATCCGCTTCAGGTCCTGATGCACCGTATCGCGATCGGGCAGCGTACGGCCGGGCGACCAGCGGCAGCCGGCGGACAGCGCGCGCTGCGCAACGACTGCCTGCCATTCGCCCTGCGCGACGACCGCGATCATGCTGCCGTTGCGCACGATCCGCACGACATCCGGCATCTTCAGGATCGCGGCTTCGTCGAACGACAGCAGTTTCGCGTCGTACACGGGCGGCATCACGACGCGCGCATGCAGCATGCCGGGCAGTTCCATGTCCTGCACGTAGCTGACGCCGCCCGTGACCTTGTTCGGAATGTCGACGCGCGGCAGCGACGTGCCGATCACGGCGAACGTGGCCGGGTTTTTCAACGGGGAGGTCGGTGTCGCGTTGCGATGCAGGTCGACGGTCCGGACCGCGTCCCCGTAGCGCATCGTGCGGCCGTCCGGCGCCTTGATGACCGCGTCGGCGACGGTGAGCAGGCGCGGATCGACGCCGAACTGCTTCGCCGCGCCGTCGACCAGCAGCCCGCGCACCTGCGCGGCGGCGTTCAGCAACGCGGAGCCGCTGTCCGCCATCGTGTGGCTGCCGGCCGTCAATCCCTCGTCCGGCGACGCGTGGGTGTCGGCGGTCAGGAACGTGATCAGCGAGGGCTTCATGTCCAGCTCCTCGGCGGCCACCTGCAGCAACGCGGTGCGCACGCCGGTGCCGAGCTCGACCTTGCCCGTGAACACGGTGACCTTGCCCTCGGGCGTGATCTTGATCCACGCGTCCAGCAGCGGATTGGTCTTCAGGCTGCCGGCCAGCGTCTCGGTGGCCTTGGCCACGTGGACGGCGGCGCCTTCGTCCGCGATCACGACCTCGGCGGCGGCGCGCGCGACCGGTGCGAGGCTGAACGCGACGAACAGCGCGCCGGAAACCATGAAGTGCCGGCGGCCTTCGTCGATGTCGTCGGGTGGGTTCATCAGAGCCCCTTTCTGATCATGGCCGGAGCGCCTGCCGGTTCCGGTTCCGGCAAGCCCGCGACCTGGCGCACGGCCGCCAGGATCCGCATGTGCGTGCCGCAGCGGCACAGATTCGGTTCCATGTGCGTGCGCAGCTCGCGTTCGGTGGGTTTCGGGTTGCGTTCGAGCAGCGCCTGCGCGCGCATGATCATGCCCGCGATGCAATAACCGCACTGCGCCGCCTGATGATCGATGAACGCTTGCTGAAGCTTGCCCGGATGCTCGGCGGTGCCGAGGCTCTCGAGGGTCCTGACGCGGCGCTCGCCGATCGCGGCGACCGGGATCAGGCACGAGAACATCGGCTTGTCGTCGACGATCACGGTGCATGCGCCGCATTGTCCGAGGCCGCAGCCGAACTTCGCGCCGTGCAGGTGCAGGTCGTTGCGCAGCGCGTAAAGAAGCGGCGTGGACGGATCGATGTCGAGCGTGTGCCGCACGCCATTCACGGTGAGGGTGATCATCGCGCGCTGTCCTCCTTTCTGAGCTTCGCGGCCAAGGTGTCGATGCCGCTCCACGCGGGGCGATCGGAATACGTTTCGCGGAGGTAGGCGGCGAGATCCGCGATCTGCGCGTCGTCGTACTGGTCGAGATAGGACGGCATGTAGTTCAGCGTGTCCTCGCCATGCCAACCGATCCCGTTGAACATCATCTGGATCGCGTTGCGCGGCGTGTCGGCGGCGACCGCGGTGCTGAACGCGAGCGTCGGACGCTCGCCGATCGACTGCATCGGCGCTGCCGGCCCGTGGCACTGCGCGCACGACGCCTGGAACAGCACCGCACCGCGTCGGCCGGCAGGCGTCGTCGCTTCGCGTCCGGCGGCGGCCGTCGCGGGCCGTGGCGCGGCCGGCTTCTGGATCGACAGGAGATAGGCCGCGATGGCTTCGACATCCTCCACCGGCACCGTCGCGAGATCGCGCGTGACGGGGAGCATCGGCCCGGCGGCCGCGCCGTGCTCGCTCGCGCGGCCGGTGCGCAGGTACGTGACCAGCTGCGCTTGCGTCCATGGGTGGACGGCGTTGCCGAGCGCGTTGAGCGGCGGTGCTTCCCAGCCGTCGACGATGCCGCCGTCGAACATCTTGCCGGCCTGTTCGCCGCCGATTGCATTCAGCGGCGAATGGCAGGACGCGCAGTGTCCGAGTCCGTCGACGAGCAACCTGCCGCGATTCCATTGCGCGGATTGCGACGGGTCCGGCTGGTAGGCGCCCTCGCGCAGGAACAGCACGTTCCAGAATGCGACCAGCGGACGGAAGTTGAGCGGGAAGATCAGGTCGTTCGCGGGCGTCTTCGTCTGGACCGGTTCGCGGGTCATCAGGTACGCGTACGCGGCTGCGATGTCGTCGTCGGACATCCGCGTGAAGTGAATGTACGGAAAGGCCGGGTAGAGCGGATGGCCGTCGCGGGCGATGCCGCTGCGCAGCGCGCGCGCGAACGCGTCACGCGACCAGCGGCCGATGCCGGTGTCAGCGTCCGGCGTGATGTTGGTCGCGTAGATCGTGCCGAACGGCGTCGCGAGCGGCAGGCCGCCGGCGAACGGCTTGCCGTCCTGTGCGGTGTGGCAGACGACGCAGTCGCCCAGTGCAACCACGCGTGCGCCGGCCTTGATCAGTTGCGGATCGAACGACGCACGGGCAGGCGGATCGATCGGCGCGATCGACGGCCGAACCATGATGCCGATCGCGACCGCCAGGCCGGCGATCGCGACGCCTGCCGCGCCGAACCAGAGTCGTTTGTGCTTCATGCGCGCTCCACGCGAACCGGTTTGGCCGGTATGGGGGCCCGCGTGCGGACCGTGGCCTGCATGCGAGTGGATGGAGGCAGTCTACGCGTGCGCTGGCACCATTTCCTGAAGCTGCGCTGAAACGTTCTGAACGGGCGCACGGCCCGTTCCAGCGCGGGCGTTCATGCGTCAGCCTGTCGTCTACACCGGCAGCCGGAACGTCAGCACGGTGCCGTTCCCGTCGCGCGGCGCGGCTTCAAGCGTGCCGCCATGCGCTTCGACGATCGAGCGGCAGATCGCCAGGCCCATCCCCATGCCGTGCGATTTCGTCGTGAAGAACGGATCGAAGATCCGGTTCGCGATGTCGGCATCGATACCGGCGCCGCGGTCGGCGACGGAGATGACTGCATGACCGTCGCGGACATGCGACGCGATCTCGAGTTCGCGCAACGTGGCCAGGCCGTCGGTCGCGTCGAGCGCGTTGGTGACCAGGTTCAGGATCACCTGCTGGAGCTGGGTGCGATCCGCCATCACGGCGATATCGCCGCAATGCAGGTCGACGCGTAGCGCCACCTGCTTCGCGTCGATTTCGGTCGCGGTGAGATGCAGCATGTCGCGAATCAGGTCGTCGATCGCGAGCGGTGCCAGCGCGGGCGGTGCCTGGCGTGCGAGCGATCGCAACGCGCGGACGATGTCGGCCGCACGCACGCCGGATGCACGGATGTCTTCGAGGCTCGCGAGCGCTTCGCCGAGATCGGGTTGCGTGCCGCGCAGCCAGCGCATGCACGCGCCGACGCTCGACACGATGCTCGTCAGCGGCTGATTGATCTCGTGCGCGATCGACGCGGCCAGCTCGCCCATCACCGTCATGTGCGCGGTGCGCGCGAGTTCGGTGCGAGCATGCCGCAGCGCGGCCTCGGTTTCGAGCCGGCGCGCATTCTCGTCGATCAGTTCCGCATAGAGCCGGGCGGATTCGAGCGCATTGGCCGCTTGCGGCGCGAGCACTTCCAGCATTGCGATACGCCGCGGCGAAAACACGCCGTTGGTCAATGCATTCTCGAGATACAGCATGCCGATCAGCGCACCCTGCTTCAACAGCGGCAGGCAGAACAGCGAGCGCGTCGGGTGGGCGCGCAGGCTGTCGGCGTGGTCGGGTACGCCTTCGCGCTGTGCGTTCGCGAGCACGACCTGCTTGCGGGTCCGGGCGACGGTATTCAGGATCGACAGCGGGACATCCTGCTCGGTGGGTTCGCTGCGGGCAATATCGACGATCACGTCGCTGCCGACGACGCGCGCGGTCGCCTCGATCGTCAGCCGGTCGTGCCGGGCGAGCAGCAGCAGGCCGTAGCGTGCGCCGGCGTATTCGATCATGTTGCGCATCAGCGTCTGGATCAGGCGCTCCAGCACGATTTCTTCGGACAGCAGATGAGCCGCGCGCATCGCGAGCGCGAAATCGAGATCTTCGCGTGCGGGCATGGCCGTGCGGCCCGGCGACGGGTCCATCACGAGGAACGGATGCCGTGCTTCCATCGCCTGCGCCTTGCCGGTCGCGCCCCAGCGCCGATAGCACGCATGGGCGAGCCGCAGCTGGTGGCGCGCGGGGCCGGCGAGCTCGAGCGAGGTGGCGTGATGCGCGGCCAGTTCGTGCGCGAGCGCCTGTTCGTGCACGAAACCGTGTTCCGCCGCGAGGCTGGCCGAGGACTCGTACTGCTGCATCGCGACGACATGATCGCCGCGCACGCGCGCGAATTCGGCGTCGATCAGCGCGAGCTTGTTGCGGAACGTGGCCGGATTGTGCTCGCTCCACGCGGCGAAGCGGGCGCGTTGCGGCGCATGGCGTTCGAGTAGCCGCTCGGGCGGCGTGGCACCACGATCGCTCGCGATTCCGGCCAGCACGCCGAACAGGTGGAAGTCGGACAGCATGATGTGCGCGGGTGTCGACCACGCGCTCGATGCGGCGGCATCGAGCGACGCACGCGCCGCGTCCGCGTCGCCGTAGAGGAAGGCCGCCTGGCCGGCGAGCACGTCGGTCCAGAACTGCAGGACCGACATCGGCGTCTTCGTCGACGCACGGGCGCGCCAGGTGCCGATCGGCCGGTCGTAACCGAGTTGCAGCGCGTCGACGAATTCGGACTGGGTGGACACGAGGTCGGCGATGTCGTCGTATCGCGCGCCGCGCGCGATCTGCAGCAACGGATCGATTTCGTCGCGGATCGCCGGCAGCGCTTCGCCCATCGAGAGCAGATCGCTGACGATGTGGTTGCAGCTGTAGCACATCCAGCGCAGCTCGGCGCTCGCATTGCCCGCCGCTTTCGCATCGCGCGCGCGGCCGAGTGCGTAGGATAGCGGCTGGGTCCAGACGCTCACCTGGTCGAGCGCGATCAGCGTCGCCGAGCGGTAGCGCTCGAAGCCGTGGCGATCGACCAGCGCGAGCGCGACCTTCGCGAATTCGAAGCCTTCTTCATACGCGTCGTGATGCTCGGCGATGCCGACGCCGTACCACGCGAGCCCCTGCACCGACGCGGCGGTGACGCCATGGCGCAGGGTCAGCCGGACCATCGTCGCGAAGTGCAGCAACATCAGCCCGCCGCTCGGATAGAACATCGCGGCTTCGAGTGCGGTCAGCAGCGCCATCGTGGCTTCGACGCGCGTATCGGTCATCACGGGCAGGTCGACGAGGTCGCGGATGGCGCGGCCGCCGAGCGCTTCCCGCACGGCGTCGCAGGCCGCCGCGAGATCGGCCTCGGCCGGCTCTGCCGGCAGTTCCACGCCGAACTGCGCCAGCCCGGCCAGCGCGACGTCGACGGCCTGCCGGAAGCGCGACTCCACGGTGAGCTGCGCGGCCTTCAGCCGGTGTGCCTCGGCGCGATCGGCCGGCGTGCGTGTACGGGCCATGAGCTCGTCGATCGCGTCCGATGCCTGCGCGGTTTCGCCGATCGCGAGCAGCAGGCGGCTGCGCAGGATGCCGATCCGGCTCGCGAGCTCGTAGTGTTGCAACCATGCGTGCGGACCGAGCAGCGCTTGCGCGGACGCGAGAAACGACAACGCGCGCTCGCGCGCGGCGGCCGTGGCCGCCGCCTCCGCCGCCGCGACCAGCGCCTCCGCGAAAGCGAGCGCGAGCGTGCCGTCGAGCGGCGCGGCTTTCGCCTGCTCGATCTGGGCGGCGAGTTCCAGCAGGGATTCGGTCGACTGCGCGTTCGTACGGCCGAGCATCGCGGCGGCGATCCGGGCGTGGCACTGCGCCCGCTCCGCGCGCCCGGCGAGCGCATGGACGGCCTCGACGACGCGATCGTGAACGCAGCGCCAGCGGTTTTCCGAAAGCGACACGAAGCCCGCCTGGCGCACGGGGTCCAGCCAGAAGCGGAGTTCGGCAAACGTCTTGCCGGCGGCAGCGCACAACAGGGCGTCGTCGGCATCGGTGCCGATACACGCCAGCAGCGACAGCAGCATTCTCGATTCTGCCGGCAACCGCTGCATTCGGGTCGCGAGCAGGCTCACGACGTTCTCGGTCAGGTGGCGCGCGTCTATGTCGGCCGAATGCCATTGCCACGTTTGCGTCGCCGGGTCGTAGCCGAGGAGCCGCTCGTCGATCAGCGTGCGCAGCAGTTGCTGGATGTAGAACGGATTACCGTCCGTCCTGCGGTGAACGATGTCGCCGAGGCCAGACAGCCGGGCCGGCGCGTCCCCGAGCATGCCTGCCAGCATGTGCGTGACGTCGGGCATGTCGAGCGGCGCCAGCGTCAGCGCCGACAGGCGGGCGGGGTCGAGCTGTTGCAGGAAGCGGCGGAAGGCCGGCGGGTGGTCGTGTTGCGGGCCGCTTCGATAACCGGCCACGATGCAGAAGTTGGCCGGCGGGTCGACCGCGATCGACGCAAGAAACGCGAGGGTCGCGTCGTCTGCCCACTGAATGTCGTCCAGTGCCATGACGAGCGGTTCGGCCGGCGCCGCGAACGCACGGAAGGCATTCACGACGATCTGGCACAGATGAAATTCCGGAATCGTATCGGCAGGATCGAACGCGACGGGCTCGACATCGAGCAGCCATGCAATCTCCGGGAAGATGCCGGACAGCGGGCCGGCCTGACGGCCCACGCAGTCGCGCAGTCGCGCGGCGATTGCCGCGATCTCGTCGTCAGGCCTGGCCAGCGCACTGCCGAATAGCGTGCGCAATGCCTGCAGCACGGGCGCGTAGGGCCGTGCGGGCTGGAACTGATCGACTTTCGCCGACGTGCACCAGGGCGGGCGCGATGCCGCTCGCGCGTGGCGCATGAAATCCTCCGCGAGCGCGGTCTTGCCGATGCCCGCCGGCCCGTCGATCAGCACGATGGCCGTCTCGCCGGTTCGCGATACGGCCGCCAGCACCGCCTCGAGCCGGCGGGATTCGGCTTCGCGGCCGACCAGCAGGTCCGGCGCGTGCAAACGGGCGAGCGGATCGTTGCCGCAGAGCGCGAACGGCTCGACGCGGCCTGCCGCCAGCCAGTCGCGCAGGACACGTTCGAGATCGTGCTGCACCGATTCGCAGGACGGATAGCGATCGGCGGGCTCCTTGGCGATCAGTTTCAGGATCAGGTCGTTCAGGACGGCTGGCACGTCGTCGCGAAAGGTCGTGGCCGGCGCCGGTTGCATGGCGACGTGCGCGTGCATCCATTCGGACGTCGACGCCGCCTTGTAAGGCATCGCGCCCGTCAGCAAGCGGAACAGCGTGATGCCGAACGCGTACAGGTCGGAGCGCTCGTCGACCCATGAGCCTTCGGAGACTTCGGGCGCCGCGTAGGCAGCGAAATCCGCGCGCATCGCACTTGCCGCGGCGCGTTCCGCCTGGCGGTCCCACGCATGGGCGAACGAGCGGAGCATGACCGTGCCGTCCGGCGCGATGACGAAACTGGCCGGTTGCAGATCGCCATGCAGCCAGCCGCGCCGATGAAGCTCGCCGAGCGCGCGCACCGCCTGGATCGCCGCATCGAGCAAGACGTCGAGCGGCAGCCGCCCGTCCGCCAGCGTGTCGAGCACGCGCACGTTCGGGCGGGGATAGACGAGCACCGGGCCGTCCGCGGCGCGGATTAGCGCGACCGGCGTGAGCGCCCACGCCGGGTCCAGCGCTTCGTTCAATGCGTATTCGTGCTCGAACTGCCGGCAGCGCTGGTCGGATTCCCACCCGGTCTGGCACGCGGACCACACGCGCCCCGTTCCGGCGTCGGTCAGGTCGAACCACAGCACGTCGCCCGAGCGGACGGCATTCGACAGGCGGGCGCGCGACAGCCAGTCGGCATCCATGGGCTTCGTGTCGTCCGGGGTGCGCAAGGGTTGGTTCACGGTGGGGGCAGGCTGGGTGGAACAGGGCGTAACCGGCTCGTCATACGGAATCGGCCGGGCTGGACTGCGCACGGTCGTGCGGCGGCCCGTGCATTGTCCACCAGCCGGATGAACTCCGCAGTACCTGCGTGCACGTCGTTTCCGGCGACCGGGCCGGCCGGTACCCGACTAAACCTATGGATAATGGCCGGCGCGCCTGCCGCGCCATACGATAGGGTCAAGTCTCCCGGCACGCAGCGATGCGGGTCCGGCGGACGAACCAGGGGGTGTCGCTTCGCGAGGCGGCGCAAGGTGCGGAGCAGCATAAGCGAGTGCGGATCATGTACACGTTCGGGCGGGTAACGGTTTCCCTTGAATGCCGCGAAGTTCGCGTCGACGGGCAGCCCCGGTATATCGGCGCCCGGGCATTCGAGATTCTCGAGCTGCTGGTGAAGGCGGCCGGCCGGCTCGTGTCGAAGGACGAGATCATGCAGGCGGTGTGGCCGAACACGATCGTGGTCGAGAACAACATCCAGGTGCATATCTCGGCGCTGCGCAAGCTGTTCGGCAGCAAGCACGGCTGGATACGGACCGAATCGGGGCGCGGCTATCGGCTCGCGCCGCCGGTCGACCTGGCGCATGCCGTCCGTCAGCCGGACGGGATCGAGCCGGCGCGCGGCGTCCGCCTGGGTACCGCACCGCGCAAATGTCCGCTGATCGGCCGCGAGCAGGAAGCAGCCGAGCTGCACACGCTGCTCGAGCACGAGGCGCTCGTCACGCTGGTCGGCCCCGGCGGCGTTGGCAAGACGCATCTCGCGCTGGAGGTCGCCACGGCCTGGTCGGCGATGCACGGCATCGAGATGGCCCGGATCGATCTCGCCGGCTGGCAGGGCGGCGCGACGCTGGAGTCCGCGGTGCTGGACGCGCTCGACCTGCCGGGCGGCCCGCACGCCGGGCCGGCCGATGTCGTGCGCGCGATCGCCGCGCAGCGCGTGATGCTGGTGCTCGATAATGCCGAGCAGCATGTCGACGAACTGGCGGATCTCTGCGAAGCGATCGCGGACGCGAATGCCGGCGCGATACTCGTCGTGACCAGCCGCGAACCGCTGCGTGTCGCCGGCGAGCGCGTCTATCGCGTCGGGCCGCTGCCCGTGCCGCCGGCCGGCGCGGACGACGGCGAGATCGTCGCGTGCGGCGCCGTCCGCATGTTCCTGGCACGGGCTCGCGCGATGGGCACCGACATTGCCGCGGATGCGAATACGCTGGACGCGATCGCGTCCATCTGCCGCCGCCTGAGCGGCCTGCCGCTCGCGCTCGAACTCGGAGCGGCCCGCGTCGCGTTGCTCGGGATCCAGGGGTTGGCAGCCGATCTCGACAAGTCCGTGCTGTCGTTGTCCGGCGGTTTGCGTACGGCGCATCCGCGCCAGCAGACCCTCAGGGCCACCATCGAGTGGAGCTATCGGTTGCTCGACGATGCGGAGCGCACCGTTCTGTGCCGCCTCGCGGCGTTTCCGGATGCATTCCGGCTGGACGCGGCATGCGCGCTGGCGGCCTGCGACGAACTGGGTGCCACCCGCGTGCTCGACTGCCTGGTCGGCCTTGCATCGAAATCGCTGCTGGTCGTCCATTCGGTCGGACTCTCGAAGCGTTATTCGCTGCTCGAGGTCGTGCGCGCGTTCGCGCTCGAGAAGCTGATGGAGTCGGGCGACGCCGGCCGCGTCCATGCGCGGTGTGCGTCCGTCGTCGGCGAGGAACGCGCTGCCGCGCCGCCGCCGGCAGCGCCCGCGCAACCGCTGCTGGCGGCAGGGGCGTACGCATGACATCCGGGACGGGCGGGCGTGGCGCGCGGCGGTAACGCCTGTCGGCGCGGCGCACGCGGCGTCGCGCTGTGCTGGATTGGCAAAATTTTCAGGTTCCCATTCAATGGCGATTGTTTGCATCATCGATGACGATGCGTCGGTCCGTAAGAGTCTTGCCAGCCTGCTGAAATCGGCTGGCCATACCGCATTGCCGTTCGAGTCGGGCGAGGCATTCCTCGCGGCCGGCTTGCTGGACGGCGTGGCTTGCGTGCTGGTCGATCTGAAGCTGAAGGGGATGAGCGGTTTCGACGTCCAGCGTCTGCTGGTCGAGCGCAAGGTGACGCTTCCGGTCATCTTCATGTCGGCGCACGGCGACGACGAATCGGTCCGCCGCGCGCTTGCGCAAGGCGCGGTCGCGTTCCTGCGCAAGCCGTTTCCATCGGACGACGTGCTCAACCTGATCGAGCAGGCCGCATCCGGCGCGCCGCCGGCGTGAGCGGCGGCCCGTCGACCGGCCGCGCCGCTTTCGGTGCGGCGGTTCCGGTCGGTTCCTTCTTCGTTTATCATTCGATAATGAAGCGGATGCCTTACACGGGGAATGCAATGGCGAGCACGCCGGACATGACGTCGATCGTCTATGTGGTCGACGACGACGAAACGCTGCGACGCGCATTGAGTTCGCTGTTGCGTTCGGCGGGATGGCGCGTCGAGACGTTCGCGTCGTCGCAGGCGTTTCTCGCATTCGAGCGGCCCGCCGTGCCGAGCTGCCTGATCCTCGACGTGCGCCTTGCCGACGAGAGCGGGCTGGCGCTTCAGGAGGAAGTGGTGCGGGCGGGCCTGAACGTGCCGATCCTGTTCATGACGGGTTACGGCGACGTAGCCACGACGGTCAAGGCGATGAAGGGCGGCGCGCTCGACTTCCTGACGAAGCCGTTCGACGACGAAACGATGCTCGATGCCGTCGGCCGCGCACTGGCCCGCGACGGCGAGCGCCTCGCGCGCGATCGTGCGCTGGACGCGGTGCGCGGCGCCTATGCCTCGTTGACGCCACGCGAGCGCGAAGTGATGAGCCAGGTGGTCGCGGGCCTGATGAACAAGCAGATCGCAGCGAATCTCGGCCTGCAGGAAATCACGGTGAAGGTGCATCGGGCCCAGGTCATGAAGAAGATGCAGGTCCGCACGCTGCCGGATCTCGTGCGGCAAGCCGAAGCGCTGGGCGTGGGCCCGGCCGGCGCACGCGACTGAGCGGGCGCGCCGGATCGTTCGACGCAACGGTGCCGGCTTCGACGGGGCCGGGCGTGACGATCGTCTTCCCGCAACCGTCTTGAGTATTCCGAACGTTTTCGCGCGATCCGCGACGGGTCTTGCTTCGGCGGATGCAGCGCGATCGATTCACGCGGCGCGTCGACGTTCTTTCAGAACCGCGCTTCGCGATTCGCGACGGTCGCCGGTTTCGCAGCAGGCGGCGTCCACCCGCCGCCCAGCGCACGGACGAGATTGACCGTTGCGATGGCGAGTGCCTGCCGGCTATGGATCAGCTGGCGTTGCGCAGTCAGCGCGTCGCGGTCCGCGTCGATGACCTCGAGATAGCTGACGTAGCCGTGCCCGTAACGGCTCAGCGACAACCGCGCCGCTGCTTCGGTGGCGCGTGCCGCGCTGTCGTAGCGCACGATCCGCTCTTTCTGCGCGGCGATGTCGTTGAGTGCGTCCTGAACTTCGCGCAGCGCACCCAGCGCGGTCGTGCGATAGTTCGCGTCGGCGAGCGCCGCGCCGGCCGTCGCGGCGGCCACCGCGGCGTTGCGCTTGCCGCCGTCGAACACCGTTTCGGCCAAGCTCGCGCCGAGGCCCCACAGCGAACTGTTGCGGTCGAGAAACGTGCCGAGATCGCGGCTGGCGAACCCGCCCTGGGCGGTCAGCGTCAAGGTCGGAAGCCACGCGGTGCGGGCGACGCCGATTTGGAGCGACGCCGCGTCGACGCGGCGCGCCGCTGCATAGACGTCCGGCCGTTGCGCGAGCAGCACGGACGGCAGGCCGGGCGGCACCTCCGGCACGCGGATGGAGGAGGCCGTCGGCGCGACCGTGAATGCGGTCGGCGAGACACCGGTCAGCACGGCGAGCGCGTCGACGAGGTTTTCGCGCAGTCGCCGGCTGTCCGCGAGATCGGCACGCGCCGTATCGAGATCGGCCGCCGCACGCAGCGCGTCGAGGTCGCTTGCCGCGCCGGCCCGCACGCGCGCGGCGATCACGTCGAGCGCGGTGCGTCGCAGCTCGATCGCGCGGGCGAGCGTCGCGAGATCCTGCTCGACGAAATGGAGCGTCAGGTAGTCGCTCGCGACATCGGTCGCGACGCGCAGGCGAACGGCCGCACGATCCGCGTCTGCCTGCAGCACGTTCTGCCTGCCGATCTCCGCATCGCCGCGCAGGCGTCCCCACAGATCGACTTCATAGCTGGCATTGAACGGCACCGACCAGTTGTGCATCGTGCGTTTCGGCAACTCGTTGTCGACGGTGCCGGATACGCGCGAGCGGCTGAACGACGGATCGACGCCGACGGTGGGCGCCAGTGCGGCTTCGCGCACACCGAGCAGCGCCTGCGCCTGGTCGACGCGTGCCGCGGCGGCGCGGATGTCGTGGTTGCCGGCGAGTGCGGCATCGACGAGCGCGACCAGAGGCGGATCGCCGAACGATGCGGGCCATTCGGCAAGCGACGGGGCCGGTTCGCCGCGCGCATCCGCATGGCGGAACCGGTCGGATCCGACCGCGACGGGGGCGAGCGGCTGCGGCGCGATCGTGCACGCGCTCAGCAGGCCGGCAGCGAGCAGGGCGGCGATGCGGGTCATGGCTGCGTGCGGCCGCGTTGCAGCGAGACGATGACCGACAGGCCGGGCCGAATGCGCGGTTCGGTCGAGGCCGGGCCGTCCAGCAGGATCTTGACGGGCACCCGCTGCGTGACCTTCGTGAAATTGCCGGTCGCGTTGTCGGGCGGCAGCAGTGCAAATTGCCCGCCCGTCGCGGGCGACAGGCTGTCGACATGTCCGCTGTAGGTCCGGTCCGGCAGCGCGTCGAAGCGCAGTTGCACGACGTCGCCGGTGCGGACGTGCCGAAGCTGGGTTTCACGGAAGTTCGCCACCACCCACGGGCGCGGTTCGACGACCGTGAGCAGCGCCTGTCCGGGCGCGACGTGCTCGCCGGTCTCGACGGTCTTCTTGCCGACGGCGCCGTCCGACGGCGCCACGACGGTCGTGTACTGGCGCTGGAGCTCCGCATCGCGCAACTCGGCGTCGTTCTGGTTCGACACGGCATCGGCAGCCTGCCGCGCGGCCTGCGCGCTGCGCTGCTGCGCTTCGGCGGCTTCGATGCGCGCGCGGGCGGACTTGCGTGCCGCGTTGGCGGCATCGAATTCCTGCTGCGACAGCCCGCGCGGCGTTTCGCGGGTCAGCTCGCGTGCCCGTGCGTAGTCGAGCTCGGCCTTCTCGGCGTCCGCGTGCGCCGACACGAGCGCCGCGTCGGCCTGTTCGACCAGTGCCTTCGCGCGGCTCGCATCGGCGTGCGCCTGTGCAACGCGGGCTCGCTGCAGCGCGACGCGCACGTCGAAATCGCGCGGGTCGAGCTGCACGAGCGGGTCGCCCGCGTGCACGAACTGGTTGTCGTTCACCAGCACGCGCTCGACCGTGCCGGCCACGCGCGGCGAGATCACGTGCAGGTGGCCCGTCACGTACGCGTCGTCGGTGCCGCGGTCATGCGCGTCGAATTCGTAGACCAGCAGTGCGACGAGCGACAGCGCGCATCCGGCGATCAGTACGACTGGCCACCTGCGCGACCGTGCGGTGGCAGTGGGCGGCGTGTCCGGCGAGTTCGTGGTCAAGATCGGGATACTCCATGGAACGGACGGGATTCGTCACATCGCGCTATGCTTGCGCGAGCCTTTTGTGCGGGAGTCGCTCGACGATGAATACCACATTCGCCCCCGGTGGCGCGAAACCGGGACCGGCCGCCGCGCCGGCCGCCGACATACCGACGTTTCGTTCGATCGCCGCGATCGCGGCCGTACTGCTCGGCGCGATCATCTCGACACTGACGTCGCGCATCACGTCGCTCGGGCTCGCCGACGTACGTGGCGCGCTCGGCGTCGGGTTCGACGAGGGCGCGTGGATCAACACCGCGTTCACCGCGGCGCAGATGTTCGTCGGGCCGCTCGCGATCGCGGCGGCCTTCGTGTTCGGGACGCGCCGCGTGCTGCTGGCGGGTGCCGCAATATTCCTGGTCATCGAAAGCGTGCTGCCGCTGTGTACGAACTTCGGCGCGTTCATCGTGCTCCAGAGCGTGGCCGGCCTCGCGTCCGGCGTGTTCGTGCCGCTGACCGTCGGGTTCGTCGTCCGCACGCTGCCGCCGCGGCTGATCCCGTTCGGCATCGCCGCGTATGCGATGAACCTCGAGATGTCGCTCAACCTGTCGGCGACGCTCGAAGGCTGGTACAGCGAACACCTGAGCTGGCGCTGGCTGTTCTGGCAGAACGCACTGCTGACCGTGCCGTTCATCGTCTGCCTGATGCTGTCGCTGTCCACCGAACCCATCAAGCGCTTCGCGTCCGGCATCGACACGCGCGGCATGCTGCTTGGCGCCGGCGGGTTCGCCTGCCTGTGCGTCGCGCTCGACCAGGGCGAACGGCTGTTCTGGTTCCAGTCGCCGCTGATCGTCGCGCTGCTGGGCATCGGCATCGTGATGGTGGCCGCGTTCCTGATCCACGAACTGGCGTCGCGACGGGCCGGGCTCGATCTCGGCTACCTCGCGCTGCCCAACGTCGCGTTGCTGATCCTGCTCGTCGGCCTCGTGCGCTTTACCGTGCTCAACACGAGCTTCATTCCGTCGGCGTTTCTCGCGAGCACCTACGGGCTGCGTCCGCTGCAGATCGGCGATACGCTGCGCTGGATCGCGATTCCTCAACTGCTGTTCGCGCCGTGCGTGGCCTGGCTGCTGCAACGCGTCGATCCGCGCCGGCTGATCGTGGCAGGCTTCGCGATGGTGGCGGTCGCGTTCGCGCTCGGCGCACGCCTCACGCCCGTCTGGGCCGAACCCGACTTCATCCCGTCGCAATTGATCCAGGCGTTGGGGCAGACGATGGCGCTCACGTCGGTCATCTTCTTTTTCGGCAAGCATGTAACGGCCGAGCACGCGCTGACGTTCGGCGCCGTCGTGCAGACGACGCGCCTGCTGAGCGGGCAGCTCGGCACGACGTCGATCGCGGTGATCCAGCGCATCATGGAGGCTACCCATTCGAATCTCGTCGGTCTGCATGTCACGCTGTCGGATCCGCAAACGCTGGAGCGCCTGCGGGTCGGCGCCGCGTCGCTCGTGTCGCACGGCGCGACCTTCGCGACGGGCGACCAGGCGACTTACCTGTTGCTCGATCGGGCCGTCCGCGTCCAGGCGACGACGCTCGCGCTCGCCGACAATTTTCGTGTCGCGATGGTTTTCGCGGTCGCGGGCGTGTTGATCGGCATGCTGCTCAGGCCGGCGCGCGCGCCGTGAGCGCCCGACATGCCGCATCGACGATCTTAGCGATCGCGCCCGCCGCACCGGAATGGCGACGACCTGAAAAATCCTGAAACGTATTAAAAGGCGCGCCGGCCTGACGGTCGGGCGCGCCGTGCCATGTTGCTTACGCCTTCAGGAACGCGAGCAGTTCGGCATTGATCCGGTCGGCGTCGACGACGCACATCCCGTGCGATCCGCCGGGGATCACCTTGAGCTCCGCGTGCTTCACGATCTTCGCGGACAGGCGGGCCGAATCGTCGATCGGCACGATCTGGTCGTCGTCGCCGTGCAGGATCAGCGTCGGGACGTCGATCTTCTTCAGGTCCTCGGTGTAATCGACCTCGGAGAATTCCTTGACGCACAGATACTGGCCATGGATGCCGCCCATCATGCCCTGTGCCCAGAACGCGTCGATCGTGCCCTGCGACACCTTGGCGCCCGGACGGTTGTAGCCGAAGAACGGCACGGCGAGATCCTTGTAGAACTGCGAACGGTTCTCGGCGACGTTCTTGCGGATCCCGTCGAATACGTCCATCGGCAGGCCGCCGGGATTGGATGCCGATTTCACCATCTGCGGCGGCACGGCGCCGATCAGCACGGCCTTCGACACGCGCTTCGTGCCGTGGCGCCCGATGTAGTGCGCGACTTCGCCGCCGCCGGTGGAATGGCCGACGAGCGTGGCTTCGCGCAGGTCGAGCGCATTCATCAGCGCCGCGAGATCGTCGGCATACGTGTCCATGTCGTTGCCTTGCGACGGCTGGCTCGAACGGCCGTGGCCGCGACGGTCGTGCGCGATCACGCGGTAGCCGTGCTGCACGAGGAACAGCATCTGCGCGTCCCACGCGTCGGCGCACAGCGGCCAGCCGTGCGAGAAGACGACCGGGCGGCCGCTGCCCCAGTCCTTGAAGTAAATCTGCGTCCCGTCTTTGGTGGTGATCGTATTCATCGCATGGGCTCCTTGATGGGCGGAAGCGGCGTGTTTGGGGGCGGCGGCAGCGGCAGCAGCCGGCAGCGCGGCGGCTGCAACGGCGGTCGCGCCGGCAAGCAGCATGTCTCGGCGACGCGCCGAGGGAATGGCGTCGATGTCTGCTGGACGCATTGGGACTCCTTGAACGTGCGGTGGAACGATGCCGCGTTGGATGAATGGTTCGGAACTGCCCGCGCGAGGCACTTGCGCCGGCAGCCGGCGTGTGTTCGCGGTCGCGTGCCGGCAGGCGCGAGAAGGGTGCGAACGAACGCCGACAGGAGGCTATCGCGCGGCCATGCGCCATGTACTGAAATTCCGCTGAATTTTCGTGAACACGGTTGCGGTGCACGCGGTGCGGCCGAGCCGGCCAGAAAAATTAAGCGCGGAATCAAGACTCTTCAGCGGCGGCCCGTTATCGTCAGCATCAGGTCATCCCGTCGCGGGTCGCTGCCGGTTCGCGCCGGAGGATGACGATCGAGACGCGGGTGGGTGCACGACATCCGAACCCCTCGCCACTTGCCTGGTACGCCGCCATGAACGCATTCAATCGCTGGGAGCACGTGATGACGCTGCTCGACCCGTCGCCGGCCCTGAGCCGCGGTGCGCCGTCGCATCTTCGCGACCCGGACACCGCGCGCCGTCGCCATCGCGACGACGCGCCGCCCGCGTCGAGCGGTGGCGTGCGCCGCCGGTGCGCGATCGTCGCCGCCGAGCGGCAGACCGATTCGTCGGTATTGATCTCGTGGAGCGATCCGACGCGCTGCCGGTACGACGAGCAGCGCTGGATCAGCGCAAAGTCCCGCGCCCTTGGGCGCTGCGCGCTGACCGGCATCGTGATTCGCTACGGCGATGCGATCTACAAGCCGCAATGGCGCGGAGCGAAGCGCCCCGCGAACTTCCGGGAGGTGATCCTCGCGTCCGAACTGGACCGGTTCATCGTCAGGCTGTCCCATTCATGATGCGGAACGGCGCGCCCCGGCCGTCGGCCGCTGCTTTTTCACCGCTGAGGAAGGCATTCTCATGAGCACGTTCACGACACGCGACGGCGTTTCGATTCACTACAAGGACTGGGGCGCAGGGCGCCCGCATGCGTTGTATCTGACGCACGCGCAACGATTGAACGACGAGCTGCTGGCGTTCGCCCGCGCATGACCGGGCGGCGGCCGCCGCGACGTGGCGAGTCGGGCCCGGCCCACCGGCCGGCTCACTCCGGCCATTTCGACCCGAGCACCAGGCCGCAGAAATTCGTCCGACGATAGTCCGGGTCGCACCGCTCGAGCACGTCGGCGCAGACGTTGCCGAACGCAGTCGCGGGGCGATGGGCGGTGCCCGCGGCGAGCGCCTCGAGATACAGTTCCTTGAAACACGGACCGCGCGGCCACGCGTCGACGATCTCGTCGCGTTCGGACCGGCTCACTTCGTCGAAATGGCGTGCAAAGAGATCCGTCTCGATGGCTGCGCCGAGCAACGTCGTCAACGGCGTCATGTACGGGTGAAGGCCAAAGGCCGTGTGCAGCGCGATCGCACGCCACACCTCCGCCGCATCGTGGGCGGCGATGCCGTATCCGTCGAGGAATGCGTGCGCGGCATTCGCGCCATCGATTTCGAAGCGCCGGCGCGAATGCCGGTAGCGCTCCGTCAGTCCGAAGTCATGAAACAGCGCGGCGACGTACAGCAGCTCGGCGTCGAATGCAATGCCGCGACGCAGCCCGATGATCGACCCGAACGCGAACACGCGCATCGCGTGCCGAAACAGGAGTTCCGGTTCGTCGGCGCGCACGATCGCGGCGGCCTCCCGTGCGATCGGGCCGTCAGGAATCCTGATACCGGCGATACGGTTGCTCATGTTCTGTTCCTCGCGGCGTGACGGCAGTCGCTCGACGCTGGCGCCGTGGAATCATCGTCGCGCGCCGCGCTGCTGAATGTCCTGAGCGGCGCCTGAATCATTCTGAACGGAAAATTCGACCGGCCGTCACGACCGGATTCGGCTTCGCCGTCCTTGGCACGTCGTATTACCGGTTTTTTCTGCCGCAAGCGATGCGAACTGCCATTTGAATTAACGAGATTGCGAAAAAAAATCGGCAATTCGGCCGTTTGATCCTGCGAAACGGATTCATGGATGAACGACTGTTTCGTACCTTGAAAATGCAGGATGCCGCGGTGCGCCGTACGTTGCCTGGCGGGGCGCGGCAACCAGGCGAGAAACGTCGCGACGATCGTGGTTTTCGTCGATTCAAAAAATTTGCTCATTGAGTTCTGATTATTTGAATCATTTCGCCGTGCAAATGCCGTAGCATTGCCATCAAACCGGTGTCATTTCTGACAGGGCATCGATGAAGGCAATCGATTGAACATTTCCATGATCCGGATCGGAACACTTCACGTTTTTCTCGACAGACGTGAAATTCGCTCGAACGGCAAACTGCTGCGTGTCGGCAGTCGCGCATTCGAAATTCTCGAACTCCTGATTCGGGCGAACGGCGCATTGGTATCGAAAGACGAAATCATGCAGCGCGTGTGGCCGCACACGATCGTGGAGGAAAACAACCTGCAGGTGCATATCGCCACGTTGCGCAAGGCGCTGGCCGACGACCGGAACCTGATCGTCACGGTGGCGGGGCGCGGCTACCGGCTGGTCGGCCGGCAAGCCGAAGGCGCGACGCCCGCGCGTCCCGCGACGTCGCGGCTGACGGCCGCACCGACCGCGCTCGTCGGCCGTGAGCAGGCCGTCGCCGAGGTCCTCGCGGCGCTCGACACCGCACGCGTCGTGACGCTGGTCGGCGCGGGCGGCATCGGCAAGACGCGGGTCGCGCTCGAAGCCGCGATGCGGGCCGAGGCGAACTTTCCGGATGGTGCGGCGTTCGTGTCGCTGGCCACGGTTGCGTGTCCGCGATTCGTGCCCGACGCACTGGCTGGTGCGTTCGGCATCGCGCAGCCGGCCGGATCGCTGACGCTCGAAGCGGTGCTGGCCAGCGTGGCGAACCGCCGGATGTTGCTGGTGCTCGATAATTGCGAACATCTGCTCGACGCCGCCGCGCAGATCGCGACTGCACTGACCGAGTCCGACGCCGGATTGCGCGTCCTCGCGACCAGTCGCGAGGCGCTGCGTATCCAGGGCGAGCGGCTGTGTCCGGTTCTGCCGCTCGATGTCCCCGGCGAAGGCGCCGACGATGCGGAGATCCTGAACGCCAGCGCGGTGCAGTTGTTCTCGGCGCGCGCGCGTGCCGCCGATCCCCGCTTTCCGCTCGACGAACGCAGTGTGGCGCTGATGGCATCGGTGTGCCGGCGTCTCGACGGCCTGCCGCTTGCCATCGAACTGGCGGCGGCCCGCGCGGCCGTGCTCGGCATCGACGTGCTGGCCGAGCATCTCGACGACCATTTCAGGTTGCTGACCGGCGGTTTTCGTACGGCGTTGCCGCGTCATCAGACGCTGCAGGCGATGTACGACTGGAGCTACCGCTTGCTCGGGGACGCGGAGCGCTTGCTGTTGCGGTGGCTCGGCGTGTTTCGCGGCAGTTTCTCGATCGATGCGGTGCGGAATATCGTCGGAACGAAGGGGTTGGCCGATGCGGACCTGCTCGATACGCTCGCCGGCCTCGTCTCGAAGTCGCTGCTGAGTCTCGAGAGCGCGCACGGCGCGCCGCGCTACCGGCTGCTGACCACGACGCGCGCCTATGCGCTGCAGCAGCTAGAGAACAACGGCGAATGTGCGGCCGCGGCACGCGCGCACGCGGACTACTTCCATACGTTGTTTAGGCTTGCGCCAGACGCCGGCGACGGGCTGCGAGCCGAATCGCGGCTCGACGTGATCCGGCGCGAACTCGGCAATCTGCGCGCGGCGCTCGACTGGGCGTTTTCGCCGAATGGCGATGCGGACATCGGCATCGCGCTGGCGGCTGTCGCAGTCCCGAGCCTGTTCGACCTGTCGCTGGTGGACGAAAGTCGCGAACGGGCGCGCGCAGCGCTCGATGCCATCCGGAACATGGACGAGACACGGGCACGCGCGGATGCGCGCGTGCGCCTGCTGGCCGCCTATGCCGCCGCGCTCGCCCATACCTCGGGGCCGACGCACGTCGTACGCGACGCTTGGTCCGAACTGCACGCACTCGGGTTCGAGGCGGGCGAGGCCGAGGCGCCGTCGCGCGAATCGTAACGGCGCGCACCGCCGGCGAATTCAGAACGTTTCAGCCCGAACACAGGACCTGGCCGGCCGGTGCGGCTACATTGCATGCACGGAGACTCTCGGCGATCGGCACGCGTGCGCCGGGAGATCGGCTCGCACCGCCTCGCATCGATGTCGCGACGCCACTGAATGCCAGCGCGGGGTGGCGGCACATGCGTTGCCGCCGCGACTTCGCGCGTCATTGAACGACTACCGCATGAAACCTGTCCAGTCCGACCTGTCTCGCCACGATTCGCTGCCGGCGGCCGCTCGCCGGATCGGGTAGCGCACGCCATGCAATCGCGCAGATTCTCCGCCGGTCGCGCAGCGCGCACGCGGCCCGTTCCGGCATGCTGAGCGTGTCCGCCACGGTCGCCTGGGGCGTGCCGATCGTCGTGGCCGACCTCGCCGCATGGCGGTTGCTCGGGCCGGGCCGTTCGACGACGAAGGCGGTCTGGCGCTGCGCGTCGTTCGCCGCGCTGACCTATGTGCTGTTCGCAACCGGCGTGAGCCCGCTCGCGGTGCCGCCGTCACCCGACCGGTTCGACCGGCTGGCGATCCAGGCGATCGGCGTCGCGTGGTGGCTGCAGTGCGCGCTGGTGTTCAGCCTGTTGCTCGACCATCTGCTGCTGCCGCGCGCGTGGCGCAACCAGCGGCTCTTTCACGACATCGCCGCAGGCGCCGTGTTCGGTGCGGCCGCGGTGGCCGCGCTGGGCTATGTACTGGGCCTGCCGCTGAGCGGCCTGGTCGCGACCTCGGGCGCGGTGGCCGTGATCCTGGGCCTGGCCGTCCAGAACACGCTGAACGACGTGTTCTCGGGCCTCGTCCTGAATACGACCCAGCCGTTTCGCCTGGGCGATACGGTGACGATCGGCGAGCTGGAAGGGCGGATCGTCGAAAGCAACTGGCGCGCGACCAAGCTGATCAACAGCCTCGGCAACCTGGTCGTCGTGCCGAACAGCGCGGCCGCGAAGGCGACGATCGTCAACCTGAGCGAACCGCCGAGCGTGCACGGTGTGACGCTGACGATCGAGATCGATCCGGAAGTGCGGCCGGCCGTCGTCGTCGATGCGCTCGACCGGGCTGCCGCCAGTTCGCTGGACGTACTGGCCAGCCCCGCGCCGGTTCCGGTCGTGAAGGCATTCAGGACCAACTCCGTCGAATACGAGCTCGTCTGTTACGTCGACGCGCTGGAGAAAAAGGTGTCGGTGCGTAACCGGCTCTACGACCTGGCTCACCGGCACCTGGCCGCCGCCGACATCGCGCTGCGCCCGCTCGGCGGGACGGCTGCTGCTCACCGGCCGGTGTCGCGCGGTCAACGGCTGCTGCGCGCGGTCGAACTCTTCCGGCAACTCGGTGACGACGATCTGGCGGTGCTGGCCGATGCGCTGGCGTCACGCGTATTTCACAAAGGGGAAGTCATCTACGCGTCGAATGCCGATACGCGCCTGCTGACGATCGTCGGGTCCGGTGTCGCATCGGTGTTCGTGCCGGGCGCGACCGGCGACATCGAGGTCAGGCGGATGGCGCCCGGCGATGCGATCGGCCAGTCCGTCGTGCTGGCCGGCACGCAGCTTCATGCGAGTGTCTACGCGGTGACCGCCGTGACGGCTTATCAGTTGAGCAGCCGCGACCTGACGCCGCTGATCGCGAGGAAGCCCGAAATCGGACGGCTGATGTGCGAATCCCTGACCGAACACATCGCGACCGAGGAGAAGATGATGATCCCGCCGGCCGCGAAGGCGCATGCATCGTTCAACCTGATCGAGTGGCTCGAGAAGGAGATGAAGCGCCTGCACGATTCGTTCGGCTGATGCGGCGGGAGATCGCGGAGAAACGCTCGACCGGGCGGCGCGGCCGACGAGCGGCGGAATCAGGCGAGCGCGGTGAAGCGGTCGACGAGATCGGGGCGGGCAAGCTGATCGACCCACCAGTGCAGCGCGCGGCCGGCCTCGTCGCCGCGCCACGCGATATAGCAATGCGTCGTGTCGCGCATGCCGGTCACCTGGCGTGCGACGAGCTTGCCCTGCGCGATCGCGCGTGCCGCGATGCAATCCGGCAGCGTGCCCACGGCGAGCCCTTCGCACTGCGCGGCCAGTTTTGCGGCGAGCGTGGGGACCGCGAGATACGGCTGCCCGGCGTCGACGGCGACCGAGCGCGGCTGCAGTTCGCGAGAGGTATCACTGATGACGGCGCCGCGATGCTCGACGACCGACGCCATCGACAGCGGTTCGGGGAGCGCCGCGAGCGGATGGGTCGGGGCCACGGCGAACACATGCTTGAGCGTGCCGATCGGCTTCGCGACGATGTCCGGCAGTTCCGGCGGCTCGCCCGCCGCGCCGACGACGAGATCCGCGCGGCGCGAAATCAGCGCATCCCACGTGCCGCCGAGGACTTCGGTGGACAGGCGCAGCCGCGTGTTCATCTCCAGTCCATAGAACGTATGCACGTAGGGCCACAACGCCTCGAACGGCAGGATCTCGTCGATGCAGATGCGAAGCTCGGTTTCCCAGCCCTGCTGCGCACGCAACGCCTTGAGTTCGAGCTGTTCGGCGGCATGCAGCAACCGGCGGCCCTCTTCGACGACCACGCGGCCTGCGTGCGTGAGCTTCGCCCGGCGCCCGCTCCGGTCGAACAGTGCGACTTCGAGGTCGCTTTCGAGCTTTTGTACGAGATAAGTCAGCGCAGACGGGACGCGATGCAGGAGTTCCGCGGCTTCGGCGAACGTGCCGGTGCGGTCGATCGCGTCCAGTGCTTCAAGCGCTTCGAATGACAGCTTCATAGTGAATTCCACGGGCGTCGGGCTGTCATGTTATCGCCAAGCACCGTCGAGTCCAATATGAATCGGAACAATTCATCCGGGGGCCGGAGCCGCAGCGCCATCCTGTTCCGGGCCGGATGGGCGCCTGCGGATGCAGCATCCGGTCGGCATGGGGTACGACGATGTCTATCGACGTTTCTTTGCAGCGGCATCGGATGCCTGCGCACCGGGCAGGGCGCCGAACATGTGCTGGCTGCACTTCGCGTCGCTCCATGCGGTTCGCAACTGGATCCCCGAGAGCATCCGGCGTGCGATCGGCAGGATCTGTTCGCCGGCAAGAATGCCCAGCAGGCCGGCCAGCGCGATCGTGGGCGGAGCGGGAGATTGCACGCCGATCAGGTAGTAGACGGCACCGGCGAGCATTCCGGCCAGCAGCGATGAAATATATGGCTTCATGATTCGGATGCAAGTAAATGACAACCGTTAAAAAATACGGATAACTACTGATCCGGAGGCGAGCATGAATTCATTCGATAGCGTAGCAGGTCTTTTTCGATGTGATCAATCGATTCGGCGGTTTTAAGATCTTTTAAGGCCTTTATTTAGGGATTTTATTAATCGATTTGATTAAGTGGCGTTAGCATGATTTCGCGTGTTGAATGACAACGGCTGGTAGCAGAACCTCCCGGCACAGCGCATTGGGCACCTCCCGGCTCGTCGGAGAGGCAGGCTCACTTTTCACCCGCGTCAAAGGACATGATCGCCATGAGCAATCCGAAACTTGAAGTACTCACCCCCCATAACAGCCAGCTGATCTTCATCGACCAGCAGCCGCAGATGGCGTTCGGCGTGCAGTCGATCGATCGCCAGGTGTTGAAGAACAACGTCGTCGGGCTCGCGAAGGCCGCGAAGGTCTTCAACATCCCGACCACGATCACGACGGTCGAAAGCGAAAGCTTCTCGGGCCACACCTATCCCGAGCTGCTCGACGTGTTCCCGAACCAGAAGACGCTCGAACGTACGTCGATGAATTCGTGGGACGACCAGAAGGTGCGCGACGCGCTCGCCGCGAACGGTCGCAAGAAGGTGGTCGTCTCCGGCCTGTGGACCGAAGTCTGCAATACGACGTTCGCGCTCTGCGCGATGCTCGAAGGCGACTACGAGATCTACATGGTCGCCGACGCATCGGGCGGCACGACGCAGGCTGCGCACGACTTCGCGATGCAGCGCATGGTGCAGGCCGGTGTGGTGCCGGTCACGTGGCAACAGGTCCTGCTCGAGTGGCAGCGCGACTGGGCACGCCGCGACTCGTACGACGCCGTGATGGCAATCGCGAAGGAGCACTCGGGCGCGTACGGGATGGGCGTCGACTACGCGTACACGATGGTCCACAAGGCACCGCAGCGCACCGCGACGCCGCACGAGTCGATCCCGCCCGTGCCGGCGAAGTAACCGCAGGCCGTCGCGACTGTCGATGCCGGTGCGGCGTGTTCCGGACGAACACGCCGCACCGGCGATACGAAATCGCGGGCGGCGGTACGTGGTCGATTCACGTATGCCGCCCGCCGCGTGTTTGCCAGGACGTTACGACCTGCATTCCAACCTGTCCGAGAAATTGATCGTATGGAATCCTATCTGGTTTCCCTTGGTGCGGGCTTGCTGATCGGTGTCATCTACAGCGCAATCAAGGTTCGCTCCCCGGCACCGCCGCTGATTGCCCTGGTCGGGTTGCTCGGCATGGTAATCGGCGTGCAGGCCATCCCCACCCTCAAACAGCTTTTTGGCTTCTGATCGAAACGAGGTGATGTATATGACCGCAACCGAGTCCCAACCGGATCTGATCCTTCACAACGGAAGGTTCACGACCCTCGACCGCGCCAACCCGACCGCGACGGCGGTGGCGATCGCCGCCGGCCGCTTCGTCGCGGTCGGCGGCGAAGCGGACGTGATGCCACTCGCCGGCCGTGCGACGAAGGTCGTCGACCTCGGGGGCCGCGCCGTGCTGCCGGGCCTGATCGACAACCACTGCCACGTGATTCGCGGTGGCCTGAACTACAACATGGAGCTGCGCTGGGATGGCGTGCCGTCGCTCGCGGTGGCGATGGACATGCTCAGGCGCCAGGTCGCGATCACGCCCGCGCCACAATGGGTGCGCGTGGTCGGCGGCTTCACCGAACACCAGTTCGCCGAGAAGCGCCTGCCGACGATCGAGGAACTCAACGCGGCCGCGCCCGATACGCCGGTGTTCATCCTGCACCTGTACGACCGCGCGCTGCTGAACGCGGCGGCACTGCGGGTGGTCGGCTATACGAAGGACACACCGGAGCCGCCGGGCGGCACGATCCTGCGCGATGCCGCGGGCAACCCGACCGGGCTGCTGCTCGCGAACCCGAACGCGACGATCCTCTACGCGACGCTCGCGAAGGGGCCGAAGCTGCCGTTCGAATACCAGTACAACTCGACGCGCCACTTCATGCGCGAGCTGAACCGGCTCGGCGTGACGGGCGTGATCGATGCGGGTGGCGGTTCGCAGAACTACCCCGACGATTACGAAGTGATCCGCAAGCTGCACGACGCGGGCGAGATGACGATCCGGATCGCGTACAACCTGTTCACGCAGAAGCCGAACGCGGAGAAGGAAGACTTCGTGAACTGGACGAAGAGCGTCAAGTATCACGACGGCACCGACTATTTCCGCAACAACGGCGCGGGCGAGATGCTGGTGTTCTCGGCGGCCGACTTCGAGGACTTCCGCGTCGCCCGCCCGGACCTGCCGGCGCAGATGGAAGACGACCTCGAAGGCGTCGTGCGCGTGCTCGCGCAGAACCGCTGGCCGTGGCGCATGCATGCGACGTACGACGAAACGATCAGCCGCGCGCTCGACGTGTTCGAGAAAGTCAACAAGGACATTCCGCTCGACGGCCTGAACTGGTTCTTCGATCACGCGGAAACGATCACCGAGAAATCGATGGACCGGATCGCCGCGCTGGGCGGCGGCATCGCGGTGCAGCACCGGATGGCGTACCAGGGCGAATACTTCGTCGAGCGCTACGGCGCGCAGGCGGCCGAGGCGACGCCGCCCGTCGCGAAGATGCTCTCGAAGGGCATCAAGGTGTCGGCGGGTACCGACGCGACGCGTGTTGCCTCGTACAACCCGTGGGTGTCGCTCGCGTGGCTCGTGACGGGCAAGACGGTCGGCGGGCTGCGCCTGTATCCGCAACGCAACCTGCTCGATCGCGAGACCGCGCTGCGGATGTGGACCGAATACGTGACGTGGTTCTCGAACGAGGAAGGGAAGAAGGGGCGTATAGCGGTCGGGCAGCTCGCCGACCTGGTGGTCCCGGATCGCGATTTCTTCACCTGTGCGGCGGACGATATCGTCGACACGACCGCGCTGCTGACGGTGGTCGGCGGCAAGATCGTATGGGGCGCGGGGCCGTTCGCGTCGCACGATGCGCCGATTCCGCCCGCGATGCCGGACTGGTCGCCCGTGCGCGAATACGGCGGCTATGGCGGCTGGGGTGCGACGCAACGCAACGGAGCACCGCTGCAGCGCGCGGCGGCTGCCGCGATGTGCGGCTGCGCGAGTGCGTGCAACGTGCATGCGCACGCCCATGCGAGCGCGTGGGGTAGCGCGTTGCCGACGTCGGACGCGAAGGGCTTCTGGGGCGCGTTCGGTTGTTCGTGCTGGGCGATCTGACATGTCGACGACAACCGGCCGGTACAGCCCCGGGTGGATTCGTGTCGTGCTCGCGCAGCCGTGGGTTGGCGTGCTGGTACGGCTTGCGCTGGTTTCCGCCTTTTTGGTCGGAGGCATCAACAAGGCGATGCACTTCGGCGAGGCGATCGCGGAGCAGGCGCATTTCGGCCTGCACCCGGCCGCGCTCTGGGCTGCACTGGCGGTTGTGGTCGAGATCGGCGGTTCCCTGTGCGTGGTATTCCGCCGCTTCACGTGGCTCGGCGCCGGCAGCCTCGGCATGCTGACGTTCGTCGCGATGCTGGTGGCGAACGACTTCTGGAACCAGGCTGGCGTGGCGCGCTTCATGGCGCTCAACAGCTTTTTCGAGCACCTGGGCCTGATTGCCGCGCTCGTCCTCGTCACCATGCTTGGCGATGTTCGAATTGGTGACGGTGACGGTCGCGCCTGATTTTCTCTATACATCGAGGCAGGAAGAAAATTCGATCCTGGGGCACGGTCGCACGACCGCGCCCCGCATGCCCACCTCCGATTGCCGGGGCGCATCGTAGGCCGTCCCGGACTGACCACCATGAGCATGCGGTAGCTGGATCGTCTGAAGGTCGTAGAGATCTCGATCGAGCAGCACTGCCAACTTCTTCTTCAGCCCCGCATTCTCCCGCTCGAATTGCTCGAGCCGCTCGACGTCGGCCGCCGCGAGGCCGCCGGCATGCCGCCGCCAGTTCCGAAAATTCCACGGCAGTTCACCCACGCGCGATCAATCCGTTTGGCGTGCGTTGTCGCGATGCCTTAACGGCAGGGATCGCAACACGTCGACGAAGCGCGACGGATTTAGTGGCCGACGCATCCGTTGTCAATTGACTAGAGCGCCCTGTCTAACCGTCAGCGCAGTTCGATTGAACGTGCTTCACTTCGCCTGCTGGTGCGAAAACGTTCGTTTGTGTTCGTTTTTATTCGTTTTCGGGTGTCGGTGTTCGCCGTGCCAAGCGATCGAGGCAGGTACGGCCGACACCGCACGCGCGACGCTTCAACGTCGAAAACGTCGCCGCATCAGCGATTCTCGCGTCCTCATCCTCAAGCAATTGACACGTACGTAAAAAATGGAGAGCAAGATGAGCAGATCGATACGAGCGAAGACAGCGGCGGCCGTGGTCGCATTCGCGATGAACGCGGCGCCTGCCGCGATTGTTGGAACCTTTTTGTCGCTGGCCGGCGCGCCTGCCGCTTCCGCCGCGACGACCGCGGTCGACGATTATGCGGCGACCAAGTACCCGATCATTCTCGTGCACGGGCTGACCGGCACCGACAAGTATGGCGGCGTCGTCGAGTACTGGTATCACATTCCGGAGGATCTGCAGGCGCACGGCGCGAAGGTCTACGTCGCCAATCTGTCCGGCTACCAGAGCGACGATGGCCCGAACGGGCGCGGCGAGCAATTGCTTGCCTACGTGAAGCAGGTGCTTGCGGCGACGGGCGCACAGAAAGTGAATCTGATCGGCCATAGCCAGGGCGGCTTGTCGTCGCGCTACGTTGCATCCGTTGCGCCGGAGCTGGTCGCATCGGTGACGACGATCAGCACGCCGCACTGGGGCTCGCAATTCGCGGACTTCGTCCAGCAACTGCTGCAGACGGATCCGACCGGCCTGTCGTCGGCCGTCTTCAGCGCGTTCGCGAACGCGCTCGGCACCTTGACGAGCAGCAACTTCAACACGAACCAGGATGCGATTCAGGCGTTGTCGGTGCTGACGACGGCGAAGGCTGCCGCGTACAACCAGAAATTTCCGAGCGCAGGTCTCGGTGCGCCGGGTTCGTGCACGACGGGCGCGTCGACCGAGACGGTCGGCGGCAATACGCACCTGCTTTATTCGTGGGGCGGCACGGCGATCCAGCCGACCACGACGGTGGCCGGCGTGACGGGTGCCGTCGATACGAGCGTGAGCGGGGCTACCGATCCGGCGAACGTGCTCGATCCGTCGACGCTGGCACTGCTCGGCAGCGGTACGGTGATGGTCAATCGCGGCGCCGGTCCGAACGACGGCGTCGTGTCGCAATGCAGCGCACTGTTTGGCCAGGTGCTGGGCACGTATCACTGGAATCACACCGATGCGATCAACCAGATCCTCGGCGTGCTCGGCGCGAATGTGGAGGATCCGGTTGCGGCGATCCGCACGCACGCGAACCGGCTGAAAACCCAGGGCGTGTGATCGATGACAGGTAGCAAGCGCGGTATCGCGCGACGCATCGCGCTTTACGGGGTTGCGGTCGCGGTCGCGGCTGGCACAGCCTGGTATGCGATCGGCGTTCGGAAGACGCGCGACGACGGCATGTCCGGCGTCGCGCGTGCCGAGGCCGTATCGTTCGCGTCGGTGGGCGCGGCGGCCAGCCCCGGGCCCGGTTTCGGCGCAAGCGCGCTGCCTCCGGCACTCGCCGGCTCGACCGCGCCGCGCCTGCCGCTCGACGCGCACGGCCATCTCGAGAAGGTCGTGGCGGTGCGCGGCTTCTTCGATTATTTCCTGACCGCGCAAAACCAGCTGCGCCCCGTGGAACTGGATACACTCGTCGCACGCGCGATTGCCGCGCAGCTCGACGGTACGGTTGCACAACGCGAGGCACTCGACGTCTGGAAGCGCTACCGTGCGTATTTCGCCGAACTTGCGAAGCTGCCGGGCGGCGGCGCCGTGGACAACACGCTCGACCTGCAGGCATTGCAGCTCGTGCTCGCCCAGCGCGCGACGATCGCGAGCCGCACGCTGGGCGACTGGGGCGAGCCGTTCTTCAGCGCCGAGCAGGCGCTGCAGCGTGACGATCTCGCGCGCTTGACGATCATCCGCGATCCGTCGTTGACCGACGACCAGAAGGCGGCACGTCTTGCCGCGCTCGAACAGCAACTGCCGGCCGATCGGCGTGCGGGGCTGGCGCGCCAGAAGGAGCAGAACAACGCGATCGCGCAGATCGACAAGGCACAGAAATCGAACGCGACGCCTGATGAAATGCGCGCGCAGCTCGCGCAAACGCTCGGGCCGGAGGCTGCCGAGCGAGTCGTGAAGATGCAGCAGGCGGACAACGCGTGGCATGCGAAGTACAACGAATATGCGGCGCAGCGCGCGCAGATCGATGCACAGAACGTGTCGGCACAGGATCGCGATGCGCAGATCGCGCAGTTGCGACTGCGCTACTTTCCGGAGCCGGGCGAGGCGCTGCGCGCGGCGTCGCTCGATCGCGGCAGCGCGTCGACGCGCACGCAATAGATCCTGGCGCGATCGAGCGGATCGTCGTGCATCGAGCGATGTCCGCAACGCGTCGTCGATAACGATCGACGGGGCCTGGTTTGCCAGGCTTCAGCGCCGTCGAGATGAGCCTCATCGCAGAACCGTCATGCCGGTCTAGAGCCATCGCTCTGAATCTCCATTGCACCGCCGCATAAAACAGTCGCCAGCCGATGGTGACACGCGGCGCAAATCATATCTCACGCACTCGACACGATTCGACGCGTTCCCCGGATACGCCCGTCCGGCAAGGGACACGGTTGATTTGCCGAGGCCGTTCCACGGCTTGCCGGGAGCGCTTTCGAGCATCCGGTTCGCGATCTGCATTCAAGCGACGAATGTGTGCATCGCAACAATCCATTTCATTCGCGGCAATCGCGGCGGTAAGGTGAACGTACGTTCGAATTTGATCGAGCGAAGCGAATCCACCACTCGGCGATGCCATGAAAACGACTTCCGATCGACCTGCGCAAGCGGCACCCTCGACCTCCGGCGGCACGCCGGAACGCGGCGGCAATGCGCATGCGACGGGCCTGCGCCTGCCGGCCAGGCTGGTGGGCCCGATCGTGCTCGGCACGCTGCTCAATGCGCTGAACTCGTCGATGATCGCGGTCGCGCTCGTCAGCATCCAGCAAGCGTTCAACCCGCAGGGTGTCGCGCACGAACGCATCGACACGATGTGGCTCGTGTCGGGTCTTTATCTCGCGACGGCCGTCGGCCAGCCGACGATGGGACGGCTCGCCGATCGGTTCGGCGCGAAGCGGATCTTCTGCATCGGCCTCGCGATCGTCTTGATCGCGTCCGCGCTCGCGCCGTTCGCGCCGTCGCTCGGGTGGCTGATCGCGTCGCGTGTCGCGCTCGGCATCGGCACGTCCGCCGCGTATCCGGCCGGCATGGCGATGATCCGCACCTGGTCGCAGCGGCACGCGAACGGCGCGACGCCGACGGGCGGCCTCGGCGCGATCTCGGTCGCGGCGCAGGTGGCCGTCGCGTTCGGTCCGCCGCTCGGCGGCGCGCTCGTGCAATTCGCCGGCTGGCGCGCGATCTTCTGGATCAACGTGCCGATCGTGCTGCTGGCCTTCGTGCTGGCGTGGCTGTGGATTCCGGCCGACGTCGTCCGGCGCGCCGCGCAGGACCGCCGCACGCTGCGCGGCACGCTGAACGAACTGGACCTGCCGGGCGTCGCGCTGTTCATCCTGACGCTCGCGAGCCTGCTGCTGTTCCTGCAGTCGGTGACGCGCGAGCCCGACTGGCTGCTGCTCGTCGCGACGCTGGTCCTGTGTCCGGTGCTGGTGCGGCGCGAGCGGCTGGCCGCGTCGCCGCTGATCGACATCCGCATGCTGAGCGACAACCGTGCGCTCACGGGCACCTACCTGCGCTGCGTCGGCACCTACGCGGTGTTCTACGCGATCTTCTATGCGCTGCCGATGTGGTTGCAGGAGGCCAAGCGCCTGTCCGCCGCCGACGCCGGCCTCGCGATGCTGCCGATTGCCGCGGTCGGCACGGTGGCGACGATGTTCGCGACGCGCCTCGCGCACCGTCACGGCTCGCGGCCGGTGCTGATCATCGGCTCCGCGATGCTGTGCGTCGGCAGCGTCGTGATGAGTCTGCTCACCAGTGCGATGCCGGTCTGGTCGATCGTGCTGCTGTCGATCGTGTTCGGCGTGCCGAACGGCTTCAACAATCTCGGCAACCAGGCGGCGCTCTACCAGAGCGCGCCGCACGACCGGATCGGCACGGCCTCGGGGCTGTACCGCACCGCGCAGTATGTCGGCGGCAGCCTGTCGTTTGCGCTCGTCGGGCTGGCGCTCGGCCATCCGGCGAGCGATCGCGGCCTGCGCGAGCTGGCCATCGTCCTGGCGGTCATCAGCGTGCTGCTGCTGCTCAACGCGGCATCGAGCCGGCACCTGGATCCCGCCGCTTCTTCCATCTCCCAACAGAAGTGAGGTTTCCACATGTCCATTCCGACGCTCAATCGCACGGTCGCCCTGGTCGCCATCGATCTGCAGAACGGCATCGTGTCGCTGCCGGTCGTGCCTTACACCGGCGCGCAGGTCGTGGCGAAGACGGTCGAGCTCGCGACCGCGTTCCGCGCGCTGCAGCTTCCCGTCATCTACGTGCACACGAGCTACCAGCCGGACGGCGGCGTTGCGCTGAAGGTCAGGACGGATGCGCCGTCGGCGCCGCCGAATCTCGATCCCGCATGGAGCGCGTTCGCGCCGGCGCTCGGCGTGGGGCCGTCCGACATCGTCGTGACGAAGCACCAGTGGGGCGCGTTCACCGGCACCGATCTCGACGTGCAACTGCGCCGGCGCGGCATCACCGACATCGTGCTGACGGGAATCGCGACCAACATCGGCGTCGAATCGACGGCGCGCCAGGCATACGAGAACAACTACAACGTCGTCGTCGTCAGCGACGCGGTCAGCACGTCGTCCACCGACGCGCAGACCTTCGCGCTGACGCAGATCTTCCCGAAGCTCGGGCAGGTCGCCGCGACGGCCGACGTGGAGGCGGCACTGGAGCAGGCCTATTCGCGCTGAACGAAGCGGTGTGTTCGGCGTGCACCATTCATACAGAGCCATTTAACGAGGCATGACGATGATCAAGACCGATGCATGGGTTCTCTACGCAGGACCGGAACCGAGCAGGAAGCAGGCGCCCGTGGCGGGCGAGCTGCGTCGCGAGACCTTCGAATTCTCCGACCCGGAAGCCGACGAGGTGCTGGTCGAGCCGCTGTACGGATCGTGGGAAGCGAACCTCGACCACGCGCTGTCGCGCAATCCGGTCGACATCTGCCGGCAGCGCCGCGAGGACAAGATCGTGCTCGGCAACGGCGCGCTGGTGCGCATCGTGGAGCGCGGCAGCGGCGTGAAGACGCTGAAGGAGGGCGATATCTGCATGGTGATGCCGTTCGGCAAGCGCGACGAGTACGGGTTCGCCGAACTCGTCTATGCGTACGACGCGCCGGGCACGATCGGCGTGATGGCGCAGCGGACCAAGATGCGCGCCGACAACCTCGTGGCCGTGCCGACGGACAGCCGGCATTCGCTGCTGCAATGGGCGACGTACGGCCGCTACTTCACCGCGTGGGACAACTGGAAGGTGGCGTCGGCGTGCTGGCGCTCGCAACTGCCGGACGTCGATCCGGCCGACTACCTGGTGTTCGGCTGGGGCGGCGGCACGACGCTCGCCGAGCTGCAGCTCGCGAAGCGCGAGGGCTTTCGCGTCGCGATGACGGCGAGCAACGACCGGCGCCTCGAGGAGCTCGCGAAGCTCGGCATCACGCCGGTCGATCGCCGCAAGTTCCAGAATCTCGCGTATGACGACGAGCGCTACAAGACCGATCCCGAGTACCAGGCGAGCTATCGCGAGTCGGAGCGCGTGTTCGCGGAGACGATCGCGGAACTGAGCGGCGGCCGCGGCGTCGCGATCTTCCTCGACAATCTCGGCGGCGCGCTGTACCGCGCGACGATGCGCGTGGTCGGCCGCACCGGCATCGTCACCACGGTCGGCTGGAAGACCGGGATGCGCCTGTGGAACCTGCGCGCGACGGAATGCATCAACCGCCGCCTGCACATCCACACGCATGCGTGGCGCTACGACGACAGCATCACGATCCGCGACTTCCAGGAAACGAGCGGCTGGATCGGCCAGGAGCCGACCGAGATCTTCGATTTCGACGAGGTGCCGAAGCTCGCGTCCGACTACCTGAACGGGAAGATCCAGACGTATTTCCCGATCTACCGGATCAACGCGGTCTGACCGGCAGGTCGCGCGCCGCGCCCGCATCGCAGCATGACGATTAGTCATGCAGACGATATCGGCGCGGCGCGCCGTGCAATTCATCTGACTGGAGAACGGCATGGCCACTGTGGAACTCGGAGACGTCGACGCCGGCGCGGCGTCGGACGCCTCCAAACCGGCGCCGCTCGACGGCATTCGCGTGATCGACGCCGCGACGTTGTTCGCGGGCCCGCTCGCGGCGACGATGCTCGCGGACTACGGCGCCGACGTGATCAAGGTCGAGCATCCGGACGGCGATCCGGCGCGCAAGTATGGCGCGCGCCGCGACGACGTGCCGTTGTGGTGGAAGGTGCTCGCGCGCAACAAGCGGGCGGTCACGCTGAATCTCGGCACGGCCGACGGCCAGCGGATCTTCCGCGAACTGGCGGCGCAGGCCGATGTCGTCGTCGAGAACTTCCGCCCCGGCACGCTCGAGCGCTGGGGGCTCGGCTACGACGTGCTGTCCGCGCTCAATCCGCGGCTCGTGCTCGTGCGGGTGACGGGCTTCGGCCAGTTCGGCCCGTATGCGAGCCGCCCGGGCTTCGGCACGCTGGCCGAGGCGATGAGCGGGCTCGCATCGATCACCGGCGAGGCGGATGGCCCGCCGCTGCTGCCGTCGTTTCCGCTCGCCGACACGATCGCTGGGCTGACCGCCGCGTTCGCGATCATGACGGCGCTGAAAGCGCGCGAGCGCACCGGGCGCGGCCAGGTCGTCGATCTCGCGATCATCGAGACGATGCTCGCCGCGATGGGCGCGCAGGTGGCGAGCTACGACCAGACGGGCCGGGTGCCCGAGCGCACCGGCAATCGTTCGCCGAACAATTCGCCGCGCGGCGTCTACCGCACGTCGGACGGCAAATGGGTCGCGCTGTCGACGTCGGCGCACAGCATCGCGGAGCGCGTGATGCACCTCGTCGGCCGCGCGGACCTGATCGACGAACCCTGGTTCGCGAACGGTGCCGAGCGCGCGGAGCATGCGGACGAGCTGGATGCGGCGGTCGGCGGCTGGATCGGGCAGCGCACGCGCGACGAGGTAATCGCCGAATTCGAGCGCGCGCAGGCGGCGGTCGCGCCGATCTACGACGTCGCCGACGTGCTGCGCGATCCGCAGTACGCGGCGCTCGGCTCGGTCGTGTCGGTGCCCGACGCGGAGCTCGGCGCGTTCCGCACGCACAACGTGCCGTTCCGGCTGTCCGACACACCCGGCGCGATCCGCTGGGGCGGGCCTGCACGCGGCACGCACAACGACGAAGTATTCGGCGCATTGGGACTGGAGCGACGCGAGATCGCCGATTTGACCGAACGAGGCGTTTTATGAAAACCAGCGCAACTTACCGCAGTTATCTATACGTGCCCGCGCACAAGGCGCAGGTGGTCGAGAAGGCGTACGCGAGCGAAGCCGACGCTGTCGTGCTCGACCTCGAGGATGCCGTGCCGGCCAGCCACAAGGCCGAGGCGCGCGAGGCGGCGGCCGCGATTCTCGCGGAAGGCCCGCCGAAGCCGACGTACGTGCGGATCAACCCGATCGGCAGCCCGTGGTGTCGCGACGACGTCGACGCGATCGCGCAACCGGCGCTGCAGGCGCTGCGCCTGCCGAAATGCGACCTGCCGCAGCAGATCCAGGAAGTGGCGGGCTGGCTCGATGCGCTCGGCTGCGATGCGGGCATCCAGATCCTGATCGAGTCGGCGTACGGCGTCGAGACGGCTTACCAGCTCGCGAGCGCATCGCCGCGGCTCGAACGGATCGGGCTCGGCGAGAGCGACCTGCGCGCGGACCTGCAGATCGGCGTCGACAATTTCACGCTCGAGGTGTGCCGTGCGCGCTGCGTGGTCGCGTCGCGCGCGGCAGGGCTGGCCGGGCCGATCCAGACCGTCTATCACACGCTGCCCGATCTCGACGGGCTGAAGGAATCGACGCTGCGCGCGAAATCGATGGGGTTCCTCGGCCGCTTCGCGATCCATCCGTCGCAGCTCCCGGTGATCAACGCGGTGTTCACGCCGTCGGAGGACGAGATCCGCGCGGCCGAGCGCGTGCTCGAGGCGGTCGATGCGGCGGCGGGCAAGGCCTCGGCGTCGTCGGTGTTCGTGCTGCCGGACGGCCGCGTGGTCGCACCGCCGCTGATCGCCAACGCGCGCGTGACGCTCGCGCTCGCGAACAATCTTCGACTCAGTGGGGCACTGGCATGAGCACACCCGAGATGCTTTCTGTTCCGGCCGCGACGCACCGGCCCGCGCCGCCCGACGGGATCGTCGGCGCGCTGGGCCGCTTCGCGGCGGAGGTGCGCGCCGAAGGGCTGGATCGCCGGCTGCGTGTCGAGGCCGCCGCGCGCGTGCTCGACGTGGTCGGCAACAGCCTGATCGCGCATGACGAACCGGTTGCGCAGTCGGTGCTGCAGGTCGCACGGCGCTGGGCCGGCGTCGGGCCGGCGGGCGTGATCGGCGCGCCCGACCGGCTCCCGGCCGCGAGCGCCGCGCTCGTCAACGGCACGCTCGCGCACGCGATGGACTTCGACGATTCGCACATGCTGTCGGTGCTGCATCCGAGCGCGTCGGTGATCCCGGCCGCGCTCGCCGCCGCGCAGGCGAGTGGCGCGTCGGGCGCCGCGCTGCTCGATGCGATCACGGTCGGCACCGAGGTGTGCATCCGGCTCGGCGTCGCCGCTTATAACGAGCGGCTCGGCAATTCGGTGTTCTTCGAGCGCGGCCAACACGCGACGTCGATCTGCGGCACGGTCGGCGCAGCGGCGGCCGCGGCGATGCTGTTCGGGCTCGACGCCGCGCAGATCGCGGCGGCGCTCGGGATCGCCGCGAGCATGGGCGCGGGCCTGCTCGAGGCGAACCGCACCGGCGGCTCGGTGAAGCGCATCCACTGCGGCTGGGCGGCGCACGCGGGCGTGAGCGCGGCGGAACTCGCAGGCGCGGGCGTGACCGCGCCGCCGACCGCGCTGGAAGGCCGCTTCGGCTTCTTCCACGCATGGTGCGGCGAGCTGGCCGACGTCGACGCGGTGCTGCGCAACCTCGGCAACGAGTGGGAGACCAGCCGGATCATCTTCAAGCCGTACCCGTGCAATCACTTCACGCATCCGGGCATCGACGCGGCGTTGCGGTTGAAGGCGGAGGGCGTGACGGCCGACGACGTGGTGTCTGCCGAGCTGCGGGTCGCGGCGTCGACGCTGCGCACGATCGGCGAGCCGGCGGAGCTGAAGGCGAATCCGCCGAACGGGTATGCGGCGGCGTTCTCGGGGCCGTACACGGTCGCGGCGGCGCTGCTCGGCGGCGGCGGGCTCGGCGTCTGGTTCGACGATTTCGACGATGCGCTTGCGCAGGACCCCGCACGGCGCGCGCTTGCCGCGAAGGTGCGTTGCGTCGCCGATCCGTGGTGCGACGAGCGATTCCCGCACTTCCTGCCGGCCGTGCTGCGCGTGGTGCTGCGCGACGGGCAGGTGCGCGAGGCGCGGATCGATTCGAGCAAGGGCACCAATGCGCGGCCGCTGACCGAGGAGGAACTCGTCGCGAAGTTCGTGCTGGCGGCGAGTTCGGTCATCGGCATGCCGCGCGCGCTCGAACTGCGCGACGCGGTGCAGGCGCTCGTCGACGACGCGCCGCTCGACGCGCTCGCGGTGCTGACGTCAGGCGCTGAAGGAGGACACCGATCTTGAATGCACCGCGCTGGAAAAAGCGGCCGCCCGGCTCGAACTGGGGCGATTTCGGTCCCGACGATCAGAAGGGGCGGCTGAACTGGCTGACACCGGACAAGGTCAGGCAGGGCGCAGCCGAGGTTCGGGAAGGGCTGTCGTTCTCGTTGAGCCTGCCGCTCGACGTGCCGCGCGGCGGCGGGCTTAACGCGCGGCGCCGGCCACCCGCGATTATGCCGGCGCTGCTCGGCGACAAGCCGTATTTCGGCTATCGCGCGGACGAGCAGGTTGCGAACGCAACCGACGTGGTTTGCGACGATTCGTTCTGCATGCACTCGCAGTTCTCGACGCAATGGGACGGCCTGTCGCACGTGGGCGGCCTGTTCGACGCGGACGACGACGGCGTGCCTGAAATCGTGTTCTACAACGGGTTCCGGATGGGCGAGCATCTGCGGGTGCCGCAGGAAGGCGACGCGACGGGCGGCGCGCGTGCGCTCGGCATCGAGGTGATGGCGCAGACGGGCGTGCAGGGGCGCGGCGTGCTGATCGACCTGCGGCGCCATTTCGGCGACGCACGCACCAAGGTCGGCTTCGCGCAACTGATGCAGGTGATGGACGCGGACCGCGTGCAGGTCGAACGCGGCGACATCGTCTGCGTTCACACCGGTTTTGCGGATCTGCTGCTGAACGACGACGGCGGATCGCCGGCGACGGTCGCGAGCGCGTGCGTGCTGGACAGCAGCGACGCGCGGCTGCTGCAATGGATCGACGAATCGGGGCTGGCCGCGCTCGTGGCCGACAACCATGCGATCGAGGAACGCCCGCAGCATGCGCAACCGCTCGCGCAGCCGGGCGCACTGATGCCGCTGCACGAGCTGTGCCTGTTCAAGCTCGGCATTCACCTCGGCGAGCTGTGGCACCTGACGCCGCTCGCGAACTGGCTGCATGCGCACCGCCGGAACCGGTTTCTGCTGACCGCGCCGCCGTTGCATATCCGCGGCCTGGTCGGCGCGCCGGTGAATCCTGTCGCGACCGTTTGAGCCTGCGGGCGGCTGCTGTGGGGGCGGCCGCCCGCACTTTTTTTGCAACGCGATCGGGTTGTGGCAATCGGGAATTCAGCCGTCGATTGGCACGGTATCCGGAAGAATCGGCGCCAAACGTTTCAATTAAGTTAAAAACTTAACCAATGTCGTCCGACACCTAAAAATATTGGCAAGTCAAGATTGGACTATTCTTGTGCATTGCACTAAATATCAGGGGATTGCTCCCGTTGCGGAATATCGCAACAGGAGGCGGTGATTAACCTGTTTAGTGGATGGTCGCAAACATGAATTTACGTTCGATCGATCTGAACCTGCTGGTCATACTCGATGCGCTATTGACGGAGAAACAGGTCACACGGGCCGGCCAGAAGGTCGGTCTCACGCAGCCGGCCGTCAGCAACGCGCTGGCGCGGCTGCGGTTCCTGTTCAAGGACGAGATCCTGGCGCGCACCGCGGTCGGCATGGAATTGACGCCGCGCGCGCAGGCGCTGGCCATGCCGATTCGACAAATCATGCAACAAATCGAGGAATTATTTGAATCGGATTATCAATTCAATCCTTTTACGTCCGAGCGCCATTTTACGGTGCGCATGTCGGATCTCACCGAATTGCTTTTACTGCCGGCCCTGTTGCGCTGCATGCGATTGACCAGCCCGAATATCGGTATGGACGTCGTGCACATGAGTGCCGCCAAGACCGCCGACGCGCTCGAATCGGGGCTGCTCGACCTGGCGGTCAGCGCGGGCCTCGAACATTCGGGCACGCTGTCGTCGCAAATCGTGTTTCATGACCGGATGGTCTGCGTGATGAGCCGCAGCCATCCGGATGCCGGCAGGCCGCTGACGCTCGAACGGTTCCTCGCGCTCGACTTCCTCAACGTGACGATCAACCCGGTCGACCACAGCCTGGTCGACAACCTGCTCGCGAACATGAACTGCACGCGGCACATCGCGCTCAACGTGCCGCACTGGCTCGTCGTGCCGAACATGCTGGATGCGCTGCCGTACGCGGTGATCATGTCGGAGCGGCATGCGGTGAGCCTCGACGATGCGCGGCTGGTGATCCGCGAGCTGCCGCTCGCGATGGAGCCCGTCGCGTGGTCGCTGTACTGGCACCGCCGCTACGACGGCAGCAACGCGCACGCGTGGCTGCGCGGGCGCATCGTCGAGGTCGCGGACGCGCTCGAGCGGCCGGGCGTCGCGGCGGAGGCTTAGGGCCTGCTCACGCGGGTCGGCCGACGACGAGCAACGGCGGCAGCGTCGCGACGTCGGGCTGCTCGTCGAGCCGCCACAGGTAATCGAGCGCCGCGCGGATCTGCGTCGGGCTCCAGTGCCGCCGGCAGTTCTTCGCGAACTTCGTGTCGTAGTCGTCGCGCCGCATCGGCCGCGTCGGCGAGCCGGGCAGGTCGTCCACCTGCTTCGCGCAGGTCGTGCCGTCTTCGCACACGGCCGTCACGCGGTTCGGCGCCTGTGCCGGATAGCGGGCAGTCAGCGCCGGGTCCTCGTGTACGGTGATCCGCTCGATCAGCGCGCGCAGCGCCGGATCGTGCAGCGCATCGTGCCGGTAGCTCTCGGTCGTGATGTCGCCGTCGAGCATGGCACGCGCGACGATGTACGGCAGGCTGTGATCGGCGGTTTCGTGGGTCGACGGCGCCCATTTTTCGCGGTCGCGGCCGGCCGTCACGTAGCCGACCGCGGTCGTGTGGATCTCGATGCGCCGGATGCGGCGCAGGTCGCCGACCTGCGCGGCGACGTCGAGCGCTGCCGGGATCGCGGTTTGCGTGAGCCCTTGCGCGGGATAGATCTTCACGAAGCACTTGCCGATCCGGAACGCGCCGCCGCGCCCGCCGAATTCGCGCGTGTCGACGGCGAACGGCCCGGACACCTGCGGAAAGAACCCCGCCATGCCTTCGAAGATCGGCGCGGGGCCGGTCAGCCCGGCTCGGGCGAGCTGCGTCGAGAACACCGCGTTGCGCGCCGCGTCCGCATCGGCGAGCGCCTTCCAGTTCGACAACTGCTGGACGCGCGTCTGGTTCAGCGCGAGATGGCCGTTGATCGACAGGTTCACCGCCTGGACCAATTGCGGCGCCGGCATGCGCATCAGCTTGCCGGCGGCGAGCGCGACGGCGGGCAGGCTATAGCACGTGTGGTCCCAGCCGCGCGGGCTGATCGCGGCGGCATCCATCAGCCGGCACGCGATTTCGTACGCGATCGCGATCGACAGGATCAGGTCGCGGCCGTTCGCATGCTGCGCTTCGGCGACGGCGAGGCACGCGGACATGTTGTCGCTCGGATGACCGGTCTCCTTGCCGGCGTACGCGTCGTTGAAATCGTAGTAGCGCAGCGCGGCGCCGGTCGCGAACGCGGCGAGATCGGCGCTCGTGCGCTGGTTCGTGCCGACGATCGTCGACACGCCGCCCGGCGACGCGAGCGCCGCGTCGCGCGCGATCCGCACCGGGTGTTCGTCGTGCGCGGCGATCGCGCAGCCGAGCGCGTCGATCAGGTGTGCCTTGATCGTTTCGACCGTCGCGGCGTCGAGGTCGCGATACTGCAGCCCGGCCGCGTAGTCGGCGAGCTGTTGCGCGAGATCGGGGCGGTCGGCGGCTGCCGGCAGTGCGCCGGCGCGGACACGGGCGAGCGGCAGCGCGAGTACGGCGCCCGTCAGCGTGGAAAGGAAGTGGCGGCGGTTCATGGTTTGAGGACTCCGAAGGTTCCTGAAAGTGCGGGAGAGGCTGGCTCAGAACAGCTTGCGCAGGCCGAGTGCCGCGCCCGCGCTGCCGGCGCGGTCGGCAGCCAGCGTGTAGTGGAGGAAGTTGTAGTTGTAGTTGTCGAAGTCGAGCGCGGCGCGGCGCGCGTAGCCGCCCGCCAGGTACAGCGTGACGGCTTTCGACAGGAAGTAGTTCAGCTGCAGCGTGACCTGCTGCGGGTTGGCCGGGTGCGGCGCGGGCGTCCGCGCGTTCGGCGGATTCTGCGTGCGGATGTCTTCGTAGTAGAACGCGCCGATCGCCTGCAGGTAAGGGGTGACCGCGTAGCGCACGCCGGCCCACCAGAACGTGTAGCGGGTCACGACCGATGGCGCGTCGACGCCGCTGCGGCCATGCGTGACGCCGGCCAGCAGCTGCGCGCGGTCGACGGACACGATCGCGGCGGCGGCGTAGCGCCGGAAATGCGCGAAGCCGCCCGGCTGCGGCGTGTTGACGTTGTCGAACGCGGCGGCGAACGAGAGGGCACCGCCGGCATAGTCGAAGCCGGCGCCGTAGGCGGCGTTCGACTGGAACGCGCCGGGCGTGCCGCCGAACGAATAGTGCGTTTCGAGTGTCAGCGAGCCGATCTTCGCCAGGTACTTGGCGACGTTGTTCTCGCGGAAGTTGACGCCGACGATCGCGCCGGCCGGCTCGTACAGCGTCGAGTACGCGCCCGTCGGCGAATAGCGCTCCATGACGTCGAACAGCGTCGAATACTGGTGGCCGAGCCGCAGCGTGCCCCAGCGCTCGTGCTGCAGCCCGACCCACGCGGAGCGGTCGAAGCCGCCCGCGCCGGTACCGGAACCGTTGTTCAGGTTGATGCCGCTTTCGAGCCGGAACGCGGCCTGCCAGCCGCCGCCGAGATCCTCGACGCCCTTCAGGCCCCAGCGCGAGCCGCTCTTGCCGCCCGACGCCATCTGCACGAGCGATGCCGACGACTTGTCGCCGGGCGCGGCCTGGTGGGTGAGGAATTCCGTATAGATGTCGGCCACGCCATACAGCGTGATCGTGCTCTGCGCGCAGGCGCCGGCCGATACGAGGCCCAGTCCGCACAATGCGGACATTCGCTTGCCCATGGCTTGTCTCCTTCCAGGGTTTGTATTTATTTGATTGCGGCGTCGCGCCGGTCGAGCGGCGCGGCGGGTGCTGCGGGGCGACGCTATCCGGGCCGGGCGGCGAACCGGCTGCGTCGCGGCGGGACGCACGCGCGTACTGGGCGACGTGCGCCTGCGCAGCGATGAAGCACGGCGATGCAGGGCGCGCGCATCACCGGGGCGTGCCTTCGGCACGCGCCTGCACGGCCGCGTGACGCGCGAGCACGCGCTTCGCGCGGGCGACGCCCGGCGCGTCGACCATCCTGCCGTCGACGCGCAGCGCGCCGCGCCCGTTCGCGCACGCGTCGTCGTAGGCGGCCAGGACCGCGTTCGCGTCGCGCACCGCGGCGTCGTCGGGCCGGAACGCGCGGTTGAGCGCGCCGACCTGCAGCGGATGGATGCAGGTCGCGCCCGCATAGCCGAGCTCCGCGGACGCGCGCGCGATGCGCTCGAACGCGTCGAGATCGTGCAGCTCGTCGAGGCCGCCGATGAGGCCGAGCGGCAGAATGCCGGCCGCGCGCGCGGCGATGATCAGCAGTTGCTTCGGCACGCGCAGCACGTCGGCGCTCGCGCCGCTTTCGCAATTCAGCGCGAAGTCGCCGCCGCCCAGCATCATCGCGACGACGCGCGGCGACGCCCGCGCGATCCGGTCCATCGCCTGGAAAGCGCGCGGTGTTTCGACGATCGCGACGATCCGCGTGCGGCCCGGCGGCGCGCCGCTTTCCGCTTCGAGCGAGGCCAGCAGTTCGTCGATCGCCTCGACGTGCGAGCCGCCGCGCACCTTCGGCAGCACGACGCCGTCCACGCCGGCCCGGACGGCCGCGCGCAGGTCGTGCACCAGCAGGTCGAGCGGACCGTTGGCGCGCACCAGCACGTCGCGACCCGGCGCGCGCAGCGCCGGCACGGCATCGGCCAGCCCGTCGCGGGCGGCTTCCTTGCACGCAGGCGGGACGCTGTCCTCGAGATCGAGGATCAGCGCATCGGCGTCGCTCGCCGCGGCCGAAGCGACGAAACGGGGGACGTGGGCGGGGACGTACAGCAACGAGCGCCAGACGGGTTGAGGCGACGAATTCATCAGTGATCTCTAAAAATAAAAGTCACTTTCATTTTTGTGATGGATGATGGCATTCGTCAAGATTATCGTTAACGCCTAGTTTCCATGGAGATCGCAGGAAGATGAGCGAGCGAAGCTGCGATGATTCATGTTGATGTCATCGATGATCTGCGTATAATGAAAGTGACTTTCATTTTTTTGGGGTGTCGGTCGCCGTAACGCGGCACGACTCCGGCGGCATCGCACGAGGTGGACATGAACAAGGTGGAGACAAGCAATCCCGCAGAGGGCGGCGTGGCCGCGGTCAACCGAGCACTGACCGCGCTGCTGGCGTTCGGCAACGCACCCGGCGGACTGATGCTCGCGCAGGTCAGCGAGGAGACGGGGCTCAACATGAGCACGCTGTTGCGGATGTTCGAGTCGCTCGAGCAGTTCCGCTTCATCAAGCGCCTGCCGGACGGGCGCTACGTGCTGGGGCCCGCCGTGTTCCAGCTCGGGATGATGTATCGCGAGTCGTTCCAGCTGCGCGAGTACGTGATGCCGATCCTGTCGACGTTGTCGGTGCAAACCGGCGAGACGGCCGCGTTCTACGTGCGCGAAGGGGATCAGCGCGTGTGCCTGTTCCGCATCCAGGCGCAGCGCTCGGTGCGCACGCATCTGCGCGAGGGCGACCGCTTTCCGCTCGACGTCGGCGCGGCCGGGCGCGTGCTGCTCGCGTTCAGCGGCACGCGCGGCGGCGACTACGAGAAGACGGCCGAGCAGGGCTACGCGGTGTCGATCGCCGAGCGCGACCCGGAAAGCGCGGCGATCGCGTGCCCGGCGTTCGGCGTCGGCCGCGTGCTGAGCGGCGCGATCTCGCTCGGCGTGCCGCGCTATCGCTTCAACAAGAAGGTGCTGGCCGACTACCTGCCGCGCGTGCAGGCGGCCGCCGCCGAGCTGACGCATGCGCTGGGCGGCGATCTGCCCGCCGCGAGCGCGGCGTTCCGCGCGGCCGATCAGCTCGGCGTGCTGCTCGAGTAGTACCGGCGCGCGGCCGAGCGCGCGCACTTCGAAGTCCGCATCGAACGACACACACCAACCAGGAGACAAGCATGTTCGTTCCCGACCCGCAGGCCGCTCACGCGGCCGGCGCGCGCCGTCGCGCGTCCACCGGCCCGATCCATCCGAAATCGTTCGACGCCGGCGCGCAGGGGCCGCTCGCGGGCGTGCGCGTCGTCGATCTGTCGCGCCTGATGGCGGGCAACATGCTCAGCGTGCAGCTCGCCGATTTCGGCGCGGACGTCGTGAAGGTCGAGAGCGAGCGCGGCGATACGCTGCGCGCGGTCGGCGCGGGCGGGATCAGCACGAACTGGAAGGTGTACGGACGCAACAAGCGCAGCGTGTGCGTCGACCTGCGCGCGCCCGAGGGGATCGACATCGTCCGCCGGCTGGTGCGCGACGCGGACGTGTTCGTCGAGAGCTTCAAGCCCGGCGTCGCCGAGAAGATGGGGCTCGGCCCGGACGACCTGCTCGCGATCCGTCCCGAGCTGGTGATCGCACGGATCTCCGGCTGGGGGCAGACAGGGCCGTACCGTCACAAGCCGGGCTTCGGCACGCTCGCGGAAGGGTACGCGGGGTTCGCGGCGATCAACGGCTTCGCCGATCGCGAGCCGGTGCTGCCGCCGATGTTCCTCGGCGACATGACGGCCGGGCTGTCCGGTGCGATCGCCGTGCTGGTCGCGCTGCATGCGCGCGACGCACACGGTGCGGCGGGGCAAGTGATCGACGTGTCGCTGTTCGAGCCGCTGCTGTCGATCCTCGGGCCGGCCGCCGCGAACTACGTGATGACCGGCGAGATCAAGGCACGCACCGGTAGCCGCTCGTCGAATACCGCGCCGCGCAACGCGTATCGCACACGCGACGGCAAGTGGCTGTGCCTGTCGAGCTCGACGCAGGCGATGGCCGAGCGGCTGTTCCGCGCGATTGGCCGAGCGGACCTGATCGACGATCCGCGCTACGCGACCAACGTGCAGCGCGTGCGGCACGCGGAGGCGCTCGATGCGATCGTCGGCGAATTCATCGCCGCGCGCGATCTCGATGCCAATCTCGCCTTTTTCGAGGAAGCGGGCGTGACGGTGGGGCCGATCCAGGACATCGCGCAGATCGTCGAAGATCACTACGTGATCGAGCGCGAGGCGCTCGTCGAGTTGCCGGACGACGATGTCGGCAGCCTGCCGATGCACAACATCACACCGCGCCTGTCGGCCACGCCCGGTGCATTCCGCCGGCCGGCCCCCGCGCTCGGCGAGAACAATCGCGAGATCCTGCTGCCGCTGCTCGGCGAACGCGAATACGAGCGGCTCGCCGGGCTGGGCGTGATCCGCACGCGCTAGGCGCGCCGTGCGAAGCGGCCGCGAACGACGGCCGCCGCACCCTGGACATTGCATGGAGGAGACACCATGAAGCCACGCTGGACCCATCGCCCGCCCGGCTCGAACTGGGGGGACTTCGGCCCCGACGATCAGAAAGGGCGCTTGAACTGGCTGACGACCGACGCGGTGCTGCGCGGCGTCGCGGAGGTGCGCGAAGGCCGCGTGTTCTCGCTGAGCCTGCCGCTCGACGTGCCGCGCGGCGGCGGGCTGAACGCGCGGCGCCGGCCGCCGGCGATCATGCCGGCGCTGCTCGGCGACAAGCCGTATTTCGGCTATCGCGCGGACGAGCAGGTTGCGAACGCAACCGACGTGGTTTGCGACGATTCGTTCTGCATGCACTCGCAGTTCTCGACGCAGTGGGATGCTCTGTCACACGTCGGCTCGCTGTTCGATCCGGCGGGCGACGGCGAGCGCGCCCGCGTGTTCTACAACGGCTACCGGATGGACGAGCACATCCAGGTGCCCGAAGCGGGGGCGCCGCGCGGCGGTGCGCGCGCGCTCGGCATTGAGGTGATGGCGCAATCCGGCGTGCAGGGGCGCGGCGTGCTGGTCGACCTGCGCCGCCACTTCGGCGACGAGCGGCGCAAGATCGGCTACGCGGAATGGATGGCGGTACTGCGCGAGGACGACGTGGTCGTCGAGCGCGGCGACATCGTATGCGTGCATACCGGCTTCGCCGATCGCCTGCTCGACGCCGACGCGCGCGGCGAGCCCGGCGCGCCGGACGTGTGCTGCGTGCTCGACGGCAACGATCCGCGCCTGCTCGAATGGATCGACGCGTCGGGGCTCGCCGCGCTCGCGGCGGACAACCACGCGATCGAGGAGCGTCCGCGCCATGCGCCGGCGCGCGAGCGGCCCGGTGCGCTGATGCCGCTGCACGAGCTGTGCCTGTTCAAGCTGGGCATTCATCTCGGCGAGCTGTGGCACCTGACGCCGCTCGCCGACTGGCTGCGCGCGCATCGCCGCAACCGCTTCCTGCTGACTGCGCCGCCGCTGCACCTGCGCGGGCTCGTCGGGTCGCCCGTCAATCCGGTCGCCACCGTATGAACGCCGGCGCCGCGCGCACGCGCGCCGGCGCCTGTCCACCGCTTCGCGCGGACCGCGCCGGCGGATCATCGAGGAATCGCCATGTCCCATTCCCATGCGGCGTCGATCGCCGCGCGCATCGACCGCCTGCCCGCGACGGCCAGCATCTGGACGCTCGTGCTGTTCCTGAGCGTCGGCGGTTTTTTCGAGGTCTACGACCTGTTCCAGATGACCTACCTGCCGCCGGGGCTGATCCGCGACGGCATCTTTCACGCTGGCTCGCACGGCGTGCTCGGCATGTCCGACCAGGGCGCGCTCGGCGCGGCGACGTTCGCCGGGCTGTTTGTCGGCGAGATGTTCGTGTCGCGCCTCGCGGATCGCTTCGGACGGCGTGCACTGTTCACCGCCGCGCTGCTGCTCTACACGGCGGCGAGCCTTGCGATGTGTGTGCAGACCCATGCGCTCGGCATTCTCGTGTGCCGCTTCATCGCGGGCTGCGGTATCGGCGCGGAGCTGATCACGATCGGCGCGTTCCTGACCGAGCTGGTGCCGAAAGCAGTGCGCGGCCGTGCGTTCGCGCTGTGCTTCGCGATCGGCTATCTCGCGATGCCGGTGCTTGCGCTGGTGTCGTGGCTATGGGTGCCGCGCGACCCGCTCGGGATGTCCGGGTGGCGCTGGGTCGTGCTGCTCGGCAGCAGCGGCGCAGTCGTCGTCTGGTGGCTGCAGTCGCGGCTGCCGGAGTCGCCGCGCTGGCTAGCCAGCATGGGCCGCGAGGCCGATGCCGAAGCCGTGTTGCGGCGGCTCGAGCAGGCGGTCGAGCGGGAATCCGGCCGGCCGCTGCCCGCGATCCGGATGCCGGCCGTCGCCATGCCGGCCGCGCGGCGCGCGCCGTCGATGTGGGATGCGCGGCACCGCGGCCGCACGGCGATGCTGATCGTGTTCAATGCATTCCTGAGCATCGGCTTCTTCGGCTTCAGCCAGTGGCTGCCGACGCTGCTCGCAGCTCAAGGCGCGACCGTCACGAAGAGCCTCTGGTATGCGTTCGTGATCGCGTTCGCGTATCCGGTGTCGCCGTTCGTCACCGGCCTGCTCGCCGACCGGATCGAGCGCAAGTGGCTGATCGTCGCATCGGCGTTCGGCGTCGCGCTGTTCGGCACCGCGTTCGCGATGTCGGCGCAGGCTCCGTTCGTGATCGCGTTCGGCCTGCTCGTCACGCTGTCCAACACGGTACTCGCGAGCAACGGCACGGCGTACCAGTCGGAAGTGTTTCCGACCGAGATCCGCGGGCGCGCGCTCGGCTTCGTGCATTCGATCGGCCGACTGACGGGAATCGCGAGCAGTTTCATCGTCGCACTGCTGCTCGATCGCGCCGGGGTGTCAGCGGTGTTCGTGCTGATCGGCGGCAGCATGCTGATCGTGATGGTGTCGATAGGTGTGTTCGGGCCGTACACCAACAATCGGGCGCTGGACGAGATCACCGGCCCAAGCGACGATGGTGCAGAGAACGCGGTGGCGCTGAGTAACCCTGACCCAAGAAATTGGCCGGTTCAAAAGTAGGGAGGTTCGGCGTGATGTGTCTGGGCGGACACGCAATCTGAACGTAGAGGGTGGAATGTCATTGGCGTAACCGCAACCATCAATCGTTAGGCAAGGCGCGATGATATCGGGCGACGTACTTCGCCTGAGCGATGACTTTCCCGTGCATCTGATAGGCGACGAGTGCAGGACTCGCCGCTGGCGCCACGTCAATTCTTGCCACGTCCAGGGCCGATGCCGTCACGACATATCGATGCGACGCCCCCTGAGGCGGGCAGGGCCCACCGTATCTGGATTCGCCAAAGTCCGTCAACGTCTCGACAGCGCCTGCCGGCAAGAACTTCGGATTGCCGGAAGCGCCTTTTTCGATCGACGACGCCGAAGGTGGAATATTGACGATCTCCCAGTGGGTCCAGCCGAGCCCGCCGGTCGGCGCATCGCGATCGAAAATCGTCACGACGATGCTCTTCGTGCCGCGCGGAACGTGAGTCCACGAAATGCGCGGCGAAACGTTCTGACCGTGACAGCCAAAGCCTCCGTACACGTGTTCGTTCGTAAAGTGTCCGTGACTGAGGTCATCGACCCTGATTGTGAACGGCGCCGCGCCGGCTGCCGCCGGGATGACCGCCAGTGCCGCTGAAGTGCATAGAAGCGCGGGAAATAAAATCCTCGATCGCATGAGGTGCTCCGTTGAAGGGTAAGCGTTCAGTACAACGGTATCGACCGTATCTTGCAGCGATTCGCCCCGGAAGGCAGATGCGCGAACCACGGTGTTGCCTTCGCTGCAACGTCGTTGGCAGGATGCGCGTGCAAGTGCCTTTGAACGAGCGGCCACAGCGCGGACCAGCGATTACTTATGAAGAAACCGCCGCGAGTCATGTGAATTCGCGGCGGTTCTCCGGCAATCGTCAAGGCTACCTGTACGACGCTGGTCGATAGCCGAGCGTCGATCAGTAGTCCCACTGCACCGGCACGAAACGGAAGCCTTCACCGCTTTTTGCAATGTGACCGATGGAGGGGAACGCGACATGCGCCGCGGCCAGCAGTGAGCCGGTTTCAGCCGCTTCGTCGAGCAGCGCGATGCGCACGTTGATAGCGCCTTCAGGATCATGCTCGAAGCCGTTTTGCCAATCGGGATTGTCGAAGTTGACTTCGAAAATCGCGTCGCCCACGAACGTCAGCTTCTCGCCGTTGGACGCGATGTCGACGACGCAGTGTCCCGGCGTATGACCACCCGTCACGCGGGCCGACACGCCCGCGGCGACTTCCACGGTCTGGTCGAACTGCACGATGTTTTCGCGGTAGAGTTCCACGAACTTTGCAGCAGCCTTGCGCAGCGCGGGAGGTACCGTTTCCGGCATCACCGTCTTGCTGAAGTCGGGGTTTTTCCAGAACTCGATTTCCGTGGCCGACACGTGAATGCGCACGTCGTGGCGCAGCTTGGCCTTGACGCCATTGACGTTCAGTCCGCCGACGTGATCCATGTGCATATGCGTAATCACGATATCGGTGATCGCTGCCAGGTCGATACCGGCCGCTTCCAGGCGCATCACCGATCGACCGGCGCGCGAGAAGTATTCGAATCCGTCACCCACGCCCGAGTCGATCAGGATCAGGCGTTCGCCGCTACGCACAAGCGCGATATTCAGCGCCCAGTCGAACATGTCGCGCTGGAGGAAACGACCATCGAACCATTCGTTGCGGTCAGCTTCGCTCACGTTGGTTGACATGGTGGACGTCGGCAGCGGCAAAACGCCATCGCTGATCAACACGACGTCGACGTCACCCACGCGCACGGCATAGCGGGAAGGCACGAGTTCGCCTGCTCCGTCTTTTCCAAGGTTGGCGGTGACCGGCTTCACATTTCGGATTGTTTCGCTCATCTTCAATAGTCCTATTGATTAAGTGGGGTAAGCCGAACGGCACGGCATGGTCAAAAAGTACGACCTGGGTAGCGCGCGATCGCGACGCATTGCCTCGACCGAAACCGGGGAAGCGGCCCGGCGTTGCCGGGCCTCGACGACGATTGCGTTAATTCACGGGCGTGAGGACCGGCGCCCCCTTGTCCTTGATCAGGAACACGACGAATCTTGCCGGCTTCGTGCTGCTGGCATTTCGGCCGACCGTGTGCAGGTCCTTCGGGCCTTCATGGAACGTATCGCCGGCATGGAGCGTGACTTCCTTACCGCCATTCAGGCCCATCACGATGCTGCCGTCCAGCACATAGACGAATGCGTGCGCGTCGTGACGATGAACGGGATCGACGCTGCCGGGCGGATAATCCACGACGATCATCTCGACCTCCTTGCCCGGATACTCGGGCAATGGCTCCGTGGTCAGCGTTGTAACCGTCGCTTGCGGCGCGGCGGCGGCCGGCTGAACGGGCATCAGCAGCGACAGCGCGAGCGGTGCAAGTGCGAGCATGATGCGTTTCATGTCGTTACTCCAGGTTGGCCTTGTCGAGTCCGAAACTCTTGTCGAACGATCCGGGCACGATGCGGAACGCGACATTCAGGCGGTTCCAGCAGTTGATCGCACCGACGAGGAAGGTCAGATCCGACAGCTCCTTTTCCGAATAGTGGGTGCGCACGCGCTCGTAGAGATCATCCGCCAAGCCATCCGACGGAAGATGCGTCAGGGCTTCGGTCCATGCGAGCGCGGCGCGTTCGCGCGGCGAAAAGAGCGTCGACTCGCGCCAGATCGCGACGTGATGCATGCGCAGTTCGCGCTCGCCGTGGATCCGGGCCATCTTGACGTGCATGTCGACACAGAACGCGCAGCCGTTCAGTTGTGATGCGCGAATCTCGACGAGCTCGCGGACCGGCGCTTCGATCGTCGTCTTCTGAAACAACCCGTCGAGCTCGACGAGTTTCTTGGTGAATTCCGGCGATTGCTGAAAGTAGTTGATGCGTTGCGACATGATCCGTTCTCCTGATTTGTGGAAGTGGGTACTGCCGGCCCTGCGTATCGCGATTGATCGCATGACCCGCTTGGAAGCCATCGTAATCGCGGGTCCCGTGGGCCAGTAGTACCGGGCGCGTGCGCACTCTGTTGTCGCTTCGGCACCAATCGTTCGCCACGCATGCCAGCGAGAAACTGCCCAGTTCCCTATAGTGCGATGATCGTGTGGTCGCACGGATGGTCGGCACGATCTCCGAGCATCGCTTTCAGATCGCGCTCGATCGTGCCGCACAGCGTCGAAATGGGAACGTCGTTCGCACCGCCTTCGAACGGATTCTCGGTGCTTTCGCCGACCTGGTCGAGCGACGTATACATCCACGACACCGCGACGCTGCATGGCACGACCAGCCATACCATGTTGCCGTGCATGAAGCCGTCCACGCCATCGTTCAGACGGTTGAATTCGTTCAGAAGACCGAACGGAAGGGAAAGGCAGAAGAACCGGACGAACAGAGAGCTGACGGTCGCGTACTGTCGTGGATACGGGAAGTTCTTGAAACGCTCCGATCTCGACTGGAGCGCGATGAATTCCCCGATCGTCTTGTGAAGCTCCATATAGAAGCTCGTATTCAGTTGACCGGCCGCGTGAAGCGTCCTGAGCGCACTGCATTGCAAGTTCAGCACGAATGTCGCGATGGACGCAGAAGAGAGCGCCTGTGCCGTCTCGGACGGCGACAGGTATTTCAGCAACACTTCCCCGATGTCCTGTTCCCACTCCGGAACGCGATAGAACCGGCGGTACTCAGCGTTGTAGCGTTTGCTCGTGCTTTCCCAGACCCGAGGGCGACGCAGTTCATATCGCAGCGCGGTCAGCCATCCAAGGTGTCGATCGATCAACGTGCGGGAAATCGCTTCGTCGCCGGCAAAATCGCGCGCGAGCTGGCCCCAGCGTCGGCTCTTCCCCACGATGTCGGTCCAGATTTCCAGCGCGTCCGTTGCGCGGTTGTACGTCTGGACATTCTTGAAGCCGACGATGAACGACGTCGCGGTTCCGAGGAGAACCACGATCGTCAGCGGGATCGACAACCATGTGACGCACAGAAACTTGTACAGAATGACCGGCACAGTCCCGAAGACGAAGAGCGCGTAGATGTTCCAGCGTGTCCATATCAGGAACTCCGACAACTTGTACGATTTTCCGAGATGCATTTCATTTGCCTCATCGAGGACTCGGCGCGTCCCCGAATGCGCGGCGCAGCGGCGCCGCGCGACGGCGCAGCAACGAAGGTCTTCAGCGGACCCGTGCCGCTACCGCCCGATGGGCGTCGCGTCAATCAACGACAGTCACGACATTGACGGTGGCTTGTCTGGCCATCTTTGCGTACGGGCACAGGCGCTCCGCGGCTCGAACCCGTTCTTCCGCGATGTCTTGATCGACGCCGGGCATCCGGACGCGGACGTCGACGAGCAATGCATGGCCGCCGTCCATCGGATCGCGGCCGAACGAAACCCGCACCTCCACGACCGTATCGGCGCATTCCACGCCGGCGCGTTGCTCGAGCAGGTTCAGCGCACCGTGAAAGCACGCGGCGAAGCCCGCCGCGAACAATTGCTCGGGGTTGGTCCCATTGCCGGGGCCGCCCCACTCGGTGGGCAGGCGCAGATCGACGGCGAGGTTCCCGTCGTCCGAGCGCACGACGCCGGATGCGCGGCCGTGTCCCGTCTCGCCACCGGACACGATGACGCTCGTCGTATAGAGCGGCTGGAAATCCCGCCCCCGATACCTGTCGAGGAGGGAGAACGGAGGGGCCTGCAGCTTGTTGTCATTCATCAGTTGCTCCGAGAAACCCCGTCCTTCAGGACGGGGAGGAAAGGCAATCTGTTGACAGGCTGCTTCTTCCACGGGTTAGGATCACCGGCATGATTCTTGTCTATCGCTACCAGGTGAAATCGCTCAACGGACTGCTCAACAAGCAGAGCCGCGCGGTGAACTACGTCTGGAACTTCTGCAACGACACGCAGAAGCACGTGCTCAAGTGGGGCAAGAAGTGGCCGACGGGATTCGACCTGAACGTGCTGACGACGGGGAGCAGCAAGGAACTCGGTATTCACTCCGGCACGGTCAACGCCACGTGCGAGCAATACGCGAAGTCGCGCAGTCAGCGCCGTCGGCCCTACCTGCGCTATCGCGGCAGGAAATCGCTGGGCTGGGTGCCGCTGAAGGGGCGTGACCTGAAGCGCGAGGGTGACGCGTTTCGTTTTGCCGGCAACACCTTCCGCGTGTTTAACGGCCGGCTGTTTCCCGAAGGCAAGATCAAGGACGGGACCAACTTTGCGCAGGATGCACGCGGCAACTGGTTTCTCAACATCGTGATTGAGATGCCCGATGCTCAGGCCCGCCCGATCCGTTCCGGTGTGGGCATCGATCTCGGCCTGAAAAACTTCGCCACACTTTCGACGGGCGAGAAGCTGCCGAACGACCGGTTCGGCCAGCGAGCGGCCGATAAGCTGGCAAAGGCCCAGCGAGCGCGAAAGCACAAGCGACATATCGCGAAGCTGCACGCAAAGATCGCCAATGCCCGAGCCGACTTCCAGCACAAGCTCGCGCTCGATCTGGTGCAGCGTTTCGATTACATCGCGGTTGGCAAAGTGTCGGCCGCAAGACTCGCCAGAACCAGGATGGCGAAGAGCGTCTACGACGCGTCTTGGTCGTCCTTCCGAAACAAGCTCCGCTACAAAGCGATCGCGCACGGAGCCACGTTCGAGGAAGTCGACGAAAGCGGTTCGACCCAGTCCTGTTCGGCGTGCGGGTCGCAAGACAGCACGACGCGGCCGAAAGGTATCGCGGGACTGAGAATAAGAGAGTGGGCCTGCGGTGACTGTGGTGTCGAGCATGATCGAGATACCAACGCTGCGTTGAACATTCTCCGATGCGGACGTGCATCGCCAGGTGTGGGAATCCTCTCCCTTTAGGGAGAGGAGGACGTCAAGATGCGTGCTCGAGTTCAGCGATGCTTCGATTCCCGGCCGTTCATTTGTCGAAGCGTGTTGCAAAGGGGGCTGCACGGCCCGGGCAGATGGCGTCGTCACGAACAGGCGGAGCGAACGATCGTATGCGGAGCGCGACGATCTTCCGGTGCAGCCCGAATCCAGGTTCGTCCATGGAAAAGGGCGTCCCCATGCTAGCGGAGCGCACCGTGCGACGATATGGCCGTCGCGGGTGATTCAATGTTTCCCGTCGGACACCAATCGGAGCCGTGACGCAGGACTGCGGCCCGCGCGTCAGCGGCCGACGCAGGCGCGCAGCGTTGTCGCGTGACGCTGCGCTTCGTCCGCGTCGACGATGTTCGCGAACCCGATGACGAGGCCGCGCGGCGTGAGCTGCGTGTGGCTGTTCGCATACCAGATCGACAGCGGCACGACCGCAAGCCCGGCGTCGCGCGCGCGTGCGGCGACGGCGACGTCGTTGACCGGCCCATCGGGCCCGTCGGTGAATCGCACTGCGAACTGGATGCCGCCCACCGGAAATTCGACGATCAGCCGCTCGCGGAACGCCTGGCGCAACGCATGCACGATCAGCATGCGGCGCTCGCCGTACAGCGCGCGCATGCGCTTCAGATGGCGGGCAAAGTGCCCCTGTTCGATGAAATCGGCCAGCGCCGCCTGCAGGAGCGGCGGCGACCCGGCATTCATGCTGCACGCCACGCGTTCGACGCGCTCCACGGCGCGCTCCGGCACGACCGCGTAGGCGAGCCGCAAACCGGGGTACATCGCCTTGCTGAAGGTACTGCAATAGATCACGCGATCGCGCCGGTCGAGACTCTTCAACGCGGGCAGCGGGCGGCCGAGATAGCGAAACTCGCTGTCGTAGTCGTCCTCGACGATCCACCCCGACATTTTTTCGGCCCAGTCGAGCAGCGCGATGCGGCGGGACAGCGACAGCGTATGCCCGAGCGGGCTCTGATGCGACGGCGTCACCACCGCGAAGCGTGCCTGCGCGTCCAGCTGCATGCCGCGTTCGACGTCGATCCCGTCGGCGTCCACCGGTACGGGGACGAGTTGTACGCCGGTCTCGGACAGGAACCCGCGTGCGAGCAGATAGCCGGGATCCTCGAACCACACGCGCTCGTCCGCCCGTGCGAGGCTGCGCAGTATGAGTTCCAGCGTGGCGCGATAGCCGCCGGTGACGAACACCTGTTCCGGCACGCAGGTGACGCCGCGCGACAGCGTCAGATAAGTGGCGATGTGTTCGCGCAGCGGCCGGTAACCGGCCGGATTCGGGTAGCCGAGCAGTGCGCGTTCGCTGCTGCGCGCGCGCTGCGACACGAGCCGGTGCCAGACCTTGCGCGGAAATGCGTCGAGCGCCGGGAGCCCCGGTTGCAGCGGGCGCGGCTCGCCGCTCAGCGCGACGGCGATCGGCTGCGCCCGGCGTGGCGGCGGCGTGTCGTTCGATCCGGCTGACGCACGTTGCGGGTCGGCGTGTTCGGCGGGGGCGGGCGGCGGCTGCCTCAGCGAGACCGGCAGGGACGGCGAGACGAACGTGCCTGCCGCGCCGCGCATTTGCAGATAGCCCTCGTCGACCAGGACCGTGTAGGCCTGCTCAACCGTGCCGCGCGCCGTATTCAGTTGCGTCGCCAGGCCGCGCAGCGCGGGCACGCGATCGCCGGGGCGCAGATGACCGGCGGCGATCGCGGCCTTGAACCGCTCGCAAATCTGCAGATAGACGGGCAACTGGTGTTGCCGGTCGATTTCGATGGACAGCGGGGGCGTCTGCGCAGACATCACGGCCTCTCGGGTGGCGCGAACAGGACAGGGACAGATGCGGTATGGACCAGTCCGATCGACGATTCTTGGCACTTATGGATAGGACATGATTCTTTCACAATTGCGGCACGCCATGCGACGGTCATGACCGCCTTTCAACGGATCCGGCGCCGTCGCGTACCCCTCGCAGTCCAATGCAATTCATTCGTCGGGAGATTTTGTGATGAAGATCGTTGTCATCGGTGGTTCGGGCCTGATCGGCTCGCGTGTCGTCGCGCTGCTCGGCGAAGCCGGCCACCATGCGCTGGCTGCCTCGCCGCGCACCGGCGTCAATATCATCACCGGCGAAGGCCTGGCCGACGCATTGGCGGGCGCGGATGTCGTCGTGGACGTGGCGAATGCGCCGTCATGGGAGCCCCAGGCGGTGCTGGACTTCTTCCGCACGTCGGCACGCAATCTCGGCAAGGCGGAAGTGGCCGCCGGCGTGCGCCACCATGTCGCGTTGTCGATCGTCGGCTGCGACCGCATGCCGGAGAACGGCTATTTCGCGGCGAAGGTCGCGCAGGAACAGGCGATCGAAGCGGCGGGCGTTCCGTACACCATCGTTCGCGCGACGCAATTCATGGAATTCATCGGCGGCATCGCGGATGCCGGCACGGTAGACGGCACGGTCCGCATCGGAGACGGCCTGTTTCAGCCGATCGCTGCGGAAGACGTGTCGGCGCTCGTCGCGCAGGTCGCGCTCGCCGGGCCGCGGAACGGCACGGTCGAGATTGCGGGCCCGGATCGCGCGCCGTTCGCGGAGATCGTCGCGCGGTATCTGAAATCGGTCGGCGATACGCGTGCGGTGGTGACGGATCGCGACGCCCGTTACTACGGCGGCCGCGTCGAGGAGAAATCGCTGGTGCCGCTCGGGAGCGCGCAACTCGGCCGCATCGGTCTCGACCAGTGGCTCGCAAGAAGCTGATTCGCGTATGTGCAGCGGTTCGCCGGCGCACGCCGGCAACGGGCAATCGGAGTGAGCGACATGTCTGAGGAAGCGGAAATGAATCATTCGGAACCTTCGGAGCACGGCGTTTGTCGCGACCTGACCGGTCGCGCCGATGCGCTGTCCGCGAGCTTCGGTGCGAGCTATGCAGGCATCCTTGCCTTCGTTGCAGTGGCGAGCGAGGGAAGCTTCACCAAGGCTGCCGAACGGCTCGGCGTCGGACGGCCGGCCGTGAGCCGGAATGTCCAGAAGCTCGAAGCGCAGTTAAGTACGCGGCTGTTTCAGCGGACCACGCGCATGACCGAACTGACGAGCGAAGGCCAGCGATTCTTCGAGAACTGCCACCAGGGTGTCGCTCATATCGTCGAGGCCATGAACGACATGCTGGAACTGCGGCAGGGGCCGCCGCGCGGCCTGATCCGTATCAGCTCGGCGGTGGGGTTTGGCCGGAAAATCGTTGCGCCGTTGCTGGAAACGTTTGCGCGGGCGTACCCCGACATCGTCTTCGACCTGCTGCTCGACGACCGGCCGATCGACCTGGTGTCGGAACGGATCGACGTGGCGTTTCGCAATGGCCGCATCGAGGACTCCAGCATCATTGCGCGGCAACTGATTCCGATGCAGATGGCGCTTTGCGCAGCACCATCGTACGTGGCGAGGCACGGGCTCCCGAAGAGTCTGGCGGATCTCGACCGGCACGAGTGCATCAACTTCCGATTTGCGAGCGGCCGCATCTTCGAATGGGAATTCAACGTCGACGGCCGAATGCAAAAGTACTTGCCGACGTCCCGCCTCACGTTCAATGACGCGGATCTGGTGTTGCAGGCGGTTCTACGCGGAGCGGGTATCGCGCAGATGGCGGGCTATCAGATTCGCGACCACCTTGCATCGAACGAACTCGTAGTCGCGCTGGCGAAGTATTTGCCGGAAGATCGCGGCCACTATATCTGCTATCTCAGTCGGCAACATCTGCCGACACGCATTCGTATCTTCGTCGACTTCATGATCGAGCAGATACGCGCACTTGACCTGAACTGCATGACCCGTTTCAATCCGAACCTGGATGTCGCGGATGAATCATCGCCGGCATTGGCTGCTTGAAGGATCCAGGAAGGAAGACGTCGAGGGCGCGCGATTGATCTGTCGAGCATCGGGTACGGGTGAGCCTCGGGCTGACGACATAAACCAGTCCAAGAATTCCGCTGCACCCCCAAAGCGGACATTTCAATCTAGCCACTACAATCAAAAAAATTGATCATCAGCATTATGTCAAATATAAGGCGCCTGGTAGAAATCGACTACCGGGTTTCCTTCCGCCTGAGTCGGGCAACCAGGAAGTAAACGGAAGCAAGCATTCCGCAAGCAGCGTCGGGCAACTCATTGCCATCACCGACAATCAACAGTCAGTTCGCATCGATCATTCCGCCGAAGGAAATTCGCGAACGTCGATCGCATTCAGCGAACGATCGTCCGGCACCAGCAGGTCGATCCGTCGCATGCGCGGATGCGCGAACATGCACGCGCACAGCAGCACGCTCGTCGCGCCCACCGCGACAAACAACAGCGAGACGCCGCCACCCTTGCCGATCCCGAGCCATGCGTTCGCCGCCTGCGCGAACGTCCCGCCCGCCGACAGCGCGGGCTCCAGCACCCGGTCGACGACGAACCCGCCCACCGCGACGACGACCGTCATCGTCGCTATCATCAGCGTGCTGACGAACGACAGCACACTGGCCTTGTTGCGCGCCGGGATCTTGCGCAGCCACAGCGCGCTGGCGCACCCTTCGGCGACGCTGCCCGCCGCCAGCGCGACGAACGCGATCGCGCAGTACGACGACGTGGCCGACACGAGGCCGATCGACAGCATGCAGACCGACAGCACCGCATCCGCGCACACGACGACCAGCATCAGGCGCCGCGGATTCGTCGTCGCGACGAGGAGCGACATGCCGGCGAGCCCGCCTATTGCAGCCGACGTGTAGACGAGCCCGAGCTGCGCGCTCGAATGCGTCGCGAGCACGAGCGGTGCGATCATCATCGTCGCAAGCGAGATCAGCGCGCTCTGGATCATTACATAGCCGAGCAGTCCGAGCATCAGCGGCTCCGCTTCGAAGAAGCGCAACGCGCTCGCGATACCCGCCAATACATCGCGCCGCAGCGGCTGGCCCGCGCGCACCGGCTCGACGGACGCCGTGCCGGGACGCCCCAGCGCCTTGAGCACGCACAGCATCGCCGCGACGCTCGCGACGAAATGGATCGTGAAGACCGCATTCAGGCCGGCGCCGCCCATGATGATCCCGCCTAGCAGCGGCGCGACGAGCGTCGACACGTTCTTGCCGATACCCATCAGGCCGTTCGCGCGCGTCAGCGCGTCGTTCGAGACGATCGAATTGATCGACGCCTGATTGGCAGGTGTCCGAAATGCGCCGACCGCCGACGCGCATGCGTTGAACGCATACAGGTGCACCGGCTGCAGCCGGTCCGCGAACAACAGCGCGAGCAGCAGCAGCGTGAGCAGCGCGAGCGCCGCGTTGGCCGACACGATGATGAGCTTGCGGTCGATCCGATCGGCCAGGCCGCCCGCGAACGGCAGGATCAGCACCGACGGCAGCGTCGCGGCGATCACCGTGTTCGAGAAAGCCGTCACCGAACCGGAATGCTGATAGACCCACACGCCGAGTGCGAACGACATCAGCGCGGCGGCGCATTGCATCGACGATTCGCCCAGCCAGAAAAAAAAGAAACGACGACCCGTCGACATGCATTCCTTCCCGGTTTGAGCGCGATCAAGCCCGCGCGACGCGAACGCGTCGGATTCGGCGTTCGCGCATCTGGCGCGCGAACCGGCCTGCCGGATTAGAACACCGGCGGCGCCCGATGTCTGTCATGGGAATGCATGACGGGCACCGCACGCATTGTCCGGCGTTGGGGGGACAGACGCTCGGGCGGCGCGGTGTTTTAATGCCCGTCACTTGCGAATGGCCGCATCCGCTGCGCGGGTTTCCGGCGCAATCGAACGTCGCAATGTATCGGCATCCGAATAATTTTCGAAAGCGAATCCATCTACGGCGGGCAGCGAGATGAAATACCCCCTCCGGGCGGCACAGCGCAATATTCTGTCGGCGCAACACACCCACGAAGACCATCGGCTCGCGCATATCGGCGCGTCGTCGCGTATCGTCGGGGCACTCGACGCCGATCTCTTCTGGCGCGCGGCCGACTTCGTCGCCCAGCACAGCGCGGCGGTGCGCTCGTCGCTACACGACTGCGACGATGGCCCGCTCCAGATCGTGCACGACGACTCCCGTTTCGCGCGCGAGATGCTCGACTTGCGCGCGCATGCCGATCCGCTGGCCGCCGCGCAGCGCTTCATCGACGACGATTTCGCGAATCGCCCGTTCGCCTCCGACGGACGCGAGATCGCCTGCCGGATGGTGCTGATGCAGGTTGGCGACAACGACCACGTCGCCTATACGAAATTCCATCACGCGTTGTTCGACGGATGGGGCACGTCACTCTTTTACGCCCGCATTTGCGACGCGTACAACCGGATGCGTGCGGGCCAAGCGCCGCAGCCGTGGGACGAGACGAGCGTCGACGCGATGCTCGCCGACGAGCGCGCGTATCTCGCTTCCGACAAGTGCGACGCGTCGCGGCGCTACTGGGCCGAGCGCCTTGCGTCATACGACAGCGAGTATTTTCCGCGCGCGACGTCGCAGTCGAACCGCCGCACGGTGCTCGAGTTGAGCGCGGCCGACACCGCCGCGCTGCACGCATCGTCGGACGCGCAGCGCGCGAGCCCGTTTCATTTCTTCGCGGCGGTTCTGCAGGCGACGCTGTTTCGCGTCGTCGGCGCCCGCGATCTCGCGATCGGCCTGCCGATCCTGAACCGTCGCACCGCGATGGACAAGCAGACGATCGGGCTCTTTCTCGGCTTTTGCGTATTGCGCACGTCGGCGGCGCCCGCCGATACGTTCGCGGCGCTCGTCGCGAGAATCGGCACGCAACTGAAAGCCGATTTCCGCCATCAGCGCTATCCGCTCGACGCGGTGTCGGGCGACCAGGGCCGGCTGCCGTTCGAAGTGAGCCTGTCGTATGAGCGGCACGACTACGATGCGACGTTCGACGGCACGCAGACGACGGTGACGCCGCTGCGCACGCCCGCGCAAAGCTATCCGTTGCGCGTCTATGTGCGCGACTTCAGCGCGCGACGGCCGATCTACGTCGACTTCGACACGAACGATTCATGCTTCGGCGAGCTTGCGCCGCAGACGCTCGTCGATGCGTTCCGGGACGTACTTCGTGAAGCGCTCGACGACGCGAATGCGCGGCTCGTTCCGGCGAAGCCGGCGGGTCGCGATGCGCGGGCGACGTGTGCGACCGCCCTGCCCGTACCGTCGCACGCGAACCTGTGCGATGCGTTCGAACAGATCGCCGCGCAGTATCCGGATGCGATTGCCGTATCGGGCGATGCCGGTTCGCTGACCTATGCCCAGCTCGACGCACGCGCCAATGCGCTCGCATGGACGCTGCGCGATCTCGGCGCAGGCCCCGAGCTGCGCATCGGTCTCGCGTCCGGTCGCGACATTCATTTCGCGATCGGCATGCTTGCCATTCTCAAGACCGGCGCCGCTTACGTGCCGCTCGATTCCGCCTATCCCGACGAGCGCCTTCGTTTCCTCATCGACGACAGCGCGATGATCGCCATCGTCGGCACCCGCGATGAGCTTGAACGCCTGCCGCGTGGCAATCATCTGCCGCGTTGCGTGATCGGCTTTGACGATGACGGCGGTAATCGCACCGCCCCGCCTCGTGCCATCTGCGCTGCGCAAGCGGCCTATGTGATCTATACGTCCGGCTCCACGGGCACGCCCAAGGGCTGCATCGTCACTCACGCGAACGTGCTGCGCCTGTTCGACGTCACGCGCGAACCGTTCTCGTTTGCGGAACACGACGTGTGGAGCGTCTTTCATTCCACCGCCTTCGACTTCTCGGTGTGGGAACTCTGGGGCGCGCTGCTGCACGGCGCGCAAGCCGTCTTCGTGCCCTTCGAGACGAGCCGCGACCCGCTCGCGTTTGCCGATTTCCTGCGCGCGCGTCGCGTATCCGTGCTCAGCCAGACGCCTTCGGCCTTCCGCCTGCTCGACCGGCAGCCCGGCACACTGCCCGCGCTGCGTCTGGTCGTGTTCGGCGGCGAAGCGCTCGAGCCGGCCGCGCTGCGCGACTGGTTCGAGCGCTACGGCGACACACGCCCACGTCTGGTCAACATGTACGGCATCACCGAGACCACCGTTCACGTGACCGCGCGCACGCTGCGGCGCGCCGACGCCGATGCGCCGCTCAGCCCGATCGGCGAGCCGCTGGCCGATCTGTCGCTGCAGCTGCTCGATCGTCACGGCGAGCCGGTGCTCGACGGCGTCGCCGGCGAGATCCACGTCGGCGGCGCCGGCGTTGCGCGCGGCTATCTGAACCGGCCCGGGCTCACCGCCGCGCGCTTCGTCCCCGATCCGGACGGCGCGCCAGGCGCGCGGCGCTATCGTGCGGGCGACCTCGCGCGACGCCGCGCCGACGGCGAGATCGTCTATCTCGGCCGCGCCGACCAGCAGATCAAGATTCGCGGCTTCCGTATCGAGCCCGGCGAAATCGAGGCTGCGCTGCGCGATTACCCGGGCGTACGCGATGCCGCCGTGGTGGCCGACGACGATGCGCACGGCCATGCACGGCTCGTCGCTTATGCGACTCCGGCGAGCGGCGCGCTCGACCCGGTCGCGCTGCGCGCCCACCTCGCCGCGCGCCTGCCGGCTCACATGATTCCCGCGCACGTGGTCGTCCTCGAAGCGCTGCCGCTGACCGTCAACGGCAAGCTCGACCGCCGCGCGCTGCCGCGGCCCGAAGCCGTCGTCGACGACACCCATCGCGAGCCGCCCGCGACACCCACCGAACGCCTGCTCGCCGACATCTGGGCTAGCGTGCTCGGCCGCGAGCCGGCCCGTCACGACAGCTTCTTCGCGCTCGGCGGCGACAGCATCAATTCGCTCGAAGTCGTCACCGAGGCCCGCGCGCGCGGCGTGTACGTGTCGCCCCTTCAGTTGCGCGAATGCCCGACGCTCGCCGCGCTCGCCGAAGCGGTCGATCGCGACCCGCTGCCGCCGGTGGCGGCGTCCGCCGCGCCCGCGCCGTTCGGGCTGCTGTCGGACGCCGACCGCGCGCTGCTGCCCGACGGCCTCGAAGACGCGCTGCCGATGTCCCGCCTGCAGCTCGGTATGCTGTTTCATCGCGAGCGTGACGGTGGCGCGGTGTTTCACGACGTGTTCCGCTATCGCCTGCGGATTCCCGCGTGGGACGAGGCTGCCTGGCGCCGCGCGCTCGCGGCCGTGACACGCGCTCACGCGACGCTGCGCACCGGGTTCGCGCTCGACGGCTTTTCGACGCCGCTGCAGTTGATCCGCCGCGAAGCCGCTCCCGCGCTGCAGGTGTTCGACTGCCGCACGCTGGACGACGCAGCGCAGCGAGTCGAGCTCGACGCGTTCGTCGACGCCGAGCAGCGGCGCGATTTCGACATCGCGCATGGCCCGATGCTGCGGCTGTTCGTCCATCGCGTCGCCGACGACGCGATCCACGTCACACTGAGCTTTCATCACGCGATCGTCGACGGGTGGAGCGTCGCGACGCTGATGACGGAACTCATCGGCCACGCGTGCGGCGGCCCGCGCGCCGAGGCCGCCAGCGATGCACCGGTACTGGCGCTGCACGCGGCCGCCGAGCGCGACGCGCTCGCGGACGATGCGCTGCGCCGCGCGTGGCGCGAACGGCTGGCACGGCAGCCCGCGACGCTGCTCGCCGGCGATGGCGACGCGGGCGGCGACCCGCACGACCCGCGCGATCGGAGCCGGACCGCCGGCCGCCGCACGGTCGAGCGCGTCGTCCGGCGCGTGTCGCAGCCCTTGTCGACGTCGCTCGCCGCGCAGGCCCGCGTGCTCGGCGTCGAACTGCGCCCGTTGCTGCTCGCCGCGCATCTGCGCGCGCTGTCGATGCTGACGGGATCGGACTGCCCCGTGACGGGCTACGTCGTCCACAACCGGCCCGATCACGCGCTCAGCGCGCGGGCGACCGGCCTGTTTCTCAACAGCGTGCCGCTCGGTGCGCGCCTCGCGCCCGGCTCGTGGGCCGGGCTGATCCAGCGGGTCGCCGCTGCCGAGCGCGAGATCGACGCGCTCAAGCGCCTGCCGCTCGCCGCAATCGCCGACGAAGCCGGCGCGGGCCGCCTGTTCGACGTCGCGTTCAACTACATCCACTTCCACGTCTACCGCGACGCGCTCGACCTGCCCGGCGTCGCGGTCGTCGACTTCGACGCGCACGAGGAAACCGACTTCCCGCTGCTCGTGCAGTTCGCGCGCGACCCGGCCGGCGACGGCTTCGACGTGTCGTTGCATTACGACGTCGCGCGGTTCGGTGCGGCGCAGATCGAACGGCACGTCGCGGTGCTCGACGCGGCGCTGCGCGACATCGCGGCCGACGTCGATGCGCCGTGGCTCGCGATGCCGGTCGCCGGCGTGCGCGACTTGCCGGTGACATCGCGTACGCCGGTCGCATCGACGCTCCGGCATGCGAACCTGTGCGATGCGTTCGAGCAGATCGCCGCGCAGTATCCGGATGCGATTGCCGTATCGGGCGACGCCGGTTCGCTGACCTATGCCCAACTCGACGCACGCGCCAATGCGCTCGCATGGACGCTGCGCGATCTCGGCGCAGGCCCCGAGCTGCGCATCGGTCTCGCGTCCGGGCGCGACGTTCATTTCGCGATCGGCATGCTCGCGATTCTCAAGACCGGCGCCGCTTATGTGCCGCTCGACTCCGCCTATCCCGACGAGCGCCTGCGTTTCCTCATCGACGACAGCGCGATGATCGCCATCGTCGGTACTCCCGGTGAACTCGAAAGCCTGCCGCGTGACACTCGTCGGCCGCGTTGCGTGATCGGCTTTGACGATGACGGCGGTAATCGCACCGCCCCGCCCCGCTCTGTCTGCGCCGCGCAAGCCGCCTATGTGATCTATACGTCCGGCTCCACCGGCACGCCCAAGGGCTGCATCGTCACTCACGCGAACGTGCTGCGCCTGTTCGACGTCACGCGCGAGCCGTTCTCGTTTGCGGAACACGACGTGTGGAGCGTCTTTCATTCCACCGCCTTCGACTTCTCGGTGTGGGAACTCTGGGGAGCGCTGCTGCACGGCGCGCAAGCCGTCTTCGTCCCGTTCGAGACGAGCCGCGATCCGCTCGCGTTTGCCGATTTCCTGCGCGCGCGTCGCGTGTCCGTGCTCAGCCAGACGCCTTCGGCCTTCCGCCTGCTCGACCGGCAGCCCGGCACACTGCCCGCGCTGCGTCTGGTCGTGTTCGGCGGCGAAGCGCTCGAGCCCGCCGCGCTGCGCGACTGGTTCGAGCGCTACGGCGACACACGCCCACGTCTCGTCAACATGTACGGCATCACCGAGACGACCGTCCACGTGACCGCGCGCACGCTGCGCCGGGCCGATGCCGATGCACCGCTCAGCCCGATCGGCGCGCCGCTGGCCGATCTGTCGCTGCAGCTGCTCGATCGTCACGGTGAGCCCGTACTCGCCGGCGTTGCCGGCGAGATTCACGTCGGCGGCGCCGGCGTCGCGCGCGGCTATCTGAACCGGCCCGGGCTCACCGCCGCGCGCTTCGTCCCCGATCCGGACGGCGCGCCAGGCGCGCGGCGCTATCGTGCGGGCGACCTCGCGCGACGCCGCGCCGACGGCGAAGTCGTCTATCTCGGCCGCGCCGACCAGCAGATCAAGATTCGCGGCTTCCGTATCGAGCCCGGCGAAATCGAGGCCGCGCTGCGCGATTACGAGGGCGTACGCGATGCCGCCGTGGTGGCCGACGACGATGCGCACGGCCATGCACGGCTCGTCGCTTATGCGACTCCGGCGAGCGGCGCGCTCGACCCGGTCGCGCTGCGCGCTCATCTGGCCGCGCGCCTGCCGGCTCACATGATTCCCGCGCACGTGGTCGTCCTCGAAGCGCTGCCGCTCACCGTCAACGGCAAGCTCGACCGCCGCGCGCTGCCGCGGCCCGAAGCCGTCGCCGACGACACCCATCGCGAGCCGCCCGCGACACCCACCGAACGCCTGCTCGCCGACATCTGGGCTAGCGTGCTCGGCCGCAAACCTGCCCGTCACGACAGCTTCTTCGCGCTCGGTGGCGACAGCATCGCGTCGCTCAAGGCGCTGAACGCGGCGCGTCTCGCGACGGGCCTCGATCTGCCGCTGCAAGGGATGTTCATGCAGCCGACGCTGCACGCGCTCGCCGCGTGGATCGATGCGCTCGCGGCCGACGCGCGCGAAGCGGGCGCTCCGACGCCCACGCCGGTGCGCCGCGCAGCGCGCGTACGGGCGCGCATTTCCGCCGGGCCGGACGGCTCGCACCTCACGACCCTCGACAAAGCCCTTTGAGATGACGCAAACGAACCGCGATCCGCTCGACGTCTTCGTCTTTCCGCAATCGCGCGCGCAACGGCGCCTGTGGATGCTGGCGCAGCTCGACCCGGACTCGACCGCCTACGCGATCCCGCTCGCGCTGCGCATCGTCGGTGCGCTCGACGCCGACGCGCTCGCGCGCAGCCTCGACGCGCTCGTGCGCCGCCACGAAATCCTGCGCACGAGCTACGGCGCGGTCGACGGCCAGCCGATGCAGTTCGTGCATCCGCACGCCCCCCTCGAGCTGGCCCGTGAACCGCTCGCGCGCGACGCGCTGCACGCGCGCCTCGCCGCCGAAGCGGCGACGCCGTTCGACCTGCACCGCCCGCAGATGCTGCGCGCGACGCTGTTCGCGCTCGCACCGGACGAGCACGTGCTGTCGCTGGTGATCCATCACATCGCGTGCGACGGCTGGTCGCTCGACCGGATCGTCGGCGAGCTGGATGCGCAATATGCGTTCGAAACCGGCGTCGCGGCGAGCGCGCCCGACGAGCCCGAGCTTCAGTACGGCGACTACGCGACCTGGGAAGAAGAAGCCGGCGACGCGTTGACCGCCGACGTCGATTTCTGGGCGAGCCGGCTCGCACCGCTCGCGCCGTTGCCGTTCCCGCGCGCGGCCGCACCGGCCGTACCGACCGCTCGGCGCACGGTGCCCGGACGGACGACGCAGCGCCCGCTTGCCACGCTGCACGCCGGGCGTGTCGAGCAATGTGCGCGCGAAGCGGACACGACGCCGTTCGTGGTGCTGCTCGCCGCGTTCGCCGCGCTGCTGCATCGCGCGAGCGGCGCGCCGCGGCTCGCGATCGGCACGCCGGTCGCGAACCGGCTGCGCCCGGAATTCGAGCCGATGATCGGCTTCTTCGCGAATACGCTCGTGCTCGACGTCGACCTGTCGGGCGAGCCCGATTTCGTGACGCTGGTCGCGCGCTGCCGCGGCGTCGTGCTGGAAGCGTTCGCGCATTCGCGCGCGCCGTTCGACGAGGTTGCGCGACGACAGGCGCGCGACGCGGTCGACACCCCGCTGTTCCACGCGCTGTTCGCGCTGCAGAGCGCACCGCTGCGCGCGCCGGCGCTCGGCACGCTGTCGCTCGAGGTCGTGCCCGTGTATCCGGCCGCCGCGAAATTCGACCTGACGATGATGCTGGAGCCGCGTGCGAATGTGCTGCATGCGGCGCTCGAGCATCGCTGCGACGTGCTCGATGCGCCGACCGCCGACGCCTGGCTCGCCAGCTTCGCCGACCTGCTCGACGCGGTGTTGCGCGACCCGCTCGCGCCGATCGCGCGGCTGCCGCTGCCGGGGCTCGCGGCGCCGCAGCCGGCCACAGACGCGCCGACGCCCGACAGCGCGACGGACAGCCGCGCCGACGCGCCGCCCACGCCACCCGCCACCCCGACCGAGCAGACGCTCGCCGAGGTCTGGGCCCGCATCCTGGGCCGCGAGCCAGGCCGCGACGACAGCTTCTTCTCGCTCGGCGGCGACAGCCTGAGCGCGCTGCGCGCGATCGTCGAGGCGCGCGGCAAGGGGCTGCACCTGACGCCGGGCCAGATGCTCGGCGGCGCCAGCCTCCGCGCGCTCGCGGCGGAACTGGATCGCGCACCGCACGCCCACGCGCCGCTGGCCGCACCGCACGCGGCCGGCGAGCCGCCCGCGGATGCCCCGCTGCCGCCGACGCCGATCGTCGCGTGGTTCGCGCAGCTCGGCCTGGCCGAGCCGAATCACTGGGCGCAGACGATCGTCGTCGAGACGACCCGCGCGATCGCGCCGGCGCCGCTGCGCGACGCGTTGCGGCAACTGGCCGCGCGGCACGCGGCGCTGCGCCAGCGCGTGACGCTCGACGCAGGCCGCGCGAGCGTCACCTTCGCGGCGGACGATGGCGACGGCGGCAGGCAGGCCGGAACCGAACACTTTCCGCTGGACGTCTGCACGGCCGCGAACGACGACGACGTGCGCGCGACCGTCGCGTCGCTCGCCGCGCGGCTCGACCTGTGCAACGGCCCGCTCGCGCGCGCCGCGCTGATCCATCGCGACGGCGCGCCGGCGCTGCTCGCGCTCGCCGTGCATCACGTCGCAGTCGACGCGTTCTCGTGGTCGGTGCTGCTGCATCAACTCGCCGCCTCGCTCGTGGGCGACGCGCCGCCGCCGGCTCCGGCCGCGTCGCTCGCGGACTGGCATCGCGCGGCGAGCGCCGCCGCGCTGGCGGCCGACCCTGCGCCGTGGCTCGCGCTCGCCGCAGGCGGTTTCGCGGCGCTGCCTACGCGCGCGCCGGCCCCGGGCCTCGAAGCCGATACGCGGGTCGACACGTGGCGGCTGTCGCCGCGGCAAACCGCGCGCCTGCTCGACGCCGGCCCCGGCGGCCAGCGTTCGCGCACCCAGGCGATCCTGATCGCGTCGCTGTGCGCGGCGCTCGCGCCCGCGCTCGACAGCGAGCGCGTCGCGCTCACGCTCGAACATCACGGCCGGGACGGCGAATACGGCGTCGACGCATCGTCGCTCGTCGGCTGGTTCACTGCGCTCAGCCCGCTCGTGCTCGACGGCTGCCTGCGGGACGACGCGCCGCTCGATCTGCTCGCGCGCGCGGCCCACGCACTCGCCGCGCTCGCGCCGCGCCGCCACGAATACGGTCTCGCGCGCTGGCTCGGCGCCTCGACCGACGCACGGCAACGGCTCGACGCCGCCGGCCTGCCCGAGATCAGCTTCAACTTCCTCGGCGTGATCGGCCGCCCGGCGAACGGCGAATTCGCGTTGCGCCCGGACCTGATCGCCGGCGAGCGCGGCGCGATGAATCGCCGCAGCTTCACGCTCGACGTGGTCGCGAGCGTGATCGACGGCGAGCTGCGGATGGACTGGCGCTATGCGCCGCAGGTGCTCGATCCGCAGCGCGTGCACGACGCGGCGCAGCGCTGGATCGCGCGGCTCGACGCGCTGCTCGATGCGATCGCCGCCGCGCCACGGCTCGCGGCCGACCATCCGCTCGCACGCGTCGAGCAGCGCGAGATGAACGAACTTGCGCCCGAGGTCGCGAACGCGGCGATGCTGGCCAGCCTCACGCCGCTGCAGGAAGGCATGCTGTTCGAGACGAGCGTTCATCGCGACTCGAGCGCCTTCCACGAGCAGATCACGGCGGTCGTCGACGGCCCGCTCGACCTGCCGCGCTTCGCGGCCGCCTGGCAGGCGATGCTCGCGCGGCACGACGCGTTGCGCGCGGGCTTCGTCGCGCGCGCGGGCGGCCGTCCGATCCAGTTCGTCGACGCACGGCCGACGCTGCCCGTCGCATGGCTCGACTGGTCCGACGCCGCCACGCCCGCTGCGCAGGACGCACGGCTCGCGCAATGGCTGCGCGACGACGCCGCGCGGCCGTTCGACCTCGCGCGCCCGCCGCTGATGCGGCTGACGATCGCGACGCTCGGCCCGCAGCGGCATCGCTGGCTGTGGAGCTTCCATCACATCCTGCTCGACGGCTGGTCGATCCCGGTGTTCTTCCGCGAACTGATCGCGATCTATACGGGCCGCGACGCGGCGCTGCCCGCACCCCGCCGGTTCGCCGACCATCTCGCGTGGCTGGCGCTGCGCGCGCCGGGTGCGACGCACGAAGCGTGGCGCGCCCGCCTCGCGGGGCTCGCGCCCGCACGCCTCGCCGCGCCCGCGCGCGGGCCGGCACGCCAGGCGCGCCACGACGTCGCGCTGACGCACGCAGCGAGCGACGCGATCGAGCGACTCGCGCGTGATGCGGGCGTGACGCCGAGCACCGTGTTCGACGCCGCGTGGGCGCTGCTGCTCGCGCGCAGCGGCCTCGGCGCCGACGTCGCGTTCGGCGTCACGTTGTCGGGCCGCTCGAGCGGTGCGCCGGGCGCCGACGCGATGATCGGCCTGTTCATCAACACGCTGCCGCTGCGCGTGACGCTCGCGCCGGCACAGACCGTGCGCGCGCTGCTCGCTCGCGTGCAGCAGGCGCTCGCCGAGCTGCACGCGAGCGAGCACGAGCGCCTGTCCGACATCCTGCGCGCGGCCGGCGCGGACACGAACGAGTTGTTCGATACGCTCGTCGTGTTCGAGAACTATCCGGTCGAAGGCGACTTCGCCGCGCCCGGCGGCCTCGTGTTCGCGCGGCCCGACTATCACGAGCACACGAATTACCCGGTCACGCTCGCGATCATTCCCGGCGAGCGCTTCGCGCTGCGGCTCGAATACGACGCGAACCGCTACCCGGACGCGCAGGCGGCGGCACTCGTCGAACGGCTCGAGCGGCTCGTCGAGCGGTTCGCCGCGATGCCCGACGCGACGCTGGCCGAAGTCGGCGACGAGCCGGCCGCGCGGCCCGACGCCGCGCCCGCCCGGCACGATGGCGCGACGCCCGACGCGCCGCTCGCGCACGCGCTGTTCGAGCGCACCGCCGCGCGCCAGCCGGACGCGCCCGCGCTGATCACGCCGACGGCCACACTGACCTACGCGGCGCTCGCGCAGCGCGCCAGCACCGTCGCCGCGCACCTGCGCCGGCTCGGTGCCGGGCCGGAGACGGTCGTCGGCATGATGCTGCCGCGCGGCGCGAACGCGATCGCCGCGCTGCTCGGCATCCTGAAGGCGGGCGCCGCTTATCTGCCGCTCGATCCGCACTATCCGCCGGCGCGCCTGAGCTACATGCTGCGCGATGCCGGCGCGCGCTTCGTGATCGTCCCGGACGACGCCACGCCGCCCGACGCGGACGGTGTCGTCGCGCTGCGCGTCGCGGGCCTGTTCGAAGCCTCCGGCGACCTGTCGGAAGGAGAAGCTGACGCACCGCCGCCGCCGTCGTCGAGCCTCGCGTACGTGATCTACACGTCCGGCTCGACCGGCGAGCCGAAAGGCGTCGGCGTCACGCACGCGGGTATCGCGAACATGTGCCGCGCGATGCACGCGGGGTTCGCGGTCGACGCCGGGAGCCGCATCTTCCTGTTCCCGCCGCTCACGTTCGACGCGTCGGTCGCGGAGATCTTCACCGCACTGTCGAGCGGCGCCGCACTCATGCTGCCGCCCGAAGGCGCGAAGCAGAGCGGCACGTCGGACGCGCTGCTCGACGCCGCCCGCACGGGCAGCGTCACGCACGTGACCTTGCCGCCGTCGCTCCTCGCGGCGCTCGACGACGCCGCGCTCGCCGGCGTCGAAACGATCGTCGCCGCCGGCGAGGCCGCACCCGCCGGGCTGCTCGCGCGCTGGGCGCGCGGCCGGCGCGTCGTCAATGCGTACGGGCCGAGCGAGGCGACCGTCTGCGCGAGCCTGCACGTCTGCGACGCGTACGAGCCGCTGCCGCCGATCGGTGCTGGCATCGAAGGCGTGCGGACCGTCGTGCTCGACGAATGGCTCGGGGTGGCGCCGATCGGCGTTGCCGGCGAGATCTGCGTCGGCGGCCCCGCGCTTGCGCGCGGCTATCTCGGCCGCGCCGGGCTCACCGCCGCGAGCTTCGTGCCGGACCCGGTGTCGGGCGAGCCCGGCGCTCGCCTGTACCGGACCGGCGATCGCGGCGTCACGCTCGCCGACGGTTCGATCCGCTATCTCGGCCGCGCGGGCGGCCACGTGAAGCTGCGCGGCTACCGGATCGATCCGGATGGCATCGCCGGCGTGCTGCTGCGCGATCCGGCGGTGCGCGAGGCGCTGGTCGACGTGACGGAAACCGGGCGTCGCCCGGAACTGACCGCGTTCGTGATTCCGCGCGACACCGCCGGGTTCGACGCCGACGCGCTGCGCACGCGGGCCGCGCATTCGCTCGCGCCGCACGAAGTGCCGGCGCGCTTCGTCGCCGTGACGGCATGGCCGCTCACGGCGTCGGGCAAGATCGATCGCGCGGTGCTGCGCGATGCGCACGCGCCCGCGCCGCGCACGGCCGATGACGCGGCGGCCGACGCGCCGCGCGACGACGTCGAGCGCTGGGTGCGCGACGCGTTCCGCCAGGTGCTCGGCGTACCCGATGCGCGCGTCGACGACGACTACTTCGTGCTCGGCGGCGACTCGATCCTCGCGTTGCAGGTCGGCGCGACGCTGCTGCGGCACGGTATCCGGGTCGGCGCAGGCGAAGTGCTGGAGCTGCGCACGCCGCGCGCGATCGCCGACCTCTGTCGCGCGCGCGACGCGGCGCAGGCGCCGGTGCGCGCGGCCGAGCCGGAACCCGACGCGGCCGACGTGCCGCTCGCGCCGATCCAGCGCTGGTTCCTCGAACGCGGCGTGGCCGGCATCGACGCGCCGCGACGCTTCACGATCGACGTGCGGCTCGCGCTCGCGGCGCCGCTCGATCCCCACACGCTCGCCCGCGCGCTGGCCGCGCTCGCGCTGCGTCACGACGCGCTGCGGCTGCGCGTCGAACGGGATGCTCACGGCTGGCGGCAGCGCTATGCGCCGCGCGACGGCGCCGCGCTGCTGCCGCTTTCGATCGCGCCCGCCGCGCTCGCCGACGGTGCGGCGCTCGGCGCGTACGCGGCCGCGTTGCAGGCGACGCTCGATCCGGTGCGCGGCCCCGTCGCGCATGCCGCGTACGTGCCACAGGGCCCGAGCGGCGCGCCGGAGTTGATCGTCGTCGCCCACCATCTGGTGATGGACGTCGCGTCGTGGCGCATCCTGCTCGCCGATCTCGACGCATGCCATGGCGCCGTCCGGCGCGGCGAACCGATGCCGCCCGCGCCGCACGCGACGAGCTACCGCCGCTGGAACGACGCGCTCGCCGCGACCGCCGCCGCCCGCGAGACCGAGCGCGGCTTCTGGGAAGCGATGCTGGCCGCGACGTCACGCGACGCCGCCGACACGCTCGGCGCACCGGGCCGCGTCGACGCGCTCGACATCGTGCGGCTCGGGTTCGACGCCGAATTCACCGCCCGGCTGAACGGCCCGCTCAACCGAGTGCGCGACACCCGCACGCACGAGCTGCTGCTGGCCGCGCTCGCACGCGCATGGCACCGCTGGACCGACGGCGCCGCGTTGCAGGTCGACGTCGAAGGCCACGGCCGGCAGGCGCCGGCGGGCATCGACGCCGACGTGTCGCAGACGGTCGGCTGGTTCACCTGCGTCTACCCGCTGCGCGTCGAAGCCGACGACGACTGGGATGCCGCGATCGCTCGCACGAAGGCGCTGCTGCGCGCGGTGCCCGACGGCGGCGTCGGCTTCGGCGTGCTGACGCAGCACGGCGCGCTCGCCGATGCACATCCGCGCGCGGTCAGCTGGAACTATCTCGGCACCGCCGCAGACGGCGGCGCCGGCGCGCTGCCCGAACTCGGCGCACGCATCGTGGCGGATGGCCTGCCGGACGGCCGCGCGCCCGACGACCCGGTGCTGCATCCGCTCGCGATCGACGCGGCGATCGCGGCCGGCGCGCTGTCGATCCGCTTCGCGTACAGCGGTGTGCCGACCGGGGCTGCGGTCACTGCCACGCCGCCCGACATCGAACGCCTCGCCGCGCTGACCGACGACGCGCTGCGCGCACTGTGCGCGCATCTCGCGGCGCAAGCCGCGACGGACCCCGACGCATCGCCTGCTGCGTCGCCGCTTCCGGGCGGCGAGCAGTTGCAGCCTGCCGAACTTGATGCCCTGCTTCTCGACCTCACGGATACAGAATGAGCCAAGCTCAGAACCGCCCCGCCGTTTCCGACCCGCGATCCGTTCCCGCCGTGGAACGCATCATCGGGCTGTCGCCGCTGCAGCGCGGCATGCTGTTTCACGCGCTCGCGGCGCCCGACAGCCCCGCGTATCTCGAGCAGATCGTCTGCCGGCTCGATGGCGATGTCGATCCCGAGCGCTTCCGTGCCGCACTCGCGGCGCTCGTGCGCCGTCACGAGACGCTGCGCAGCGCGTTCGTCACGCGCGGCCAGTCGGAGCCGCGGCAAGTCGTGTTCACCGATGCGACGGTGCCGCTGACCGTCGAGGACTGGCGCGAGCGCCCCGCCGCCGCCCGCGCCGACGCGCTCGCCCGCTTCGCCGACGAACAGCGCCGGCAGGGCTTCCGGCTTAACCGCCCGCCGCTGATGCGGGTCGCGCTGATCCGCGACGACGACGCGCGCTGGACTCTCGTCTGGACCCATCATCACGTGATCATCGACGGCTGGTCGCTGCCGCTCGTGCTGAAGGATTTCTTCGCGCTCTACGCGCATCCGGCGCACGCGGCGCTGCCCGTCACCGCGCGCTTCGCCGATTACGTCGACTGGCTCGGCGCGCAGGATCGCGCACGGGACGTCGACGCGTGGCGCACGCTGCTCGACGGCGCGAGCCTGCCGATGCCGCTCGGCGTCGATCGCGCGGCGCGGCCCGGCGAGGACGGCCGGCGCATGCGCGCGCTGCGCGCCGCGCTGCCCGCGGCCGACGTCGCGCGGCTCGCGGCAGCGGCGCGGGTGACGGCCGGCACCGTGCTGATCGGCGCGTGCGCGTTCGTGCTGAGCCGCCTCGCGCGCGCCGGCGAAGCCGTGTTCGGGCTCGTGCTGTCCGGCCGCACCGCGCCGGTCGACGGCATCCAGCAGATGGTGGGGCTGCTCGCGAACACCGTGCCGTTCCGGGTCGCGGTGCCGGACGCACTGAGCGTCGCCGAGTGGCTCGGCGACGTGCAGCGCGGCCAGCACGGCCTGCTGCGGCTCGCGCATTGCGCGCTGCCCGACGTGCGCGACGCGGCCGGCGTCGCGCCGGACCGGCCGCTGTTCGAATGCCTGGTCGCGGTCGACAACTTCCCGCTGCAGGACGCGCTCGAATCGGCCGACGTCGGCTTCCGGATCTCGGAGGTTCGGCAGGAAGAGCACACGCACCTGCCGCTGACACTGAGCTTCGCGCCTGGGCCGGACAGCATCGGCGTGAAGCTCGGCTTCGACGAGGCGCGCGTCGACGCGCACGCGGCGCAAGGCGTGCTCGACGCGGTGCTGCATGTCGTGCATGCGTTCGTCGAGCACGCGGCGGCGCCGCTGCGCGACGTCGGCCTGCGGCCGCAACGGCCGGCAGCGCCGGCGGTGCCCGTGGCCGCCGAGCGCCAGGCGCCCGCCCTCGGCCGCGGCCTCGCGCAACAGTTTCTCGCGATCGCCGCCGACGCGGGCGAGCGCATCGCCGTCACGCATCCGGGTGGTCACGCTTCCTACGCGCAGCTCGCCGTGCACGCCCGCGCGATCGCCGCGCGGCTGCGCGCGGCCGGTCTCGCGCGCGGCGATCGCGTGGCGCTGCTGCTCGAGCGCGACGCATCGGCCGTCTCGGCGATGCTCGGCGTGCTGCTCGCGGGCGGCTGCTACGTGCCGCTCGACGGCACGCATCCGGACGAACGGCTCGCGTACCTCGTCGCCGACAGCGGCGCGCGCCAGCTGCTCGCCGTGCGTTCGACCGCCGCGCGCGCGCCGCAAGGCTGCGAGCTGCTGCTGATCGACGACGTCGACAGTTGGCCGGCGCCGGCCGCCGACACCGCGTTCGAGCCGGTCGAGCGCGACCAGCCGGCCTACGTGATCTACACGTCCGGCTCGACCGGCCAGCCGAAAGGCGTGCTCGTCAGCCACGACAACGTGAGCCGCCTGTTCGCCGTGACGCGCGCGCACTTCGGCTTCGGTCCGCACGATGCGTGGAGCTGCACGCATTCGTTCGCGTTCGACTTCTCCGTCTGGGAGCTGTGGGGTGCGCTGCTGCACGGCGGACGCGTCGTGATCGCATCGCGGGAGACCGCTCGCGATCCGCGCGCGCTGCTCGCGCTGCTCGACGCCGAGCGCGTGACGATGCTGAGCCAGACGCCGTCGTCGTTCCGGATGCTCGACGCGGCCGATGCCGAGTTGCGGCCCGCGCTCGCGCTGCGCCACGTCGTGTTCGGCGGCGAGGCGCTGCATCCGCGCGACCTCGCCGGCTGGATCGCGCGGCGCGGCGACGCGACGCCGCACCTGAACAACCTGTACGGGATCACCGAGATCACCGTGCATGCGACGCTGCGCACGATGCGCGCGCAGGACGTGGACGCCGATGCGTCGCCGATCGGCGAGCCGCTCGCGGACCTGACGATCCGCGTCGTCGACGCGTGCGGCCACGACGTGCCCGACGGCGCGACGGGCGAGATCCTGGTCGGCGGCGCGGGCGTCGCGCTCGGCTACCTGAACCGGCCGGAACTCACCGCGCAGCGCTTCACGGGCGTCGGCGCGGCGCGCGTCTACCATTCCGGCGATCTCGCGCGGCGCGACGCGCACGGCGAGCTCGTCTACATCGGCCGCGGCGACGATGCGCTCAAGATCCGCGGCCACCGGATCGAGCCGAACGAAGTCCGCGCGGCGCTGCTCGCGCATCCGGGCGTCGCCGACGCGTTCGTCGCGGCCGAGCGCAGCGAAGCGGCGGCCCGGGACGCGCGCCTGTGCGCGTGGTTCGTCGCGCGCCCCGACGTCACGGTCGACGTCGACGCGCTGCGCCGCCATCTCGACGCGCGGCTGCCCGCGCACGAAGTGCCGTCGTTCCTGATCGCGACGCCCGCGTTCGCGCTGACGTCGAACGGCAAGCTCGACCGGCGCGCGCTGCCCGCGCCGGCCCGCGCGGCGGATGCGCACGTCGCGCCGCGCAACGCCGACGAGGAAGCGCTCGCGGCCGTCTGGCGCGAAGCGCTCGGCGTCGACACGGTCGGCGTGCGCGACGACTATTTCGCGCTCGGCGGCGATTCGATCCGCAGTATCCGCGTCGCCGGCCTCGCGCGCGAGCGCGGCTTCGACATCGACATCGCGGACCTGTTCCGGCACCGGACGATCGAGGCGCTGCTGGCCGCGAAGCCGCGCGACGGGCAACACGCGCCCGAGCCGCGCGAAAGCGCGCCGCAGGCCGCGCCGTTCTCGCTGATCGGTGACGACGAGCGCCGCCGCCTGCCGGCGGATATCGAGGATGCGTACCCGCTCGCCCGCCTGCAGGCCGGCATGCTGCACCACGCCGAATCGGGCGACGAACGGGATCTGTACTACGACGCGATGTGCTTCCACGTGCGGGCCCGCATCGACGTCGAGCGCGTTCCCGCGGCGCTCGACACGCTCGTCGCCGCGCATCCGGTGCTGCGCACGCGCTTCCTGCTCGACGATGTCGAGCGGCCGCTGCAGCTCGTCCATGCGCGCGCGACGCCGCGCTGGGATCTCGAGGACCTGAGCGCGCTCGACCCGCTCGAACGCGAACGCCGCTTCACCGGCCTGCTCGAACGGCTGCGCGCCGAGCGCTGCGACCCGCGGCAGCCGTCGGCGCTGCGCATCGTGCTGCAGGCGCTCGGCGGCGACGATTGGCAGATCGGCATCGCGTTCCATCACGCGATCCTCGACGGCTGGAGCGTCGCGCGGCTGCTCGCCGATTTCGCGACGCTGGTCGGCGGTGGCGAGCTCGTCGCGCCGGCCACGCCGTATCGCGAATTCGTGCGGCTGGAGCAAGCCGCGCTCGACGACGCCGAGACGCGCCGCTTCTGGACCGAACGGCTGGCCGGCGCGCCGTCCGCCACGCTGCCGCGCTGGCCGCGTCCGGCGCGCGATCCGCATTCGCCGCGCGCCGGCCGGCACGATCGCGCGCTGCCTGACGCGACCGTCGCCGCGCTGCGCGCGCATGCGGCGCGCCACGGGCTACCGCTCAAGGCGCTGCTGCTGGCGATCCACCTGCAGGTACTGTCGCTCGCGAGCGGTGCGCGCGACGTCGTGACCGGCCTCGTGTCGAACGGCCGCCCGGAGCAGGCCGACGGCGCGGCGATGGTCGGCCTGTTCCTCAACACGCTGCCGTTCCGGCTCGCTGTCGACGCGCGGGACTGGACGGCGCTTGCGCGCGCGGTCGCAGCCGCCGAAGCCGACGTGTTCGCGCATCGCCGCTATCCGATGGCCGCGATCGCGGGCGTACGCGCGCCGCTGCGCACGCCGCTGTTCGACACGTCGTTCAATTTCGTCGATTTCCATGCGTACGACGCGTTGCGAAGCAACGGCGCGCTGACCGTCCTCGAGGCGCGCAGCCACGAGGCGGTCGAGATTCCGTGCGCGACGACGTTTGCGGTCACGCGCACGAACGACGGCGCGCGCGGGATGACGGTGTCGCTGTCCTACGACCGCGATGCGGTCTCCGACGCGCAGGCGGCATGGCTTGCGGATGGCTACGTGCAGGCCGCCGCGCATTTCGCGGCGCGGCCGGACGATGCCGGCATGCGCTTCGCCGCGGCCGACGACGCCGTGCTGCGCGCGTCGCGCAGCGAGCCGGCCGACGTGCCGGCGGGCGACCTGCTCGCACGCGTGCGCGCCGCCGCACACGCGCATCCGCGGCGCTGCGCGGTGCGCGGCGTCGACGATGAACTCGACTTCGCCGCGCTCGACGCCGCGTCGGACGCGCTCGCCGCGCGCCTGATCGGGCGCGGCATCGGCGCGGACACGGTCGTCGCGATCGCGCTCGCGCCGGGCGACGTGCGGCTCGCGGTCGCGCTCGTCGGCGTACTGAAGGCGGGCGGCGCATATTGCCTGCTCGACGTCGGACGCCTGCCGGCCGCGCGGTTGCAGATGACGCTCGACGATGCGCGGCCCGTGCTCGTCGTCGCGACCGAAGCGACGGCCGCGCAGTTGCCGGCGTCGCGCGCCGACCTGCTGCTGCTCGACGACTTCCGCGCCGATGCCGCGCTGGCCGGCGCCGCGCCGATCGTGTGCGACGTGCCCGACACCGCGCTCGCGTACCTCGTCTTCACGTCGGGCTCGACCGGACGGCCGAAGCCGATCGCCGTGTCGCGCGGCGCGCTCGCGAACCACATGCACTGGATGGCGCACCGCTTCCCGCTCGACGCCACGGACGTCGTGCTGCAGAAAACGCCGGTGAGCTTCGACGCGTCGGTGTGGGAATTCTGGGCGCCGCTCGCGAGCGGCGCGACGCTCGCGCTCGCGCCCGCCGACGCGTCGCGCGACGTGAACGCGCTGGCCGACGCGGCCGAGCGCAGCGGCGCGACGGTCGTGCAGCTCGTGCCGAGCCTGCTCGACGTGATCCTCGACGATCCGGCCGCGCTCGCCCGGCTGCGGCGCGTGACGCGCGTGTTCGTCGGCGGCGAGGCGCTGCGCGGCGCGACGGCCGAACGCTTCCGGCATGCATGGCGCGCGCAGTTGGTCAACCTGTACGGCCCGGCCGAGACGACCATCGACGCGACGAGCTGTGTCGTCGTCGAGCGGGACGGCGCAACGGACGCGGCCGAGCTCGCGTCGCCGTCGCTCGGCACGCCGATCGACAACGTCGACGTGTTCCTCCTCGACGCGCGGATGGAGCCCGTGCCGGTGGGCGTCGCGGGCGAGATCTGGATCGGCGGCGCGGGGCTCGCGCGCGGCTATCACGGCCGCCCCGGCGAAACCGCACGGCGGTTCCGGCCCGACCCGCTGCCAGGCTCGACCGGCGGCCGCCTCTACCGTACCGGCGACCTCGCACGCCGCCTGCCCGATGGCCGGCTCGACTATCTCGGCCGCGGCGATCACCAGCTGAAGCTGCGCGGCTGGCGTGTCGAGCCGGGCGAGATCGAAAGCCTGCTCGCGACGCACCCGGCCGTGCGGCGCTGCGCGGTGCTGCCGCGCGCGATGCCGGACGGCAGCGTGCGGCTCGTCGCGTGGATCGAACCGCACGCCGGTGCCGCCGGTAGCGCCGGTGATATCGCGCCGGTCGACTACCGGCGCTTCCTCGGCGAGCGGCTGCCCGCGTCGCTCGTGCCGGGCGCGTTCGTCGAGACGGCCGACTGGCCGCTGCTGCCGAACGGCAAGACCGACCGCAACGGTTTTCCGTCCGTCGATGCGGCGGGCGATCCCGCCGGCCTCGCCGCGCCGTCGCGCGCGCCTGCCACGCCGGTCGAGCGGATGCTCGCGGACATCTGGCGCGAGCTGCTGCCCGGCGGCGGCGCGATCGGCGTCGACGACGACTTCCTCGCGCTCGGCGGCGACTCGATCGTCAGCCTGCAGGTGAGCGCGCGCGCCCGCCAGCGCGGCTGGCAGGTCTCGCCGCGCGACGTGTTCGAGCACCCGACGATCGCCGCGCTCGCGCGCATCGCGGTGCGGGCCGGCGCCGAGACCGAGGCCGCCACGCAACCGGGCCCGGTGCCGCTCACGCCCGCGCAGGCGCGCTTCTTCGCGCTGCGCCAGCCGGCACCCGCGCACTGGAACCAGGCGCTGATGCTCGACGTGCCGGGCGAACTCGCCGACGACGCCGTGCGCGATGCGCTCGCCGCCGTCGTCGCCGCGCACGACGTGTTCCGCGTGCGCTTCACGATCGGCGACGCGGGTGTCACGCAGGAACTGCTGGCCGACACGGCGGCGCCCGATGCATGGTTCCGCACCGCGCGCGTGCCGGCCGACGGCGCGACCGACGCGCTCGCCGCGCTGGCCCGCGACGCCCAGCGCAGCCTCGACCTCGCCGCGCCGCCGCTGTTCCGTGCGCTCCACGTGCGCGGCTTCGCCGACGGCTCCGCGCGCCTCCTGCTCGTGATGCACCACCTGATCGTCGACGGCGTGTCGTGGCGCGTGCTGACGAGCGACCTGCACGACGCGCTGCACGCGCGACCGGTCGCCGCGCCGCCGTCCGGCTTCGTCGCCTGGGCGCGCGCGCAGGCGTCGATCGCGCTCGACGACGCCGAGCGGCGCTACTGGCGCGACGCCGCGTCGCGCGTCGCGCGTGCGGGACGGCTCGCGCCGGCCGGCGCGGCGCGCTACGCGGACCTGCGCACCGTCGAACACGCGCTCGACGCCGACGCGACGACGCGCCTGCTGCAGCACGCCGCGACGCGGCTGCACGCCAGCGCGCAGGAACTCCTGCTCGCCGCGCTCGCGACGGCGCTCGCCGGCGCGGCCCGTGCGGACAGCATCGGCGTGACGGTCGAGCACCACGGCCGCGGCGACGGCTCGGACGCGGCGCTCGTGCGCGCGCTCGGCTGGTTCACGACGCTCTACCCGCTCGCGATCGAGCGGCTCGACGCGCCGTCGCCGCTCGCGCGCCTGCGCGCGGCGAAGGACGCGCTGCGCGCGGTGCCCGCGCATGGCCGCGGCTACGGACGGCTGCGCGACGCGGCCGGGCCGGACGATCCGCTCGCGACGTGCGCGTTGCCCGACGTCTGCTTCAACTATCTCGGCCAGACCGACGGCGCGCTGCCGAGCGCGTCGCGCATCCGGCTCGCCGACGAAGACGGCGGCCCGATCGCCGCCGACGACAACGATCGCGGCTTCGCGCTCGACGTGGTGTCGTTCGTCGCGAGCGGCCGGCTCGTCGTGCGCTGGAACTACGACGCGCGGCGCTTCGACGACGACACGGCGCGCGCCATGGCCGATCGTGCGCAGGCCGAACTGCACGCGCTGCTCGCCGCAAGCGACGCGCGCCCGGCTGCGGCGCCGAGCGATTTCCCGCTCGCGAGCGTGCCGGCGGATGCGCTGCCGGCGCTGCTCGACGCCGAGCCGCCCGTCGTCGACATCTGGAGCCTGACGTCGACCCAGCAGGGGATGCTGTATCACGCGCGCGCCGCCGACGCGGCGGCGGGCGTCTACCTGGAGCAGATCGTCGCGGCGGTCGACGGCGAGTGCGACCCGGCGCGCCTCGCACGCGCGTGGTCGCACGTCTATGCGCGGCACGACGCGCTGCGCGTGAGCTTCGCGTGGCGCGATCTCGACGAGCCGGTGCAGCGCGTGCACGCGCCGCAGCCGCTCGCGCTCGACATCCGCGAGATCGGCGCGCATGACGATCCCGAGCAGGCGCTCGCCGCGTTCCTCGCCGAGGATCGCGCCCGCGGCGTCGATCTCGCGCGGCCACCGCTGATGCGCGTCACGCTGCTGCGCCGCGACGGCGCGCCGTGGCGTCTCGTGTGGACCCATCATCACGCGCTGCTCGACGGCTGGTCGATGGCGATCCTGCTCGGCGAAGTCGCGCACTGCTATGCGGCGGCCGCGGCCGGCCGCGCGCCGTTGCTGCCCGCCGCGCCGTCGTACGGACGTTTCGTCGCCGCGCGGCGGCGCGCGCAGCAGGACCTGCGCGACGCCGAGGCATTCTGGCACGCGACGCTCGGCCCGCGCCACACCCCGCTCGATCTCGGCCTCGCGCCCGCCGCCACCGGCGCGGCCGCGCACGCCACGCCGCCGGGCGCGGTGCGCCGCCGGCTGTCGCCCGCGCTGACGGCCGCGCTGAACGCCGTCGCCGCGCGCGAGCGCGTGACGCTCAACACCGTGATCGAGGGCGCGTATGCGCTGCTGCTGTCGCGCCTTGCGCGCACCCGCGACGTGACGTTCGGCGTCACGTTCGCCGGGCGCGGCGCCGACGTGCCCGACGTCGAGCGCATGGTCGGCGCGCTGATCTCGACGCTGCCCGTGCGCGTCGACTGCCGTCCCGCGCTGCCCGTCGGCACGTTCCTGCGCCGGCTGTTCGCCGCTCAGTCGGCGGTGGCGCGGCACGAGCACTGCAGCCTCGTCGACGTCCAGCGATGGAGTGGCGCGAGCGCGCAGCAGCCGTTGTTCGACAGCGTGTTCGTCTACGAGAACTATCCGCTCGACCGCGATGCAGGCGCACACGCACACGCGGGCGGCCTGCGCATCGGCGCGATCGAAGCGAACGAGGCGTCGAACTATCCGCTGATGCTGTACGTGAAGCCGAACGCGGACGGTCTCGTCATCGACGCCGTGCACGACACGGCGCGGCTGCCCGCCGCGCGCGCGAACGCACTGGTCGACGCGCTCGTCGAGCTGGCCGCCGGCATCGCGGATGGGCGCGGCGATACGATCGGCGCGCTCGCCGCTCACGTATCCGAAGTCGCGCCGGTCGCGGCTGCAACGCACGCCGACGCCCACGCCAATGCCAACGCAGACGCGCTGATCGACCTGTTCGCCGACGCACTCGACGCCGCGCCGGCCAGCGAGGTTCGCGGCCCGGACCGCATGGTTAGTCGCGCCGCACTGTTCGCCGAGGCGGGTGCGCTTGCCGAACGGCTTGCGGCGGCCGGCGCCGGTCCCGGCGCGACGGTCGCCGTGTGCCTGCCGCGCGGGGTCGATCTGCTCGCCGCACTGGTCGGCACGCTGCTCGCCGGCGCCGCCTACGTGCCGATCGATCCGCTGCTGCCCGCCGAGCGGCACGCGATGATGCTCGCCGATGCGAAACCGGTCGCGATCGTCGCGCGTCCGGACGCCGGCTTCGATCAAGCAGGCGTGCCGGTCATCGCGCCGTCGGGCGCCGGCGCGCCGGTGACGCACGGCGTCGCGACGGCCGCCCACGCCGCACTCACCCGCGCGCCGCGCCTGCATCCGGACGCGCTCGCGTACACGATCTTCACGTCGGGCAGCACGGGCCGCCCGAAAGGCGTCGACGTGCGCCGCGGCGGCCTCGCCAACCTGCTGCGCAGCTTCGCCGCGCGCTTCCCGCTCGGCGCGGACGATGTGCTGACGAGCGTGACGACCGTGTCGTTCGACATCGCGGCGCTGGAACTCTTCCTGCCGCTCGTGACCCGCGCGCACCTCGCGATCGCGTCCGCCGAGACGGCCGCGAACGGCGTGGCGCTCGCGCGCGCGCTCGCCGAGCAGCGGACCACCGTGCTGCAGGCGACGCCGCTGACGTGGCGCCTGCTGCTGTCCGCCGACTGGCGTCCGCAGCCGGGCTTCCACGCATGGTGCGGCGGCGAGGCGCTGCCGGCCGATCTGGCCGGCGCATTGCTCGCGCGCGGCGTCGCGCTCTTGAACGTGTACGGGCCGACCGAGACGACGATCTGGTCGGCGGCGCAACCGGTCGCCGACGCGGCCACGGCCGCCCGCATCGGCGGCGCGCTCGACGCGACGCGGTTGCGCGTCGTCGATGCGGACGGCCACGAAACGCCGCCCGGCGTGGTCGGAGAGCTGACGATCGCGGGCGCGGGCCTCGCGCAGGGCTATACACGCGCGCCGGGCCGCACCGCGCGCAGCTTCCGCCCCGATCCGCTGTCGCCCGAACCCGGTGCCCGCCTGTACGCGACGGGCGACCTCGCGGTGCGCGGCGAGGACGGCACGCTGCTGCTGCTCGGCCGCGCGGACGACCAGGTGAAGATCAACGGCTACCGGATCGAGCTCGGCGACGTCGAAGCCCACCTGCGCGCGCTCGACAACGTCGCCGATGCGGCCGCGACGGTGCGGCGCGGGCTCGACGGCCGCGCGTGGGGGCTCGAGGCGCATCTGGTGCTGCGCGACCGGGCGCTGCCGTTCGACGACGCGCCGCTGCGCGACGCGCTGGCCCGCCGGCTGCCCGCGTACATGGTCCCGCAGGTGTTCGCACTGCACGACGCGCTGCCGCGTACCGCGAACGGCAAGCTCGACCGCCGCGCGCTCGCGGCCGCCGCCGCCCCCGCGCGGCCGCCAGCCGCCGCGCCGGCGCGCCAGGCCGTCAACGCGCTCGAGGACATGGTGTGCGCGCTGTGGCGGCGGGTGTTCGACGACGCATCGATCGCGCCCGACAGCGACTTCTTCGAGCTCGGCGGCAATTCGCTGCTGCTCACCCGCATCCACGCGCGCGTGATCCAGCTGTTCGGTGTCGAGCCGCCGCTCGGCGACATGCTCGCGAGCCGCACGCCGGCCGACATGGCCGCGCTGATCGAGCGCCACGAGACGTCGCCGGGCGCGGCGGCGAAAGTCGCGGCGGCGTGGCTGCGGCTGCGCGACATGACGCCCGCCGAACGCGACGCGCTGCGCCGCCGGCAGGCGCAGCAAGCGGCGGCACAACCCGCAACCGACGTCATCAACGAGGAAATCAGCGATGCGAATTGAAGGAACCACGGCGCTCGTCACGGGCGCGGCCAGCGGCATCGGCAAGCGCTTCTGCGAGGCGCTGCTCGCGGCGGGCGCGGCGCGCGTGATCGCACTCGACCACCAGGCGCCCGGCCTGCGCGCGCTCGCCGACGCGCTCGCCGCGCCCGCGCGGCTGCGCACGATGGCGGTCGACGTCAGCCAGGAACGCGCGGTCGCGGCCGCGATGGCCGAACTCGTCGACGCCGACGCGGTGCCCGACGTGCTCGTCAACAACGCGGGCGTGCTGCGCGACGGCCGGCTCGCGACGCTCGACGCGCAGCGCTACGCGCGCAAGCTGCCGACCGCGCAGTGGGGCAGCGTGCTCGGCATCAACCTGACCGGGCCGTTCCTGCTCGCGCGGGAGTTCGTCGCGGCGCGGCTCGAAGCCGGCGCGACGACCGACGGCCTGATCGTCAACATCTCGTCGGTCAGCAGCGCCGGCAACGCGGGGCAGTCGAACTACGCGGCCGCGAAGGCGGGCCTCGACGCGCTGACCCGCACCTGGGCGCTCGAGCTTGCCGAGCACCGCGTGCGCGTCGCGGGCCTCGCGCCCGGCCTCACCGACACGCCGATGGCGGCCACGCTCGACGCCGCGACCCGCGCGCGGCTGATCGACGAGATGCCGCTCAAGCGGATGGTGTCGACCGACGAAATCTGGCTCGGGCTGCGCTTCATCATCGAATGCGACGCGTACGTCGGCCGCACGCTCGCGATCGACGGCGGCGCCGCGTTCGGCTGAGCGCAGGCTCGTCTTTCGTTTCGGATAACGGATTTTTGGATTCAACCAGGAGAACGCAAATGGCAGACCTCGACAATCACGACACCGTCTACACGGTCGTCATCAACGACGAAGAACAGTATTCGATCTGGCCGACCTACCGGCCCGTGCCCGCCGGCTGGCGCGAAGCCGGCAAGACCGGCACCGAGGACGAATGCATCGCCTACGTCGACGAAGTGTGGACCGACATGCGCCCGCTGAGCCTGCGGCGCTTCCTCGAACAAGCGCAGTCGCAGTCGTAAGCGCCGCCCTGCCGATACCCAGCCAAACTGACAGAGCGACGGAGCCGTCCATGAACCACGAAACCGATCTTGATCTCGACTTCGATCTCGATCTTGCGCTGCTGAAATCCCTCGCGGGCGACGACGTCGCCGCGCTCGCCCCCGGCCGCGCGATCCCGCGCAGGCCGCCCGGCGCGGCCGCGCCGCTGTCGTTCGCGCAGCAGCGCCTGTGGTTCCTGCACGCGCTGAACGAAAGCGGCGGCGGTTACACGATCGGCAGCGCGTTCCGGCTGCGCGGCACGCTCGACGAGGCGCTGTTCGTCGAATGCGTGAACGAACTGGTGTGCCGCCACGACGCGTTGCGCACCGCGATCCGCGTGCGCGACGGCGTGCCCGAGCAGCACGTGTGCGCGCCCGGCAGCGCCGACGTCGCGGTCGAGGACTGGACCGGCCGCGCCGACGCCGCGCGGCACGCGACGCTCGTCGACGCGGCGCGCGCGCTGTTCGCGACGCCGTTCGATCTCGCGGCCGGACGCCCGTTCCGGCTGCGTATCGTGCGGCTGTCGGCGCACGAGCATGCGGTGCTGATGCATCTCGATCACCTGTTCGGCGACGCGACGTCGATGAGCATCCTGCTGCGCGAGCTGATCGCGCTGTACGATGCGCGGCGCGCGGGCCGCCCGCACGCGCTGCCGCCGCTCGGCATCACCTATGGCGACTTCGCCGCGTGGCAGCGCGCGGGCGGCGAAGACTGGGCGCGCGAGCGCGCGTACTGGCGCACCCAGCTCGCGGGCGCAACCCCGCTGGAGCTGCCGCTCGACGGCGCGCGCGGCGTCCGCCCCACCAAACGGCGCCACGCGGCGCCGGCCGAGCGGCTGCTGTCGGCCGCGATTCCCGCCGCCACCGTGGCGGCGCTCGAACGCATCGCGCGCGACGAGCGCACGACGCTGTTTGCCGTGCTCGTCGCGGGCCTGATGGCGCTGCTCGCGCGCCATGCGAGACAGGACGACGTCGTGATCGGCACGTCGGTGTCCGGGCGCGATCGCATCGAGACGCAGGCGCTGGTCGGTTTCTTCGCGAACATGGTCGTGCTGCGCGGCGACCTGTCCGGCGATCCGGGCCTGCGCGAGCTGACGCGCCGGCAGACGGCCGTGATCCGCGACGCGCTGAGCCACGCGGCGCTGCCGTACGACAAGCTCGTCGACGAGCTGCGCGTGCCGCGCGAAGCGGGCCGCAATCCGCTGTTCCAGGTCGCCGTCACGATGCTCGACCAGGCGCCCGACGCGACCTTCGCGCTCGGCGGCCTGACGGTCGAGCCGATCGTCGCGCAGGAAGCGTCGCGCTTCGATCTCGAACTGTTCTTCGCGCGCGACGGCGACGGGCTCGCGCTCGCGTTGTCGTTCGACGCGGACCTGTTCGAGCGCGCGTCGGTCGAGCGGCTGGCCGCGCAGTTCGGCACGCTGCTCGAACACGCGGCGCGCATGCCCGATCTGCCGCTGTCGAGGCTCGCGCTGTCGAGCGAGCCGGCAGCGGACGACGCGCCGCGCGCCGCGTGCGCCGACGCACGCTTCGAACCCGTCTGCGAGCGCGTGCGCGCCCACGCGCTCGCCCGGCCCGACGCGGTTGCGCTGCGGTTCGGCGACGCGACGCTCGATTACGGCACGCTCGACGCACGTGCCGACGCGCTTGCTCACCGACTCGTCGACGCCGGCTTCGGCCCCGGCACGCGCGTCGGCCTGTGGTTCCGGCCCGGCTTCGACACGATCGTCGCGATGCTCGCCGTGCTGCGCGCGGGCGCCGCGTACGTGCCGCTCGATCCCGGCTATCCGGAAGCGCGCGTGCTGACGCTGCTGGAAGACGCGCGGCTCGCCGTCGTGCTCACCGAACGCGCGCTCGCGGCGACGCTGCCCGCCACCGCGCACGCGAACGCGGCGGTGTGGTCGATCGACGACGTCGTCGCGAGCGCGCCGCCCGTCGCGCCGGGACCGCTTCCCGCGCCCGACCCCGACGCGCTCGCGTACGTGATCTTCACGTCGGGCTCGACGGGCCGCCCGAAGGGCGTGTGCGTGACGGCCGGCAACCTCGCGCGGCTCTTCACGTCCACGGCGCCGCTGTTCGGTTTCGACGAGACCGACGTGTGGACGCTGTTCCATTCGAGCGCGTTCGACTTCTCGGTGTGGGAGATCTGGGGCGCGCTCGTGCACGGCGGCGAGCTCGTGATCGTGTCCGAGGCGGTGCGCCGCACGGCCGACGCGTTCTACGACCTGCTGTGCGACATGCGCGTGACCGTGCTGAACCAGACGCCGTCGGCGTTCCGTCAGCTGATCGCCGAGGAGGAGCGCAACGGCCGCGAGGCCGAGCTCGCGCTGCGCCATGTGATCTTCGGCGGGGAGGCGCTGGAGCTGTCGAGCCTGCGCGGCTGGATCGACCGCCACGGCGACGACGCGCCGGTGCTCGTCAACATGTACGGCATCACCGAGACGACCGTGCACGTCACCTACCGGCGCATCACGCTCGCCGACGTGCGCGGCCGCAACGGCAGCCTGATCGGCGAGCCGCTGCCGGACATGACGATCCGGCTGGTCGACCCGCACCTGCAGCCGGTGCCGCCCGGCATGGTCGGCGAGATCCTGGTCGGCGGCGCGGGCGTCGCGCGCGGCTATCTCGGCCGCGACGCGCTGACGGCCGAGCGCTTCATCGTCGACGCCGCCGGCAACCGGCTCTACCGCAGCGGCGACCTCGGCCGCCTCGACGCGCACGGCCGGCTCGAATACCGCGGCCGCGCGGACCAGCAGGTGAAGCTGCGCGGCTTCCGGATCGAACTCGGCGACATCGACGCGGCGCTGCGCGAACATCCGGCCGTGGCCGATTGCGCGATCGTCGTGACGGGCGCGGGCGACGCCGCCCAGCTCGCCGCCTACGCGGTGCCGCGCGACAGCGGTGGCGGCACGGCGGACGCGGCGCCCGACACCGCGCCCGGCTGGCGCGACAGCTTCGACATGATCTACAGCGCCGACACGGCTGATGACGAGCTGCTCGACATCGTCGGCTGGACCGACAGCTACGACGGCGAACCGATCCCGCGCGACGAGATGCGGATGTGGCGCGACGAAATGCTCGCGCGCATTCGCGAGCGGCCGCCGCGCCGCGTGCTCGAGATCGGCAGCGGCAGCGGCATGCTGTTGTTGCCGCTCGCCGCGTCGTGCGAGCGCTTCGTCGGGCTCGACTTCTCCGCGCAGGCGATCGCGCGGCTCGGCCGCGTCGTCGAGCGGCGCGGGCTGCGCACGGTGACGCTCATCGAGCGGGAAGCCGCCGCGCTCGACGGTCTCGACACCGATTTCGACACGATCGTCATCAACTCGGTCGCGCAGTACTTTCCCGACGCCGCGTATGCGCTGCGCATGATCGAACGCGCGCTCGACCATCTTGCGCCGGGCGGCCGGCTGATCGTCGGCGACCTGCGCAGCCTGCCGTTGCTGCGGCAGTTCCATGCGACGAAGCTTCTGCGCCGGACAGACGGCGCCCGCGACCGTGCCACGCTGCGCGTGCAATTGAACCGGCTCGTCGCGCAGGAGCCCGAGCTGCTGTTCGACCCGGCGCTGTTCGATGCGCTCGCCAGCCGGCGCGACGATGTGGCCGACGTCGACGTGCGGCTGAAGCATTTCGCGAGCGGTAACGAACTCGCGTCGTACCGCTACGACGCGATCATCACGAAGACGGGCGGCGAGACGGGTGGCGAAACGGGTAGTGAAGCGCGCGCCGGCGCCACGCCGCGCGACGTCGGGGCGGCGGCTGCCGCCGATCTCCGCGCGCTGTGCGACGACGCGCGGCGCACCGAAGCGGGCGTCGTCGCCCGGCGCATTCCGAATGCCCGCGTCGCGCAGGCGAATGCGTTCGTCGCGTGGCTCGACGCCGATGACGATGGCGCACCGCTGCCCGAGCACATCGCGGAGAGCGCGCGCGACGAAGCGGTCGATCCGGCGGCCGTCGACACGGCGGCTGAGGCCACAGGTGTGGCGTGCCGGCTGCGCTGGTCGGCGAACGACGCGCACGGCGCATTCGACGCGTTCGTCGGATCGCTCGCTGCCGCACCCGGTGCATCGGCGGCGCCCGGCGCGCACGCCGCGTCGCTGTCCGACGACGACGATCTGCTGCGCTTCTTCAACGTGCCGTTCCGCCAAACCAGCGACCTGCCGCGCACGTTGCGCGCGCATCTGCAAAAGCGCCTGCCTGCGCACATGGTGCCGTCCGCCGTGGTGCTGCTCGAGCGCCTGCCGCTCACGACGAACGGCAAGCTCGACCGCGCCGCGCTGCCGTCAGTGCAGCAGGCGGCGGCCGTCGCGGCCCCGAGCGCCGACGACACGCGCGACCCGGCGACCGCCACCGAGCGGGTGGTCGCATCGGTCTATGCGGACGTGCTCGGCATCGCGCGCGTGGGCCGCGCCGGCCACTTCTTCGAACTCGGCGGCCATTCGCTGCTCGCCACGCAGGTGGCCGCGCGGCTGCGCGACGAACACGGCATCGACCTGCGGCTGCGGACGATCTTCGACCATCCGACCGTGCAGGGCCTCGCGGCGGCCATCGATGCGGCCACGGATGCGGTCGAGCCGGATGCCGCGCAACGGCTGGCCGCCCCGGACGCCGAGCCGCCGGCCGAACGGCCGGGCACGCCGCCGGCAAGCGAACGCGACGACGTGCTCGCCGCCTCGCCCTCGCCCTCGCCTGCGCATGCTCATTCGCCTGCGCAGGCGGCAACGCCCGGCGCCGGTCCCGCCGCGCCGCTGTCGTTCGCGCAGCAACGCTTCTGGTTCCTCGACCGCCTCGCGGGCGGCGACAGCGCGCTTTATCACATCGCGTCCGCGCTGCGCCTGCGCGGGCCGCTCGACGTCGCCGCCGCGCGGCGCGCGATCGACGCGATCGTCGCACGGCACGACAGCCTGCGCACGACGTTCGCGCTCGAAGGCGACGCACCGCGCCAGCGTGTGCATGCCGACTGGCGCCCCGAATTGCGCATCGTCGATCTCGCCGGCGCGGACGACGCGGCGGTGCGCGACGCCGCCCGCCGCTTCGCCCGCGAGCGCTTCGATCTCGCCGCCGCGCCGCCGCTGCGCGTCGGCCTGCTGACGCTCGGCGCGCACGACGCGCTGCTCGTCGTCGCGATGCATCACATCGTCTGCGACGGCTGGTCGCTCGGACTGTTCGCGCGCGAGTTCGCTCACGGCTATGCGCACGACGCGCCGCTCGACCCGCTGCCGTTCGGCTATGCCGACTACGCGTCGCGCCAGCGCGCGGCGGCGTCCGGCGCGCGCCTCGACGAGGCGCTCGCGCGCTGGCGGCAGCGGCTCGCGGGTGCGCCCGAAGCGCTCGCGATCGCGACCGACCGGCCGCGGCGCGCGCAGCGCAGCCACGCGGGCGGCAAGGTGTCGTTCACGCTGGACGCCGCGGAAACGGCCGCGCTGCGCGCGCTCGCGCGGCAGGCCGACACGACGCTGTTCGTCGTGCTGCTCGCGGGCTACGCGTGGCTCCTCGCGCGCGACGCGGGCCAGGACGAAGTCGTGATCGGCAGCCCGATCGCGCAGCGGCCGTCGCGCGACGCCGAGCGCATGATCGGCTGCTTCCTGAACACGCTGCCGCTGCGCTGCGACTTCCACGGCGAGCCGAGCGCGCGCGACGCGCTGGCCCGCCTGCGCGACGTCGTGCTCGACGCGTTCGAATGGCAGGACGTGCCGTTCGAGACGATCGTCGCCGCGTCGGGCCAGGCGCGCACGCTCGACCGCACGCCGCTGTTCCAGGCGATGCTGGTGCTGCAGAGCGCGCCGCAGCATGCGATGCGGCTGCCGGGGCTCGCGATCGACGCGTTCGACGACGACGAGACGGCCGCTCAGTTCGAGCTGACGCTGTTCGCGCACGAGGACACGGCGTCCGGGCAACTACGGCTCGACTGGCAATACGACGCGGACCTGTTCGATCGCGACACGATCGACGCGCTGGGCGCGCGGCTGCGCCGGCTGTACGCCGATATCGCACGCGTGCCGGACGCGCCGCTCGCGCAGCTCGACGGCCTCGACGACGCGGCGCGCACGCAACTGCTCGCGCTCGGCGACCGGCGCGCGGCGCGGCTCGACGCGCCGCTCGTGCATGACGCGATCGCGCGCTACGCGTGCGCCACGCCCGGCCATCCGGCGCTCGTCGCCGCCGATCGCACGCTCGGCTATGCCGAACTCGACGCCGCCGCGAACCGGCTCGCGCGCGCGTTGCGCACACGGGGCGTCGGCGCGGAAACCGTCGTCGCCGTCGCGCTCGAACGCTCGATCGACGCCATCGTCGCGCTCGTCGCGATCCTGCGCGCGGGCGGCGTGTACGTGCCGGTCGATCCGGAGCAGCCGCCCGCGCGCGCGGCGACGATCCTCGGCGAGGCGCGGCCTGCGCTCGTGATCACGCGCGCCGCGCTCGCGTCGCGCTTTGCCGATGCGGCCCGCGCGGTGCTGCTCGTCGATCGCGACGCAGCCGACATCGCCGCGCGCGACGCGTCGCCGCTCGATTCGCCCGTGCATCCGGACGCGCTCGCCTACGCCCTCTTCACCTCCGGCTCGACCGGCGTGCCGAAGGGCGTCGCGATCAGCCATCGTAGCCTCGCCGCGTCGACGGCCGCGCGGCTCGCCGCGTACCCGCGCGTGGCGAGCATGCTGCTCGTGCCGTCGCTCGCATTCGACAGCTCGATCGCCACGCTGTTCTGGATGCTCGCGAGCGGTGGCACGCTGCACCTTCCCGATGCCGACGGCGCGCGCGACCCGCGTGCGCTCGCGGCCACGGTCGAGCGCGGCCGCGTCGCGGGCTGGCTCGGCGTGCCGTCGCTGTACGAGCTCGCGGTGGACCTGTGCCCGGCGGCGCTCGCGCCGCTCGAAGTCGTCGTGCTCGCGGGCGAGACGCTGACCGCGAACGTGGTCGACGCACACTACCGGCACGGCCCCGCGTGCCTGCTCGCGAACGAATACGGCCCGACCGAGGCGACCGTCTGGGCCAGCGTGCAGTTCGTGCACAGCGTGCCGGCCGGCGCCGCGCCGATCGGCGCGCCGATCGCGGGCAGCCGGCTCGTCGTGCTCGATGCGCGCGGCGAACTCGCGCCCGTCGGCGTCGAAGGCGAGCTCTACATCGGCGGCGCCGGCGTCGCGCGCGGCTACCTCGGCCGCCCCGGGCTCACTGCGGCGCGCTTCGTGCCGGACCCGTTCGCGCACGGCGAACGGCTGTACCGCACCGGCGACCGGGTCCGCTGGCGCCGCGACGGCACGCTCGACTTCATCGGCCGGCGCGATGCGCAGGTCAAGCTGCGCGGCATCCGGATCGATCTGACCGAGATCGACGCATGCCTCGCGTCGCATCCGTGGGTCCGGCAGGCGGCCGCGCGCGTCGTCACGCACGACGACGACCGCCAGGAACTGATCGCCTACGTGGTGCTGACGGACAACGCCGGCACGCACGACGCAACCGAAACGCTGCGCGCGCATCTCGCCGCGCACCTGCCTGCCGCCGTCGTGCCGGCGCGGGTGCTCGCGATCGACGCACTGCCCGTCAACGCGAACGGCAAGCTCGACCGCGACCGGCTGCCCGCGCCCGCGCCTGCCCGCGCTGCCGCCCGGGACGAAGCCGGCAGTCCGACCGAGGCCGCGCTGCGCGCGCTGTGGGAAGACACGCTCGGCCACCCGGTCGACTCGCTGCACGCGGATTTCTTCACGCTCGGCGGCGATTCGCTGCTCGCCGTCAAGCTGGTCGCGCAGATCGAGCGCCGCTTCGGCGTCGCGCTGCCGCTCGCCACCCTGTTTTCGCACGCGGGCGTCGCGGCGCTCGCCGCAGCCGTCGATCGTGCCTCGAATGCGTCGAACGTGACGCCCGTGCGCGCGGACGTCGCGTCCGGCGCCGCGGTGATCCCGCTCGGCGGCGACGCGCATGCGCACCGCGCGACGATCGCGCTGCTGCCCGACATTTCCGGGCTCGTCGTGTCGCTCGTGCCGCTCGCCACCGCGCTCGGCGCGCGCTATCGCGTGCTCGGACTGCAGGCGGCCGGACTCGACGAACACGCGACGCCGCTCGCCGACGTCGAAGCCATTGCCGCCGCGCATGCGCGCACGCTCGCCGACGCAGGCGCGGCGGGTGTGACGGGTGCCGCAAATGCGCCGCTCGTGCTCGTCGGGTATTCGTGGGGGGCGAGCGTCGCCGCGTGGGTCGCGCGTGCGCTCGAACGCGACGGCGCGGCCCCGTGCCTCGTCGTCGCGCTCGACGCACCGCCCGTGAGCGACGCCGCCTTCGCCGCGCAGTTGCCCGCCGACGAGCCGGGCCTGCTCGAATACATGACGACCGCGCTCGCCGAATCGCTCGGCCGCGACCTGCGGATCGACGCGACTGAGCTCGCGCCGCTCACGCACGCCGAGCGGATCGACGCATTCGCCGCACGGCTCAAGGCGAGCGGCGTCGTGCCGCCCGACGTGCCCGCGAGCCGGATCGCGCGGATGGTCGACGTGTACCGCGCGAACCTCGCCGCCGACAAGGCCCTGGCGAGCCGGCCGGCGCCCGCGCCGCTCGGCGTGCCGGTCGCCGTCTGGGTCAGCGACGGCGGCACGCCCCCGGCCGGCGCCGGCGCGGATCTCGGCTGGGCGGTGCATACGACGGCGGGCGTCTCGCTCCATCGCGCGGCGGGCGACCACCTGAGCATGGTGCGCGGCGCGCATCTGGCCCCGCTCGCTGCCGCACTCGCCGCGCGCATCGACGCGGCGCTCGACGCCACCCGCGTGCGCCCCGCGCCGCGCAACGCAACACGCTGATCCTTTCACGCATCTTTTCAACGCCGAGGAGCAACATCCATGTTCTTTCCGCCCGAGCAGTTCCCTGCGCTTCAAGCTGTCGCGCAGGGCTGGGAAACCATCCTGCACGAGCTCGACGGGCTCGCGCAGGCCGCCTTCATGAAGTGGCCCGAGACGAACATCTACGATGGCAACTGGACGGTCTTTCCGCTGTTCAAGCTCGAGCAGCGCGTCGAGCAGAACTGCCTGCTGTGCCCGGAGACGGCGCGCCTGCTCGAAACCGTGCCCGGCCTGGTGAACGCCGGCTTCTCGTCGCTCGCGCCGGGCACCTACATCGGCCCGCACTACGGCTACACGAACGAGGTGCTGCGCTGCCATATCGGCCTGAAGCCGTCCGAGAACTGCGCGATCCGCGTCGGCCCGGACGTGCGCGGCTGGAGCGCCGGATCGTGTCTCGTGTTCGACGACACCACCGAGCACGAGGCATGGAATCGCGGCACCAAGACGCGGGTCGTGCTGCTGTTCGATTTCAAGCGCGACCCGTCGCGCACCGTCACGTTCCCGGCCGAGGTCCACGCCTACTGAGCGAACCGGCGGCGGCGTGCCGCCGGCCGCGTTCGCGCGGTCAGCGTCGCGCGCCGCGCACCCTGGCCTGCGCGGTGAACAGCGCGCGCGTCAGCCGTGACAGCAGTCGCACGTGCGGCGGCTGCCAGTTCAGGTCCATGTCGTGACGGGTGTACGCGCCCGCGTCGGCCGCCGCCTGCGCGGACGGGGCATCCGGCTCGAACACGTCGCCGGGGCAGCACAGCGTCGTCGGCCAGGCCGCCACGCCGCTGCGCTCGATGCACATCGTGAAGAAGCGCGGCCCCGTCGTCGCCGCGATCTGCACCGCCGCGCTCTCGCGCATGCGCGCCGGCAGGTCGTCGAGCGGCGCGCTCGCGCCGTCGCGCAGCGCGTCGTGTACGGTGCGCCACAGCGGATGGCCGGGCGCGCTGCCGATCAGCGCGTTGTTGTAGCCGCGTGTGGCCGACAGCACGAGTTCCCGGCCGTCGAGCAGCGCGTCGACGGGCCGCAGGCTTTCGATATCCATGTCGGCATACACGCCGCCGAGCGTGTCGAGCACGCAATAGCGCGCGCTGTCGATGCGCTGGATGTCGTGCGCGAACGCATCGTAGCGCGGCAGGAACCAGCGCTGGTGCGTGGCGACGTGTTCGCGCAGCGTGTGCGCATCCCACACGCGCAGCGTCCAGTCGGGATGATGGCGTTGCCACGATTCGCGGTAGCGCCGGTACTTGTCCGGCAGCAGATGCTCGCCCTGATACCAGATCTGATGAAGTGTTTTCGGGATGGGCCGGTTCACGATGTCCTCAAGGTTCGAGCCGCGTCGGTGCGCCGGCCGGCACGCGCCGGCCGACGCACCCATCGTAGAGCGCGGGTCGGCGTGCGTCTGCCACCGAATGACGGGACATCGGCGGCACCGGCCGCGACCGGGCCTAGCGGTTCATCCCGACATCGGCCACGTAATTGGCAATGCTGAAGAAGCGATAGTCGCTCAGCAGGTCCGGCCCCGGGAACCCTTCCGGATGAATCCGCCCATGGATCGGGCTGTCGGGGCGCAGGCCGGCCAGCGTCAGCGCAAGCATGAATTCGTTGAACGGCGCCATGAACTGGCGCGACACGAAGTGCATGCCCCAGTTGAACACCGACGGCAGCTGCTCGGTGCGCAACCACGCGTCCGGTCCGCCCGGCGCGTTCACGCAGAGGTTTTCCGCCCACGGGCTATGGCCTTCGACGATGAGGAAGCCGTGCTTCGCGTGGGGCTTCCAGCGGGTCAGGAAATCGATCAGGTCCGCCGCCGCCACGTAGCCGGGCACGAGCCCTTGCGCATCGCTGTACGCGACCTTGAACGCTCGCTTGATCTCGTCGAGCGCAATCGGGTATTCGGCCTGGTCCGACACCGTCAGGCGGCCCGGATAGTACTGGTCGGCGACCGCGCGCAGGCGGGCTCGGTCGACGGTGCGCAGATGGCGCTCGAGTATCGCGTCGGCCGCGTCCTCGCGCCGGATGCTCAGCCGGCGGTTGTGGACCAGGAACATGAAGGTATGCAACAGGTCGCTCAGCCGCACCGGGCGCACGCTGCCGTCCGGCTGCCGCACGGTTAGCCCGCTTTCGGCCACTGCTTCGTCGTAGCGGTCGGGCTGGGAGATGTCGGCGGCGATCACGCGCACCTGCACGCCGGGGATGTCCTTCAGCGCGGACAGGGTGGCGGCGGCCCGGCCTCGCGCGGATTCGTTGTAGTCCGCGCCGATCACGAGCAGCGGATAGTCGACGAGGTGCCGGCCGCGCCGCGTCGAGTGGATGACGTATTCGGCCAGGCGCCTGACCGCGCTGCCGTCGCCGCAGCCCATGTCGGCGATGCCGGCCGGCTGGCGATCCAGCGGCGTGTCGTCGAACAGCTTGCGCAGGATCTTCGTCGTGATTTCCTGCGACGCCGGCCCCGACCCCGCGCCGCTCGACGCATACACGTTCATCACGCGATCGATGTGGCCGTCGCTGTCGATGTCGAGCGGGTCGGGATTGCCGAACAGGAGCTCGTCGAGCAGCGCGTACGAACGGAGGTAGGACGCGGGCAACCCCGCGTAAGGCGCGGCGATCGGCCGGTGAATCCGGCCCGACTCGGTGAGGCGCACCTGTTCCCGATCGATTTCCGCCATGCCGAACTTGCACATCAGCGACCATGCCGCGTGCAGGACGACCGGATCCGCATGCGACCACGCGCCGACCGCGACCCCGCCGGGCTGCTCGTCGAGTTTCTCGAAGATGCCGGGCGCCGTCTGCGAATACTGGCCATCCGCCTGCTTGTCGAACACCGGCATGTCGAGCGCGACCCAGGTCGGACCGAGCAGCAGGCCGTCCATCGCCGTGCGCAGTTGCCCGTTCACCTGGCGCTCCAGATCGCTCGCCGGCGCCGGCAGCGCCGGCCAACCCGCCACGCAGATTCGCACGAGCTGCGCATACAGCTCGCTGTCGTCGGCCGCCGCGCGTTTTCGATGACACAGCGCGTGCAGATGCTGCAGCACCGATGTGGCGTTCGCCAGTTGCTCGAACAGCGGCCGGCTGCGCTCGACGCACGCGACGACATATTCGCCGGCCGGGGTGAGCGCATATTCGGCGTCTTCGTCGCCGCGATCGAGGGTCAGCCAGCCGGCCAGGCTCAACAGGTTGAGGGCGCCCCACAACACCCCCAGGTTGCGGGCCGGGTCGGACCGGCGGGCCATCGCGAACGCGCGCATCGCACGCGGCGTCCCGGCGCGCAGGCCGTGGAATGCGCCGGCGAACACCAGGCGCGCCAGCGTCGGCACCAGCACGATGCCGTTCGCCCAGTTGCAGCTGCGCGTATAGGCCATCACGCGCTGCGCGTCGCGGCGGCCGATGCGCAGCGTGGCCGCGTGCGTGTGCTGCTGCAGCATGACCGGCAGCGCCTCGTCGAGCACCTCGACGCCGATCGCGGTGCCGGCCGGCAGGCCGAGCAACGTGCGCGTTTCGTCGGGATACGCGTCGAGATAATGTTCGAGCTGGCGGGCCAGCGCGGTGGGCGATTCACCCAAGTCGAAGCGGGTATGCATGTTGGACGGTCTCACAAGGTCACAGGTTGAGCTGCAATGGGCGAAGGGGCATCCGAAGCGGCGTGCGCAACGGCCGCCGCCGGCGCGGCGCCGCGAATCCGGGGCGCGAGATGGGCGGCCAACGTGCGGATGGACGGGTAATCCCAGACCGCCGCCGGATCGACGGTCACGCTGAAGGTTTCACTGACGACCAGCGTCATTTCGACGGCGAGGATCGAGTCGAGGCCGATCTCGGCGAACGTCGTCTCGCGCGTCAACCGCAGCTTGCGCTGCTTGAGGCGCTCGCCCAGCCACGCGATGAGCCATTGTTCGACGGACTCGACCCGCTCGCGATCGGCCCGGCTCGCCGGCTCGGTCACGAGCGGGTCCGCCGCTGAACTGGCGTGCGCGCCGGCGGGCGCGTCAGGCGCGTCGAGGTCCGAAGACGCGCCTTGCTCGGCGCCCAGCAGCGGATCGACGGGTTGGCTGGCGCCCGGGACCGTCTGGTCGATCGAGCCGATCTCGAACCCGTTGCGCTCCGCCCAGTCGTTCAATTCCGCCGACGTGGACAGCGCGGAGCGCAACCCGACCTGCCGCTGGGCCGCCTCGATCGCGCGTTCGTACTGGTTCTGCACCCAGCGCAGCGCCCCGTCGTCGATGCGCTGCTGCGCGGCCGCGCGTTCGATCACCGCCAGCAGCAAGCCCCATTGCGCGACCGAGCCGAGCCAGTAATTGACCCAGACGGCGGCGTGTGCGGCGCCGTCGAGTTTCGCCGCGTTGGCGAGCCCGTCTTGCGACAGCTGCTCGCCCAGCTCGCGCAGCTCCCTGGCCAGCACGCCGGCGCCCAGCGTGCTCTCCAGGTAGCGCAGCAAGTCGTCGCTGCCGTTGAGCAGACGGCTGCCCAGGTGAACCAGCAGCGTTTCGGTCGGCCCCTCGAAGATGCGGGTCAGGCGCGCGTCCCGGAAGATCTGCGGCGCCAGATTGGTTTCGATATAGCCCCGGCCGCCGAGGAACTGCATCATCTCGTCGGCCGATTGCGACAGCAGCTCGGAGCCGAGGATCTTCGAGATCAGCAGGCAGTCCTCGGGCACCGCGACCCCGAGGTCCAGCTCGGCGGCCAGGTGCTCGACCAGCGCATCGAGCCCGTCGATACGGTGCCGCAGCTCGCCCAGGCGCAGGCGGCTCAGCGGATTGTCCAGCAGCAGGCTGGTGCCGATCCGGCGCCGCGCGCCGTAGCGATGCATCAGCTGCGCACAGCGCTTCATGCCACCCAGGCAGACGGCCGCGATGCCCAGGCGCGCAATGTTCATCGCCTGCTGCGCGACGGACATCCCCTGCCCGATACCGCCGAGCCGGCAAGCATCGCTGATCCGCGCCCGGTCCAGGTGCAGCGAATTCTGGATCATGCCGCGCACGCCCATCGTCAGTTCCTCGGCGCCGATCCGCACGCCCGGCGTGCCGGGACGCACCGCCAGGCCGACCATCCCGGTGCCGTCGGCCTGCCTGGCGAACACGTTGACGATCCCCGCCCACGCGGACGAGCCGCTCCAGCGCTTGTTTCCGGAGACCAGCCAGTCGCCGGTGTCGATGCGCCGCGCGCGGGAGGTGATCGCGCGCGGATGGGAGCCCGCGGCCGATTCGCTCATCGCGAACGCGGCGAGCATCCGGCCGCTCGCGAGGCTCGGCAACAATTCGTCGCGCAATGGCGTCTGCGCATGCTGCATGATCGGCAGGATCCCGAGCGTGTTGTTCAGGCCGACGAAGAAAGCCAGGGTCGAATCGATCGCGCCCAGTTGAGCGATCACGCGCAACGTATCGCGATGCGTGAGGCCCAGGCCGCCATACGAGCGGTCGATCGGCATGCCGAGCAGGCCCTGGTTCCCGAAATCGAGTACGACGTGCGGCGGAATGGTGCGACGTTCGTCGATGGTGCGCGAATCGATCCGCGTGCGTGCGTAGTGCCGGAGCCAGTCGTTCAGTGCGTCGACGGTGGCGTCGTCATGCCGCCGGTGAGCGCCGGCCGGCGGCACGTCGGCGGCGGCGGCCGGGCGCGCGGGTGGCGGGCCATCCGGCCGCCCGCGCGCCGGCTCCGGCGTGTGCGCGCCGGCATCGACGTCCCACTGCGCGAGGATCGTCAGCTCGCCGTCGTGCAACTGCGTGCGGCACGTGCTGCGGCGCACCTTGCCGCTCGACGTTTTCGGCACGCTGCCGGGCGACACCAGCACGATCGCGCTCGGGCCGATGTCGAGGCGATTCCAGATCGCCTGGCGAATCGCGTCGATGAAGCCGTCGAGATTGCCCTTGCGCTGCGTGCGCTCGACCTCCGCCACGACGATCAGGCGCTCCGTGTCGACCTGGTCGTCCATGAAGGCCGCGCAGCCGTTCGGCACCAGTTCCGGCACGCCGACGATCAGCGCGTACTCGATGTCTTCCGAGTAGTAGTTGCGGCCGGCGAGGATGACCATGTCCTTGAGCCGGCCGGTGACGTAGAGCTCGCCGCCCAGCATGAAGCCGAGATCACCGGTCCGCATGAACGCCTGATCCGGATTGCCCGCCAGCGTGTGCCGGAAGGTCGATTGCGTCTGCTCGTCCAATTGCCAGTATCCGGCGGCGACGCTCGGCCCGGCCACGCAGATTTCGCCGATGGCCCCGTCGACACAACCCTGGTTCGTCTGCAGGTCGCGCACGATCACGCGCTGGTTGCCGGCAGGACGGCCCACGCCGACCAGCACCCGTTCGCCCGGGCGATCGAGCGAAGCCGGCGAGACACCCGAGAACTCGCCGCGGATCACCACGGATTGCCGCTGGAGCGCGGCCTGGTCGACGCACACCGTCCGGATCGGCTGCTGCGCCGTGCGGCCGGCGACGAACAACGTCCCCTCCGCCAGCCCGTAGCACGGCCGAAAGCTCCCGGCGGCAAAGCCCGCGGTGGCGAAGTGCTTGGCAAAGTCCGACAACGTGCTGGCGCGCACGGATTCGGCGCCGTTATAGGCGGTCCGGAGACACGACAGGTCGAGCGTCGCCAGTTGTTCGTCGGAGACTCGCCGGCAGGCCATCCGGTAGGCAAAGTCCGGCGCCCCCGTCAGATCCGCGCGATATTGGCTGATGGCGCGCAACCACAGGTAGGGATGCTGGATGAAGCGTTCCGGGGCCATCAGGACGCACCGGAAGCCGCCGTAGAGCGACGTCAGGATCACGCCGATCAGGCCCATGTCGTGATACGGCGGCAGCCAGCTGACCATCGTGCTCCGCTCGTCGTAGCCGAACCATTCGCGCAGCATCCCGAGGTTGTGCATCAGGTTGCCGTGCGACACCATCACGCCCTTGGGCGTGCCGGTGGTCCCCGACGTGTATTGCAGAAAGGCGGTGTGCGACGGCGGCACGCTGGCCGGCGCGGGCAGGAACGCGACCGCTTCGGCGGCCCCGACGTCGAGCAGCGTGCTGCCGGATGCTTCGGTATCGGCGATCCAGGTCGTGCAACGCTCGAGGTCGTCGGGCGAGCACAGAATCGTGTTCGCGCCTGCATTCCTGACGATGCCGGCGATCCGCACCATATGCTGCCTGTTGCGCGGCGGGTACGCGGGCACCGCGACGGCGCCCGCGTACAGGCAGCCCATGAAGGCGCTGACATAGTCGAGCCCCGGCCGGCACAGCAGCAGGACCCGGTCGCCGATGTCGACCGCATGCTGTTGCAGCAGCGCGGCGACCCGGCGGGCGCGTTGGTCGAGTTCCGCGAAGGTCATCGACAAGGCCTGTTCCTGTTCGGGCGGGCCGCTCAGGAACACGTAGGCGGTTTGGTCGCCAAGCGTGGCGGCCCGGTTCTGGAGCAATTCACTCAGCGTGGTCGGCAAGGTCGCAGTGGTCATGATGTCGTCGGAAGAAGAATGAAAACAGCGAGCAGCGGCCCGGCGCCGGCCGGCGCCCATGCCTTGCTGCGGCAGGAATCACGATGCGGCTATTCGGCGCGATGGAACAGATCGATCATGCGCACCATGCTTTTGAGATGCAGCGCGCGCGGCACCACTCTTTCGCTCCGTGCCGCGTAACGCGCAGTCCATGCGTGGGCCAGCTCATGCGCGGCGGCGGCATTGCCGCGCACGGCATGCGCATCGCCCTGGCGCGCGTCGAGGCAGGCGCGCGCATGCCGCACGGCCGATCGGGCGAGCTCGCCCGTGAGGATGCCGTGGTGCCCCAGCGCGAGCCGCGGTGCCTCCAGCTGCTCGATGACGTCCAGCGAGTGCCGGTACGCGAACAGGTCCTGAAAGACCAGCGGCAACCAGGTGGTGGCGCCGTGAAACTCGCCGAGGGCATCCGACACGAAACCGATGTCCAGTTGCGGGCAGTAGTAGCCGAACTGGCAGCGGCTGTGGCCCGGGAGCGCGATCGCCCGGATCTCCATGCCGCCGCCGATGTCGAGCCGCGCGCCCGGATTGACGGGATAGAACGGCAGCTCGGGCAACTCGGTGAAATCGCTGTCGTCGGGGGGATCCCAGGACTGCGATGCGTGTGCGTCGAGCTGCCGGATGGTTCGGCAGGCCGACGGACTCTGGAACGCATCGAAGGTGTCGGGCGAACCCGATACGTGGATCCACGGCATCCGCGACTTGAGCGTCGTGAGCAGGCTGCAATGGTCATAGTGCGAGTGGGTGACGAACCAGTAGCGCAGATGCCGGATGCCGCCGAAGTCCCGCAGCAAATCGTGAAGCTGCCGCCACACGAGCGCCGTCATGCCGCTCAGGCCGCCCTCGATCAGCGTCGCGGCCTCGTCGTTGACGATCACGTACAGCGGCACGTCCGCCGTGCCGACGAGCGCCAGCCGCGAATCGATCCACCCCGGGGAATCGTTCAGCATGTCGTTCAGCTCCGATAGAGGGCGCAGGCCCAGGTCGCGCCCGCGCCGTAGGTCACCAGCAGGTTGAGCTGCCCGGCCGGCATGCGGCCTTGCTCGCGCGCGAGCGACAGCGCGACCGGAAACGCCGCGCTCGCCATGTTGCCCAGCTGGTCGACGGAAATCATGCAGCGCTCGCGGGGCAGCCCGAGTTGCCCGATGACCGCGTCGAGGATGCGCAGGTTCGGCTGGTGCGGCACGACCAGGCCGATATCCCCGATCGTCAGCCGGTGCTTGTCGAGCATCTGCCGGCATGCGTCGACGATCCGCCGCGTCGCGTCTTCGAACATCGGCCCGCCCTTCATCCGGAAATGGTGCCGGCCGGCCGCGATGTCGTTGCCGTCGATGAAGCGCGGGCGGCGCGCACCGGGGGCCTCGGTGATCAGCAGGTCGAACTGGGTGCCGTCGGCGCCGAGCGACAGGTCGACCAGCCCGCGCGCCGGGTCGTCCGTCGCCTGCAGCAGCAGCGCGGCGGCGCCGTCGCTCAGCAGGATCGACAGATTGCGGCCGGCGTTGCTGGTGTCGATCCGCCGCGACAGGGCCTCGGCACAAATCAGCAGCACGTTGCGATACAGGCCGCTCGCGAGGAAATGACGCGCGATCTCGATCCCGTAGAGCCCGCCGCTGCATTGTGCGCGGATGTCGAAGCACGGCACCTCCCGCAAGCCGAGCCGGGGCTGGATGTAGCACGCTTGCGACGGATCGTGATGATCCGGCGACAGCGTGTTGACGATCAGCAGGTCGACGTCGTGCGGCGTCACGCCGGCATCGGCCATCGCCCGTTCCGCGGCCGGGCACGCGAGATCCGCCAGGTGCTGACCGGGGGCGAGATAGCGTCGCGCCACGACGCCGGTGCGCTCGCGAATGAACGCGTCGCTGGTGTCGATCATGCCGGCGACTTCGTCGTTGCCGACGATCCGGTCCGGCAGCGCGTGGCCCATGCCGGCGATGACGAGTCGGGTGCTCATGCCCGTACCTCCTGTTCGGTCAGGGCGGCGACGACGTCTTGCGCGTCGGTCACGACGGTTTCGCCCCAGCGCCACAATTGCGCGCCGAAGCCCCAGCCGGCGCCCGCGCCGGCCAGCACCACCATCGATCCCGGCCGAATCACGCCCTGCCGGATCGACTCGTAGAGCGCGAACGGCACGGCGGCCGACACGAGGCACGCGCAATCGGCCACGCGTATCACGTACTGGTCCGGCTTGAGCCCGAGCCGCTGCGCCCATGAGCGCACCAGCAGCGCCGACGGCTGGTGGAACACCATCGCGTCTACGTCGACGACGCCGATCCCGCTCCGGTGCAACAGCCGCTCGACGATATCGGGAATGGCGACGGGCATGAAACGCGAGATCGCCTCCTGCGCCTCGGGCGTGAGCGTGAAATACGCACCGAACGGGTTGTCGGCGTCGCGCGCCGCGTCGTCGTCCGCCGTGGCCCGGGCGTTGCGCCACCGTATCGTCGCGAGGTCGTAGCGCGTTCCATCGCTGTGATACGCGGCATCCAGCCAATCGGCGCCGTCGGGATCGGCCGGCTCGGCGACGAGCACGGCCGCGGCCGCGCCGTCGCCGAAGTTCGTCGACGACTTGGTGGTGTAGTCGACCACCGCCGACATGCGCTCCGACGAGCACACCAGCGCGCGCTTCACCCGCCCCTGCTTGATGAGGTTGGCGGCGAGCTGCAGTTGCAGCACGAAGCTCGCGCATTCCATCTCGACGTCGGCGTCGAGCGCGCGCGTGGCGCCGAGCCGGTCGCGCAGTGCACGCGCCAGCCGTGGCGCGAAACGGCGCCGGCCGTCGGCGTGCGTGACGAACGGCGACGTCATGTTGAACAGCACCAGGTCGAGTTCGGCGGGCGCCACGCCGGCGCGGGCCAGCGCGTCGCGTGCCGTGCGCTCGGCCAGCGCCAGCTCGGATTCGCCGGCATCGGCATCGATCATGTAGCGCGATTCGATGCCCCAGAATTGCCACCATTCCGCCGGAATGGGCTCGACGCCCGCGAACACGGGATCGTCGTTGGGGACCTGGCGTGCCGGCAGGCGGCAGGCGAGACTTGCGATTCGGACGTTGTGTGCCATCAGACCTCCATCGTGCTGCAGGCGATGCGCGGCCTGAACGGATCCAGCGTCAGGGCGACCACCGTCCGTTCATCGTCACGCAAGGACATCGAATCTGCGACGCGCGACGCGAGCCACGCGGGCAGCTGGAACGCGTTCGGGATGTCCGCGGTGTCCGCCTTGTCCGTCGACCCGGCGCCGACCTCGATGCGCAGATCGCCCGCCGCGCCGGCGGCGATCGACGGCCATCCGCTCATCCACGATTCGCAAAACAGCCTGGCGGCGGGCCGGTCGATGCGGCTTTGCACCGCGTCGACCATCGCGCGCACCGCGGCAGCCGCATTGACCGGTTCGACGTCGAATCGACCGGTGGCGGGATCGAACCGGCTCTCGAACCGGGCCAGCGACAGGGCACCGTTCACGCGCCGCGCGGGAAGCGCGTCGAGCGTCGCGAACGGGGGCGAGTCGAGGTCCGCGTAGCGGCTGGAATAGCCGCGGTCGTGGCCGGAAGGCGTCAGGACGATCGCCCCCGCGCCGTCGGCGAAGCCGCTCGCGGCGACTTGCTCGACATCCGCGAGCGCTTCCGCGCGAACGACGAGCGCGCGTCGATAGCCGAGCTGCCGGCAATGGCTCTGCGCAAGATCGAGGGCGAGCGTCCAGTCCGCGTCGAGCAGGTCGAACACGGCCGCATGGCGCGCGCGCAGGTCGCGTTGCACCGGGTGCGCCAGCCGCGGCCCGGCGATCTCCGGCGCGTCCGCCATCCGGCTGGGCGAAATCGACAGGCTGACGATCAGATCCAGCTCCGACGGCAGGCAACCTGCTTGCAGCAGCGCCTGCCGGGCTGCCTTGACGGCGTAATCGTTGGCAAAGGGTTGTGCTGCGGTCGCTGCGCCCGGCAGCGCCACCGCGGCTCCAAGAATTTTCATAGGGTGATGAGCTCGTTTCGGTCGGTGTGATTCGGAGTACGCAGCGCGCCATTGGCCGCCTGCCTGAGTGCGGCGCGCTGCAACTTGCCCGATCCGTTGCGCGGCAGGCCGCCGGTGTGGTACGTGACGCGATGCGGGCATTTGTACGACGCGATCACGCCCTTGACGTGCTGCTGCAACTGCGTCGTCAACGCGTCCGAGCCCTCGATGCCCGGTTGCGGCACGACGTGCGCGCAGATGAGCGTGCCGCCCCATTCGTCGATCTGCCCGACGACCGCGCATTCGGCGACATCGGGATGGCGCAGCAGCGCTTGCTCCACTTCGCCGGGCGACACCGTGTAGCCGGAGGTGATGATCATGTCGTCCGCGCGGGCCTGATAGAACAGATAGCCCTCCTCGTCCAGGTAGGCGGCGTCCCCCGTCAGGTTCCAGCCGTGCTTGACGTAGTCGCGTTGCCGCGCGTCGTTCAGGTAGCGGCACCCGGTCGGCCCCTGCACGGCCAGCAAGCCGATCTGATTGGGCGGCAGGCATCGGCCCTGCTCGTCCAGGATCGCCAGGCGGTAGCCGGGCACGGCCTGGCCGAGCGTGCCGGCCTTCGACGCGGTGTCGCCGGTCGACGCAAAGATATGCAGCATCTCGGTCGCCCCGATCCCGTCGATCAGGTGCATGCCGGTCCGCGCGTGCCATGCGTCGCGCGTCCAGGGCGGCAGCGCTTCACCGGCCGCCACGCATTTGCGCAGCGACGACACGTCGTGATCGTCGAGATGGTCGAGCATGACCCGATAGGCCGCCGGCGCCGTAAACAGGATGCTGACCCGGTGCCGGGCGACGGCCGCCAGCAGGCGTTCCGGGTTCGCCTTCGGCAACAGCACGACGCTCGCGCCGACGCTGACCGGGAACAGCAGCAGCGCGCCGAGGCCGAACGTGAACGCGAGCGGCGGCGACCCGCAGAAGACGTCGTCGGCGGTGGGCTTGAGCACGTGCTGCGGAAAGCAGTGGCAGGCCGCCATCACGTCGCGATGGAAATGGACGGTTGCCTTCGGCTCCCCGGTCGTTCCCGACGTGAACGCGATGAGGCACGGATCGTCCGCACGCGTCTCGGCGGCCGTGAACGCGGCGGGATAGGCGTGGAGCCAGCGGTCACCCGGATAGGCGTCCTGCGTGTCGTAGCGCCGCACATCCCCACGCCATTGCATGCGCGCCATCGCGGCGTCGAGCTCGGCCGCCAGCGCGGCTTCGCAGATCGCGTGCGTGACCTTGGCCCGGTCGATGACGGTCGACAGTTCGCCCGCGCGCAGCTTCGGCATCGTCGTGACGACCACGCCGCCTGCCTTGACCACGCCGAACCACGCCGCGGCGAGGAACGGGTGGTTGGTGCCGTGCAGCAGCACCCGGTTGCCGGCCACCAGGCCGGCATCGTGGACCAGCATGTTGGCGATCCGGTTGCTCGTATCGCGCAATTCGCGATACGACCACGTCAGGCCCGATTCGGTCCTGATCGCGACGCGATCCGCCCAGCCCCGTTCCTCGACTGCGGCATCCAGCAGCGCGGCGGCGCAATTGAGAAATTGCGGAAACTGCAGCCCCGGCAAATCAAGGAGGAATGTCGGCCAATCCTCGATCGGGGGCAAGTTCGCGCGGCAAAAGTCGTCCATTGTCAGCGCTCGCAAAAGTGTGAGTTCAAAGTCCGCGATCACGGCATGGCACCGGCCGGGCACGATGCCCGTACCCGTCCCGTGCAGCCTCAATCGCGATGGCAAAAGGGTGTTGTCGAAGCGGCAGGCGTGTGTCATCGACGCGCGACGCAGCGCACGCCCGGTCGATCACATGACGTCCCGTTGATTCAACTGCAGGTATTCCGGCGCACTTTTCTCGAAAGGCAAACAGGCACGAGGAAAGCCATTCAATCAATTCACCCACGCGCAACAAATTAAGGATTTCGAATTATTTATGAAACAATTTAGAAATCGAAGTAATCGTCTCGAAAGCTTGGCGGCATTCTAAATGCACGCCGCGCGTGAAGCCAGATGGATCGTTAAAATATTTGCGTGAAACCAATACCATTTAAATCAAAGAATTTACGAATCGCACCACTGAATTAAATTATTTACCAAGGCTGGAACAAAGATCGATCGCTCGGCCGTTTCACAAGATTCTTCTCATCTACTGCACATGGTCTCGTGACACGGCAAGGCCGGGCACGCGCTCGCCGTGAGCGTCGCGCTCGTCCGAATGGTCCGCGCCCTCACGCCCCCCTCCATGCGCCGTGCCGCCCGTGCGCGACGCGAGCCGCCGCGCGAGCCGCGCCTGCAGCGCATCGAGCAGCACGAACGCGACGGGCACGAGCAGCAAGCTCAGCGCGGTCGACGTGACGAGGCCGCCGATCACGGTGATCGCCATCGCCGAGCGGAACACGTCGCCCTGTGCGTCGAACGCGAGCGGCAACAGCCCGCCCATCATCGCGAACGTCGTCATCACGATCGGCCGCGCGCGCTTGCGGCAGGCGTCGACGATCGCGTCGGTGCGCGACAGCCGCTGCCGCTCGCGTGCGACGAGCACGTACTGCACGAGCAGGATCGAGTTCTTCGTGCAGAGGCCCATCAGCATCAGCAGGCCGACGAGCGACGCCAGCGACAGGCTGAGCCCGCTCAGCGCGAGCGTCGCGGCCGCGCCGCCGAGCGACAGCGGCAGCGCGACGAGCACCGTCGCCGGCAGCACGAAGCCGCCGAACAGCAGCACGAGGATGCCGTACACGCACGCGAGGCCGAACAGCATCGCGTAATAGAAGCCGCCGAACAGCTCGTCGAGCGATTCCGCGTCGCCGCTCGCGCTGCGGCGCACGCCGACCGGCAGGTCGCGCAGCGCCGGCAGCCGGTCGACCTGCGCGATCACGTCGCCGAGCGGACGGTCGGCGAGCCCGACGTCGAGCGTCACGTAGCGCTCGCCGTCGCGACGGTCGATCTGCGCGGGCTCGCTGTCCTCGACCAGGCGCGCGACGCTCGCCAGCGGCACGCTGCCGTCGCGCGCCGGCACCGGCAGCCGGGACAGCCAGTCGCCCGCGCCGTCCGCCGCATGCACGCGCACCGGCACCTGCCTGCCGCCGACGTCGAGCCGCGGCAGGCGCTCGGGCGTGTCGCCCGCGGTCGCCACCCGCAGTGCGTCGGCCGCCGCGTCGCGCGTGACGCCGAGCGCGGCGGCGCGCGGCCCGTCGAGCACGACGGCGAGCGCCGGCCGGCGCGAAGCCGCCGTCGAGGCAACCGCGCCGAGCCCGGGCGCCGCGCGCAGCGCCCGCTCGACACGGCGCGCGGTGTCGTCGAGCAGGCCGCCGTCGCGGCTCGACAGCACGATCGACACCACCTTGTCCGTCTGCTTGTCGCCAACCGTGAAGCGCACGCCCGGCACCGCGGCGAAGCGGCGCGCCAGCTCGGCCTCGACCTGCGCCTGCGAGCGTGCACGCGACGCGGGCGGCGTCAGCGCGAACGTCAGCACGGCTGCATCGGTTGCGTCGCCCGCCGCGCCGCGCTCGCCGAGCGTCGTGTACACCGATGCGATCTCGGCCACGCCCACGGCTGCGCGCCGCGCGGCCTCGACGGCGGCGCGCGTCGCGTCGAGATCGCTGCCGGGCGGCGCCTGCACGCCAACCACGATCTCCGCGCGATCCTGCGCCGGCAGGAACGCCTTCGGCAGCGCCGCGAGCGCCGCCAACGACGCGCAGACGAACGCCGCGCCGACCAGCAGGCAGCGCCACGGCCGCGCGATGCACCACCGCACGCACGCGAGATAGCCGCGCATCGCGCGGCCGTCGTCGTGCGGCGGAGGCGCGCGGCGCAGCCCGTACGCGGCCATCATCGGCGTGAGCATCCGCGCGACCGCCAGCGACGCGAGCACGGCCGCCGCCGCGGTCCAGCCGAACTGCTTGAAGTAGCGGCCGATCGCGCCGCTCATGAACGCAGTCGGCAGGAACACCGCGACGAGCGTGAGCGACGTCGCGATCACCGCGACGCCGATTTCGCGTGCGCCGTCGAGCGCGGCGACGCGCGGCGGCTTGCCGTCGCCGAGGTGGCGCGCGATGTTCTCGACTTCGACGATCGCGTCGTCGACGAGCACGCCGATCACGAGAATCAGCGCGAGCATCGTGAGCTGGTTGAGCGAGAAACCGAGCCATGCCATCGCGAGAAACGCGGGCAGAATCGACAGCGGCAGCGCCGACGCCGACACGAGCGTCGCGCGCCAGTCGCGCAGGAACAGCCACACGATCACGACGGCCAGCACGCAGCCCTCGTACAGCGCGGACATCGCGCCATCGAACACGCGCTGGATCGGCTCGACGTAGTCCGCCACGGCGCGCACCTCGACGCCCGGGTGCGCGCGCCGCAGCCGCTCGATCGCGTCGCGCACGCCCTGCGCGACGCGCACTTCGTCCGCGCCCGGCGCCTGCATCACCTGCACGCCGACCACCGGACGGCCGTCGAGCAATGCGTCCTGCGTCGGGCTCGCGGTCGCGTCGCGGATCGTCGCGAGATCGGCGAGCGTCGCGCGCCGGCCGTCGCTCAGCGCCAGGTCGAACGCACCGAGCGCCGCGACGCCCGAGGCCGCCTGCGCCATCCGCACCGACTGCGCGCGGCCGTCGATATCGACGCGCGCGGCGGGCGCATCCGCGAGCCGCGCGCGCACCTGCTTCGCGACGTCGCTCGCATCGATGCGCAACCCCTGCAGCGCGACGGGATTCAACGCGACGTCGATCTGCCGGTCCACGCCGCCTTGCCGCACGACCCGCGCGACGCCCGGCACCGCGCGCAGCGCCTTGCCGAGCGTCGAATCGACGAACCACGACAGATCCACCGGATCGAGCCGCGCCGACGACACCGCATAGACGAGCAGCACGCGCTCCATGCGCTCTTGCGCGACGACCGGTTCCGGCAGGTCCGGCGGCAGCTGGCCGCGCACGCGGCCGACGGCGGCGCGCACGCGCTCGAGCGCGTCGCGCGGATCGGCCTCGAGCGCGAACTGGACCGTCGTGTGCGAGCGGCCGTCCGTCACGCGCGACAGCACGCGCTTGACCGCGCCGAGCCCGGCCACGCCCTGCTCGATCGGCCGCGTCACGTCGCGCTCGAGCTGCGACGGCGTCGCGCCGGGCAGGCTCGCGTCGATCGTGATGACGGGCGCATCGACGCTCGGCAACTCGGCGACCGGCAACGCGCGAAAGCCCAGCGCGCCGCCGACGCACAGCAGCGCGAACAGCAGGATCGTCGGCAGCGGCCGGCGCACCGACCATTCGAGAAAGTTCATCGCGCGCCCTCGTTTCCTGCCACGCGCACGGGGGTGGGTGTGGGTGCGAGCCGCTTTGCCGCTGCGGGCTGGCCGGCGTCGCCGCCCGCGACGATCGTCACCGCATCGCCTTCGTCGAGCAATCCCGCGCCCGACGCGACGACGCGCGTGTCCGGCCGCAAGCCCGCGAGCACCTCGACGCGGCCATCCAGCGCGCGGCCGCGCACGAGCTTGACCGGATGGACACGCTGGCGCGCGTCGACCGTCCACGCGTAATGAAAGCCGTCGCGCGCGACCACCGCCGCGTCGGGCAGCGTGAGCGCGCGCGTGCGCCCCGTCACGATCGCGCCGGACGCGAAGCCGCCCGCCTGCAAGCCGGCGTCCGCCGGCAGGTCGACGTAGACGATGCCCGCGAGCGTCGCCTTGTCGAGCACGGGCGCCACCTGGCGCACGACGCCGCGCGCGGTGCCGCCGTCCGCGCGCGCGAGTTCGACGGGCTGCCCCGTGCGAACCGCGGCGAGCGCGCTCGCGCCCAGTTGCGCACGCCACTCGAGCCGGCCGCCGCGGATCAGCGTAAACAGCGTCGCGCCGGCGGCGGGCACCGCGCCCTCGATCGCCTTGCTGGCCGCGATCACGCCGTCGTCGGGCGCGCGCACGATCGCGCGGCGCAGCTGCAACTCGACGCCCGCGAGACGCGCACGCGCGCCGGCCAGCTGGGCGACGCTCACCTTCTGCTGCGTTTGGGCCTTGATCAGCTCCTGCCGGCTGATCGAGCCGGTTTCGTCGAGCGTCCTCGCGCCGTCGAGCTGCGCGCTCGCCTGCGCGAGCCGCGCATTCGCCTCGGCGACGGCCGCATTGGCGTCGGCACGCTTCACCGCGAGGCCGGCCGTATCGAACCGCGCCAGCACCTGCCCCTTGCGGACCCGGTCGCCGACGCGCGCGTCGACGGCCGCGAGCGGCAGCTCGCCGGGCGCCGTCAGCTCGATCTCGTCATAGGCGGCAATGGCGCCGCTCGCCTCTTCGCGCGTCTCCCAGTCCCGCACGTCGGGCGCGACGAGGCGCACGCCGAGCGCGGCGTGACCGGCGGTGGCGGCATCGGACGAATCGCCGGTTCGAGGCGCGGCCGCGTTCGTGCCCGGGTTAGCGGCCGAATCGGCCGACGGCGCGCTCGGCTGCGACGGTCCGCACCCGCCCGCGAGCATCGCGGCAACGATCGCCAGCGCCGCCGCGCGCGTGGTGTGCCGGCCGTTCATCGCGCCGCCTCGCTCACGATCGGCGTGCGCGCGTCGCTCGCAGCGGGCGCCTTGCCCGTCGCCTGCCCCTCCGTCGCCGCCGGCGCACCGTGCGCCGCATCCGTCCTGGCCTGCCCGTCGTCCGCTGCGCCACTCGCCTGCCAACCGCCGCCGACCGCGCGGTACAGCGCCACCCACGCCTGCGCGCGCTCGAGCCGCGCGGACGCGACCGACTGCCGGCTCGTCACGTACTGCCGGCGCGCGGTCTCGACTTCGAGCACGTCGCTCGAGCCCACGCGAAACCGCCGCTCGACGGTCTGCGCGTAGCGCTTGTAGTTCTCCTGCGCGACGAGCGCGGCCCGTTCACGCCCGACCGAGGCCTCGACCCGCACCAACGCGTTTTCGACTTCCATCACCGCCTGCCTGACTTTTCGTTTGTAGTTTGCGAGCGCCTCGTCGTAGCGCCCGCGCGCACCTTCGACGCGCGCCGCGCCGGTGCCGCCGTCGAACAGCGGCAGCGTGAGCGTCGGGCCGAACATCCACGGCCGCAGCGTCAACGACTGGCCGCCGCCCGCCTGATAGCGGTCGATCTCGATCGAGCCGGACAGCGACACCGACGGCAGACGCGCCGCGATCGCCGCGCCGATCTCCGCATTGGCCGCCGCCAGCGTGCGCTCCGACGCACGCACGTCGGGCCGCTGCTCGATCGTGCGCGCCGGCAGCGCGTCGAGCGCACCGCCGCGCGGCTCGGGCACCTTCGCGTAGCCCGCCGCGAGCCGCGTGTCGAGCGCATCGCGCGACAGGCCGGTCAACGCGACGAGCTCGTTGCGGTCCGCCTCGCACTCGGCGCGCTGGCGCGCCAGTACGTCTTCGCCCTCCGCGAGCGACGCCTGCGGCAGCGTCGCATCCGACGGCGACAGGAAGCCGGCCGTGACGCGCTGCCGCGTCACCGAGTCCGTCGCGGTCCGCGAGCGCTGCTCGTCCTCCTGCGCGGTGACGAGCGATTCGCACGCGCGCGTGCGGAAATACGCGTCGGCCACGTCGGCCGCGACGCTCACGCGCGCGTCATGCCATTCGCCGACGCGCGATGCGACGCGCGCATCGTCGGCCTGCAGCGCGCGCCGCGCCTTGCCGAACAGATCGAGTTCCCACGACGCCTGCAGGCCCGCGCGCGACGTGTCGAGCTCGCCGCTCTGAACCGACGTCGACTGGCTGACATCGTTCGACGTCACCGCCTGCGTGTTCGCGTTCGACCGGTTGAACGACGCGATGCCGTCGAGTTTCGGCAGCAGGCCCGCCACGCTGGTCGCGCGGCTCGCCCGCGCCTGCCGCATCCGCGCGAGCGCCGCGTCGATCGTCGGGCTGTCCGCCTGCGCCGCGTCGATCAACCCCGTCAGCGCCGGATCGTCGAACTGCCGCCACCAGCGCGCGAGCGCGACGACGCTGCCGTCGTGCGGCAGCGTCGCGTGCCACGCGGCAGGGATCTTCAGCGACGCCGCGTCGGGCGGCCGGTACGCCGGCCCGAGCATGCAGCCGGGCAGTACGACGAGCAGCGCAACGAGTGACGCACACGACGTTACGCGCATCAGGAAGCCTGAACCGGCGCATCGGCGCGACGCGACCGGATGAAGCCCGCGAGCGCCGCCGCCGTCGCGCCGCGCCTGAGCGCGCCGAGCTCGAACTCGACGCCATAACGCGATTTCAGTTCGACGAACGAGCGAATCAGCGCGAGCGACGTACCGCCGAACCCGAAGAAATCGTCGTCCGGCCCGATGCCCTTGAGCCCGATCCGCTCGCGCCACACCTGCAGCACGGCGGCCAGCTCGTCGGTGCGCGGCGCATCTGCGTCCGGTTCCGCGGCCGGCGCCCAAGCCGCCGTTTCGGGGGCGGGCAGCGCGCGCTTGTCGATCTTGCCGTGCGCGGTCAGCGGCAGCGCGGCCAGCACGACGTAGGCCGATGGCCGCATGTGATCCGGCAGATGCGCGGCCGCGCGCGCCTTCAGGCCGGCTATCGTCGCGTCGGTCGTGCGCTGCGCATCGTGCGCCGGCACGACGTACGCGACGAGTCGACAATCGCCTTCGCCGTAGTCGTGGCCGCACACGTGGCACGCGTCCAGCCACCCGCCCTGCATCAGCGTCGCCTCGATCTCGCCGGGCTCGATCCGGAAGCCGCGAATCTTCAGTTGCTCGTCGGCGCGGCCGACGTACACGTATTCGCCGTCCTCGCCGCGCCGTGCGAGGTCGCCCGTCCGGTACGCACGCACCGGCTCGCCCGTCTGCGGGCAGCGCAGTTGCACGAAGCGCGCCGCGGTCAGTTCGGGCCGGTTCAGGTAGCCGCGCGCGACGCCCTCGCCCTCGACGTAGATCTCGCCCGTCGCGCCGCCGGCGACGGGCCGCCCGTGCGCGTCGAGCAGGTGCAGCCGCAGGTGCGGCAGCGGCAGGCCGATCGGGCTCGCGGCCGCCTGCGTGTCGCGTGGCGTGATCCGCTTGAACGACACGTGCACGGTCGTCTCGGTGATGCCGTACATGTTGATGAGCTGCGCACGCGCGTCGCCGTGGCGCGCGAGCCACGGCGCGACCAGCGACGGCGGCAGCACTTCGCCGCCGAAGATCACGTAGCGCAGCGCGAGCGGGACGGACGCGCCGCGATCGACCGCATCGAGTTGCCGGAACGCCGACGGGGTCTGGTTGAGGATCGTCACGCGGTGCTGCGCGAGCCAGCGGTGGAATGCGGCCGGCTCCCGCGACACCGCGTACGGCACGACGGCGACCTGCGCGCTGGTCAGCCACGCGCCCCACACTTCCCACACCGAGAAGTCGAAGCCGATCGAGTGGAACAGCGACCACACGTCGGACGCGTCGAACTCGAACCACGCGCGGGCCTGCTCGATCAGGTGCAGCACGTTGCGATGCTCGACCATCACGCCCTTCGGCTTGCCGGTCGAGCCCGACGTGTAGATCACGTAGGCGAGATCGTCCGGGCTCGACTCCGGATCGACGTAGCCGTCCTCGGGCGCGCTCGCCGCGAGCGCGGGCAGCATCGCGTCGAGCGCGAGCGCGCGCACGTTCGCCAGGTTGTCGCCGGGCAGCCGCTCGAGCGTATCGGACGTGCAGACGACGACTTCGACGCCGCTGTCCGCGACGACATGCGCAATGCGTTCGCGCGGATAGGCCGGATCGATCGGCAGATAGGCGCCGCCCGCCTTCAGGATGCCGAGCAGCGCGACGAGCATGTCGACGCCGCGCGTCATGCAGAGGCCGACGAGCGCGCCGCGCGCGACGCCCCGTTCGCGCAGCTCGCGCGCGAGCGCCGACGCCAGGTGATCGAGCTCCGCATAGGTCAGCCGCCGCGTCTCGTCGGACGCCGCGATGCGCGCCGGGAATTCGCGCGCACGCTGGCCGAATGCGTGATGCAGCGAGCGGCCGTCCGGACGACGGCGCTCCGTCACGCGAGGGTCGCCTCGGGTCGATTCGGAAACGTGCACTGCAATCCCCCTTTTCAACGAACGGCGGATCGCCCGGACGGGCGACCGCATCAGGCACCGGATACACCGATTGAAACATCGGCGCATCGCGCTGTCTGTCGCAGAAAAGTGGGACAGTCGCCCGCGCGACGGAGCCGTCGTCGCAGCGCCGGCGGTACGGCGGCCATGCGCTTGTCCCGGCTATCCGTTACAGACGCCGCTGCGGCCGGGTGTTTAAATCACGTCGGCATCCGAGGGCCCGTTCACGCTTGTCACGCACGTTCACCCATCCATCGCGGGGCAAGCCGCCGCCAGGGCCGCGTGCCGTGCGATGCTCGTTGCGAACAGGCCTCGGCGTGCAAGCGCCGGTTCAACGTCACCAGGAATTTTTCATGGAGTTCAGCAGACTGTTCACCCACATCGGCGAAGCGATCTCGAGCAGCGGCAGCCGACGCTTTCCCCGGATGATGTACAGCCTGATCTTCGCGGCGGTCCCCGTCGACGGGATCCGCCTGTCGGCGCTCGCGGTCGACGGCGATCTCAAGGTGCGCAGCATCGGCGCCGTCGGCGAGACGCGCGCGCAAACCGGTCCGTCGAGCACCGGCGCAGGCAGGCCGGCGACGGCGCGGACGGCTTCGGGCGGCAGCCATCTGCATGTCGACGACACGCTCGCCTGCCCCGTCCAGACCCAGGCGCTGCTCGAGCGCTTCTTCGATGCGCACGACGCGATCGCGCCGACGCCCGGACCGCAATTCCATCTCGCAACCGGCCAGCAGGGCCACTGCTACCTGATCTCGTTGTATCGCGCGAATGCGTTCGACGATTTCTCGCCGCAGGAGCGGACCTTCCTCAAGGACTTCTCGCACGTGCTGTTCCCGATCGTCACGAGCCACGTCGCGGCGCTGGATTCCGACTTACCGGCCGCCCGTTCCACCGTCGACGCGCCCGCGGCGACGCAAACCGGCCGGGAGCGCCTCGCGCGACGATTCGCCGAGCGCCTGCGGCAAGCCGGCGTCAAGTTGTCGACGCGGGAGATCGAGGCATGCACCGCGCTGCTCTCCGGCGACACGGTGTCCGCCATCGCCAGGCGCTTCGCACTGCGCGAAAGCACCGTCGAGACCTACCTGAAGCGCGCGGCGGTCAAGCTCGGCTTCGGCGGGCGTCACGGGCTCACCCGCTGGATGCTCGACGAGGCTGGCGACGGGCCGCCCCGGCTCGAACGCACGTCGCCGTTGATCGGCGCCTGAAGGGCCGCTTCAACAGGCGCCATGGTGCTGTTGGCCCGGCGTCGCGCCTGTCGACGTCGACCGGTTTCACTTGCGCGACGGGTTCGTCAAGCTCGCCGGCGGTCAGATGTGCCGGCTGACCCTTCCACGTTCGGATTTCGACGTTCGCGCCGAACCACCGGAACGCGCGCGCCGCGGCGCTTCGCGCATCACGCGTGGCCCGCAAGAAACTGCAGCGCGCGCGACGCCGACGGCGCCGCCGCGCGGAACAGCTTCGGATGGCTGCCGCCGACCTCGACCTCGAGTCGCGCGCCCGGAATCCTGCCGGCGACGAACACCGATCCGCCGCAATGCGCGACCTCGTCGTCGTCGCCCGCGACGACGAAGGTCGGCACGCCGACGCACGGCAGCAGCGCAAGCGTGTCGACCTTGTTGAGCGCATCGCTCAGCTTCGCATACCGGTACATCAGTTCCGCATTCGCATACGGATAGAGCGCCGCGTGCGCGATCTCGGCCGGCACGGTCACGAGCGTCGACGGATCGGCGAACATGCGCTGCAGATCCTGTGCGACGTCGCGCCCTTGCGCGGCGGCTTCCATCAGCCACGCGTAGTTGCGCTGATGTTTCGTGCGCAGCGCGTCGTCCGACAGGTTGTAGTCGCCGTACCACAGGCTCAGCGACGCCGTCCGCGCCGGCTGCGCGAGCGCCGCCTGCAACGCGACGACGGCGCCGCCGCAGATGCCCATCAGGTGCGCCCGCCCGACGCCGAAACGATCCATCACCGCGAACAGGTCGTCGACCTGCGCATCGACGTCGGTGCGCGCCGCGTCGAACGCGTCGCATGCGCCGAACAGCGTGCGCGTCTCCCAGGTCAGCACGAAGTGGTGCTCGGCGAGCGCATCGAACCAGCGCTGGCACAGGTCGAGCGGCATCCCGCACGGCAACGCGAGCACGACCGCGGACCGGTCGCGCCGTGCGCCCGCATACGCGGACAGCGCGACGCCCGGTTCGCGTGCGATCCGCACGCGCTCGACACCGGCGCCCAGCGCATCGAAATCGAAGTCGTCCACGGCGCGCAGCGCGCCGGCCAGCCGTTCCGGCGTGTCGAAGTGGTCGTACCGGTAGTCGAACGCCGCGCTGATGCGCCGGCTCATCAGCAGTTCGAACGACGAAAGACGCGTGGCGCCGTCGGGATCGAACCGTACGTCGCGCGCGCCGATGCGCGCGAACGCGTGCGCGACGATACGCTGCGCGTCGTGTGCGCCCGACGCCGGGCGATCCGACGGATCGTCGAACAGACACAGGCGAACGGGCCCCGGCAGGCTCGCGGCGAGATGCCGGAACGCGTGGATCGTGCCGGGCACGCGCACGTCGAGAGTCGAGTCGTCCAGTACGGCGGCGGTCGATTGTTGCATGAAGGAATTCCAGGCGATCGATGACGGAAGAGACGTGCCGGCGCTCAGCCCGGCACGTCGATTGAAGCACCGCTGCGCCGCGATGTCTGCAACGGAAAGCCGGGACAACCGCGCGCGTCCCGAGCGGCGGCTGCCGCGTCGGCGCTCCCGGCCGGCGCGCGTGCGCCGCCGTCGGTCAGGCGGCCGACGCGTACGGCGCCCAATCGTCGATCATCCATTTCGTGAGCCCATGCCGTCCGCTGATGCCGAGCTTGACCGCCGCGCGCTTGATGTAGGTTTCAATCGTGCTTTCCTTCACGCCGAGCGCGTCCGCCATCTCGCGCAGCATCTTGCCTGCCAGCAGCCCGAGGCACACTTCGCTTTCACGCGCCGACAGCACGACCGACGCGCGCGCGAGCCGCGCTTCGAACTCGCGGCGCAGCGTCTCGCCCCCCCGTGCACCGGTCGCCGGATCACACGGCGCCCCGCACGCCGGCGCGCCATGCCGCCGCGTCGACGCATGCCACTCGACGAGCGGCAGCAGCGTATCGGCGAAGTTTTTCAGGAACGACATCTCCTGCAGCGAAAAGTCGCGATGCGACAACGTGCGATGCAGCGAGATCACGTAGCGACGATTGTCCTTGCGCGACACGAGATGGCACTGGAATCCCGCGCCCGTCCCGCGCGGCGGCATCGCGTCGCCGCGCCGCGCGAGCGGGTCGATGTGAATCAACTGCCGATCGCTGGCGGACACGATCCAGCTCACGAGCGGATGCCCGGCCGGGTCCCGCTCGACCTGCTCCGCGGGCGGCACCATCCGCAGGTCGTCGCGGGGCGCGCCGGACGCGCCGAGCGATTGCACGTCGACGACCTTGCCCGCCGGCTCGTTGAGCGTCCATTCGGTGATCCCGGTGATCGCGAGCGGAACCGACTCGGCCAGCAGCGCGTGCATGTCGGATGCGAACCGCTCACTGCCCGCGCTCGAAATCACCTTGCCGAGCTTCGCGAAGACTTCGACCATCTGACTCTCCTTGTAATGCGTGCTTGAAGGCGGCGACGCGACGCCGGCGCGGCTCACGCCGCGCCCGTTGCATCGCCACGCCTGGGGTTCCCGTCAGTTCGACGCCAGGTCGTGCGCGGGCCCGGCGGCGGCCTCGGCCACTTGGCCGCGCACCGCCTGTTGCCACCACTGCGCGAAGCGCTCGACATACGGCGGCCGGATCATCGTGTAGTGATTGCCGGGACAGCGCCACAGGGCCATCCGCGGCGCGAAGCGCCGCCAGCCGGACAGCACGTCGTCGGGCGCGAGACTGCGCGCCGGTTCATCGCAGTCGGCGGCGAGCACCAGCGTCGCGTGCCCGGCATAGACGTCGGCCGGACGGTACGCGGTGCGCAGCGCCGTCCCGTAGGTGCGCACGATGCCTTGCACGTCGCGCGGCCCGGAGCCGCCGCGGATGATGCGAGCGTCGACCATTCCGCGATGGAGCATCGCCCACTGCCCGCGCCGGTCCGCGCGAAACAACGCGTCGCGCTCGATGCCGAGCGGGCGGCCGGTGGCCTGTTGGAGCGCATGCACGAGATTCCACACGACGCTCGCGAACGTGTACTGGCGACCCAGCCGGCCGGCCGACGCCGGCGCCTCGGTGTCGACGATCGTCAGCGACGCGGGCGGGCGGCCGACCGCCTGCAGCCGGCACGCGATTTCCAGCGCGACCCAGCCGCCGAACGAGTGGCCGATCAGGTGCAGCGGCTCGCGCGCGTCGGCCGCCAGTCGTTCGACGACCGGAAGGTAAGCCGCCGCCGCCGCGGCGACGCTCACGTGCGGCGCAAGCACGCCGTCGAGGCCGCGCGGCTGAAGGCCGTGCATCGGCCAGCCCCGCTCCACCGCGATCGTGAATGGCAGGAACGTCGCGACGTTGTCGCCCGCACCCGGAATCAGCACGACGGGCGCGTAACCGGGTGTCCCGCGCTGGATCGGCAGGTGCGGAAGATAGCTCGTCTGCGGCGGGTGTGCGGTGCGCTCGCCTTCGCCGTCGGCTGCCGCGGCACGCGCGTCCTTCAACGCATGCGCGATCGCACGGCCGAGCGCCGGCGCGACGCCGCCAGCCGCCGGGACCCGCGCCGGCACGTCGACGACGCGGCACACGCCGGGATCGAGCCGTGCCGCCCAGCCGTCCGCGCGATCCGGCAACGTCGCGGCGTCCGCGCCGGCGCCGCGCAGCTCGAACCAGTGAACGGGCAGCGGCAGCGAAAACGGCTCGTAATGCGCGAATGCGTGATCGAGCGCTGCCCAGCGGTCGAGCCAGCGCTGCAACTGCACGTCGTTCAGGCCACGCAACCCGGACGGCAGCAGCCCCGCGTCGCGGCACCGGGACGCGATCCCGGCGAAATCCGGCGCCGCCGCGCCGTCGAACAGATCGCGCGGATCGATCGCGCGCGCGCCGCCGCCCGCCTCACCGTCGAACAGCCGCAGCCATTCGGCCCGGCGCAAGTCGCGCGCCTCCGTGACCGCCCCGACGCTTGCGACCAGTTCGACGAGACGCATGCCAGGCGGCGCATCGGCGGCCTGCCCGGGCCGGGCTGCGTGCGCCGCCAGCGACGCATCGGCGATGCCGAGAAACTCGACGGTCTCGTCCCGCCCGGCCAGCTGGGTCGCCACTTCGTAGGCGAGCAGGCCGCCCGACGCCCATCCCGCGAGCCGGTACGGCCCGCGCGGCTGCAGCGCGACGATGCGTTCGAGCAGGCGCGTGGCGAGCCATTCGACCGTCGGCGCCGTCTCGTCCGCAGGATCGGCATCGAGCTCGCATACGCGCCAGCCCGCGCCGAGATGCTCGGAGACGTGCCGCGCGCCATCGCTCGAGCGTGCATATCCGGCGATCCAGAAGACGCCGTGCGCGGACGTTCTATCCTCGGGCGCGGCGGCCGCGGCCCCGTCATCTGTGATCGAAGCGCCCGATGACAAGCATGAAGCAGACACGATGTTTTCTCCGTGTTCGGCGACGCCATGGAGATGGCGTCGCATTGATCGACGATCGTTATTGGCAAATGCCGCGAAAACCCAGCGAGATGGCTTCCGTCACGGGGTCTTGCAAATCGGCCGCCTGCCTGGAAAGCCAGGGAAAATCGTCCCCGTAAAATGAAACAATTCTCATTGAGTTTTTATTAAACACACTTCAGTTGATCACGGTAACAAAAATTTTGATTTTTGTATTTGACGAAACGTCCTACTTATATAACCAAACTACCAGGCAGGCGAATCCCCGGAATTTCGAACCCGTGTGCGCACCCTGACCTCAGCCGAGTCAGAGAATTTTCAGTTTTTTTCAGCTTAATTAAGCAAAAACCGTCAGTGCAGATGAGCGATCGCCTGTGCGGCAATGAATGGTCAGACGAGGCAATCACCGACCGCCGTCATTACCGGATATGGGCCGAAAACCTTGGAAAATCACGAATTTTTGGTCGATTGCTTCACGTCATTCAACGATTGCTTCAATCCGCCGTGCCGCCGGACGTGGGCGCCAGACGGCCGCCAGCCGTGGATTCACTCATTCGCGCCAGCACGAATGGACGACACGGACAGCATTTCCGATGAATATGACATCGTCATTGCATGGAGCACACCGGAAACAGTCTCCTTGAATATTATCTCAAATGAAATAATCCAAATCAGGTGGTTGAGTTTACCACCAACCCAAAACTTTATTCCAGCACCAAATCAATTGCCGCAGCCAAGACAAATTGCTAACCTTTGCTCGCCGCAATCACGGAACCATTTACATATTTGAAATCATTTCAAAATTTATTCAACCATCCAAAAACGTGAAAACGACACCCTGAAAATACGTCATTATCCGGTGCGCGCCTGAAATAGCGTCAGCACACCCGCGCCGGCCGAGTTTCTCCGCAGCCATCCCGTCATGAATGAATCACCACGGTGACACGCCGCGGGATATTCGCGATGCATCGCTTCAAATTCCGGTCAATCAACGCGCGATTCGTCATGTGCATCCATTCCGCTGAAACGGCGCCATCCGCAATCGCCACGCGTTGCCTTCGATCCTCAAAACAATTCCAAGCATTGGAGCAGAGCATGAATCACGATTTCCGAGACGAACCCACGCCGCGTCGCGCGTTCCTCGCCGACATGGCCAAGCTCGCGGCGGCCGGCGTCGTTGCCGGCTGGACGCCGATCTACCAGGTCGCCGCGCACGCGGCGTCGGCCAGCGCGACGCCGCCCGGCTTCCCGGCCGACATCCCGCTCTACAAGCAGGCCTTCCAGAACTGGAGCGGCGAGATCGTCGTGCAGGACGTGTGGACCGCCGCGCCGCGCTCCGCCAACGACGTCGTCGCGACGGTCAACTGGGCGCGCGCCAACGGCTACCGGGTGCGCGCGCGAGGCCACATGCACAACTGGTCGCCGCTGACGCTCGATCCGGGCGCCGCCCCCGCCAACGTCGTGCTGCTCGACACGACGCAATCGCTGACCGCGGTGTCCGTCGATACGTCGGCGCGCCCGGCGCGCGTCACCGCGCAAACGGGCATCTCGCTGGAAACGCTGCTCGCGAAGCTCGAGGATTACGGGCTCGGCTTCGTCGCCGTGCCCGCGCCGGGCGACATCACGCTCGGCGGCGCGCTCGCGATCGACGCACACGGCACCGCCGCGCCCGCGGTCGGCGAAACCCTGCAGCCCGGCCACACCTACGGTTCGCTCAGCAACCTGGTGCTCGCGCTGACCGCGGTCGTGTTCGATCCCGCCAGCCGGCAATACGTGTTGCGCACGTTCCAGCGCAGCGATCCCGACATGGGCGCGTTCCTCACGCACATCGGCCGGGCATTCGTCGTCGAGGTCACGCTGATGGTCGGCCCGAACCAGCGGCTGCGCTGCCAGAGCCGCATCGACATTCCGGCATCCGAACTGTTTTCGGCCAACGCCGGACAGGGCCGCACCGTCGCGTCGTTCCTCGATCGGGCGGGCCGGCTCGAGGCGATCTGGTTCCCGTTCACAACGTGCCCGTGGCTCAAGGTCTGGACCCCGACGCCCAGCAAGCCGCTGCTGTCACGCCCCGTCACGCAGCCGTACAACTACCCGTTCTCCGATTCGATTCCGCAATCGCTGTCGGATCTCGTCAAGCGGATCATCATCGGCGGCGAAGGCGCGCTGACACCGCTGTTCGGCCAGACGCAATATGCGATCACGACCGCCGGCCTCGCCCTCACGCTCAGCGCGGACATCTGGGGCTGGTCGCGCACCGTGCTGCAGTACATTCGTCCGACGACGCTGCGCGTCACCGCGAACGGTTATGCGGTGCTCGCGCGGCGCGCCGACGTGCAGCGCGTGGTCAGCGAGTTCGTCCAGTTCTATCAGAACCGGATCGACGCGTACAAGGCGCGCGGCGAATATCCGATAAACGGTCCCGTCGAGATCCGCATCACGGGGCTCGACAAGCCCGCCGATGCAGGCGCCGGCGCGGCGGTCGCCACGCTGTCCGCGCTCAAGCCGCGGCCCGACCACCCGGAATGGGACATCGCGGTCTGGTTCGACATCCTGACGCTGCCGGGCACGCCGGCCGCCGACCACTTCTATCGCGAAATCGAGCAGTGGATGCTGTCGAACTACAGCGGCGCGTATGCGACGGTGCGTCCCGAATGGTCGAAGGGCTGGGCCTACACCGACACCGCCGCATGGCAGGACGACACGATGCTCGCCACCACGATCCCGAATCTGCAAAGCGCGGGGCAGCCTGCCGCGAGCAACTGGGATGCGGCGCGCGAGACGCTCGCGCGCTACGACCCGCAGCGGGTCTTCAGTTCGCCACTGCTGGATCGGTTGATGCCGTAGCGGGAACGGTAGACGGAGGCGCTGCGCGACCCGGTTCGGTTCGGCAGGGTCGCAGCGCCTGCGGTGTACCGCCGGTCGCCGGCACAATTGATTCGACCGCCGCCCACATCGACGGATGTTCGCTACGCTGCTCGCGTACCAGGCGCACTGCGCGCTCCCGGACCGCCGGGGAAAATCTGGTTGCCTTCTTGTTCATGGCTGGATTTTCTCGAGAATCCGAGCCTCCACAAGATCCGGGGCGGTTCAGTCTTATGCCTGCCCGCTAGTTTGAGTGGGTGACCGTGTCCGGCGATTGACGAGGCTGCTCCAGTCGCACCGTTCGGCACCCAAGCGCCTCGCCTCCATCAGAACACATCGATGAGCCCCGCCGAGACACCCTTGACGACCGCCTGCACCTTGTTGGTCGCGCCAAGTTTCATGAGGACGTTGTTGACGTGAAAAGTCACCGTTCGCTCCGAGATGCCAAGGATCTGACCGATCTCGCATGCCGTCTTGCCTTCGGCGGTCCAGCACAGCACTTCGCGTTCGCGCGCCGTCAGCGCGACGCTTGCCGCTGGCGCGAGCTTCGGCACCATGAAGCCGCTCATCAGCGAATGTGACAGGTTCGCGAGCCAGTGGATCTGCAGCGTGAGCATGTTGATTTCGGCAGGCGTGAGGCGATCCGCATGGCGCGCGATGCTCAGCAGGCCGAACACGCCGCGCGCGGCCCAACTCGACTGCGCGACGCCGACCGACAACCCGGCCTCGTGCGCATCTTCCCACAGCGGGCCTGGCGCGATCTTGTCGACGTCCGGCCAGACGATCATGTTGGTGGTAAGCGCGCCATCGCGGACCGTCGAATCGATCTTGATGTAGTTTTGCGCCTGATAGTGCGCCATCCAGCCGTCCGGATAGGTGTCGAAGATCGCGACGGTCGATTTCGACACGGGTAGCGGCACCCGGATTCCGTAACAGCAGTACTCGAAGCCCAGGCACTTCGAATACGCGGCGATCCGCTGGAAGAGCTGCTGCTCATTTTCCGCAGCATTGAATTGATGGTAGGCGTCCTGCCAGCGCAGTTCCATTGGTTCTCCGACTCACTCGCCTATCGAGGCGAACTTCCATCCACAGCGGCAACAAGGTGCTCATGCATGCCTTGCGCCTCTTCACGGCGTTAATGGAATGGACGCCCCTCTCCACCAACCAGCCTTGCGAGCGCACATCTCACGGGCTTATTACGCGCGCAAGATCCACCAAGGGCGACGCCACGACCAAGTGCTCATCGCGCTGGCACGGCCGCGCAGCGACGCCTTGTTCGCCACGCCGCGCGACGGTACCACATATCAACCCAAGTCGGCCCCCTACGACTTGACGAACAACATGGGCCCCTCGGCAATTGTCGACGAATCCGGCACGGCGATCGCCAAGCCTGACTGCGTCACATAAATATTCCAGATACTCGTCGAACAATATTTTTCAGTCCATCACTTTCTTATACGAAGGATGAGTAGTTTTTTTAATGGCATGAATTTTACGATTCAGAAAGGATAGAGGGCACCACCTAGTCAAGAGTATCGTAAATTTTATATGAAAAGCAGGTGGCTCATTATGCAGCGCTGCACAACCGTGCAGTTGACCATAAGGAGCTTAAAGTGTACGAACATTACGAAGGGAAATCCAAGTCGAACGTCGGTGGAGTATCGCTTCCGGCATTCGTGGCCGAGCGTGTCACACGCTATTATCGCGAACGCGTCCAAGGGAACTGGAACGGTGGCCATATCATGCGAGGACGTATGCCTGGCCCAGACGCATTGCATTTGTCGAGCAACGATTATTTGTCGATTGCCCGTCACCCCGATATCCTCGAATCGATGTGCGCAAGCATAAAGGCGGAGGGCAATGGAATGTTGATGTCTGGCATATTTCTGCACGGCGCATGTCCCTTGCTTGAGCTCGAAGACAGGTTCGCCCGTTTCATGCGCTCGGAATCAGCCATTCTTTGTCAATCCGGCTATGCAGCGAATACCGGCTTGCTTCAGTCAATCGCTTCCACTGAAACGCCCGTATACCTCGACATGATGGCCCATATGTCGCTATGGGAAGGCGTGCAAAGCTCAGGCGCGAAAGCGGTCGCCTTTTCCCATAACGATGTCGACCATCTCGTGCGGCAAATCCGTCGACACGGACCTGGCATCGTAGTCGTCGACTCGATTTACAGCACGAACGGCAGCGTTTGTCCGTTGGCCGACGTCGTCGACGTGGCAACCACGGCCGGCTGCGTGATTGTCGTCGACGAATCACATTCGCTTGGCACGCATGGGCCGGATGGCGCAGGGCTCGTCGTCGAGTTGGGGCTGACGGATCATGTGCACTTCCGCACGGCGAGTCTCGCAAAAGCGTTCGCTGGCCGCGCGGGTGTGATCAGTTGCTCGAGCCGATTTCAGGAATACTTCAAATTCGAATCGCGTCCGGCGATCTTTAGTTCGACATTGCTTCCGCATGAGGCCGCCGCCCTGGAGGCCACGATCCTCGTGATCGAAAAGGAAACGTGGCGGCGCACGCAGGTCGCGGAAAATGCACGGTACCTGCGCGAGCAACTCACGCGACTCGGTTATAACCTTAACGGAAGTCAAACTCAAATCATCGCACTCGAGTCCGGCACGGAGCAACGAACGATCAAACTACGCGACGCGCTCGAATCGCATGGCATTTTCGGGTCGGTCTTCTGTGCGCCTGCCACGGCGAAAAACCGCGCGCTAATTCGTCTGTCCATCCATGCCGGACTGACGCACGACGAGTTGCGGCGGATCGCCCAAGCCTGCGAAGCGATTCGCGATGAGGTTGAGCTCGATGACTGGCCGTCAACACGGCGGATGTACGCCAGCACAGCCACGATCGACCGGATAGAGGTCATGCGGCAAGCAGTGTAAGCAACGCGTCATCGCATAGCCCCGGGGATTCACGCCCGTGAATCCCCTTTCACATCTATATGTTGATCAAGGCGCTCGAGATAGTCGTCGTAGGAAACGACGGAACCCAGCTCGAGGCCAGGCGGATTCTTGATGACGCTGCACGTGTAGACTTGCTGGCCTCGCACGACCGTCGCGGAATGCATGTACGGCTGCCACGACGTGCACTCGACCGGATAGTACCCCTCCGAATCGGGAAAGTAAGGCGCATGACGACCATTGTCGAGCTCGGCGAGAAACGCGGCGGGCGCGCCACGCTCGACGGCGATTTCGCGGGTCGCGCGCAGCGCCTCCTCGGTATGCACGAGTAGCAGATAAGGCGTACCTGCACTATCGAGCATCACGAGCCCCGTCGGGCGCGTTGACAGGTAATGCTCGACAACGCCGAGCTCGCGGAAGATTTCCGACGCTTTTGCAGCGAATGCTGGATCAACCAGAAACCGGTACTCGGACAAGCCGAGCGCTTCGATGACCGTGCGTTGCGTCTGGTGCAGATACGCGCGCTTCAGCTCGTCGATTGCTTCATTGAGGACGGAAACGGCGTGAACGTCCTGTTTGCGAATGAACCGGTCAATGAGGCCTTCGTTGAAGCTCTTGACGGCCAACTGTTCATTGGCCTTCCCAGTAAGAATGATCTTCTTGATGGCCGGATTGGCGATGCGCCGGCAGATTTCCAGGCCGTTCATGCCTGGCATGTCATAGTCGACGACGACAACCGACGTCCGCTCGAATCGCCGCGCGTTGTGCATTTGGCGTCGGATCGCGTCGATCCGAATTGCGATCACCTCGTGGGCGTCACTCTGTTCCGTCCGATCGTGATAGCGGCAGAGGAAGTCTTCGGCGGCGAGCGGCTGGATCGCTTCGTCGTTGATAACGCTGATCGCGCGCTCTGCCGAATGGAAGAAGCGAAATGCCAATTGTGTGTCGAGCTGCAAGCTCAGATTGGCGAGAAAGGATGCACTGTCGTCAATGAAGCCGACCGTGGTCGGGAATGCGAAGGGTTCGATCATGATCATTAGGCCAACGGAAAGGTCAGTACAAACTGTGTATACGCGTTCTTCGTCGACGTGCACTCGATCGTTCCACCCATTGCCCGCATAACATCACGACAGAAGGCCAATCCGATCCCGGCGCCGAGCGAGACGTCATCGTTGATCACCGAAGAGGTGTAAAAGCGCGTAAAGATGTGAGGCAGCGCGTCGGGCTCGATACCCGACCCGTTATCACGAAACACGAGACGGTTCGTCTGCTCCGAGGTGGTGAGCCGAATCGAAATGTTGCCATTGTCGATGCCGCTCAACGAGCGCAGCGCGTTTTTGATGAGATTGAACAGCACGTGTACTATCAGAGTCTCCGAGCCTTGAAACTCGAAGTCGTCACCGAGATCACAGCGGATTTGGTCGCGCTCGACTCCGCGGAGCGGGTAGCGATGCAGGGTCGTTTCAACGCAGCGCGCGATTGAGCAGCGCTCGGGCCTTTGATTGAAGCCGCCGGTAAAACGCGCATTGACGAGTAACATGTCGATGACCGAATTCGACAGCAAAGCCTCTTGTTCGATCCGTTCAAGTACGCCTTGCATCGACGATAGATGCGCAACGCGGATTTTCGGAATGTGAAGGCCGCTGCGCTGCGCGAGGTCGTAGCTGGCGAGAAGCTGAGGCAGAAAGCGGCTTAGTCCCGCTGCGCCGGCACGGATCGCCAGGAGCGGCGTGCGAAGCTCATGCGCGACGCTGCCCGCGGTGGCGACCATCGCGCGCTCTTGCTCGAATCGAATGCGTGCAGTGTCGTAGTTGGCCACGGCACCGATGAGGATTGCGAACGCAAGGATAGCGAGATGCGCTAAATGAGGCGTGCCGAGATGAACTGGAGCCGTAGTCAGGCAATACGCGACGACGGCCAAGCTGACGCCCGCGACGAAGCTGAGTAGCAGCATGAGCCAATCAAGCAGCAGCACCGCCACGAACGCGGCGATCAAGGTGCTCTCGACCCAAACCTGCGAGCCGTCATTTTTCAACAACATGAACGTGAAGAAAAATGGTAGGGCATAGAGAATAACGGCGTACCAATAGTAGGGCAGAAACCCGCGCGCGGCAGCCGGCCATCGGTGATGAAACAAGACGGGCAGAAAGAGTATCGATCCGATGAGCCGCAGCGATAGATTCTCGTAGCGTTGCGGAAAGACTTCGTGCCAGATGTAGTAATAGAGCGGAAAGCCGATAATGGCGACGATCGCGAACGGACGCAGGCGTCCCTCGACATATTGCATATTGCGCAATGCTGGTTCAAACGCATTGTTGATGCTGCGTTGCAGCAAATTGCTTCGGCGTTGAACGTGCATGCTGCTTCTCTCTCCAAAATTGTGTTTTTGATTTGCCTTCAGCCCCATTCGATCCTCGTCGAAATTTGAATTCAGGCATTGGCAAATATACCCGCCTCCCGCAGTTCCCTCGCCAGCATGCTATCAAAAAAGCATCGCCACAAACGCCCCTCGCGGCTGATTAGTCGGAACCGGCAGAGCTTCTGCTTCGTCCGACGAGTGTTGTTGCCGATTGATTTTAGACACCAGCGGCGCTTTTACCCTTCGATCCATTTTAGCGCGGGTATCTCGACGGCCTACAGGTTACGCCACGGTCCCGGCGAATGCCAAGCTGTGTGATGATTAACACGCTCGGATGGACTCGAACCGGCAGCTTCCCGGTGCGGATTCAACCCGTCGATGCGACGAATTGATGAAAGCGCTCAGGCGGTGTATCGAAGTCTAGCGTCCTTCGAGGACGCTCATTGAGCCACCTGCCTGAGCTTGCTTGCCACGACCTGGGCGAGTTCCCGGTTCCTGACGAGCTTGCAGACTTGGGGGCGACGGGCTCGCTCCCACGCAAGTTCGTCAGCATTGTTCGCCCGATAGCCCTGCATACCGCCGTTCCGCTTGAGCTCGCGGCTAATGGTGGACGGAGCACGTGCGAGCCGAATCGCCAGCAACCACTGAGCGCGAGATCTCCTCCCGCTAGGCAGTGGGCAGTGCCAAGCTCGAACGGCACCGTTGCTTTGGCTGTATGCCGCCCATTTCGGCCGGAATCCCTTGTATCGAGGAATGGTTCCGATCAAATAGCTGGGCGATCTGCTGCAGCGATTCGCCCTTGCGCCAGCACTCCCGCACTAACGCCTTCTGGCTGTCTGTATCGTAGATCCGCCGCCTCTGTTTCATTGCAACACTCCTTGCTGCTATGCAGCCTCAGGCGTGTTGCATCGATGGGTTGAATCCGCACTCGATCCCGGCCAGTACCAAGCCGCGATCGATCCTCTGCGACTGTCTCGAAAGACGTTTACCGCGAGCCTGACGCCCCGCCATCACAAAGCAAAAATATCGTCGGCATTATTGATTTTTACGAAACACACCAAATCAAAGCAATTCAAATCAGTATTCAATGAATGAAATTCCAATCCTCCCTTTAACTCTGCCTCGCGTCGCCATCTCGCTCTCGCCCGTTCTTCGCTGGGTTTCATGAAGTGCATCAATCCCTCTGAATCGACACGATTTCATCAATATCTTCGGCGAAGCCGACGCAATTATTTCAAATTTCTCACCAAATCATGACTTGATTGGTGCCGAAGACATGGGAAATTAATATCTTTATAAATATCTTGTAATTATACAAACCACCCTCTAGCATGCCTCTGCTGTTCGCGACATGTCTTATATCGAAGTCTTCACTTGATTCATTCCTCGAACAAACCCATTCATAATCTGGGGAATTACATGAAGAAACTGTCTCGACTGCTGCCCATCACCGCGATTACCGTCGCGAGTCTCAGTGCTTTTGCCCAGGCCGGCGACCAGTCGGCCGCGGTCGACAAGGCGCTGCAACTGATCCAGCAGAACCCGTCCGCCTTCAGCCTCGCCTTCGGCGGCACTGCACGGACGTTGAAGTTCGCAGGGCCGCAAGCGAACGCACCGGCGGATGGCGATCAGTTCCAGGTACGCGACGTGATCGTCGATCCCGACGGCACCGAGCACGTGCGCTTCGATCGCTTCTACGCGGGCCTGCCCGTGATCGGTGGCGACGTCGTCGTCCATTCGAGCAAGGGGCAGTTGAAGCAAGCCAGCCTGACCCAGCTCGCACCGATCAATCTCGCCGCCACGATCGGCAAGGTCGGGAACCGCTCGGTGGTACGCAACGCACCCGACGTCGGCGCGGTCAAGGCCAGACGCATCGCGGCCGCGCGTTTCGACTCGGACGTACGCCGCGTCGATGACGCGGAGCTCGTCGTGTTCGCACGCGATGCCGCACCGGTTCTGGCCTACGCGGTGCGCGTCTATGGCAAGGCAACCGATGCGCACGGCGATGCGGTGCTGTACTACGTCGACGCGCGCACCGGCACCGTGCTCGACGCGCAGGACCTGATCAAGACTGCCGCTGCGACCGGCACCGGCCGCTCGCTGTACTACGGCAACCTGTCGCTCACTACGGACCAGACCGGCACGAACGCGTACCGCATGCTCGATCCGAGCCGCGGCAGCGGTTCGGTCTACGATGGTCGCGGCCTGAGCTCGGACGATGTCGAGCAGGCGACCGACCTGCCGATCTTCACGAGCAGCACGAACGTGTGGGGCAACAACACGACGACCGACCGGCAGACCGTCGCCGCGGATATCGACTATGGCCTGGCATTGACTTGGGACTACTACAAGACGACGCACAACCGCAACGGCATCTTCAACGACGGCCGCGGCGTGAAGAGCTACGCTCACGTGGTATTCAACACCGGCAGCGGCACGACCGGCGCGAATGCGGCATGGCTGTCGTCGCATGTGATGGTGTATGGCGACGGCGATCCGGGCACCCGCCTGCCGAAACCGGTCGTTTCGGTCGATGTCGCCGGGCACGAGATGAGCCACGGCGTGACCGAGGCCACCGCCAACCTGAACTATTCGGGTGACGCGGGCGGCCTGAACGAATCGACGTCCGACATTTTCGGCACGCTCGTGAAGTACTACGCGAACAACCCGAACGATCCCGGCAACTACGTGATCGGCGCACGTGTGGTGAGCGGCGGCCTGCGCAAGATGTACAAGCAGGATCTCGACGGCCGGTCGTTCAGCTGTTACCCGTCCGGCGGCTTCTCATGGTCGAATCCGCGCCACGATCCGCACTTCACGTCGGGCGTCGGCAATCGCTTCTTCTACCTGTTGTCGGAAGGCCCGGCGGTACCGTCGACCGACACCGGCCTGTCGCGGACGCAACTGGTCTGCAACGGCGATACGACCTTCAGCGGCCTGGGACGCGAAAAGGCCGGCAAGATCTGGTACCGGACGCTGACCGTATACCTGAACGCCAACTCGAGCTACCCGAACGCGCGACGTGCGTCGATCCAGGCGGCGAACGACCTGTATGGCGCGAACTCGGCGGAAAGCGCGACGGTCGCGCGTGCCTGGAGTGCGGTCGGGGTGAACTGACGGCGCGTGTGTGAGCCCGTCCAACGCCTGGTGATCGCGTAGCAGTACTTCGCTCCGGAGGAAGGTAATCCGAACGAGGTCACGCGACGCTCGGGCGAATGACGGACCGGTGTCGATCAACCGCCTGCGATTTTCAGGCGGTTGATCGGCAGACATTGCTCCTTGGGCGGATTGACATCCACAGGGTCGTGCTCGGTCGCGCCGGCTGCAATGCCGCCCTTCCCTCATTTGCCGCCATGTCTCACCGCGTCGCCGCATTCATTGGGCCGGCACCGAGACGGCGACTGAATGCATCGGCTACTTCGAGGGCGCGCTGGAGTATGGGATCCGGGCGGCCGATGAGGTAATCCAGGCATTGCGCTGCCTCCTCCGCACGCATCCCGGCATCTTCTGGTTCACGCCGTGCTGGCAGCGTGCCGACAACGCGTTATATTCTCGTCCGAGGCAGGACGACGCGCTCGCATCCGCGGAAGGCGTCCCGCCGTCGCCGCATTCTCCGACGCGTTTGCTCACCCAGCGAGAACAAATAGATGGACCACGCGCAATACTTCAACCAGAGCTCGATCCAGGCCGCGAATCTTCGTCTGCACTATCTGTCGCAGTTGCTGCGTGAACAAACGGGTTCGATCGTCCAGTACGGCATTCTTCGCGGCTATCCGATCGGCTTCAGTCACTGGGCGGAGGTCGCGGTCGGCGGCTACCTGCTCGGCACCTATGAAATCGCGGTGTGCGCGATTCTGGAAGCGCTCGGCTCGCCCGACAAGGTGCTGGTCGACCTCGGGGCTGCCGACGGGATCTTCGGCATCGGCCTGGTGCGGAACAACGTCTTTGCCCGCAGCCTGTGCTTCGAGATGGACGACCAGCGTCGCCTGGCCATCCAGCACCGCGCCGCGGAGATGGGGCTGGCGGATCGCGTCGCCGTCTACGGCAAGGCCGATCGCAACCTGCCGGCGATACTCTCGGAGCATGGTGGCGCCCCGGCTGACCGGGTCGTCCTGTGCGATATCGAGGGCGCGGAGTTCGACCTGTTCGACGATACGCTGCTGGAACAGCTCTCCGGCAGCCACGTGATCATCGAAATTCACGACTTTCTGCTGTCCGACCCGGAGCAAGCCGCACGCGCATTCGACGAACTGAGCCAGCGAGCGAGCCGGCACTTCCACGTGTACGAGATCCGCGACGGATTGCGGGACATTCGCAATATCCCGTTGCTGCGCCACTGGTCGGACTGGGATGCCTGGCTGATGTGCGTCGAGGCGCGTTACCGGATGATGCGGTGGCTCTGGCTCGAGCCGAAAAGCGGGCCGCGACGCGCCGACCAGGATATCGATCACCTGATCCTCGACTACCAACGCCGGATCTTCGCCGCCTGACGCATGCGTGCGGTGCAATAACGCGTAGTCCGGGTTTTGCATCAGTCCGGCTGCATTATTTGCGCGCGCAATCAATTATCACGAGGTAATGAAGGTCGCTTCATCGCCATGCGACAGCAGGACGAATCAATTTATCGACCTTCGCACGCATCGCTCGCGACGAATGCGACGCGCCGTGTTGCCCGTCAATCGGCTCCACGCAGGACACCGCGTTGCGATTCCAGCGCGTCGCGCACAGCCTCGGTGACACTCCGCCAGTTGCCGGGGGTCGCCTGACGAAAGACACGAATGTGCGGATACCAGGGCCCCGTGTCGCCGCGCGCGCCCCAGCGCCACTCCGGCGCGCCGAGCATGACCCACGCCGGTAGCCCCAGCGCGCCGGCCAGGTGCACGGGCGCAGAGCAGATCGAGATGGTCAGGTCCAGCGATGCCGCAAATACAGCCGTGTCGTAAAGATCGTTCCATTCATCCGATCGATTCAGAATCGACAGTCCGCTGCGAGACACGAAATCCGGCTCGAGCGGATGCTTCTGAAGCACGAACCAGTCGACGTTTTCAATCTCGGCCAACGGCCGGAGATCTTCCGGCGCAAGACTGCGAGCGCGCCCCGCAAAGTAATTCGGCGACGTGTCCCAGCACAAACCGATCCGCAGCCGATCGGATGCCCGGCGGCGGTCGGCCCGCGCCTTGTCGACATCCGGGGCCTTCAGCTTGATATAGCCGTCCCGATAGGTCGGCACCTCGCCTTCGATCGCACCCAGTCTCGCAGGCAACAAGTTCTCGAATATCCAGTAATCGTAGTCGCCCCAGGTCTCGATGGGCCAGGCGCTCAAGAGCTCGTCGACACCGTCGAGGTCGTGCAGAAGCTGCATCAGCTCCGGTTTGACGCAGAGCGTGACATGGGCGCCCGCTGCCCTCAGGGTTCGAGCGTAGCGTGCGTACATCAGGCAATCGCCGAGGCCGAGATGGCTGATCACCAGCAGGCGCTTGCCCGCGAGAGGCTGTCCGCGCCACAAACGATCGTGATGGATGGTCAATACGCCGGGGCCGCTGCCGAGCGGCACAAGATCCGCGAGCATTTCGTAGCGACGCCAGCCTGCTTTCGTGTCACCCAGCAACAAGAGCAGATTCGCCAGCGGAAAAAGAACATCGCCTCGGTAGGGATCCTGTTCGGCGGCCCGATACAGATAGCCCAGGCTTTCCTCCAGGCGGCCCAGCAGGTAGAGAGAGATGCCGCACTGCACCAGCGTACCGAGATCCGCCGGGTACTGTTCCAGGATGGCGCGGGCGATCTGGACGGCACCTTCGTGATCGTCGAGGAATCGATGGCGCGCCCTCAATACGATCCCCGGATCGCCGGATTCGGCCGCCTTCGCGCCATGCAGGCGCGCAGCATCGAAGTCGAGCACCTGAAAACTCGCGTCGGCCAGCATCAGATGCAACTCGGCATTCGATGGAAACGCGTCCACGCCCGCTTTCAGGCTGGCGATGGCAGCGGCGCGATCGTTCAGGTGATTGAAACAGATCAGCGCCTTGTCTTGCCATGGCATGGTCGATACAGGCGTCGCAGCGATGGCGCGATCGCAGGCTTCGAGTGCTTTTCCGGTGTGCCCCAAGCGCAGCAGTGCATCCACGTAGGGGCGAAAAACGGTATCGCTATCGGGATATTTTTCGAAGAGAACCCGGAAAAGATCCGCTGCCCGGTCGAACTGCCCGACCGCCTCTGCGTCGCGAGCCTGCGAGGCAACGCTATTGAATTCCTCATCAAACGACATCCGTGCCCCGGTCATCAATCACAAAAAAAAAGAGACAGTCTTGATATGGCGGCCATTTTGCTTGGACAACGAACAGTTGCCAACGTCGACGAGTCCGCTATGGTCGAAAGCGGCCGCGCCTACCAGATTGCATCGTCGCCGGACAACGCATCTGCCATCTCCGATATCGGCTTGCTCCAGTCGCCCAATGTGGCTTGTCGATACAACTGCATGGACCTGTACCACGGTGTATCGCGATGGCTGTTGTACCAGCGCTCATCGCAGGCAGCCGACAACAACACCCATACCGGCCGTCCGAGTGCGCCAGCGAGGTGGGCCGGTCCGGTGTCCACCGTAATCAATAGATCCAGCGCATTGAAGACGACGGCGGTGTCGCCGAGATCGCTCAATTCGTCACTAATGACACCAATGCCGTGCTTATTGAGCACTGCATGTTCATTGTCGGTAAGCGGGCCGAACTGCAGCGCGTGGAAGCGGCTCTCCGGCGCGCTGAACAATGACGAAAGTTGCTCCAGGGAGATGGATCGGTAGGGTTCGTGGCGCACCGCGGTGTTGCTGCGCCAGATCAGGCCGATCTCGCGAACCCCCTGGCGTCGATTCCTGAAAATGTCGGCAACACGGGGCGGCAATGCTCGGCCGGCCGGCGCCTGCACGTACGAACCGCTGTAGCCCGGAAAGTATGGCGTCGTCTGATATCGGGCAAAGAGGTCGAAGGTACAGATGATGCAATCGCTCTGGTCGATTGCACTGCGGGCGTCCGCAACGATCGTGATCCAGTCCACGGCGGAAAATACCGGCGCCAGCGTGTCCGGTGCCTGCAAGACGACAGCCAGCGCACCTTCATCCCGCAAGAGATGCAAGTACCGGGAAAACATGATCACGTCACCCAGCCCCCCTTCCTGAATGATGAGGACGCGCTTGCCCGCGACCGATTCGTCGAATCGCAGCAACTTGCCGACGACCTTCTCGTACTCGATGGTATTGCCCGGATAGATATTCGAAACGATAGCGGCCCGCCCCCATGCATCGCGTAGCCGTCGGCTCAGGGCGTGGGCTTCACGAAAGCGACCTTGAGCATATTGCGAAATCGCGAGCTCAACCCTCAGGACCTTGAGGTCGGGTTCGTGGTGAAGCTCGCCGAGGGCCTGGGTCAGCAGCGTTTCGGCCTGCGCGAAAAGGCCGAGATAGTTCATGTCGATGCCGATCTGCGCGCGCAAGAATGGTTCTTCGACTCGATCCGCGAGCTCTTTCACCACGCGAATTGCTTCCTCCGCGTGACCCGAGAGTCTGAGCGCGCGACTCAGCGCGAGTCCGGCGCTTGCGGACTTTTCCCGGAGGTAGGCGTTGTATGCACTGTCGAGCCCGATTTGGTCGCCGATCAATTTAACCCCGCATGATTTACTGTTTGCCCGGTTTCCGTTCTGATTCGGGCATCGTTGGCACTGCAACGGGTGCGTCAATGCGGTGTCGATTTCAGCGACATATCTTGCTCGTCGGTCGCACCGGCGCTGCCCACGGCAACACGATGCCCGATTATTACCACGGCGCGGTATCCCGATGTGGGATAAAAGCACGCCACTCCGCCGAACATTTGTTAAATAGCTTGAATGACCGACAACCGGCCGGCAATTTGCCTTACCATCCGGCCGTCATCCTCGCTGATGCCGAGCACGGTCGACCGGCCGCAGGCAACGGCCACGGTATTTTCTTTCGGGCGCCCGAGCCGGGCGCCGATTTTATTCGCACGCCAGGACCGATCATGTTCCAGTCCCCGGGAGATTCATTCGTCAGCGGCTCGTTGCTCGGCCTGTGCGTCGAGGTGCCGCTTGCCGCGCTGGTTTCGCTGGCGATGCACGGTGTCGACTGGAACGGGCAGCGCATCGCAATGCTCGTCGCCACGCCCGTGCTGATAGCGTGCATCGCGCTGCTCAGCCGCCCGGTGGCATTCAGCACGATCTGGAAGCACAAGCGCTCGCCTTTCGTGCTCGACGACAATGTTCGCGCATCGATTTACGGCCGGCTCAGCGGAATCGCGCTCGGGCTGGTATTCGGCATCATGGTCGCGACGACGTTCTCCTGATCCCGCCAGGCCGTATCGCTCGGCACTGTCCGCGTCGAGCCTGAAGCATCGCCCCGTTCACGGGGGCATCGTCCTGCGGCACCGACTTACCCTGCCGCAACCACCGAATTGAACGACGTATCCCACAACGGCGCGACGTTGGCCGGCCCGTCGAGCACGCCGATCCGGGTGAACACATCGGCGACCTGTTGATGCTGCGCGACCACGTCGGGCGTCACCGGCAGTAGCGCAAAGTCTTCGCTGCGCTGGTCGAACATCGTGACGAGATCGGCAGCCGGCACGCGCGTCTCGCGGTTCTGCGCGAGCGCGTAGTCGCGGAAATGCCCGTTCGCCCACGCATACGCATGCCGGAACCGCAGCAGCAGATCGCCGGTGGCCGCTCGACGGCGCGCGTCGTCGAGCGTGCGGGGATTCGCATACACGGGGAAATTGCCCGACAGATAGCCCTTCCCCGTCTTCAGCACGCGCGCGCCGTAGCGATTGCGCGCGAGCTGGCCGTTGTAGCCGTAGATCGCCCACGCGTCGATGTCGCCGCGATCGTATGCGGACAGCCCGTCGGTCGGCGACAGGTTGATCGGCTGGATATCGTCGAAACCGAGGCCAGCCTCCGTCAGCTGGCGATACAGGAAATAGTGCGACGTCGTCGCGCGCACGTAACCGACGCGCTTGCCCTTCAGGTCCGCGATGGTGCGGATCGGCGTGTCCTTGCGCGCGAGCGTGACCTGGTTGTTCAGGTCTTCGCGCACGCGCGAAATGAACCGCACGTCGGCTTTCTGGCGCGCGGCGAATACCGCGGGTATTTCGCTACCCGAACCGATATCGAGCGCGTCTGCATTGAGCGCCTCGATATGCAGCACGCCATTGTTCAGCTCGCGCCAGTCGATCCGGTACGGCGTATCGCCGAGCCCGGCCGCCTGCAGCAGCGCGCGCCAGCCGCCTTTGTAGGTCGCGACGCGCAACGTCGTGCCGGCGAGATCGGTGTTGACGGCCGGCGCCGCGAACGCGGACCTCCCGGCCAGGGGCGCCGCCACGGCCGCGGCGCCGGCGAGCAGCAGGCGGCGGCGTGCCACCGAGATTGACGACATCGGATGCTCCTGTCGATCGAATGAGTCGTTGGAATCGTCGCGTCAATGCAGCGCCGGAAACCCGTGGCGTTCGGCCAGCAGTTCGAGGATCCGGCGCGCGTCGGTGACGAAGCGCACGTCGCCGAGCGTCTGCGCGTCGTCCGGCGCCGGCTGGTCGCGACCGAGTACGAGGACCGGCAGGCCCTGGTGCGCATCGTCGAGCGCGTCGATCACCGCGGGCCGCGGCCGGTCGAAGCCGACGCGTTTCACGTCGAGGCGGCCGGTACGATCGGGCGCGCTCGCCAGCAGCCCTTCGATCGACAGTCCGTGCGGACAGACGAAGCGTTGGCCCGGATGCTTCGGATCGGCAAAGCCCGGTTCCAGCAGAAACAGCACATCGCGACTCATGTCAAACGGCTCCTGTATTCGTTGATCCATCCAACCGGGATGAACGCGCACATGCGTGCGCTGCATGCGTGCGCTGCGGTTCCCGGCGCATGCCGGCCCGCGACCGGATGCCAGACTCTACCGTCACGCGCCGGGCGGCCCTACCAACGTTTTGCGGAATCGATATGCGCGCACGCTTAGCGCATCGGTGGTTCGCCGCACAGTGCGGCGTTGCGTAAAAACATCGCGAGCGCGGCCGCCTGCGATGCGGACATCGAACGATTTCATCGATCGATATGACGGCGTGCACGGGTTCGAGGCGCCCGGCGTACGCCGTTCAATCGATGCATTCGCCGCAACGTGCGCATCGGACGCGATCGCGGCGGACATGCCGAGCCGGCGGCAACGCACATTACAAATCGGACGCGCTGCGATTTACAAACCACGGATCGACCGTTCGTCGGCGCGCCTGTCGTCAATAGCATCGTGATCCTCGCAGATGTACCCATAAAAAACAGAGGATAGTCATGATCAAAAAATCGGTAGTCCTGGGTTTGGTTTCGATCGGTTCGGTCAGTGCGTACGCGCAGAGTTCGGTCACGTTGTACGGCGTCGTCGACGCCGGCATCGCGTACACGAACAACCAGGGCGGCGCAAGCAACATCCAGCAGACGAGCGGCAAGCTGAGCGGTAGCCGCTGGGGCCTGAAAGGTGCGGAAGATCTCGGTGGCGACCTGCAGGCGGTCTTCACGCTCGAAGGCGGGTTCCGCCCGAGCGATGGCGGGCTCGGCCAGGGCGGCCGCCTGTTCGGCCGCTCCGCATACGTGGGCCTCGGCAAGAAGGGTCTCGGCACGCTGACGTTCGGCCGCCAGTACGAGCCGATCACCGACCTCGTCGCGCAGTACTCGGGCGCCGGCTTCTGGTCGCCGGCCACGCACGTGGGCGACAACGACAACCTGAACCAGAGCTTCCGGCTGAACAACGCGGTGAAATTCCGCAGCGACACGATCGCCGGCTTCACGGCCGACCTGCTCTATGCATTCAGCAACCAGGCAAACGGCGGTGCGGGTACCGGCTTCTCGAACAACAACGCGTGGGGCGCGTCGGCGAACTATGTGAACGGCCCGCTGTCGGTCGGCGGCGGCTACGTGCGGTTCAACCACCCGAACTCGACGTCGAACACCAGCGGCGCGGTGGGCGGCGCTACTTCGACCACCGGCAACGACTACAGCGGCGCATTCTTCTACGGGCTGAACGGCGGCGTGCTCAAGCAACAGATCGGTGCATTCGGCGCGAACTACGCGCTCGGCCGTGCGACGCTCGGCTTCGCATGGAGCCACACGCAGCTCAACTATGTCGACGGCTCGTCGCGCAAGTTCAACAACTACGACGTGAACGCGCGCTACCAGGTCACGCCGGCCGCCACGCTGATCGGCGTGTATACGTTCACCGACGGGCGCGCGAGCGGCCTGCCGGGCACCGGCGGCCAGACGCTGAAGCCGCGCTGGCACCAGTTCACGCTCGGGTTCGACTACGCGCTGTCGAAGCGCACCGATATCTACGTATCGGGCATTTACCAGCTCGCGGCCGGCGATGCGAGCACGGCCACGTCAGGCGGCTATCGCAAGATCGCGGCGATCTCGAACATCGGCAGCGCGTCGTCGACGAACCGCCAGCTCGCGTTCGTCAGCGGGCTGCGCGTGAAGTTCTGACGGCACGCGCAGCGGGCGCAGCGCGATAAGCGCAATAAGCAAAGCGGGAATCGTTGTTTGCCGCGCCGCGCCCGGTTGCCGAGAATGTTCGTTTCCCTGCGCGCGGCTCCCGCGCGTAACCTGCGTTCGACCATGACCGATTCCCGCTTTCCTCCCCGTGCACCGCGAAGCGGTCGGCGCACGGCGCTGCGCCAGCTCGCCGGCGGCTGGGCGGCGGCGCTGCTGCCTGCCGGCGGTGCGCTCGCGAGCCAGCCGCTCGATGTGCCGCCGTGGACGCGCGCGCCCGGTGCGCCGCTGCTGTCGCCACCGTACGGCGTGCCGGGGCAGCACGAGCGCGACGTGATCCGTCGCAGCGCCCGATCGCCCGCGCTACCGGGTTCCGGCTCGTCGATGACGCCGCTCGCCGACCTGTTCGGCGACATCACGCCGAACGGGCTCGTCTACGAGCGTCATCACGCGGGCGTACCGGACATCGATGCGCAGCGTCATCGCATCGTCGTGCACGGCCTCGTGCGCGAGCCGCGCGTCTTCACGTTGGACGACCTGCTGCGTTTTCCGTCCGAATCTCGGATCCACTTCCTCGAATGCTCGGGCAACACCGGCAGCGAATGGAACGGCCCGAGCGGGCTGCCGGTTCAGTTCACGCACGGGCTGCTGTCGTGCTGCGAATGGACCGGTGTCCGGCTGTCGACGCTGCTCGATGAAACGGGCATCGATGCCGACGCACGCTGGCTGCTCGCCGAAGGCGCGGACGGCGCGGCGATGACGCGCAGCTTGCCGCTCGACCGGATTCTCGAGCGCGCGCTGGTCGTCTATGCGCAGAACGGCGAACGACTGCGGCCGGAGAACGGCTACCCGGTGCGGCTGATCGTGCCGGGTTTCGAAGGCAACACGAACATCAAGTGGCTGCGACGGCTGAAGCTGGTGCGGGCGCCGGAGATGACTCGCGAGGAAACGTCGAAATACACGAATCTGCTGTCCGACGGCTGCGCGCGCCAGTTCGTGTTCGAGATGGACGCGAAGTCGGTCATCACGCGGCCGTCGGCCGGCCATCGGCTCGCCGCGCACGGCTATTACCCGATCAGCGGCTACGCGTGGTCGGGCCGCGGCCGGATTCGCTCGGTCGACGTATCGACCGACGGTGGTCGCACGTGGCGCCCCGCACGGCTCGCCGGCGACGTACGCGACCGTGCGTTGACGCGCTTCGAAGCCGACTGGGTGTGGCGCGGCGAGCCGGCCGACCTGCAAAGCCGCGCGACCGACGAGACGGGTTACGTGCAGCCGACCCGCGACGCGCTCGTCGCCGCGCGCGGCCTGAACTCGCAGTACCACTACAACGGCATCCAGAACTGGCGCGTCGGCACGGACGGCGAGGTGCGCAATGCGTAAGCCGCTCGCTTGCCTGCTGGCGGCCTGCGCGATGACGTCGAGCGCGTTCGGCGCCGGCTTCGGCCTCGGGCAGCCGGTCGACCGCGCGGCGCTCGCCGCGTGGGACATCGACGTCGCGCCGAACGGCAGCGGCCTGCCGCCCGGTGCGGGCACGGTCGCGCGCGGCGGCCACGTGTTCGCGGACAAATGCGCGATGTGTCACGGCGCCGGCGGCGAAGGCGGCGTCGGCGATCCGCTCGTCGGCGGCATCGGTTCGCTCGCCAGCGCGAAACCCAAAAAGACGGTCGGCAGCTACTGGCCCTACGCGACGACGCTGTTCGACTACATTCGCCGTGCGATGCCGTACAACGCGCCGCAATCGCTGAGCGCGGACGACGTCTATGCGGTCACCGCGTACGTTCTCCACCTGAACGGCATCGTGCCCGGCGACGCCCGGCTCGACGTACGCACGCTGCCGCACGTGCAGATGCCGAACCGCGACGGCTTCGTGCCCGACCCGAGGCCGGGCAAGCTATGACGCGCCCTGCTCCGCTTGCCGCCGCATCGGGCACCGCAGCCCCATGAGTCGCGTCGCACCTTTCAGCAAGGAACCCGTGATGAGCGATCCATCCCTCGCCGCCCAGCTCGTGCCGTCGCCGTTCGTCGACGTCCGTTCGCCGGCGGATTTCCCCGACAGCCCCGTGTCGCATGCGCTCGCGCAGCCGCTGATGCTCGGGCTGTTCCTGCCGATCCAGGCCGGCGGATGGAGTGCATCGACGTTGCCGCGCACGACCGACTGGACGTTCGACTACAACGCCGACCTGGTCGCACGTGCCGAGGCGCTCGGCTTCGATCTCGTGTTCGCGCTGTCGCAATGGCTGCCGAAAGGCGGCTACGGCGGCGTGTTCGACGGTCAGGCGCTCGACTCGTTCATGACGCTGGCCGCGCTGACCGCACGCACCGAGCGGATCATCCTCGTCGCGACGAGCCACGTGCTCTACGGGCCGTGGCACCCGCTGCATTTCGCGAAATTCACCGCGACGCTCGATCACATCTCGCGCGGGCGCTGGGGCGTCAATGTCGTGACGGGCCACCGTGCGATCGAGCACGAGATGTTCGGCTGGAACCGGATCGAGCACGACCGCCGCTACGAGCTGGCAGCCGAATTCCTCGATGCGGTCCAGCAGTTGTGGGCGCAACCGGACAACTTCAGCTATACGCCGGCGCTGTCGAGCTGGCGCCTGGGCGGCGCATTCGTGACGCCGAAGCCGCGCTACGGCCGCCCGTTGCTGATCAACGCGACGGGCTCCGACGCCGGCATCGAGTTCGCGGCGCGCTATTCGGACATCGTGTTCGTCACGAGCCCGGCCGGCCCCGACGCCGAACGCGCGATCGACGTGCTGCCCGCGCATACCGCTCGCGTGAAGGCGGCCGCCGCCGCACACGGCCGGACGATCCGCACGCTGCTCAATCCGCTCGTGATCTGCCGCGAGACGGCGGCGGAGGCGCGCGCGTACCGCGACGCGATCGTCGCGCATGCGGACGAAGGCAGCTTCCACCGTTTCGACAGCGATGCGCATGCGTGGCGTGGCGGCTTCGACCAACGTTCGCAGGCCGCCGCGCGCGCGATCGGCGGCAACATCTCGATCACGGGCTCGCCCGACGAAGTCGCCGACACCATCGTGCGGCTGCACCGCGCGGGCATCGACGGCATCCAGCTGAGCTTCTACGACTTCAGGCCCGATCTCGACTTCTTCGGCGAGCGCGTGCTGCCGCTGCTGCGCGAAGCCGGCTTGCGGCGCTGACGTCCGGCCGCGCAAGCCTGCCGCGGCGCGGTCAGAACACGCGCCCTTCGGTCAGGTGCGTCGTCACGCCGTTCAGCGTGTAGTCACCGATCACGCGCGCCTTGTGCAGCAGCGGGTTGTGACTGAAGATCGTGCGCAGGTTGCGCCAGTGCCGGTCGAAGTTGTGTGAGCGCGCCGTCGCCGACGCGCCGCCGACTTCGAACAACCGCTCGGCCGCATGCAGCGCGAGCTTGCTGACGATCAGCTGCGTACGAGCGGTCGCGAGCGCGCTGTCGAGCACGAGCGCATCCGCGTCGGCAGCGCCTGCTTCGATCGCATCGGCTGAGCGATCGAGCGCCCGCGCGTTTTCGCGCACGAGCGCGTCGATCGCGTGACTGTGCGCGGACAGCTCGCCGACGACCTGCTGGACGAAATGATCGTCACGTGCGGTCGGCGCCGGGCTGTGCAGTGCCGGGCGTCCGTGCTCGAGCACGTAGCGGCGTGCATCGGCCACCACGTTGCGCACGATGCCCGCCCCCGTCGCGACGAGATGCAGCTGCCGCAGCGCGCCGCAATGACGGCCGACGAGCGTCGATCCGTCGCGCGGCGCCACTTCGTCCACGAACACCTGCACGTCGTCCAGCACCAGGCTGCCGCTCGCCGTCATGCGCTGCCCCATCCCGTCCCAGTCGTCGAGCACCTGCAGGCCGTCGCGCGCGACGGGAATGATTACGGCCAGCGCGTCGCCCTGCTCGTCTTCCACGTTGATGCGTGCGAAATCGGCGAACGCGGTGCCGGTCGAATAGTATTTGCGGCCCGTCACACGATGGTGCCCGCCGTCGCGGCGCAGCACGGTCGTGTTCTCGCCCGGCCGCGACGTACCGAGTTCCGTCGACGCGCCGCCGAAGATCGCGCCGGCCAGCACGCGTTCGAGCTGCACGTCGTTGAACGGCGTGCGCGGCGAGAGCCGCAGCGTCTCGGTCTGGTCGTAGTGAATGCGCAGCGCGTGCGCGAGATTCGAATCGGCGGCGGCCAGCGTTGCGATCGTGTCGAACAGATCGACCAGCGTGCCACCGAGGCCGCCGCGTTCGACAGGAATCCGCAACGCGCCCAGCGCCGAGCGCCGGAAGATCGCGAAGCCTTCGAACGGCAGTTCGCGGCGAGCTTCGCGTTGCGCGGCATCCTGGCCGATCGCGTTCGCGACATCGGGCAGCGTGGCGAGCGCGTCGCGCAACGCGTCGCGCGGATCGACGGCATCACGGGCAGTCATCGGGCAAATCCTTGTGCGAGAAGATCGGAAGCGTCGCGGCGTGGCGCGATCGCGGCATCGCAAAGTATAGGGACGCATCCGGCGCGCGCGAAAAACCGATTTCAGCTTTTGTTATGCGTGCGCCGGGATTGGTCGCGCATCGCCGCCGCGTCAGTGCTGGATGCCCCAGCGGCGCACGGTCACGCGCTCGAGCGTGTCGAACACGAGGTTCTCGACGAGCAGGCCGATCACGATGACGGCCGCGAGACCCGCGAACACGCGGTCGGTATATAGCTCGTTGCGGTTCTGGAAAATGTACCAGCCGAGCCCGCCCTGCCCGGCGCTCGCGCCGAACACGAGTTCGGCCGCGATCAGCGTGCGCCACGCGAATGCCCAGCCGACGCGCAGGCCCGACAGGATCGACGGCAGCGCGGCCGGCACGAGGATCAGCGCGATCTGGCGCAGGCCCGTGAGGCCGTAGTTGCGCCCGGCCATCTTCAGCGTGGCCGGCACGCTGGCGAAGCCCGTGTACATGCTGAGCGCGAGCGGCCACAGCACCGCATGCACGAGCACGAACAGCAGGCTGCCGGTGCCGAGCCCGAACCACAACAGCGCGATCGGCAGCAACGCGATCGACGGCAGTGGATTGAACATCGACGTGAGCATCGTCAACAGGTCGCGGCCGATGCGCGTCGACACCGCGAGCGACGTCAGCACGAACGCGAAAAACACGCCGAGCGCATAGCCGCGCAGCAGTACCGACATCGAGATGCCGGTCTTGACGAGCAGTTCGCCGGACTCGATGCCCTGCACGAATGCGGCCAGCGTCGCGCCGAAGGTCGGCACGAGCAGGTCGTTCGCGACGATGCGCGCGACGATTTCCCATGCGGCGATCAGCACGAGCGCAATGACGCTGCGGCGAAACCACCCGGCGTCGACGATGCGACGCACCAGCGGAGCCGGCGCCGCGCGTTCGGCATCGGGCAGCGTGTCGAGCGTGCGCTCGTACTCGGCGCGAACGGGCGGCAGCGGCGTCAGGGACGGATCGATCGTGCTCACGATGCTGTTGCCTCCGTGGTTGGCGCGCCGGTCGCATCGGTATCGAACAGCAGGCGATGAATCCGTGCGACGTTGTCGCGGAAGTCGCCGGTATCGACGTTGTCGAGCGAATGCTCGTGACTGTTGAGTTCCGCGCGTACGCGGCCGGGATGCGGCGACAGCAGCAGGATCCGGTTGCCGACGACGAGCGCCTCCTCGATCGAATGCGTGACGAACAGCAACGTGAATCGGAACTCGTCCCATAACCGCAGCAGTTCCTCCTGCATCTTGCGGCGCGTGAGCGCATCGAGGGCGGCGAACGGTTCGTCCATCAACAGCACGCGCGGCTGCATGGCGAGTGCACGTGCGATCGCGACACGCTGCTTCATGCCGCCCGACAGCGTGTGCGGATAGGCATCGGCGAATGCACTCAGTCCGACCTTGTCGAGATAGTGAAGCGCACGCTCGCGCGCATCGGCACGCGACAGTTTCGCGGCGGCGCGCAACGGAAACGCGACGTTCTCGACGACCGTCTTCCATGGCGGCAACTGGTCGAACTCCTGGAACACCACGACGCGATCGGGGCCCGGCCCGCGCACGGGTTTGCCGTCGAGTGCGATCGAACCGGATACGGGCTCGATGAAACCGGCAATCGCCTTCAGCAGCGTCGACTTCCCGCACCCCGACGGGCCGAGCAGCACGAAGCGATCGCTGCCGTACACGTCGAAGCTCACCTGGTGCGTTGCGCGGACGATCCGCGCGCCGCTCCGGTATTCGAGGCTGACGCGGTCGATGGCCAGCAGGCGCTCGCTGTGCGAACCGGCCTGCGCGTCGTCCAGGCCGGACTGCCCGGCAACAGGCGTGGCGGGCGCGGCCTGAGCGGCGGGCGACGCACCGCGACGCGACGCATACGGCGGCAGCCAGGTTCGGAGTGAATTGGCGTTCACGATCGGGACTCTTGCGGGGAAAGCATCAACATACGGCCGCGCGTGGCGCGGACCAACCATCGATTGAGCATATCGAAACCGCGCCGACGCATAAGCGTCGATCGCGGCGTCGAAGCGCCGGCGCGGTTCAACTGCCGCCGGCAGTCGCCGGATCGTCGAAGAAGTAGTCGCGCCACGATTTCGGTTCGTTGCGGATCGCGCCGGTGCGATGCATGAACTGCGCGAGCGGCAGCGTGTTCTGCGGCGCGGTCTTGAACTGCACCTGCGGATTGCGCAGGATCTTCAGCAGCAATGCGCGATCGATCTTCGATCCGTTCACGCGAATATACGTATCAGCCGCACGCTCGGGATCGGCCGCGATCTGCCGCGCGGCGTCGGCCAGCGCGGCGACGAATGCGTGGTAGGTCTTCGGGTTGTCGTCGCGGAATTTTTCCGTCGCGTACAGCACCGTCGCGGAGCTCGGGCCGCCGAGCACGTCATACGAATTCAGCACGATGTGCGCGTTCGGGTTGCCGGCCAGTTCCTGCTCCTGGAACGGCGGATTGCCGAAGTGGCCGGTGATCACGCTGCTGTTCGCGAGAATCGCGGCCGTCGCGTCGGGGTGCGGAATCGCCTGCGTGAGCGCGTCGAGCTTGTCGAACTGCTTGTCGCCCCACTGCTTCGCGGCCGCATACTGCAGCACGCGCGACTGCACCGACACGCCGACTGCCGGCACCGCGATGCGGTCCTTCGCGCTCAGGTCGGCGATCGTCTTCACGCTCGGGTTGCTGCTGACGAGGTAGTACGGGAAATTGCCGAGCGACGCGACGCCCTTCACGTTCTGCCGGCCGCGCGTGCGGTCCCACACGGTCAGCAACGGCCCGACGCCCGCACCGGCAACGTCGACCGCGCCCGACAGCAGCGCGTCGTTCACGGCCGCGCCGCCCGACAGGCGCACCCAGTCGACCTTGATGTCGAGGCCGGCCTTGCGCCCTTTCTTTTCGATCAGTTGCTGGTCGCGCGCGACGTTCAGCATCAGGTAGACGACGCCGAACTGCTCGGCGATGCGGATGCGGCCTTCCGCATGCGCGGCTTGCGGAATGACCGCGCCCGCGAATGCGAGCGCGGCGGTAAGCGTGGCCGCCAGCGCGCGGCGCGCCGGCAAAAACGAAAACGACATCGGAACTCCGGTCGGGATGGGGCGGGAATGAATGACGCGGCGCGCGGCTCAGAAAGGCGCGTCGCCTTCGATCGTCGTGCGGTACAGCTTGCGGCGCAGGTGGTCCGGCGTGCCGGCGGCGAGATGCATCAGCGAACGGTTGTCCCAGAACACGAGATCGTGCTCGCGCCACCGGTGCCGGTACTGATGCTCGGCGCGGACGCTGTGCGCGAACAGTTCGTCGAGCAGCGCGCGGCTTTCATCGTCCGGCAAGCCGACGATGCGCGTCGTGAAATGCTCGCTGACGAACAGCGCCTTGCGGCCGGTTTCGGGATGCGTGCGCACGACCGGGTGGACCACCGCCGCAACCTGCGCGACCTGCTCGTGCGACAGCTTCGGCCGCCATGGGCTGCGCGCCCGCAGCTCCTCGTAGCGCGCGAGATACGTATGCTCAGCGCGCAGCCCTTCCACCGCGCGGCGCAGGTGGGCCGGCAGTGTGTCCCACGCGAGATGCATGTTCGCGAACAGCGTATCGCCGCCTTCCGCCGGCAATTCCTGCGCGTGCAGCAGCGAGCCGAGGCTCGGCTTTTCCTTGTACGACAGGTCGGAATGCCAGAAATGGCCGGCATCGCCGAGCCCGACCGGTTTGCCGTTCTCGACGATGTTCGACACGATCAGCACTTCCGGGTGGCCGGCCAGCGCGAACTGGTGCAGCACGTGGATCTGCAGCGGGCCGAAGCGGCGGCTGAACGCGATGTGCTCGTCCGGCGTGATGCGCTGGTCGCGAAACACCAGCACGTGGTGATCGAGATGCGCGCGATGGATCCGCGCGAAATCGTCGGCGCCGACCGGTTGCGACAAGTCGAGGCCGATCACCTCGGCGCCGAGCGGCGCGTCGAACGGCACGATGTCGAAATGCTGCGCCGCGCCGTCCGGCCGCAAGGCGGGATGCCCGGCAGAAAGCGTTGCGGCGTCGCGGATGGCGGGAGTCGTCACGGCACGGCCTCTGATTCGGTCAAAACGCGAATCTACGAGGCCGTGCCGGCGCGCGTCAACGAAGCGATTCGGATACGTTTATCTGCTGCGGTGATTAAGATCGCTGCTTGCGCATACGGCAGCGATCGGGGGCGGAATCGTCCAACCGGCGCCGACGTCCACTGGGCGTCCTTGCCGGCGTGCCGGGGGAAGCGCAAGCAAAGTCGCCCTCTTGTCTCTTTTTCCGTATCCGCTCGGATACGGACATGCTGCCCAGCACTTTTTCTTGATGTTTTGTTCCCGATCGGGTACGAAATGATCCTCCTGCGGCCAAAATCTGCTGTTCGTTTCCGAACGAATACGAATCAATGCCCGACCCGGCAAGTTGTGCAATATTGTTCCCGCTCAGATACGAAGCACGGAGAACGTCATGTCGGAGTCCCAGTCCATCGACACGATCGGCGCGCTCGCCCACCTCATTCGCGCGGCCCGGATCCAGCAAGGGTTCACGCGGGACGCACTCGCGAACGCGACCGGCCTGTCGCCGAAATTCATCAGCCAGGTGGAAGCCGGGAAGCCGACCGCGCAAATCGGCAAGGTCATGCTGCTGCTGGGCGAGCTCGGCGTGCGCCTGTACGCCGAGTCGTCGGTCGAGATTTCGGAAGCCACCGCGCTGAAGGCCGCGCAACGCCGCAGGAGCAGCCATGGCGGCTAGAACGCTAATCGCCTCGGCCAACGGCGTGCGCATGGGCACGCTCTCCGACGATCGTCACGTCGAGCAGACGCTCGATGATGTGCGGCACATCGCGCACCCGGACGCCGGGGAAATGCGGTTGCTGAATTCGATCGTCGCGATGCCGATCGCGGAAATGGGGGGCGCGCTGCGGCAGACGCGCGGATAGGCTGCCGCGCGCGGGTGTCGTGCCGTTGCCGATACCTGCGAGCGCCCTCTCCCGGCCGAACGTCAGGCCTGCTCCGAGCCGCCTCGCTTGGTGCGCGCATGCGTGTCCTGATCATAGCGTGCACGGTTGTTCTCGATCTCTTCGAGATGCTCTCCCGCCCACGCACCCAATGCACGAACCGGCACCGCCAGAGCGTGTCCGAGCGGCGTCAGCGCATATTCGACTTGCGGGGGCACCGTCGGGTAGACCGTGCGGCTGACCATGCCGTCACGCTCGAGCGCCTTGAGGGTACGCGTGAGCATCTGCTGCGAGATGCCGCCGACCGTCCGCTTGATCTCGTTGAAGCGGTGTGGCCGCTCGACCAGCACCCTGACGATCATCACCGTCCATTTGTCGCCGACGATTGCGAGCACCTTGCCGACTTCATGGCAGCGGGTGCTGACGCCTGGTTGGGCAGGCATATCCATCTGACCTAGTCCTAAAAATGTGCGTTCTTGGCGGATCGCCTCCAGTTACATAGCATAGTGCCGATCGCAAATCCACACCGGAGGTATCCAGTGAACCTGCTTCATCTCGATTCCAGCATCATGGGCGCGAACTCCGCCAGTCGCGTGCTTTCTGCCGCCATCGTCGAGCGGATCGTCGAATCAAATGACGCGGTGAATGTCACCTATCGCGATCTTGCCAGCGAAACGCCCCCGCACCTCTCCTTCGACGCGTTCATGGCGCTCGACGCCGGCAAGGACGTGCAGCAGTTTCTCGAAACCGACGTCGTGGTGATCGGGGCGGGCTTCTACAATTTTTCGGTTCCCACCCAGCTCAAGGCCTGGATCGATCATATTGTCGTGCGCGGCAAGACTTTCGCGCGCGGCGAGAACGGGCCGATCGGTCTCGCCCAGGGCAAGCGCGTGTTCGTCGCGCTGGCGCGCGGCAATGTTTACAGCGAGGGATCCCCGTATCAGGCGTTCGAGCATGCCGAGACCCTGCTTCGCTCGGTATTCACGTTCCTCGGTATCCCGGATATCGAGTTCATCGTCGCTGAAGGGCTCGGGCGCAGCGAGGAGGTACGCCACTCGTCGATCGCGAGTGCACTTGAAAAAGTGCGCAAGCTCTCTCCGAAAGCTGCGGCTTCGGCAGCGCGGGGTATGAACAACGCAAGCGCAATTTCCTATCAGAAGCCTTGAGGTTATGAAATTCCTTGCACTAATGTCTCGAATGCATTGACTGGCGGCCTACTGCTTGAAATCCCGTGAGCTAAACGCGTGATCGACCTGCCGAACTCGCTACACCTCGTCGCTATGCAGATAGGTCGACGTTGTCGGTTCTTAGCATCATCCAAAGCCTGACACCTGCCTTCCCATTGCTGCCGTCAGGTGGCCCGCTATCGACGCTTGAGGCGAGCGCTTGCGGGCCACACATCACCTTGCGGGTTTCGTTGTTGCGGGAGTCTGCTGCGTACACGTTGCCGCCGGCGTCGACCATGACGCCAGTCGGACCGTTAAACAATGCTGCTGCCCCTCGTGTACGTTGGAGCGCTATTGATCACGTCGCTCGCTTCGTATTCTTGGAACAAGCGCCATACCTTTTGCACGTGGGGCGATGCGGGCCCCTGACTCATGAACATCGCGAGGGGCCACGTCGGGAGACTCGCGTCCAGGACGCGAGCATAGCGAACCCCTGCGAACTGGAGGCGTTGTGTCGAGGTCGGCAAGAGTGTGGCGCCGAGTCCGGCGGAGACCAGCGATAGGAGGCTCAATGCCCGGTTGGCCTCCGCGACGATCCGTACATCCACTCCTGCCTTGGTAAAAGTATCGAGCAATTGTGCATGCAGGACCGGCCCTTGCGAGGCGGGGAACAAGATCAGCCCCCTGTCGGCAATGTCCCGCAGCGTGATATCTCCGTGTTGTCCATCGTCGAATAGCGCCGCGATGCTGTTCTCCGGAGTGAAGGGATGAACACGCAGCGGGCCAGCGAGGTTGAACGGCGGGTGGGCGAATCCGATATCGATCCTGCCGCTTGCGAGCGCGCTCAACTGGTCGTTGGTCGAAAGCTCGCGCAATTCGGGTTGAACTGCCGGGAACCGCGTCCTCATGGCGAGCAATCGTCGAGGCAGGTGCTCATACAGGGCGGCCGAATCGAAACCGATTCGAACGACCCCTGCCTCGCCACTTTCCACTGATTGTGCGATGGCGGTCGCACGATCGGCATGGTGGACCGAGGCTTGCGCCTCCTCCCGGAAAACTGCACCCGCGACGGTCAAGGTCAAGCGCCGATGCGCGCGAGCGAACAACAGAACTCCCAGTTCCTTTTCCAGACGCGCAATGGATTGACTGAGCGGTGGTTGCGCCATGCCAAGCCGCTGAGCGGCGCGCCCCATGTGCAATTCCTCAGCGACGGCAAGAAAATGGCGCAGGTGGCGAAGTTCCATATCGCAGTGATATCAAAAATATTCAAAACCATTATAGATAGATCATCGATAGATCGGGACAATCTTCCCTAGCGCTACTATTTTTGAGGACACCATGCGCCATACCAATTGGGCCATCGCCGCATTGCTTAGTTTTGCTTCCTTCTCCGCGCAGGAAATTCGCGCTGAAGTGATGCGTCGCGACTACACCGTAAAGGCCGAAGATGGTCTGCAAATTTTCGTGCGCGAGCTGCGCGACGACAAGGCGTGCGTTGATCGCGGCCCCATGCTCCTGGTCAATGGCGGCCGGCCAGGGGTATTGGCGAGTTGGGACGTTGATGCGGCGGAACCTTCCACGGCGGAAGCGTTCGCAAAGGCCGGACATCATCTCTATCTCATGGATGTACGCGGTTTCGGTCGATCGGAATTTCCGCCCGAAATGGACGACGGGCGCCTTGGCGCACCTCCGGCCGTGCGATCCAACCAGGCGGTGCGGGACATTGCCGCGGTCGTTCGCGATATTCAGCGCCGCAACCCGGGGGAAACGCGCCTGACGGCAATGGGATGGGCCACTGGCTCGCAGTGGCTCGGCCATTATGCGTCGCTCTATCCGGAAAGCATCTCACATCTGATCTACTATAACGGCGCGTATGGCGGCCCGGCGGGCGGATGGCGATTACAGGCGGAGTTCGGCGCTCCGGACGATCCCGCACAACTGGATCGGAAGCGTTATGGCGCTTACCAGTCCTCGACCGCCGGTGCGTTGGGCAACCGCTGGCGCGACGAAGGCGTTGACCCTGCCTTTCTGGAGCGCTACGTTGCGTTGGCCATGGAAGGAGACAAGGCCGCGAAGGCTCGGCATCCCGCCAGTTTTCACCATCCTACCGGGCCGCTTGCCGACACCTTGCTGATGGTCAACGGCAGGCCGATCTTCGATGCGTCGTTCATCCGCTCGAACGTGCTAATCCTGCGGTCCGACAACGACTTTTGGTCCCGGCCGGTGGATGCGCAGACCTTATTGGCACATCTGACTAACGCGGCTTCCACACGGTTCGTCGAACTGCCGGGCGCATCCCACTACGCACACCTACTGCCCGCCCCAGATCGGCGCACGTTCATCGAAACCGTGCTCGCCTTTACGGCACCACTAGTCGCAGGGAGCGAAACCGTGCTGCGGGAGTGTACCGATAACAAGGGGGCGGCACATTCGTAAGCGGCTGAGAAAAGGCAGCCATACCATTCTCAACGCGCACTTTCGCAGCGACAAGCCATGTACTCGGAGAATGTACGGTAGAGGCCGTCAATTCGTACCTGATCCCACTAGATCCCTCAGTCTTTCCCAAACTTTTCGTCCGGATACAACGCTTCAAGTGGCTCGGGATCGTCCACACCCCGATCTACGCGGCTGCCAGCGAAGAGGCGGCACGGCAGGCACTGCAAGACTTCGCCGACGAACCGTGGGGCGCGACGTACCCAACGATCGTGCAGTCGTGGCAACGCGCGTGGGAACACGTCGTGCCGTTCTACGTGTTTCCGCCGGAGATTCGACGGGTCGTGTACACCACGAACGCCATAGAAAGTTTGAACATGCAGTTGCGCAAGATCATCAAGACCCGCGGTCACCTCCCGAATGATGAGGCCGCGATCAAGCTGCTCTGGCTGGCACTGCGCAACGTACTGGCCAAAACCGTGCGGTCTGCGTTCAACTGGAAATCAGCGATGAACCAGTCTGCTATCTTGTTCGGAGAGCGATTTGTGCAGGCGCGTGGATAACGTGCTGTTCAACCGCCTCGCCAACAAAAATGCGGACAGGTTCGAGTATCGTGCCGCCGCCGATACCCGCGCGGCGCCCGCCGAATGCGTGCGCGTCAGCGGCGCGCCGCAAAGGCATCGACGCCCGTCGCTGCCGCAGACCACGCCCACAGCCGAGCCGCCGCCTCCGGATCGATCGCATGCGGCCGCACGCCCGATTCCTCGTTGCCGCGCGTCACCACCGCAACGTCGCAATCCTCGCAATAGACGCCGCCGAGATCGGCAATGCGCGGCGACGTCGCGGCCCATACCTGGGTCGCCGCCCCCTGCGCAGGCGTCTTGAAAGTCGGATCGACCGGCACGCCGTGCTCGTCGACCCAGCCCTGCGCCATCATTTCCTCTCGCGTCAGATGACGCTGCAGCGGCGTCGCGATCTTGCCGGGATGCAGCGAATACGCTCGGACACCGAACGGCGCGCCAAACACGTCGAGCTGCACCGCGAACAATGCGTTGGCGGTTTTCGATTGCGCGTACGCCAGCCATTTGTCGTAGCCGCGCGCGAAATCGATATCGTCCCAGCGGATCGGCGACAGCCGGTGCCCGAGCGACGACACCGCGATCACGCGGGCACCGTCACCGTGCGCGAGCGCAGGCCACAGTCGGTTGACGAGCGCGTAGTGACCGAGGTGATTGACGGCCATCTGCGCTTCCCGCCCGTCGCCGACGCGGGTCTCGGGGCACGCCATGATGCCCGCGCTGTTGATGACGATATGCACGAGGCGCCGCGCGTCGACGAATCGCGCGGCGAATGCGGCCACGCTCGCTGCGTCGGCGAGTTCGAGCGCCGCGATCTCCACGCCGGCGATGCCGTGCGTCGCCTCGCGCGCGGCCGCGACGCTCCGTGCGCCGACGACGACGTGCGCACCCGCCTGCGCCAGTGCCCGCGTGGTTTCGAGCCCGAGACCCGAGTGGCCGCCCGTGACGATGGCTGTCTTGCCACGCAGGTCGAGACCGGCCAGGACGTCGCTCGCCGTCGATGCGGCGTCGAATCCGGAATGAAGGGGGTGCTGCCTGCTCGTCATTGAAGGCTCCAGGAACGGTGCACGAAGCACGCGGCCGCCCATCGGCCGCGTCACTGCACGAGATCATTCTCCGGCGGCGCATCCGGACTGTGAATGCAATAGAATCCGGTTTTTCGTCGAGATCGTCCGGGGATTGCGCGTGGACCCGCTATCGGAAGTGCTGTCGCTGCTGGAAACGCGCGACTCGTTTTTCACCGGCCTGCGGGCCGGCGGCCCGTGGGCGGTCGACCTTCCTCCGCCGGACGGGATCAAGTTCAACGCGGTGGTCGAAGGCAGTTGCTGGCTGACCGTCGACGGCGCGGGACCACCCGTTCGGCTGCGCACGGGAGACTGCTTCCTGCTCGCCGCGCCGCGGGCATTTTCTCTGGCGAGCGATCCGTCGGTCACACCGGTGCCGGCCGCCGACGTGTACCGGCATGTCGAACGCGGCATCGCGCACTATGGCGAACCGGCCGACTGCTTTCTGATCGGCGGACGCTTCGCCTACGAGGAAGGCATGCCGCTGCTGCTCGGCAGCCTGCCGCCCGTGGTCGTCGTGAGCGGCGATTCCGAACCGGCGGCGGTGCTGCGCTGGTCGCTGCAGCAACTCGCACGGGAATTCGGCGCGTCGTCGCCGGGCGGGTCGCTGATGGTCCGGCATCTCGGACACATGATGCTGGTGCAGATCCTGCGGCGCTATGTGGACGCCGGCGCGAACGGCGATGTCGGGTGGCTGGCCGGGTTCGCGGATTCGCGGGTCAGCGCGGCGCTGGCCGCGATTCACGCCGCGCCCGAGCGACGCTGGACCGTCGACGCGCTGGCGTCGTGCTGCCACGTGTCGCGTTCGACGTTCGCGCTGCACTTCAAGCGGCGGCTGGGATTCGGGCCGCTCGAATACGTGCTGCGGTGGCGGATACAGTTGGCGATGCGCGAACTGCGCCGCTCGAACGCATCGATCTCGGCGATCGCGCAGCGGCTCGGCTACGACTCGGATAGCGCGTTCGGCCATGCGTTCAAACGCATCGTGGGCTGCTCGCCGCGCGCGTATCGCCATGGCCTGACGAACGAGCCGGGCAACTAGCGTCGTTACCCCCCTCGTCGGGCAAGCGATGCGGCGATTCCGTCGATGCTACGCATTCACATTACGACTATCGGGATAAGTTTTCTTATCACAATACATCCATTTAAAAACGAAACACGCCAACGCATGATTCGTCGCACCGCGCACGACGCATTGCCGATACACGGGAACAATGCACCGCGCCGGCGCGTTACCCGCTGGTATGCCGCAATTCGCCGTCGATATGTTGCGGCAGCCTCAGCAGGTTGAAGATCGGGCAGACGGCTTCGACTGCCTGATGCAACGCACGGATGGCCTCCGGCGGCTCGGGTGACGCGATGTCCAGCGTATAGCGGATGTTGTGCGGGAAGACCGGGACATGCTCGAACCCCGGCTGCTGGGCGAGCGGATGCTGGTCGCCGGTCACTTCGACCGCGATCGAGTCGATCTTCAGGCCGCGCTCCGCAGCCTGGATCAACGTGATATGCGTGAGGCAGCTGCCGAGCACGCCGAGTTGCAGTTCGGGCGATGCGGGCCCGAGGTTGTAGCCCGCGAAGTCGGGCGGACTGTCGCTGATCACTTGAAAATCGCGAATCCGGATCTCGCGCACGCCGCTGCGGCCGAGCGCACGCACGGTCGCCTTCAGCGGCGTCGCCTTGAAATCGGGATCGTTGCGTGCCGCCTGCTGCTTCGCTTGCCACGCGGTGCGTTTCTGGGCGAGATAGTCGTTCAGGGTCGTCATGTTCGGGTCACGGGTAGGCGGCGCGTAAAAGGAGGAAGAAGGAGGATCGCGTCGCGGCGTTCAAAGGCGATCAGTCGATCGCCGGAATCCATGCGGCCGTCGCGGCATCGCTCGCACGGAACGCCGGAAACTTCGCGCCGAGCTCGGCGACGGTGCGAATGTCGTTTTTCACGAGATCGTCGCGCGTGATCAGCGTCGGCTTGACCGCGATGCGCGCGCCCGGGTTCTGGCCGGCGACGAGCAGTGCCGCGGCCCGCACGGACACGGCCCCGACGACCGCGGGATTGGCCGCGGCCGTCGCGACCCATGCGCTGTTCGGCGCGCGGATGGCCTCGATGTCGGCCGTCGAGATGTCCGCGCTATAGATGCGGACTTTCGACGACAACCTGGCCTCGTCCGCCGCGAGCTTCGCGCCGCGCGCAAACTCGTCGTAAGGCGCGAACACGACGCGGATGTCCGGGTTCGCGCGATAGGCGGCCGCCGCCTGATTCGCGACCGATTGCGCGATCGGATTGTCGACGGTGCCCCAGCGCGCCTTTTCCTGAACCTTCGGGTGTGCGCGCTTGAAATCCCGCCACGCCGCATCGCGCCGGTCGAGCGGCGCGAATCCGGCCACGTAGACGTAACCTGCCGCGAACGCGTCGCCGTTGTCCTTGACTGCCTGATCCAGCAGCAGGTTCGCCAGGTCGCGATCGTTCTGCTCGATCTGCGGCACCTTCGGATTGGCGAGGTCGACGTCGAACGCGACGACCTTGATGCCCTTGTCGAGTGCGCGCTGAACGACGTCCTTCAGCGACTCGGGCAAGCCGTGATTGACGATGATCGCGGACACGCCGATGCTGATCGCCTGCTGAATCTGCTCGCGCTGCTCCGCCGCATCCTGCCGGCCTTCGTAGATGCGCAGATCCACACCGAGCGCACGCGCCTGCTTCTGCGCGCCGGCTTCGTAAGCCTGGAAGAAGTCGCCGGTCGACAGGTAGTTGACGAGCGCGATCTTCACGCCGCCCTTGTCGAACGGCGCCGGCGCGCCCTTGAGCGGGCCGGCCTGTGCCGCGGGCGTCCCCAGCGCGATCGCGGCACCCAGGACGAATGCGCCGACCTTCAGGTCGATACGCGATTTTCGGCGAAGCAACGATTGCATGGCGTGTCTCTCTCCACATCGAACGATATCGGCCCAATCTATCAGTGCGACGTGCGAACGCAAACCGACCGATTCGACAATGGTTATTACTCTGGATAACAAACCGTCCGGAACCGGGGCTTACCGGCGAACCGATGAACCCGGCCGCACCCGCGCCGCGTGTCGCGACGCCAGGCATCATGCGCGGGCATCCGCTCGGCGACCGATGCCGAACGTGAACGCAAGCGCCAGCACCAGCAACACGCCCTTGATGAAATCCTGCATGTAGTAAGGCGCGTTCAGCATCGTCAGCCCGTTGAGCAGCACGCCGACGAACACCGCCCCGACGACCGTGCCGAAGACGTTGGGTCGCTTCGCGCCCCACACGGCGTACCCGATCAGCGCGGCGGCCACCGCGTCGAGCAGCAGCGAGTGCCCCGCGCTCACGTCGCCGCGGCCGACCCGCGCGGCGATCAGCATGCCGCCCAGTGACGCGATCGCGCCCGACACGACATACGCGGCGACACGATAGCGCGCAGCCGGCGCGCCGGCCAGCCGTGCCGCCGTTTCGTTGCCGCCGATCGCGTAGATCACGCGGCCCCAGCGCGTCGCCTCCATCGTGACGCAGGCCAGCACCGTCACGGCCGCGAGCATCAGCACCGGCAACGGTACGACGTCGAACACGCGCAGCCGGCCTAGCGCGAGAAAGGCGGCGGGGAACACGCCCGTCGCGTCCGTGCCGTCGGGCAGCACCGAGCCGGTCGCGAGCGAGCGGCCACCGGTCGGGATCAACTGCAATCCGGCCAGCAGGAACAGCGTGCCGAGCGTCGCGAGCTGATCGGGCACGCGCAACCGCGTAATCAGCAAGCCGTTGAACAACCCGGCGGCCACGCCGAGCACGATGCACGCGATCACGGCCGCCAGCGCGCTGCCGTGCCAGACGACCAGCACGTAGCTCGCGGCCATCTGTGCGGTCGCGGCCACGCTGCCGACCGACAGGTCGAAGCCGCCGGCCGCGAGCGTGACGGTCACGCCGATGCCGAGCAACGCGACGATCGACACGGCCTGCAGGATGCTGAACAGATTGTCGAGGTTCAGGAATGCGGGCTCCCTGAGCCCGAACACGATCACGAGCGCGGCCAGCACGAGCAGGATGCCCGTGCGTTCGAGTGCGTCGCGGATGCGTGCCGGTGCGGGGCGCGGCCGTTCACCGGGCGACGCGGGTTGCAAGACGGAAGGCGGAACGGATTTCATGAGGTAGCTGGCTCGACAGAAGAAGTCGGATGCAGGCGATCGAGCGTGGCGCGATCGAACCGCACGATGCGATCGGCGATCTCGGCCGCTTCCTCGAGATCGCTGACGAACACGAGCGTCGCGCGCTCGGGCGCGTGACGCCTCAGCGTATCGACGATATCGGCACGCGCACCCGCATCGATACCCTGAAACGGTTCGTCGAGCAGCAACAGCCGCGCAGGCTCGGCGTGCCAGCGCGCGAGCACGACCTTCTGCTGATTGCCGCCGGACAGGCGGGCCACGCGATCGTCCGGGCCCGTGCAGCGAATGCCGAACCGGGAGATCGCCGCCGCCGCGGCCGCGCGTTCGCGCGAGCGACGCACCGCGCCGCTCGCGAACCAGCGCGACAGGAACGGAAAGCCGATCGTGCCCGCGATCGACGCGAACGGCACGCCGTCGGGAAACAACGAGGTACGCCAGCGATCTTCGCCGGCCAGGAACACGCCGGCGCGAATCGCGTCGGCCGGCGAACGCGGCCGCCATGGCCGGCCGTCGAGCGTCATCTCGCCGGCCGCCGCGCGCACCGCGCCGAAGATCGTATTGGCGAAGCGCGACTTGCCGCCGCCAACCGGGCCTGCGATCGCGACGATCTCGCCGCGCCGGACATCGAGGTCGAACGGGGCACTGGTGGGCGTCAGCCGGATCTGCCGCGCACTGAAGCCCGGGCCGGACCCGGACGGCCCGTCGCGAACCGGCGCCGATGCACGCGCGCGCGGCAGAGCGCGTCCGATCATCGTTTCCACCGCGGCATCGAAATCCACTGGGGCGGCCAGATCGGCGACGATCCTGCCATCGCGGACGATCGCCACGCGATCGGCGATGCGACGCAAATCGCCGAGTCGATGCGACACCAGCAGGATCGCGACGCCGTCGCGGCGCAGCGCGTCCACCAGCACGAACAGCCGCTCGGCCTCCGGCGCGGACAGGCTGGCGGTCGGCTCGTCGAGAATCAGCAACGACGGCTGCCCGGCAAGCGCGCGCGCCAGCGTCACACGCTGCTGGTCCGCCAGCGACAGCGAGGCCAGCGGCGCCGCGAGGTCGACGTCGAGCCCGACTCGCTCGGCGAGCGGCCGCGCCGCGGCGCGCCGCGCGGCCGGCGGCACGCGCCAGGCCGACGCCGGATCGCACAGCCGGTCCAGCAACAGGTTGTCGGCAATCGACAGCGTCGGCACGACGGCATCGGCAACCGACTGGTGCACGGTCGCGACGCCGAGCCGCTTGGCGGCATGCGGCGACACCGGTCGATAAGGTTCGCCGCGCAGCGCCAGCGTGCCGCCATCCGGCCGCAGCGCACCGCTCAGGATCTTGACGAAGGTCGACTTGCCGGCACCGTTCGCGCCCATCAACGCGACTACCTCGCCCGCGTCGATCGACAGGTGCAGCGCCGACAGCGCGACGGTCGCGTCGAAGCGCTTCGCGATGCCCGCGGCGCTCAGGACGGGCGTCGGCATGAAGCAATCCGGCTGGTCGTCATGGATGGCGGCCGCTTCCCGTCCGCCGCTTCCCGCTTCGCCGGTACCGGCACGTCGTGGTTCATGTCACGCGACTCCCTGTCGTTCGTTTCGCCGTGGCCGACGTACGGTCCGTCGCCCGGCACATCGCTCACCCGGCGCCCGTTCATGCCGTCGCCGTCTCGCGCCGCAGCGCCGGCAGTTCCAAGTTCGCGCGGAAATCGCCGCCCACATAATCGGTGTCGAGCAGATCGCGGCGCCGCAACTCGGGCAGCAAGCCGTTGAGCAGCAAGTCCTCCTGGTCGAGCTGGCCGAGCCCGTGCAGCGACAGCACGTCGACGAGCCCCGCGCGATAGCGCGCTTCGATCGCATCGGCGAGCTGCTCCGGGGTGCCGGCCGCGAACCAGTGGCCGGTCTCCTGCGCGCGGACGATCAGCTCGCGCAGCGTCAGCCGCTGGCGTGCGTAGCCGACGAAGATCGCGACCCGCCCGCGCCGGCGATGCACGCTGTCGATCGCCGGCAACAGCGAGTCCGGCAACGGCCGGTCGAGCGGCAGGCCGCGCAGGTCGACATTGCCGCCGAGCATGTCGGCGAGCTTCAGCCTGCCTTGTTCGTAATCGATTCGTTCATGCTTGTCGCGCAACCGCCGTGCGACGTCGGCATCGGATTCGCCGATCACCGAATGAAACGAATTCATCACGAGCGGCAGCCGGTCGCCGCGACCGAATGCGGCAGCCTGCCGGTGCAGCTCGGAGACGAATATGCGGGCATCGTCGAGCGTCGGCTGCGACGTATAGACGACTTCGGCATATCGCGCACCGAGCGTCACGCCGCTCGCCGATTGCCCTGCCTGGAACAGCACCGGCCGCCGCTGCGGCGAGGGCGGCACGTTCAGCGGCCCCTGGACCTGAAAGTGCGCGCCACGGTAGTCGATCGGGCCGAGCCTGAGCGGATCGACCGAAATGCCGCCGCCCTGCCCGCGCCGCACCGCATCCGGATCGTTCGCATCGAACAGCGCGTTGACGACTTCGACGAATTCGGCCGCGCGTGCGTAACGTCGCTCCGGGTCGGGCAATGCCGCGTCACCGAAGTTTTCCTCGCCGACCGACGACGTGACCGCGTTCCATGCGGCGCGGCCGCCGCTCACGTGGTCGAGCGTGCCGATCAGGCGCGCGAGATTGTAGGGGTGGTGATACGTCGTCGACACGGTCGCGACGAGCCCGATGGCCGAGGTCGCCTGGCTCAGCGCCGCCAGCGCGACGATGGGCTCCTGGCTGCCCGTGCTGCCGGCAAGGCCGGCCGTATCGGCCTGCAGGAGGTCGGCGGTGAAGAGGCCCGTGATCTTCTCGGCTTCCGCCTTGCGTGCGAGCGACGCCGCACGCCGCACGCCCTGCGCAACCTCCGCATCGCCGGGTGCGTACAGCACGCTTGCCGCGCCAACGAGCGTCTTCAGCCGTCTGCGGGCGCGGCTCATGACGCGGCCCCGGTGAGCGCGCCCGTGCGTGCGGTGCGTGCCATGCGTCGTTCGCCATGGTCGTTCATCTGCAATCCTCGTGATTCCGTCGGTTCGGGCAACGCATGTCGGCATCACGATGGCGAGCGCACTCGCGTCGGATCGTCCGGCAGGCTCCAGGCACGCGCCGCGAGGCGCGCAGCCAACGACCATAACGCAAGCCCCCCGGTCGGCCGGAACGAATATTTTCGGCTTTCGATATTCTTCTTGATTGTTTGACCGCGCGAACGTCGGCGAAAAATAATTCTGCATGCCTAACCCGTTGATCAGGCCGCTTCGACCCGCGCCGATCGCTTCACCATGACGTTCGACGCCATCCCTTCCGATTCCGCGCTGTCCGCGTTGCCGTTCCGCCTGAGCGTGCTCGACAAGAGCCCTGTTGCGCCCGGAGAAAGTGCCGCCGACGCGCTGGCGCGCAGCGTATCGCTCGCGCGCTTTGCCGATGCCGCCGGCTATCACCGCTACTGGCTCGCCGAGCATCACAACACCGCCGCGCTCGCGTGCCCGTCGCCGGAGATCCTGATCGCGCACGTGCTCGCACACACGCAGCGCATCCGTGTCGGGTCGGGCGGCGTGATGCTGCAGCACTACAGTTCGTACAAGATCGCGGAAAACTTCAACCTGCTCGCGTCGCTCGCGCCCGGCCGCGTCGATCTCGGCATCGGCAAAGCGCCGGGCGGGCTGCCGCTGTCGACGCGCGCGCTGCAGGACGGCTACGACCCGGCGCGGCGCGCGTCCTTCGCCGATCTGGCAGACACGCTGAACCGTCATCTTCAGGGAGCCGCCGCGACCGCCGATGCGGCCGGGCAGGATGCCGGCGCACTGCACGCGACGCCGCATCCGCCGGTCCCCGCGCAACCGTTCCTGCTCGGCGCCAGCGCGGCAAGCGCCGCGCTCGCGGCGCGGCTCGGCTGGGCGTTCGTTTATGCGTCGCATCTCAACGCATCCGTCGCAGATCTGGAACATGCGTTCGACGCGTACCGTCGCGCGTCGGGCAACCGCACGCCGCTGCTTGCGGTCTCCGTGATCGTCGCGGCAACCCGCGACGCGGCCGCTCGACTGGCGAGCGGGCATCAGGGCTTTCGCGTGCAGGTGGGCGACACGCCCGCCGTCAACGTCGGCAGCCTCGAACAGGCGCATGCCTACATCCGCCAGGCCGGCGGCGGCCCGCACCGGATCGACCCGCGCGAAACGCGAATCGTGCACGGCACGCGCGACGACGTGCTGCGCGAACTCGACGCATTGCACCGCCGTCACGGGATTGCCGAATTCGTCGTCGACACGCCGGTCGCCGATGCCGCACCGCGGATTGCGTCGCTGCGATTGCTGGCCGGCGCGCGCGCCGACGACCACGACCACGACGCGGCGGCGTTACGCGACCGGCCGGATGCGCGAGACGCGAACCCGCGCCCCGTCACCCGCCAACCGGACTTCGAGAGCTCGGCGCGATGACCGATACGATCCGCATCGCCGACGCCGACGACGTGCCGGCTGTCTACGCGTTGCTGCAGGACGCGTACGCGCCGCTGGTCGCGCAAGGCGTGCACTTCAACATCACCCGCTCGCCGATCGGTCTCGTCGCGCAAACGATCATTCGCGAAACGACATTCGTGCTCGAACGGGCAGCCGACGACGGCCGCGCCGCGCTCGCCGCGACACTGACCGTGCGGTTCCCGTGGGTATCCGGCGAACCCGGCCGCACGCCGTATCCGTTCCTGCACTGGTTCGCGGTCGCACCCGCGTTCAAGCGTCAAGGCCTGGGTCAGGCACTCATCGAGCACGTCGAATCGCGGTTCCTGGCCGCGCAGGTGAAGGCCCCCGCGACCTATCTCGCGACCGCGACCAACCATCCGTGGCTGCAGCCGTATTACGAGCGTCACGGCTACGTCGCATTCGACCGCTCGACGAATACGCTCGGCACGCCGCTCGTGTGGTTGCGGAAGATCCTGATCCCGGATCTCTACCGCGATCCGCCGGCGGTCGAGGCCGCCGGGAACGGTGCGCGCGTCCGCGCAAGCGCGTGACGCACGGCCCGTCGCGCCGAACCTTCCTGCCATCCCTATCGTGAAAGGCTTCCCAGCATGACATTTGCATTTCCGGATTCCGCCCGATTCGTGTCGCGCCGCACCGCGCCGGCCGCGCTCGTGCTCGCACTCGCGTTGCCGCACGCCGCGTTCGCGCAGGGCACGCCCGTCTCGGGCGGCACGCTGACCTGGGGCGTCGAAACGGAGCCCCGCACGCTGAACCCGCAACTGAACGGCCAGGACAAGGTCGAGTTGCTGCTGCGCAATGCGTACGAGAGCCTGCTCGTGCAGAAACCCGACGGCAGCTACGTCCCGTGGCTCGCGACCGGCTACAAGGTCTCCGCCGACGGCAAGACCTATACGTTCACGCTGCGCGACGGCGTGAAGTTCACCGACGGCGCGCCGTTCGACGCGAAGGCCGTTGCGCGCAACTTCCTGAACGCACGTGAACTGTCGTATGCGGCCGGCAGCCAGCTCGCGCGGCTGAGCTCGCACGTCGCCGACGTCAAGACCCCGGACGAGCGCACGGTCGTCATCACGCTCGACGCACCGTATGCGCCGTTCCTGACGTTCGCCGGCCGGCTGCCGCTGCTGTCGCCCAACGCGTTCGACCGGCCCGGCCTGAAATCGGGCGGCACCGACATCGCGGGCACCGGCCCGTTCATCCTGCGCCGCTACGTGAAGGGGCAGGAAATCGAATTCGCGAAGAACCCCGACTATCGCTGGGCGCCGCCGACGGCCGGCCACCAGGGGCCCGCCTACCTGGACCGGATCGTCTACCGGTTCCTGCCCGAATCGTCGGTCCGCACCGGTGCGCTGCTGTCCGGTCAGGTCGACGTGATCGAGGGCGTATCGGGCAACGACGCCGCGCTGATCCGCAAGAACGCCGATTTCACCTACCGCCGTGCACTCAACACCGGTACGCCCTACTCGCTGTTCCTGAACGTCGCCTATGGCCCCACGCAGGACGTGAAGGTACGCCGCGCGCTGCTCGAGGGCCTCGACACGACCGGCATCGTGCAGTCGATCTACCGCGGCGAACGCACGCGCGCGTGGGGGATCACGTCGCCGATCGATCCGTTCTACGACGCCACGATCGAACGGTCCTACGGCAACAATCCGAAACTCGCGAATCAGTTGCTGGACGAAGCCGGCTGGAGCACGCGCGACAGCGGCGGCTACCGCACGAAGAACGGCGAGCGGCTGACGATCGCGGTGATCCAGGCACAGGCGACGGTGCGCGACCAGCGCGACGTGCTGCTGCAGGCGCTGCAAGCGCAGGCGCGGCAACGACTCGGCATCGACCTGAAGATCCAGTACGTCGACGACGGGACGTACGTCGAGGCACGCAAGAGCGGCAAGTTCGGCTCGATCGCGAACTCGAACACGCCGCCGGACGGGATCGACATAGAAGGACATTACCTGCCGGTCGATCGCGGCGGTGCGCTGAACTACAGCCGCGCGTCGGCCCCCGAACTGACGCGCTGGCTGCAGGCGGCCGCACGCACGCAGAACGTGGCGGAGCGCAAGAAGCTGTACGGCGAGCTGCAGCGCTTCGCGATCAACGAGCAGGCGTACGCGGTGCCGCTGTATGAGCCCGAAGACCAGATCGCCGCCGCGAAGACGGTCCAGGGGTTGCGCTTCCGCTCGTTCGCGCAGATGCCCGAGAACCCGTACGACGTGTGGGTGAAGAAGTAGGCCGGCGCGCGCCGATCCGACTGGAGAATTCGACCATGAACCGTTCGCCGTCCACGCCCCTCGCCGTCCCGGACACGCTGCCGGTCGCAGCGCCGCCGGCGGCATGGCGCCGCTGGTTGCGTTCGCCGATCGCGACGCGGCTCGCCACCGGCGCACTCGTGCTGTGGGCCGCGGTCACGCTGTCGTTCGCAGCCGTGCATCTCGCGCCGGGCGATATCGTCGGCATCCTGATCGGCGAGCAGCTGAGCACGCCGGAGATCGAAGCGGCCATCCGCCAGGAATGGGGACTCGACGAACCGCTTGCGCTGCAGTACCTGCATTACCTGTGGCGCGTGCTGCACGGCGAGTTCGGCCGCTCGTACATCCTGAACACCGACGTCGCGCCGCTCGTGCTTGGCCAGCTGTGGCCGACATTGAAACTGACGGGCGCGGCGCTCGTCGTGACGATCGGGTTCGCCGTCGGCCTCGCGGTGCTGACGGCCGGCCGCCGCTGGGCCGGGCGCGTCGCGTCCGGCGTCGAGCTGCTGCTCGCGTCGACGCCGTCGTTCTGGCTCGGCATCATGCTGCTGTTCGTGTTCAGTTTCACGCTGAAGCTGTTCCCGGTGGCCGGCGATCGCGGCTTCGCGTCGCTCGTGCTGCCGGCGCTGTCGCTCGGGCTGGCACAGGGCGCGGTAATCGGCCGCGTGCTGCGGCAAGGCATCGAGCGTGCGCTCGACGAACCGTACGCGCTGACGGTGCGTTCGTGGGGCGTCGGCGGGCTCGCGCTGCGCGTGCGTCATGCGCTGCGCCACGCGGCGCTGCCGGCCGTCACGCTCGCCGGCTGGCTCGTCGGCGGCTTGCTGAGCGGCGCGGTGATTACCGAGCAGGTGTTCGGCCGGCCGGGTCTCGGCAAGGTGACGGTCGACGCGGTGCTGTCGAGGGACATGCCGGTGATCCTCGCGATCGCGATCCTGTCGGCCGCCATCTATGTCGCGCTCAGTACCGCCGTCGACCTGCTGTACCTGCTGATCGATCCCCGCCTGCGCGACCGCCGCGCAGCGCATTGAACCGGAGGCACCGATGTCCGTTCCCGTCGATCTCGCGCTGCACGCACCGGCGACGTCCCGCGCGGCCGGCTGGCTGCGCCGCCACCCCGGCCTCGCGCTCGCGGCCGTCTATCTGCTGCTGAACGCGGTCGCCGTCGTCGTACCCGGCTGGCTCGCACGCTACGATCCGCTGGCGGCCGATCCGCTGTCCGCGCAGCTCGGCAGCAGCGCCGAGCACTGGCTCGGCACCGACCAGCTCGGCCGCGACATTTTTTCGCGCGTCGTGCATGGCGCCCGCTACTCGCTGTCGATCAGCGCGGCGGCGATCGGCGTCGCGACGCTGTTCGGCACCGCACTCGGGCTGTTCGCCGGCCTCGCGCGCGGCTGGCTCGACGAACTGATCACGCGCTTGCTCGATGTCGTGTCCGCGTTCCCCGACCTGCTGCTCGCGCTGATGCTGATCTCGTTCACCGGACCGGGCGCGACGAACCTCGTGTTCGCGCTCGGCGTCGCATCGGTGCCGCGCTTCGCACGCGTGGTGCGCGCGCAGACCTTCGTCGTCGCGGCGTCAGGCCATGTCGAGCACGCGCGCACGCTCGGCCTTGCGCCGGCGGTGCTGGTATGGCGGCACGTGTTGCCGCATGCGATTGCACAGGTACCGGTACTCGCGACGATCGGGCTGGGCACCGCGATCATCGGCACGTCGGGACTGAGCTTCCTCGGCATGGGGCCGCAGCCGCCCGCCGCGGAATGGGGGTTGATGCTCGCCGAAGGCCGCAACTATCTGTACAACGCGTGGTGGATCGCGGTATGGCCGGGCCTCGCGATCACCGCGGCCGTCATCGCCGTGAATGCGCTCGGCGGCTACTGGCAGACACGCTTCGAGCGCCGGGAGGTCGCATGAGCACCCGTGGAAACGCTTCGCGCGCGACGAGCGCCGCCGCGCCACTGGTCCGCATCGAGCGCCTGACGATCGGGTTTCGCGGCCCGCACGGGACGCGCGCCGTCGTCGGCCCGCTCGACCTTGCCGTGCATGCCGGCGAATGCGTCGCGCTCGTCGGCGAGTCGGGCTCCGGCAAGTCCGTCACCGCCCGCAGCCTCGTCGGGTTGAACGGCCCGCGTGCCGTGATCGATGCCGCGTGCTTCGAGATCGGCGGCACGGACGCGCGCGGCCACCGGGAACGCGACTGGCGCGCCATACGCGGCCGCCGGATCGGCTACGTGCTGCAGGACGCGCTGGTGTCGCTCGACCCGCTGTGGCGCGTGCGCGACCTCGTGGCGGAGGCGTTGCACGACACGCGCCGGCGCGACGTCGCGGCGTGCAGCGCCGACCTGCTGCGCTCGGTCGGCATCGACGACCCCGAGCGGCGGCTGCCGCAGTATCCGCATCAGCTGTCGGGCGGCTTGCGGCAGCGCGTGCTGATCGGCACCGCGATCGCTGGCGGCGCGTCGCTGCTGATTGCCGACGAGCCGACCACCGCGCTCGACATGACCGTGCAACGCCAGATCCTGACGCTGCTGCGTGCGCGGCGCGATGCCGGCGACGCGATCCTGCTGATCAGCCACGACCTCGCGGTCGTCGCGGACCTGGCCGACCGCGTGCTCGTGATGCGCGCCGGCCAGGTCGTCGAACAAGGGCCGGCACGCGACGTGCTGGGCACGCCGGCGCATCCGTACACGCGCGAGCTGCTCGCGGCGATTCCCACCGCCGCGTCGCGCGGGTTTCGGCTCGCGACCGCCGCACGCGTTCCGCTGCCGCCGAAGCGCATCGATGCGCACGCACCGGTACTGGCCGTCGACGCGCTGACGAAGCGCTATGGCGGGCGCGACGCGCCGGCCGCGGTCGACGACGTATCGTTCTCCCTTTCGCGAGGCGAGACGCTCGGCATCGTCGGCGAATCCGGCTCCGGCAAATCCACGGTCGCGCGAATCGTGCTCGGGCTCGTCGAGCCCGACAGCGGCACCGTCGTGCTCGACGGCCAGCCGTGGAACGGCGTACCGGAAGCCGCACGACGCGCCCGTCGTGCGCGGCTGCAGTTGATTGCACAAGACCCTTACAGCTCGTTCGACCCGCGCTACTCGGTCGGCCAGATCGTCGGCGAAAGCCTCGATGCGCTCGGTATCCGAGGTGACGCACGCCGCCGCCGCGTGCTGCAACTGCTCGACGAAGTGCAGCTCGGCGCCGCCTGCTTCGACCGCTACCCGCGCGAATTGTCCGGGGGCCAGCGGCAGCGCGTCGCGATCGCGCGCGCGTTCGCATCGAACCCGGCGCTGCTCGTCGCGGACGAGCCGGTCAGCGCGCTCGACGTGTCGATCCAGGCCCAGGTGCTCGATCTGCTCGCCGATCTGCAGGCCGAACACGGCACCGCGATGCTGTTCATCTCGCACGACCTCGGCGTGGTCCATCACGTGGCCGACCGGATTCTCGTGATGCGACGCGGCCGCGTGGTCGAGAGCGGCCCCGTCGGGCAGGTATTCGATGCGCCGTCGCACCCGTACACCGTCTCGCTCCTCGATGCGCTGCCGACGCTGCCCGGTGCGTACGCGGCATCGACGCTCGCCGCGCTCGCATGAGCGTTCCCGGGCGCCGACGCGCTCGTCAGCGCCCGATCGGCAATCCGGTCGGTTCGATCCAGCCGAGCTTGTACGCGATCAGCAGCGACAGAAACAGCGTGACCGACAGCCCGACGCGGGCGGCGAGCGACCACGCCATCCGCTTGGACTTGCCGCGATCGTGATTCATGAAATACAGCGCGAAGATGAGGCTCGCGATGATCATCGCGAATGCCACGGAGACCAGCAGGGTTTTCATTGCTGTTGCCTTTGAAGATCCGAATCGGCCTGAATGAGTTCGGCCAGTTTATTCCGTTCGTCGGCGACGCCGCCGACGCCTGATGCGGGCCAGTCCAGCGCGACGCCGTTGCCCAGCGAATCGCGCACGAGCGCCTGGTAGCGCCGGTCGTTGATCCGGCCATGGTCCATGGCATCCGAGATCTCGTGCCGGAACGGCAACGGGAAACTCGCGTACGCACGCGACAGCGCCGCATATTGTCTCGCATCGATCTCTTTCGACGATGGTATGACGGTCCAGAGCACCACGGCCACGATGGCCGTGAACGGAATCGCCGTGTAGCGAAGAATGAACTTGATCGGGGTCATGACGCGGTAGGTCGAAGGAAGCGCGGCTGCACAGCCGCAGGCTGGCCGTACCGTTCGCATTGTACTGTCAGCCCCATGAGGCTAACAGAGTATGATAATGACATTATCATGTTCATCACATGAATCGACAGACCCGGCCTTCGGCGCAGGGGGCGTGCCCGCCCTGCCGCCTGGCGTCGGTCTTCATGTCCGTGCCCGAGATCCGCGGCGATTGAGCGAAGCCCCTATGCCAGCGCAGTACTTTCGAAACCTGACGGGAAAACACCGCAGCGCGACCGCGAATCGCCAGCTCGGGTTTTCGCTGGCGTTCGTCGCCGGCGCGGCCAATGCCGGCGGCTTTCTCGCGGTCAAGCAATACACGTCGCACATGAGCGGCATCGTGTCCGCGATCGCCGACCAGACGGCACTCGGCGACGTTCGGCTGGCACTGGCCGGCATCAGCTCGCTGGGCTCGTTCCTGATCGGCGCCAGCTGCTCGGCGATCCTCGTCAACTGGGGGCGCCGCCGCGGGCTGCAGAGCCAGTTCATGCTGCCGCTGCTGGTGGAGGCCGCGCTGCTGCTCCTGTTCGGGCTGCTCGGCAGCCATCTCGCGCTGTGGGAAACCTTCTTCGTGCCGGTGACCGTGACGCTGCTGTGCTTCATTATGGGACTGCAGAACGCGACGATCACGAAGCTGTCGGGCGCGGAGATCCGCACGACGCACATGACGGGCATCGTGACCGACCTCGGCATCGAGCTCGGGAAGCTGTTCTACTGGAACCGGTCGGCCGTCGACGTCGACGCGCATGCGGTGATCGCCAACCGCTCGAAGCTCAGGATTCACGCGACGATGCTCGCGTCGTTCTTCGTCGGCGGGCTGGCCGGCGCGATCGGCTTCAAGCATGTCGGCTACGTGTCGACGGTGCCGCTCGCGGCGGTGCTCGTGCTGCTCGCGATCGTACCCGTGATCGACGACCTGCTCGCGTTGCGCCGCAGCAGCCGCTAATCGGCGCGGAGAACCGTCATTCCGGCGGCGGCACCGAAGTCGGATCGATTATAATTTGATTAACATACCGACCACGCTCGCCCCGTCATGGAAACGAAAACCGCCCGCCTGACCGTCCTGATCGACCCTGCGAAGAAGGAAGCCTTCGAAATGCTCTGCGCGGAGCAGGATCTGACGCCGTCGCAAGTCGTGCGGCAGTTGATCCGCGAATATCTCGACCGGCACGGCGTCACGTACAAGACCAAGAGCACGCTCGGCAAGCGCGTGAAGTAAGCGCGGCCGCCCTCACGCACCGCTCACACACCGGTTAAGCGCCGATTTCCCAGCGTCCTTGCGATTGTGCGCGCCGCACCAGCCGCTGCGGATCGATGCTCTCCCCTGCCTTCATGCGCCTCGCCGTGGCCGCCAGCTTGAGCGTGCCGGCCTGCGTACACGCAAGCGCGCGTTCGAGCAGGATCCGCAATGACGGCAGCCGGTTGTCGTTCTTCCATGCGAACGCGACGAAGTTGTTGTCGTCACCGCACGGTACCAGCGCATACGACGCACCGAATACCGCCCGCAACTGCTCGACGTGTTGCGGCAGCGCCGGGTCGTCGTCCATCAGGTTGATCGCCAGCACTCCGGTTTCGCCCAGGCGTGCGCGGCACGCGTCGAGGAATGCCGCGCCCGTACACCGGCCCGGCGTGCCGTCGGCGACGAACGCGTCGTGCAGGATCACGTCGGTCCGGATGTCCGCCCTGTTCACATGATCCGCGGCGTCGGCGCAGATCACCGCGAAACGCGCGTCATCGGCAGGAATCCTGAAGACATCGCGCAATGCGATCACGTCCGGATTGATCTCGACCGCGTCGATCGCCGCACCGGGCAGGTGCCGATAGCAGTACTTCGCGAGCGAGCCGCCGCCAAGCCCGAGCATGCAGATGTGCGCCGGCTCGGGTTGCAGCAGCAGGAAGCCCATCATCACGCGCGTATAGCCAAGCTCGAGCCGGACCGGATCGCGCAGCGACATGAAGCTCTGCGTGCCGAAATGATCGAAGTGCAGCGACAGCGCGTGCCGCGTCTCCAGCACGAACGGCCGGCCGTCGTTCAGCGGCGTCGCCAGGAATTTGACGAACGCGTCGTAGGAAGCTCGATCGTCGATCATGGTCGGGCAATCGGACGAAAACGGGCGGGCACGCGGATGCTCAGACCTTCTTCAGGTAGCAGGCCTTCAGCATGAAGCCGCCCATGTCGGTCTTGCAATCGACTTCGTGATCGCCGCCGACGAGCCGGATGCTCTTCACCTTGGTGCCCATCTTCAGCGTGATCGATGAACCCTTCACGCGCAAGTCCTTGATCAGCACGACCGAATCGCCGTCCGACAGCACGTTGCCGTTCGCGTCCTTGACGACGTCGCCCGCGGGTTCGTCACCCGCTTCGGCGCCGGCACCGGCCGACCATTCATGGCCGCAGTCGGCGCAGACGGTCAGCGTGCCGTCCGGGTAAGTGTTTTCCATCGCGCATTGCGGGCAGGCGGGGGCGGCGTTCATTGCAGCTTCCATTCGGGAGGAGTCGGGTCGATCAAAAAAATGCCGGGCGAGCAGGTTGCGCACCCGGGCGTCCATGCGGCCGGGACACGCCGGCCGGCGGAGCGGCAGGCCGGCATCGGCGCACACGGCATTATAATGCAATACACATGTTCTGACCGATGCATTATAATCTTCGACTTCGCGACATTCCGCGAACTTGAAGGCAGCTTTACCGAGGTTGCCGGCATGTTCGCACCGGATCGTGCGCCGCGGCCCTGCGGGAAACCGCGACAGCCCGGCCCGACGGCGCACGCGGTACACATCCCGGCACCGCATTTCACGCGGCCCGCTGCGTGGCCGGCCCGGCGCCGCGCACCGATTCCGACCCCGTCCGGAGGATTTCCAGCATCGTGGCAACCGTTGTGTACGTCCAGATCGGCCCCGCGTGGAACCGCAACCGCGGCGCCGCCGCCCGCGACGCAATCGTCGACGCAGCGCGCCGCTTCGAAAGCGACATCCAGCTGATCGCGAACGGGATCAGCGGAAACGCGAAGGACGGCGCGGCCATCGCGTCGTTGCAGGTACACGGCGGCACGTCGGCCCAGGTGCTGGCCACCGGGCCCGACGAAGAAGCGGCGCTGCACGCGCTGCTGCCGTTGCTCCAGGCGTGCTGATGCTTGTGCCGCCAGCCCCGCGGCATTGCGCCGCCCACCCCGAATTTCCACTCCCCGAGGAAGCGATGAGCGATACCGACATGTCCAACACCCCCAACCTGTCCGCCTCCGCCATCTGGGCGCTCGAACGCCTCGCCGACGTCCGCTACGGACGCGATGCGCCGGCGCTCGGCTGGTCGATCGCGCGGGAGCTCGTCAGCGCCGGATTCGTCAGCCATCCCGTGCACGGACGCTCCGGCGCGTCGATCACGGCCGAAGGGCGGACGTTCCTGAAAAGCCGGAAGTAGGTCGCCCGCGGCGCTTGCGGGCGGCCGGACGGCAGGACGGCGAAGGCGATCGAATGTCGGTGACGACCGCACGCGGCTCTATGACGGCAATGCGCGCGGGTATGCGGGCCTTCGGTCCGCTTCGCCGCGAAACGGCGACAGCGCCATGCCGGCATCGTCGCCCAGGGGTTTTGATATGATTTCGGCGCCTTGACGGCCCGGTTGTTCTGTTCAACCCTGTTCCGGAAAATTCGATGCCGCCCGTCTCTTCCCCGCCCATTCTCGACACGCCCCGCCTCGTCCTCGAAGGCCATCCGCTCGGCGACTTCGACGCGCTCGCCGCGATGTGGGCCGAACCGGAGGTCGTCGCGCATATCTTCAATGGCGAACCGTCCGCGCCGCGCGATTCGTGGATGCGCATGCTCGCGTATCGCGGCCTGTGGCCGCTGCTCGGCTACGGCTACTGGGCGATTCGCGAGAAGGCATCGGGGCGCTATGCCGGCGATCTCGGCTTCGCGGATTTCCACCGGAACATCGAGCCGTCGGTGCGCGGCGTGCCGGAAGCCGGCTGGGCGCTCGCGACCTGGGCGCACGGCAAGGGCTACGCGACCGAGGCACTCGCGGCCGCACTGGCGTGGCTCGATGGGCAGCAGCGCTTCGAGCGCAGCGTGTGCCTGATCGCGCCGACGAATGTCGCGTCGATCCGCGTGGCGGAGAAAGCCGGCTACGGCGAACCGGAACGCATCCGTTTCAACGACGCCGATTCGTTGCTGTTCTCGCGCAAAAGCCGATAGGCGAAGGCGCCGCGTCGATCCGGTGGCCCGGTCACTCCGCTACCGGTTCGTAGAAATGCTTGAAGAGGCCGTTGTCCATCGGCCAGCAGTTTCCGCATTCATCGAGCAGGATCCAGTCGCCCGGCTTCACCGAGCGCCAGCCTTCGGGCGTCGCGACGGCCCAGATGCCGTGACGGCTCTCCACCCGGTCATGATCGCCCTCGGCGAACCACCGTGTCGCATCGACATAACTGGTGCGTTTTCTGAATCTCATGCCATTCCAAAGGGAAGCGAATATCAGCTTCGTGTTGCAGGGCGGGAATTGGATCGGGTGCCCATGCGGTAAGCACGGCGCGGTGCTGCAGCGCCCACCCCGAGCAGCTGCTGCCTGGCCTTCAACGCGTTCGTCGCCGCGCGGGATTCGTGCAATGCAATCCGGCTCTCGGCTATGTGCACCTGCAACTTGTCGCGTGCGACCGTGGAAATCCGGACATCGATCTCCTGCATGCGCCTGAGCGCCGCCCGCACCTCGTCCGGTGATTCGGTTGCGAGCGCAACCACAAACCCCAAACGCGCGTCGGCGGCCTGAACGGCCTCGTCCCAGTCGGCCCGCGCCACCGCGACTTCGATCGCGTTCGTGAGCACAGCGAGACGCTGGACGACTTGCAACGGCGTCATTTCACCCCCGTCGATGGCACGCGGTTCGTTTGCCTGCCCGGCGGACGCCGGCGCGCAAGACGGCCGCGAACCCGACGAATCGCCATCCATCATGCAACACGTGGCAGGTGCTGCAATTGTAGGGACGGATATCCGGCGATATTGGTAATATTTTGTAATGATATGTCGAGTAACCTTGCCTGGCCTTGGTTCCGCCGATGCGGACGGCGTTCCGGACAACGGATTTTCGCAAACGTTTTCGTCTGAAGGATGCCTGATCGTGCATCCTCGTCGACCCCGCGCCGGCTATCGCGCCGAGCCGTTTCGGTCGAACGCGCGCCCCGGCCCCGCCAGCCATTCATCGCTCCGCCGGGCAGCGGCACTTTCCCCATCGATACGCTCACCGAACGAATCAGCTTTCGTCACATTCCGGCGGAATATTGCGCAGTACCATGCACGTCGCGTCGGCTGCCACGCATTCGGACTGGACCTGACCGCTCGCCACTTTCCCGTTTTACCCCCTCGTTCAGCGATGCCCATCCGAATCCTGCTCGTCGAAGACGACGCCCCTCTGTCCGCGCTGATCGCCGACTATCTGCGCAAGCATCATTACCAGGTGGACACGCTGTTCGACGGCACCGGCGCCGCCGCCACGATCGTCGCGAGCCGCCCCGACGTGGTGCTGCTCGACATCAACCTGCCGGGCAGGGACGGCTTCGAGATCTGCCGCGCGGCACGCACGCAATACGACGGCGTCGTCATCATGCTGACGGCCCGCGACGAGCCGTTCGACGAATTGCTCGGACTGGAACTCGGCGCCGACGACTTTCTCCGCAAGCCGGTCGAGCCGCGCATCCTGCTCGCACGGATCAAGGCGCAGTTGCGGCGGGTACGGACGCAGCCGGCCGACTGCGTGCCGGAATCGCCGCAGCGCTTCACCTTCGGCAAGTTCTCGATCGACCGCACGGATCGCCGCGTCCATCTTCCCGACGGCAGCGTACCGCGCCTGACGTCGACCGAATTCGACCTGCTGTGGGCGCTGGCGTGCCGCGCCGGCGAAGTGGTCAGCCGCGCGGAGCTGACGTTGCTGCTGCGCGGCATCGCGTTCGACGGCCTCGATCGCTCGATCGACGGCCGCATCTCGAAGCTGCGCCGCAAGCTGTGTGACGACGCGGCCGAGCCCAAACGGATCAAGACGATCCGCTCCAAGGGCTATCAGTTCAGCAAGCACGCGTGGGAATGACGCGGCGCGTGTGACCGATCAGCGTCCGGCCTGCCATCCTCCGCCCAGCGCCTTGTAGAGCGCGACGAGATCGGTCGTCGTCTGCAGCGCCCCCTGTTCGGCCTGTTGCCGCCCTTGTGACCATTGCCGTTCGGCATCCAGTACGTCGAGGAAAGGCGACAACCCCTTCCGGTAGCGATCGCGCGCAAGGTCCAGCGCGCCCTGCTCGGCCTTCACTGCATCGTCGAGCGCCGTCGCGCGCGCCTGGTCGGTGCGATACACGACCAGCGCATTGTCGACGTCGCGCAGCGCGACGAGCACGGCCTGCCGGTACGCCAGAGCCGCTTCGGCCTGACGCGCCTGCGACAGCCGCAGGTTCGACACGAGCGCGCCGCCGGAAAAGATCGGCAGCGACACGGCCGGCCCGAACGCATAGAACAGGTGCGACCAGTGCGCAAGCTCCCGCACGTGCGACGCGCGCAGGCCGACCTGCCCCGTCAGCGAGACGTCCGGATAGAACTGCGCGACCGCGACGCCGACGTCGGCCGTGGCCGCATGCAGGTCGGCCTCGGCCCGGCGGATGTCGGGGCGCCGGCGCGCGAGCGTCGACGGCAGGCCGACGGGCACGGTCGGCGGCACGCCCGGTAACGCGGCCGGCGCGGCGAGCCAGTCGTCGAGCGCGCCCGGCGCGCCGCCGACCAGGTACGCCAGACCGTTGCGCAGCAGTACGATCTGCTGGTCGAACTGCGGCAGTTGCGCGCGGATCTGCGCGAGCCGTGCATCGGCCGCCCGTACGTCGAGGTCGCTCGCGAGCCCGTGCGCGGCCTGCTCGCGCGTCAGGTCGAGCAGTTCGCGCTGCGCGCGCTGCAGGTCGTCGGCCAGTGCGCGTTGCGCCTGCGCGCCACGCAGTTGCAGATAGGTCTGCGCGACCTCGGCTTCGAGCGACAGCAGCGCGTCGTCGCGGCTCGCGACCGCCGCACTCGCCTGTGCGCCGGCCGATTCGACCGAGCGGCGCACGCGCCCGAACAGGTCGAGCTCCCACGATGCGTCGAACCCGGCCTGCCACAGGTTGACCGGCGCTTCGAGGGCATCGAGCGCGCCGCGCGCGCCTTGCCGCACGCTCGCGCCGGTGCCCGGCCCGAACCGGTCGAGCGGCGAGCCCGGTGCGCCGAGCCGGTCGACACGCTGGTCGATACCCTGTTCCTCGACGATGCCCTTCACGCCGAGCTGCTCGCGCTGGTAGCTCGCGCTCGCGCGCACGTCGGGCAAGCCCTGCGCGGCGGCCGCGCGAACCTGCGCGCGTGCCTGAGCGATACGCAGCACGGCGGCCTGCACGTCGAGGTTGTCGCGCGCGGCACGCTCGACGAGCCGGTCGAGCAGCGGATCGCCGAACGCGTGCCACCAGCGCGGATCGGGATCGGCACTCGTCACCGGCGACGACGGCGCACGCGCACCGGGAGCCGATGCCGATGCCGCCGATGCGCCCGATGCCGGCGATGCCGCGTCCGCGGCCTGCAAGTCACGCCAGTTGGCCGGCGCCTCAGCCTGCGGCGGCTTGAAATCCGGCCCGACAGTACAGCCCGCGAACACCGCGCAGGCGGCGAGCATCGCGGCGATCCCGCGTGCTCGTAGCGAATGTCGGCGACGGCCGCGTCGATGCGTCGTCATCGTCAATGCCCTCCCGCGCCGCGCGCGGCCTTTGCCGGCGAGAAGAGGAACGTCAGTGGAATACTGAACGCGCAGAACACCGCGAGGATCGCAAACACGTCGATATACGCGAGGATCGTCGCCTGCGAGACGAACGTTTCGTACAATCGTCCGCCGGCCGCCTGCAGCGTGGCCGCAGGCGGCGCGCCCGTCAGTTCGCCGATCGCGCGCGCGTTCTGCTGCAGCGCCTCCTGGAAGTTCTGCGACAGCGTCGACATGTGCGTGGACAGATGGGCCATGCGCGCCTGCGTGCGTTCGCGGATCAACGCAGTCGACACCGAGATGCCGATCGAGCCCGCGACGTTGCGGAACATCGTGAACAGCGCGGAGGCGTCGTCGTTGAGCCGCTGCGGCACGGTCAGGTACGCGAGCGTCGTGATCGGCACGAACATGAAGCCGATCGCGAGCGATTGCGCACACCGGATGATCATGAGGTGCTTGTAGTCGATGTCGGGCACCAGCAGACGCGAATAGATCAGCGCGGCGCACAGCAGCACGAAACCGAACCCGACGAGGTAGCGCGTCTGCACGTGCGGCATCAGCCGGCTCACGAGCGGAATTTCCATCGTGATCAGCAGCGCGCCGGGCGACAGCACGAGCCCCGCGAGCGTCGCCGTGTAGCCGAGATGCTGCTGGGCGAGCTGTGGCACGATCACCGCGCTGCCGTACAGCACGGCCGCGAACGTCGCGATCGTCACGCAGCCGAGCGCGAAATTGCGGTCGCGCAGGCACGACAGGTCGACCACCGGCTTTTTCGTGCGCAGCAGCCACAGCGTCGCGCCGACGAGGCCGAGCACGGACAGCACCGCGAATACCCGGATGAAGTTCGAGCCGAACCAGTCCTCGTCCTCGCCGCGATCGAGCATCACCTGCAGGCAGCCGAGCCCGATCGCGATCAGCCCGATGCCGACGTAGTCGATCGAGATCCCGCGTTCGGCACCGCGCCGCCACGGCGGATCCTCGACGAGCTGCATCACCGCGAGCACGGTCAGCGCGCCGATCGGCACGTTGAGCAGGAACACCCAGCGCCACGAGAAATGGTCGGTGATCCAGCCGCCGAGCGTCGGTCCGAGCACGGGAGCAACGACGATCGCGATCGCCGAGATCGAGAATGCGCGATTGCGCTGCTCGGGCGGGAACGTGTCGAGGATGATCGACTGCTGGTTCGGCTGCAGCCCGCCGCCGAACAGCCCCTGCAGCACGCGGAACACGATCAGTTCGCCGAGGTTGGTCGCGACGCCGCACAGGAACGAGCACACGGTGAACGCGGCGATGCACAGCAGGAAGTAACGCTTGCGGCCGAGCAAGCGCCCGAGGAACCCCGAGATCGGCAGCACGATGCCGTTCGCGACAAGGTACGACGTGAGCGTCCAGGTCGCCTCGTCGTAGCTCGCCGACATCGTGCCGGCGATGTGCGGCAGCGCGACGTTGACGATCGTCGTGTCGAGTATTTCCATGAACGCGGCGAGCGTGACGACGATCGCGACGAGCCACGGGTTCGCGGCCGGGCGCCACGCGCCGCCCGACGCATCGTGCCGGTCGGGCGGCCGGTTCATCGACGGGCTCCGGGAAACGGAAACGGCATGCGACTGTCAGCCATGGGATGATCGCTCCGGTCGAACCCGGCCGCGGTGCGGCGACCGGTCATTTCAGGTGCACGGTCGGCACGGCCGACAGGCCGAGACCGAGCGGCGGATGGTTCGGCAGCGGGCCGTCGAGCACGATCTTCACCGGCACGCGCTGCACGATCTTCACGAAGTTGCCGGTCGCGTTCTCGGTCGGAAACGCGGAGAAGCGCGCGCCGCTGCCAAGCTGGATGCTGTCGACATGGCCGTGGAGGTCGAGATCGGGATACGCGTCGACCGACACGTCGACGCGATCGCCGATGCGCATCCGTTCGAGTTGCGATTCCTTGAAGTTCGCGGTGATCCATACGCGCGGCGTGACGATCGAGAAGATCGACGTGCCCGGCTGCAGGAACGAGCCGGCCTGCACGTTGCGCCGCGTGACCCAGCCGTCGGACGGCGCGCGCATCTCGCAGTACGACAGGTTCAGGTCGGCCGTATCGAGCTGTGCTCGCGCCTGCAGCACCTGCTGGCGACGTTCCTCGACCGTCGTCTCGGCCTGCAGGATTTGCTGCGGCACGAGGCTCGCGGTGCGCGCCTGCGCCTGGGCCATCGCGACGTTCGCGTCGGCGCTCGCGCGCTGTGCGTCGGCCGCGTCGATCGCCTGTTGCGACGTCGCCCGCGCATCGACCGCGCGCTGCCGCTCTTGCGCGGCGAGCGCCTGCCGATACGCGGCTTCCGCCGATTCGATCTGGGCACGCGCTTGCCGATACTGGGCCGGATACTGCACGTGCGCGATATCGAGCTGCACGCGCGATGCGTCGAGCTGTGCCTGCGCGAGACCGAGTTGCGCACGCGCCGCATCGACCTGCGCGCGATAGTCGCGCGAATCGATCTCGACGAGCACGTCGCCACGCCGCACGTATGTGTTGTCGTCGACCGCCAGCCGCGTCACGTAGCCGGACACATGCGGCGCGACCGCGACCGCATTGCCGTCCGTGTAGGCATCGTCGGTACTTTCCTGGTTGCGCGTCGCGAGCCACCACACGAGCCCCGCGATCACTAGCACGAGCACTACCGCGCCGATGATGATCAACGGCTTCTTGCCCGGACGCCTGCGTTCGTCTTCGCCGTCGTTGCCGTCTCCGTCGCCGCCGGTGCGGCCGCCGCGATCGTCGTGCGGATGGCCGTCGCCTCCGCCACCGCCCGGCGCGTCGGTGTGGCGATCGTCGTGGCGGCCTCGTTCCGCGCCGCCGCCGTGGCCACTGTCGGCGCCGCCGTCGCCTGCACGGGCGACGACGGGCGGTTCGAGACCGTCGTCGCTTCGACCAGTCGGTGCATCGAATGGCTCGACGATTCGCGCGCGCCTGTCACGCGGACCGAACATCGGCGCGCGCGGCAGCACGCCGCCGGATCGCTCGGGAACGGATAACGGACACAGGATCGCATCGGACATGAAACGTCGCTCCAGGCGGCGGCCCGCGTGCGTGATTGCACGTGCCGGCCTCATCGCGCGTCATCCAGCAAACGGCGGGCCCGGACGCGACATCCGGAGTGCCCCGGTACGTCCGGGCATCGTCAGGTATCCGTCGCCCTCTCGCCGAGCGTGGTCACCGACGTGTCCGGGTCGCGTGCGAGGCCTTGCGCGAACACCTTCAGGCCTTCGAGCAACGGCGTCAGCGCGTCCCACAGCGCTTCGTCGTGCAGCAGCCGGTACGCGCCGCGCACGCCGGGCGCGACGTGCTCGTGCTGCGACGGCTGCCACGCGCCGACGTGATGCAGCGCATCGGCCGCCGCGAACACGGCCTTGCCGAACTGCTCGGGCGGAATGCGCGACAGCGCCATCAGCAGCACCGCCAGATTCTGCATCCCGCTCTGCATGCCCGGCTTGTCGAGCGTTTCGACGAACGTGTCGGCCAGCCGCGCGTTCGCGCTGACGACCTCGTTCGCGAAATGCAGGAAACCATGCCGGTGCAGGCTGCCCAGCAGGTGTTCGAGCGCGTCGTGCGCGCTGGGTGGCTCCGCGTGCGGAGGCGTCGTGTCGGGGGGCGGACTATCGGTCATTGGGTGGGCTCCGGATGAGGCGCCAGGCGGCCGGCGCTCCGGCTGCCCTGCATGCGCCGAACTCTCGTGTGGCGTCGTTCACCGCCCCGGCGACCTGCACCGCGGTCAGTGCGGATGCCCGCCGGGCGGCCCTTGTACTCGCGGCGTGCGCCCATCGCGTCCTCGACCGTGTTCACGCCAGCCAGCACGGCCGCGCCGTCGACGATCGCCTGCCGTTCGGCTTCGTCGATCTGCCCGGTCAGGCACACGCGCCCGTGCTCGACGCTCACGTCGACATCGCGCGGATGACCCGTGCCCCGAACGATCATGCCGTCGGCAAACGGTGCGTCACCGCGCGTTCAGCGCACGGACGGCCTTCACTCTGCGACGCCGGGACAGAAATGACAAGCGGTTGAAATATCGTCCGAGGTTCCGGCGGCGGACTCCGCCGACGTTCGCCTGTTCGCCCGTTCGTCACGATTCGGGCGGATGACCGGCCTGCTCGCGATCGCGGCCGGCGTCCGGTTCGTCCTCCCCGGCGGCCACCCGCTTCGCCATGTCGAGATAAGTCTGGGCCATCGCGCGCAACTCTTCTTCCGATGCGTCCTCGATCCCGATCAGCCGGTCGCTCGCCGCGTGCGTGACAGCCACGAGTTCGTCGAGCTTCAGGTGCAGCGCGACGCTGTCGCGATTCTGGTTGCGCTGCAGCAGGAACACCATCAGGAACGTGATGATCGTCGTTCCAGTATTGATGACGAGTTGCCAGGCGTCCGAATAGCGGAAGATCGGCCCGGTAGCGAGCCACAGCACCGTGACGGCGACCGCGCTGCCGAACGCGACCGGCGAACCGGCCCAGACGGTTACGCGCGACGCGAAACGTTCGAACGCGCGCGTGACGGGGTGTCGTACCGTCACTGCTCGCGGGTCGGCGGTGGTACGGGCCTCGTTGCCTGCCCCGGCGCGGGGTGGATCGTTCGAATCACGCATGGCGCCTCCCGGATGCGAATGTGGATGTCGGCGCACGCGCGGACCCGTCATGCGCGAGGGCACGGGGTTCGGTCCCGTATGCGGGCGCCGTCCACGAGCCAGCAGTTTGCGTGCCCGGTCGCGGGACCGGCCGTGCGCTGCGGCTCACGGCGTCTTGCCGTGCTCCTCCTGCCAGCGCTCCAGCAACGCGATCTCGTCGCGCTGCGCGGCGACGATCCGGCTGGCGAGTGACGGCAGCGCAGGATCCTTGCCGTACTTCAGCGCGACCTGCGCCATGTCGATCGCGCCCTGGCGATGCGGCGCCATGTGCGCAACGAAATCGCGATCGGCGTCGTCCGCGTATGGCGCGCGCTCCATCGCCTCCATCATCTTGCCGGCCGTGCCCGGCGCGGCACATGCGTTGCGCGACAGCCGGCATCGGCTCATGGCGAACCAAGGAGAAACGGCATGGCGACAGTGGCGGATTTCATCGTCGAGCGGCTGTACGACTGGGGTGTGCGTCGCATCTACGGCTACCCGGGCGACGGTATCAACGGGTTTTTCGGCGCGCTGGGTCGCGCGGAACGCAAAATCGAATTCATCCAGGCCCGCCACGAAGAGATGGCGGCCTTCATGGCATCCGCGCATGCAAAATTTACAGGCGAGCTCGGCGTCTGCGTCGCGACGTCGGGCCCCGGCGCCTCGCACCTCGTCACCGGTCTGTACGACGCGCGGCTCGACCACATGCCGGTGCTCGCGATCGTCGGCCAGCAGGCGCGTGCGGCGCTTGGCGGCCACTACCAGCAGGAAGTCGATCTTCCCGCGCTGTTCAAGGACGTTGCGGGCGCATTCGTCCAGCTCGCGACGGTGCCCGGCCAGGTGCGCCACCTGGTCGACCGCGCGGTGCGCACCGCGCTTGGCGCCCGCACGGTCACCGCGCTCGTGCTGCCGAACGACCTGCAGGAACTCGACTATGCGCCGCCGAAACGCGCGCACGGCACCGTGCATTCGGGCATCGGCTATGCCGCGCCGAAGGTCGTCCCGTATCCCGACGACCTGCAGCGCGCGGCCGACGTGCTGAATGCCGGCAAGAAGGTCGCGCTGCTGGTCGGCGCGGGTGCGCTGCGCGCGACCGACGAGGTGATCGCGGTCGCCGACCGGCTCGGCGCGGGCGCCGCGAAGGCACTGCTCGGCAAGACCGCGCTGCCCGACGACCTGCCCTGGGTCACGGGCTCGATCGGCCTGCTCGGCACGAAGCCGAGCCATGAACTGATGACCGGATGCGACACGCTGCTGGTCGTCGGCTCGGGCTTCCCCTATTCGGAATTCCTGCCGAAGGAAGGCCAGGCACGCGGGGTGCAGATCGACCTGAAGGCCGACATGCTGAGCCTGCGCTATCCGATGGAGGTCAACCTCGTCGGCGACAGCGCCGAGACGCTGCGCGCGCTGCTGCCGCTGCTGAAGCCGCGCAACGACACCGGCTGGCGCGAGACGATCGCGCGATGGAATGCGGACTGGCGCGAGACGCTCGCCGCGCGTGCGGCCGCGAAGGCCACCGCCGGGCGCGGCGTGAATCCGCAGCGCGCGTTTACCGAACTGTCGCCGCGGCTGCCGGACGACGTGATCCTGACGAGCGATTCGGGCTCCTGTGCAAACTGGTATGCGCGCGACCTGATGATCCGGCGCGGGATGATGGGCTCGCTGTCCGGCGGGCTCGCGTCGATGGGGGCCGCGGTGCCCTACGCGATCGCCGCGAAGTTCGCGCATCCGGTGCGTCCCGTCATCGCGATGGTCGGCGACGGCGCGATGCAGATGAACAACATGGCCGAACTGATCACGGTCGCGAAATATTGGCGGCAGTGGCGCGATCCGCGCTGGATCTGCATGGTGCTGAACAACGAGGACCTGAACCAGGTCACGTGGGAGCAGCGCGTGATGGAAGGCGACCCGAAATTCGACGCATCGCAGCAGATTCCGAACGTGCCGTACTACCGTTTCGCGACGCTGCTCGACCTGAAGGGCATCTACGTCGACGACCCGGAACAGCTCGGCGCCGCATGGGACGAGGCACTCGCCGCCGACCGGCCGGTCGTGCTCGAGGTGAAGAGCGACCCCGAGGTGCCGCCGCTGCCGCCACACGTGACGCTGCAGCAGGCAAAGCATTTCGCCGAAACGCTGGTGAAAGGCGATCCGCGCGAAACCAGCGTGATCGTCGAGACCGCGCGACAGGTGCTGTCGGCCGTGCTGCCGGGCAACGGCGAACACGGCGGCAAGGGCGGCAAGGGCGGCAAGGGCGGCAAGGGCGGCAAGCACGAGTCGTAGCCGATAAACGGCAGCCCGATTTACAAGCCGGCTGTAACACGCCGGCCGTAGCGCGCGCAACGCGGCCGTCACACAGGTCCGCGCCGCACGCGCACGAGAATTGCTCCGCCGCAAACGGCTGTCGTCATGCCGCCGAATCCTGCAAGGAGTCGCATTGCCTGCTCCGCTGCCCTTGAAAACACGTCGTATCGCGTGCCTCGTGCCGGTTGCGTGCGTCGTCGTGCCGATGGTCGCGCGCGCCGCCACCGGGCCCGCGAATCCCACCGCGCCGTTGCCGCTCGCGTACGTCGTGCACGCAGCCGGCCCCGCCGCGCAGCCGGTCTTCGTGCTCGGCTGGGCGCTGCTCGCGCTGTGCGTGTTCGTCTGCGTCGCGATCGCCGTGCTGCTGCTGATCGCGATGTTCCGCCGGCGCGCGCAGGCAGGCGGCAGCCACGGCAGCGGAATGACGATCGTGACCGTCGGCAGTGCGGTCTCGATCGTGCTGCTGTTCGGCGCGCTCGTGTCCATGCTGCGCGTGCTCGGTGCGGTCGCGACGCCGCCGCATCCGCCCGCGCTGACGGTCGTCGTCACCGCGCACGACTGGTGGTGGGCCGCGCGCTATCCGGACGACGCGGGCGGCAGCGCATTCGTCACCGCGAACGAGCTGCACATCCCGGTGGGCGAGCCCGTCGCGATCGAACTGAAAAGCGCCGACGTGATCCACGCGTTCTGGGTGCCGCAGCTCGCCGGCAAGACACAGACGATTCCCGGCCAAACGAATCGCCAATGGCTGCAGGCCGACCGGCCGGGCATCTATCGCGGACAGTGCTCACAATACTGCGGCGCGCAGCACGCGCACATGGCGCTCGAGGTCGTGGCCGAGCCGCCCGCCGCGTTTCGTGCGTGGCTCGCCACGCAGCGCCAGCCGGCACCCGCGCCCGGCACCGACGCGCAACGGCATGGCCGGCGCGTGTTCGCCGCGCGCTGCGCGGGCTGCCACACCGTGCGCGGCACCGACGCGACGGGCGACGCCGGCCCCGATCTCACGCACGTCGGCTCGCGCCGGCTGCTCGCGGCCGGCACGCTCGACAACACCCCCGACGACCTGCGCCGCTGGATCGCGCATGCGCGGCAGGTCAAGCCGCAGTCGCTGATGCCGTCGATCGCGCTCGCGCCGCGCGACGCCGACGATCTCGCCGCGTATCTCGCGACGCTGCACTGAACGGAGGATGCCGATGGACGTTGCCCGCGAGACGCCCGCCGCCCCCAGCCGCGTGCCGGATCTCGGCGAGGCGCCACCGGGCTCGGTGCACGAGCGCGCGCTGGCGGAACTGTGGGAGTCGGTACCCGGCTGGCGCGGCTGGCTCGGCACCGTCGACCACAAGCGCATCGGGCTGCGCTACATCGTCACCGCGTTCGCGTTCCTGCTGCTCGGCGGCGTCGAGGCGCTCGTGATGCGCATCCAGCTCGCGCGGCCCAACGCGACGCTGCTCACGCCCGCGCAATACGATGCGCTGTTCACGATGCACGGCGTCACGATGATCTTCCTGTATGCGCTACCGGTGCTGTCCGGCTTCGCGAACTACCTGTGGCCGCTGATGCTCGGCTCGCGCGACATGGCGTTTCCGCGGCTCAACGCGTTCTCGTACTGGTCGTTCCTGTTCGCCGGGCTGTTCCTGTACGCGAGCTTTCCGCTCGGCGCCGTGCCGGACGGCGGCTGGTTCAACTACGTGCCGCTCACGTCGCTCGACTACAGCGCCGGCGCGAACATCGACATCTATGCGCTCGGGATGATCCTGCTCGGCATCTCGACGACGGGCGGCGCCGCGAACTTCGTCGTCACGCTGCTGCGGATGCGCGCGCACGGGATGTCGATCGACCGGCTGCCGATCATCGTCTGGGGCACGCTGACCGCGTCGGTCGCGAACCTCGTCGCCGTGCCGTCGGTGAGCCTCGCGTTCCTGCTGCTGTGGCTCGACCGCAACGCGGGCACGCACTTCTTCGACGTCGCGCAAGGCGGCCGGCCGCTCCTGTGGCAACACCTGTTCTGGATGTTCGCGCATCCGTGGGTGTACGTCGTCGTGCTGCCCGCGATGGGGATCGTGTCGGACGCACTGCCGACCTTCTGCCGGCGGCCGCTCGTCGCGTACGAGGCCGTCGCGGTATCGACGGTCGCGACGATGCTGATCGGCTTCGAAGTGTGGGTCCATCACATGTTCGCGACCGGTATCGCGCCGCTCGCGCTCGCGTTCTTCGGCGCCGCGAGCATGCTGATCTCGATCCCGAGCGCGGTCGCGGTGTTCGCGTGGATCGCGACGATCTGGACGGGCCGCCCGGTGTTCCGCACGCCGTTCCTGTATTTCGCGGGCTTCGTGCTGATGTTCGTGATCGGCGGCGTGTCGGGCGTGATGACGGCCGCGGTGCCGCTCGACTGGCAACTCACCGACACGTACTTCGTCGTCGCACACCTGCATTACGTGCTGCTCGGCATCAACGTGTTCCCGGTGCTCGGCGGCGTCGCGTACTGGTTCCCGAAATTCACCGGGCGGATGATGAACGAGCGGTTCGGCCGCTGGACGTTCTGGGTCGTCCTGGTCGGCTTCAACCTCGGCTTCTTCCCGATGCACCTCTCGGGGCTGCTCGGGATGCCGCGCCGCATCTACACCTATCCGTCCGGGATGGGCTGGGACACGTCGAACCTGCTGACGACGATCGGCTCGTTCGTGTTCGGGATCGGCATCGTGATGTTCGTCGTCAACGCGCTGGTGAGCGCACGGCGCGGCGCACGCGCCGGCGACAACCCGTGGGGCGCGCCCGGCCTCGAATGGTCGGTCGCGTCGCCGACGCCCGTGTACAACTTCGCAGTGCTGCCGCTCGTCGCGTCGCGGCACCCGCTGTGGGAAACGCGCGACGATCCGACGCGCACCAGCATGCGCGTCGGCTACCGGCTCGCGGATGGGCGCGAGGCGCTCGCGGTCACGCCGCTTGCCGCGACGCCTGACGCGATCCTGAAGATGCCCGACGACAGCTGCGTGCCGTTCGTGCTCGCGCTACTGGCGACCGGCGTGTTCGCGGCGATGCTCGTGCGCTCGCCCGCACTCGTCTGTGCGGCGGTTGCCGGTTGCACGATCGCGACCGGCGCGTGGCTGTGGCCGCGCCGCACGCTCGGACAACGCACGCGCCTGTCGGCCCGCGCCGACACGCAGGCGCCCGCCGCCTCGGCCGGGCTTCATCCGGACGAACCGCCGTCGGCGACGGTGCCGACCGGCGCGCCGGCTGCCTGCATCGACCCGCTGCCCGTCGGCAGTTGCGGCGAGCGCGCGGGCGGCTGGTGGGGCGTACTGACGCTGATCGTGACCGAGGCCGGGCTGTTCGGCTACCTGCTGTTCTGCTACTTCTACCTGCAGTCGCAATCTTCCGCGCCGTGGCCGCCCGAAGGGATGCCGAAGATCGGGCTCGCGACCGGCAACACGGTCGTGTTGCTGTCGAGCAGCGGATTCGTGTGGCTCGCGGAGCGTGCGGTGCGGGCCGGGCGGCGGGCGCGCTCGGTCGCGATGCTCGCCGTCGCGCTGGTGCTCGGCGCCGCGTTCGCGCTCGTCCAGCTGCACGAATGGCGCGAGCATCCGTACGGCCCGACCGCGCACCTGTACGGCAGCCTCTATTTCACGATCACCGGGTTCCACCTTGCACACGTGGTGGCAGGCCTCGTCATCCTCGCACTGCTCGCCGGCTGGACGGCCGCCGGCTTCTTCGATCGCGAGCGACGTGTCGCGCTGACGGTCGGCGGGCTCTACTGGCACTTCGTCGACATCGCGTGGCTGTTCATCTTCACCGCGCTGTACGTATCGCCGTTCTGGCTGAGGAGCGTGGGATGAACGACGCCCGACGCGCATGGACACCGCTGCTCGCGATCGCCGCCGGCCTCGTCGGCGCGCCCGCGCTGTGGTTCGCGCAGATGCTGGCGTCGGAGACGCTTGCGTCCACCGCGTGTTATCCGCTCGGTGTCGCGCAAGCCGTGCCGCGCTGGGCGCATGTCGGCGTGTGGCTCGCGCTGATCGCCGCGGGCGCATTCGCGCTGGCCGCGGCCTGCGCGACGTGGCTCGCACGCGCGTGGCGGCGCCGGCACGATGCCAAGGCGTCCGTCGCGACGCGCGACGACAGTACGCGCTTTCTCGCGCGCTGCGGAATGCTTGCCGCGCTCGGTTTCGTGATCGGTCTCGTGTTTACGGGGATCGTCGCCGCTTTCGTGGGGCCTTGCAGCCCATGGCGCTGATCTCGTTCCCGTTCCGGGTTCCGGGCCGCCGCGCGGGTGTCTTGCTCGCGATATGCGTCGCGCTCGGCGGATGCGACAGGCAGCGCGACGACAATGCGGCTTCGGCCGGCGAGACAGCCGGCGCCGCATCGGCGGCGGAAGCGCCCGAACCCGCGTCGGGCTGGAGGTTCGTACGGATTGGCGCGTCGGCGGCCGATGCCGGCGCGTCGATGTCCGCTCGCGCGAGAGACGATCCGCGTCTTTCCAGGTCGAGGGAGGCGGCGCCGGGTTCGGCAGCGTCCGGGGCGTCCGCCCCGCCGCCCGACGCCGCTTCCGCTTCGATCGCCCGCCGCCCGGTGATCGCCGCGGCTGCCGCGAGCGCCGACGCCGCGACGATCGCGCGCGGCCGCTACCTCGCGCTCGCCGGCGATTGCGCCGCGTGCCACGACGCAGCCGACCACACGCCGTACGCGGGCGGCCAGCCGGTGAATTCGCCGTTCGGGCCGATCTACGCGCCGAACATCACGCCGGATCCGGCGCACGGCATAGGCAACTACACGCTACGGCAATTCGACGATGCCATGCGGCGCGGCGTGCGTGCGGACGGCCGCCGGCTGTATCCGGCAATGCCGTATCCGTCGTTCGCGCACCTGACCGACGACGACGTGCGCGCGCTGTATGCGTATTTCATGCGCGGCGTCGCGCCGTCCGCGAATGCGGCCAAACTCACGCAACTGCCGTTTCCGTTCAACCAGCGCTGGGCGCTCGGCCTCTGGAGCCTCGCGTTCGCGAACCGCAGCCGATTCACGCCGCAGCCGTCGCAATCGGCGCAATGGAATCGCGGCGCGTATCTCGTGCAGGGGCTCGGCCATTGCGGCGCATGCCATACACCGCGCGGGCCGGCCTACAACGAACGGGGCTACGACGAGCGCAGTCCTGCATTCCTCACCGGCGGCATCAACGACCACTGGTTCGCGCCGAACCTGACCGGCGCGGACACGGACGGCCTCGGCCGCTGGTCGGCTGACGACATCGCCGCGTTCCTGCGCAGCGGTCACGCGCAACGCGGCGCCGTATTCGGTGCGATGGCACCGGTCGTCGGCGAAAGCACCGCGTTGCTGACGGACGCCGACCGCCAGGCGATCGCCGTGTACCTGAAGTCGTTGCCCGCGCAACCGACTGCCGCGACGAATCCGCTGGGCGTCGGCGTGCCGCGGCTGACGGCCGCCGGGCCGCGTCCGGAAGGCGGTCAGCAGGCGCCGGGGGGCGGTGTGTATGTGGCGTTCTGTGCGCGTTGCCATGGTGCGGACGGCATGGGGGTGCGCGATCGGGGGCCGGCGCTTGCCGGGAATCCGGCCGTGCTCGCGGCGGATCCGACGAGTGCGATCCGCATCGTCGTCGAAGGCGCGCGGCCGGCGCCGGGCCAAACCGGGCCCGTGCGCCGGATGCCGGCAATGCGCGGCGCGCTGACGAGCAGCGAGATCGCGGCGGTGGTCAGCTACGTGCGCGGTGCGTGGGGGAATCGGGCGGCGCCGGTGTCGGAACGGGAGGTGAGGCGGTTGCGAGGGGCGATACATCGGTAGCGGCATGCCACGCGCAGGGCTCCCCCGTTCGATGCCGACCGGATCAATACGGGTGAGCCGACGCGAAGTTTGCAGCCCCTTGATGACATCATCCGTGGGCCGCCGCGCGCGTGTGCGAGCGCGCGCGAGAGGTCGGTTCAGGCGCGGGCGCGGCTTCGGCGGTCTGCGTGGTCGGCGCAACGGTCAGATGCAATCCCAACGCGGCGACAACCTTCATGATCGTTGCAAACTCCGCGTTCCCACCCTCCGACAACGCACGGTAGAGCGCTTCACGCTTCACACCGGACTCCCGCGCCAGCGCCGTCATGCCACGCGCCTTCGCGACGTTCCCGAGCGCGGCCTGGATCAGTCGAGGATCCCCGTCTTCGAACGCCTGCGCCAGATAGTGACGAATCGCTTCCTCATCCTTCAGGTACTTCGAGCCATCGAATTCGGCCAGTTCGCTGATTTTCATATTCAATCCTCCAGTTCGGCGGCGATTTGCTTCGCCGTCTTGATGTCCTTCTTCTGCGTCGACTTGTCCCCGCCACACAACACCACGACGATGATCTTTCCGCGCCGCACGAAGTAGGCCCGGTACCCCGGCCCCACATCGATCTTCATTTCATTGACGCCATCGCCGATCGTACGCCACTGGCCAAGGTTGCCGAGCTTTGCCCGCTCGAGGCGCAGGCTGATCGCGGCGCTGCCGACCGGGTCGCGAAGGCCGTCAAGCCATTTGTCGAATTGGGGGGTGGTCAGGACTTTGAACATGAATCGATTGTAACCCATGAGGGACAATTCGACTACTGCTCCGCGTTGCTCATCAGATCCGCAGGCACCGTGGCCGCGCACTGGGCACGGCGCCGGGCATCGCAATCATTCGACGCTTGTCCGGCCCGACCGATCAGGTTCCGAAGCTACCGCTACCGGCCCGCAACAGCCTGCGCTTCCGGCGCCTGCCACCCACCGCCGAGCGCCTTGAACGCGGCGACCGCCGCGCGCGCCGATTCGGTTCGTGCCTGCACGCGCTCGTCCGATGCGCGCAGCAGGCTTTCGTCGGCCTGCAACACTTCGATCAGGCTCACGACGCCTTTCTGGTACGCCGCAAACGATGCCGCCCTCGCGCGGCCAAGCGAATTGACGCCGTCGGCCAGAACGGCCGCCTGCTCGTCACGCTTGACGAGCGCCGAGAACGCGTTCTCGACGTCCTCGGTCGCATGCAATGCCGCGAGCCGATACGCGGCCAGCATTTCGGCATCCTGTCCTTTCGCCTGCGCGATCTGCGCATTGATCCTGCCGAAGTCGAACAGACGCCAGCGCAGGCCGAGCACACCCGCCGCCTGGTTCGCGCCGCCGGCAAACAGATTGCCCGCGCCCATCGTGGTCGCGCTGCCGATCAGTCCGCTCAGCGAGAACTTCGGGTAATACTCGGCAATGGCCACGCCGATGCGGGCGTTCGATGCCGCGACACGCCGCTCGGCGACGATCAGGTCGGGCCGGCGCCGGAGCAGTTCGCCGGGCGTGCCCGTCACCGCGATCCGCGGCGCGACCGGAACGTCGCCGCCGGCGAGCAATGCCGCGCGATGCGTGCCGGGCTGCGCACCGAGCATCACGTCGAGCGCATTCATCGCCGCGTCCAGCGCCGCTTCGAGCACCGGCACCGTGGCGCGAACCTGCGCGAGCGCGCCTTCGGCCTGCCTGACCTGCAGTTCCGCCGCGAGGCCCTTTCCATAGAGCAGGTTGATGGTCGACAGCAGGTCCTGCTCGGTCTGCACCTGATGCCGCGCGACTTCGAGCCGGCCCTGCAGCCCGCGAATCGTGATGTAGATGTCGGCGGTTTGCGCGGCGACCGCGAGCCGCGTCGCGACCGCCGCCGCTTCGGAAGCCTGATAATCGGCGAGCGCCGCTTCGCGGCCGCGGCGCAATCCGCCGAATACGTCCAGTTCCCAGCTCGCGTTGAAATCGGCCTCATAGTCGTTACCGTGACGGTCGAAACCGGGCGTCGCATTCAACACGCGCCCTAACGGGGTCTCGACCGACTGGTAGACGCTCGCCGCCTGGCCGCTCACGTTACCCGACGGCAGCAGAGCGGCATTCGCCGCACCGAGCCCCGCGCGCGCTTGCTCGACGCGCGCCGCGGCCTGGGCCAGATCGAGGTTCTGCGCGAGCGCGAGCGAGACGAATCGCGTCAGTTCCGGATCGCCGAAGCCCGCCCACCACGTCGCGAGGTCGACGTCGGCAGCCGCGTGGCGCTGCTCCACGGCGCCCTGCCCCTGGAACCGCTCCGGCATCGCCACGTCCGGCCGCACATAGTCGGGACCGACGGCGCACCCCGCCGACAAGATGGCGGCCAGCGCCGCGGCAACGATGGGTTTGGGTAGCATGTGGGCATTAGCAAGAATCCGGTTGTGACTATAATACCAAATAGTCACTCGTTGTCCATTCCTGTCTGTTGCAGCCCATGAAAAAAATCGACCCTTCCCCGGCGCCCGCGCGCGGCCCGGCCGACCACGACGTCCGCGACCAGATCGTGGCCGCCGCCACCGAGCACTTCAGCCGGTACGGCTATGAAAAGACGACCGTGTCGGACCTCGCGAAGGCGATCGGCTTCTCGAAGGCCTATATCTACAAGTTCTTCGAGTCGAAACAGGCGATCGGGGAAATGATCTGCGCGAACTGCCTGCACGAGATCGAAACGGCCGTTCGCACGGCTGTCGCCGAGGCGGAGCTGCCGACCGAAAAGCTGCGCCGGATGTTCAAGGTCTTTACCGAAGCGAGCCTTCGGCTGTTCTTCCGCGACCGCAAGCTGTACGACATCGCCGCGTCGGCCGCCACCGGAAACTGGCAGTCGGTGCAAGCCTACGAGGCACGCGTGCAGAAGCTGCTGCAGGACGTGCTGCAGGAAGGCCGGCAAAACGGCGAGTTCGAACGCAAGACGCCGCTGGACGAAACCGCGACGGCGATCTATCTGGTGATGCGCCCGTACCTGAATCCGTTGCTGCTGCAATACAACCTCGACACCACCGACGCCGCGCCCGCTCAACTGTCCAGCCTCGTTCTCCGCAGCCTCGCGCCTTGATGCGTCACCACATGTGACCATTGACTATATTAGTCACTAGATACACAATGAAAGCCCCGATCACTTCGTCACTGGGTCTTTCATGGTTCGGCGTCGCCTCGCTCTCTTCGCAGTCGCTTCCGCACTGCCCCTCGCGCTAGCCGCCTGCAGCGGAAAAGCGCCTTCCGATCCGCGCACGGAGGCGCCGCTCGTGCGCACCGCCATCGTGCAGGCGGCCGTTCCCGCGTCCCGCGCGTTTACCGGAATCGTCGCCGCACGCGTGCAGAGCGATCTCGGGTTCCGGGTGCCCGGCAAGGTGCTGGAGCGGCTCGTCGATACCGGGCAAACCGTCCGGCGCGGCCAGCCGCTGATGCGGATCGATCCCGTCGACCTGAAGCTGGCGGCGCGCGCACGCGACGAAGCGGTGGCCGCCGCACGGGCACGCGCGCGGCAGACCGCCGAGGACGAAGCGCGCTACCGCGACCTGCGCGGCACCGGCGCGATATCGGCATCGGCCTATGACCAGGTCAAGGCCGCAGCCGATGCGGCGAAGGCGCAGCTGAGCGCCGCCGAGGCCGACGCCGACGTCGCGCGCAATGCGACCGGCTATGCGGACCTCGTCGCGGACGGCGACGGCGTCGTGATGGAAACGCTCGCGGAACCCGGCCAGGTCGTCAGCGCCGGCCAGCCGGTGGTGCGACTCGCACACGCGGGCAGCCGCGAGGCCGTGATCCAGTTGCCCGAAACCCTGCGCCCGGCGGTCGGGTCGGTCGCGCAGGCCGGACTGTTCGGCAAGCCGGACGTCAGCGTCCCCGCGACGCTGCGCCAGCTTTCCGATACCGCCGATCCGGGAACACGCACTTTCGAAGCGCGCTACGTGCTGCAGGACACGCTGGCGAACGCACCGCTGGGCGCGACCGTCACGATCCGCCTGCCGGACGACGCGCGCGCCGCGTCGCAAGGCGGCCTGCAGGTGCCGATCGGCGCGCTGCTGGACGCGGGCAAAGGGCCCGGCGTGTGGGTCGTCGCCGGCGAACCGGCCAAGGTGGCGTGGCGGCCGGTCAAGGTCGAGCATCTGGACGACGACAGCGCGCGTGTGTCCGGCGACGGCGCACTCAAGCCAGGCGAACGCGTCGTCGCGCTCGGCGCACAGCTGCTGCGCGAAGGCGAGCCGGTCCGCGTGTCCGCGCCGGCCATCACGGTCGCGGACGAAGGAGCACGGCCGTGAGCGAACGCCGATTCAACCTGTCGGCGCTCGCCGTGCGCGAGCGCGCGATCACGCTGTTCCTGATCTGCCTGATTTCGCTCGCGGGGCTCGTGTCGTTCTTCAAGCTCGGCCGCGCGGAAGACCCGGCATTCACGATCAAGGTGATGACCATCGTCACCGCGTGGCCGGGCGCCACCGCGCAGGAAATGCACGATCAGGTCGCCGAAAAGATCGAAAAGCGCATGCAGGAGTTGCGCTGGTACGACCGTACCGAAACCTACACGCGCCCCGGCCTGGCGATCACGACGCTGACGCTGCTCGACAGCACGCCGCCGTCGGAGGTCCAGGAGCAGTTCTACCAGGCGCGCAAGAAGATCGGTGACGCGGCGAACGATCTGCCGGCCGGCGTGATCGGCCCGATGGTCAACGACGAATACGCGGACGTCACCTTCGGGCTGTTCGCGCTGAAGGCCAGGGGCGAACCGCAGCGCCTGCTGGTGCGCGACGCCGAAACGCTGCGCCAGCGGCTGCTGCACGTGCCCGGCGTGAAGAAGGTCGATATCATCGGCGAGCAGCCCGAGCGCATCTACGTCCAGCTGTCGCACGAACGGCTCGCGACGCTCGGCGTGAGCCCGCAGGAAGTGTTCGCCGCGCTCAACGGCCAGAACGCGCTGACGGCGGCCGGCTCCGTCGAGACGCGCGGGCCGGAGATATTCATTCGCGTGGACGGCGCATTCGACAAGCTGCAGAAGATTCGCGACACGCCGATCGTCTCACGGGGCCGCACGCTGAAACTGTCGGACATCGCCACCGTCGAGCGCGGTTACGAAGATCCGTCGACGTTCTTGATCCGCAACAACGGCGAACCCGCACTGCTGCTCGGCATCGTGATGCGCGACGGCTGGAACGGGCTCGACCTCGGCCGCGCGCTGGACCATGAAGTCGGCGCGATCAATGCGGGGCTGCCGCTCGGCATGAGCCTGACCAAGGTCACCGATCAATCCGTGAACATCAGTTCGGCCGTCGACGAGTTCATGGTCAAGTTCTTCGCCGCACTGCTCGTCGTCATGCTGGTGAGCTTCGTCAGCATGGGCTGGCGCGTGGGGCTCGTGGTTGCCGCGGCCGTGCCGCTGACGCTGGCCGTGGTGTTCGTCGTGATGGCCGCCACCGGCAAGAACTTCGACCGCATCACGCTCGGCTCGCTGATCCTCGCGCTCGGCCTGCTGGTCGACGACGCGATCATCGCGATCGAAATGATGGTCGTGAAGATGGAGGAAGGTTACGGCCGCGTGGCCGCGTCGGCCTACGCGTGGAGCCATACGGCCGCGCCGATGCTGGCCGGCACGCTGGTGACCGCGGTCGGCTTCATGCCGAACGGCTTCGCGCGCTCCACCGCCGGCGAATACACGAGCAACATGTTCTGGATCGTCGGGATCGCGTTGATTGCGTCGTGGGTCGTGGCGGTGGTGTTCACGCCGTACCTCGGCGTGAAGATGCTGCCCGAGTTCAAGAAGATCGAAGGCGGTCACGATGCGATCTACGACACGCCGCGCTACAACCGTTTCCGCCAGATGCTGACGCGCGTGATCGCGCGCAAATGGCTGGTTGCGGGGTCCGTCGTCGGCCTGTTCGTCCTCGCCATTCTCGGGATGGCGGTCGTCAAGAAGCAGTTCTTCCCGATCTCCGATCGCCCCGAGGTCCTCGTCGAGGTACAGATGCCGTACGGCACGTCGATTTCGCAAACGAGCGCCGCCGCGTCGAAGGTCGAAGCATGGCTCGCGAAGCAGAAGGAAGCGCGGATCGTCACCGCGTACGTCGGCCAGGGCGCGCCGCGCTTCTACCTGGCGATGGGCCCGGAGCTGCCCGATCCGTCGTTCGCGAAGATCGTGGTGCGTACCGACAGCCAGGACGAACGCGACGCGTTGAAGGCGCGCCTGCGCCGCGCCGTCGCCGACGGCCTCGCGCCCGAAGCGCGCGTGCGCGTCACGCAACTCGTGTTCGGCCCGTATTCGCCGTTCCCGGTCGCGTACCGGATCACCGGCCCCGATCCCGACACGCTGCGCGGTATCGCATCCGACGTCGGGCACGTGATGAACGGCAGCCCGATGATGCGTACCGTCAATGCCGACTGGGGCACGCGCGCGCCGACGCTGCACTTCACGTTGCAGCAAGATCGCTTGCAGGCGGTCGGGCTGACGTCCAGCGCGGTCGCGCAGCAGTTGCAGTTCCTGCTGACCGGCGTGCCCGTCACCGCGGTGCGCGAGGACATCCGGACCGTGCAGGTGATCGCGCGTTCGGGCGGCGATGCGCGGCTCGACCCGGCGCGGCTCGACGACTTCACGCTCGCCGGCGCGAACGGGCAGCGCATTCCGCTGTCGCAGGTCGGCAAGGTCGACGTGCGGATGGAGGAGCCGATCATGCGCTGGCGCGATCGCGTGCCGACGATCACGGTGCGCGGCGACATCGCCGACGGCTTGCAGCCGCCGGACGTATCGGCCGCGATCACGAAGCAGCTGCAGCCGATCGTCGCGCGGTTGCCGAGCGGCTACCGAATCGAGGAAGCGGGCTCCATCGAGGAATCCGGCAAGGCGACGACGGCGATGCTGCCGCTGTTCCCGATCATGCTGGCGATCACGCTCGTCATCATCATCTTCCAGGTGCGCTCGATCTCGGCGATGGTGATGGTGTTCCTGACGAGCCCGCTCGGGCTGATCGGCGTGGTGCCCACGCTGATCCTGTTCCGGCAGCCGTTCGGCATCAACGCGCTGGTCGGCCTGATTGCACTGTCGGGGATCCTGATGCGCAATACGCTGATCCTGATCGGACAGATCCATCAGAACGAACAGGCGGGACTGGATCCGTTCCATGCGGTCGTCGAAGCGACCGTGCAGCGGGCGCGCCCGGTGATCCTGACCGCCATGGCCGCCGTGCTCGCGTTCATTCCGCTCACGCATTCGGTGTTCTGGGGCACACTCGCGTACACGCTGATCGGCGGCACGTTCGCCGGGACCGTCCTCACGCTGGTGTTCCTGCCGGCGATGTACGCGATCTGGTACAGGATCCGGCCGGGCCATTCCGCCGGTGCGCGGCACGGCCGGCATGAACCGGGATTGCCTGCCGAACCTGCACTTCAGACCGCGCTGGATGCGCGTAATTGACACCCTATTCATCGCATCGAAGGAAACAGCCATGTCGAACTCCATCGTTGTCGTCGTGACCGGCGTGTCGTCGGGCATCGGGCGCGCCGCCGCGGAGACCTTCGCCAAACGCGGGTGTCGCGTATTCGGCACCGTGCGCAGCATCGCCCGGACGGCACCCGTCGCCGGCGTCGAGCTGATCGAGATGGACGTGCGCGACGATGCGTCCGTTCAAGCCGGAATCCATACGATCATCGAGCGAGCCGCGCGTATCGACGTGCTAGTCAACAACGCGGGCACGAGCCTGATCGGCGCGGTGGAAGAAACGTCGGTGGACGAAGCGGCCGCCCTGTTCGACACCAACGTCTTCAGCATCGTGCGCACCGTGCAGGCGGTGCTGCCGCACATGCGCGCACGACGCAGCGGACGCATCGTCAACGTGAGTTCGGTGCTCGGCTTCTTGCCGGCGCCGTACATGGGGCTCTATTCGGCGTCCAAGCATGCGGTCGAAGGGCTGACCGAAACGCTCGATCACGAGGTGCGCCAGTTCGGCATCCGCGCGACGCTGGTCGAACCGTCGTTTACGCGCACCAGTCTCGACGTCAATGCGCCGCGCGCGAACGCGAAGATCGCCGACTACGACCGCGAACGCGCGCTGGCGTCGCAGGCTGTCGTCGACGGCGTGCAAGCCGCGCCCGAACCCGACGGCGTCGCCGCCACGATCGTGGACGCGGCGCTCGGCGCGTGGCGGATGCGGCGCACGCCGAACGGCGAGGCGTCGCTATTGCGCCAATTGCGGCGCTTCATGCCGGCAGGCCCGGTCGATTCGAGTCTGCGGAAAAAATTCGGGCTCGGGTGACGCGGCAGGCCGGCGAACCGTTGTTGAACGGGGTATCCGTCATGAATGTCGACACGGTCTGACTGGGCAATAGCGGCGGTACGCTTGCGCGCTGGCTGAAGGCGGCGGGACGGCGCTGTTCGCGAAGCACCGGCGGCGCCCGCCCGTCATTTGCACACGTAGTTGGCCGCGTCCTTGATCGACCCCGAACCGTTGTACGTCGCCTTCGCCGGATACATGCAGACGGGCTGGCTCGCGCTGCCGTCCGCCGACGTCAGCTTGATGCTGGCCGGCGCGTTCCCGTTCTCGACCCAGTTGACCAGTTGCGCATACAGGTCCTGGCGGTCGGCATGCGGCAACGGCACCGTATTCGCCGTTTGCGCCGGGCCGGCCGTGCCGTTGACGCCGCCATAGCCTCTGCAATGCCCCATGCCCGGAACCAGGAACAGCCGGTCGTACTGCTGTACCGCCGGAATGCCGCCCATGCGGCTCGCCACGCGTTCGTAGTAGTTGATGCTGCCCGACGGCGTGATCAGCGGATCGGCCAGGCCGTGGTAATGCAGCACCTTCGCACCGCTCTTCACGAGCCCCGACAGGTCCGGATTGTCGGTATTGATGTTGCCGAACGACGACTGCAGCGCGATCCCCTGGTCATAGGCGTTCGCCAGACCCGCATAGCCGAGGCTCTGCCACTTGTTCGCGCCGTTCCCGGTCGCGTTCGTGAAGCTGGTGCCCGCGATCGTCGGATCCTGCAATTCCAGCGCGACCAGGTCGGTCGAGATGCTGAACGGCGACGCGCCGGCCAGCGAACCGGTCAGCGTGCCGCGCATCAGGCCGAACCACAGCTGGTTGCTCGCGAGCGAGGTGGCCGTGCCGATGTCGGCCGCGGGGCTCGGCACCGAACCGTCGCGCGTCATCCCGTACCAGGTCTTGTTCATGGCGGTCGCCTGCGCGGCCGTCACGCACGCGGCCGTCGTGTTCGTACCGGTGACGGCGCCGATCTTCACGCCCGAGCACAGCACGTTCGGGTCCTGAGTCGGATCGTAACGACACTGGGCCGGGTCCATCAGGTAACCGAGATGCTGGCCGCCGACCGTGTCGCACGCGCTGACCGCCGCCCCCGACAGCAGCGACTGCTGCGCATCCGTCAGCGTCACGCCGCCGAGATCGACCTGCGCGACAACCTGCGGATACAGCTCGCCCGTAATGAACTTCGACCAGTTGAACGCAGGCGCGCCGTTCAGGTAACCGTCGTAGTCGGACGGATTGTTCTGCACCTCGTTGTAACCCTGCCGGCCGCCTGTCGAGCAGCCGTCCCAGTACGCATACTTTTGCGGCGTCGCGTAGTACGCGGCGACCAGCGCCTTCGTCTTGAGCGCCAGTTCGTGCAGACTGCGCTGCGCGAAGTCGTTCCACAGCGTCGTGTTGATCGTGCCGTCCGGATTCATCGCAAACGAACCGTTCGGGACGGCATGCCCGGTATCCGTCGTGCCGACCACCGCCCCCTCGGTGGCCGCGATCGTCGCCGCGCCCGGCACACCGCCGGCGCTCGCGACCTGCGTCGGGTCGTCGTACGCACCGCCTTGCCAGCCGCCGCCGCCGAGGTTGTGGATCCGGTGATTCCAGTTCGCCGGCGCAGGCAGCCAGATCTCCATGCCGATGCCGGCCGACGTCGACGGCGCGCCGGCCGGCCCCGCGTGACCGGGGCCCACGTTCAGCTTGACGAGACACAGGTCGCTCGCGGCAACCGGCGTCGCGGACGTGGCGGCCGATGCCGTCAGCACCAGCGGATCGCCGGCCTTGAACGACTTCACGGCGATGACGGAGGTGTTCGCGTCCGGTGCGAAGCGGGCCTTCATCGTGTCGTTGCATTCCAGCGCGACGGACGTCGTGCCGCTTCCCGATGCTTCCACGTCGTGGTCGTTACAGCCGGACAGCGCGAGCGTTCCCATCGCGGACGCGACCGCCAGCACACCCACACGCCATGCACGGCGACCGCCGTTGCCGCTTGTCGTCGAATTCATACCGCTCCTCCGTCTTGTCTCGATTGATGTGCGTTTTTGAAAGCGATTTGCTCAGAACATGTGCCGGATGCCGGCCATCACACCGACCTGGTTCTGCCCCGGGGCGGGCGTCGTGCCGCCGCCGCCGGCGCTGATCGTGAACGCGGCGTGCGCGCTGTTGGCGAGGTAGCCGCCCTGCAGATAGACGGCCGTCTGCTTCGACAGGAAGTAGGTGCCGCGTAACGCGCCGAGCGTCGCGCGCGCATCCTGGCCCGATACGTTGACGTGATAGACGCCGCCATCGACGAGGAAGGCCGGCGTCACGTAGTAGTTCGCGGTGAGGTAGAACAGGTTCGAATGCAGGTTCGGGCCGCCCGAGGAACCGGCGTCGACCCAGCGCCCGATCCAGCCGCCGCCGATCTTCACGCCGAACGCGTTGACGTAGCCGTTGACCTGCGCGCGATCGTCCTTGTCGCCGTTCGACGTCAGCGGTACCGGCTTCACGCCGTCGAAGAAGTTCGCGGCCGCCGTCGCGCCGCCGCCGCGTTGCTCTTCATACGAAGCGGCCGCGCCGAACGCCGTCGAATCGTATTTGAGCATCGCCGACCACAGCCGGCACACGGTCGTCTCGCCGGGCGTCGGGCCCGCACACGTGCCTTGCCCCGGCGAGTTGCCGGTCCCGGCCGAATCGCGGCCGAACGAATACATCGCGCCGGCCGTCACCCCGCCGAACTTGCCGCGCCATGCCACCGCATTGTCGGCGCGACCGTTCGGGATATAGGCATCGAGCGACGGCAAGCCATAGATATTCGGGCCGAGCAGGTCGGAATCGAGCACCGCGTAATACGTCATCGTGTACTGGCGGCCGAACGACACCGTGCCGTACGGGCTTTCTATCCCTACCCAGCTCTGGCGGCCGAACAACCGGCCGCCCTGTCCCATCGTGCCGCTGCCGACGTTGAAGCCGCTCTCGAGCGCAAACACGGCCTTGTAGCCGCCGCCGAGATCCTCCGACCCGCGCAGCCCCCAGCGCGACGGCAATTCGCCGGTGATCGACGGCATCCGCACGATGCCCTTGCCTTGCGCATTGGCATGCGACACATACTCGACACCTGTATCGATCACGCCATACAGCGTCACGCTGCTTTGCGCAAAACCGGCCGTCGCGAATCCGAGCAAAGCTCCGCCCACGAGATGGTGAAATCTCATTCAGTCTCCAAACTTTGATATGGGTATTTCTTGTTGATTCGGGTTACTAATCGGTAATCCGGTATTTCCGACGAGGACGACCGAGCCGGATCATCGTGTCGCGACGGTCGAGCTTCGACACGCTGCCGCTCGACTTGCCGCTGGCTTCCGGCCCAAAAGGGGATGTGATCGGGGGGCGTCTCCTTGTTGCATTGATCCGTTCGGCTGTGCAACCTGTTTGCGGCGATAGTAGCGACCGCAAAATCACCCGTCCAACACCGAATGGGTATCGGTTCATATCTGCGAGGTATGCATCGCCGTACCGTCCTCCTTTGGTGCATCGATTGCGGCCCTTCATCAAAAATCAATCTGTAAGCCAAACTAATTTTTACGAAAATCCGGCCATGCCGTCCCCTTCCCTGCCTTAGAATCGACATGACCCATTCGCGCCTCGCGCCCTCACTCCCCTCACTCGACGGCAACGAACATGGAGCTACGCCATCTGCGCTATTTCATCGCTGTCGCGGAAGAACGCAGCTTCACGCGTGCCGCACAAAGGCTGCACATTGCACAGCCGCCGTTGAGCCGGCAGATCCAGCAACTCGAGCAGCTGCTCGGCGCGTTGCTGTTCGAGCGTGAGTCGCGCCCGCTGAAGCTCACCGAGACCGGCCGCTTCTTTCACCAGCACGCGGCGCAGTTGCTCGCGCAAACGGCCGAGCTGGAATCGATGACGCGCCGCGTCGGCAAGATCGAGCGCAGCCTGTCGGTCGGCTTCGTCGGCTCGACGCTGTACGGGATGCTGCCGAAAGTGATTCGCCGCTATCGCCAGCTGCATGCGGAAGTCGAGCTGAGCCTGCACGAGATGTCGACGATGGACCAGATCAAGGCGCTCAAGGAAGGCCGCATCGACGTGGGCTTCGGGCGCATTCGCCTCAACGATCCGAGCGTGCGCCGCGTCGTGCTGCGCGAGGAGCCGCTGATCGCGGCGCTGCCGCTCGGCCACCGGATGTGCGGAACGAACGCGGCGCTGTCGCTGCACGACCTGCTCGACGACACGCTGATCGTGTTTCCGAACGCGCCGCGCCCGAGTTATGCGGACCAGGTACTCGCCGCGTTCCACGACCGCGCGCTCAAGCCCGCTCGCGTGCTGGAGACGCGCGAGTTGCAGGTCGCGCTCGGCCTCGTCGCGGCCGGCGAAGGCGTGTCGATCGTGCCGAAGAGCGTATACGGGCTGAAGCGCGACGACGTGTCGTACCACGAACTGGATGACGCGCGGCTCGTGTCGCCGATCATCATGAGCATGCGCATGCTCGACGAATCCGACGACATCGAGCGCATGCTGCGGCTCATCTACGACCTGTACGACGAACACGGCATCGCGTACCTGCGTCCGGCGTCGCAGGACCGGGCGGACGCCGGGTCATGATGCAACGTCGCGGTCAGTTCGCCAGCACGGCCACCGCCTTGATTTCGACGATATAGCCGGGCGAGCCGCCCAACATGTGCGCGCCGACCGCCGTCCATGCCGGCTTCGGATGCGCGCCGAGATAGCGGTCGCGCACCTGCATGAACAGCGGCAGGTCGCGCATGTCGGTATGGAACGTGGTCAGGTCGACCACGTCGTTGAACGATGCGCCGGCCGCGTCCAGCACCTGCTTCAGGTTCTCGAACGCCTGCACGATCTGCGCTTCGCGGCCTTCGACCAGCTGCATCGCCGCGTCGCGGCCGATCTGGCCGGACACGTACAGCGTGTCGCCGACCTGCAGGCCCGGCGCGTAGCCGATTTTCTCGTATACCGCTTCCATTCCCGCCGGAACGACGGCTTTGCGATCACGCATGGATGTCTCCGTGGCCGGCGTCGTCGCGCCGGCCGTCTGGTTGTCGATGAGGGCTGTCGATGAACGATGGCAAGCGGCGCGCCGCTCAACCCGTATCGCCGCCCGCCACCGGCAGCACCGTGCCGGTGATGTAGCTCGCCTCGTCGGATGCGAGGAACAGGATCGGCGCGATCTGCTCGTCGAGGCTGCCGTAGCGCTTGAAATACGTCGAGTCCGTCACCTGCTGCACGGCCTCGCCCATCCACGCCTGTTCCTGCTCGGTGTCGCCCGCCGCATTGCGCGGCACGCGGCGCGGCGGCGCTTGCGTGCCGCCGGGCGCGGTCGCGACGACGCGAATGTTGTGCGCCGCGTACTCCATCGCGAGCGCCGACGTCAGTGCGTTGACGCCGCCTTTCGCCGCCGAGTACGGCACGCGGCGGATCCCGCGCGTCGCGTTCGACGACACGTTGACGATCGTGCCGCCGCCGCGCGCGAGCAGGTGCGGCAGCACCGCGTGACAGGCATAGAGCGTCGGCATCAGCGAGCGGCGGATTTCCGCGTCGATCTGCGCCGGCTCGAATTCGGCGAACGGACGCATGCGAATCGCGCCGCCGACGCCGTTGATCAGGATGTCGATGCCGCCGAACACCTGCGCCGCGTACGCGATCGCCGCGTGCGCGCCTTCGTAGGTTTCGAGATCGGCGACGAAGCCGGCCGTCTCGCCACCGGTCGCTTCGGCCGCCACCTCGGCGACGAAGTCCGCACGATCGACGAACAGCACCCTGCCGCCCTCGGCCGCCGCGCGCAGCGCGACGCCTCGGCCGATGCCCTGCGCCGCGCCGGTGACGACGACGACCTTGCCGGAGAATCGTTGCATGGTCATGCCGCCTTTGCCGTGACGTTGGGGGTGAACTTCTCGTAGTGGAAGCTGTTCGGCTTCACGCCTTCGTCGTCGAAGTACTTGCGCACCGCGTCGACCATCGGCGGCGGCCCGCACAGGTACACGTCGACATCGCCGTCGTTCAGTGCATCGGCCGGGATGTGCTGCGTGACCCAGCCCTTGCGCGGATGGCTCGACGCGGCATCCGCGACGACCGTCGAAAAGCTGAAGCTCGGCAGTTTCGCCGCATACGCTTCGATCGCGTCGACCAGCACGAGATCGAGATCGCGCGTCACGCCGTAGATCAGGTGCACCTTCTGCGGCGAGCCGCTGCGCGCCAGCACTTCGAGCATCGACAGGAATGGCGCGAGGCCCGTGCCGCCGGCGAGGAACAGCAGCGGCCGCTGCACGTCGCGCAGGTAGAAGCTGCCGAGCGGGCCGTGCAATTGCAGCGTATCGCCCGGCTGCGCCGATTCGAGCCACCCGCTCATCACGCCGCCGGGAATCTTCTTGATCAGGAAGCTGACCTTCGCGTCGGCCGGCGCCGACGAGAACGAATACGAGCGGTGCTGGCCGCTCGCGGGCACGTCGATGTTCACGTACTGGCCCGGCAGGAACACGGGGGCGGCCGCGCCGACGTCGAGTTCGAGCACGACGGCCGCATCGTTGTGCTGCTCGACCTTCGTGACCGTCGCGGCAAAGCCGCTCTGGCCGGTCTTGCACGCGACCGACGAGGTCGGCACCGCGATCACGCAATCGCTCTGCGGCACCATCTGGCACGTCAGCACGAGGCCGCCGTCCTTCTCGTCCTCGGTGAGCGCGTCGTCGATGTAGTCGTCGCCGAGGTCGTAGCTGCCGCTTTCGGCGCGGCACTTGCAGGTGCCGCATACGCCGTCGGAGCAATCCATCGGCAGGTTGATCTTCGCGCGGAAGGCCGCGTCGAGAACCTTCTCGCCGGCCTTGCAATCGATGAAGCGGGTTACCCCGTCCTCGAAATTCAGTGCAATCTTGTAGCTGGACATGGCGTCACCTCCACTTCCTTTCATGACAAAGCAACAGCGTCAGACGTGATACACGTCGAGCACCTGCCGGATGTAGTCGTTCTTCAGCACGATCTTCTTGTGCGATATCAGCAGCGCATCGCCCGCCCGGCGCAACGTGACGAACATCGTGCCGAAGAAGTGATCGGTCACGCGGTAACGATGGTTCAGCGTGTGAAAGTTGTAGCGCACATCCACTTCGTCATCGCGCTCGGCCAGCACCTCGACGTTCGTCACGTTGTGGCTGGTGCGCGGCTCGGGCGTCGACGCGCCGCTGCGCTCGGTCTTGATCCGGAACACGCGATCCTCGAGGCCGCCGCGGTCCGGGTAATACATCAGCGAGATCTGGCTCTGGTGATCGTCGGTCGGCAGGTCGTCGTCGTCCCATGCGGGCATCCAGTACGTGACGTCTTCCGTGTAGCAGGTCAGCCACTCGTCCCACTGACGATCGTCGAGCAGGCGCGCTTCGCGATACAGCGCCGCGCAAATGGTCCGGTAATCGAAGCTCATGCCGTCACCTCCCCGCGTTCCTTCTTCAGCGCATCGCGCATCACGTGCACCCAATGTTCGTGCTGGCACACGAACAGCCCTTCGTCCTCGCTGCGCTCGCCCGAGATGCGCGGGTTCAGCCCCATCTTCTTCGCGTTCTCATCCGGGCCGTGTACCCACAGCGGCGCGCCGCGCGACAGGTCGTTCCACATCGCCGTAATGCCCGCATAGCCGGCCTGGCACGCGCGGAACTCCTCGAGATCGTCGGCCGTACCCATGCCCGTCACGTTGAAGAAATCCTCGTACTGGCGAATCCGCGTCGTGCGATCGGTGTCGCTCTCGCCCTTCGGTGCGAAGCAGAAGATGCTGACTTCGGTCTTGTCGACACCGAGCGGCCGCACCACGCGGATCTGCGTGCTGAACTGGTCCATCAGGAACACGTTCGGGTACACGCACAGGTTGCGCGTCTGGTTCACGATGAAATCGGCCTGCACGTCGCCGACGCGCGCCTTGATTTCGTCACGATGCCGGTACACGGGCCGCACTTCCGGGTTCATCGTCTTGGTCCACAGCAGGATGTGGCCGTTGTCGAACCCGTACACGCCCGCGACCGATTTGCTCCAGCTGTTCGCGTCGACGGCCTTGGTGCCGTCTTCCTTGCGGCGGCCCATCGTCGCCGCGTAGTTCCAGTGCACGGTGCTGACGTGGTAGCCGTCGCAGCCGTTCTCCATCTGCATCTTCCAGTTGCCTTCGTAGATGTAGGACGAGTTGCCGCGCAGCACTTCGAGCCCGTTCGGCGCCTGGTCGACGATCTGGTCGATGATCACGCGTGCCTCGCCGAGGTAGTCCTCGAGCGGCAGCACGTCGGCGCTGAGGCTGCCGAACAGGAAGCCGCGATAGTTCGCGAAGCGCGCGACCTTCTTCAGGTCGTGCGAACCGTCCGTGTTGAACTGCACCGGATACTCGGTCGTCTTCTCGTCCTTCACCTTCAGCAGCTTGCCGGTGTTCGAGAAGGTCCAGCCGTGGAACGGGCAGGTGAAGCTGCCCTTGTTGCCGTGCTTGCGGCGGCACAGCATCGCGCCCTTGTGCGCGCACGCATTGATGACCGCATGCAGCTCGCCGGTCTTGTCGCGCGTGATCACGATCGGCTGGCGGCCGATCCACGTCGTGTAGTAGTCGTTGTTGGCCGGAATCTGGCTTTCGTGCGCCAGGTACACCCAGTTGCTCTCGAAGATGTGCTTCATCTCGAGCTCGTACAGCGCCGCGTTCGTGAAGATGTCGCGGCGGCAGCGGAAAATTCCGGCCTCCTTGTCATCCTGCACGGCGGTTTCCAGCAGGTGATCCAGCTCGTTGGTGTGGTCGATCGTAGCGGACATGATGACTCCTCCCATGCGCGTGCCGCGTCCTGCAAGCACGCTCGCATCGGTTTCGGTTGAATCTCGGGGGACCGGCCGGCAGCGGCGGCGCATGCGCGCCACCCTGCCGCCGGCGGTTATGCCGTGGCGGAAGCGCGCAGGCGTTCGACGATCTGGTTGTCCTTGCCCTGCACGAGCGGCGTCAGTACGAAGTCGAACTCGATGTCCTGGTACGCATCGGCCTTCATGCCGAGCGCCGTGCCGCCGGTCTTTTCGACCACGGGCGGGATCAGCTCCTCGCGCGTCGCATACGCGAAGTCATCCCAGATCAGCGGATCGCCGTCGATGTTGAACTGCGTCGTCAGCTTGCGGTGATCGTCGCTTTCGACAAAGAAGTGCACGTGCGCGGGGCGGTTGCCGTGACGGCCGAGGCCGTTCAGCAGTTGCTGCGTCGCGCCGTGCGGCGGGCAGCCATAGCCGACCGGCATCAGCGTGCGGAATTCGTACTTGCCGTCGGCGCCCGTCTTCACCGCGCCGCGCAGGTTGAAGTCGCTCTGCTTGCCGGTCGGGTCGAAGTGCGAATAGAAGCCGTGCGAATTCGCGTGCCAGCATTCGACCACCGCGCCGGCCACCGGCTTGCCGTCGAGATCCTTGACCGTGCCGTGGATCACCAGCGGGCCCGCGCCTTCGTCCGCGTCGAGGTCGATCTTCGCGACGCCGTCGCGCACCGGTGCGCCCGCGACGTACAGCGGCCCCTCGATCGTGCGTGGGGTGCCGCCGTCGACGCCGAGCGCCTTGTCCTCGGCATCCATCCGGATGTCGAGATATTTCTCGAGACCGAGGCCGGCCGCGAGCAGCGCCGCTTCGCCATCCTGACCAAGCTTGTTCAGGTAGTTCACGCCGGCCCACACTTCGTCGGGCGTGATGTCGAGATCGTCGATCGCCTTGAACAGGTCGCCGAGCAGGCGCAGCACGACCTGCTGCATTCGCGCGTTGCCGCCCTTCGTACCGTTCCCGCCCGCGTTCGACGCAGCCTTCAGCAGATCCTGCACTTCCCGGGTTTCGAAAACTTTGACGCTCATGATGGTGTCTCCATGTGTATTTGGGGGATGACGGTCGTGCCTGACTCGGGCTACCGCTACCGCGCGACTCGCGTGAGCCCGTCGCGGGTGAAACGCCTGACCTTGTCTTCGTCGAGCTCGATGCCGAGACCGGGGCCGTCCGGCACGGTCAGTTCGAAGTCGCTGTAGTCCAGCGGCTGCGTCAGGATCTCTTCGGTGATCAGCAGCGGCCCGAACAATTCGGTGCCCCACTGCAGGTTCGCGAAGCTCGCGAACAGGTGCGCGGACGCGACCGTGCTGACCGCGCCTTCGAGCATCGTGCCGCCGTACAGCTCGATGCCGGCCGCATCCGCGATCGCGGCCACGCGCTGCGCGGCAAAAAGGCCGCCGCTCTGCTCGATCTTGATCGCGAACACGTCCGCGCCGTGATGCTTCGCGATGTCGAACGCGCTGTCGGGGCCTTGCAGGATTTCATCGGCCATCAGCGCGACCGGGAAGCGGCGCATCAGGCGCGCCAGCGCCGCGGCCGACGCGACCGGCTGCTCGACCAGCTCGCAGCCCGCATCGGCCAGCGCGGGAATCGCGCGCGCGGCCTGCGTTTCGCTCCATGCCATGTTCACGTCGACGCGTACCGACGCGCGATCGCCGAGCGCCTTCTTGATTTCGGCCACGTGGCGGATATCCGTCGCTGGCGGCTTCGCACCGATCTTCAGCTTGAACACGTTGTGGCGGCGCAGGTCGAGCATTCGCTCGGCTTCGGCGATGTCGGCGGACGTATCGCCCGACGCGAGCGTCCACGCGACCGGCAGGCGATCGCGCCGGCGGCCGCCTAGCAGTTCGCTGACCGGCACGCCGAGCCGCTTGCCGTGCGCGTCGAGCAGCGCGGTTTCGAGCGCGCTCTTCGCGAAGTGGTTGATCTTCGCGAGCTTGCCGAGGAACGCCATCAGCGTCTGGATGCGCGTTGCGTCCTTGCCGACGATTGCCGGTGCAAGGTACGCATCGATCGCGAGCTTCATCGCTTCGGGGCTTTCCGGGCCGTAGGCCATCCCGGCGATCGTCGTGCCTTCACCGAGACCCGTCACGCCGTCGCTGCAGAACACCTTCACGAGCATCAGCGTCTGGCCGTGCATCGTGGCCACCGACAGCTTGTGCGGACGGATCGTCGGCAGGTCGACGAGGCGGGTTTCGATGCGTTCGATGGTGGCGGAGGACATGGGGTGCGCGGCTTGGCGGGTGTTCATGGAACGGATTTATACGCGGCGGGGAAATGGAGCGTCCAATACTTTTCGGCGGAGCTTTTGATACCTGGCAGGTATTGAAATACAGCTTTTGACCGCTAATATTGCGTTGCACCATACCTGTTTTGGCAAGATATATGGGCTGAAAGGCTTGCTGGAGCGCGGTCGCGCTGGCGCGGCATAGCGCTTGGGCGGCGGTGCGATGTGGCTGTTTCGGCAGTGGGAAAACCCGCTGAAACCGGCGGCCCAGCTGAGTCGATCAGGGTTTTCCTGAGGGGAGAACGAGGGGCTGGCCGTCCGGGCTTTGGCTTCGACTTCGGTTGCTGCGGACGACCGGAGGGCGGTTGGTAGGCGGATATCGACGTTCGTTGTCGATGCTCGTCGTTCGCCAGAGGTTCGCTAACGCTCTGGCGGCATCAGCCTAATGGCAGTTGACGTTAGCGAACGGACGTCTCTCTAGCGTGATTTGCCGCCTCGAAAGTTCTTGCGTGTGACACCAGATTGCTTCGCACGTATGCCAACACCCCTCCGATTCGGACTAGTGGCTTGTTGGCGTGGTCCCGGTCTATCAAGCGCCCTGATGTCCCGGACAAATGCCCTCACCTCGTTCAACTGCTTGTACTGATTTGTTTGCGGGATAGAAACCCGAGTCGAGTCAATTTTAAGTAAATATGCAATAAACACATCGCGCATTTCGATAAAACTCTGGCTACTCGAACCATATGACTTTTGCTTCAGCTCATCACGCACTAGACGACTATTAATTCCCGTCGTCAATGCCATTTGCTCCATATAAACTGAAGAGTTGCCTAGTAATTCGATATGTGCAATACCGCTTTCCTTTATTGCAATTCGATCGGAAAGAGTCGGCTTTTCCACATTCGGGTCAAGTGTCTCCAATAATCTCCGATCAAATAGGCGAGTCACGGTTGTCAAAACGGATTCAACGGAAACTCCACACGCCTCAAAGAAGTCACATAATTCCGATATCAGCCAATGTCGCGCCTCTACTTGATCTAACCGAACATTTGCGGAACGTTGACGCAATATCCAGAGCACATAAAGAGCAAGCAAAGGAGATGTCGGCTTACGTGGGTCCGTATAAAATAGGTTGCAAATATACTCGTTCTCCATCTCGGAAAAGCGATCATATTCTCCTTTTATAAGTGCCCGATGAGTTCGATACTTATCAGACGAAACAGACGGCCCGCCATAGTGAGACTTGACAATGTCGTCGATCTTGATTTCCGGAGAAACAAAAATTCTTTCGGCCAGCCGCAACATACGCCGAATGTCAAAATTTGCAAGTCGTCCGATGAGCCCAGAGACATAGTCGCTATCAACAAATATTCTCTCGACTGCGTCTGCGAACATCGATAGGTCATCGATACTTACTGAAAATCCCTTTTTTGAAAAATAAGAAGAATTATTTTCCTTCTCCACATTGATTTTTTCCTTTACAAAGCGCACTCGCCGCGACAGTATTTCCTTAGCCTCAGGGACTGGAAGGTAGAAGCTTTTGGCTGCATAGCTTTGAAGTGCACCAGCCTTGCTCAGCCTCCAAACAGTGCGATCTGTTATTGGAACCATGATAAAAACCGCAGACGCACTCTCGAGTGAGTGCGCAAGCTGATAGATCTTGTCTTGGATATCAGGCGAAAATTGATCGGTGTTATCGAAGACAATACATGGCAAGCGCTTCAGCCCTAAGGTAGACCGTTTCAGTAAGAGACGAACATATTCTTCCGGCTGACTCTCTCTCCTAACTTCCATATGGTCGCCGAAAGCAATTTTGAACTGGTCTTTGTTGGTTTCGTACAGTGGTTTTTTGGGGCCATCCTTCCAACGAACGTATTCACCCCAGAAAATACCTTGGAGGTCGTCATAACTGGGCGGTTGATTAGTGCAGATTTGAACCTCCAACAACCCTCGAAGTTGGCGAATTGCCCATTCGACTATGCTGGAAGGATCGCCAGAATATTCATCTAAATTGACTCTTGCAATTGAACATTGTTGCCTTACACTGAACGGCAATATTTCCCCAAAAAATCGATCTATAAAAGTTGACTTTCCAGAGCCTTTATTGCCAACAAGAAGAACCGTTTCCGACCTTTGGGAGGTTAGCGTTTTCTCGATTTCTGCCTGAAGAGCAGAGCTTTCGGCGGTGTCGAGCGAGGCTATACCGTTCAGTACGTTTTGAACAATTTTTTGGAGTTCAAAATCGGCACGTCGACTTTCCGGCGTTTCGACGAAACACGCACGCACCATCTCTTTGTCTTCGGTATTTGATAGACGGGAGAAAAACTGAGAGAACATTAAAGATGCATCGGTTGCGAGGGCATCGCGTGGCTTCATATGTGCGTCAGCTGGATTTGAAACGAAATACTGTTCCTCCGCCTCGCCGATTGACACTCCTTCAGCTGAATTAAGGTGTGCAAAATGGCGTCGCTCAAGCACGTATGGAAGCGCAAGTAATTCTGCAAACCGCGAAAAGTCATCCTTAACGGATTCTATGGTAGGAAAGAAGATTCCTTTTCCCTGCAAGGGAGGAAGGCCGTCGGTTCTTGAGGCTTTGAAAAACAACCAACAACTACCGTCAGTAAGCACCGCCACAGGCGTACCCTGCTCGGTTGCATACGCTAGTGCTTGGCGAATACCCTCCTTCATCGGTTGCAAGACGGGACCATTAAGGGATAGGACCGTGGCCTTATTTGCGGCAGTACTAGCCTTGAGAAGACCGGAGCGCTTAGCCTCAATCACTATAGCACCTCGTCGTTCTCCGACTGTTAGAAGATAATCAATATATCCAGATGAGGTTGCTGGTTCGGTGAAAACGGACTCATGTCGCCACCCCAAAATCTCAAACAAAATTCGATCAAGGGCTTTTAATCGCGTATCGCTCTCGTTGGGAGCCTCATTGAGGGCTGCTGTTAGTTCCGGTTCTAAAGAGGTAAAGTCCTGAAACATCTGATCGATGCCTGTCGCCATTTTTCCCTCGAATGTATCGGCAGAACTTCAGTTGACCACAGTAAGTATAAGCCGGACTAGTGCTGGCGAGATTGGCCGCCGTGGCAATGCGGGGCTGGCCGACGCAAAAAGTGCGGATGTCCGTTGAACTTCGGAAGCAGCCGTTGAAACGGTACGAGATCCATTGGCCGCTCCAGGTCGGTAACTACCGCTCCGACGAAGCGTGAGCGCAGGTCTTGCCGCAGGTTTACGCGCTGAGCCTTCAGATACGGCGCACGTCGCACTACACCAGCAATAACCTGCCGTGTCACCAGACCGCATGCGGCAACAACCCGCACCGCAACTGTTCAATTTCCGCACACCCAATCGCAAACGCCCCCCACTCCACGCGCCCTCCGCGCGTGGGAACAAACCCGGATACCCCGGTTTTGCCCCGCCCGCCTACCCTCGCGCGTATGCCGGTCGATGCCCACGCAACAAAACCGACCCGGCCGATCCGAATTCACCAGGAGCGCACATGGATAGCAGCAGCACCCCCGCACTGTTCGACACCGACATCTGGCGCGGCAAGACCTTCAACGGCCGCTGGCACGCAAGCCCGCAAGCGGCCGACGTGATCGAACCGGCGACCGGCAACACACTCGGCCGCATCGGCGTCGCAGACAGCGCGGCCATCGCCGAAGCATCGGCTACCGCGCATCGCGCGCAGCCCGCATGGTTCGCCCTGCCCTACGACGAGCGCGCAGCAGTCCTGCGCCGCGCGGCGACAGTCGCCGAATCGCACTTCGACGCGATCGTCGACTGGCTCGTGCGCGAAAGCGGCTCGACGCGCGCGAAGGCGTCGTTCGAAACGTCGGTCACGATCAAGGCGCTGCACGAAGCCGCCGGCCTGCCGTCGCGCGCAGCCGGCGAAGTGTTGCCGTCGGCGGCCGGCCGACTGTCGCTCGCGCGCCGCCGCCCGCGCGGCGTGGTCGGCGTGATCTCGCCGTTCAATTTCCCGCTGTACCTCGCGATACGCGCGGTCGCGCCGGCGCTCGCGCTCGGCAACGCGGTCGTACTGAAGCCCGATCCGCGCACCGCCGTGTGCGGCGGCGTCGCGATCGCCCGCGTGTTCGAACTCGCCGGCTTGCCCGAAGGCGTGCTGCACGTGCTGCCCGGCGACGGCGCAGCCGGCGCGGCGCTGGTCGCCGATCCGCACGTCGCGATGATCCAGTTCACCGGCTCCACCGCGGCCGGGCGCAAGGTCGGCGAAGCGGCGGGCCGCTACCTGAAGAAGGTATCGCTCGAACTCGGCGGCAAGAATTCGCTGATCGTGCTCGACGATGCCGACCTCGACCGCGCGGTCGCCAACACCGCGTGGGGCGCGTATCTGCATCAAGGGCAGATCTGCATGGCGACCGGCCGCGTGCTCGTGCAGCGCGCGATTCACGACCGCTTCGTCGCGAAGCTCGTCGAGAAGGCGCGAAGCCTGCGCGTCGGCGACCCGGCCACCGGCGACGTCGGCCTCGGCCCTCTGATCAACGCCGCGCAACGCGACCATGCGGCGAGCGTGGTCGACGCGGCCCGCCGCGCGGGCGCACGCGTCGAGACGGGCGGCGGCCATCGCGGCCTGTTCTTCGAGCCGACCGTGCTGAGCGGCGTTGCGCCGGGCAATCCGGCATTCGACGAGGAAATCTTCGGGCCGGTCGCGATCGTCGTGCCGTTCGATACCGACGAAGAGGCGATCGCGCTCGCGAACAAGACCGAATACGGGCTGTCGATGGCGATCCTGTCGGCCGACGTCGGTCGCGCACTGAGGATCGGCGAGCGCTTGAACACGGGGCTGCTGCACATCAACGACCAGACGGTCAACGACGAAGTGATCAACCCGTTCGGCGGCGTCGGCGCCTCGGGCAACGGCTCGAGCATCGGCGGTGCGGCAAACTGGGAGGAATTCACGCAGTGGCAGTGGCTGACGATCAAGGGCGAAGCGCCGCTGTATCCGATTTGACGAGGAGACCGACCATGTACACCGAAAACGATACGCGCGCCGTCACCGCGGCCGTCGCGCGCGCGGCCGGCGCGCCCTTCTCGATCGAAGCGGCCCGCATCCGCGCGCCGCGCGGCGACGAGGTGCTGGTGCGCGTCGTCGCGACCGGCTTGTGCCATACCGACCTGATCGTGCGCGACCAGTACTATCCGGTGCCGCTGCCGGCCGTGCTCGGTCACGAAGGCGCCGGCGTGGTCGAGGCGGTCGGCCCGAACGTGAAGACGCTCGCCGCCGGCGATCACGTCGTGCTGACCTACGGTGCGTGCGGCCATTGCGCGTCGTGCGTGGGCGGTCACGGCGCGTACTGCCGGCAGTTCTTCGCGCTGAATTTCGGCGGCGCCGACGCCGACGGGCAGACGGCCATCCGGGACGAAGCCGGACAACCGCTGCACGATCATTTCTTCGCGCAGTCGTCGTTCGCGAGCTACGCGCTCGCACGCGAGAACAACGCGATCAAGGTGCCGAAGGAAGCGCCGCTCGAATTGCTCGGCCCGCTCGGCTGCGGGATCCAGACCGGCGCGGGCGCCGTAATCAATTCGCTCGCGGTGCGCACCGGCAGCAGCTTCGCGAGCTTCGGCGCGGGCGCGGTCGGCATGAGCGCCGTGATGGCCGCGCGCATCGCCGGCGCGACGACGATCATCGCCGTCGACATCGTGCCGTCACGGCTCGCGCTGGCGCTGGAGCTCGGCGCGACGCATGCGATCAACAGCCGGGAAGTCGACGTCGTCGAGGCGATCCGCGAGATCACCGGCGGCGGCGTCGACTTCGCGCTCGAGTCGACCGGGCTGCCGGCCGTGCTGTCGCAAGGGATCGACGCGCTCGGCTCGCGCGGAACGATGGGCGTGGTCGGCGCGCCGAAGCTCGGCACCAAGGCCGAATTCGACGTGAACAGCCTGCTGCTCGGCGGCCATACGATCCGCGGCATCGTCGAAGGCGACAGCGTGCCGCAGACGTTCATCCCGCAACTCGTGCAACTGTATCTGCAAGGGCGGTTTCCGTTCGACCGGCTGGTGAAGTTCTATCCGCTCGAGCAGATCAACCAGGCCGCCGAGGACAGCAGCAAAGGCATCACGCTCAAGCCGATCCTGCGTCTGCCGCATTGAACGCAAAAGGCGCCGCCGGCGGCACGCCGACGCAAATCGGCCGCACGCGGCGGCGCCTGTTCTCGGGAAAATGCCCTGCTTCTGGCACCGGGCTATATTACGCATTCGCGCGACACGCCAAGCCGGCACGTCGGGCCCGGCTCTTCGTCCCAAACTGGAGCGCAGCGTGAATACAGCCCCCGAATCCCTTTCACGGCCGGTCGACCTCGACCGGCTCCGCGCCCGCTTCGCCGCGGGCGAGCCGCTGCCGGAAGCGGCGTTGCCGGCCAGCGTCGCACGCTCGTGGCTGCGCTCGCGCGACGCGGGGCTGCGGCCATGGCAAACCGCCCGCTATGAAATGCAGCGCGAGCACGACGAATCGCGCGCGGACCGGCGGCTCTACCGCTGCGTCGCGCAGGAGATCGAGCCGCTGTGGGCGGCATTCGGCGGCATCGAATGGACGATCATGTGCGTCAATCCGCACGGCACGATCATCCATGCGCGGCGCAGCCCGCAATGCGCCGACGCGCTGCTGACGCCGATCGTCGCCGGGCGCCGGATCGTCGAACCGAACATCGGCACGACCGCGCCGAGCTGCGTGATTCACGACGGCGCCGAAGCCGTCGTCGCGGGCGCGCAGCATTATCTCGACGAGTTGTCGCGGGTGTTCTGCCTCGCGGTGCCGCTGGTGGGCTTCAACGGCGAAGTGATCGGCGCGCTCGATATCACCGGCATCGGCAGGCGCAACGTCGTGCAGCTGCGCGAGCCGTTCCGGCACGCGTCGCTGTCCGCCGAGCAGCGGCTCTACGCGATGCTGCGCGACTGCCATCTGCTGCAGGTGCAATTCGATCCGCGCTGGCTCGGCACGCCGCTCGCCGGCGTCATCGCGCTCGACGCAGCGGGCCGCGTGCGCGCTGTGAGCCGGCTGGCGCGCCAGATGCTCGATCTCACGCCCGTCGGGCCGGTGGCCCCGTACGATCTCCGGCAACTGTTTCCCGGCGCGACGCCCGCGCAGCGGCGCCGTTTGCTGACACCGGCCCGCACGCCGCAGCGGATCGCGCGCGACGATGGTAGCCACGTATGGGTGCGCACCGTGCGTGCGCCGCTCGATCGCGTGGCGACGGCGCGTCACGCCGATGTGCTCGAGGAGGCCGCCGACGTGTGCCATGCGGTGCCGGCCGCCGGCCCACAGGCGAGCCTGTACGAACAGTCGCTCGACGCGATCCGGCGGGCGCTCGACGAGCACGACGGCAATGTGTCGGCTGCCGCGCGGCAGCTCGGCATTTCACGCACGACGCTGTACGCGAAACTGCGGCAGCGCGATGCGGCGGGGATCGGGCGCGACGGGGCGCATTGACGGTTCGGCAGGATGCGGGCCGTGTGGTAATGGCCCGGTGCCACTGCCCGCCGCTCGTGCCGCTGCAACGCGAGCCTGGCCGCGAACGCTGCCGACCACGCCGTCGATGGCGTCGATCCACGGCAGCACGGAGTCGCCCGCGATCACCGCATGCGGGTGCGGCGACACCATGACGATCCCGCAGCGTGTCGGCGGACGGCACGGCAGCGACGGCCCCTACTCCCGCCACGTCGCCTCCGCGAGCTTCGCCACCAGTTCGTCGTACACCACCCGGATACGCCGGGGCATCGGGCCGCGCCGCGGCCGATAGACGTGCAGCTTCCACGGCTCGGGTTCGAGACTCGGCAACAGGCGCACCAAGCGCCCCTTCCGGACATACTGCCGGACCAGGTACTCCGAGCACTGGCCGAATCCTGCTCCGGCACACACGGCCTCGATCTCCACCTCGGTGTCGTCCGTCAGATAGGCCGGCGACGACGGAACGAAGTGTTGCTCCCCCCGAAAGATCCACGGCCATGCGCGGCCGCTCGCGCGGTCGATCAGGCACGTCACCGGCATCGCTTCGAGTGCCTTGCGGTTTTTCGGCTCGCCCAGCCGCTCGATCAGCGACGGCGCGCCCACGACCCACATCGGCAGCGGCCCGACCATGCGCGCGACGAAGCGGTTGTCGCCGATCGCGCCGACGCGCACGCCGATGTCGATCTGCTCGTCGACCACCGGCGACGGCACGTCGGACAGCCGCAGATCGGGCACGAGCCCCGGATACTGCTGCATGAGGCCGGTGAGGATCGGCTGCACGTAATGCCGCCCCATGCCTGACGGCGCCGTGATCCTGACGATGCCGACCGGCTCGTCGACCTGGGCGGCCGCGGGCCCGAACAGCCCGTCGACGGCGGAAAGCGCCGCCTGCGCGTCACGCGCGAACGACTGGCCGAATGCGGTAATCCGGATGCTGCGGGTCGTCCGGTGAAACAACGTTTCGCCGAGCATCTCCTCCAGCTCACGCACCGCGCGCGTCACGACCTGCGGCGATACGCCGAGACGCGCCGCCGCCTCGCGGAACGTGGGGGCCGCGGCAGCCGCGGCAAAGATCTTGAGGAGATCGAGTCGGTTGAGCATGGCGAACCCTTCTGACGCACCGGAAACTGTGCACTTCATTCCTGAATCAGGAATTCTGAATGCGTAATTGTTCCATTTTATTGCGACGATCGAGCGCCCACAATGGGCACCAGACGTCGCATTGACGTGGACGGTCAACCACTCTGGAGAAACGCATCATGAACGCAAGCACTCAACCTGCCCAACTCGAAGGCCGCATCGCCGTGGTGACGGGCGCCAGTTCCGGCATCGGCCGCGCATCGGCGATCGAACTCGCGCGACGCGGCGCGAAGGTCGTCGTCAGCGCCCGGCGCAAGACGGAACTCGATCGACTGGTCGACGAGATCACGAGGGCCGGCGGCGAGGCCCGCGCATTCGCGGCGGACGTCGCGAACGAAGACGATCTGCGCAAGCTCTTCGACTTCGCGGTATCGACTTACGGCCGCCTCGACATCGCGTTCAACAATGCCGGCACGGAAGGCGTGTTCGCGCCGCTGCTCGAGCAGAATGCGGAAAGTTTCGACAAGGTGTTCGAGCCGAACGTGCGCGGCGTCTTCAACTCGATGAAGTTCGCGGCCGAAATCATGCTGCGCCAGGGGTCGGGCAGCATCATCAACAACGCGTCGATGGGCGGCCTGATCGGCTTCGAGAACGCGTCGGTCTATATCGCGAGCAAGCACGCGGTGATCGGGATGACGAAGACGGCGTCGATCGAGTGGTTCAAGCGCGGCGTCCGCGTCAACGCACTGTGCCCCGGCCTGATCGAAACGCCGTTCCATCACCGCGGCATCTGGCCGTCGGACGAAGCGCAACAGGCGTTCGCCGCGTCGTCACCGGCAGGACGGTGGGGCTCCGCCGAGGAAATGGCGACGATCGTCGCGTTCCTCGCGTCGGACGACGCCAGCTACGTGTCGGGGCATGCACTCGTGGCCGACGGCGGTTATTCGGTGGCATGATCCACGGGGCGCGAGCCGCGCAGCGGCTTCAAGGCGCGGGGGCCGCGACCGCCGCTTCCCGTTTCGCGTGCAGCCGCAACGCGGCCCACGCGATCCCGGCCGCGAAGATCGCGACCACGCCGCCGAAGGTGCCGATCCACGGCAGCCCGAAGTCGCCCGCGATATGGTTGCCGAGCAGCGCGCCGGCGCCGATCCCGACGTTGTACAGCCCGGAGTAGATCGACACGGCCAGGTCGGTCGCCTCCGGCGCCAGCTTCAGCACCCACGCCTGCATCGCCAGCCCGAAACAGACGATCGCGCCGCCCCACACCAGCGTATGCGCCGACAGCGTGACGATGTTCAGCGCGCACGGGAACAGGATCAGCAGGCAGCCTGACAGCGCCACGATCGACGCCAGCAGGAAATCGTCGGGCCGGTGCGGGTAGACGCGATTGAAGCAGACCGCGGCCGGCAGGCCGGCGACGCCGAACAGGATCAGTACGTACGTGATCCGGCTATTGCTCGCGTGGTTGATGCTCTGCACGAACGGTTCGATGTACGTGTACGACGTGAAGTGCGCGGACACGACCAGCACGGTGATCGCGTACAGCGCGACCAGCGCGGGCTTGCGCAGAAATACGCCGATGCTGCTCAGCGATCCGGCGCCCTGGCTCGGCAGCAACGGCAACGTGGCGCGCAGCAACAGCAGCGCGACGCCCGCCGCGCCTGCGATGATCAGGAACGTGACGCGCCAGCCGAACGCCTCGCCGATCACGCGGCCGAGCGGAATCCCGGCCACCATCGCGATCGCCGAGCCCATCGCGATCAGGCTGAGCGCACGGCTTTTACGGTCGCTCGGCGCGAGCCGTACCGCGAGCGGGATCGAAATCGACCAGAACACCGCATGCGCGCACGCGATGCCGAGCCGGCCGATCATCAGCACGGTGAAGTTCCACGCAAAGCCGGTCACGACATGACTGCCGATGAACACCAGCAGCGCCACGCCCAACAGCTTGCGGCGCTCGACGTGCCGCGTGACGAAGGTCAGCGGCAACGAGACGACCGCGACGGCCCACGCGTAGATCGTCAGCATCAGGCCGACGGCGGTCGGCTGCATCTGCAGGCTGTCGCCGATCGCGCTCAACAGCGCGACGGGTACGAATTCGGTGGTGTTGAAGATGAAGGCGGAGAGCGCAAGGGCCAGAACGCCCCACCACGATTGTTCGGAACTGACGGCGTCGGGGGTTGCCATACGGGGATTCGACGAAGGTTGGGCGCGCGCGGGCGGCCCGCCCGGCGCATCGGCGCGATTGTACCAGCGCCGTTCGACACGCTGCCGCCGGGCGCGGCGCGTGCGGCATGTGCGGCGCGGGACATGGCGGTGACACGGCCGCGCACCGATAATGTAACGAATGGGTTTTTGCCGACGATTTGCCCGAACGCTACCGGACCAGGAGATTCACATGCGCATTGAAACGTCATTTCTGTTCGATCTCGACGGCACGCTCGTCGACAGCGTCTATCAGCACGTGCTCGCGTGGAAGGAGGCGCTCGATGCCGAGGGCATTGAACTGTCGGTATGGCGCATCCACCGCAAGATCGGGATGAGCGGCGGCCTGTTCCTGAATCAGCTGCTGCGCGAGACGGCCGGCGACATCGACGCGGAGCGCGTCGAGCGGCTCGCGCGGCTGCATGCGGCCGCCTACCAGCGGCTGCGCGCGCAGGTGCGGCCGCTGCCCGGTGCACGCGAGTTGCTGGCCGCGCTGACGAATGCCGGCATTCGCTGGGCCATCGCGACCAGCGGGCGGATGGAAACCGCGGCGATCAATCTGGAAGCGCTTGGCGTCGATCCGGCGAAGCAGGTCGTCGTCACGCGCGACCAGGTGAAGTATGCGAAGCCGGACCCCGACCTGTTCCTGACCGCGGCCGCTCAGTTGAACGTGCCGATCGAACACACGGTGGTGGTCGGCGACAGCATCTGGGACATGCTCGCCGCGGCCCGCTGCCGCGCACTCGGCGTCGGGCTGCTGTCGGGCGGGTATGGCAGCGACGAACTGGAACGGGCCGGCGCGCTGCGCGTGTATGACGATCCGGCGGACCTGCTGTGGCATCTGGACGAGATTGCGGCGCGGCCGTAGGTGCCGGCCGACCTGTCGACGGCGACAACGGGTCTACACGACGGGCCGTGCAGCACACAACGGTCCGGCAGCTTGCGTGGGCGACAAGCTCGACGTGAAAGGTGCGCGCCCAAGCGAAGTACATCGTGGCGCTCTGCGCGGCGGCATCGGGCACTACGCGCACCTCCCTCCGATAGCGCAGCCGCCGTTCAGCTGTCGAATTAAGCCTGGGCGAAATATGCAGGTCACCAGAAAAAATTTAATCGTGATCGCGCTCGTTTTGGCGCTGGCGATTCCGTTTCTTACGTTGCGAAAATCGTACGAGGGCTGCGAAAGCTTTACTCAGGCTCTTAACGGAGGAACGAAAGAGTTCGGTGGCGAGAAATACAAAATCGAGCTGTGTGGGGCACGTCGCTCGTTTGGCGACGGCGACGAAATTCGGCTCCAAGTGATAGGACCGGCAGGAGATGTGCTGGCGGAGCGGTATTTCGCGGTGCGCACGATAAACGATGCAGCCCCTCGGGAACTAGAGTACGGCGACGACAATATTTTCTACTACGACCAATCGAAGTCGTCTCCGTTGCGCTTCATCGCCATGCCGCCTTCCAGGATGGACGGGTGGACGGCGCGAGTACCTTTGCTGCAACGACTGATCGTGTTTTTTTCATAACGAGCAGCATGCGATCGTCAGGATTCACGTCGATCTCGCAGCGCCAAACATGAAGGGTGCGCGGATCGCTCATCTGCCCCTCCCGACGCGGGCTAGCATGCACCGATGAAGCCCCGACACCACCAACGCCACGCCGGTCAGTCGTCATCCACGCGCTTGTCGATCAGATAGCGGCCGCGCTCGACACCCGCGCGCAGCGCCTCCACCTCGGTCAGCCATTCGGGGCCGGCCGGCTCGGGCACGTACAGCTCGATGCGTGCGCCGTCCACATACACCTGCACCTCGTCGCGCCATGCGCCGCTTTCGTCGCGCCGCGCCCAGACGAGAATCTCGTGACCGCGATATGGGTCCCGAACCTGCGCATCCTGTTGATGTTGCACGGTGGCCTCCTGTCCTTATCTGCGATTCCGATGCAAAAAATGCGCGCCGCATGGTCGCCGCGCACGCCGTAGGCCTTGTGCGCACGCGCCGTGCCCGGCCGGCACGCGGCTTGCGTCCCCTTGGTGCATCGAATCGCCGCCGCGCCGCCACGCGCGTGCGGGAAGGAGTGCACATCATGATCGGCCATCTCGAACTGCTCGGACGCCTGCTGCTGGCCGCCCTGCTCGGCAGCGTCATCGGGCTCGAACGCGAGCGCCTGAACTGGGCCGCCGGGCTGCGCACGCACATGCTCGTATGCGTGGGCTCCGCGCTCGTGATGCTGGTGTCGACATTCGGCTTCGAGGACGTGCGCGGGCAAAACGGCGTCGTGCTCGATCCGTCGCGGGTCGCGGCGCAGGTGGTGTCGGGCATCGGCTTTCTCGGCGCCGGCTCGATCCTGCTGCGCGGCGAAGTCGTGCGCGGACTGACGACGGCCGCGAGCCTGTGGGCGGTGGCCGGCGTCGGCCTTGCCACGGGCGGCGGCATGTACCTGGCGTCGATCGGCGCGACGGCGATCGTGCTCGCGATCCTCGCGGGCGTGAAGCCGCTCGAACGCCGCTTCATCGCCCAGCGCCAGCAGCGCACGCTGCAGCTCGTGGCCGAGCGCGGCGGCCTCACGCTCGGCACGCTGCACGAAGCGCTCGGCCCCGGCCGCGTGCGCGTGAAACGGTTCATCGTCCAGCAGTCTGACGACGATCCCGACACCGACGACATTTCGGTGTCCTTCTCGCGCACGAGCGGACCGGAATTCGCCGCGATCTGCGAGACGCTGCAGAACATCGCCGGCGTACGAACCTGCCAACCCGACAACGCGTCAAGGAGCCTCGCGTGACCCGCACCGACCTGCTCTCCTATCTCGTGACGAGCCAGCTGGCCACGCGCATGCGGTCGAGCGCATGGCTCACCCCTCGCCAGCTCGTGAACGCGCAGCGCGCATGGCTCGCGTGCCATCACGCCGAATGCGGATGGCTCGAGCGGATCCGGATCGCGAACGCGTCGGCGACGATCGCGCAAGGCATCTACGACATCGCGATCGCGTCAGGCGCCCCCGACAGCGGCAAGCGCGTGCGGCTCGATGCCGATTCACCGGAACTGCAGGCGCTGCGTGAGCGTTGCGACGCGCTGCTGCAGCGGATCGACGGCGGCCGGGACGTCGACGCGCGATGATCGAGACGGATCGCAAGACACTCGCCGGCGAGCCGGCGATCGACGGCGCCCAGCCCCGCGGCGCATCGCGGCACGGCCTGCTCGAACGCGGTCGCAACTGCGACGCGATCCGTCACGCGGACCGCTTCACGATGCTCGTCGACGGCGACGCATACTTCTCGACACTGCGCGCCGCGCTGCTGCGCGCGCGCCATACGGTGTTCATCGTCGGCTGGGACGTCGACAGCCGGATGCGACTCGCGCGCGGCGGCCCCGACGACACGCTGCCCGACACGCTCGCGGCATTCCTGCATGCGCTTGCCGAAGCACGCCACAACCTGCGCATCTACGTGCTCGCGTGGGACTTCGCGATGATCTACGCGCTGGAGCGCGACTGGCCGCCCGTGTACCGCGCCGGCTGGCACGCGCATCGCGGGATCGTGTTCCGGCTCGACGGCACGCATCCGCGCGGCGCGTCGCATCACCAGAAGCTCGTCGTGATCGACGACCGGCTCGCGTTCGTCGGCGGCCTGGACCTGACGCGTGCGCGCCGGGACACGCCCGCGCACGCAGCCGGCGACCCGCGCCGCCATGACGAGGACGGGATGCCGTACGCACCGTTCCACGACGTGCAGGCGATGTTCGACGGCGACGCGGCCGCCGCGATCGGCGAGCAGGCCCGCGCGCGCTGGCTGCAGGCGTGCGGGCGCCGGATCGCGATCCGCGCGCAGCGCCATCTCGACCGGCCGGACGGCGACGATCCCTGGCCGCCCGGGACACGCGTCGACGTGCGCGACGTGCGGCTCGGCATCGCCTACACGGCCCCGCGCCACGGCGGCCGCGCGCCGGTGCGGCAGGTGCGCGCGCTCGTCGAGGACACGATCCGCGCCGCACGCCGGCACCTGTATGTCGAGAACCAGTACTTCACCGCGGCGGTGGTACGCGAGACGCTGTCCGCGCGCCTCGCCGACGCGCACGGGCCGGACGTGACGGTCGTCGCACCGCGCGTGCAGAGCGGCTGGTTGCAGGAAGCGACGATGGGCGTGCTGCGCGCGCGGCTGCACGCGACGCTTGTAGCGGCCGACCGCTTCGGTCGCTACCGGCTGCTGTATCCGCACGTCGACGGGCTCGGCGACGCATGCATTAACGTGCACAGCAAGCTCGCGATCGTCGACGACGAATGCATCGTGATCGGCAGCGCGAACCTGAACAACCGTTCGATGCTGCTCGACACCGAATGCTGCATCGCGCTCGTCGCGGCCGGCGATACACGCATTCGCGCGTCGATCGCCGGCATGCGTGCACGGCTGCTGGCCGAGCATCTCGGTACGGCGCCCGCGGTCGTGGCCGATGCATTGGCGGGCGCCGAACGACCTAATACCGTGCTCGACCGGCTGCGCGCGAAGCCCGGCCGCACGCTGCGCACGCTCGATCCGGCCGTCGCGCCGCAGCTCGACGCGCTCGTGCCGGTCAGCGCGCGGCTCGACCCGGAGCAGCCGATCGAACCGGACCGCTTCGTCCGCGAATTCGTGCCGCGCGACCGCCATCGCCCGCTCACCGCGCGCTTCTTCGTGCTCGGCACGGCCGTGCTGCTCGTCGCCGCACTCGCGCTCGCGTGGCGCTTCACGCCGCTCGGCGAACGCGTCAACGTCGCGTCGCTGTCGCATGCGGCAGCCGGCGTCGCGCAACTGCCTGCCGCACCGGTGCTGCTGCTGGCCGGCTACGTGATCGCCGCGACCTTCGCGGTGCCGATCACGCTGCTGATCGCGGTGACGGGGCTCGTGTTCGGCGCGTGGCCGGGCTTCGCCTATGCTGCGATCGGCACGATGGCGGCCGCCGCCGCGACCTACGGGCTCGGCCGCTGGCTCGGGCGCGACGCGGTGCGCCGGCTGGCCGGCGCGCGCGAACCGGCTGAGCGAACACATCGGCCGGCGCGGCGTGCTCGCGATGGCCGTGCTGCGGTTGCTGCCGATCGCGCCGTTCGCGGTCGTGAACCTCGTCGCCGGTGCGTCGCACATCGGCTTGCGCGACTTCCTGGTCGGCACCGCGATCGGGATGCTGCCCGGCATCGTGCTGACCGTCACGTTCGCGCACCAGTTGACGGCCGCGCTCGGTCATCCGCGGCCCGCGGCGTTTGCGTGGCTCGCCGCGATCGGCCTCGCGCTGGTCGGCGTGTCGATCCTGCTCGTCAGGGTGCTGCGACGATGGCGCTGAGCTCACACGCGGCGCCGCCGCCGGAAATCGCCGTCGCCGACGGTGCGCCCGCCGCCGCGCCGGGCGGGCGCGACCTGCGGATCGCGACCTACAACATTCGTGGCGGCTACGGCGCATGGCCGGCGCGCGCGGCCGACCGGATCGCCGCCGTGATCGACGAACTCGACGCGGACGTGATCGCCCTGCAGGAAGTACCGCTCGGCGGCACGCGCGCGCCCGACGTGCTCGCCCACCTGCGCGACGCGACCGGCATGCATGCGGTCGCCGGCCCGACGATCGACACGCCGGAGCGCCGCTATGGCAACGCGGTGCTGTCGCGCTGCCCGATCCGCGCGGCACGCACGCTCGACCTGTCGTTCCACCAGCGCGAGCCGCGCGGCGCGCTCGACGCCGACATCGATTGCGACGCGGGCACGATCCGCGTGGTCGCGACCCATCTCGGGCTGTCGGCAAGTGAACGCAGCGCGCAGGTGCAGCGACTGCTCGCGGCCTTCGACACGGGCGCGATGCCGGTGATCCTGCTTGGCGACATCAACGAGTGGTTCGTGCGCGGCCGTGCGCTGCAGGCGCTCGTCACGCGGTTCCGGCGCGCGCCGGCGCCGCGCACGTTCCCGACCGTGTGCCCGGTGTTCTCGCTGGACCGGATCTGGATCCACCCGGGCGAGTGGCTGATCGACGTGGTCGTGCACCGCAGCGTGCGGGCACGGCATGCGTCCGACCACTATCCGCTGGTCGCGCGGATGCGCGCGCCGCCCTCGACGCCCGCGGCGGGTACGTTGCTTGCGCAGTGAGTCCTTTTACGATTCGGCGGAGCGATCATGCAAACCGACGCCCTCGACGGAAAGGATCTCGATTACTGGTGCGCCCGCGCGCTGTGCGCGGATGACGAAGACACGCTGCGCTTCACGGCCGTCGAGCCGACCGTCGTCGTGACGGCCGCCTGCGACGCGTTCCGGCACGTCGATGCGCCATTCGCGCCGTCGACGTCGTGGGCCGACGCGTGCACGGTGCTCGACCGTGTCGACGATCTGCGGATCACCCGCCACGGCAACGACGTCGAATGCGACGCGACCTTCGTCGACGGCCCGTCGAGCTGCGGCGCCCACGGTCGCGACGCGCGCGAGGCGCTGCTGCGCGCGTTCGTGCGCGCACGCTTCGGCGACACGGTCGATGCGCCGCCGCCGTTCTCGCACCGGATCGAACACGGCGCCGTGGTGCGCTACGACCCCGGCGCACCGCTGCCCGAGCCGGACGACGAGCGCGCCACGGGCGACAGCACGGATATCCGCTCGATACCGCGGATGTGAGTACGCGCGGCTGCCATGAGCATGTAAAAACGACAGTCCCCATTCACCGAAATCAACTCCGACCGTTGCCGCACCGAACGCCACGCGGCAGGCACGCGCGTTGCGGCGCACCGGGATCACCGATCGCCGCCACCCGCCCGCGCCACGCCATGGACTCCACGCCGACCTTCGCTCCGCACCTCTATTTCTGCGACGCCCGCCTCGTCGGGCCGCTCGACGCGTGGCCTCAGACGTTCGCGCACATCGCGGGCATGGGCTTCGATCATGTGCTCGTCGGCGCCTTCTGGGCGGCGAGCGCCGCCGGCTTTCCGCGCCACGTGGCCGATTTCCGGCGGCCGGCCCAATCGTTCGCGACGCGTGCGAGCGCACTCGAAACCTTCTCGCGGCTCGCGCAGCTCGCGCACGGCCACGGGCTGCGCCTGCTGCTCGAAGTCGTGCCCGACCGCATCGCACGCGACAACCCGCTGCGCGCCGAGCATCCGGACTGGTACGTCGAGCGCACGCACGACGACGCGCTGATCGACCCGCGCGGCACCGCGCACGCGCTGGATCTCGCGCACGCGAACGTCGGCGACGAAGCGGCGCGCGACGCGCTGTCGGCATGGTGGTGCGCGCACCTCGCCACGTTCGCCGATGCGGGCGCGGCCGGCTTCCTGATCGATGCGCCGCATCATCTGCCGGCCGGCTGGTGGCCGGACTGGCGGGCGGCGCTGCGCCGCGCGCGCCCCGACGTCGCGGTGCTCGCGGGCGTGCCCGGCCATGCACGCGACGCCCTCGCGCAGCTCGAGGCTGCCGGGTTCGACGCGGTGTTTTCGTCGGTGCGCTGGTGGGACCTGCACGCGCCGTGGTTCGCGGACGAACACCGGCTGCTGCGGCGCATCGGCTCGCCGATCGCCTTCCCCGATGCACCGGACGGCCCGCGCCTCGCCGACGACTGGCCCGATGCTTCGGACGACACCGTCGCCCGCGCGTATCGCCGCGCGCTGTGGACGGCCGCGGCCGTCGGCACCGGCTGGCTCGTACCGATGGGCTTCGAGCGCGGCGTCACGGTGCCGCTGATGGCGCGCGACGCCGATGCCGGGCGCTACCGCGCCGCGTTCGACCACGGCCGTTTCGACCTGTCGGGCGCGCTCGCCGATGCCAACGCATGGCGCCGCGCGACGCCCGTCGCCGCGGCGCGCGGCGAGATCGCGCAACTGAGCGCGCCGGGCGCGGCCGCGACCGTGCTGCTGCGCGGCACGGGCCCGTCGCTCGAACACGACGAAGCCGCGCTGCTGATCGCGCTGAATCCCGCGCTCGACGCGCCGGCGCCGGTCGACCCTGCAACGATCCTGCCGGGCGTGCCCGGCGGCTTCACGCGTGTCGTCACGCAAGACGGTGCGCAAACGCATCCGCCGGCCGCGCTCGCACCATTTACGCTCGAACCCGGCGCCTACGCGCTGCTGCACGCGTGGCGTGCGCCCGCTGTCACGACCCGTCCCGACGCGTCGCGCGAGCGCGGCGCGCTGTCCGCCGCGCTCGCGGCCGACCGGATCGCGATCGAGCGCGTCGAGCCGTCGGTCGACGGCGGCCGCTTCGCGGTCAAGCGCGTGATCGGCGAACCGCTCGTCGTGCGGGCGTCGATCTTCACGGACGGCCATGCGCACCTCGCGGCCGCGCTCCAGTGGCGCGCGGAAGATGAAGACACCTGGCGCGAAGTGCCGTTCGAAGCCGAGCCGAACGACCGCTGGCACGCGCGCGTCACGCTCGACCGGCTCGGCCGGCATGAATTCCGCGTGATCGCATGGCGCGACGACTGGACGTCGCTCGTCGACGACGTCACGAAGAAGCACGCAGCCGGCCAGGACGTGACGCTCGAACTGCGCGAGGCGCAGTTGCTGCTCGCGGCCGCGCTCAAGCGCGCCGAGCCGGCCGACCCGCGCGCGGTCCCGCGGATGGCGCGCCTCGTCGCCGAATTCACGGATGCGCCGGCCGATGCGCGACTCGCGCTGCTCGGCGCCCCGCCGCTCGCCGACGCGTTCGCGGCGCTGCGCTACCGCCCGTTCGTCACGCATGACGACACGGCCTACCCGGTCGACGTCGAGCGCCGCGCGGCGCGCTTCTCGAGCTGGTACGAGATGTTTCCGCGCTCGGCCAGCGACGATCCGCACCGGCACGGCACGTTCGACGACGTGATCGCGCATTTGCCGCGCATCCGCGACATGGGTTTCGACGTGCTGTACTTCCCGCCGATCCACCCGATCGGCACGGCCGCGCGCAAGGGACGCAACAACAGCCTGAACGCCGGCCCCGACGATGTCGGCAGCCCGTATGCGATCGGTTCGCCCGACGGCGGCCACACGGCCGTGCATCCGCAGCTCGGCACGCTCGACTCGTTTCGCGCGCTCGTCGATGCGGCACGCAGCCACGGGCTCGAGATCGCGCTCGATTTCGCGATCCAGTGCTCGCCCGACCATCCATGGCTCGCCGAGCATCCCGGCTGGTTCGCGTGGCGGCCCGACGGCTCGCTGCGCTTCGCGGAGAATCCGCCGAAGCGCTACCAGGACATCGTGAACCCCGATTTCTACGCGCCGGACGCGCTGCCCGGCCTGTGGCTCGCGCTGCGCGACGCGGTGCTGTTCTGGGTCGATGCGGGCGTGCGGATTTTCCGCGTCGACAACCCGCACACGAAGCCGCTGCCGTTCTGGGCGTGGATGATCGACGACGTGCGCGGCCGGCATCCGGACGTCGTGTTCCTGTCCGAAGCATTTACGCGGCCGGGGATGATGTATCGCCTCGCGAAGGTCGGCTTCTCGCAGTCGTACACGTACTTCACGTGGCGCGAGTCGAAGCGCGACTTCATCGACTACCTGACCGAGCTGACGACCGGCCCCGCGCGCGAGTTCTTCCGGCCGAACTTCTTCGTCAACACGCCCGACATCAACCCGCGCCACCTGCAGAACGCGCCGCGCTCGCAGTTCGTGATCCGCGCGGCGCTCGCGGCGACGCTGGCCGGCTCGTGGGGCCTGTACTCGGGTTTCGAACTCGGCGAATCGGCGCCGCTGCCGGACAGCGAGGAATATGCGAACGCCGAGAAATACGAGCTGCGCGCGCGCGACTGGAGCAAGGCCGCGCATATCGGCGCCGAAGTCGCGCGGCTGAACCGTGCGCGGCGCGATCACGCGGCGCTGCAGACGCACCTCGGCCTCACGTTCGTCGACGCGGACAACGATTCGGTGCTCGTGTTCATGAAGGCGACGCCGGCGTTCGACAGCGTGGTGGTCGTCGCGATCAGCATCGACCCGTGGCATCCGCAGGCCGCGAACTTCACGCTCGACGCGGCGCTGTGGCGCGGCTTCGGGCTCGCCGACGGCGAACCGCTCGACGCACTCGAACAGGACGCCGCGCATGCGCAAACCTGGCGCGGCCATCGCCAGTACGTGTCGCTCGATCCGCACGTGCGGCCTTACGCAATCTGGCGGCTCATGCCGTCGCCGGACGCCGCGCGGGCGGCGGCGCCCGCACCGGACGACGCCCGACACGCCTCGGGAGCCCACGGATGATGAAACGCGAAGATTCCCTCGACGACGTGCGCCGCGCGCAGTTTCCGTCGCTCGCGCCGGCCGGCACGCCGCGCCGGCGCCGCGCGCGCCGCCGCGAACCCGCGCTCTGCGCGGACGATCCGCTGTGGTACAAGGACGCGATCATCTACCAGGTGCACGTGAAGTCGTTCTACGACTCGAACAACGACGGCATCGGCGATTTTCCCGGCTTGATCGCGAAACTCGACTACATCGCCGAACTCGGCGTCGACACGATCTGGCTGCTGCCGTTCTACCCGTCGCCGCGCCGCGACGACGGCTACGACATCGCCGACTACCGCGACGTGCATCCCGACTACGGCACGCTCGCCGACGTGCGGCGCTTCATCCGCGAAGCGCATGCGCGCGGCATCCGCGTGATCGCCGAGCTGGTGATCAACCACACGTCGGACCAGCATCCGTGGTTCCAGCGCGCGCGCCGTGCGAAGCCGGGCTCCACGCATCGCGACTACTACGTGTGGTCGGATACCGACACGAAATACGCGGGTACGCGAATCATCTTCCTCGATACGGAGACGTCCAACTGGACTCACGATCCGGTGGCCGGCCAGTATTACTGGCACCGCTTCTACTCGCATCAGCCCGACCTGAACTTCGACAATCCGGCCGTGGTGCGCGAAGTGATCCAGGTGATGCGCTTCTGGCTCGACCTCGGCATCGACGGGCTGCGGCTCGACGCGGTGCCGTATCTCGTCGAGCGCGAAGGCACGAACAACGAGAACCTGCCCGAGACGCACGCGATCCTGAAGCGGATCCGCGCGACGATCGACGCCGAGTACCCGAACCGGATGCTGCTCGCGGAAGCGAACCAGTGGCCGGAAGACGTGCAGGAATACTTCGGCAACGAGGACGAATGCCACATGGCGTTCCACTTCCCGCTGATGCCGCGCATCTACATGTCGATCGCGAGTGAGGACCGCTTCCCGATCCTCGACATCATGCGGCAGACGCCGGCGCTCGCGCCGAGCAACCAGTGGGCCGTGTTCCTGCGCAACCACGACGAGCTGACGCTCGAGATGGTCACCGATTCGGAGCGCGACCTGCTGTGGCAGACCTATGCGAGCGACCGGCGCGCGCGGCTGAACCTCGGCATCCGGCGCCGGCTCGCGCCGCTGATGGAGCGCGACCGCCGCCGTATCGAGCTGATCAACTCGCTGCTGCTGTCGATGCCCGGCACGCCGGTGATCTACTACGGCGACGAGCTCGGAATGGGCGACAACATCCACCTCGGCGATCGCGACGGCGTGCGCACGCCGATGCAGTGGTCGTCGGACCGCAACGGCGGCTTCTCGCGCGCCGACCCCGAACTGCTCGTGCTGCCGCCGGTGATGGGCTCGCTGTACGGCTACGACGCGATCAACGTCGAGGCGCAGACGCGCGATCCGCATTCGCTGCTGAACTGGACGCGGCGCATCCTCGCGACGCGCCGCGCGTCGCAGGCGTTCGGGCGCGGCACGATCCGTTTCCTGCGCCCGGAGAACCGCAAGGTGCTCGCGTACCTGCGCGAGCTCGACGGCCACGAGCCGGTGCTGTGCGTCGCGAACCTGTCGCGCGCGTCGCAGGCCGTCGAGCTCGACCTGTCCGAATTCGCGGGCCGCGTGCCGATCGAGATGACGTCCGATTCGCCGTTTCCGCCGATCGGCCAGCTCCCGTATCTCCTCACCTTTCCGCCCTATGGGTTCCTGTGGTTCGTGCTCGCCGAGCATGGCCGCGAGCCGTCGTGGCGGCAGCCGCATGCGGAGCCGCTGCCCGAGTACGTGACGCTCGTGATGCGGCGCGGCGATACGCGGCCGGACGTCGCGCAGCTGCACGCGCTCGCGCACGATGCGCTCGCGTCGTGGCTCGCACGGCGGCGCTGGTTCGCGTCGAAGGATCGCGCGATCGGCGACGCTTGGCTGAACGTCGTCACGCCGATTCCGGACGAGCCGTTCCAGTACGCGGAGGCGTGGGTGTCGGCGAGCGACGGCGGCGTCGAACGCTACGTGGTGCCGCTCGCGGCCGCGTGGGGTGGCGAGACGTCCCATCCGCTGTTCGCGCAGCTCGCGCTCGCACGCGTGCGGCGCGGCCACACGGTCGGCTACCTGACCGACGCGTTCGCGCTGCCGGCATTCGCGCGCGGGATGCTGCGCAAGCTGCGCGACGGCGCGACGGTGCCGACCGCCGACGGCGGCCGGCTCACCTTCCTGCCAGAAGACGCGCTCGCCGCGCTCGATCCCGGCGACGATGCGGAGGTGCGCTGGCTCGCGGCCGAGCAGAGCAACAGCTCGCTCGTGATCGGCGACGCGATCGTGCTGAAGCTGGTGCGCAAGGTCGCGCACGGCATTCATCCGGAAGCGGAAATGAGCCGGCACCTGACGCGCATCGGCTATGCGAACACCGCGACGCTGGCCGGCGAAGTCGTGCACGTCGATCCGGACGGCACACCCCACACGGTCGCGATCCTGCAGCGCTACGTCGACAACCAGGGCGATGCGTGGACACGCTCGTTCGACTTCCTGCGGCGGGCGGTCGACGAGCTCGCGCTGCCGGCCGCGGACGACGACGAAGCGGCTGACGCGGCCGACGAACCCGACGCGCTGCTCGGCTATGCGGCGTTCGCGGGCATCATCGGCACGCGGCTCGGCCAGCTGCACGTCGCGCTCGCGCAGCCGTCCGGCGATCCCGCATTCGCACCGGAGCAGGCAACGCCCGACCACGTCGACGGCTGGTGCGCGGACGCGATCGCGTCGTTCGAGCGCGCGCTCGACGTGCTGCACACGCGGCTCGATGCGCTCGACCCCGCGATGCGCGCAGCGGCCGACACGCTGCTCGCGTCGCGCGACGCCGCCGTAGTGGCGCTCGGCGAACTCGTGCCGCGCACGCTCGACGCGCAATGCATGCGGATTCACGGCGATTTCCATCTCGGCCAGGTGCTCGACGTGCAGGGCGACGCGCTGCTGATCGACTTCGAGGGCGAACCGGCGCGCCCGCTCGAGCACCGCCGCGCGAAGTCGCATCCGCTGCGCGACGTGGCCGGCCTGCTGCGCTCGCTGTCGTACGTCAGCGCGACCGCGCAGTTCGCGATCGAGAAGGCGCCGCCGCAGGCGGCCGGCCGCAAGCGCGCACTGTTCGACCGCTTCGGGCAGGCCGCCGCCGACCGCTTCGTCGACTGCTATCGCGCGGCCGCCGACCTCGCACCCGCGCGCTTCGTCGATCCGCGCTATGCCGATCGCCTGCTCGCGCTGTTCCTGATCGACAAGGCGTCGTACGAGCTGTGCTACGAAGCGGCGAACCGGCCCGACTGGCTGAGCGTGCCGGTCGGCGGGCTCGCGGCGCTGGTCGAGCGCCTGCTCGGCGACAGCGGCCTGCCCGAAGACGGAGGAACCCCATGACCGACACGCTGTTCGAACGCGCCGATATCGACGCGCTGCTCGCCGGCCGCCATCCCGATCCGTTCGCCTGCCTCGGCCCGCACAGGCAGGACGACCGGCTCGTCGTGCGCGCGCTGCTGCCGGGCGCCGAACGCGTGCGTGCGCTGTCGCCGGACGGCGACGAACTCGGCGCGCTCGCATGCGTCGATCGCGCCGGCTGCTTCGCCGGGACGATCGCGCACGACGGCGGCGTGCCGCATTACCTGCTCGCGGTCGACTGGCCCGACGCGCGGCAGGTGATCGACGACGCGTACGCGTTCGGCACGCTGCTCGACGAAGCGGCGCTCGCGCGCTTCTCGGCCGGCGACCCGAGCGCCGTGCTCGACTGCCTCGGCGCGACGCCCATGCGCATCGACGGCGCCGACGGCGTGCGTTTCGCGGTCTGGGCGCCGACCGCGCAGCGCGTGTCGGTGGTCGGCGACTTCAACGCGTGGGACGGCCGCCGCCATCCGATGCGGCTGCGGCGGCCATCCGGCGTATGGGAGCTGTTCGTGCCGGGCATCGGCGCGGGCGAGTGCTACAAGTACGAGCTGCGCGCGGCCGACGGGCGCGTGCTGCCGCACAAGGCTGATCCGTGCGCACGCGCGACCGAGGCGCCGCCGCGCACGGCGTCGGTGGTCGCCGACGTCGCGGCGCTCGACGCCTTCGCGTGGCACGACGACGGCTGGATGCATGCACGGCCGCGCGTCGACCGCTACCGCGTGCCGTGGTCGATCTATGAAGTGCATCCGGAGTCGTGGCAGCGCGTGCCCGAGGACATGAACCGCAGCGCGACGTGGGACGAGCTCGCCGAGCGGCTGATTCCGTACGTGAAGGGGATGGGTTTCACGCACGTCGAGTTCATGCCGATCGCCGAATACCCGTTCGGCGGCTCGTGGGGCTACCAGCCGCTCGCGCAGTTCGCGCCGTCCGCGCGCTTCGGCCCGGTCGACGGTTTCGCGCGGTTCGTCGATCGTGCGCATGCAGCCGGCATCGGCGTGATCGTCGACTGGGTGCCCGCGCACTTCCCGAACGATGCGCACGGCCTCGTGCAATTCGACGGCAGCGCGCTGTACGAGCATGCCGATCCGCGCGAAGGGATGCACCCCGACTGGAACACCTGCGTGTTCAACGTCGGGCGCACCGAGGTCGGCGCGTTCCTCGTCGCGTCGGCGCTCGCGTGGGCGCGCCGCTATCACGTCGACGGCATCCGCGTCGACGCGGTCGCGTCGATGCTCTACCGCGACTATTCGCGCAAGGAAGGCGAATGGGTGCCGAACGTGCACGGCGGCCGCGAAAACCTCGAATCTGTCGCGTTCCTGCGCCTGCTGAACGACACGCTGCACGGTGCGGCCGCGCCGGCCGGCGTCGTCACCGTCGCGGAGGAGTCGACCGCGTGGCCGGGCGTCACCGCACCGACCGGCGACGGCGGGCTCGGCTTCGACTTCAAGTGGAACATGGGGTGGATGCACGACACGCTCGCGTACCTGCACGAGGATCCGATCCACCGCCGCTATCACCACGACCGGATGACGTTCGGGCTCGTCTACGCGTTCTCGGAGCGCTTCGTGCTGCCGCTCTCGCACGACGAGGTCGTGCACGGCAAGGGCTCGCTCGTCGCGAAGATGCCGGGCGATGCGTGGCAGCGGCTCGCGACGCTGCGCGCGTACTTCGGCTTCATGTGGGCGCACCCCGGCAAGAAACTGCTGTTCATGGGCAGCGAATTCGCGCAATGGGCCGAATTCGCGCACGATGCGACGCCGCACTGGGACCTGCTCGACGCACCGGCCCATCGCGGCGTGCAGCGGCTCGTGCGCGACCTGAACCGCACGTATGCGGCGGAACCGGCGCTGCATGCGCTCGACTGCCACGCGGCGGGGTTCTCCTGGCTGATCGGCGACGACCGCGACAACAGCGTGTTCGCGTTCGCGCGCCGCGACGACGCCGGGCACCTGGTCGTGGCCGTCTGCAACTTCACGCCCGTGCCGCGCGCCGGCTACCGCCTCGGGCTGCCCGCGCCCGGCCACTGGCGCGAACTGATGAACACCGATGCCGCGCCGTACGGCGGCACCAACGCCGGCAACGACGGCGCCGTGTGGGCCGAGGCCGTGCCCGCGCACGGCGAGGCGTGGTCGGCGCTGCTGCGCCTGCCGCCGCTCGCGACGCTATGGCTGACGCCCGCGTGATTTCCTGCGCCCTCGACACGGAGATTCGCCCCATGCCGACCGCCCTGCCCGCCCGTCTCGAATCCGGCCGCTGCTATCCGCTCGGCGCGACCTGGGACGGCCTCGGGACCAACTTCGCGGTGTTTTCCGCGCACGCGCAGCGCATCCAGCTGTGCGTGTTCGATCCGACCGGCCGCAAGGAACTCGCGCGCCTGGACCTGCCCGAATGCACCGACGAGGTGTGGCACGGCTACCTGCCCAACGCGCATCCGGGCACCGTGTACGGGTTTCGCGCGGACGGCCCGTACCAGCCGCAGCACGGCCACCGCTTCAATCCGACCAAGCTGCTGCTCGACCCGTATGCACGCAAGCTGGTCGGCCAGTTCCGCTGGTCGGACGCGCTGTTCGGCTATCGCGTCCATTCGAACCGCGCGGACCTGTCGATGGACCGCCGCGATTCGGCGCCGGCGATGCCGAAAGCCGTGGTCGTCGACGAAGCGTTCGACTGGAGCAACGACCGCCGCCCGGACGTGCCGTGGCGCAACACGGTGATCTACGAGACCCACGTGCGCGGCGCGTCGATGCGCCGCGCCGGGTTGCGCGTGCCGGAGCGCGGCACGTTCGCGTCGCTCGCGCACCCCGCGTTCGTCGATCACCTGCTGTCGATCGGCGTGACGACGGTCGAACTGCTGCCGATCCACGCGTTCCTGCAACAGCGCGAGCAGGTGAAACGCGGGCTGCGCAACTACTGGGGCTACGACACGGCCGCGTTCTTCGCGCCGGAGCCGTCGTATCTCACGACGCGGCGGCTCGACGAAATGCGCATCGCCGTCCGCCAGCTCCATGCGGCCGGCATCGAGGTCGTGCTCGACGTGGTCTACAACCACACGTGCGAAGGCAATCAGCTCGGGCCCACGCTGTCGTGGCGCGGCCTCGACAACGCGAGCTATTACCGGCTGCGGCCCGACGATCCGCGTTACCACGTCGACGAAACCGGCTGCGGCAACACGCTGAACCTGTCGCATCCGCGCGTCGTGCAGATGGTGATGGACTCGCTGCGCTACTGGGCGACCGCGTTCAACATCGACGGCTTCCGCTTCGATCTCGGCGTGACGCTCGGCCGCGAGGATCACGGCTTCGAGCCCGGCGCGGGGTTCTTCGATGCGTTGCGGCAGGACCCCGTGCTGGCGCAGCGCAAGCTGATCACCGAGCCGTGGGATCTCGGCCCCGGCGGCTATCAGCTCGGCCGCCATCCGCCCGGCTTCGCCGAATGGAACGACCGGTTTCGCGACACCGTGCGGCGCTTCTGGCGCGGTGACGCCGGACAGCGCCCGGAACTGGCCGCGCGGCTGTCGGGCTCGGCCGACCTGTTCAATCACGGCCGGCGCCGCACGTGGGCATCGATCAATTTCATCACCGCGCACGACGGCTTCACGCTCGCCGACCTCGTGTCGTATGCGGGCAAGCACAACGAGGCGAACGGCGAGGACAACCGCGACGGCCGCGACGACAACTGCAGCGCGAACTGGGGCGCCGAAGGCCCGACCGACGACGCGAAGATCCGCGACGTGCGTCTGCGCGTCGCGCGCTCGATGCTCGCGACGCTGTTTACCGCGCTCGGCACGCCGATGCTCGTGGCCGGCGACGAATTCGGCCGCACGCAGCAGGGCAACAACAACGCGTATTGCCAGGATAACGAACTGTCGTGGCTCGACTGGGACCAGGCGCGCAGCGACGACGGCGTGGCGATGACGCGCTTCGTGTCGCGGCTCGCGGCACTGCGGCGCATGTATCCGGTGATGTCGGCGCCGCGCTATCCGTCGGGCGACCGCGACGGCGCGCCAGGCATGCGCGAGATCGAATGGTTCGACGAACGCGGCGACGCGCTCACCGTGCCCGCGTGGGAAGACGGCGAACGCCGCGCGCTGACGATGCGGCGCGTCGGCACCGGCCGCACCGGGCGCACCGAGGCCTTGCTCGTGATGCTGAATGCGTCGACCGACACCATCACGTTCATGCCGCCCGCGCCCGTGCTCGATTACCGGATCCTGCTCGACACCGCGACGCCCGACTCGGGCCCGCGCTCGTGGCCGGCCGACGGTCTCGACGTCGCCGCGCACGCAGCCGCGATCGCGGTCGCGGCCGTGCCACCCGATCCGCCTTCGTGAGGACCGCCATGACATCCCGTTCCGACCATCCACCCGGCTCGCAGGCTTTCGAAGCGTCGTTCGGCGCCACCTGCGTCGATGCCGACCACACCCGCTTCCGGCTGTGGGCGCCCGCGAGCCGCGCGGCCGCGGTCGAGCTGCACGACGACAGCGAACACGTGATCCCGATGACACCCGTCGGCGACGGCTGGTTCGAGACGGTCGCGCCGTGCGGCCCCGGCGCGCTGTATCGCTACCGGCTCGACGGCGGTCTCGTCGTGCCCGATCCCGCGTCGCGCTTCCAGCCCGGCGGCGTGGACGGCCCGAGCCAGGTCGTCGACCCGGCCGCCTATCGCTGGCGCCACGACGCATGGCGCGGCCGCCCGTGGCACGAGACGGTGCTGTACGAGCTGCACGTCGGCGCCTGCGGCGGCTACGCGAGCGTCGAGCGGCGGCTGCCGTCGATCGCCGCGCTCGGCGTGACCGCGGTCGAGCTGATGCCCGTCAATGCGTTTCCCGGCGCGCGCAACTGGGGTTACGACGGCGTGCTGCCGTTCGCGCCCGACACCTCGTACGGGCGGCCCGAGGAACTGAAGGCGCTCGTCGATACCGCGCACGGGCTCGGCCTGCAGGTGTTCCTCGACGTCGTGTACAACCATTTCGGCCCCGAAGGCAACCTGCTGCCGCGCTACGCGCCCGCCTTCTTCCGCACGGACCGGCAGACGGCATGGGGGCCGGCGATCGACTTCTCGTGCGCGCAGACGAGCGCGTTCTTCATCGACAACGCGCTGTACTGGCTCGACGAATTTCGCTTCGACGGCCTGCGCATCGACGCCGCGCACGCGATCGACGACGACGCGTGGCTGCGCGAACTCGCGCGCCGCGTGCGCGCGTACGCGGGCGACGCACGCCACATTCACCTCGTGCTCGAGAACGAGCGCAACGCGGCGAGCCTGCTCGGCCCCGGCGGCTTCGACGCGCAGTGGAACGACGACTTCCACAACAGCGCACACGTGCTGCTGACGGGCGAGCGCGACGGCTATTACCGCGCGTACGCCGACGCGCCGCTGCACCATTTCGCCCGCACGCTCGGCGAAGGATTCGCGTACCAGGGCGAACCGTCGCCGCTGCACGACGGCGCCGCGCGCGGCGAGCCGAGTGCGCACCTGCCGCCCACCGCGTTCGTCACGTTCCTGCAGAACCACGACCAGGTCGGCAACCGCGCGTTCGGCGAACGGCTGCGCGCACTCGCGAACGACGACGCGGTACGCGCCGCCACCGCGCTGATGCTGCTCGCGCCGTCGATCCCGCTGCTGTTCATGGGCGAGGAAGACGGCAGCACGCAGCCGTTCCAGTTCTTCACCGACTATCGCGGCTTGCTGGCCGATGCCGTGCGCGAAGGCCGGCGCCGCGAATTCGCGGCGTTTCCCGCATTCGCCGATCCCGCGCATCGCGACCTGATTCCCGATCCGAACGACATCGCGACGTTCGTCCGCTCGTCGCTGCACCATCCGCCCGACGACACCTGGGCCGACGCGGCCGCCTGGCAGCGCTTCTACCGCAGCGCACTGGCCGTGCGCGCGGCGCTCGTGATGCCGCAGCTGCCGGGCACGCATGCGCTCGGCGTCGAGCGGCTCGCGGGCGGCGGCGACCCGCAGGGGCTCGTCGCGCGCTGGCGCCTCGGCGACGGTAGCACGCTGACGATCGCGCTGAACCTCGGCTCGCACGATGCCGTGCTGTCCGAATTGCCGGTCGGCAAGCTCGTGTTCGAGACGCCGCCGCGCGCCCGCGACCGGCTGCCCGACCTGCGGCTGCCGCCACGTGCGTGCATCGTGTGGCGCGACGGTGCGGTCAACCACGATGCGCGGCACCACCGCGCGAACGGGCAGGGCCGATCATGACGACCGACGTCTCGATCGCGGTACTCGCGCAGGCGGCCGGCCTGGAAACCGACTGGATCGACGCAGGCGGCGTCGCGCGGCGGGTGGACGACGACGCGCTCGCCGCGCTCGTCGACGCGCTCGGCTGGCCGTGCGGCACGGCGGCTCAGCGCGCCGACAGTGCCGCGGCACTCGCTGACGAGAACGCGGCACCGCCGCGCATCGTGACCGGCGACGCCGGCCTGCCGCTGTCGCTGCCGGCTGCCATCGCGCCGCCGGGCGCGCGCTTCCGGATCACGCTCGAAGCCAGCGGCCACGTCGACGGGCGGGTGGACACGCACGGCGCGCTGCCGCCGCTCGCGATACCCGGTTATCACGCGCTCGACGTCGGCGATCAGCGCATCGGGCTGACGATCGCGCCGCCGCGCACGCGCCCGTTCGACACGCGTGCGGCCGGTGCGGACAACCGCTGGGGCATCGCGGCGCAGCTTTACAGCCTGCGCCGCACCGGCGACGGCGGCGCCGGCGACTATACGGCGCTCGCACGGCTGGCCGCCCACGCAGCGCGGCACGGCGCGCAAGCCGTGGCCATCAGCCCGACGCACGCCGGCTATCCGGCGCTGCCCGCGCACGACAGCCCGTATTCGCCGTCGTCGCGGCGCTGGCACAACGTCGCGTATCTCGACTGCGACGCGGTGCCGGGCGCCCAGGCCGCGGCCCCCTCATTCGGTGCGCCCCCCGAATCGCCGCTGATCGACTGGCCACATGTGCTGCCGATGAAACTGCGCCGCCTGCGCGCGTGCTTCGACGCGTGGCATGCCGGCGCCACGCCCGAGCGCGATGCGTTCCAGCGGTTTCGCGCGGCGGGCGGTGCGGCGCTCGACGCGCACGCGCGCTTCGATGCGCTGCAGGCGTTCTGTCTCGAACACGGGCTCGGTGCGGACTGGCGGCAGTGGCCGGCACCGTGGCGTACGCCGGGATCGGCCGAAGTCGATGCGTTCGCGCACGCGCATGCCGACACGATCGTATTCCACGCCTTCCTGCAGTGGTGCGCGTCGCGCGCGCTCGGCGACGCGCAGCACGCGGCGCGCGGCGCCGGCATGGCGACCGGGCTGATCGCCGATCTCGCGGTCGGCTCCGATCGCGCGGGCAGCGACGCGTGGGCGCATGGCGCGACGCTGCTGCGCGGCGTGTCGCTCGGCGCGCCTCCGGACCGGTTCAACGCGGCCGGCCAGGCATGGGGCGTGACGACCTGGACACCCGCCGCGCTGCGCGCCGACGGTTTCGTGCCGTTCATCGAACTGTTGCGCGCCACGTTCGCGCATGCGGGCGGCATCCGCATCGATCACGTGCTCGGTTTCGCGCGGATGTGGATCGTGCCGGACGGCAGCGCGCCGCGCGACGGCGCGTACCTGCGCTATCCGCTCGACGACCTCGTGCGGCTCGTCGCGCTCGAGGCGGCCCGCCATCGCGCGATCGCGATCGGCGAGGATCTCGGCACCGTGCCGGCCGGATTCCGCGAACGGCTCGGCGCACAGGGAATCGCGGGCATGCGCGCGCTGTGGTTCGAGCGCGAGGCGGACGGCACGTTCCGGCCGCCGTCCGCGTGGGATCGCGACGCCATCGCGACGACGTCGACGCACGATCTGCCGACCGTCGCCGGCTGGTGGCGCGGTGTCGATCTGGCGTGGCGGCGGGTCGCTGCCGCGCAGCGGCACGACGAACCGGATGCGCGCGACATCGCCGCACCGGCGCCGGACGATGCGAGCGCACACGACTCCGACGAGATCGTGCAACGCACGGTGCCCGGACCTGACGCCGCCGACGCCGCGCAACCGCCCGCCTGCCCCCCCGACCTGCTCGCCGCGCACGCAGAACGCGCGACCGAACGCGCCGCGTTATGGCGCGCGCTGCAGCAAGCGGGCTGCGCACCGGCCGGCAAGGCCACCCCGCCAACCGACGCGCCGCCGGTCGGCGCGATCCTCGCGTACGTCGCGCGCAGCGCGTCGCCGCTCGCCATCGTGCCGCTCGAGGACCTGCTCGCGCTGGACGCGCAGCCGAACCTGCCGGGCCCGCCGTGCGGCCATCCGAACTGGCGGCAGCGGCTGCCGCGCACGATCGACATGCTGTTCGACGCCGACGTGCGCGAGCGCATCGCGGCCGTCGCGCACGCGCGCCGTTCGCGGGAGCGCGGCACATGACGCCGCGCGCGACGCTGCGCCTGCAGCTCCATGCGGGCTTCACGTTCGACGACGCAGCCGCGCATGCCGACTACTTCGCGCGGCTCGGCGTGAGCCATCTTTACCTGTCGCCGGTCGCGACAGCCGAACCGGGCTCGCGGCACGGCTACGACACCATCGACTACGACGTACTCAATCCCGAACTCGGCGGCGAAGCCGGCTTCGTCCGGCTCGTCGACGCGCTGCGTGCCCGCGGCCTCGGCGTGATCGTCGACATCGTGCCGAATCACATGGGCGTCGGCGGATCGTCGAACGGCTGGTGGAACGACCTGCTCGAATGGGGCCCCGCGAGCCCGTACGCGCGCTACTTCGATATCGACTGGCACCCGCCCGACCCGGCACTCGACGGCAAGGTGCTGCTGCCGTGTCTCGGCGAGCCCTATGCCGACGCGCTAGCGGCCGGCGACATCACGCTCGGCGCCGACCCGGCCAGCGGACGCTTCTTCGTCGCGTGCCCCGGACGGCGGTTGCCGGTGGCGGCCGCCACCTACGCGGACATCCTGCGCATCGCGAACCGCGCGGACCTGAACGCGCTCGCCGAGCGCTTCGATGCCGCGCCGCCACGCGACAGCGCGCGGCTGGCCGCCGCGCACGCGGCGCTGCGCGATCACGCGGCCGCGCACGGCCCGCACGCGCTCGACGCCGTGCTGCGCGGCGCCGACCCGCGCATCGCGCGTTCGCGTACCAGCCTGCACCGGCTGCTCGAACGCCAGCACTACCGGCTCGCGTGGTGGCGCACGGCCGCCGACGAACTGAACTGGCGGCGCTTCTTCGACATCGCGACGCTCGCGGGTGTGCGCGTCGACGACGACGCCGTATTCGACGCCGTTCATGCGCTGCCGCTGCGCCTGCATGCGGCCGGGCTCGTCGACGGCGTGCGGGTCGATCACGTCGACGGCCTCGCCGATCCGCGCGCGTACTGCCGGCGGCTGCACGAACGACTCGCCGCGCAGGGCCGGGCGCAGCCGTATGTGGTCGTCGAGAAGATCCTCGCACCCGGCGAGACGTTGCGGGCCGACTGGGCCGTCGAAGGAACGACCGGCTACGACTTCATGAACGATGTCGGCGCACTGCTGCACGATCCGGCCGGCGCCGCCCCGCTCGCCGCTCACTGGGCCGCCGTGTCGGGGTCGTCGCGCACGTTCGCGCAGGAAGCGCTCGACGGCAAGCGGCGCGTGCTGATGCGCCAGCTCGCCGTCGAGCATGCGCGCGTGGCGCGACTGCTGCATGCGATTGCACGGGCGTCGCCCGCCACGCGGGACGTCAGCCGGATCGCGATTCAGCGCGTGCTGGGCGAACTCGCGGTACGGCTGCCCGTGTACCGCATGTATCCGGCACCGCGCGACGAGCCGGCCGATGCCGACCGTCGCGTGCTTGCACAGGCCTATGAAAGCGCGCGCGCGGCCATCGATCCGGCCGACCGGTTCGCGCTCGATCGTGTCGCCGCCTGGCTTGGCCTGCCGGTCGTGCGCGTGCCGCGCGCGGCCCCCGACGCGCTGGTCGTGGCGCGCATCGCATTCGCTCAGCTCACCGCACCGCTCGCCGCGAAAGGCGTCGAGGATACGGCCCACTATCGCTATGGCCGGCTGCTGTCGCGCAACGAGGTCGGCGCCGATGCCGGCGACTTCAGCCTGTCGCGCGGCGCGTTCCATGCGCGGAACCGGCACCGCGCGCGCACCGTGCCGCACGGGCTCCTCGCGACGGCCACGCACGACCACAAGCGCGGCGAGGACGCACGTGCGCGGCTCGCGGTGCTCAGCGAGATGCCCGACGCGTGGCGCGCGGTATCGCTCGACTGGTCGGCGCTGAACCTGCCGCACCGCGGCCGCGCGCATCGTGACCTCGCGTGGGCGCCGGGGCCGGCCGCCGAGGCGATGCTGTATCAGACGCTCGTCGGCTGCTGGCCGCCGACGCTCGCGCCCGACGATGCCGCCGGGCTCGTCGCACTCGCCGCGCGCGTGATGCAGTGGCAGACGAAGGCCCTGCGCGAAGCGAAGCAGCATACCGACTGGCTGGCGCCCGCGATCGATTACGAGCAGGACTGCGCGGCATTCGTCCGCGCGATCCTGACGCCGCGCGGTGCCGGCGATTTCGTGCACCGGCTGCATGCGTTCGTCGCGCGGATCGCGCCGGCCGGTGTCGTCAACAGCCTGGCACAGACGGCGCTGCGAATCGCCTCGCCCGGCGTGCCGGACCTGTATCAGGGAACCGAATCCTGGGATCACTCGCTCGTGGATCCGGACAACCGGTGCGACGTGCCGTTCGCTGCACTGGCGGCCGAACGGGTCGACGAGCCGGTCGCGTCGTATCTGTCGACGTGGCCCGACGGGCGCGTGAAGCGTGCGCTGGTCGAGCGGATGCTCGCACTGCGTGCGCGGTGGCCGACGACGTTTGCGGATGGCGCGTACGTGCCGCTGCGGGTGCACGGCCGGCTCGCGCGCCACGCGGTGGCGTTCGCGCGGTGCGACGATGCGGCTACGGTGGTGGTCGTGGCGACGCGGCTCGCATGCCGGTTGCTCGGTGAAGCGCCCGGGTTGCCGCGCGTGGAGCCCGCGCAGTGGGGCGATACGGCGGTCGCGCTGCCGCGCGGCAGCGCCGGACCGTGGACGGACGCGTTGAATCCGCGGGCCGCCGTCGATGCGCCGGGAGGCAGGCTGGCGCTCGATCGCTGCCTGGACGGGTTGCCCGTCGCCGTGTTCGTGGCGGCGCGTGCCGGCAATTGAAGCCGGCGCCCACCCTGCAGGCGCCGACCGTGCACTACCGGAATCGACGTCGTGCGAAATGTGCTGTAAATGATCGATTCGCGACGCGTCACCGAATTTCAACCGAGACGGTTAGCCACAGGCGATTTCGTCAGCCGCCGATACGCGATGACACCCTCACGACCACTCCTCCGGCGGCGTCGCCCCGCTGTCGTCCTCCCATAACGGCTTGCCCTTCCCGTCGCCATCGCGCGCCGCCACGGGCCCGCTCGCTCCGCGCGTCGACCGCCGCGTGTCGCGCGACGTCGCCGTGGTCGCACGCGCCCGCGTGCGCGTCGGCGTCACGGTGCGTTGCCCATCCCTGCGGCGCGTGTCGGTCGCGCCTGCGTCGTTCGCCTGTCGTGCATTCGAAGCCGCGTTCATCTTTTCTCTCCCGTGTCATCAGAAAGTGGCCGAACGATCGCCGCAACTTCGGTGCCGCAACCGGGCAAGTATCTTGCTGCGTCATGTCGTCCCGAATGGATGCCCGGAGGTGACGATGCCGACCGACCGCAACCCACCGCCCGCCACGCGCCGTCGGCTCGGCGAATGGATGGCGCGCGAAGAAGCCCACATGGTCGCGTTCCGCGAGAAAATCGCGACCGACGCCCGCGCGCATGCGGGCGACCGGCTGCGCACGCCGGCCGTGCAGGCACTCGCGCGGTTGTTCGACGACGACGCCGTGCTGCGCATGAGCCTGACCCGCGCGATCGACGAAGCAATCGAATCGGGACACCGGCTCGGCTACACGTCGATCGGCGAGTTGATGACCGTGATCGATCATCTGATGACCTACACACCGCCGTTCAGCGAGGAAAGCCTGATCGTGTGCCCGCTGAACGCGTTCTTCGACTGGCCGATGTGCATGCCGTCGGGCCATGCGGTGTTTCGCGACGCGGCCGTCAACGCACAATTGAAGCGCGTGCTGAACGTTTGGTGCGATTTCCTCGGCGGCCCGCATTCGCGCGCGCATCTCGACACGTCGGCGCCCGACGGCTGGTTCTGCGACGAAGCGCGCAAGCGCCTCGGGCTGTCGCAGTTCCGGTATCGCGACGACCAGCCGCACTGGGGCTTCGATTCGTGGAACGACTTCTTCACACGCCGCTTTCGTGACGGCGCGCGCCCGGTCGCGGCGCCCGACGATCCGCACGTGATCGTCAGCGCGTGCGAGGCCGCGCCCTATCACACCGAAACCAACGTGAAGCTGCGCGACACGTTCTGGATCAAGGCGCAGCCGTATTCGCTGCGCGACCTCTTCACGCCCGCACGGCTGTCGCTCGCCGAGCGCTTCGTCGGCGGCGACGTGTACCAGGCTTACCTGAGCGCATACAACTACCATCGCTGGCATGCGCCGGTGCGCGGCGTCGTCACGCATGCGTACCGCGTCGACGGCACCTACTACTCGGTCGCCGAAGCGGAAGGCCCGGACCCGGCCGGCCTGAACGATTCGCAGGGCTACACGACGGCCGTCGCCACGCGCGCGGTGGTCGCGATCGCCTGCGACGATCCCGGCATCGGCACCGTGGCGGCCGTGTTCGTCGGGATGGGCGACGTGTCGTCGTGCGTGGTCGAGGTCGTGCCGGGACAACGCGTCGACAAGGGCGACGAAATCGGCTACTTCCAGTTCGGCGGATCGACGTACTGCCTGCTGTTCGAGGCCGGCGTGATCGACCGCTTCCTGCATGCGCCGCCGTTCGACGGCCAGACACCCGTCGTCCAGGTCAACGCGTCCGTCGCGATCGCGCGGTAAGCGCCGCGCGACGGCGCGTCACGCATCGGTCACGTCGTTCAGGTCGTTCGCGTCGATCGCGTCGGGTTCGGGCGCGTCATGCCGCTGCACGCACCGCAGCACCGACAGCCCGCCGGCCGTCAGCACGGGCCGACGCTCGCCCGACGCGTCGTCGCGCTGCATCACGATCAGGTGTTGTTCGACGAGTGCGACGACGTCGTCGCGGTCGATCTGGATCTGCTCCGGTGCGTGATGCACCAGGAACAGCGCGGCAAATTCGTGGGCGGTCAGCATGCTCGTTTCCCCGTTGGCGGCTGCGTGCGACGCGACGAACGCGTCGCGTCGGCATGCGGCGCGAATCGTGCGCCGGCGACGGGTAATGCATGCAGGGACCATGCCGGCCGACACCGCGCGACCGGCCTCCGCTGGGTCGGCGCCCGGCGCGATGCGGCACCGCGCGCCGGGCGCGACGCGCTGCAAAGTTTTCAACGGCATGTAATGCCGGACGCGTCGCGGAGCAGCGTGCCGGGTAGCGCGGCCGGGTCAGGGCTTGCGCGGAAACAGGCCGGCGCGCGCACGGCCGGCCGGCCGGTGCGCGAAAATAGCCGCTGTGCAGCACCACGTCGCCGCCATTGCCGTTGGCCAGCACGTCCGCGCACGCGGCCTCGATGCGCGCGCGGCCACGTTCGAACGCGTCGCGCAGGTCGGCCTCCAGCGCGGATTGCGCGCCGAAATGATCTTCCAGCGATTCGACCGTGATCGCGCAGGTTTGCGGCGTGCCGTCGACCTCGACGACGAAGCGCAACTGCAGCGCCGCGCCGTCGAATACGGGCGGCGCGTCGGTCAGCGTCACGCGGCGTGGGGAATCGGCCGGCATGGGCTCAGGCGCCCCGCGCCGCGAGGCGGTCGACCAGCGCACCGTTGAACGCCGGCAGGTCGGCCGGCTTGCGGCTCGTGATCAGGTTGCCGTCGCGCACGACTTCCTCGTCGACCCACTTGCCGCCCGCGTGACGGATATCGTCCTGCAGGCTCGGCCAGCTCGTCATCGTGCGGCCCTCCACGAGCCCGGCCGACACGAGCAGCCAGCCGCCGTGGCAGATCGCCGCGATCGGCTTGCCGGCGCCGACGGCCGCCGTCACGAATTCGCGCGCGGCCGGCAGCATCCGGATCGCGTCGCCGTTCACGACGCCGCCGGGCAGCACGACCGCGTCGTAGTCGCCTTCGCGCGCATCGTCGAACGTGCGGTCGACCTTCACCCGGCTGCCCTTGTCGACGTGCCGGAAACCCTGGATCTCGCCGCGCTTCTGCGAAATCACGTCGACCTGCGCGCCTTCCGCCGCAAGCGCGCGCTGCGGTTCGACGAGTTCGGCTTCCTCGAAACCGTCGACCGCGAGGATCGCTACCTTGCAATGATCCAGCCTGCCGCTCATGAATGCCTCCTTCGGTGTGTCGGCACATGGCGTGCCATGGTGATTGCGCAGCAATCGGCGTGCCGGCACGGCCGCCCTATCGCGGCACCCCCGGCGGAACGACCCCGCGATCGCGCCCTTGCCGCACGGGCATACGCGTGCGGCGTCGTCGCGCTGCAAAGATTTCAACGGGCTGGTAACCGGACGCGGCCGGTCGGGCCGCCGTGATTACTGCAGGCGACGCGCCGCGTCCAGCATCGAATCGGTCAGCTCGATCGTCAGCGTCAGGTTCTCGTCGGTGTCGGGCAACTGGTCGAGCGTCTGCTGCACGGCCTCGTGCAGCATCGCATGCACGCGCATCCGCGCGCCGTCGTCGAGATCGGCGTAATGCTCCATCGTGTCGCAGTCGAGCGCGAGCACGACCGAATGCCGCGCAGCCTCGGGCGGTGCTTCGTTCGCGAGCGCCCACGCCGCATGAAACATGATCCGGCCCGATTCGACATCGACGTGGACCGTCGTATCGAGATCGTCCGCGTCGGCCGCATCGCCGTCGACCGCTTCGTTCTCCAGCAAGATCCGGGAATTCGATTGCATGATGTCCTCCTGCGTGGTGGCTGCGCGCTCGTCCAGGCAACCGCGCCGCCATCGCGCCGTGCCGGCCGCGCCGGCACGACACCGTCAATAACCGCTGGAACCCGCGCCGCCGGTCCCGCCGCGCGCGACACACTTCGATTCGGATACTGACTTCATGGCGTTTTCTCCCTGTTGATGATGCCCTGACGAACATTCCCGCTGAACATTCCTGCTCGCTCCTTTCAGCAAGGCCCATGCCGTCATCGGCCCCGTGCGCGGCGCGGCACGCGGTTTGCGTCACCAGTCTTCGTACATCCGTTTCGTGCCCCTCATGGAGCCCCTGCCATGCCTTCCGCTTCCGCCTCCCACGCGCACGGCAAGCGCCTCACGCGCCGCGCCGGCCGCGCCCGCAGCGCCGATCCGAACCATCGCAAGCGCTGGTCCGGCGAAGTCACGCAAAAAAGCGATGCGCTCGACATCGAGCCCGACATCTTCAAGTCCGACGATCCGGCGGCGATTGCCGCATCGCTGAAGCATTCGGCCGAACACAGCCGCCGCCGCAAGGCGTCGCCGTTCCAGTCGGCGATGTCGATGCTGAACTTCTACGTGAACCGCGCAGGCCGCAATCTGCCGAAAACGCGCCGCACGACGCTCGAACGCGCGAAGCGGAAACTGCGCGAGGCGTTCGGCCGCAAGCCCTGACGGCTTGCGCGTCCGCCCTGCCGACCCGCCGCGACCGCACGCATGCACGAGACGCTCTGGTACCTGATCATCGGCGCCGTCCTGCTGGGCATGGGCGTCGCGACGTCGGCGCTGCGCCACCTGCCATGCAGCACGGCGATGATCTATCTCGTGCTCGGCATCGCGCTCGGCCCGGCCGGCGCCGGCCTGCTGCAACTCGACCTCGAGCGCGACGCCCGGTTGCTGCGTGAAATCGTCGAAATCGCGCTGCTCGTCTCGCTGTTCGCGATCGGGCTGCGGCTGCGCGTGCCGCTGTCCGACAAACTGTGGCTCGTGCCATGCCGCCTCGGCCTGCTCGCGATGGTCGTCACCGTGCCGCTGCTCGCCGCCTGCGCGGTGCTCGCGCTCGGGCTCGGCTGGGGCCCCGCGTTGCTGCTCGCGGCGATCCTCGCGCCCACCGACCCCGTGCTCGCGCACGACGTACAGGTGCACGATCCGGGCGATCGCGACCTCGTGCGCTTCGCGCTGTCCGGCGAAGGCGGGATGAACGACGGCATCGCGCTGCCGTTCGCGCTCGCCGGGCTCGCGCTGTGCGGCGCGCATGACGTGACGCATGGCATTGCGCCGCTGTCCGGCACGTTCGCGCTCGTCGCGCTGTGGGGCATCGCGGGCGCGGCCGCGATCGGCGGCGGCCTCGGCTGGGTGACGACGAAGACGATCGGCTGGCTGCGCACGCGTCACGCGCAGGCGCTCGGCCTCGAAGGCTTCTTCGCGCTCGCACTGATCGTGCTGTCGTTCGGCGCCGCGCAGCTCGCGCACACGTTCGGCTTCATCGCGGCGTTCGCGGCCGGTGTCGCGATGCGCCGCGTCGAGCACCGGGCGAGCGGCGACCGCCCGCCGCGCGAAGTGATCGGCCAGATCGATTCGGAAGACGTCGTCGCCACCGAAAAGCATCCGGAGAAAGCACATGCGTTCATGGCCGAGTCGGTGCTTGGCTTCACGATCGAACTCGAACGGATCGCGGAAGCCGTCGTGATGACGATGATCGGCAGCGTGCTCGCGACGCTGCCCGGCCCATTGATCACGTGGGGCGCGGCCACGCTGGCGGCCGTGCTGTTCGTCGCCGTGCGCCCGCTCGCGGTGCTGCTCACGCTCACCGGTTCGCGCGCGACGCATGCGCAGCGGCGGCTGATGGCGTGGTTCGGCATCCGCGGCATCGGTTCGTTCTACTACCTGCTGTTCGCGCTCGAGCACGGGCCGTCCGATGCGGTGCGCCCGCTCGCGGCGCCGGTGCTGGCCGTCGTGTCCGCGTCGGTGGTCGCGCACGGGATCTCCGCGACGCCGCTGATGAACTGGTACTACCGGCTGCAGCATCGGCGCTGACGCGTTCATGTTTCCGCCCCGAGCCGCGCGCGCATCGCGGCGGTGATGCGCTGGCGCGTCTTCGCATAGTCTTCCCACGGATCGCGCTTCAGCGCATCGAGCCGCTCGTGCAGCGTATCGATCGTCCATTGCCCGCCGCCCGTCGTATCGGGCACCTCGTCCCAGTCAAGCGGCACGGACACACCCATGCCGGGCCGCGCGCGCACCGAGTACGCGGCGATCGTGCTCGCGCCGCGGCCGTTGCGCAGGTAATCGACGAAGATCTTGCCGCGCCGGTGACGCGGCCCCATCGTCGCGGTGAAGCGCTCGGGCAGCGTAGCGGCGACATGCTGCGCGACCGCGCGGGAAAAATCCTTCACGTCGTCCCAACCGGCATGCCGCGTGAGCGGCACGACGACGTGCAGCCCCTTGCCGCCGCTCGTCTTGCAGAACGATACGAGCCCCAGTTCGTCGAGCAACCCGCGCACGAGCTGCGCGGCGTCGATCATCGCGCGCCACGGCAGCGCCGGGTCGGGATCGAGGTCGAACACGATGCGGTCGGGCCGCTCGACGTTCGACGCGTGCGCATTCCACGTATGCAGCTCGACCGTGCCCATCTGCGCGGCGCCGAGCAGCGCGTCTACGCTGTCGATCGACAGCAGCGGCCCGTGGCCGGGGTCGAGCCCGTCGTGCTGCGTGACGAACGGGATCTCGCGTCGTTCCGCATGCTTCTGGAAGAACAGTTCGCCGGCAATCTCGCCCGTTGCGCGCACGAGCGACACGGGCCGGCCTTTCAGGTCGGGCAGCAGCCACGGCGCGACCCATTGCCAGTAATGCGCGAGGTCGATCTTGCGCGTGCCGCTTTGCGGGTCGATCACGCGATCGGGATGCGTGATGCGCACGCGGCCGACCTGATCGGCGCCCGATTCGCCGCGCGCGCGGCCGGCAGACGCAGGGGATCGTGCGCGCGACCGGCGGCCATGCGCGGCATCCGCATGCGGCTCGGGCGGGTGTCGGTCGTGCGCTGCTCGGGGTTCGTCCATCGTCGCCTCCGTTTCGGGTTGCCGCGGCATCTCGCGGACGATCTGCCGCGCCGGCTTGTCTTCGCGCAGCGCGACGAACGCCGCTTGCCGCACGATCCCGTCGCCCGTCCATTCCGCGAACTCGCATTCGGCGACGAGCGTCGGCTCGACCCAGTGCACGCGCGTGCGCGACCGTTCGCGCGGCGGCGGATCGAACGGCGTCGTGTCGCGTTCATGCTTGCGCAACGTGGCCGCGAGCCGGTCGAGAAGGCGCGTATCGAACCCGGTGCCGACGCGGCCGACGTAGCGCAGCGGCGGCGCGCCGTGCGATCGCCCGCCGCCCGCGGCGGGCTCGTGCACGCCGAGCAGCAGCGCGCCGAAGCCATGCCGGCTGCCCGACGGCTCGGTATAGCCGCCGATCACGAACTCCTGCCGCCGCCTGCATTTCAGCTTGATCCACGTAGGCGAACGGCCGCCGCGATAGCGCGAATCCGCGCGCTTGCCGATGAGCCCTTCGAGCCCTGTGTCGCACGCGCTCGCGATCAGCGACGCGATGTCGTCGCCGAGGTCGGGCGAGTAGCGCAGCCGCGCGGGGTCGCTGCGGGCGACCAGCGGTTCGAGCCGCGCGCGACGCGCGGCGAGCGGCACGTCGCGCAGGTCGTATCCGTCGAGGAACGGCAGGTCGAAGACAAACAGCGTCACGGCGTCCGAGCGCCCCGCGCCGAGCGCGTTCTGCAGCGCCTGGAAATCGGGCAGGCCGTCGGCGCCCAGCACGACGGCCTCGCCATCGAGCCACGCATTGTCGACGTCGAGTGCTGCAAGCGCGTCGCGCTGCGCGCGCAGTTTCGCGGTCCAGTCGCGGCCTTCGCGCGTCATCAGCGTGACGTGCCGCCGCGCACCGCGGCCCGCGATTCGCGCGAGGATCCGGTAGCCGTCGAATTTCACTTCGTAGCGCCAGTCGCCGTGCGCAGGCGGCTGATCGACCAGCGTCGCGAGTTGCGGCGCAACGCGCTCGGGCAACGCCGCGCGCACGGCGCCGTCCAGGCCGGACAGAGCGGCCGACGCATGTGCTGCCGCGTCGTCGTGACGCGCGGCGCGCGGGCCGGACGCCTTGCCGTCGCCGCGCGTCCTGCGCACAGCCGGCGTGAGTTCGTGATGGACGCTGCCCGGCCGCTGCGCGACGACGTCGAACGCCTCGGCGTCACGCGCGTCGTCGTCGCGTTCCTTGATCAGCAGCCATTGCTCCTGGCGGCCCTGCTGCCGCCCGCTGCGCACGAGCGCCCAGCCGCCGTGCAGCTTCGTGCCGTCGAGCCGGAACGTCAGCTTGCCCGCCCGATAGCCGTCGCGTGCCTGCGCGACGCCGCCGTCGGGCGTCCACGTGCCTTCGTCCCAGACGACGACCGAGCCCGCGCCGTAATGGCCGGCCGGAATCTCGCCTTCGAACGACGCGTATTCGAGCGGATGATCCTCGACGTGCACGGCCAGCCGCTTCACCGACGGGTCGACGCTCGGCCCCTTCGGCACGGCCCACGACTTCAGCGTGCCGTCGAGTTCGAGACGGAAGTCGTAATGGAGCCGCCGTGCGTGATGTTCCTGGATCACGAAGCGCAGCGGCCGGGCTGCGCGCGCGGACGGTTGAGGCTTCTGCGCATGCGCATCGGCATGCGCGCGCCGCCGCCCGTGCGCGCCCTCGGGTTCAGGGCTCTCGTCGAAGCGGCGCTTGCGGCGATACGGATCAAGCTTGCCGGCCATCGCGTCATCCTCCGTCGTGCGCCGTCATGCAGCATGCTTGCGGCGCGCGGCGGTCTTCTTCGCCGTGTGCGCGCCGGTCGCACCATGCTTCGCGGCCGTGCGTTTCGCGGGCGCCTTCGCCGCAGCTTTCGCCGGCGTTTTCGCCGCCGGCTTGCGCCGCGCGCCGGCGGCACGCGAAGACGCCGGCGCCCCGGCCTCCGCTTCGTCTCCCGCATCGGCCGCACCTGCCCCGCCGCCCTTCAGGCTGCGCTTGAGCAGCTCGGTCAGGTCGACGACGTTGGACGCCGCGCGCCCCGTCTGCGCCGGCCGGTCTTCGATTTCCTCGATCCGGCCCGCGCGCACCTTGCGCTCGACCAGCTCGAGGATATCGTCGCGAAACGTGTCGTGATACTCGTCGGGCGTCCAGGTGCCCGACATGTCGTCGATCAGCTTCTTCGCCATCGCGAGTTCGCGCGCGCTGACACCGGCGCGCTTCGCATCGATGGCCGGCACCGACAGCTCGTCGAGCGGGCGCAGTTCCTCCTGCCAGCGCAGCGTATCGAGCGCGAGCAGCGGCCCGACCGGAATCAGCGCACCGAGATGCTGCCGGTCGCGCATCACGACATGCGCGATGCCGATCTTGCCGCTGTCCTTCAGCGCGTCGCGCAACAGCGCATAGACCTTCTCGCCCTTGCGGTCCGGCACGAGGTAGTACGGCGTGTCGAGATACAGGAACGACACGGCGTCCTCGTCGACGAACGTGACGATGTCGACCGTCTGCGTCGATTCGGGGTTCGCCGCGCGGATCTCGTCGTCGGTCAGCACGACATAGCGTTCCTTCTCGTACTCGTAGCCGCGCACGATGTCCTCGCGCGTGACTTCCTTGCCGGTGCGCTTGTTGATCTGCCGGTAACCGACCGGATCCATCGAGCGCTTGTCGAGCAGCCGGAACGACGGCTTCACGGTACGCGTGGCCGGGAACAGCTGCACGGGCACGTGAACGAGCCCGAAGCTGATCGCGCCTTTCCAGATCATCCGTGCCATCGATGCCCTCCTTGTGGCGTGTGGCGCCTCCTTCATGCAGCGAACGTCAGGGCCTGCGGCAGCGGCTGCGCCGCACGATGCTGACGTGGCCGTTGCGCTCCAGGATCGCCGCGTCGACGTCGGCCAGGTCGGTCGCGCCGAGCGCCTGCCGCACGCTTTCGCGGATGTCGGTCGGCGTGAGCAGCGCGGCACGCATCTGCGCGTCGTCGAAGCGGCCGTGGTGATACACCTCGCGCTCGACGCCCACCAGCAGCCGCTCGAGCCGGCGCGAGCGCACGCAGGCCCAGCCGATCGCGCGATGCAGCAGCGCGATCGCGAACGACGCCGCGACGGTCGCCACGAACGGCGACGCGCCGACCACCGCGCGGCTCAGGATCGCGCCGAGCAGGATCCCGACCACGTAGTCGAACGGCGAACGCTGGCCGAACGCCCGCCGCCCGGCGATGCGGATCAGCACGAGCGCGATCATGGCCACGACGATCGCGCGCAGCACCATCTGCCCGGGACCGAGCATCCGGCCCTGTCCGAACAGCGCGACGACGGCGTCCATGATCGCTCGGCGCTAGGCCGGCAACTCGGTGGCCTGCGGCTCGCGCGCCCAGACGCGATGCTGGCCGAGGTCGTCCGACAACGTCTTCAGGATCGCGTCGAGATCGACGGCCTGCCCGACGCACACGCCTTCGGCCGGATCCGGCAGGTGCGCGGCGCTCAGCAATTGCCGCCCCGACCCGACGGCCGCGATCGGCTTAAGGTGCTTGAACGCCTCGCGCACGAAATGCCGTGCGTCGGCGCTGTGCGCGAGGTCGCGGCCATCGCCGTCGCCGCCGCAGACGAACACCGCGTCGAACATCACCGACGGCATGCCGGCCAGCGTCGCCTGCGGCACGATGCCGCCGATCGGCGCGAGCGTCGGCGCGACGATCGTCGGCACCGCGTGCGCGGCCTGCAGCGCGTCGCGCACCTGCTCGACGAGCGTCTGGCTCACGCCCGGCGTCGCGATCAGCGCGATCTTGCGCGAGCGGATGCCGGGCTTCGAACGGCCGATCAGGCTCAGCGCGGGCGAGCGCTGCGCGACGGCCGGCGTCGCGGCCGCCTGCGGCGCGGGCAGCCCGAGCCGTTCGGCGACCTGCGCGGCCAGCCCCGCGTCGAAGCGCGCGATCGTTTCGTTCACCACACGTTCGCGAATCTGCGGCTGCGTCACCTTGCCGAGTTCGAAGCAGTACGCGTCGCGGATATGCCGCTGCTCGATCTCGGTCATGCTCTGATAGAACAACGCGGCCTGCGAGAAATGGTCGGCGAACGATTCGCTGCGCACGCGCACCTTGTCGCCTTCGAGCGGCTCGTGCACGGTCTCGAAGCCGCCGCCGGACGGCGCGGGCGGCGTCTCGCGCGGCCAGCCGCCGCTCGTGGAATTCGGCTCGTACGACGCCTGCCCGACGTTGATCGTCTGCCGGTGCAGCGCGTCGCGCTGGTTGTTCGCGAACGGGCACACCGGCCGGTTGATCGGAATCTCGTGGAAGTTCGGGCCGCCCAGCCGGCTCAGTTGCGTATCGGTGTACGAGAACAGGCGCCCCTGCAACAGCGGATCGTTCGTGAAGTCGATGCCCGGCACCACGTGGCCCGGATGAAACGCGACCTGCTCGGTCTCCGCGAAGAAGTTGTCGGGATTGCGGTTCAGCGTCATCCGGCCGATCGGCCGCACCGGCACGCGTTCTTCCGGCACCAGCTTGGTCGGATCCAGCAGGTCGAAGCCGAAGGTGTCGGCATCGGCCGGGTCGATCATCTGCACGCCGAGCTCGAACTCCGGATAGTCGCCGCGCTCGATCGCCATCCACAGGTCGCGCCGGTTGAAATCCGGGTCATGGCCGGCGATCCGCTGCGCCTCGTCCCACAGCAGCGAATACGCACCGCTCACCGGGCGCCAGTGGAACTTCACGAAACGCACGTCGCCGGCCGCGTTCACGAAGCGGAACGTGTGCACGCCGAAGCCGTCCATCGCGCGAAAGCTCGCGGGCAGCGCGCGATCCGACATCAGCCACAGCACCATGTGCGCGGATTCCGGCACCAGCGACACGAAATCCCAGAACGTGTCGTGCGCGGATGCGCCGGTCGGCATCTCGTTCGGCGCCTCGGGCTTCACCGCACGCACGAAGTCGGGAAACTTGATCGCGTCCTGGATGAAGAACACCGGCATGTTGTTGCCGACGAGGTCGTAGTTGCCTTCCTCCGTGTAGAACTTCACCGCGAAGCCGCGCACGTCGCGCACGGTGTCGGCCGACCCGCGCGGCCCCTGCACCGTCGAGAAGCGCACGTACACCGGCGTTTCGGCGGCCGGGTCCTGCAGGAACGCGGCCTTCGTGTAGTCGGCCATCGGTTCGTAGACGCGGAACACGCCGTGCGCGGCCGAGCCGCGCGCGTGCACCACGCGCTCGGGAATGCGCTCGTGATCGAAGTGCGTGATCTTCTCGCGCATGATGAAGTCTTCGAGCAGCGACGGGCCGCGCGAGCCGCCGCGCAGCGTGTTCTGGTTGTCGGCGATCCGTACGCCCTGGTTGGTGCGCAACGCCTCGTGGTCGGGCCGCACACGGTTTTCGTCGAGCTGGCGCGACTTCGCGCTGTCGGGCGACGGCGCGGGCGAAGTCTTGCCGGCTGAGGGGGAATGGGTCATCGATAGGTCCTCGTGGCATTCGGGTAGGCAGCCGCCACGCGCACCTCGCACTGCGGCACGCGCGGGCGGACAGCAGGAAAGGCCGGCGCGGCGCGGGCCGCGACCGCGCCCGCGGGGCCGGCTACGGCGTCAGGGCGCGCGCAGCGCCGCGTCGAATTCGGCGCGCGTCACGTCGAGCGCCACGTTGCATTCGATCGCGGCATCCTCGACGCGCGGCTTGTGCTCGTCCACCGCGCGCCGCGCGCGGTCGCACAGCTGCGTGCGCACGCGCAGCCGGTCGGCCGCGTCGAGCGATGCGTAGCGCGTGATCACGTCCGGATCGAACCGCAGGTCGACGGTGCAGCGCCAGTCGCGCGCCGTGGCCTCGGCCGGCACGCGCACCCACGACACCTGGATCGTCAGCCGGCCGGAGGCGTCGTCCGCATGCACGACGACGGTCGACTGCGACGGAAAGCCGATCGCGAGCGCATGTTCGAGTTCGGCCACGCGCTGCGACCGGTCGGGTGCGTCGCTCATCGTCGTACGACGCCCAGCAGCAGCGTGACCAGGAAGATCACGACGAAGATGTAGAACAGGATCTTCGCGATCTCGGCCGCGCCGGCCGCGATGCCGCCGAAGCCGAACACGGCGGCAATGATCGCGATGATGAAGAAGATGATGGCGTATCGAAGCATGGAACCCTCCTGGATGACAGCGGTCGTCACCAAACGTCGTCGTCGGTCACGCATCGTGCTTGTGTTTCGGTTTGCCGCGCGCGGGCGTGGAAGCCATTCTCTCGAGCTCTTTCTCGCTCATCGATTTGGCCATCGACTTCGCCGGCGGCTTGAGGTCCTTCATTTTCGTGTCGCCGCGCTTGGCCGACAGCGCGGCGCCTGCGGCACGTTGCTGGGCCTGGGATTTTGCTGGCATGGTTGCGCTCCTGTCGTGAATGCGCGGGCCGATCCGACGGGCGGCCTCGCGCGCGGTTGATTCGCCAGGCAAGCCGTCACGCGGCATCGCGGCGCCGCAGGTCGGCCGGCGGAATCTTCATCGCCTGGCGATACTTCGTCACCGTGCGACGCGCAAGAAGGATGCCGCGCCCCGCGAGGTTCTCCGCGAGCGCGACATCGGACAGCGGTTCGGTATGCCGCTCGGCCGCGATCATGTCGCGGATCAGCACCTTCGCGGCCGATGCCGAGCACACGCCCTTGCCGGCCGCCTCGAGCTTGCGCGGGAAGAAATGCTTGAACTCGAACGTGCCGTGCGGCGTGGCCATGTACTTGTTGCCCGTCGCCCGCGACACCGTCGATTCGTGCAGGTCGAGCTCTTCCGCGATGTCGCGCAGGACGAGCGGCTTCATCGCGATCTCGCCGTAGCGGAAGAAGTCGCGTTGCCGCGCGACGATGCATTCGCCCACGCGCTGGATCGTGTCGAAGCGCTTCTGCACGTTGCGGATCAACCAGCGCGCTTCCTGCAGCTGCTGGCCGAGCGGCGAATCGCGCTCGCCGCTCGACTGCGCGAACAGCGTCGCGTAGCGCTCGTGCAGGCGCGCGCGCGGCAGCACGGCCGGGTTGATCGTCACGATCCATTCGTCGCGTACCTGGCGCACGATCACGTCGGGCACCACATAGTCGCCGCGTGTGCTGCCGTAGTGATTGCCGGGCCGCGGGTCGAGCCCGCGCACCAGCGCGCAGGCCGCGTGCAGCGTCTGCGGGTTGCAGCCGAGGCGCCGCTGGATCTCGGCCGTCTCGCGGCGCGCGAGCCGTTCGAGATGCTCGCGCGCGATCGCTTTCGCTTCCGCCAGCGCCGGCGTACCGGCCGGAATCGCATCGAGCTGCAACGTCAGGCATTCGGACAGCGAACGCGCGGCCATGCCCGGCCGGTCGAGCATCTGCACGAGCCGCAGCGCGATCGCGAGATCCTGTTCCGACAGCAGCAGCGCCGGATCGGCCGCGATCAGCAGCTCGGGCAGTTCCTGGCGCAGGTAGCCGTCGTCGTCGAGCGCGTCGATCACGATGCGCGCGGCTTCGCGGTCGCGCCGGTTCAACGGATACAGCCGGAGCGCATCGTGCAGCTGCTGATGCAGCGACGGCTCCGCGGCGATCCATTCGCCGGGCGACAGGCCGTCGGCATCGTCGCCCTGGCGGTTCGTGCCGCGCGGCGCGGGTGCGGCCGTAAACGGCACTTCGCCGTCCGGCGGGCGGACTTCCTCGGGTTCGGGCGTCGCTTCGGGCGCGGCCGTTTCGACCGGCTGCTCCGGCGTGCCGGGAGCAGGTTCCTCGTCGCCCTGGCCGTCTTCGAGAAACGGATTCATGTCGAGCGCCTGCCGCAATTCCTGTTGAAATTCGAGCGAGGACAACTGCAGCAGCCGCAGCGACTGCTGAAGCCTCGGCGTAAGTGCCAGATGCTGTCGCATCTGCAGAGCAAGCGAGACGGACATCGAAAGCCTCCTGACGGTACGGTTCGCGGTAGGTCGTTGACAGGATTTACGCAGCTTTCGTGCCAGTCCGGCGACACGCGTCGCACGGCGGCTCTCGTGGATTCGCACCCCGTTTCGCCGTGGGTCGGGGCCGCTTTTTTACAAGCCGGGAGCACTTTGGGGAACGCATTTCGCTCGTCGGGCAAGCGCGCGGCGTCGCGGCATGCCGTGCGTCGCGCGCGGCGGGTCGGGTTCAGTACTGCATCGGCGGCGGCGTGCCCGGCAGAGGCGGGTCGCCCTGTACGCCGTTCGGGCCCGGCGGCGGGACGTCGGCCGGTTCGCCGCCGGCCGCGCCTTGCGGCATCGTGTTGCCTGGCGACGGGCGCGCGTCGTAGCGCGTATTCGCATCCGGCATCGTCGTGGTCGACTGGGCGCCACGGCCGTCCGGCGGCGCAGGCGGCGCCGCATGCGCGCCGTAGCTGCCGTTCGTCGGTTGCGTGCAGGCGCCCAGCGCGCACGCGGCAGCGAACGCACACGCGCCCGCGCGTATCGTCTGGATCGTGTTCATCGAAATCCTCCCTCGGATCGACGGCTCAGAGCCGGTTGAAATGGAAATCGCCCGCGTAGGCGGTCGGCGTACGGCGCGCCATCATCACGTCGAATTCGGCCGCGACGCGCGTGAGCGTGCCGCGCTGCCGTTCGATGGCGGCCTGCTCGAGCGCGGCGAATGCAGCCGCGTCGAACGTCACGGTGAGCGACGCCGGATGGCCGTCGACCCGAAAACCGATATGCAACGCGCCGGCCGGCTGTTCCTCGACATGGAACGGCATCGCGCGTGCCTCGAAATGGCGGCCGAGCGTCTCGGCGATATCCCGCAGCAGGCCGGGTTTCACACGGATGCTCATCGCAGCGCCTCCGTTCGGGTTCGCCGCCCCATGCCCGCCGGCGGCGCACGCATGGGCGGCGCATGCACGGGCGGCGCATGCACGGGCGGCTCGCGCGACGGCGGTTCGCGTTCCGGCGGCGCGGTCCCGGGCGGGTCGCCTTCAGGCTGGCGGTACGGCTCCGGCAGGTCGGGCGGCACGTCGTCGGGATCGGGTGGCCCGCGGTCCGGCTCGATGTCGGGAATCGGCGGCTCCGGCCGCTGCAGCCGCTGTGCGGGATCGTGTTTCATCGGCATTCCATGATGGCGGGTTCGGATCGATAGCGTGTGCCACGGTCGCATTCGGATACAGCGGTCGCGCAATGCGCATGCCGTCCCGGCGCGCCACCCGCATACGGGCGGCGGTGCGCATCCGCGCGGCCCCGCGCGATACGCCGTGCCTTCGCTACACCGTTCGCTGCAAATCTTGCAAGCGCGCCGCTACGCGTCATAGGCGGCCATCACGAGCCACAGCTCGCGGCCGTCGTCCCTCACGCAGGCCGCGAGCGCATACGGGTCCGACGGCTCGCACGCGCGCTGCAGCGCGAAGCGCGCGGGCTCGGTCGAACCGAACGTCTCGTCGCCGAGCGGCCGCACGTCGGCCTTGCCTTCGAACATCCGGCGCTCGGGCCGGTAGATCAGCGGTTCATGCTTCCATTCGGTGAAATGGCTCTTCACCGAATCGAATCCGCCGCCGCATACGTTGACCTCGTAGCGCACCCCTGGTCGTCGTTTCGGAATCGTCATTCGTGCCTCCGGCTTGAAGTGCGCATGGCTGGCACCGGGCGGTGCCGCGCGTCGTCGTGATCGTCGTCGCCGTCGATACGGCAAGTCGTGTGCCGCGTGCGCGAACCGGGCACGACCGTTGCGGCACTCGTGGCTCATCGTCACCGATACGGAGCCTCGCGATGAAGGATTCGACCCGGCCCGGCCACGACAAGCCGGCGCACGAGCGGCACAGCGACACGTCGCCGCCGCTGAAGCACCAGGACCGCACGCGCACGCGCCATTCGGAACGCCATATCGACAAGCAGCTCGAGGACACGTTTCCGGCGAGCGACCCGCCGGCGACCGGCGGCGTCACGCGCATCGAACCGGATACGCCGCCCGGCACGCACGACGACGGGCCGTGGCAGGACAAGCGCGAGCGCGGCGACGCGTGACCGGCCGCGCGCATGGCGGACGGCACGCGGCTTGCTGAATCCCGCCGACGAATCGCCCTACCCACCCGCAAGGAGGACTTCATGCATCGCGTCAACGAAATCATGTCGCAGGACGTCGTGCGCATCGCGCCGACCGACTCGATCCGGCACGCCGCGCAACTGATGGAGCGTTACGACATCGGCGCGCTGCCCGTGTGCGACAACAACCGGCTGATCGGGATGGTGACGGACCGCGATCTCGCGGTGCGCGCGATCTCGGCCGGCAAGCCGCCGGAGACGCGGATCCACGAAGTCGCGTCGGGCCCGATCGAATGGTGCTTCGACGACGATTCGCTGGACGAGATCCAGCACTACATGGCCGACGCGCAACTACGCCGGCTGCCGGTCGTCGATCACGACAAGCGCCTGGTCGGCATGCTGTCGCTCGCGGACATCGCGACGCGCACGGCCAGCCCCGACCGCGACGACGTCGCGAACACGCTCGAAGGCGTGTCGCAACCGAAGCAGACGTGACGGCGCGACCCTCGCCCGTCCCGACAACCCGCGCGACCCGCAGGGCCCATACCGGGCACGGTCGCGCCCCATGCAGCCTGGAGGAAACCATGCAGACTTCCGATCAAGGTCAGACCCGCATCATCGGCAAGGGCGCCGCGACCGCGGCCGGCCCCGGCCCCGACGTGATGGCGGCCGATACGCTGGAAGGCGACAAGGTCTATACGACCGACGGCGACGATGTCGGCAAGATCAAGGACATCATGCTCGACGTGCGTTCAGGCCGGATCGCCTATGCGGTGCTGTCGAGCGGCGGCATCCTCGGCATCGGCGACAAGCTGCACGCGATTCCGTGGAGCGCGCTCACGCTCGACACCGAACGCAAATGCTTCCTGCTGTCGGTATCGTCCGAGCGAATCCGCAACGCGCCGGGATTCGACAAGGATCACTGGCCGGCGATGGCCGACCCGCAATGGGCCGAGCCGCTGCACGAGTTCTACGGCAGCGCGCCGTACTGGAGCGCCGGCGACGAGCTCGGGCTGACCGACCCGACCGAGGAACTGAACGATCCGCGCGCGCGCGATCGTCACTGACCGCACGCCGATGCGGCGCCGGCACGCCGGCGCGTCCGCGCGTTCCACACGCCCCGCCCACGCGGGGCGTTTTTCTTCGCATGCCGACACGTCACGCGTTTTTACAAGGTCGTGTAACGACACCGTCGACCTGCCCTTCACCGCCGCTCGCCGATTCCAGATAGCCCAGCAGCCGGTGCGGCGTCAGCGGTTTCGCGCAGTGCGCGTCGAAGCCCGCTGCCTTCGCCTGTTCGCAGTCGCGCCGCGACGCGAACCCGCTGCACGCGACGAGCAGCATGTCGGCCGTTCGCGGATCGCCGCGCAGCCGTGTCGCGAGCTGCAGCCCGTCGAGGCCCGGCATCGCGATGTCGAGCACGACCGCGAACGGCTGCCAGTCGCGCGCGACGTCGCACACGGCGAACGTATCGTCGGCGACGCGGCATTCGAAGCCGCGCGCCTCGAGCAGCAGGCGCAGCGCGTCGGCCGCGTCGCGATAGTCGTCGACGACCAGGACGCGACGCGGGCGGCGCGGCACGGTGCCGGGCGCGCGCCACAGCAGCACATCGTCGGCGGCCGGATCGTCGCCGGGGTCGAATTGCATCGCGGTTCTCCGTGGTTGGACCGGACGGCCACGCAAGCCGCGCACCCGTCGCGACTGCATGCGGCATGCCGATTGCTGCGTCTCCCGGATCGTCGATACGGGAGTTCTTCATGCGCGCGATGCGGCTTCATCCGTCCGGTTTGCGTTCCTCCGCGCGTGCGGCAGCCCGCACGCCGGACCGTTCCGCGTGCAGGCGGCGCGCCCCGGCTGCGGTCCGTGCACGGGGCGTCGCATGACCCGCAAGCCCCCGGCACGGCCGGCCCCGTCCCCCAACGCCGACGACGCGCCGCCCACGCTCGACGCGTGCCGCCGCTGCACGCTGTGGGAACACGCGACGCAGCCCGTGCCCGGCACGGGGCCCGTCGACGCGCCGATCATGCTGGTGGGCGAGCAGCCGGGCGACCAGGAAGACCGCGCCGGCTTGCCGTTCGTCGGCGCGGCCGGCCGCCTGCTCGATCGCGCGCTCGACGAAGCCGGCATCGAACGCACGCACGTGTACGTGACGAACGCGGTCAAGCACTTCAAGTGGGAGCCGCGCGGCAAGCGGCGCCTGCACAAGACGCCCGCCCAGCGTGAAGTGGCCGCGTGCCGCTACTGGCTCGAACGCGAACTCGATGCGGTGCATCCGCGCGTGGTCGTCGCGCTCGGCGCCACCGCGCTGCGCGCCGTGCTGCAGGACAACGACGCGACGCTCGAGCGCACGCGCGCGCCGGTGCGCACCGGCGATGGCCGGCTCGTCGTCGCGGCCTACCATCCGTCGTACGTGCTGCGCACGCGCGGCGCCGATTCGCGCGAGCACGCGTACCGGGCGCTCGTCGACGCGCTGCGCACCGCGTCGGACCTCGCACGCGACCGGCACCGCGAGAGCGGCCGTCACGCCCGCGGCGACGCCGGATGAGCACGCCGGACGAAGGCGTGCAGCCGGCGGCCGACGCCGCGCAACCGTGGTACCGGCGGCTCGGCCCCGGCCTGCTCGCGGGCGCATCCGATGCCGACCCGAGCAACGTGGCCGTCTACGCGCAGGCCGGCAGCCAGTTCGGCTTCAACATGCTGTGGATGATCGTCGTCACGCTGCCGATGATGGTCGCCGTGCAGCTCACGTCGGCCTTCGTCGGGCGCCGCAACCGCGAAGGGCTCGTCGCCGCCATTCGCGAGCATTTCTCCGACCGTCTCGCCAAGGTGCTGATCGTGATGGTCGCGATCGTCAATATCGCGAATGTCGGCGCCGATCTCGCGGCAATGGGCGATGCAACGACGCTCGTCGCCGGCGGCCGCAGCTACTGGTATGCGCCGCTTTACGGCATCGCATCGCTCGCGCTGCAGGTGACGCTGTCGTACGAGCGCTACGCGCGCTGGCTGAAGTGGATGACGCTCGGCCTGCTCGCGTACGTGCTCGAACTCGGCTTCGTGCAGGTCGACTGGCGCGGCGTGCTGCATGCGCTCGTGCTGCCGCGGGTCGCGTTCACGCATGCGTACGCAACCACCGCCGTCGCCGTGCTCGGTACGACGCTGAGCCCCTACCTGTTCGTCTGGCAGGCCGCGCTCGAAGTCGAGGAAACCGCATCCGAGCAGCGCGAAGGGGCGGCCGGCACGCGCGCCGCGACCGAACGGCGCGTCACGTTCGACACGTGGACCGGCATGATCGTGACCAACGCGGTGTCGTTCTGCATCATGGTGATCGGTGCGGCCGTGTTCTTCGCGCACGGCAAGCACGATATCGGCAGCACCGCGCAGGCTGCCGAAGCGTTGCGGCCGATCGCCGGAGAAGCCGCGTTCGTCGTGTTCGCGTTCGGCATCGTGGGCTGCGGCCTGCTCGCGATTCCGGCGTTCGCGGGCAGCGCCGCGTACGGTTGCGCGGAAGCCTGGCGGTTCCGCGAGGGGCTGAACGAACCCGTGCGGCGCGCGCCCGCGTTCTACGCGGTGCTGGCGCTGTGCGTGATCGTCGGCATCGCGATCTGCATCAGCCCGATCGATCCGATCAAGGCGTTGTACTGGAGCGCCGTGCTCAACGGCGTCGCGGCAGTGCCGATGCTCGTGCTCGTGATGCTGCTGGCGCGGCGGCGCGAAGCGGCCGGGCAGCCCGGCAGCGGACCGGCAGCGAAACTGTTCGGCTGGCTCGCGGTCGCCCTGATGGGCGCATCGGTGGTCGCGATGATCGTCGACCTGCTGACCTGACCTAACCTGACCGCAATGGGACGGTTGCGCCGGCAACCGGTTAGGCACGGCGCGAACAACCGGGCGGCCGCCCATGCGGCACCGCCCGGTTGCCGGCCCGCGGCCGTCACATCATCTTGCCGCGCGAGCGTTCGGCGCGCGCTGCCTCGGCCGCCGATTCGACCTTCTTCACCTCTTCCGGCGGCGGCAGCACGGCCTTGAAGCCCATCGACTCGATCCACAGCTCGCGCGCCCAGCCGCGCGTGTGATACAGGTGGTGATCCTCGTCGGCCTCGACCTCGTCATGCGCATCCTTCAGCGTCTTCGCCGCGTCGCCCGACAGCTGGTCGGCCGCGTAGCCGATCAGCTCCCAGTTCAGGTGATCCTTGGTCTCGGCGAGCACCACGCACTCCGCCGCGACGACCTGCGCGACGGCCGGGTCGGCCTGCTTCTGCGCCTGCTCGATCACGTGGACGAGCGACTTGCCGGTAGCCGCGACCGCGCTGCGCCCGGGCGACTGCGCGTCCGGGTCCATGCCGAACGTCTCGAACACCTTGCGCAGCACCTCCTGGTGATGCAGCGTCTCTCGGTGATATTTCTCCCATTCCTTGTGCAGATCCTCGTCGGTCGCGCACTGCAGCGCGGCCTCGTATATCTTCGCGCCGCCAAGCTCGGTTTCGTATGCCTGGCAGAGCAATTCGCGGATGCCTTCGTGTTTCGGTTGCCGATGGGCCATGACTGACTCTCCGAAAAAACGGGCCGCGCACGCGGCCCAGGGGTTGGACGGGCGCGCGTTACTGCGCGCCCACCTTGCGTTCGAGCGCCTGCGCCATGCTCAGGTGATGCCGGAGCGTCGGCAGCGTCGCGCTCGCGAACTCGCGCAGCTGCGGATCCTGGCCGTCGCGCGCCTCGCCTTCGAACAGCACGACGGCCTTGTGGTGCGCGTCGGGGCCGACCGCCGCCACGTACGCGGCGTCGAAGTCGCTACCGCTCTTGCCGCGCAGCGCCTCGACGTCGGGGTCCGCGATCTGTTCGACCTGCGGCTTCATGCCCTTGCGGGCGGCAATCTCGGTGAGCCGTGCGTTCGCCTTGCCGTGATCGCTCACCATCCGCTGCGCGAATGCGCGCACGTCCGGCGACCGCGCCTGCTTCAGCGCGAGCTGGCTGGCCTGCAGCTCGGCCTTGCCGGCGATCGCGGCCTTGTCGACGAATTCCGCATCGCCGCCTTGCGGCGCCTTCGCGATGCGTGCGTCGCCCGCGCCCGACGACGGATTGATCACGCCGCCCGGCACATGCGAATTCGATGCGGGCGGCTCGCTCGGCATCTGCGCGCCGGCGAGCCCCGACACGGCGAGCGCGCCTGCGGCGAGCACCGCGATCGTCCAGTTGGGATGTTTCATCTGCGTTCTCCTTGCACTTGCGTGGAAGCGGCCGCCGGCGGAGGTCGACGCTCGTCAGCCGCCGACGATCGAGCCGCCGTTCGGGTGCAGCGTCTGCCCCGTCATGTAGCTCGCGCCGTCCGACGCGAGCAGCACGTAACAGTCGATCAGCTCGTCCGGCTGCCCCGGCCGCCCGAGCGGCACGTTCGAGCCGAACTTCGCGACCTGTTCGGCCGCGAACGTCGACGGGATCAGCGGCGTCCAGATCGGCCCCGGCGCGACCGCGTTCACGCGGATGTCGCGTTCGGCCAGCTCGATCGACAGCGATCGCGTGAACGCGACGATCGCGCCCTTGGTCGCCGAGTAGTCGGGCAGTTTGGGGCTGCCGTGGTAGGCCGTCACCGACGCCGTGTTGACGATGCGTCCGCCCTGTTTCATGTGCGGCAGCGCGGCCTGCGTGCAGAAGAACATCCCGTACACGTTCGTGCGGAACGTGCGGTCGAGCTGTTCCTCGGTCACGTCCTCGATGCCCGGTTGCGGATGCTGCTCCCCCGCATTGTTCACGAGCACGTCGAGCCGGCCGAGCCGCTCGACCGTGCGCGCCACCGCGTCGCGCGCCTGACGGCGATCGCCGACGTCGCACGCGATCGCCTCGCAGCGCCGGCCGGCCTGTTCGATCAGCTTCTTCGTGTGCGCGGCATCGTCGGACTCCTTCAGATAGACGATCGCGACGTCCGCGCCTTCCTTCGCGAAACCGATCGCCACCGCGCGACCGATCCCGCTGTCGCCGCCCGTCACGAGCGCGACCTTGCCGGCCAGCTTGCCGCTGCCCGTGTAATCGGCTGCGTCGTCGCGCGGCTTCGGGACCATGTCGCCCTCGGTGCCCGGCTGGTGCGTCTGTTTCTGGGGCGGCAGCGTTTGTGCGGTGGTCATGGGTTCCTCCTTGAACGGGTGCCGGTCATGCCGCGCAAGCCGCATGCCGCGCCCGATGCGCCGGCTTGTAAGGCGCGGCCGTGTTCTAGCGGTCGACGTTGCAAGCGCATGCAATAAAGTGCATCGTCAGCGCGAACCGCCCGACGTGGCCTGGTCCGGACGGCGCACCGGGTCGAAGTCGCGCCATTCGCCGTCACGCCAGTCGCCCTCGACGCGCTCGATCGACTGCGCGCCGTTCGCGTGCAGCACGTCTTCCGCGGCGGTCGCGGTGTCGGGCGTCACGCGCGCGGCGAGGATCACGCCCGTGTCGCTCTGCGCGAGCGCGCCCTTGCCCTCGGCCGCCTCGCCGCGCATCCGGCCGAGCGCGCCGCCGAAGGCGCCGAGATACGCGCCGGCCAGCGCACCCGCGGCGGGCACGAACCAGTAGCGCACGCCCACCGCGTAGACGATCAACCCGACGACGACGCCGATCAGCAGCCCGCGGACCGCCCCCGCCATCGCGCCGCGGCCGCCCGGCTTCGCCGCCGTATCGGCGTACACGTCCCCGCCGATCGGAAAGCGCGCGTGCTGGCCGCCCGGATTCAGGAAGAAGATCGACACGTCGTCCGTGCCGAACGCGCGCTCGTAAAGGTGGCGCGCCGCACCTTCCGCCTCGTCGAACGTCGTGAAGCGGCCTGCGACGATCATCGCCATGCTGGTCCTCCGCGTGACCGGTGGTGCGCCGCACAGGGCGCGACGGGACGGCCCTTACATCAGCCGTCCGAGCTCCTTCGATACCGACGCCGGCGTGCCGTACTCGCGATCGGGAATCCGGCGCAGCATGTCGAGAATGTCGCGGTCCGCATGCGAACGCTCCGCACACTGGACGACCTCCGACTTGCTCGCCGGATAGTCCATGCCCTTCAGCGCCTTCTGCACGTCGACCGGGCTCGGCGCCTTGCCGTGCCCCGTCTGGTGGCCGCCCTTGTCGTGGTCCTGCTGCTCGCGCTCGCCTTCGTGCGCGCGTGCGTGGCTGTACTCGTGGCCCGTATGTTGTCGGGATGTCATGAAAGCCTCCTTGGAAATTGAACGAAATCACGCGGACGGGCGGCGCGCGCGGGCGAACGCGGCGAACAGGAGCGCCGCCGCGCCCAGCGCGACCGCACCGGCAACCTTCGGCCGCTGCACCACCGTGTTGTAGGCACAGCTGCGCAGCACCGGGCCGTCCATCCCCTCGCGCTCGTGCAGCGCATGGCGCGAGTCGTACAGTGCGTTGTCGTCGCGCGGCCGCGCGGGCCGCACCGTGCGCTGGCCGCGCGAGAACAGCGTGGCCGCGACGCGATCGAACAGGCGCGGCGCGTGGTACGCGCTCGCCGACGTGAATTTGGCGGCGCCGCCGACGAACAGCGTGCGGCGGGCGTGCGCGGCCGCGAACAGGATCGCGTCGGCGACGAGATCGGGGTCGTAGATCGGCGGCGGCAGCTTCGCCTCGACGTTCATGTAGTTCTTCGCGTGCATCACGAACATCGTGTCGATCGCGGCCGGCTTGATCAGCGTGACCGAGACCGGCAGGTGATCCGCTTCCATCTCGAGCCGCAGCGAATCCGTGAAGCCCTTCACCGCGTGTTTCGAAGCGACATACGCGCTTTGCAGCGGCACCGGCGCGTCGGACGCCTCGCTGCCCATGTTGATGATCGCGCCGCCGTGGAAATCGCTCTTGCGCCGGAAATGATCGGCCGCGACGAGCGAGCCGTGCACGACGCCCCAATAGTTGGTGTCGAACAGACGGCGCTGATCCTCGAGCGGCACCGAGGCCGCCGTGCCGAAGATCGACACGCCCGCGTTGTTGACCCACGTATCGAAGCCGCCGTACGTGTCGGCCGCCTGCGCGGCCGCGCGCTGCAGGTCCTCGACATTGCCGACGTCGCCGGCGACCGGCACCGCCAGGCCGCCGTGCTGGCGGATTTCCTCGCACAGCGTGTTCAGCGCGTCCGCGTTGCGCGCGAACAGCACGAGCTTCGCGCCGCGCCGTGCCGCCTTCCGGGCGGTGACGAGGCCGATGCCGCTTGTCGCGCCGGTGATCACGATCGTCTGCTCGCCGACCGGTTTGAGCATGCAGTTCATCACTGGACTCCTTTGGCGACGCCGCGATTACTTGGCCCGGATGGTCAGCTGGTCGCGCACGTCCTGCACGCCGTCGACCTGCTTCACGACGCTCACGGCCTGCGTGCGCTGCTGCTCGTCCGGCACGCTGCCGGTCAGCGTCACGGTGCCGCGACGCGTCTTCACGTGAATGTCGCCGGACGACAGGCCGTTCGCGCCGACGAGTTCGGCCTTCGCCTTGGTCGTGATCGTCGCGTCGCGAATCTTCGCGCCGGTAGTCGAATGCGACGACGACGCGGTGCTGTCGTCGCCTGCCGCGACCGCGTTCGGCGCGATCACCGCGCAGGCCGCGGCTGCGGCAATCGCGACCGCCATGCCGGCGCGCACCGCACGCTGACGACGAATTCTCGGGGAGCCTGCTTGCAGCGGGATGACCTTCATCGTGACCTCCTTGTGGTCTGGCCGGGCAGTGCCGGCAGGTGACCCCGTGGTGCGCAAACCGCGTGCCGCCCCGGCCGCGCCGCGCGCCCGTACGGCACACCGATCGGACGCCCTATCATCCAACGCTTTGTAATTTTTTCGGCGTACCGACCGGCCGATTTCCCCGCAGCGCACCGGGCATGCCGATTGCCGACTGCAGGGCTAACGGAGGTGCATCGCCGCAGCCCCGATACCGGGAGCCATGCCATGCAAGGAATTGAGTTGGTCAGGGAACATGCGTCGCCGCTGGGGGTGATGGGCGGCGTCGATGCCGGCGGCCGGAACATCCATGTGTCGTGAACGTCGCGAAGCAGCTCGCGGAGCGCGTGTAAAGGTCGACGTCTACACGCGCTGCGACAACCCGCACCTGCCGGAGGTCGTGCCGATCGGCCCGCGCATGCGTGTGATCCACGTGCCGGCCGGGCCGCCGACCGACGTGCCGAAGGAGCGGCTGCGGCCGGACAGGGTGGCGTTCGCGGACGCCATGATCATGCCGGGCGACGCCGCGCTGCGCATGAAGCGGCAACTCGGCATCCCGCTCGTCACGACGTTCGTCAGCCGTCGCGCTTCGTCACGTGCGCGATCTTGTGCGCCAGTTCGCGCACGTCGACCGGCTTGCACAGATAGCCGTCGAACCCGGCCTCCAGCGCGCGCCGTTCGTCGGCGAGGCCGGCATGCGCGGTAACGGCGAGCACGCGCACGTCGGGCGGGCCGCTGTCGCCGTTCATCGTCCCATGCCGCAGCGCGTCGAGCAGCCAGAAGCCGTCGCCGTCGGGCATCGCGAGATCGGACAGCACGACGGTCGGCCGCATGTCGGCGGCCACCGCGAGCGCTTCGCGGCCCGACGACGCGATCGCGACGGCCGCGCCGAACGTGGTCAGCGCGGCGGTGAGGCTCGCGCGCGTCGTTGCATCGTCGTCGACGATCAGGATCCGCTGCGCGTCGAGCGCGAGCGATTCGCGCGGGCCGCCCGCCTGCGCGAGTCCCCACGCCATCGCGCCGGCCGGCTGCCAGCCGGCTGGCAGCGTCACCGTGAACGTCGTGCCGCGATTGCGGCCCGCGCTCACGACGGTCACGCGGCCGCCGTGCAGCTCGGCGATATGCCGCACGATCGACAGGCCGAGACCGAGCCCGCGCCGCGACGACGCGGGCGAATCGTCCGCGCGGCGGAACATGTCGAATACGTACGGCAGGAACTCCGCTGCGACGCCCTGCCCCGTATCGGCCACGGTCAGTACCGCACGCACATCGTCGCGCGCGAGTCCGACCGTGACGTGACCGCCGCCCGGCGTGAATTTCAGTGCGTTCGAGACGAGGTTCGACAGCATCTGCCGCAACCGCTCGGCATCGCCCGAAACGATGCACGACGCGGTATCGCACTCGAATTCGAGCATGATGCCGGTGGAAGCAGCGGCCGTCTGGAACGCGGCGACCGAATCGGAAAACAGCCGCACGATGTCGACCGGCGTCGCGTCGAGGCGCAGTTTGCCGGTCGCGAGCGACGACGCATCGAGGATGTCGCCGACCATCCGCGTCAGCGAACGCGCACTGCGGTCGATCGCGTCGACCGCCTGGTTCTGCAGCGCGTGGTCGCCGGAATTTCGCAACACCTCGATCCAGCCGTAGATCACGTTCAGCGGCGTGCGCAGCTCGTGCGATACCGTGGCGAGCAGCTCGTCCTTCAGCCGGTTCGACGTATCGGCCTGGTCGCGCGCATCGCGTGCGCCTTGCAGCGAGCGCTTCGCGCGCTGGTCGCGACGGCGCTGTGCGCCGGTTTCGCGCAGGGTCAGCGACATCGCGACACAGGCGCGCGCGTCGCCCTGCACCGGGCCTGCCGACACCGTCGCACGAAAACGCCGGCCGTCGCGCCGCACGCACAGCAGTTCGAGCGGCCCGACCGGCTCGCGCATCGCGTCGAGCGATGCGGCGAGCGGATTGCGCCGCAACCAGCGCATCGCGACCAGCGTGTCGAACTGGCGGCCGCGCGCGTCGGCCTCGTCGTACCCGAAGATTCGCCGCGCAGCCGGATTCCAGCTGACGATGTGCCCCCCCGCGTCGATCCCGACGATCGCATCCGGCGATGCGTCGACGACCGCATGCTGCAACCGCGACGCATCGACGCGTGCACGGTCCGCGCCGGCATCGCGCAACAGCAGCACCGCGCCGTCGAGGTTGCCGTCCGCGTCGCCGAGCGACGACGCCACCTCGACGATCGGAACCGGATCGCCGCCGCCGCCCGGCTGCAGCCAGTGCCGGTCGGACACCGCGTCCGCACCGCCGAGCGCGCGATCGAGCGGCGTCGTCTGCACGCGGCGGCCGTCACGGTCGACGATCCGCAGCACGTCGCGCACGGGCCGCCCCGTCGCGTCGTCCGGCCGGCAGCCGGCGAGTTCGGCCGCCGCCGCATTGATATAGGTCAGCCGCCCTTTCGCATCGGTCGCGATCACGCCATGCGGCAGCGCACGCAGCACGGCTTCGAGCTGCCGGCGTGCGGCCGCCTCGCGCCGGTGCGCGCGATCGTTCGTGATCCGCGTGTTCCGCAGCGTCGACGCGATCGCGCAGACCAGCGCACCGACCAGCATGAAGGTACCGAGCTGCACGAGCCGCTCCGGCAGCGGCGCCGGATAGGCGGCCGAGTCGGACAGGAACAGCGTCCACACGAGCATCCCGCTGACGACGGTCGACGCGACGCCGAACAGGAACGACGTCGCCCATGCAGCGCCCGCGAGCAGCGGGTAGTAGAGGACGAACGGCAGGTTCACGCCGCCGAAACGGATCGCGAGCGCCTGCAGCACGGTCGCGATCGCGACCAGCATCACCGCGGTAGCGTAACTTCCGGCCTGCGGCCGGCCCAGATCGATCATCGGACACGCTCCAGCAAGGAGGGCCGATCACTGCGGGCCCGGACACCGCCGACGGGCACGGCGCATGCCGGCCGGTCGGAACCGGCGGCGCAGCCGCCCACCATGGGGAGATTCACGCCCTGACCGCTCCGACACGCCGGCTCGTCGTCTCGCCGCATGTCGAGCGCATGCGCCGCCGTCTCGACCGAAAAACGCGCCGTGATGCGCAAACGGGGGCATGTGCACGATCGCCGCGGCATCAGGAATCCGGCTTTTCCGCTTCGTCTTCGAGTTGCGCGAGCCGGTTGTAGATCGTTTTCAGGCTGACGTCGAGCACTTCGGCCGCTTGTGCCTTCACGCCGCCGCACTGGGCGATCGTGCCGAGGATCAGCTTGCGGTCGACTTCCTCGAGCGGCGTGCCGAACGGCACCGTCACGCGATCCTCGTGCGAATCGACCATGCTGGACAACTCGTCCATGATCGGCGGCGGCAGCGTATCGATCACGTCGGCATCGGTAAAGATGCTCGCGCGCTGCACGAAGTTGCGCAGCTCACGCACGTTGCCGGGCCATTCGTAGGTCTTCAGCGCGTCGCGCGCGGCCGGTGCGAAGCGCAGGTTGCGGCCGCTTTCTTCGTTGTAGCGATGCAGGAATGCTTCCGCGAGCATCGGGATGTCGTCGCCGCGCTCGCGCAGCGACGGCAGCGGAATCGGAAACACGTTGATCCGGTGGAACAGGTCGGGCCGCAGCTTGCCGTCCGCCATCGCGGCTTCCGGGTCGCGGTTCGTCGCGGCGACGATGCGCACGTCGACATCGATTTCGCGCGTCGAGCCGAGCCGCGTGACGCGCCCCGTTTCCAGCACGCGCAACAGCTTGACCTGCGATTCGAGCGGCATCTCGGTGATCTCGTCGAGAAACAGCGTACCGCCGTCCGCGCGCTCGAAGAAACCCTTGTGCTGGCGCTCGGCACCGGTAAAGCTGCCGCGGTCATGGCCGAACATCTCGCTTTCGACGAGGTTCGCGGCAATCGCGCCGCAGTTCACCGCGAGGAACGGGCCGCGGCGGCGCAGGCTCAGGTCGTGTACCGTCTGCGCGGCGAGCTCCTTGCCGGTGCCCGATTCGCCCGTGAGCAGCACCGATGCCTCGGTGCGCGCCACGCGGCCGATCGCGTCGTAGACGGCCTGCATCGCGGGCGAACTGCCGAGCATGCGGCCGAAGCGACCGAGGCGCTGCAGTTCCGAGCGCAGCTCCGCGATTTCCTCGTGCAGCGCGGTCGTGCGCGGCACACGCGCGAAAATGCTGTTCAGCCGCTGCATGTTGATCGGCTTCACCAGGTAGTCGGTCGCGCCGCGCCGCAATGCGTCGATCGCGGTTTCCAGGCTCGCGTGACCGGTGGTCAGCACCATCTCGCAATGCCCGCGTTTGGGCAGCGCGTCGAACAGGTCCATCCCGTTGCCGTCCGGCAGCACGAGATCGCACAGCACGAGATCGGGGGTATGCGTCGAGACCAGCGTGCGCGCTTCTTCGAGCGTGGCCGCCGTATCGCATGCGAGTTGCTGCGCGCGCGCGAGCGTGGCCAGCATCGTTCGCGTATCGGCATCGTCTTCGACGATCAGGACATAAGGCATCGAGGCTCCTTGTAATGCGGCCCGGCACATGCGTCGGCCGACACCGCGGCACGCATGCGGCGCGGCGTCGGCGTGCACCACCGTGCGCATACGACGACACGCTCCACGCTGCACGCGAATGAGCAGACAAGTTTTCCTGCAATGACATACGAATGCTTAGCAGTATAGAAGAACGATGTTGTGCAAGCTTCGCTTATCGAATAAATCTATCTGTCGGCGCTACCTGCATTGCCAGATTCAATGCCTCGGAATCGGTACGAAATGTATTCTGGGTACGTGAAAAACGGCGTGTGCCACGTCATTTTTTCATCCGCCTCGACACATTCGGTCAAATCTTCCCCATTCGGGATCACATCATGTCGAAATCAGTCGATGACGGCGCACGCCTGTTCGGCCGCTCGCGCACGATCCAGGATCTGCTGCTGAAAATATCGCGCGTGGCGGTCACGCGCATCAGCGTGTTGATCGTCGGCGAAAGCGGTGCCGGCAAGGATATCGTCGCGCGGCTCATCCACGACATGAGCCCGCGCCGGCGCGGGCCGTTCGTGCCCGTCAACTGCGGCGCGATCCCGCACGACATCGCGGAATCGCAATTGTTCGGTCACGAGAAAGGCAGCTTCACGGGCGCCGTTGCCCAGCATGTGGGCATGTTCGAAGCCGCACGCGGCGGCACGCTGTTTCTCGACGAAATCGCCGAGATGCCCGGCGAACTGCAGGTCAAGCTGCTGCGTACGCTCGAGACGAACACGATCGTTCGCGTGGGCGGCCACGAGCCGATTCCGCTCGACGTGCGGATCGTCGCGGCCACCCACCACGATCCCGTCGAGGCGCTGCGCAGCGGCCGCTTGCGTGAAGACCTGTTCTACCGGATCGCACCGGTCGCGCTGCACGTGCCCGCGCTCAGGCAGCGCGAGGACGATGTCGGCGACATCGCACTGCAGATCGTCGAGCGGCTGAATGCGCGGCACCGCACGAGAAAGCGGCTGTCGACGCAGGCGATGAAGGCGCTGCGCGCGTATTCGTGGCCAGGCAACGTGCGCGAGTTGCGCAACGCGCTGGAACGCGCATTCATCCTCGCCGACGAGCAGATCGAACTGCAGTTGCCGCGCCGCCCGCCGCCGAGCGAGGAAGTACGTCACAACGCGATGACGTTGCACATCGGCACGACGCTCGCGCATACGCAGCAGCGCTTCATCGTCGCGTCGCTGCGGCATTTCAAGGGCGACAAGCCGCGTACCGCGAAGGCGCTCGGCATCAGCCTGAAGACGCTGTACAACCGTCTCGCGCTGCTTCCCGCGCATGAGCGCAACGCGGCCAGCGCCACCGCGCCGCAGAATTCGAATGCCGCGAACGGCGGCACCCCGACCGACTCGCCGTCCGCGCCGGCGCCATGAGCGCGCTACTCGCGGACGGGATCGGGATCGCGCCGTGTGGCGCACGATCGGTCAATGATGCGGCTTGCGCTCGCGGTCGGTGCCGACGGTGCCGGGTTCGGGATCGCGCGCGGCCGGCAGCGTCGGCGTGACGGTCCGCTGGTCGGGATGCAGCACCGTGCCGGTATCGTGCTCGCCGTCGCGATGCACGCGCACGCGATTCTCGACGTCGCGCACGCCCAGGCAACCGTCGGCCAGATCCTCGATGTCGTGCTTCATCCAGCGCGCCGGCACCGTGCCGTCCAGCTGGACGCAGCCGTCATTCACCTGCACGGCGACGTCGCTCACGTCGATGTCGAGCGCGTGCGCGAGCCGCTCGCATACGTCCTCGCGAATCCGCTCGTCCGAGCGCGTATAGCCCTTCGGCCCGCGGCGCTGGCGCAGCGCGTCGCGGTCGGCCTCACTGCCGAATCGCGACGGATCCGGGGCGCCGCGGCCGCCGCGCGACTGGCCAGCCGGCCGTGCGGCGCGCTCGGTCCATTCGCTGCCCCAGTCTTCCGGGCCGACGTCCTCGCTCGCGAAACGGCGATAAGCCGATTCAGATGCGTGACCTTCCTCCGGCCAACGCGCCGGATCGTCCGGGATGCCGCGCTCGCCGGCGCCCCGGTACGCGCGCTCGTCGCGCTCGTGCCGCTCGGGCGGGCCGCTGCGCTCGCCGTATCGTCCGGGATTTCGTCGTTGCATCGTGTCTCTCCTTGATCGCGCCCGCGTCGCGCACGGCCCCATGCCGCGTCGCGGCGCGCGCCGAGCCGGTGGCACGCAAGCCGCGTGCCGATGCCGCGGCCGGCGCACGATGGATGCGCGCCGCGACGGCGATCTGCCGCCGGGCGCGCGAATCTGCAACGCGATTGCAGTTTTTGCGTGCCGGGCGTCACGGGGCACCGCCGTCGCCCGGTTCGTCCGGGTCGTTCGACTCGCTTGTGCGACCGGGCTCGCTCAGCCGCTCGGTACGGTCCGGCGCGATGTCCGCGCCTTCGTCGAGCGTCGAATCGCCGTCCGCCGACGCGCGCTCGCCGGTGCCCGCACGGTCCGTATCGCTGTCGAGCGAAGTATCGCCGCGTTCGAGTGCGTGATCGTCGAGCGGCGAATCGATGTCGAATGGATGGCGCCGCGCGCCGGCCGTGTCGCTGCCGCTGTCGGACGAGTCGCTCGGCCCCAGCGCGCGGCCGTCGCGGCCGCGGCTGGCGTTGTCGTCGTCCGGGCCGGCCGGCTCGTTGTCGGGGTTCAGCGTGCTGTTCATGTCGATCTCCTTGCAGGGCTTGCCGCCGCGTGCGGCCGGGCGGCCATCACACGGCAGGCGGGCCGCACGGTCGTGCAACCGGCATGCCGCATCGCGCGGCCGGGCCCGGCTCCGGCCGCCGACCCGACGTATGGCACAGCCGATGCGCACCCATTGATCAGGTGAATTGAGTTCCCTTATGCTTTCCGGGGTGCCAATCCGATTCATGTCGCCGCCGCCGGCCCGCCCGGCGGCGGCCGGGCAGGCGTTTGCCTGCCCGCCTTCGACCCGCCGCACCAATGAACAGAGACGCCGCCGACCCTCGCTCGCCCCTCTCGCCGCCCGGCTCGCCCGACGCGCGCGACCTGCTGCATCGCTTCGCCGAGTTCCGTTTCCAGACGGTGGTCGGCTCGATCACCGATTACGCGGTATTCATGCTCGATCCGAACGGCAACGTCGCGACCTGGAACAAGGGGGCCGAGCGCATCAAGGGCTATCGCGCCGCCGAGATCGTCGGCCAGCACTTCTCGCGCTTCTATCCGCCCGACGCGATCGCGGCCGGCCGGCCGTCGCACGGGCTCGACGCGGCAGCCACGCTGGGGCATTTCGAGGACGAAGGCTGGCGCGTGCGCAAGGACGGCTCGCAGTTCTGGGCGAGCGTGACGATCACCCCCGTGCACGATCACGCGAACCAGCTGTGCGGCTTCATCAAGATCACGCGCGACATGACCGAGCGCAAGCGGCTCGAGGAGCTCGAAGCGTCGACGCACCGGCTCAGCGTGTTCATCGCGATGCTCGCGCACGAGTTGCGCAACCATCTCGCGCCGCTGCGCCACTCGGTCGGCGTGCTGCAGCACCTGCCCGATCCGGCGCCCGCGCTCGCGCAGTGCCGCGACGCCGTGCACCGCCAGGTCGGACAGCTGACGCGGCTCGTCGACGATCTGCTCGACGTCGGGCGCATCACGGCCGGCAAGGTCGAGCTCGACGATCGCCCCCGTCACGGTGCGCGACGTCGTGTGTCGCGGCGTCGAGAGCATCCAGCCGAAACTGGCCGCGCGCGGGCAGCACATCCACGTCGACCTGCCGGCCGATGCCGTGCTGCTGCACGGCGACGAAGCGCGGCTCGTCCAGGTGCTGCACAACCTGCTCGACAACGCGTCGAAGTTCTCGCCGCACGGCGGACGGATCGACGTCGGCGCGCGGGTGGAAGGGCCGGTGGTCGCGATCCGCGTCACCAATCGCGGCGTCGGCATCGCGCCCGGCGCACTCGAGACGATCTTCGACCTGTTCGAGCAGCAAGGCGCACCGGGGCGCCCGCCGAGCGGCGGTTTCGGGCTCGGCCTGTCGATCTGCCGGACCTTCGTCGAACTGCATGGCGGACGGATTTCGGCCGAAAGCGACGGGCCCGGTCACGGTGCGACATTTACGGTGCAGTTGCCGATCGACCGGATTGCGCGTGCGGCGCCGGTCCGCGCGCCCGAACCGGCAACGAACGCGCCATCGGATACCACACCGCTGCGCATCGTCATCGTCGACGACAACCGCGACTCGGCCGACACGCTCGCCGTGCTGCTCAAGGTGAAGGGACACGCGCCGCGCGTCGCGTACCACGCGGCAGAAGCGCTGGCGCTCGCCCGCGACTACCTGCCGCAACTGATGATCCTCGACCTGACGATGCCGGACGTCGACGGCTTCACGCTGCTGCAGGAACTGCGCGCGATCGACGCGCTGCGCGACACGACCTGCGTCGCGCTGTCCGGCCATGCGCGCGCGTCCGACCTGGCGCGCACCGAACGTGCAGGCTTCGACGGCCATCTCGTGAAGCCCGTCGAGATGGCCGTGCTCGACGCATTGCTGCAGCGCGTCGCGCGCCAGGTTCAGGACACGCCGTAAGTGCCCGTGCTCAGGCCATTGCGCGGCACATCGCCGCGCATGCCTCGCACGCGAGCGCGCAGCGCCGGCAATGCTCGTGCGCGTGCCGCGAACACTCGGCCGCACACAGGTCGCACGCATGCGCGCACAGCGCGCAAATACGCGGTGCGAGCCCGCTGCGGCGCGACATCGCGCCCGACGCGAAGCGGCACAGCTGCGCGCACTCGATGTCGAGCGCGATGCAGCCTGCCAGCGCGTGTACGTCGCGCTCCGCAAGGCAGGCGGCCGCGCAGGTGTCGCACGCGTGCGCGCAGGCATCGCACGCGGCCATGCAGTTGTCGTATCGATCGTTCATCGCAGTGCTCCCGGTTTCGGTTCGTGTCGTCATGGCGCCAGCTTCACCTTCATCCAGCCCGGCTCGCGCACGTCGAACGCGCGATACGCATCGATCGCGTTCGTCAGCGGCTCGCAGCGCGTGAGCACCGACAACGGATCGAACGCGCCGCTGCGCACGAGCTCGACGAGCGGCGGCGTCACCGTCCGGTGATTGCAATTGCCCATCTTGATCGTCAGGTTCCGGTTCATCGCGTCGCCGATCGGAAACACGCGCGCGGCCGGCGGATACACGCCGATCACCGCGACCGTGCCGGCCTTCGCGACCGCGCGCACCGCCCATTGCAGCACCTGCGACGGCCCGTCGCCCGGCACCCAGTTGCGGCCGTCCGGCCTGGGGCGCGGCACGATCTCAGCGACTTCCGTATCGAATGCGCGCGCGGCGTCACCGTCGGCCGCGGCCGGCCCGTGCGTCGCCCGCATCGCGTCGACGCCCACCGCATCGATCACGCGATCGACGCCGATCCCGCCCGTCAGCCGCAGCACGGTATCGACCGGATCGTCCTCGGAGAAGTCGATGATTTCAGCGCCCTGCGCGCAGGCCATCTCGAGACGCGACGCGATGCGGTCGACCGCGATCACGCGCCCGGCGCCCATCAGCTTCGCGCTCGCGATCGCGAACTGGCCGACCGGCCCCGCGCCGAACACGGCGACCGTATCGCCCGGCTTCACCTCCGCGAGCTGCGCACCGAAATACCCGGTCGGGAAAATGTCCGACATCAGGATCGCGCGATCGTCGTCGATCGCGTCCGGCAGGCGGATCAGGCTCGCATGCGCAAGCGGCGTGCGCGCGTATTCGGCCTGCAGCCCGTCGAACGGGCCCGTCTCGGCCGGCCCGCCGAAGAACGCTGTGCCCGCGCGCGGCCCGCCGGGGTTCGCGGTGTCGCACTGCGCGGTGTAGCCCGCGCGGCAGTACGCGCAGCTGCCGCAGGCGATCGTCGACGGAATCAGCACGCGATCGCCACGCCGCAGGTTGCGCACGTCGCGCCCGATCGCCTCGACGATGCCGACGCCTTCATGGCCGAGGATCGTGCCCGGCTTCATCCCGCCGAGCGTGCCGCGCACCATGTGCAGGTCGGTGCCGCAGATCGCGCTGGCCGTCAGGCGCACGACCGCGTCGGTCGCCGCGGCGACCTCCGGATCGGGCACCGTGTCGATGCGAATGTCGCCGATGCCGTGAAATACGACTGCTTTCATGTCAGGCCCTCCTTGTCGAAAGCGGAAACGGTGCATGTGACCGTCGAGGCTATCGAGCAAGGCGTGCGCCCGGGCCGGTGGCCGCGCACGCGACGTCAATCAGTCGGCCGCAACGCTACCGCCGCCGTCGCGCGCGTTCGAAATCGCTTCGACGAGCTTCAGTTCGTCGTCGATCGACAGCGTCGTGTCGGTCACCTCGCCGCCGAAGGGCGCCAGCGCCGCACTCAGCGCGTAGATGTCGAGTTGCGTCGCGGCGAGCCCGAGCGATACGGTGCCCGGGCGCGCCTTGCGCGCGACGCGGTCGGTCAGCACGTCGTCCACCGGCCGCTCGCGCCATGCGTCGAGCGACGCTTCGACGTGCTCGACCACGCTGTCGAGCAGCGATCCGGACGACACGCGGCCGGGGTCGACCGAATGCGTGCGCAACCGTCCGTCGGTCGTGCACTCGACGATCACGACACCCGACAGCGCGACGACGTGCCGGTCGCGCAACGTCCCGAGTTCGGCCATCGCGCGACGGGCCGCATCGAGATCGGGATAGGACAACACGATCAGCGTGTTCATCAGCGACTCCATGTAATCGAACGGCCGCGCTTCGGCACGCCGCGCTCAATGCGGCAGCCCGAACGCGGCCTTCAGGCTCGCGACGATCATCTGCATCGCGATCGCCGCGAGAATCATCCCCATCAGCCGCTGCGTGACGGCCGTCACGCGCGGCGACAGGTAATGGCCGATCAGCGGCGCCGACAGCAGCGACACGGCCAGCAGCACGAGAAACGCGGCCAGGCCGAGCGCGAACGCAAGTTCCTGCCCGGTCGAGAACGCGCCGTGCCCGAGCACGATCATCGTCGCGATCGTGCCGGGGCCGACCAGCAACGGGATCGTCAACGGATAGATCGCGACGCTCTCGGCCGCCGCCGGATCGGCGCCCTCGTCGTCGCCTGGCGAATGCTGGCGGCTCGGCGCACCATGCAGCATCGACAGCGCGATCAGCAGCACCAGCAGCCCGCCCGCGAGGCGGAAATCGTCGATCGTCAGGCCGAACACGTGCAGGATCGCGCCTCCCGCGACGGCCGATACGATGCAGCCCACCGACACGCCGATCGCGGCCGTCAGCGCGACCTTGCGGCGCACGCCGTCCGCCGCGCCTTCGGTCAGCGACAGGAATACCGGGATGTTCGCGATCGGGTTCATGATCGCGAACAGCGCCGCGAACACCTTGATGGAAAAAGTCAGGTCGAAGGCCACAGGGTCGCTCCCGTTTCGCATGCCGAATCGAATGCAGGTTCACGCCGGTTTCCGGTGCACGGCGCGCGCCGTGCTGATACGATCGACGCACCGCGTTCACGCACGACGGAGGGCCCCGACCGATGCAAGCCACAGATACCTTCATGGATCACGAGATTCGCGTCGAAGCGACGCGCAACGCGAACGGCGCGTGGGTCGCGCAGGTGCGGATCTTCCGCGACGGCGCACCGGTCGACCTGCCCGCGCCCGAGCTCGTCACGCCCGAATGGCTCACGTGCGACGAGGCGCTGCGCGGCGGCATCGACCAGGGCCGCGTGATCGTCAAGACGCGCGACCGGTAACGTCGCGCGGTTCATCGGCGCATCGCCGGCCGCCGTCGCACCGCGCGTTTCATGCATCGAAATCGAGGTCGCCGATCAGGATCTCGCGGTCGCGCTGGGTCCGCGAGCTGAAATCGACCGGCAATTCCATCTGCCAACGCTCGATCGTGACCGGCAGCACCGCGAGATAGCGGTCGAAGCGGCCAGGGTCGCGCTCGGCCAGCAGGCCGGCGACTGCATCGTCGCGCCACGCGAGCCGCGCATTCAGCCGGTTCGGCAGCCCCACCGTCGACGTGAGGCCGACGACGTCGACGCAGGTCGGGCTGCCCTGCCCGTCGTGCGGCACGACGTCGACCTTCACCTCGCCGGGCCGGTACAGGCCGCGCAGGCGCGCCGCGATACGCGGCGCGAATTCGGTTTCGAAACGGGCACGGACGTCGGGATTCATCTCTTCTTCACTCCAGGTTCGGGTTGTGTCGTCACGCCGCCATCACGCGGCTGCAATCTGCTGCTCGAATGCCACTTCCGCCTTCAGGCTGTCGAGATCGCGGCCGAGCGTCACGACCGCGAGCCGCGTGTCGCCGCGCCAGTACGCGATCGAGCAGTCGTGCGCGCCGAGGTCGCCGTCGATCTCGACGCGATCCCAGTGCTCGGCATGCCCGACATAGTGGATCGTCAGGTCGTAATGCTGGCTCCAGAAAAACGGCACCGCGTCGAACGGCCGCTGCTGGCCGAGCATGTTGCGCGCCGCGACGATGCCCTGCCGCTCGGCGACGACCCAGTGCTCGACGCGGATCCGCTCGCCCGTCAGTGGATCGGGCCAGCGTGCGATGTCGCCGGCCGCGTAGATGCCGGGTGCGCTCGTCTGAAGGAAACGGTCGACCGTCACGCCGCGTTCGACGGCAAGCCCCGCGTCCTGCGCGAGCCCGACGTTCGGATGCACGCCGATGCCGACCACCACGACATCGGCCGGCAGCACGTCGCCGGTCGACAGCGTCACGCTGTCCGGCGTGATCCGCGCGGGTGTCGCGCCGAGATGGAACACGACGCCGTGCGATTCGTGCAGCGCCTTGATCGTGTCGCCGAGCGCATCGCCGAGCACGCGCGCCATCGGGCGCGCATCGGGTGCGACGACGTGCACGTCGAGCCCGCGCGTACGCAACGCGGCGGCCGCCTCGAGGCCGATGAAGCTCGCGCCCACCACCACGCAGCGGCGCGCGGTTTTCAGCTTGCCGATCAGCGCGTCGCAATCGGCGAGCGAGCGCAGTACGCACACGTGCGGCAGGTCGGCACCGGGCACCGTCAGCCGGTTCGGCTCGGCGCCCGTCGCGAGCAGCAGCGCGCCGTATTCGATGCGGCTGCCGTCGGCCAGCTCGACCGCGTGCTGCGCGGGATCGATCCGGGCGACGCGCGTGTCGCACCGCACGTCGATGCGCTGCCCGGTATAGAACGACGGTGCGCGCAGCGGCAGCCAGTCGGCGTCGGCCGTGCCCGCGAGGTAATCCTTCGACAGGTTCGGCCGGTCGTACGGCGGGTCGCGATCGGCGCTCAGCAGCGTGACGGGATGCGGATAGCCTTCCTGCCGCAGCGTCACGGCCGCCGCGATCGCGGCGGCGCCGCCGCCGACGATCACGACCGACGCCGGCAGCCCGGTCGCCTTCAGCGCAGGCGGCACGGCGGCCGGCCGCGCATCGAGCACGACGGCACGGCCGTCGCGGCGTTCGACGCGCCAGCACGGCAGCCCGTCGAGCGCCGGCGCGCGCTGCAACTCGCCCGTGCGCAGGCAGAACGCCGCGTGATGCCACGGGCAGCGGATCGTGTCGCCGACCAACAGGCCGTCGGCCAGCGGCGCACCGTAGTGCGGGCAATTCGCCCCCACGGCAAACAGTTCGTCGGCACGGCGCACGAGCAGCACCGCTGCATCGCCGACATGGCCCTCGATCATCGCGCCGTCGGCGATCTCGTCGAGCGCGATGCCTGCCGCGAGATCGGGGCGCGAAGACGAATCGTCGCTTGCAGTCATGACGTGGCTCCCGGAAAGTCAGGTAACGATCCCATTATCGACATCCCTCCTGAAAAGAACAGGTACAGACGCCCCGCAGCGCACGCAAACACGGACTGTAGCTTGCACGCGATCCATGACGGGCGTAGAACGTCATCAACGTTGCGGCGCAACACGCCGCCCGCCCGCGGGGCACGTCGCGCGTCCTGCGCAATGCGCGTGCCGCCTTCATCCCGTCGTCAGGAGTGCTCCCCGATGGCCACCGTCCTGTGTGTGCTCTACCCCGATCCCGTCGACGGCTATCCGCCGCGCTACGTGCGCGACACGATTCCGGTCGTTTCGCAATACGCGGACGGCCAAAGCGCGCCGACGCCGGCCGGCCCGCTCGGCTTCCGGCCCGGCGAACTCGTCGGCTCGGTGTCCGGCGCGCTCGGGTTGCGCGGCTACATGGAAGCGCACGGCCATACGCTGATCGTCACGAGCGACAAGGACGGCCCCGATTCCGAATTCGAGCGCCGGCTGCCCGAAGCCGACGTGGTGATCTCGCAGCCGTTCTGGCCCGCGTACCTGACGGCCGAGCGGATCGCCCGCGCGCCGAAGCTGAAGCTCGCGCTGACCGCCGGAATCGGCTCCGATCACGTCGACCTGGACGCCGCGGCGCGCGCGCACATCACGGTCGCCGAAGTCACCGGCTCGAACAGCATCAGCGTGGCCGAGCACGTGGTGATGACGACGCTCGCGCTGGTGCGCAACTACCTGCCGTCGCATGCGGTCGCGCAGCAAGGCGGCTGGAACATCGCCGATTGCGTGTCGCGCAGCTACGACGTCGAAGGCATGCATTTCGGCACGGTCGGCGCCGGGCGCATCGGGCTCGCCGTGCTGCGCCGGCTCAAGCCGTTCGGCCTGCAGCTGCACTACACGCAGCGCCACCGGCTCGATGCCGCGATCGAGCAGGAACTCGGGCTCACGTATCACGCCGATGCCGCGTCGCTGGCGAGTGCCGTCGACATCGTCAACCTGCAGATCCCGCTGTACCCGTCGACCGAGCACCTGTTCGACGCGGCGATGATCGCGCGGATGAAGCGCGGCGCATACCTGATCAATACCGCGCGCGCGAAGCTGGTCGACCGCGACGCGGTCGTGAATGCCGTCGCGTCCGGGCATCTCGCCGGCTACGGCGGCGACGTGTGGTTTCCGCAGCCCGCGCCGGCCGATCACCCGTGGCGCGCGATGCCGTTCAACGGGATGACGCCGCATATCTCGGGCACGTCGCTGTCCGCGCAGGCGCGCTACGCGGCCGGCACGCTGGAGATCCTGCAATGCTGGTTCGACGGCAAGCCGATCCGCAACGAATACCTGATCGTCGACGGCGGCACGCTCGCGGGCACGGGCGCGCAGTCGTACCGGCTGACCTGACGCCACGCGCCATGCACGGCGCGCGCGACGGTACGTTCAGTCGAGACAGCGTGCGGCGAGCTTGCCGACGGTCACGACCGCCTGCTCGATCTCGGGCGACCACGGGCTGCTGTAGTTCAACCGGATGAAGTTCCGGTAGCTGTCCGCGATCGAGAACATGTAGCCGGGCCCGATCGTGATCCCCTGCTCCAGCGCGAGCTGGTACAGCCGCATCGCATCGACCTGCGCGGGCAACTCGACCCACAGCACGTACCCGCCGGCCGGGCTCGAAATGCGTGTTCCCTCGGGGAAGAACCGCGACACCATCGTCCGCATCAGGTTCGCCTGCTGCGCGTACGCCTTGCGAATCCGCCGCAGGTGATGCTCATAGCCGTCGCGTTCGAGAAACTCCGCGATCGCCAGCTGCGGCAGCGACGGCGTTGCCAGCGTATTCAGGAACTTCAGCTTCTCGACCTGCTCGCGATAGCGCCCCGGCAGCGCCCAGCCGATCCGGTACGCGGCCGTCAGGCTCTTCGAGAACGACGAGCAATGCAGCACGATGTCATGGCGGTCGAACGACTTCAGCGTGCTCGGATGCATGTTGCCGAAGTACAGTTCGTTGTACACGCCGTTCTCGATGATCGGCAGGTCCGCTTTCGTTGCGAACGCCACCAGTTCGCGCTTGCGCTCGTCGGGCATCTGGAAGCCGAGCGGGTTCTGGAAGTTCGGCATCACCATGCACGCGGCGATCGGCTGCGACTTCGCGATCGCGGCCAGCGCCGCGATGTCGATCCCGTATTCCGGGTGTGTCGCGACCTCGATCGCCTTCATCCCCATCCGCTCGATCGCGTGCAGCATCGCGTAGAACGTCGGCGACTCCACCGCGATCGTGTCGCCCGGCTTCGCCACCGCCTGCAGACACAGGTTGATCGCCTCCGTCGCGCCGACCGTCACGATGATCTCGTTCGGGTCCACCGACATCCCGTTCTCCAGGTAGCGGCGCGCGATCTGCCGGATCAGCCGCGGATGGCCCGGCGGCAGCCCGTCGGTCACGCCCCACAGCGACTTGTCGCGGCCGGCTGCGTACGCATAGCGGTTCAGCTTCTCGAACGGAAACAGGCTCGGGTCCGGGTACGGCGAGCCGAGCGGCACCGCGTCGTCGGTGCCGATCGAGCGCAGCGTCGACAGCACGAGCCGGCTCACGTCGACCGACGACGAGATCGCGATCGGCTTCGACGGCCGCAGCTCGCGCACCGGCGCATGGCTGTCGTCGCGTCGCAGGTTCACGAAATAGCCCGACTGCGGGCGGCTTTCGAGCAGCCCGCGGCTTTCCAGCAGCAGATACGCGTGCAGCACGGTCGTGATGCTGATCCGGTGCTGCTGGCTCGCCTGCCGCACCGACGGCACACGATCGCCGTGTCGATATACACCTTGCCGGATGAGTCTCTCTATGTCGTTTGCAAATTTCTCGTAGAGCTTCATCCGCCTCGCCCCGCCAGCGGTGAACCGGCCTGCGATGCATGGGCGGCGCGGCCGCGCCGGCGCGCGAAGCCGGATAGCCGTGCCCGGGCGCGGGTGTCCCCGTGCGAACCTCGTCCGTTATCGAAATTGAAGGCGGATAGCAATGCGAATCTCATCAAGACAAGGTTCGGCATCCTACTGCGTCATTTCGACGAATGTAAGTGACAGTTTGGCGAGGAATCGTCAAATCCGGCCGGCGTGGTGAACAGATTCGAACGCGGCCGCGCGGCCCGCCCCGCGGCCGTGCGCATTCACGCGTCGTCGACGTTGTCCGCGTAATGGTCGATCGCGACCTTGCATTCGTCGAACACCACGGTCAGCAGCGCGATGTCGTTCGACTCGACCCACTTGCGGATCTGCAGGAACTGGCCGGTGCCGAGATCGGCGAGGCGGGCCGGATCGTCGGTCGTCACGTCGGCGGTCGCGATCGCGCGGTTGCCGTGGCCGGGCAGCGGCGCCAGCGTCGCCGCGATGTCGAAGCGCCGGTACGATTGATCGATGCGCATGCGGTTCTCCCTAAGCAGTTCGAAAAGGGTGCGGGCTCAACCGAGCGCCTGGCGGAACACCTTGCCGCCGAATCCCGTCACGACGTTGTCGACCGAGAACGGCGTGTCCTCCTTCGCCTCGACGATGACCGCGACGCTGCCGGGTGCGAGCCGCGCGGCCACCGCCTCGACGAAGGTGCCGTCGAGCAGCGCATTGCCGGCCGCATCCGCGAGGATGCCGGCGCCGGCGCCCGCCGCCATGCCGGTGACCACGCCGAGCGGCCCGGCCAGCAGGCCGAGCAGGCCGCCCGCGATCGCGCCGATCACGCCGCCCTTTAACGGCCGCGATTCGGCCGCGAGCACCGCGAGCTTGCCGGTCGCGTCCTTCTCGACGACGACACCGTTCTCGATGTGGAATCCTTCATTCTTCTCCGACAGCGCCTCGAAATCGTTCACGGCCTGATGGGCCGTGCCGACGCTGTCGAACACGGCGACGATCAGTTGCTTGGTCATTCGACACCTCGCTAGGTTGGATGATCGGGTGTAGCGGTCACGACGCGTGCAGCACGCCGGGATTTGCATTCAGATGCCGGTTGCCGCGGCGCGTGCGCGGGCCGCATCGGCATACGCGTGCGCGGCCGCCTGCTGCAGCCCGGCGACCGACGGCGCACGTGCGCGCGCCGGGTCGGCGGCGTACGCGTCGCGCGCCAGCCGGTACGCATCCGACGATGCGTGCTGCAATTCGATGGCTTCCGTCGTAGCGACGGATTGCGGTTTCATGCGACACCTCCTGCGAAAACGTGGCGAACGCAAGCGTCATGCCGCTTGCGGGTTACCTGCGTGCGTGCACATCGTCCTCGACATCGTCGACGTCCGCCGGAAAGCGATGCTGGCCGAAACTGAGGATCAGCACGCCGACCGCGAGCAGCACGATCCCGAAGGTCGTCATCAGCATCCGCTCGGGGCTGTCGGTCGCGCCGCGCAGGATCAGGTCGCGGGCGAGCGACGTCATCGCAATGAACAGCGGAAACCGTACGGGCAGGCGGCCGAGCCGCAGGTAGCGCACGTCCATCGCGAGCACTTCCAGGTACAGGAACATCAGCAGCAGGTCGGTCAGCGACACCTCGCCCGCGAGCACGACCTTCCACGCTTCCTGCGTCATCGCGAACGCGGTCGCGAGCCCGATCACGATCAACCCGGCCAGCTCGGCCGCGTGCAGGAAGTGACCGAAACGGCGACGGATGCGCTCGGCCGGCGAACCGGAAACGGTGGACGTATTCAAGGCGAAAGTCGGTGTGAAGGTGCGTAAGCGGCGCCGGGAGGCGGGAAATCAGGACAATGCGCGGGACCATGCGCTGGCGAATACGCGGCATCGCGTGCATCCGGCGCGGGCACACGAGCCGGACCGGTCGCCTGCTCGACCGCCGACAGCGTGCGGCGGCAGCACACGTGGAACGCGTCGCCCGCGTCGGTGCAGGCGACGTCGTCGTGTTCGCGGCACAGCAGCAGGCGGCAGCCGAGATACCGTTCGAGCGCGTCGATCCGGTCGCTCACCTGCGTCTCGCCGAGCTTCAGTTCGGCCGCGGCGGCGGACAGGCCGCCGTGCTCGACCACCGCGACAAATACTCGCATCGCTTCCAGCAGGTTCATGGTGACGCTCCTCGTCGGCGGCGCAGCGGGACCTAATCTACTGCACGCGGCACACACGCTCAAGAGCACAGCGCCGCAGCCGCCAGGAGTACAGCTGCGCGGGCGCCGCGCAAAATCCGGCCCCGTTTGACGCAATCGAATGACAGATTCACGTTACGTGTTCCAAAGACCCGTCGAAGCTGCTAGATTGCATGCTCGACGACGTTACGCGGTGCGGGCAGGTCACGCGCCGGGCGGCCGGCCGCCGCTGTCGCGGCCCGTTGCGCGATGCCCGCGCAACGTCCTTCATCCGCATGTCACAAAGAGAACAGTCGCATGACACAGTTCAACCGTTCGCCTTCGCGCGCCGCGGCAGCCGCGGCCCATCCGTCCCGACATGACTGACCGGCAGGCCGCGATGCAGACTCCTCCCCCGCTCTCCCAGGCCGTTCACAGCACGATCACGCGCAGCGCGATCTTTCTCGTGGCGACGATCAATCCCGGCACCGATCACGCCGACACGATCCGTTCGTGGTGCGGCGACATCGCCGCGCTCGTGCGCTCGGTCGGCAAGCGCGTGCCGGGCGGCAACCTCACGTGCGTCTGCGGCTTCGGCGCCGACGCGTGGGATGCGCTGTTCGGCGATCCGCGCCCTGCGTCGCTGCATCCGTTCCGTGAATTCGGCGCCGGCCAGCGCGTCGCGGTCGCGACGCCCGGCGACATCCTGCTGCACATCCGCGCCGAAGCGATGGACCTGTGCTTCGAACTCGCGACGCAACTGCTCGGTGCGCTCGGCGATGCGGTGACCGTCGTCGACGAGGTGCACGGCTTCCGCAATTTCGACCAGCGCGCGATGATCGGCTTCGTCGACGGCACCGAGAACCCGGAAGGCCGCGCGGCGGTCGACTTCACGGTGATCGGCGACGAGGATGCCGAATTCGCCGGCGGCAGCTATGTGATCGTGCAGAAGTACCTGCACGACATGGCCGGCTGGAACGCGCTCGCGGTCGAGACCCAGGAGCGCATCATCGGCCGCACCAAATTGTCCGACATCGAGCTCGCGCCGGACGTGAAGCCGTCGTGCTCGCACAGCTCGCTGACCACGCTCGACGAAAACGGCCAGGAAGTGAAGATCCTGCGCGACAACATGCCGTTCGGGCGGCCGGGTGCCGGCGAGTTCGGTACCTATTTCATCGGCTATGCGCGCTCGCCGGCACCGATCGAGCAAATGCTCGAGAACATGTTCGTCGGCCGCCCGCCGGGCAACTACGACCGCCTGCTCGACTACAGCCGCGCGGTCACCGGCTCGCTGTTCTTCGTGCCGTCGGCCGACCTGCTCGAGGCGCTCGCCGACCGCGCGGCGCCCACCGCCGACGTCACATCAACGGAATCCTCGCCGTCCGCGCCGCAGCGCGACGGCTCGCTGAAAATCGGCTCGCTGAAAGGGACCCCAACCTATGAATAACCTGCACCGCGAACTCGCCCCGATCTCGTCGTCCGCCTGGGAACAAATCGAGGAGGAAGTGGCGCGCACCTTCAAACGATCGGTGGCCGGCCGCCGCGTCGTCGACGTCGACGGCCCCGAAGGCCCCGAACTGTCGGCCGTCGGCACCGGGCACCTGACCGAGGTCGCCGCGCCGCGCGAGCACGTGAGCGCACGGCTGCGCGAAGTCCGCTCGATCGTCGAGCTGACGGTGCCGTTCGAGCTGAGCCGCGAGGCAATCGACAGCGTCGAGCGCGGCGCGCGCGACGCCGACTGGCAACCGGCGAAGGAAGCCGCGCAGCGGCTCGCGTTCGCCGAGGACAACGCGATTTTCGACGGCTACCAGGCAGCCGGCATCGTCGGCATCCGCGAAGGCACGTCGAACCGCAAGCTCACGCTGCCGGCAGACGTGAGCGCCTACCCGGACGCGATCAGCGATGCGCTCGAGGCGCTGCGCCTCGCCGGCGTCGACGGTCCGTATTCGGTCGTGCTCGGTTCGGACGCCTACACCGCGCTCAGCGAAGCGCGCGACCAGGGCTATCCTGTCCTCGGCCATATCAAACGCATCGTCAGCGGCGAGATCATCTGGGCGCCGGCGATCAGCGGCGGCTGCGTGCTCTCCTTGCGCGGCGGCGACTACGAGCTGCACCTCGGGGAAGACGTATCGATCGGCTACACGAGCCATAGCGACAAGGCTGTCCGCCTGTACCTGCGCGAGACGTTCACGTTCCTGATGCTGACGAGCGAAGCATCGGTGGCCGTGGCGCCGCAAGGCAATACGGCGGCCTGAACCCGGTTGCCCGCGCGAGGCGCCCCGAGCCGGGGCGTCGCGCGCGACCGGCCGCACTGCCGGCCGCATGTTCGTCGCCGATCGAGCCCATCCTGCATGGAGAGATTGTCATGAGCGATACGAATGATGCACTGCAGGCGCTGCAAGCGTCGGTCGACACGTTGAAGCAGACCGTCGACGCGAACGCGGGCAGCCAGGCCGGCGACACCGCCGTGCTGTTTACCGTCGTGTCACTGATGCTCGCCGAGCTGCCGCCCGACACGCGCAACCTGATCGAGGATTCGTTCTCCGTCTGGGCCAATGGTCTGCCGAATGCGGCATTGTCGAGCGACGTGAAGCGGATCGCCCGGCAGCGGCTCGCGATGAACCTGTCCGACTGATCGCGGTTCACCACGGTTGCGCCACGTCCGGCCCGATCCGTGCAACCCGCCCTCTCCTTGGCCGGCCCGCCGGCACGCATCGGCTGCGGTGCGTGCACGGCCGGACCTGGCCGGTTCGCCCGCGCCACCGGCGCGCGCGTCATGCTGCGCGCGGCCCTTCGCTACCCCGCCGGACCGCCCGCGGCCGGCCCCCTGCGCGCCGATGTCGCACCACGCGCCGTTCGCGTTCCGCGTGCCGCCGCCCCGGCGCACCGCATCCCCCGCCTGCCGCACACGCCCGCGCCGCCGCGTGCGCGCCCGTCTGTACTCCCTGGCACCCGCGCACGCGTCGATGTGAGGGTGCAATTCACGGCCGGTCCGGCACGGAACTGTGTCTTGGATGGCCCCCGCCGATTCGCTATTTTGAACGCAGTCGAAGCGATGCCGTGGGCTCCTCGCAGCACTCGCGCTTCCCGCCCCGACCGCGACCGTGCGCCACGCCGGCGCGCGCTGCGCGACCGTCCGGGCGCGGCACGCGCGCCGCCGCGCCACGCGTCGCGAGGCCGCGGTCGGGACGCGCGAGCGCCGCACCGCATCGGGACTTCACCCTTCGACCCACCTTCACAGACAGGAGCCAGACCACCATGCCCGCACTTTGCGATATCTGCCACGCGCGGCCGGCCGTCGCGCGCGCAACCGTGATGCAGGACGGCGAGCGCAAGACGATCTCGATCTGCGATTACCACTTCCGCCAGCTGATGCGGCATCAGAGCATGCTGAACCCGTTCGATTCGCTGCTGGGCGGTGGCGGCTCGTCGTCGCTGTTCGGCGGGCTCGACGACGAAGCACCGCTGGCCGAGATTCCGCGCGAATCGGTCGACCCGACCGACGCGTTCAGCGAACAGACGCTCGAACTGCTGCAGCGCGCGGCCGAGAAGGCGCACGAGCTGCGCCGCAGCGAGCTCGACTCCGAACATCTGCTGTATGCGCTCGCGGACACCGACGTGTGCGCCGCACTGCTGAAGGAACTGAAGCTGTCGCCGCAGGACATCAAGTCGTATATCGACGAGCACGCGCACACCGGCACGGCCGACCCCGATGCGCCGCTCGACAAGCTGTCGATCTCGCCGCGCGTGAAGAAGGCCGTGCAGTACGCGTTCCAGGCGTCACGCGATCTCGGCCACTCGTACATCGGCCCCGAGCACCTGCTGATCGGCCTCGCGTCGGTGCCGGACAGCATCGCCGGCACGCTGCTGAAGAAATACGGCGTGACGCCCGAGGCGCTGCGCCAGAAAGTCGTGAAGGTGGTCGGCAAGGGCGCCGAGGACGGTCGCGTCGATGCGCCGACCGGCACGCCGAACCTCGACAAGTTCGGCCGCGACCTTACCGCGATCGCGCGTCAGGGCAAGCTCGACCCCGTGCTCGGCCGCGCACAGGAAATCGAGAGCACGATCGAGGTGCTCGCGCGCCGCAAGAAGAACAACCCGGTGCTGATCGGCGAGCCCGGCGTCGGCAAGACGGCGATCGTCGAAGGGCTCGCGCAGCGGATCGTCAACGGCGACGTGCCCGAGGTGCTGCGCGACAAGCGGCTCGTCGAAGTCAACATCAACTCGATGGTGGCCGGCGCGAAGTACCGCGGCGAATTCGAGGAGCGCGCGAAGCAGCTGATCGACGAAGTCACTGCGAAGCAGGACGAACTGATCCTGTTCATCGACGAGCTGCACACGATCGTCGGCGCGGGCCAGGGCGGCGGCGAAGGCGGCCTCGACATCGCGAACGTGCTGAAGCCCGCGCTCGCGCGCGGCGAGCTGAGCCTGATCGGCGCGACGACGCTCAACGAATACCAGAAGTACATCGAGAAGGATGCCGCGCTCGAACGGCGCTTCCAGCCCGTCTTCGTGCCGGAGCCGAGCGTCGAGCAGACGATCGTGATCCTGCGCGGGCTGCGCGACAGCCTCGAGGCGCACCACCAGGTGACGTTCTCCGACGACGCGTTCGTCGCCGCCGCCGAGTTCGCCGACCGCTACATCACGTCGCGCTTCCTGCCCGACAAGGCGATCGACCTGATCGACCAGGCCGCCGCGCGCGTGCGGATCGGCGCGACGTCGCGCCCGGTCGACATCCAGGAAGGCGAAGCGCAGATCGCGCAACTGAAGCGCGAGCAGGACTACGCCACGTCGCGCAAGCGCTTCGACCAGGCGAAGCAGTTCGAGGAGCAGATCAACGAGAAGCAGAAAGCCGTCGACGAGAAGATGGAGGCGTGGCAGCGCAAGACCGGCTCCGAGACGCTCGAAGTGACCGTCGAGTCGGTGGCCGAGGTCGTGTCGCGCCTGACCGGGATCCCGGTCTCCGAACTCACGCAGGAAGAACGCCAGAAGCTGCTGCAGATGGAGGAGCAACTGCGCGAGCGCGTGGTCGGCCAGAGCGATGCGGTGGTCGCCGTCAGCGATGCCGTGCGGCTGTCGCGCGCGGGGCTCGGCCAGACGCACCGGCCGATCGCGACGTTCCTGTTCCTCGGGCCGACGGGCGTCGGCAAGACCGAGCTCGCGAAGGCGCTGGCCGAGACCGTGTTCGGCGACGAGCAGGCGATCATCCGAATCGACATGTCCGAGTACATGGAGCGGCACGCGGTCGCGCGGCTGATCGGTGCGCCGCCCGGCTACGTCGGCTACGACGAAGGCGGCCAGCTCACCGAGCGCGTGCGGCGCCGCCCGTACAGCGTGATCCTGCTCGACGAGATCGAGAAGGCGCATCCGGACGTCTACAACGTGCTGCTGCAGGTGTTCGACGACGGCCGGCTGACCGACGGCAAGGGCCGCGTGGTCGACTTCAGCAACACGATCATCATCGCGACGAGCAACCTCGGCGCGGCGATCATCATGGACAACCTCACGCAGCCGGAAGCCGCGCGCAAGACCGACAAGGCCGTGCGCGAGGAGCTGATGCAGGTGCTGAAGGGCCATTTCCGCCCCGAGTTCCTGAACCGCATCGACGAGGTGATCGTCTTCCACGCACTGTCGAAGGACAACATCCGCTCGATCGTGCAGATCCAGCTCGACCGCGTGGTGCGGACCGCCGCCGCGCAGGACATCACGCTCGTGATGGGCGACTCGCTCGTCGATCACCTGACCGAAGTCGGCTACCAGCCGGAGTTCGGTGCGCGCGAGCTGAAGCGCCAGATCCGCCAGACCATCGAGACGCGGCTCGCGAAGGAGATCCTCGCCGACCGGTTGAAATCGGGCGACCGGTGCGAAGTCGACTTCGACAAGGACAGCGACGAAGTGAAGTTCAACAAACTCGCCGCGCCGGAAGCGAAGGACACGAAGAACGCGAAGCCGGACGCCGACGGCAAGGCCAAGCCGAACGGCAAGACCGCCAAGGCATCGGGCGATGCGAAGGCGGACGACGCGCCCGCCGCCGCACCGCCGCCCGCGGCGAAGCCCGGCAAGAAGTCGTCCGGCGCGAAGAAGGACGCGCACTGAAAAAACGCGTGCCCTGCAACCCGGGGCACGCATGACCGGCTCCGTCCGCCGGACGGAGCCGCCCCACGCCGCGACAAGGCGCAACCGAGCCACCCGCACCGGGCCCGGCTATTGGAGATTCACCATGACAAATCGACGCGAAGTGCCAGGCATCAGGAAGTACGATGGGCCCGCCGGCGGTTGGGGCGCGCTTCGCGCGACAGCCGATGCGGTGCGTACGCAGATGGAAACCATCGAGGCGCCGATCGTGCTGATGCGGACCAACCAGCCCGACGGCTTCGACTGTCCCGGCTGCGCGTGGCCCGACAAGGAACACAAGTCGACGTTCCAGTTCTGCGAGAACGGCGCGAAGGCCGTCACGTGGGAAGCGACGACCAAGCGCGTGACGCCCGACTTCTTCGCGGCGAACACCGTATCGTCGCTGCTGCGCATGTCGGACTACGAACTGGAGAACATGGGCCGGCTCACGCATCCGCTCGTCTACGACCGCGCGACCGACACGTTCCGCGCGATCGAATGGGACGACGCGTTCGCACGCATCGGCGAAGTGCTGCGCGCGCTGCCGCCCGAACAGGTCGAGTTCTACACGTCGGGCCGCGCGTCGAACGAAGCCGCGTACCTGTACCAGCTGTTCGCCCGCGAGCTCGGCACCAACAACTTCCCCGACTGCTCGAACATGTGCCACGAGCCGACCAGCGTCGGCCTGCCGCAGTCGATCGGCATCGGCAAGGGCACCGTGTCGCTGGAAGATTTCGACCATTGCGAGCTGATCATCTCGATCGGCCACAACCCCGGCACGAACCACCCGCGGATGATGGGCACGCTGCACGAGTGCGCGCGCCGCAACGTGCCGATCATCGTGTTCAACCCGCTGCGCGAACGCGCGCTCGAACGCTTCGCCGATCCGCAGGACATGATCGAGATGGCGTCGTTCGGTTCGACGCGCATTGCCTCGACGTACTACCAGGTCGATGCGGGCGGTGATGCGGCCGCGCTGAAGGGCATCATGAAGGCGCTGCTGAAGCTCGAAGCCGAGCAAGGCAACGTGCTCGATCGCGACTTCATCGCGCAGCACACCAACGGCTTCGACGCATTCTCGGCCGACCTCGAAGCCACGTCGTGGGACGACATCGAACGCGCGAGCGGCCTCAGCCAGGCGCAGCTCGAACAGGTTGCGCTCGCATACGCGAAGTCCAACGCGACCATCATCACGTACGGGATGGGCGTCACGCAGCACAACAAGGGCACCGCGACGGTACGCCTGATCGCCGACCTGCTGCTGATGCGCGGCAACATCGGCAAGCCCGGCGCCGGCGTGTGCCCGCTGCGCGGCCATTCGAACGTGCAGGGCAACCGCACGGTCGGCATCACCGAGAAGCCGTCGGCCGAGTTCCTGAAGAAGATCGAGGACGTGTGCGGCTTCACGCCGCCCGCGCAGCACGGGCACGACGCCGTGCAGGCGATGCAGGCGATGGTCGACGGCACCGCGAAGGCGCTGCTGTGCCTCGGCGGCAACTTCGCGGTCGCGCTGCCCGATCCCGAGCTGTCGTTCCCCGCGATGGCGAAGCTCGACCTGAGCGTGCATCTCGGCACGAAGCTGAACCGTTCGCACCTGCTGGTCGGCAAGGAAACCTTCATCCTGCCGGTGCTCGGCCGCACCGAGCTCGACATGCAGGCCACCGGCCGGCAGTCGATCACCGTCGAGGATTCGATGTCGATGGTTCATGCGTCGGCCGGCAAGCTCAAGCCCGCGTCGGACCAGTTGCGCTCGGAACCCGCGATCGTCGCGGGGATCGCGCACGCGACGCTGCCGAACAGCAAGGTCGCGTGGCTCGACCTGATCGCCGACTACGACCGCATCCGCGACCTGATCGACAAGACGGTGTCCGGCTTCGAGGCGTTCAACGAGCGCATCCGCACGCCGGGCGGCTTCCGCCTGCCGCTGCCGCCCACCGAGCGCGTATGGCCGACACCGACCGGCAAGGCGATGTTCTCGGTCTACAAGGGCGTGAAGGAGGACGCGGACGTGCTCGGCGCCGAGCAGGTGCTGCGCCTCATTACGCTGCGCAGCCACGATCAGTACAATACGACGATCTACGGGCTCGACGATCGCTATCGCGGCGTGTTCGGCCGGCGTGACGTGCTGTTCATGAACGCGGCCGATCTCGCCAAGTACGGGCTCGAGCACGGCGACCTCGTCGACATCGAGACGATCACCGCGTCGGGCCGCACGCTGCGCCTCGAGAAGATCACCGCGATCGAGTACGACATCGCGCCCGGGTCGGTCGGCGCGTACTACCCGGAAGCGAACGTGCTCGTGCCGCTCGACTACATCGACAAGGAAAGCGGCACGCCGTCGTACAAGTCGGTGCCGGTGCGCGTCGCACGCTCGGCGGTGGTCTGATTCCGGTTCGGGCAGGTTCGCGCCGCACGGCACGCAGCGACATGCCGCGCATCTGAACCTGCCCGCCGCCCCGCTCTACCCGTTCTACCCTCTCCCGTCCGCCGCATCGCCACCGATGCGGCGGACGCTTCATTTCATCCCGTCGAACGACGCGACGCTTGCCGCGCAGCCGACGTCGGCGGCTGGGCGGCCGATGCGCGAACGCGCGCCGACGCGGTCGCTTTTTTGTGGCTGTCGACTAGAAAAAAGCTGGGGTCGTGGGGTGGCTGAAATAGCGAGCAAACAGTCCGTCGCGCCGTACAGGAACGAACCGTGCTCGTTTTTTCAGGTACTTGATGGAGGACAGATCATGAAACCCACGAGAATTGCAACCCGCCGAATTCTGGCAACGCTCGCGGCAGGCGGCGCACTCGTCGCGGGCAGCGCGGCCTTCGCGCAAGACTATGCCCCGCAACCGAGATACGAACAACGAGATCCTGCCCCGGGGGCAGATGTGTCCGTCACGATTGGCATGCACGGTGACCGCTACTGGGACGGCCATCGCTACTGGGAACACGATGCATGGAGGCATCGTCATCCGCGTGATCGGGATCCGTGGCGCGAGCATGAACACGAGCACGAGCATCGTGAATAATTGACGGCCCGCAGGGCACACGACATTGCACAGTGCCCGTCAGATCAGCTTGAGCGCGGCTTCTCCGTCTGGAAGAGGTCGCGCGCCTTTATGATTCGCGCAACTGTAGCCATCAGTGTTCGATCAGGCGGCAACGCCCTGCCGCTACCCTGGCCCCGACAATTCTTGACTGTGCCCCTACCTCCGAACTGGTAGGATGTCGGTCGCTCGGCATGGACGGCGGCCACGGGGCGTTCAACTGTCCCCCTTTTAAACCGCGATCGGCCGACCTGCCGTCCCCTGAGCGACACAGTGCGCCAATCGCACTCCCTGCCCCCGTAGCCCCGCAACACCCCGGCTCGCCCCGCGCGACCCGTTGCAGTAACCGTTGGAGTGGCGCGCCCCGCGCCTGCAAGCATGAAGAAATCGAAGCAGTCCCCGCGTCCATCGCACCACAAAGACCGCACGCCACTCGTACGCGCCGGCGCATTGCTGCTGATGGCCGGCCTGCTGTACCTGCTGTGGCCGTCCGCCGAAACCGCGTACCTCGCGATGGAGTCGGTGATCCGCTGACGCGCACGGCCGGCCGCGCACTACGCTATACTTGCGCGATGGAAACCAAACCTGCCTCGCCGATCGTGCATTGCTGGTGGCGCGCCTGACCCAGGCGGCCCGTTTCCTTTTGCATGTCCCAAACGTGATGCCGCCAGCGATGGCGGCATTTGCGTTTCTGCGCTGACGTCATGGCTGGCAGCTTCGATAACCCGGAGCCAACGACGACCATGACGCAACCCACCCGCCCGACCATCCTCACCGGCGACCGCACGACCGGCCCGCTGCATCTCGGCCACTACATCGGCTCGCTGCGTGCGCGCGTGCAGATGCAGCACGAAGCGACGCAATTCCTGCTACTCGCCGATACGCAGGCACTGACCGACAACATGGGCCGCCGCCAGCGCGTCACCGAGAACGTGATCGAGGTCGCGCTCGACTATCTCGCGGTCGGCATCGATCCGGCGATCTCGACGATCGTCGTGCAGTCGCAGGTGCCCGAACTCGCCGAGCTGTCGCAATACCTGCTCAACCTCGTCACGGTCGCGCGCCTCGAACGCAATCCGACCATCAAGGAAGAGATCCGCCTGCGCGGGTTCGAGCGCGACATCCCGGCCGGTTTCCTGACCTACCCGGTGAGCCAGGCGGCCGACATCACCGCGTTCAAGGCGACGCACGTGCCCGTCGGCGACGATCAGCTCCCGATGATCGAACAGACCAACGAACTCGTGCGCCGCTTCAACGCGACCGTCGAGCAGCCGGTGCTGGTCGAATGCGAGGCCGTGCTGTCGTCGGTCACCCGGCTGCCGGGCATCGACGGCAAGGCGAAGATGAGCAAGTCGCTCGGCAACGCGATCACGCTCGGCTCGACGCCGGACGAGATCGCTCAGGCCGTGAAGGACATGTACACGGACCCGAACCACCTGCGCGTGAACGACCCGGGCCAGGTCGAGGGCAACGTCGTGTTCACGTTCCTCGATGCGTTCGAGCCCGACGTCGCGAAGGTCGACGAGCTGAAGGCCCACTATCGCCGCGGCGGCCTCGGCGACAGCGTCGTGAAGCGCGTGCTGAACGAGCGGCTGCAGGCGCTGATCGAGCCGATCCGCACGCGCCGCCGCGAGTTCGAGACCGACAAGGCCGAGGTGATGGCGATCCTGAAGCGCGGCACGCTGCACGCGCGGGAAGTGGCAGGCGCGACGCTCGCGGAGGTGAAGGGCGCGATGGGGCTCACGTATTTCGATTGAGCGGCGATGCCAGCGGGCATGGCTCCCACCACGCCATGCACGCTGGATCTGAACGTTGACGTGGGCCGAATCATGCAAGCCGACGCGCGACGCGCCGCTCGACCGCCGTGCCCGCCCACGTCGCGATTTCGACAAGCAACAGGTAACACACGGATAGCGCGAGCAATGTCTCGACGAACGCGAAGCTCGCCGAGCCGATACCGGTCAGCACGAATGTCAGTTCCGGTACGGTGACGATCGACAGCACCGCGGTTTCCTTGCTCAGCACAATGGTCAGGTTGGTCAGCGCCGGCAGGATCAGCACCATCATCTGCGGCAATTGCACGCGAAAGGTCGTTTGCCAGCGGCTCAGGCCGAGACAGGAGGCCGCTTCGACATGCCCTTTCGGCACGGCCAGGAATCCGGAACGAAATGCCTCGGTGAAATAGGCGCCCGCATAGAGCGCAAGGCTGACCACGCCTGCCGTCAACGGCTCGAGCGTCAAGCCGAATGCCGGGCCGCCGTAGTACAGCAGAAAGAGCTGCACGAGAAACGGCGTGCCGCGGAACAGCTCGACATAGACGCGAATCGCCGCGCGTACGAAGCGGCCGCCCGCCTGCTGCGCAAGCGCCGCACCGAAACCGATCGCGGCCCCGGCGAGCGTACCAGCCGCCCAGGTCGCGACGGTCATCGCGAGCCCCGCACCGATCTCCGGCAGGTTGTTCACGAGTACATCGGGATGGAAAGTCAGCATGGGAATCTCAGGCAAGCCACTGACGCGTCACGCCGCGCGCAGGCGCCGCTCCGCGCCATGCGCGATCAGTGCCAGCGAACCGCAGAGCAGAAAATAGATCATCCCGGCCGCGACATAAGCTTCGAGCGGCTGGTACGTGCTGGCCGCGATGTTCTGCGCGGTTCGCGTGATCTCCGCCACCCCGACCACGGAGACGAGCGACGATGCCTTGATCAGCAGCACCATTTCGTTGACGAGCGACGGCAGTGTCATCCGCACGGCCTGAGGCACCTGGATCCGCCACAGACGATCTTTTGCCGAGAACCCGAGCATCGTCGCGGCCTCGAGCTGCCCCTTCGGGAGATTCGCGAATCCGCCACGGAGAATTTCGGCGATATACGCGGCAGAGCACAGCGACACGGCGCTGACGGCCGCCATCACGGGCGGCACATTGATGCCCACGAACGGCAGGAAGTAGTAGACGAGCAGCAGTTGCACGAGCAGCGGCACCCCGCGAAACACCCGGACATACGCACCGGCAGCGGCACGAATCGCCACTTGCGGCGCAAGCCGTCCGCAGCAGATCGCAAGACCGATGAAGAAGCCGAGCACCAGGCCGGCTGCCGAGACTTCGAGCGTCATCAGCGCCGCATGGAACAGCAACGGCAGGCCGTCGATGAAGGTGGTCAGGCTGAACATGGCAAGTTGCTCGGTCGTGGTGCTCGGCGGTGGCGCGCGATGATGTTGCCCGGACGTGGCGCTCAGTAGTTCGGCGTGGGCATCTCGGTCGGCAGTGCGGTCGCGACGCCGAGCCACTTGCGCTGCAGTGTCGCAAGCGTGCCGTTCTTGTTCAACGTGACGAGCGCCGCGTTGAACGCATTGGCCAACGACGCGCTGTCCGCATCCTTGCGTAACGCATAGGCGAAGTAGACTTTCGCGCCGAACGCAGGTTGCACCACCGAGAACACGGCCGGGCGCTGCTTCGCGACATACGCGATGTTGGTCAGCGAGTTGGCGACGGCGGCAATGCGCCCGGTCGCGAGGTCTGCATACGCCTGGTTGTTGTCGACGTATTCGCGGATCGTCGGCGGCTTCGGCAGCGTCGCCGCGTAGCTCTTCAACTGTTCGAGTTGCGCGCTGCCCTTGCCCGCTCCGACCACTTTGCCCGCTATATCGGCAGAGGTCTTGAGACTGCCGTCGCTGGCTCGCTTGAGCAACGCATCGGTGGCTTCCGCGATCGGCAACGAGAACGCATAGCGTTCCGTGCGCGCCTTCGTTACGGTCAGCGGTCCTGCGACCATGTCGAACTTGCCCGCGTCGAGCCCGGGCAGCACGCTTTCCCACGGCAGATCGATGAAGCGCACCTTCACGCCGACAAGCTGCCCTACAGCCGCGAACAGATCCTTGTTGAAGCCGGCCTGCTGGCCGTTCTCGAGGAAATCGAACGGCGCAAACTGCATTTCGGTCCCCACCACCAGCTCGCCGTGCTGCTTGACTTGATCGAGCAGGCTCCCGGCATGGGCGGCCACACTGGCTGCCGCGAGGGTCAACGCCACGAACAGCGAAGTACAGGACTTGGATCGTTTCATCTGACGTGTTCCATTCGAATCGAAAAGTGACTGGATGACCGGACTGACGCCCGCCCGTTGATCGCCAGGCGACTCCGCCGTCAATGCAATCTACGTGGTCAATTTACCGACAGAAATATTGTTTTCCGATCCACCGAAAAGCTTTTCCCTATGTACGCGGTCTTTCATCGACTCTGCGAACAGGCGCATCCGCGCCATCCGTGGGGCGCCCGCGCAAATGCACATGGAAAAAAATGATGCAGATCTTCCATGACCATCTTTTTGACTATGCAAAATAGCAGCGCGCCTCGCGTCGCGAGCCGCGTCCGATTCGATACCTTGTGCGAGCCACGCGTCATGGAAAACATTGCGTTGCGCTATTCGTTGCGCCAGTTGCGCTACTTCGTGGTCACTGCGGAAACACTGTCGTTTACCGCCGCCGCACGCCAGTTGCATATCTCCCAGCCGTCGATCTCTACATCGATAGGCGAACTGGAATCTTCATTCGGCGTCCAGCTCTTCATCCGCCATCGTGCGAGCGGTGTGTCGTTGACGCCTGCCGGACGCGACTTGCTCGGGCAGGTGCGCAACCTGCTGAAGAATGCGGAAGAACTGCAGACAATGGCACGCGAGATGGACGGCGGAATGTCGGGCACGATCGCGCTGGGCTGCCTCGTCTCGCTGGCTCCGCCCTTGATGCCGCCATTGATGAGCCGCTTCGTTTCCGAGTACAGCGGCATCGGGTTCCGCACGATGGAGGCGACCCAGGACGACCTGCTGTCGGCACTGAGCAACGGCACGCTGGACATGGCGCTCACTTATAGCCTCGATATTGCCGACGACATTTCGTTCACGCCGCTCGTCACGCTGCCGCCGTATGCGATTCTGCCGCCCGAACACAAGCTCACGCGCAGCAAGAAAGTCGCACTCGCCGATCTGCTCAACGAACCGTATGTCCTGCTCGACCTGCCGCACAGCCGCGAGTACTTCGCAGGACTTTTCGATCCGCTCGGCCGCCGCCCGACTCCAACGTTCCGTTCGTCGCAGCCGGAAGTCGTGCGCGGCATGGTCGCCAACGGTCTTGGCTACAGCATCCTGAACTTCCCGCTTCGTTCGACCCGCACCGTCGATGGTGCGACGTTCGCGGTCCGTCCGTTTCGCGACGAGGTCGCGGCGATCACCCTCGGCATCGCGATGTCGCGCAGCATGAAACCCCGCCAGCTCGTCACACGCTTCGCGCAATTCTGCGAAACCTATATCCCTCAGGTGCACGTTCAGGCCTCGCCGGCTGCATAGGAAAAAACTTCTTGTTGCATCCGAAAAGAATATTTCGACTCTTTATTGGACTTGCTAAATTGGTCGCCAATGTGATCGGTTTCAACGTTTCCCGGAGGCACGATGCGGTCCATCCCAACGGCGGCGCCGTCCATCGACGTGATCGTCCGCGACCTGAAAAGCAATTGTGAACGCGACTTCGGCGACGCCCGCGCGATGCCACCGGGCGTCTACACATCGCCCGAGTTTCTGGAGCGCGAACAGCAAACCCTCTTTCGCAACGAATGGCTGTGCATGGGTCGCGCGAGCGCGCTGCCGAACCCGGGCGACTACCTGACGGCGGAGACCGCCGGCCAGCCGATCATCGTGCTCCGTCGCGACGACGGCACACTGCGTGCCATGTCGAACGTATGCCTGCACCGCATGTCCACGCTGCTCGAAGGCCGCGGCAATGTGCGCCGGATCGTCTGCCCCTATCACGCGTGGAATTACTCGCTGGACGGCGATCTGCGTGGCGCCCCGATGATGGACAGGCAGGACGGATTCTGTAAGGACAGCTACAAGCTTCCGCAGGTTCGCTGCGAGATCTGGCAGGGCTGGGTCTACGTCACGCTCAATCACGAGGCGCCACCTGTCGCCACGCAGTTGAAGGAACTCGACGAACTGATCGCCGATTACGACATGGCGTCATATGTCGAGACTTTCCACGAAGAACACGTGTGGGACACCAACTGGAAGATCCTCGCGGAAAACTTCATGGAAAGCTATCACCTGCCGATGCTGCATCGGGCGACGGTGGGCCCGCATTCGAAGCTCGACGAGATGGAGTGCCCGCCCGGGCTTCCGGCATTCAACTATCACTGGATCACGAAAGAGGCGTCGCTGCCGATCGGCAATGCGCATCCGAACAACACGCGCCTGCAAGGCCAATGGCGCAAGACGACCGCGCTCCTCGCGATCTACCCGACCCATCTCGTCACGCTGACACCGGGCTATTTCTGGTATCTGGTGCTTCAGCCGCTGGGCGTGGATCGCGTGCAGATCCGCTTCGGCGGCGGCCTGTCGCCGGAATTCGTCGACGACCCGAAGGCGGCTGAATACATGGCGACGCTGAAGCAGCTGCTCGACGAAGTGAATCTCGAAGACCGGCGCGGCGTCGAGGCGGTATTCCGCGGCGTGCATGCCCCGCTTGCGAAGCCCGGTCACCTGAGTCATCTGGAACGGCCGAACTACGACTTCGCACGCTATCTGGCGTCGCACGTCGCGGTTTGAAGCCGCACGCAAACGACTCGCCCCTCACGTCACCTCATTGAAGCTCACGATGACCAGCCAACCCTACATTTCGTTCGTCGGCGTCAGCAAGTCCTACGACGGCCGGCATGCGGTTGTCGACGGTCTCGATCTCGACATCGCCCGAGGTGAATTCGTCTCGCTGCTGGGACCGTCCGGCTCCGGCAAGACCACCACGCTGATGATGCTCGCCGGTTTCGAGACGCCGACCGACGGCACCATCCTGCTCGACGGTCACCGCCTCGACGACAAGCCGCCGCACCAGCGCGACATCGGCATGGTGTTCCAGAACTACGCGCTCTTCCCGCACCTGACGATCGCCGAGAACGTCGCGTTTCCGCTCTCGGTGCGCAAGACCGCTCGCGACGAACGCAAGCAGCGCGTGCAGCGCGCGCTCGACATGGTGGAGCTGTCGCATCTCGCGTCGCGACGTCCCGCACAGTTGTCGGGCGGCCAGCAGCAGCGCGTCGCGCTGGCCCGCGCCCTGGTATTCGAGCCTCGCGTGGTGCTGATGGACGAGCCGCTCGGCGCGCTCGACAAACGGCTTCGCGAAACGATGCAGTACGAAATCATGCGGCTGCATCGCGATCTGTCGCTCACGATCGTCTATGTGACGCACGATCAGAACGAAGCACTGACCATGTCGAATCGTGTCGCCGTGTTCTCGGACGGACACATCCAGCAGGCCGCGACGCCGACCGAACTGTACGAAAACGCGCAGAACGCTTTCGTCGCGAACTTCGTCGGCGAGAACAACGGTCTCGCCGGGCGCGTCAGCGCGCTCGACGGCGAATGGGCCGTGCTCCAGCTTCACGGCGGCGCCACGATCCGCGGTCGCCGCGGCAACCAGGTCGAGGCCGGCGACGACGCCACGCTCGCGCTGCGCCCCGAGCGCGCGCAGGTACTCGGCGTGGGCGAAACCGCGAACGTGCCGGCGGGATCGAACGCACTTGCCGCGACGGTGCGCGACATCGTGTATTGCGGCGATCATCATCGCGTGCAGCTGCAACTCGGCAGCGGCGACACGATGGTCGTCAAGGTTCCCAACACGCGCCTCGTCGCGCTGCCGCCGATCGGCGCGGCCGCGACGATCGTATGGCGCCAGGACGACTGCAAGGTGCTGTCGCCGTCCGCCGTCGCCCGCGTCGCAAGCTCCGCCGTTCGCTTACCCACCCCGCCTGTTGCCATGCCCATCGCCTCTGGAGCCTGAAAAATGAAAAACCCTCGCTACGCCCTTCTGCGCCGCACGATCGCGGCTGTCGTCGGGCTCTCCGCATTCTCCGCGCTGCCTGCCGCTCATGCTGCGGATACGCTGTCCGTCGTCACGTTCGGCGGCGCCTATGAAACGGCCGCACGCCACGCGTGGTTCGAGCCGTTCACTGCAAAGACCGGCACCCAGTTCCAGACCGAGTCGTACGACGGCGGTCTTGCCAAGCTGCAAGCCATGGAACAGGCGAAGAACCCGACGTGGGACCTGATCGACATGGAGACCAACGACGCGATCAACGCGTGCGACGAAGGTCTGCTCGAGAAGCTGGACAGCAAGGCCCTCGGCAACACGTCGGATTTCCTGCCGGGTGCGTTGCGCGATTGCTCGGTGGCCGCGATGGTCTGGTCGACCGTGTATGCGTACGACGCGTCGAAGCTGAAGACCGCGCCGGCCGGCATCGCGGACTTCTTCGACCTGAAGAAATTCCCGGGCAAGCGCGGCCTGAGAAAATCGCCGAAGGTCACGCTCGAATGGGCACTGGTCGCGGACGGCGTGGCCCCGGCCGACGTCTACAAGGTGCTCTCGACCCCCGCCGGCGTCGATCGTGCATTTGCGAAGCTCGACACGATCAAGTCGAGCATCGTCTGGTGGGAAGCCGGTGCGCAAGCCCCGCAGCTGCTCGCGGACGGCGCGGTGACGATGGTGCAGGCATACAACGGCCGCATCGACAGCGCCGTTCACCAGGACAAGAAGCCGTTCAAGATCGTCTGGGACGCGCAGGTGTACGACTACGAATGGTGGGGCGTGCCGAAGGGTGCGAAGCATGCCGCGGCCGCGAAACAGTTCATCGTTGCATCGGCGCAGCCGCAGGCTTACGCGGATCTGTCGAAGTACATCGCTTACGCGCCACCGCGCAAGGTATCGTTGCCGCTGATCGACAAGGCGCGCGTTAACGACCTGCCGACCGCGCCCGCCAACTTCAAGCGACCGATCCAGATCAACGCGAACTTCTGGGCCGACAACGGCGATACGCTGACCAAGCGTTTCCAGACATGGCTCGGCCAGTAACGCGCCTCGTCACGACGGCGTAGTGGTTTTACGCGACGCGTCCTGCTCCGGGCGCGTCGCTCTGGAGTCCAGATGAACAACTCGTCGATGTTTCCCGTGCGGGCGGCAGGCCCCGAGCTCGCCACCGGGCACGCCGTCAAATACCGGCAGGCGCGGCGCAAGGCGGCTTTGCGCGCGCTGCTGCTGACGCTGCCGCTGCTCGTGTTCCTGCTCGCCACGTTCATCGCGCCGATTGCGTCGCTGCTTGCCCGCAGCGTACGCAATCCGGAACTGTCCGGCGCGATGCCGTCGTTCGCGCAAACGCTGCGACAGTGGAACGGCCAGGGCGTGCCCGACGAGCCGGTGTTCGCCGCCCTCGCCAGCGGACTGAAAAAAGCCGGCGATGCCGGCTCGCTCGGCGACGTGGCGCGCCGGATGAATTTCTACCAGCCCGAGTTCCGCACGCTACTGCTGAAGTCGGCACGCACGGTACGCGCCCAGGACGCCGTCACGGCATGGAAGCCCGTCCTGCTCGCCGCCGACGATCGCTGGAACCAGCCCGAAACCTGGCGCCTGCTGAAACGCGCGGCATCGCCATGGACGCCGGACTATCTGTTGAACGGGCTCGACGCACAGGTGTCCCCCGATGGCGCCGTCCATTCGGTGCCCGCGAACAGCGCGGTCTACCGCACCGCGTTCATGCGCACGGTGTCGATCAGCGCAACGGTCACGCTGCTGTGCCTGCTGCTCGCGTACCCGGTCTCGTGGCTGCTCGCCAACCTGCCGGCGAAGCAAAGCAACCTGCTGATGCTGTTCGTGATCGTGCCGTTCTGGACCTCGCTGCTGGTCCGCACGACCGCGTGGTACGTCCTGCTGCAACCGGGCGGCGTGGTCAACCGCGTCCTGCTCGCGCTGCATGCCGTCGATCATCCGCTGCCGTTGATCTTCAACCGCGCAGGTGTACTGATCGGCATGACGCACGTGCTGCTGCCCTACATGATTCTCGCGATCTACTCGGTGATGAAAAGCGTGCCGCCGATCTACATGCGCGCCGCGCAGTCACTCGGTGCGCACCCTGTCGTCGCATTCTTTCGCGTGTACGTCCCCCAGACGCTGCCGGGCATCGGTGCCGGGTGCTTTCTCGTGTTCGTGCTGGCGCTCGGTTACTACATTACGCCGGCCCTGCTCGGCGGCGCCGGCGACGAGATGATCAGCCAGCTGATCGCGTCGCAAACCAACGATCTGCTCAACTGGGGGCTGGCCGGTGCGCTGTCCGCGTATCTCGTGATCTTCACCGCCGTGTTCTATTTCATCTTCAACCGGCTCGTCGGCATCGACCGGCTCCGGTTCGGCTGACGCCCTACGTCCCTGGAGCCGCATCGTGTCCGTGAACCCCAACAGCCTGCCGTCGACGCGCATTGCCACTGCCGGTGTGCGCATTCATTGCGCGATCGTGCTGTTCTTCCTGGTTGCGCCGATCCTCGTGATCATTCCGCTGTCGTTCAATTCCGGGTCGTATTTTTCATACCCGATGGAAGGCTTCTCGCTGCGCTGGTACGCGCAGGCATTCGGAAGCCCGGACTGGCAGCGGGCATTTATGAACAGCATCGCAATCGGCGCGGCGTCGACCGCGATTGCAACGAGTCTCGGCACGCTCGCCGCAATCGGCCTCGCGCGCGACGACTTTCCGTTCCGCGCGCTGATCATGCCGATCCTGATTTCTCCCATGATCATCCCGATCGTCGTGGTCGCGGCCGGCTTCTACCTGATCTTCGCGCCACTCGGGCTCGTCAACTCCTACCCGGGGGTGATCCTCGCGCATGCGGCACTCGGCACGCCTTTCGTCGTGATCACCGTGACCGCATCGTTGCTGTCGTTCGACCAGAGCCTGCTGCGCGCCGCCGCGAATCTCGGTGCCGCGCCGTGGACCACCTTTCGCCGCGTGACGATGCCGCTAATCCTGCCTGCGGTTGCCACTGGCGCCGTGTTCGCATTCGCGACGTCGTTCGACGAAGTGATCGTGATCCTCTTCATCGGCGGTCCCGATCAACGCACCGTGCCGCGGCAGATGTGGAGCGGCATTCGTGACCAGATCGACCCGTCGATCCTCGCCGTCGCCACCGTGCTGATCGTTTTCGCGATCCTGCTTTTCACCAGCATCAACTGGCTGCGTGGCCGCGCGCAGGCGTCGGGCGCCGCACGCGAAGCGGCCTAGCCGCCGTCTGCCGCGCAAGTGGAAGTCAGCCTGAACCGATGCCGCCGGTGCCGTGCGTTTCGTTGCGTCCTCTTCCATTCCTCCCCGGATTCGATTGCGACTGCTGCCGATCGCGCTCTCATGTCTCGTCGCACGCATCTGCATAGGCAAACCAGATGCAATTCATTTTTTAAATATATTTTTCAGATTCAGTGCACCGGCGTAGATTTTCTTCGACTCCACGCAATTCGCGGGACACACGGCCACGCGGCGTAGATCGCTTCGGACTCCCGAGACGTTCCGGATCCGCTGCCTGAACATCGCGATCTCCTCGCGCAGTCGCATCGTGATGCGTTGCAACGAATTGCAGCAAAGACGGACCTATCAGTCCATGAACAACCCGATCGATACGCACCAGGAAGAACTCACATGACCGTCGAAGTCACATCAATCGATACGCTGGTGGTCGGCGCCGGACAGGCCGGTATCGCGATGAGCGAACACCTCGGTGCGCTTGGCGTGCCCCATCTCGTGCTGGAACGCGATCGCATCGCCGAGCGCTGGCGCACCGCGCGCTGGGATTCCCTGGTGGCGAACGGCCCGGCATGGCACGACCGCTTCCCCAACATGAAGATCGGCGGTGTCGATGCGGACGGCTTCGCCACGAAGGATCAGATGGCCGAGTACTTCGTCGACTACGCGCGCATGATCGACGCGCCGATCCGCACCGGCGTCGACGTCAAGCGTGTGGTCCGCGAGAGCGGCCGGCAGGGCTTCGTCGTCGAGACAACGGATGGCACCTTCCACGCGAACCGCGTCGTGGTCGCGACCGGCCCGTTCCAATGCCCGGTCATTCCGGCCATCGCGCCCACCGACGCGCGCCTGACGCAGATTCATTCCGCCGACTACCGCAATCCTGCGCAACTTCCCGCCGGCAACGTGCTCGTCGTCGGCGCGGGTTCGTCGGGCGTCCAGATCGCGGCTGAACTGCAACGCTCGGGCCGCCAGGTCTATCTGTCCGTCGGTCCTCACGACCGTCCGCCGCGCGCGTATCGCGGTCGAGACTTCTGCTGGTGGCTCGGCGTGCTGGGTCTGTGGGACATGGAAACGATGCGCCCCGGCCGGTCGCACGTGACGATCGCGGTGAGCGGCGCGGACGGCGGTCACACGGTCGACTTCCGCCGTCTCGCGCATGACGGTGTGACGCTGGTCGGCGTGACCCGGGCGTTCGATCAAGGCATCGTCACGTTCGAAGCGGATCTCGCGGCCAACATCGCGGCCGGCGACGAAAACTACCTGTCGCTGCTCGACGCCGCCGACGCGTACGCGGCCAGCAACGGTCTCGATCTGCCGGAGGAGCCCGAAGCCCGTCGCATTCCCGCCGATCCCCCATGCCTCGCCGAACCGCTCGCGCAACTCGATCTCGCCGCGGCAGGGGTCACGTCGATCATCTGGGCGACCGGCTACGCGAACGACTTCGGCTGGCTGCAGGTCGACGCCTTCGACGAACACGGCAAACCGAAGCATCAGCGTGGCGTCGCAAGCGAGCCCGGACTCTATTTTCTCGGTCTGCCGTGGCTGTCGCGGCGCGGCTCCGCGTTTATCTGGGGGGTCTGGCACGACGCGAAACATGTGGCCGGACATATCGCGACGCAGCGCAGCTACCAGCGCTATCACGAGGCCGCCGCGCAACGAGGCACCGCGGGCGCGCCGCAGGCTGGCGATCACGTTGCCGAACCGGCAGTCCCGAGCCCGGTGCAGCCCCGTGCCGCCGCGCACTGAACGCAAGACCGATTCGCACTGCACTGTTTGCCGAACCCTTCTTCAGGAATTCACGACGATGAGCCAGCCGACCCACACCCGTATCCGGATGTTCAACACGAAAGACACCTATCCGAACCAGACGCTCGACAACGATATGTGCCAGGCTGTCCGCGCCGGCAACACGGTCTATGTGCGCGGCCAGATCGGCACCGACTTCGACGGCAATCTGGTCGGTCTGGGCGATCCGCGCGCGCAGACCGAACAGGCGATGAAGAACGTCAAGCAACTGCTCGAAGAAGCCGGCAGCGACCTCTCGCATATCGTCAAGACCACCACGTATCTGATTGATCCGCGTTATCGCGAGCCCGTCTATCAGGTCGTCGGAAAGTGGCTCAAGGGCGTCTATCCGATCTCGACCGGCCTCGTGGTCAGCGCGCTCGGCCAGCCGGAGTGGCTGATGGAAATCGACGTCATCGCCGTGATTCCCGACAACTGGCAGCCGGCTCCTGCCGCCGGAGCGTGACATGACATTCTCCATCGTCGGACGGTGCGCCGAAACCGGACAACTCGGCATCGCGATCAGTTCCTCGAGCATCGCAGTGGGCGCGCGCTGCGCGTGGGTTCGCGCCGGCACGGGCGCCGTGGCGACGCAGAACGTCACGCTGCCGTCGCTCGGCCCGCAGGTGCTCGACCTGCTCGCCGACGGCGCGGCCGATCCCGTACAGGCGCTCGAAGCCGCGCTCGCCACCGATCGCTGGCGCGACTACCGGCAGGTCACGGTCGTCGATACACAGGGCCGCACGGCATTCCAGACCGGCGCGCACGCGCTCGGCCTGCATCATGCGGTGGCGGGCAGACAGTGCGTCGCCGCGGGCAACATGCTCGCCAGTCAGGACGTGATCTCCGCGATGGTGCCCGCGTTCGAGCAGACGCCCGGCCTGCTCGCCGACCGTCTGCTCGCGGCGATGCAGGCCGCGATCGACGCGGGCGGAGAAGCCGGCCCGGTGCATTCGGCCGCGTTGAAGATCGTCGATACGCAGGTGTGGCCACTCGTCGACCTGCGTGTCGACTGGACCGACGACGCACCGATCGCGGCCCTCACTGCGCTGTGGCATGCATACCGTCCGCAGATGCACGACTATGTGACGCGCGCGCTCGATCCGACGGCCGCACCGAAATACGGAGTCCCCGGTGATGAGTGAGCCGACCAGCCGCACGCTGCTCGCCGAACTGATCGGCTTCGATACGGTCAGCCGGCACTCGAACCTCGCGATGATCGAGTTCATCCGCGACTATCTGGCGCGCTACGGAATAGACGGCGAACTGTTCTACAACGACGCGCGCAGCAAGGCGAACCTGTTCGCCACGATCGGGCCGCGCGAGCGCGGCGGCATCCTGCTCTCGGGCCATACGGATGTGGTGCCCGCCGACGGCCAGGCATGGACCGTCGAGCCGTTTCGGATGACTGAACGCGACGGCCGGCTGTACGGGCGCGGCACGGCGGACATGAAGGGTTTTCTCGCGTCGGTGCTGGCTGCGGTACCGATGTTCGTCGAGCGCCGGTTGTCGTTGCCGATCCATCTCGCGTTCTCGTACGACGAGGAGATCGGCTGTCTCGGGGTGCGGCCGATGCTGGCCGAACTCGCGAAGCGCCCACACAGGCCGGTGCTGTGCGTGATCGGCGAGCCGACCGAATTGAAGCCGGTTCTCGGCCACAAGGGCAAACTGGCGATGCGCTGCCACGTCAAAGGCGCCGCGTGCCATTCCGCGTATGCGCCGTATGGCGTCAATGCGATTCAGTATGCAGCACGTCTCGTCAACCGGCTGGAGGAAATCGGCGAGCGCCTCGCACAACCGGAGCATCACGACGCGCGCTTCGATCCGCCGTATTCGACTGTCCAGACCGGCCTGATCCACGGCGGCAAGGCGTTGAACATCGTTCCCGACGCATGCGAATTCGATTTCGAGATCCGCACGCTGCCCGGCTTCGACGCCGATGAAGTGACGAGCGAATTGCAGGCCTATGCGCAGCAACAACTGACGCCGAAGATGCGCGCGGTTCACGCGGATTGCGATATCCGCATGCAGCCGCTGTCCGCCTACCCGGGCCTGTCGACACCGGACGACAGCGACGCGGCCCGCCTGCTGTCGATACTCAGCGGATCGAGCGCGTTCGGCACGGTTGCGTTCGGCACGGAAGGCGGATTGTTCGAGCAGGCCGGTATCCCGACCGTGGTGTGCGGGCCAGGCAGTATGGATCAGGGGCACAAGCCCGACGAGTTCGTGAGCGTCGCGCAACTGCAGGGTTGCGATGCGATGCTGCGGCGGCTGGCAGACCATCTCGCCACGACCGAAGTGACCGGTCGCATGACTGACTGATTTCGATTCCGTCGGGCGCGGCTGGCTTTTCCCGTACTGCCGCGCAATTCCCTCCGCCGGTGCGCGCATCTCCTTCGCCGCGCACCGGCGCGCTGCATAGGAAAAACTTGCGAATAGCATTCAAAAAGAGTTTTTCCCCGATCAATATTGACCACGTAAAGTCGGCTCATCGAACTTGCATTGCGCCCGTCGACTGACCCAGGCGATGACGGCGCGATGACCGGAACTGATCGAGGCAACCATGAACGCAGTCAGCGCCCTCCCAGCGAGCGTACCCGCCGCACCGCCCGCCCGGGCGTCCGCAACGCCGCTCGTCGAAGTCCAGGGTTTGCACAAACGTTTCGGCGATACCGATGTGCTGCGCGGAATCGATGTGTCGATCGCGAAATCCGAAGTGGTCTGCCTGATCGGTCCGTCGGGATCGGGCAAAAGCACGCTGCTGCGCTGCATGGCCGCCCTCGAAACCTATGATCACGGCGAGATCCGGATCGGGGGCGAGATGCTCGGTTATGTCGAACGCAACGGCGTACGCATGCGCGCATCGAGCGCGGAGATCAACCGTGTGCGCCGTAACATCGGCATGGTGTTTCAGCAGTTCAACCTGTGGCCGCACATGAGCGTGCTCGGCAACGTCACCGAAGCGCTACGGCGAGTGCGCCGCCTGCCCGGTGCCGAGGCGAACGCCATCGGTGGCCGCATGCTCGACATGGTCGGCATGTCCCACAAGGCGGATGCCCATCCGTCGAAACTGTCCGGTGGCCAGCAGCAGCGCGTGGCGATCGCCCGCGCGTTGGCGATGGAGCCGAACCTGATGCTGTTCGACGAGCCAACCTCCGCACTGGACCCGGAACTCGTCGGCGAAGTGCTGCAGGTCATGAAGCAGCTCGCGCGCGACGGGATGACGATGGTCGTCGTCACGCACGAGATGGGCTTCGCCGCCCAGATGGCCGATCGCGTCGTGTTTCTCGACCATGGCCGGATCGCGGTGAGCGGCGCGCCGGGCGAGGTGTTCCGCCGTTCCACGAATCCCCGGCTGCAGCAGTTCCTGCAGAACTATCGCGACCGCAACGCGTTCTGGAACTCGGACGACGCACCGGTCGACGCGGACGGATCGACCGTCCCGAGACAGTAAGCGGGTCGATGCATCGCGGCGTGGCCGGCGCTCGGCCGCCCGACTGGTCGAACCCTTTCGACAATTCCTTGCCGCCGACCATGAACTTGCGGCCCGCGCCCCCGTTTCCCACGCTTCCGCTCACGCACCTCGACATGAACGAAACCCAGCTTCGCACCGATCTCGCCGCCGCTTTCCGCTGCGTCGCCCGCCTCGACATGCATGAAGCGGTCGCGAACCACTTCAGCGTCGCCGTTTCCGACGACGGCCGGCGCTTCCTGACGAACCCCAAATGGATGCACTTCTCGCGGATCCGCGCGAGCGACCTGGTTCTGCTGGACGCCGACGATCGGTCGAGCCTCGAAAACGGCAGCGTCGATCCGACCGCGTGGGCGATCCATGGTCAGTTGCACCAGCAACTGCCGCATGTGCGCGTCGCCATGCACCTGCACCCCGTCCATGTCACGGCGATCTCGACGTTGTCCGATCCGACCATCCTGCCCATCGAACAGAACACCGCCCGTTATTTCAATCGTGTCGCGCTGGACACCGCATTCTCGGGAATGGCAGATACCGAAGACGAAGGCGCCCGCCTCGTGTCGCTGCTCAAGGACAAGTCCCGTTTGCTGATGGGCAATCACGGCGTACTGGTGACTGCGCCGACCGTCGGCGAGGCGTTCGACGACATGTACACGCTCGAACGCGCATGCCGGATCCTCATCAACGCGTACGCGACCGGCAAGCCGATCAATGTGCTGTCCGACGAAGTGGCCGAGAAGACCGCGCGTGACTGGGAAGGATTCCGTGACTTCTCGATCGCGCATTTCGAAGAGATGAAGCGCATCCTGGACGTCGAGGAACCGTCGTATCGGGATTGATGCGTTCGCCCGCTCCTCGTCAGATCCATCTCGTCGATTCCGGGCAGGGCTCGGCGGCCGGCGACCGCGTCGTCAAGCGTGCGCTGATCGGGCCGGTCCGCGCGCGCCGCCGCCGGGTCAAGGCCGACAAGGCCGAAGTTAAGGCGATCGCGAAGCGCGGCACGTTGCATGCACGGGAAGTGGCAAGCGCGACGCTCGTGGCCGTGAAGAGTGCGATGGGGTTCACGTATTTCGATTGAGCGGCGACGGCGACTTGCATTGCATCCACCACACAATGCACGCTCGACATGAACGTCGACGTGGAGCGTAACCGGCAACAATTCGACAACCTTCCGTCCCCGGCTTCACAACGAAGCAAATGATCGGCCGCGCGAGCGTCCCGTGCCGCTCTTCCGTCACCACACGGCGAGCAACGGCCTTCGTGTCGTTTTTGCGTGAATCGCTCGTCAGCGCCAGCGCAGCAGCCGGCCTCCCTCCGATATTGCCACGCAAAGACCACTTCGCTAACGTAGCCCGCCAACGACAACGACGGCGAACGGGACGTGCAGCGAATGCGGCCTGTGTCGCCGGCATCCCGAGGGCACCGCGTGAATACTTACCACTACCGGAACGAACCAGACCTGACTCCGATCGAGTTGTTCTTCCTGATTGCCGCAGACGAAACCTGCAAGCAGATCGGCATCGACGATGTCGAAGCGGTTGTTCTGATACTCTCGGGTCTTCCCATTCTTCCAACCCGAGCCAAGCCGGCCGGCACGACCCGCGGCACGTCCGTCGCGTCGGTCATGTCGAGGTCGATATTTCGGTATGAATTCAAGCGCAAGGTATTGCCGACCGTTACGCTGAAAAGCATCAAGAGATTGCGGGTAATCCTGACCCATCGACTGGCTGTGTTCGTCGGACGAACCATACCGGGTGTCGGATGGGTGGTGCTTGGGACGGACGTATCCATATTGTCCGGAACACCGTTTACCAGTACAACCGGATTGTGAAACCAGAGGACAGGATTCTCTAATGGACGACCGACACAATTGGGAAGCGCTGGAAGCGTTCGTTCGCAAGGAAGCCGCTGCCTCGGACAAGCACCGTATTACGGAGCGCACTTCGATCTCGGACGACCTGGGACAGACCGGGGACGACGCCGACATCTTCATGGAACGCTTTTTCGACCGATTCGGCGTCGACCGAGGAGACTACGATTTTGGGCGTTACTTCCTGATGGAGGGCGAGGGGCTGCTATATCACGTCTTGCGAAAATACCTGCTCGGAAAACCCCATACGTTCCAGCGACATGCATTGACCGTCGGCATGCTGAGCAAAGCGATATCCCTCGGGACGTGGGACTCCGAAGCAATCGAAAACTAACGACCGCGGGACATCACCACCGTCACAGCCGCTCACGCTCCGGCGAAGCGACATGACACACGGCCTCGACCCGGTTGCCGGCCGGATCGACGAGAAACGCCGCGTAGTAATCGCCGTGATACTGCGGCCGCAATCCAGGGCTGCCGTCGGACTGGCCGCCCGTTGACAGGCCAGCCTCGAAAAACGCGTGCACCTGCTCGCGGGAGGCGGCCTTGAAACACCAGTGCCGCTTGCTCGTCCCGACTTCGGCGGGATCCAGATACACCGCGAGGAAGGTCGATGCAGGGTCGTTCGCGCTGCAGCGTTCGCCGTAACCGAGCGCGGTGGCCCGGTCGTAGACCTTGGCTGCGCCCAGCGCGGCCATGACGGCATCGTAGAAGGGGCGTGCCTGGTCGATATCCGGCACGCCGATCGACACGTGATCAAGCAGTTGCATGGTGTGGGCTCCATTGAACGAGCCCGAGTCTACACATCTCTTCCCGATCCGGCCGATCAACCTTACCGGCGACTACACTACCGGCCCGCGCCCTACGTGATCTGATACGTCGACGCCGGCACAAACTCCTCCGGCATCGGCCGGTCGCCGAGTTCGAGCACCGACCGCTCGATCGTGCGCGTCATCGCATTGAGCGCGAGCGCATTCGGCGCGAGGCCGAACGGCTCGGCCACTTCGTTCGCGATCGCCTCGAGCGCGATCAGCGTGTACGAGATGAACACGCAGATCAGCGGCGTGAAGAACTCCGTCGAATCGACGAGCCCGAACGGCAGCAGCACGCAATACGCATACACGGTGCGATGGAGCAGCACGCTGTACGAAAACGGGATCGGCGTCGACAGGATGCGCTCGCAACCACCGACCGACTTGCCGAGCTCGTCGAGCTGCGTCTCGAACATCCAGCAGGTCGTGTCGCTGCCGGGCGCGCGGCCCAGCGCACGAACGATGCCGGCGCGCAGTTCGTCGAGGATCGCGACCGGCTTGTAGCATTTGCCGCCGAGCGCGGCCGTGCGCTCCGCCCCGAGAATGCGCAGCAGGTCTTCGGTCGGATCGGTATGGCGCAGCTGGTGCTTCAGCGCATACGCGAGCGCGATCAGCAGGTCGGCGAGCCGGTTGCGCTCGGCGTCGCTCACGCTGTCGGGCAGGTAGCGATGCAGTTGCGACGTCACGGCGCGTGCGGCGATCAACAGGTTGCCCCATAGATGCCGCGCCTCCTTGAAGCGCTCGAAGCTCGCGTTGTTGCGAAACCCGAGGAAGATCGCGAGCGCGAGCCCGAACAGCGTGAACGGCGCGGTGTTGAGCGGAATCTTCTCGCCGAAGATGCGCCCGTTCGTGAAGACCGCCAGCGTGCTGACGATCGCCATGAACACGAGCTGCGGAATGATCGATTGCAGCACGGAGCCGTTCCATACGAACAGCATCCTGAGCCAGTTTTGTCGTGGTCTGACGATCATGGTGTTTTCTCGACTGCCAAAGGAATGCGCAACGCAACCCGTTGCGCCCGCACCCGATGCGCAGCGGCCCGCGCGTGGCGGGCCGCTTTCGCATCGGGTGCCGTGCCGGGCGCCGCGCTGTGCGTGATGATACGCGCACGCCGCGCCCCGTCACCTCGCATGCCGCTCAGTGATAGCCGATGTCGCCCTCGCGCACCTTGCCGCGGAACACGCGGTACTGCATCGCGTTGTACACGAGGATGATCGGCAGCACGATCACGGTGCCGACGAGCGCGAACAGCTGGCTCGAATGGCTCGACGATGCATCCCAGATCGTCAGCGACGGCGGCACGATGTTCGGCCAGATGCTGATCACGAGCCCCGTATAGCCGAGGAACACGAGCGCGAGCGTCAGCAGGAACGGCGTGGCCTCGTGCGTGCGCTTCACCGAGTGGAAGATGCCCCACACGCATGCGACGACGAGGATCGGCACCGGCAGGAACCAGCCGAGGTTGCCGCTGCCGAACCAGCGGTGCGCGACGGCCGGCAGCCCGATCACGGTCCACAGGCTCACGACGCCCATCACGGCGAGCAGCACGCCCGCGAGCGGCTTCATCAGCAGCCGCATCTTGCGCTGCAGTTCGCCGTCGACCTTCAGGATCAGCCAGCCGCAGCCGAGCGTCGCATACGTGACGAGCACGCCGATCCCGCAGAGCAGGCTGAACGGCGACAGCCAGTCGAACGGGCCGCCCGCGAACTGGTTGTTCTCGATCTTGATGCCCTGCAGCAGCGAACCGAGCACGATCCCCTGGCAGAACGCGGCGAGCGCGGAACCGCCGATGAACGCGAGATCCCACATGTGCTGCGTGCGGGTGGCCTTCGCGCGCAGCTCGAACGCCGCGCCGCGGAAGATCAGGCCGACCAGCATCAACACCAGCGGCAGGTAGTTCGCGGGCAGCAGCGTCGAATACACGACCGGGAACGCGCCGTAGAGGCCCGCGCCGCCGAGCACGAGGAACGTCTCGTTGCCGTCCCATACCGGCGCGACGGTGTCGAGCATCACCTGGCGCTCGGCTTTCGCATCGAAGAACGGAAACAGCAGGCCGATACCGAGATCGAAGCCGTCCAGCATCACGTAGATGAATACGCCGAGGCCGATGATCGCGGCCCATACGACAGGAAGATCGATGTGCATGGCTTACTCCGCTTCGGTGACGTTCAGCGGCGTGGACAGCGCGCTCTTGCGCAGCCCCGGATGCCGGTGCAGCTCGATGTACCCGGCCTGGGCAGCCGGCCCGCGCCTCATCAGTTTCATCATGTAGTAGATACCCGTCCCGAACACCAGGAAATAGACGACCACGAAGATCAGCAGCGACACGCCGACCTGCTGCGCGCTGAGCGGCGCGACCGAATCGATGGTGCGCAGCACGCCGTAGACCGTCCACGGCTGCCGCCCGACCTCGGTCGTGATCCAGCCGGCCAGCAGCGCGACGATGCCGGAAGGCCCCATGCAGACCACGAACCACTGGAACCAGCGCGTTTCATAGAGACGCCCGCCCTTTCTCAGCAGCAGCCCGAGCAGCGCGGTCAGCAGCATCAGCATCCCGAGGCCGGCCATGATCCGGAACGTCCAGAAGATGATCGGCGAATACGGGCGATCCTGCGGCGGGAATTCCTTCAGCCCGCGAATCTCGCCGTCCCAGCTGTGCGTGAGGATCAGGCTGCCGAGGTGCGGCACCTGGATCGCATAGCGCGTGGTTTCGGCCTGCATGTCGGGCAGCCCGAAGAGGTTCAGCGCGGTGCCGCCCTTCTCGGTTTCCCACAGCCCCTCGATCGCCGCGATCTTCGCCGGCTGGTATTCGCGCGTGTTCAGCCCGTGCGCATCGCCGACGACGATCTGGATCGGCGCGAGCACCAGCAGCATCCACAGCGCCATCGAGAAGCTGCGCTTCACCGGCTCGTCGCGGCGCCCCTTCAGCAGGTGCCAGGCGCCGCACGCGGCGACGATGAAGCCCGCGACGATGAACGCCGCGATCGTCATGTGCACGAGGCGGTACGGGAACGACGGATTGAAGACGATCTTGAACCAGTCGACCGGTACGACGAGGCCGTTCTCGATCTTGTAGCCCTGCGGCGTCTGCATGAAGCTGTTCGACGCGAGGATCCAGAACGTCGAGATCAGCGTGCCGACCGCGACCATCAGCGTCGCGAAGAAGTGCGCCCGCGGGCTGACGCGCTGCCAGCCGAACAGCATCACGCCGAGGAAGCCGGCCTCGAGGAAGAACGCCGTCAGGACTTCATACGTCAGCAGCGGCCCGGTGATGTTGCCCGCGACGCGCGAGAAGCCGGCCCAGTTGGTGCCGAACTCGTACGCCATCACGACGCCGGAGACCACCCCCATCCCGAAGCCGATCGCGAAGATCTTCGACCAGAACTGGAACATGGATTTGTAGGCGGCGTCGCCGGTGACGAGATAGCGCCACTCCAGGACCGCCAGGAAGCTCGCCATGCCAATGCTGATCGCGGGAAACACGATGTGGAACGACACCGTGAATGCGAATTGCAATCGGGCGAGATGGAACGCATCGAAGATTTCCATGACCGTAATTTGCTCGTGGTTGTGAGGACGTACGCCCGAAGCAGGAAATCGCGCGACGGCTTGGCGACAACACATGCGAACACAAACAGTCACTCGCACGGCATCGAAGCGTGAATGACGATATCGCGTTTGCAACGATACTCGCAATCACTCGAACGCGCGCTGAAACTGTGCTGCTTCCGTCGCCGAAGATGTGTGCACGGAAAACACATTTCGTGCCTGCGGGGTGGCCAGCTGTACTGCTTTCCGCGTCGCCGCGCTGTGCCTGCGGCGCGCTGTTCACTCCACTTAACATGTTATGCAACGCCTGCCCGAGGCGGTAGTGCGCCGCCCGCGGCGCCCGTCCGGCAGCATCGATCCCCGTCGTCCGGCGCACGCGCCGGCCGATCCGCCTGGAGAAAACCCGCATGGAGTCCTGCACCCGACTCGACGATCCGACCGGCAGCACCGCGTGTCACGTGACGCGCCATCGTGCCGGCGAAGCGCGCGACACCGTCGATCGCGTCGTCGACGAAACGCCGGTTGCACTCGTGTTCAACGGCATCTCGCACACGGTCATGATGGCGACGCCGATCGACCTCGACGCGTTCGGCCTCGGCTTCGCGCTGAGCGAAGGCATCGTCGAGCGTGCGTCGGACGTATTCGACATCGAAAGCGAATGCCGGCCCGGCAGCGCCGAAGTGCGGCTCACCGTGTCGCAACAGGCGTTCATGGCGCTGAAGGCGCACCGGCGCGCGCTGGCCGGCCGCACCGGCTGCGGCGTCTGCGGGATCGAAAGCATCGCGCAGCTCGACCTGCACCCGCCGCGCATCGCGGCCGCCGGCGCGGCGGCCGGCATCGGCGCCGACGCGATTGCCCATGCCGCGCGCGCGCTGCCGGCCCGCCAGACGCTGATGCGCGAGACGGGCGGCATCCACGCGGCCGCGTGGTGCGACCGCGACGGCGCCGTGCTCGACGTGTTCGAGGACGTCGGCCGCCACAACGCACTCGACAAGCTGATCGGGCATCTCGCGCGGCGCCGCGCCGACCTCGGCGCCGGCTTCGTGTTCCTGTCCAGCCGCGCGAGCTACGAACTGGTGCGCAAGGCCGCGCGGGTCGGCATCCCGATGATCGCGACGATCTCGGCGCCGACGTCGCTCGCGATCGACGTCGCCCGCGAAGCCGGCTTACGGCTGCTCGGCTTCTGCCGCAACGACGGCTTCGTCGAATATGTGTCGCCGGCCGCCGTTCACCCCGACCAACCGGCGCTTGCGCCCGCGCACCCGGCCTGCTCGTCATGAAACACCTGTTCGATTTCGATACCGCGCAGCAGCAATTCGCCGGCGCGTTTGCGCCGCTTGCCACCACCGCTTCGCTGCCGGTCGCCGAAGCAGCCGGCCACGTGCTGGCCGCGCCGCTGACCGCCGTACTCGACCAGCCGCCGGCCGACCAGAGCGCGATGGACGGCTATGCCGTGCGTCACGCGGATCTCTCGCAGGGCGAACCGCTGCGCGTCGCGCAACACTGCTATGCAGGCGACATGCCGGCGCCTCTGGCCCCGCGCACGGCCGCCCGGATCTTTACCGGCAGCCTGATTCCGCCCGGCGCGGATACCGTCGTGATGCAGGAGCATGCCCATGAACAGGACGGCCGCGTCACGTTCGACGCGCCGCAGCGCAGCGGATCGCACATCCGCCGCCGCGGCGAGGAAGTGCGCGCCGGCGACCTGCTCGTGCCGGCCGGCGTGCGGATAGGCGCGATGCACGTCGGCGTGGCCGCCGCGCAAGGTTTCGCGCGCATCGATGTGCGCCCGGCGCTGCGCGTCGGCATCCTGACGACCGGCGACGAGCTCGTCGCATGCGGCCAGCCGCGTGCGCCGCAGCAGATCTACAACAGCAATGCGCCGATGCTCGCCGCGCTGGTGTCGGGAACCGGTGCCGGCGTCGCGATGTGCGTGCATGCGGCCGACACGGCGGCGGCCGTCGATCGTGCGCTGCGCGACCTGCACGCGGGTTGCGACCTGGTGATCTGCGTCGGCGGCGCATCGGTCGGCGACAAGGACCTGCTGCGCCCCGTGCTGACCGCGCTCGGTGCATCGTTCATCGTCACCGGCGTGCGGATGAAGCCCGGCAAGCCGGTTGCGCTCGCGCGGCTCGACACGCTGCCCGTGGTGCTGCTGCCCGGCAATCCGGGCGCCGCGATGACGGCGTTCGCGCTGTTCGTCGCGCCGCTGATCCGCCGCCTGCAGGGTCGCGACGCGTGCCTGCCGGTCGTGCCGTCGCTGCCGATCGACACCGGCTTCGAGCCCGACGCGCAGCGCGAACGCTTCGTGCGGGTGCGCTGCACCGTCGGCGCCGATGGCGCGCCCGTGCTCGATACGCTGCGCCAGCAAGGCGCCGGCACGCTGCAGTCGCTCGTGCAGGCGAGCGGGCTCGCGCGGTTGCCGGTGGGCCGCACCATCGCGCGCGGCGACGCGGTACCGTATTACGAATTCGCGCCCTGGCTCGCATAAGCGCGACGCCGATCACGCGCCCGATGCGCCCCCTGCGCCGCGCCCGCCGCGAGGAGAACTGTATTCCTGCAATTCGGGCGCGATTGTGCCTCTGCCGCCAAAACCCGGCGGACTATGCTCACGATGAGGCTCGTCACGACCTGTGCGCCGACACGTCGGCACACACGCGGCTGACCGGCGACGCCTCTCCGCTTACTTCATGCAGGCCGACGAACCGATCGTGAATGCCATCGTTTCAGCCGCGCCGGCCGCCGCCGCTTCATCCGGCGGCGTATCGCCCGGCGCCTTTCCCCGCACGTCCGACACGCTCGGGCGCCCGCTGCGCGACCTGCGCCTGTCCGTGATCGACCAGTGCAACTTCCGCTGCGGCTACTGCATGCCGCGAGAAAGCTTCGGTTCCGACTATGCTTTCATGCCGTCGTCCGAGCGGCTGTCGTTCGCACAACTCGAAAAGATCGCGCGCGCGTTCACGTCGCTCGGCGTCGAGAAGATCCGCCTCACGGGCGGCGAGCCGCTGCTGCGCCGCAATCTCGAGGCGCTGATCGAACGGCTTGCCGCGCTGACGACCGTCGACGGCAAGCCCGTCGAGATCGCGCTGACGACCAACGGTTCGCTGCTTGCCGCGAAGGCGCGCTCGCTGCGCGACGCCGGGTTGTCGCGTGTGACCGTGAGCCTCGACGCGCTCGACGACGCCGTATTCCGCCGGATGAGCGACGCCGACGTACCGGTGTCGCGCGTGCTCGCCGGCATCGAAGCCGCGCACGCAGCCGGGCTCGCACCGGTCAAGGTCAACGCGGTGATCGAGCGCGGCGCGAACGACGACCAGATCCTGCCGCTCGTACGCCACTTCCGGAACACGGGCGTGGCCGTGCGCTTCATCGAATACATGGACGTCGGCGGCGCGAGCTTCTGGTCCGGCGACAAGGTCGTGCCGGCCGCGCGAATGCGCGAACTGATCGACGAGCACTATCCGCTCGTGCTCGTCGGCGAACCGGGGCACGACGCGACCGCGATCCGTTGCGCGCACATCGACGGTGCGGGCGAAGTCGGCTTCATCGCGAGCGTGTCGCACCCGTTCTGCGGCACCTGCTCGCGTGCCCGCGTGTCGGCCGACGGGCAGCTCTATACATGCCTGTTCGCGACGCAAGGCACCGACCTGCGGCCGTGGCTCGACGATGCGGCGTCGACCGGCGACCTCGCGGCCGCCGTGCGCGATCGCTGGACGCGGCGCGACGACCGCTATTCCGAGCGCCGGGCCACACGGCCGGCCCGCGCGCCGGGCAAGACCTATCCGACCGTGCGCATGTCGCTCGTCGGCGGCTGACCGGCCGCCGCGCCACACAGGACGCACCGCCCACAGGAGAACCTGTCATGACGACCTTCACCGAATCCCGCGCCGGGCTGCCGGACGATCCGTTGCGTGCCGGCGGCCACCCGCTTCCCGCCGATGCGGCCGACCCGCACACCGAACCGCCGCCCGCGATCACCGCCGGCTTCGAAGTGCGCGTGCAGTACGCGCCGATCGATGCAGGCGCCGAGCTCGCGCCGATCGTTCGCAATCCGAATGTCGGTGCCGTCGTGAATTTCCTCGGTGTCGTGCGCAAGGAGGGCGACGTCGACGACGTCGTCGCGCTGGAGGTCGAGCACTACCCGACGATGACCGAACAGGCGCTGTGGGGCATCGTCGAGGAAGCGAGCGCGCGCTGGCGGCTCGAAGCGGTCAAGATCGTGCACCGCGTCGGCCGCATTCCGCTCGGCCAGTCCGTCGTGCTGGTCGTGGTGGCTGCCGCACATCGCGCGTCCGCGTTCGATGCGTGCGAATTCCTGATGGACTTCCTGAAGACGCACGCACCGTTCTGGAAGAAGGAAATCCGGCACGACGGCGAATCCGGCTGGGTCGAGGCGAAGGCGCACGACGACCAGGCGATGCGGCGCTGGGGCTGACCCCATCCGTTCCGCGCGCCGCGCTTTCCGATCCTGCCGACTCCATTCAAGACCCCTCCATGAAACTGACGATCAAATACTTTGCGAGCATTCGCGAACAACTCGAACGCGACGAAGAAACCGTCGAGGTCGATGCACACGAACTCACCGTCGATGCGCTGCGCAGCACGCTGGCCGCGCGCGACGCGCGCAGCGCTGATGCGCTGCGGATGGACCGCCCCGTGCGGGCGGCCGTGAACCTCGAGATGGTGACCGGGGAATTCGTCGTGCGGGAGGATAGCGAGGTCGCGTTTTTCCCGCCGGTGACGGGTGGGTGACGTCACCACGCGCGACGTCCTTTTCCATATCGATCCGTCACGCCGCGCGCCTCTCGATACAGAATGTCCTCGGCGGTCATCGCGCAGCCTCCAGTGCTGTCAGCGCTGCGTCGAGCGCGTCCAGTCCTTCGTCCAGCTCCGTGCGCGAGATGACGAGAGGCGGCGCCACGATCACCACGTTGTAGCGCCCGTAGGCGTGAACGCCGCGCTTCAGCAGCTCGCCATAGAACGCCCGCATCGGCGCCGATCCCGCCGGGTGATGCCACTCGACGAGCGGCTCCCGCGTTTCCCGATCGCGTACCAGCTCGATGCCGAACTGGGCGCCCATGCCGCGCACGTCTCCGATCGACGGATGACGCTCCGCCAGTTCGCCTAGACCGTCGCGCAGCCAGCCCTCGATCTCGCGCGCCCGCTCGAACAAGCCCTCTTCCAGATAGACCTTCAGCGCGGCGAGCCCGCCCGCGACCGCCAGCACGTGGCCCGCATGCGTGTGCCCCACGTCGAAGAGTTCGGTATCGAAGTGGCTGGCCACGCCTTCGCGCACCAGGACACCGCCGAGGGGCGTGTACGACGAGCTGGCCCCCTTGGCGAACGAAATCAGGTCGGGCAATACGCCGACCCGCTCGGCGCAGAACAATGCACCTGTGCGCCCGAAGCCCGTCATGATCTCGTCGAAGATCAGCAGGATGCCGTGCCGGTCGCACAGGTCCCGAACGCCTTCGAGATACCCCTGCGGGTAGACGACGACACCGCTGGATCCGGTCATCGGCTCCAGCAGGATCGCGGCCACGTTTTGTGCGCCTTCATGCGAAAGGACGCGCGCAAGGTGATCGAGGGCACGGCGTGTCTCCTCGGCCGGATCCGATGTATGGAAGGGGCTGCGGTACGGATACGGCGCAAAGAACTTCACCATGCCCGGAAGCGACGGAAATGGATCGCGCCAGCGGTCCACGCCCGTCATCGCGCTCGCGCCGATCGTGCTGCCGTGATACGACCGATAAGCCGTCAGCACCTTGGGCCTGCGTGTCACCAGCCGCGCGATCTTCACCGCGTCGTCGTTCGCCTCGGCGCCGCCGCAGGTGAAGTGCACGCGCAGTCCCTCCGGCCACGGCGAAACGCTGTTCAGCAGTCCGGCGTATTCGGCGCGCACGTCATTGAAGTAGCTGGATGCGACCCAACACATGCGCGCGGCCTGCGCCTGGATCGCCTGGACCACCTTCGGATGGCCGTGACCCAGCGAAACCGCGACATAGCCGCTGGTGAAGTCCAGATAGCGCTTGCCGTTCGCATCGTAGAAGTAGCACCCCTGCGCGTGCGTGATGACCGGTGGATTGAGCCCGCCCTGGACCGCCCAGGGAACGAGCACCTTTCGAAACGACGGAGCGAGCGCGGGATTCGGCTCGCCGTGAATGCTTAGATCCATGTTGACTCCGGAAATGACATGGCTCACTATTTCTGAGCCTCGCGATGTGAGGCTTCCAGATTAAGCGCGCCTTTCCAGCGCAACAAATCAAACGTTTACGCACTGAGACTAAATTTAACTGAGTCATGCCGCGACAACTTCCGCCCCTGCTCTCCGTGCGCGCATTCGAGGCGGCGGCCCGTCATGGCGGCTTCGCCCGTGCGGGTGAAGAGCTATGCGTCACGTCCGGTGCAGTGGGACATCAGGTGCGGCTGCTCGAGGAGTGGCTGGGAACGCCGTTGTTCATGCGTGGCGCCCGGTCCGTCCAGCTGACGGACATCGGACGGCGGTACTTCCTGGAAATCGAGCGCTTGATGGACGAGCTCGAGCGCGCGTCGCTCGGCATCCGGCAAGCTGCGGATTCCCCCGAGGTGACGGTCACCGCGATGCCGTCGTTCGTGACACGTTGGCTGATGCCGCGGCTGGGCGAGTTCCGGCAGTTGCATCCCGACATCGAGGTGCGCCTGCTGGCCTCGGTGCCGGCCATCGACTTCAGCCGCGAGCGCGTGGACGTCGCGATCCGCCTGGGTTTGGGCCCCTATCCGGGGCTCGTCGCGGAAAAGCTGATGCCGGAGACGTTCCTGGCGGTCGGGCAGCCGTCGATATGCGCGCCGTTGCGCACCGTGGACGATGTGGTGCGTGCAACATTGCTGCATGACGAATACGAGGCCCGCATTCCGGAGCAGGTGGACTGGATGCGCTGGTGCCGGATGCGGGGCGTGCACGCCGGCGCGGCCCGGTTGCGACAAGGGCCGAGCTTCTCGCATACCTATCTCACGCTCGATGCCGCGATAGCGGGCCAAGGCGTGGCCGTGGCGTCGGATGTCCTCGCCGCCGATGCGGTCAGGCAGGGGCTGTTGGCCATTGCACCGGGCAACCCGGTGCCGGGCCCCTACAGCTACCATCTGCTGACGACGCGCGCGGCCACCGCGCGGCCGCCAGTCGACGCCTTCTGCCGTTGGCTGCGATCGGCGGCACGGTCGTTTTCGGAGGCCGGTTGGGCTCGAACGACATGAGTCGCCACGCGGCAGGTCCCACCGCCCGCGACTCGCGTCGCCCGTCCGCTCACCGCATGCACGCCGCAGCCAGCTTCCCGACCGCAATCACCGCCTGCTCGATCTCCGGCGACCACGGGCTGCTGTAGTTCAACCGGATGAAGTTCCGGTAGTTGTCGGTGATCGAGAACATGTAGCCGGGCCCGATCGTGATCCCCTGCTCCAGCGCGAGCTGGTACAGCCGCATCGCATCGACCTGCGCGGGCAACTCGACCCACAGCACGTAGCCGCCCGCCGGGCTCGACATGCGCGTGCCTTCCGGGAAGAACCGCGACACCATCGCTCGCATCAGGTTCGCCTGCTGCGCATACGCCTTGCGCAGACGCCGCAGGTGATGCTCGTAGCCGTCGCGCTCGAGAAACTCCGCGATCGCCAGCTGCGGCAGCGACGGCGTTGCGAGCGTATTCAGGAACTTCAGCTTCTCGACCTGATCGCGATAGCGGCCAGGCAGCGCCCAGCCGATCCGGTACGCGGCCGTCAGGCTCTTCGAGAACGACGAGCAATGCAGCACGACACCGGTCCGGTCGTAGGACTTCAGCGAACTCGGATGCGTATCGCCGAAATACAGTTCGTTGTACACGCCGTTCTCGATGATCGGCATACCCGTCTTCGTTGCGAACTCAACCAGTTCGCGCTTGCGCTCGTCGGGCATCTGGAAACCGAGCGGGTTCTGGAAGTTCGGCATCACCATGCATGCGGCGATCGGCTGCGACTTCGCGATCGCGGCCAGCGCCGCGATGTCGATCCCGTATTCCGGGTGCGTCGCGACCTCGATCGCCTTCATCCCCATCCGCTCGATCGCGTGCAGCATCGCGTAGAACGTCGGCGACTCCACCGCGATCGTGTCGCCCGGCTTCGCCACCGCCTGCAGGCACAGGTTGATCGCCTCCGTCGCGCCGACCGTCACGATGATCTCGTTCGGGTCCACTGACATCCCGTTTTCCAGGTAGCGGCGCGCAATCTGCCGGATCAGCCGCGGATGGCCCGGCGGCAGCCCGTCGGTCACGCCCCACAGCGACTTGTCGCGGCCGGCTGCGTACGCATAGCGGTTCAGCTTCTCGAACGGAAACAGGCTCGGGTCCGGGTACGGCGAGCCGAGCGGCACCGCGTCGTCGGTACCGATCGAGCGCAGCGTCGACAGCACGAGCCGGCTCACGTCGACCGACGACGAGATCGCGATCGGCTTCGACGGCCGCAGCTCGCGCACCGGCGCATGGCTGTCGTCGCGCCGCAGGTTCACGAAATAGCCCGACTGCGGGCGGCTTTCGAGCAGCCCGCGGCTTTCCAGCAACAGATACGCGTGCAGCACGGTCGTGATGCTGATCCGGTGCTGCTGGCTTGCCTGCCGCACCGACGGAATCCGGTCGCCGTGCCGGTACACACCCTGGCGGATCAGGCGCTCGATGTCGTCCGCGAGTTTTTCATAGAGTTTCATCGTGCGTCTCCCGCCGGCATGTGCCGCCGCGCGGCCCTGCCGTGTGCGTTCCGCACGCACGTGTTTCGCCCGCCGGCCGGGCCGTCGTGATTCCTGATCTTTCCCTCCGGTTTTGCCTTTTCCATCGCACTGGCTCTCTCTTGAAGATGCGCCGACAGGGTTCCGGTACGACTAGATCTGCGGCACTGTGCACTTGATGATGGAATCTTAAGAGCAGAACAGTTGGCGGCGAGTACACACATCGACCACGCGAACAAGAGTACAGTTCGGCGCGAATCACGCATGGCGGGAGAACTGTACGTCTTACGAAATGGCCGGGCGGCCGAAAACCTGGCTCGACGCGGCCGGATCGGCCCGGAACGCCCGCCGCACGGACATTCGTCCGACTGTCTCAATGGGGGTGCAATACTGTGCGACCGCCCGATATTCATTGCCGGAGTCAGGCTCGTGCCGCACACGATCGAACCCGCAGCCCACCCTGCCAGCGCAATCCGCGCCGCCCGACAAGTACAGATGATGAAATGGTGTCAGAACGTTACGATCGACCGCGCATCGCGCGTCGCCGACAAGGAAACCGCGGATGACTGATCGCGATCTCGCCGCGCTGCTCGTCGCGCGACTGACCGGCACGGCCGACCATCCACGCTTCACCGGCGCGCCGATCGACCTGTCGACGCTCGATGCACACACGCTCGGTACAGTCTGGCCGGCGCTGCGTCGCGCGCAGCACGAGATCATGCTGCGCGATCACGCGTACGACGACCCGCGCGCCGAATTCGCGCGCTGGCTGCGCGGGCAGATCGATGCGCTCGGCCTCGTGCCGCTCGTCGACGCCGATACCGCGCTCGAACTGTTCCGCGACATTCCGCCCGGCGGATGGAAACGCGCGCTGGAAGACCTGCCCTGCCTCGACGCGCTGCCGTCTCCCGCGCTGCAGGCCGAGCTCGCGCGCATCGCGGGCGAGCCGGAAGACGGCGAGATCGGCGCGACGTCCGCGTATGGCGCGTATGCGCTCGACTGGTTCGCCGGCCGCCGCGACTTCTCGGCACGGCGCGAGGCCTATGCGCAGGCGCTCGCGGGCTCACCGTTTCGCGTACGCGAACTCGACGTGCTGCCCGAACTCGGCGCGGCCGCGCTGCTCGCGCTGGCCGCGACGAACGACGGCTATTTCGCGCCGAAGCGGCTGTGGCTCGACGCCAGCGATCCGGCCGTCACGCTCGCGGAAGACGCCGCGTACGTCGCGTTCGCACGGGACGCGCTGACCGAGGCCGCGCAACGGGTCGCCGCGCTGCATGCCGGCGCCGCGCCGTACGAGGCCGATCGCGCGTTCACGACCGACGACGCGCAGGTCGTCGCGCGCGCCGCGCGGGTGGCCGCCTATCGCGACGAAGCGTGGCTGCGCCCGCTGATCGGGCCGCTGCTGACCGGCGTATGCGTCGCACCGACAACCGCGAAGACGGCGCCGTCGCAGTCGCTCGCGATCGCGCTCGGCCACGCGGTCGAGACGATCCCGACGCCCGAGGGCGTGCGTGCGCTGCGCGACGCGCTGGCCACAGTGCGTCACGCCGGTGTGCAGAAGAAGCTCGCGCGCAACCTGAAGCCGGCCGAACGCGCACTGGGCGAGCGGCCGCGCACCGCGCTGCGCATGACGCTCGACGCGAAACCGGACAAGAAGCAGCTCGCGATGCTCGCCACGTGCATGGAAGCCGGCTTCTGGCAGCCGATGTCGCTTGGCCAGGCGGAATGGCGCGAACGGCTCGTCGATGCGCCGGCCGGCGCCGCGTTCTCCGCGCGGATGATCTGGCAAGCGCGTGGCCGCGATGGATCGACGCAATCGTTCATCCCCGACATCGCGAAAGGCAAGGTCGTGCTGCGCGACGCGGCCGGGCACGCGTGCGATCTCGCCGCCGACTGCGAGATCCGGCTCTGGCATCCGCTGCTGGCCGACGCGGACGAGCGGCTCGCGTGGCAGCGCGCGATCGTCGGCCGCACGCTCCGGCAGCCGGTCAGGCAGGCGTTCCGCGAATACTACGTGCCGGCCGACGGCGACGCGTCGGCCAGCGATTCCGCGATGTTCGAAGGTCACGTGCTGTCGAGCCGGCCGCTGCTCGGCGTCGCGCGCCGCGAAGGCTGGTCGATCCGCGCATACGACGACGGGCTGGCCCGCGAATTCGGCGATGTGCGCGCGACGTTCCTCGTCGACGCGCGGCTCTATCCCGGTACGGAAGGCCACGGCACGTCACGCCGGCTGTACTTCGAACGCCGGCACGACCGGCGCTGGGTGCCGCTGCCGATCGGTGAGATCGACGCAGTCGTGTTCTCCGAAGTGGCACGCGCGGTCGACCTGCTCGTCAGCGTGGCCGCGTTCGCGCTCGACGACGACGCGACACGCGCGGCGGCCGCTTCGCTTGCGGCGGACCCGGTCCGTCTGCGCGACCTCGAATCCGACCGTCGGCAGCGCCTGGACCGGTTGTCGGATCTGCCGCTCGGCGTGATGGCGCGGCATCGCAAGCACGTGCTGTCGCTCGTGTTCGCCGAATCCGTTGCGCAAGGGAAGATCTCGATCGACGAACGCCACGTGCGGGTCGGCGCGTGGTCGGTGCATTGCGCGACCGGCCGCGTGACGCGCGACGGCGAGCCCGTCGATGCCGCGATCGAGCCGCCGCCGTCACCGCTGCGCGCGGTGCCGTGGCTGCCCTACGACGAAGCGCTGCTGCAGCGGATCGTCGACGTCGTCGCGGCTCTGCTCGATTGAGCGGCAGCCGTCAGCGCGCCGCCTGCTGCCGCTGCACCTCCTGCGCTTTCATCTGCAGATACGCGCTCCGTTCGACTTCGTGCAGTTGCTGCGGATACTGCTCGGTCGCGTCGAACCAGCGCGCGAGGCGCTGGTCGAGCGGCTTGTCGAGCGTCGCCAGATACGTGTCGATCGCGAGGTAGTAGCGCATCGTGTTGCGCTCCAGCAGCCCGCGCACGCCGCCGACGTACTGCGGCTGCGCGGCCGATGCGCCGACGTTCGTGAACCCGACCTTCTCGCTGCCGACCGTCGCGAGGTAGGTCTTCATCGCCATCCGGCCGACCGCGCCGAAGCCATACGAATACGTGAGGTGCAGGAACGTGCGCGACGCACCGACCGGCACGGCCTCCAGCGCGATCCGGTAATCCTTCGTGCCCATCGGGCCGCTGTCGGCGGTCAGATCGACCTGGAAATAGTCGGATGTCGCGGCCGCCACGCGATAGCGAAACTGCACGCGATAGGTATCCGACAGCTGCTGCTGGATCTTGCGGCCGAGGTTCACGTCGAGCACCGGGCCGTTGCTGCCGCTCGACGCATGACAGTATTTCGTGTTCAGGTGCAGGATCAGCACCGCGCACCAGTTCGCGGGGCCCTGCGCGGGGTCGTTGAACTGGCCGCTCACGACCGCGAACGGATAGTCGACCACCGCGTAGATGTCGCCCTTCAGCGACGACGACGCCTCCGCCGATTCGAGGTAAAGCGGCCGGTGAAACGCGTTGTCCTTCAGTTGCGCGCCGAGGCCGTGATAGCGATCGAGCAACGCGGCGGCGCCGTTCGCGCCGTCCGCGCCGAACGACAACGCGCTCCAGCCGACACACAGCGCCGCGACGAACGCTTGCCACGCGCGACGGGCATGCCGCCTGCCGCGCGGATGTCCGGATGTCTCCATTCTTGTACTCCCTGCCGCGCGATGGTCGCGCGCATGTGTCACAGAATACGCCTGCATGTCACGCTGCCGCTATCGGCTCCGCTTCACCGGCATCGGCAACTGCGCGGCGGTGATCCGGATCAGTGCGGACAGCCATTCGCGGTCGTCCCAGCGATCGCCGGCGATGACGAGGTGCGGCTTCGCGGTCGGATACGGCGGCGCTTCTTCGCAGGCGCCGAGATACGCGCGCCCTTCCGGCGTCGGCTTGACGAACAGCCGGTCGTCGCAGACGAGGGCGACCATCCTGCCGTCGCAATAGATGCCGTATTCTCCGAACATCTTGCGGGCCGATACCGTACCGGCCGCCGCGATCTGCTCGACGATGAAATCAACCGTGCCTTGGCTCGATGCCATTCACTGCTCCTTGAAAAAAATTTATGACCGTCATGTGCACCGACCGTTCCGCTCCATCGGCAGATGCGCTGCGGCGCGTCATCGATTCGTCGACGGAAAGCGTATTGCAGCACGGGCCGACTTCGCTTGCCGACAATCTCCTGACACACCTGACAGTTACATCGCAGCGCGATGAATCGTCCAATGGCGCTTCACGACGAGGAACCCGATGAGCGTACCCGCCCACTATCCCGCATGGCTCAGGCAGGCCTATGAATCATGCCGGCGTCTCGTTCCCGGTGCGATGCTGAGCGAGTCGATCCCGATCGACGAAGCGGCATTGCGCGTCACGGCGGAGGACATCCTCGCGCCGGACGACGTTCCGTCCGTTCCGCTGGCCGCCTGCGACGGCTACGCGCTGCGTGCGGCCGATACGGCAACCGCCTCTCGCCGCGAACCCGTCGAGCTCGACTGCAAGGTCGCGCTGGGCGAGCTGGCGTCGCGCGCGGCCAGCCCGGCCGCCCGCGCGCTCGGCGAACGGCAGGCGGCCAGCATTCCGGCATACGTCGCGATGCCGGATCACGCCGACACGGTTGCGCCGAAAGCCGAGCATCAGTGGATCGACTCGAACACGGGTGCACGCCTGCGGTTTCATGCGCCGCTGGCGGAAGGACAACACGTGATCGCCATCGGCAGTGAGTTCCGGAAAGGACAGCTGCTCCTCGCGAAAGGGTCGCGGATCACGCCTGCACGGCAGGCGGCGCTGATCGCGGCAGGTGTGCGCGACGTTGCCGTCACGAGGCGGCCGCGTGTCGGCATCGTGATCGCCGGCTACGATGGGGTGCCGCCGGGCCACGCGCGCGAACCCTGGCAACGATTCGACTCGATGGGCCCGTATCTGCGCGCGGTGCTGCGGCAATGGGGTTATGACGTCCCGGCGGTCGAATATCTGCCGCTGCCCGCGTCGTTTCCGTGGTCGTCCGACGTTGAGCGCAACGAACGAGAATTCAGGCAGCAGCTGAGCGCGCTTTCCGGCCGCTACGACCTGATCGTCGGTGCCGGATTGCCGGCCGGCGCGCCGTTCGCGATCCGCGGCCTGAATGCGCAGACGATGTATCCGAACAGTTCCGAGCGGATCGCGATCAAGCAGGCACCCGGCGAGCGGTTCAATATCGGACGAAGCGACAACCGTTCGCCGCCGACGAAGTGGACCGTCACAACCCCCATGCCGTCCGGCGTCGCTGACCGCACCGAGGTATTCGTCAGCTACGACCAGGCCGTGCTGGTCAACCTGCCGGGACATACGAGCGGCGTCGCCGTGCTGCTGCACGCGATCGTCCCGCACGTGCTCGATTCTCTGGAGCATGTCGCGGCGCCGGGACCGTACTGGGAAACCGCACTGACCGCGCACGACGTCGAACCCGATGCCGAATGCAACGGGATGCGATGGGGCAACCTGTCCGCCACCGAGCGCGGCGAATCGCGCGTCCGCCTGCTGCCGATCCAGGGTGACGGGCCGATTCGCGGCGTCGCCGAAGCCGATGTGCTCGTCGCGATCCCGGCGGGCGTCGATGTGCTGCCGGCCGGGACGCCCGTCCTGTTTCTGCGGCTGGATGGCACCGGCACGCGCACGTCGCATACCGGCGTGACGGCGGACGAAGCCGCGAACGTTACGGCGCAGCCGCGGCAGGCCGCATCCTTCTCCGACGCACCGGTTGCCGGCATGGCAACGCATGATGTTCGCGACGCGTGGAAGCGCATCGAACACGCGATCGCCGCCCATCCCGCCAGCTTGCCGGGCGGCCTGAACGGACCGGCCGACGATCATGTGCTCGCCGAATTGCATGCCGCACTGGGTTCGATGCTGCCCGACGACGTGATCGACAGCCTCCGGCTGCACGACGGGCAAGCCGATCCGGACGCCGTTTTCACCGAAAGCGACGCGTTGCTCAGCGCGCAGGAGATCGTCGCGCAATGGTCGGTCTGGCGGAAACTCGTTACCGGCGGCGACTTCGACGAAATGACGTCGGAACCCGACGCCGGCATCCGCGACGACTGGTACAACCTCAAGTGGATTCCGTTCACGCACGACGGCAGCGGCAATCATCTGTGCATCGACCTCGATCCCGCGGAAGGCGGCGTGGCCGGCCAGGTGATCCGCGTGTGGCATGACGACGAGCTGCGCGAGCGCGTCGCCTCCAGTTACGCGGAATGGCTCGCACGCGTGGCGGCGGAACGCGACGACCCGGCCGGCGACTGACCGGCCTGATCGGTTCGCGCAAGCGCGCAGGTGCGCCGCCGCGCGTGCCGCTTACTTGTCGGCCGCGAAAGCGCTCGACATCTGCCGCGCGCGCTTCACGTCGTCGCCATGCAGATAGATCGACGTCGTCGAGATCGACGCATGTCGCAAGTTGTCGCGCACCGTCGTCAACTCCGCGCCGCGCGCAAGCGCGTGAGTCGCATGCGTATGCCGCATCCAGTGCGGGCTCGCCTGGCGCAGCTTCTGCGCGAGCGCCGGGTTTTCGGCCTCGACGGCATCGGCCGTCTGCGCAAAGAACCTTTGCATCACCTTCCACAACCGCACGCTCGTGATCGCGGCTGCGCCGTCTTCCGCGAGACTCGCGATCAGCGGCGTATCGGGCCGCCAGCGCACCGGTGTCACCGGCAGCCGGCGCGCGACCAGATAGCGATCGAGCGCCGTGCGCGCAAGCGGCGGCAGCGCGACGCGTGCGGCCTTGCTCCCCTTGCCGAGCACCTTCAGCCATGCATCGCCGTGCGCGTCGGTCTCGATGCCGCCGAGCGTCGCGCCGACCAGCTCGCTCGCGCGCAGCCCGGTCGCATAGCCGAAATCGAGGATGAAGCGCAGCCGTTGCGCGGCTGCCGGCGTCCAGCCCGGCTGCGGCGCGCCGGCCGGCGTGCGCTTCTGGAACTCGAGCCCGTCGGCGATCGTGCGGACCAGCAGCCACTCGCCTTCGGTAAACGCATGCGACGTGTCGAGTGCGTTCGCGCCGCCCGTGTCGCGCACCTTCACGCCCGCGAACGGATTCGCGAGCAGGTAGCGCTGTTCGATCAACCAGCGGAACAGCGCGCCGAGCACCGACAACGTATACGCCGCCGACCGCGCGGACAGCGCGCCCGAGAACGGCCGCCAGTCGGGCGCGCCGCGCGGCCGCACCGGCCCGACCCAGCGTTCGTGCGGTGTCGGGCGCCGGATGAACGCGCGATAGGCGACCGCATCCTCGGTCGTCAGCGACGACAACGCGCGGCCGCGCTCGACGATTGCCCACAGGATCAGCCGCTCGGCCTCCTTCCGGTATGCGCGCCGCGTCGCGGCCGATTCGTGCAGCGACAGCCATGCGTGCACGGCCGCGTAGTCGTTGTCCGCGTCGAGCGTGCTGGTCGCGCGCGGCGCGCGGAACGTGCCGGCCGAGCCGTCGACTTCGTGCGGCAGCTTCAGCTGCTCCCACGGCACGATGCTGCCGCGCGGCGTCGCGGCGATCAGTGCGCGCGCCCGTTCGGTCAGGTCCGGATGCGCGGCGAAGAATGCCTCGATGCGCCGCGCACCGGCCGCGCCGAGGCCCGCGATCGCGCGCCACCACTGGCGCCGGCGCGGAATCCGCACCGTCAGGTCGGCCAGCGTCGCGATGCCGTGCGCACGCAGCGCGACGACCGCGCGGGCGGGCAGCCACAAACCAACGTCGTCGCTGATCTGCGGCAATGGCGTACGCGCATGACGCAGCAGGCCGATCGCTTCGGCCGCGGCTTTCGCCTCCCGTAAACGCTCACCGTCGGCATGGCCGAGCCGTTCCGCGAGATCGGGCCGGCCGGCCTGCCGCGCGACGCGCACGAGGCGGCGGCGAATCGCGCCGATCACGCCGCGCGCCGACCGCCCTTCGCCGAGGCGATCGGGCAGGTAGCGTTCGACGGCCTGGCGCACGGTCATGCCCGCGTACCACGCGCGCAGCGCGGCCAGTTCGTCGGCGTCGGGAAAGCCTGCGGGCGCAGGCGCGGAATCGGGGGAAAGCGGTGAAGCGAGGCGCGGTTTCATGGGCGCCAGTTTGACAGAAGCGCGTGCGGTCGGAAACGGCCTGCGCGAAGCCGGTGCGACCGGGCTGACGCACACGGGTGAGATGCGGCCTCCCGCGTCACTCCTCGCCTTTCGCGCCCGGATTCAGCATCACGACGAAGCCGGCCACGCCGACGATCAACGCGATGGCGCCGCCGCGCAGCGCCATCGCTGCGTCGAACAGCAGCCCCGTCACGACGGCCATCATCCCCGCGAGCGACACGAACACGGCAACCGCCGCGACGACGATGCGGTACTGGCGACGTATCATCGCGCGCCGCCGCGTCAGGCTGCCGCGGCAGCGGCCGGCTCGCCGGCGTCGTCGCCGCGGATCAGCAGTACCGGGCAATTCGAGCCGCGCACGAAGCGCTCGGCGACGCTGCCGAGCAGCATGCGCCGCAGGCCGCGGCGTCCGTGCGTGCCGACCACCGCGAGATCGATGCCGCGCTCCTTCACATAGCGTTGCAGGCGTTCCGCGATGTCCTCACCGATACTCTCGGTATCGACGAGTTCGGCCTCGCCTTTCGCGCCGGCCAGTGCGACGATCTGTTCGGCTTCGCGCAGCACCTTGCGCCCCTCGTCGCGGATTTCCTCGACGAGCGCATGCGGATCGAGACGGCCCGCGTACGTGAACAGCACCGACGTGTCGACCACATACACGACGCTGACGTGCGTATCGCCCGCCAGCGCCATCTTCACGGCCTCGGCAAGCGCCTGTTTCGACGAAGTGCTGCCGTCGACGGCCACCATGATCTTCTTGTACATGCGAACCTCGCTGGGTGAACTGCCGCGCGCCCCATCGCGCTCGGCCATGGCACCATCATCGGCCGGCGACGGGCCCGGACGTTGACGATCGTCAAACCCGGCCGGAGCCGCACATGCGGCAAAGCGACGCGACGTGAGCTCGGTCACTGCGTCTTCGACGACGGCCGGAACCGCAGCCGAAAGCCGGTCCGCCGAGGGGCTTTCGAGCAGCCATTGCGCCGAAGGCGCTATCATCGACCATGCGACTTTCGTCCGGCCCTTTTTTGCCGGCCCCACTTTCAACTCGCTCAACCGACATGACAACGACTATCGAACGCGTGGACGGCGCCGCCCAGCATCTCGTCGCCGCCCGCCATGCCGGCTCGCCCGGCCCGCTGTTGCCCGATGCGCTGCGCCCCGAGGACGTCGACACCGCACTCGCGATCCAGCAGCGCGTGGCCGACCTGCTCGGCGAACCCGTCGGCGGATGGAAATGCGCGCTGCCGCCGCCCGACCGCGTGATCCTCGCGCCGATCTTCGCGTCGACGATCCGTGAAGCCGATGCGCCGTATCGCGTCGTCGGCGGCCCGATCGTGCGGATCGAACCGGAAATCGCGTTCGTGCTCGATCGCGACCTGCCCGCACGCGAGCAGCCGTATGACGAAGGCGACGTGCGCGCGGCGATCCGCGAAGTGCGCATCGTGCTCGAGGTGCTCGGCTGCCGCTATGCGGAGCCGGCGCGCGCGTCGAAGTTCGAGCTGCTGGCCGACGGGCAATTCAACCAGGGGCTGTGCGTCGGCCCCGTCGTGCCCGATGGATTGAACGTGCCGCTCGCGACGCTGGCGCTGTCGTTCGAAGGCGCGCTGAACCGCACGATCGACGGCCGCCATCCGGACGGCGATCCGCTGCAGCCGCTGGTATGGCTCGTCAATTTCCTCGCGTCGCGCGGCGACGCGGTGCGCGCCGGGCAGATCGTGACGACCGGTTCGTACGCGGGCGCGATCGACGTGCCGCTCGGCGATGCGCTGACGGTCCGCTTCGGTGAGCTGGGCAGCCTGTCGGTGACGTTGACGGCGTGACGGTTCACGTCTCTTTCACGCCCAACCCGCCATGTCGCTGACACCGCTTCCCGCCCTGCTCGACACCACCCTGCGCACCGTCGCGCGCCGTTACCGGTTGCCGCCGCTCGAGCGTGCGGCGTCGCTGACCGACGCGACGCACCCGGCCACCGCGCTGGCGATCGTGATCGAGGAAGCGCGCAGGATGCGGGCGGACGGCCACACGCCCGGCGCCGACCTGCGGCAACGCTTCATCGATGCGCTCGCGCGGATGATCCGCGACGCGATGGACCCGTCATCCGGCGATCCGTCGTTCCAGGCCTCGGTGCTGCGCCACGATGCGCCGAACGTGCGCGAATACGCATCGCTGTCCGCGCACGCGGAGCAGGACCGGCGTGCGCTCTACTCGGCCGTCAATGCGATCGCGCACCCGGCCAAGCTCGAACGCAGCGCGCAGGCATGGCAACGCGACGGGCTCGCGCGCCTGCATGCGGCCGCGACCGCGACGTCGTGGGCCGAACTGCATGCGGCGCTCGCGCAACTGCTCGCACTGCCCGAGATGGCGACCGACGAAGCGTTCGAGCAGGACATCGTCAGGCTCAAGGACAGCCCCGCGCTCGAACGCATGCTGCGGCTCGATGCGCTGGCCGCGGACGAGGACGTCCGTCGCTACCGCGCGCTGTGGGTCCGACAGGGGCCGCTCGTCGGCAGCACGGTCGCCGTCGCGCAGGGCGCCGCGTCCCAGCAGCGCGGCGCGGCCGTCGAGGCGCTGGCGGCACAGGCGCTCGACGCACTGGCGCGCAGGCTCGACGCGGTGGACGAGCAGCGCACCTACCGCGTGGTCACGTCGATGCGCGTGCCTTCGTCGATCCCGGGCCGGCACGATCGCGCGAAAACCGAATGGGACGCGATCCTGCTCGAACGCGCGCGGGGCAGCGACCCGGCGTCCGCATGGAACGTGCGCTTCCTGGTCGAAGCGAAGGCCTCCGCGGATGCCGCGACGACCGATCTGCCGCGCTTGCTGCGCGGCCTGAACCTGCTCGCGCAGGCCGCGCCCGACACGGTCTATGCATTCGAGACGCATCAGGGCACGGTGCACGTGCATGGCGCATCGCTGCATGCATTGACGACCGACGAAACGGCGCTGCCACGCGAAGTGCTGTATTGCTGCGACGCGTCCGCAGACACCACGCCGCGCCTGCTGGGCGCCGCAAGCCGGATGCAGTTGCTGTCCGCGCAGGCGAGCCTCGAATACGCGAGCGCGCTCGCGCAACGGCCGGATACCGATCCGGACGGCCTCGGCGTCATCTGGCACGCGCTGTTGACCCTGCCGCAATGGCAAGCCGTGCTGCATCAGTACCCGTCGTTGCGGCAGGTCCGCGAGCTGATGGTGGCCATCGACGACTTGCGCGCCGTGCTCGACGAAATGGACGACGGAGGCATCGCCAGCAGCGTATGCGCGTGATGCGCCGACAGAGCCGCCGCACGCCGCTCGCGCATGACGCGCTCAGTTGGTGAGCACCCCGAACGGCAGCGTCCATCCCGCCAGCCGGCCGCCGTCGCCCCAGCGCGCATCGGTTGCACCGCACGGCAGCAGGATCGGCGCGGCCGCGCACTCGAGCGTCTCCTTCGGCGTGTGACCGAATTCCGCCTTGAACAGCCGGTGGAAATACTTCTCGTCGGGAAAGCCGTGCGCCCATGCGATTTCCGCGATGCGCTGATGCCGGCGCTGCGGATCGCCGAGCACGTGATACGCGTGGCGCAAGCGTCGCCGCGTGATCTGCCGCATCACGCCGCCCTCTTCCTTGAACAACTGATATAGCCGCGCCCGCGACACGCCGATGTCGCGGCAGATCCGTTCGGGCGTGAGATCCGGCTCCAGCAGATGCACGTCGATGTAGCGACGCACGCGGTCGGCCAGCGCATGCTCGATCGGGCCACGTGCGTCGTTCAACGCCTGCGCGGTCGGCGACACCGCCGCGGCCAGCAGCAACAGCATCGATTGCACGATGCTCGGCACGTCCTGCATGCGCACGTTCGGCAGGTTCCGGAACAGCGACAGCATCTGGTCGGCGACCAGCCGGCCCACGCCGCTCGTCAGCGTCTGGCCGTGCATCTGCGCTGCATGGCTCGGCAGCAGGTATCTGGGCACGACGAGGCTAATCACGTCGCCGGCCTCGACCTTGCTGTCGTTGATCTGCGCGACGTCGTAGACGAACAGGTCGCCGGCGCCCTTGATCAGTTCGGGACCACCGGTATGGCTCGCCAGCCGCCCGCCGAGCAGCAGCGTGAAGCGGATCGAATCCTGCCCGTCGAGCCGGATCCGCCGCGGGGTGCGGCGGACCGTATAGGTCGGCGCGCGCGAGTGCCAGTGCCGGCCCGACAAGATCAGCGGGCCGAGCGCCGCGCCGCTGGCTTCCGCGTCGCATGCGCCGTGGCCGCCGTCGTCATCGAGCCGGTAGTCGCACAGCATGTCCTTGACCCAGACGTGGAACCGGTCCGGCTCGGGGTAGTCGATGGTGCGGAACTTGAAAACAGGGACAAATGCAGCTTGATCCATGACAGTTTTTTATCGAACCGGCGGGACAGGAAGAATCGGTTCGTCGATTATCGGACCAAATTGCGCGAGCGCAAGGCCCGCGCGGTGCATCGTCCCCCTAAGCGATCGACCGACGCCCGACGCCGGGCGTGGTCGTCATCGCGGCCATCAGCGTTGCGGATGGCATTCCCAGTTGTTGTACGTCGGCCGATCGATCGGCGTGAGCCCCGGAATCATGAACACCGTACAGCCGAAACGCCGCCCCTTGCCGGTCGTCGCGTCGTAACTCACCTTCTGGCCGCCCAGCCCGTCCTTCTTCCCGTACTGGACGTTGGCAATCGTGATCTCGTCCGACGACGCGAGCCCGAGCGTCTTCGCGGTCGATGTCTGTACGTCGACCATGTTCATCTGCGTCGAGCCGCACGCGGCGAGCACGAGGCCCGCGACCGTGACGCCCAGCGCGGTCCGTACGGTGCAATACAAGGTTTGCTTCATGGTTTCTCCTTCGATTTCCCCAACGCGAGGCGCTTACGTGCCCGGCGTATAAAAACTCGCCTGCACCTGGCTGCCGATCGTCGCGACGTACGATTGCCAGAGCAGCGCCATCGCCCCCGTCGCGTTGACGGCCAGCGCCGGCCACGACGCGCTCTGCGGCGCCACCGTCGACGCGCTCCACGCGCCCTTCCGGTAGCTGGCCGCGATGACGGCCGACGCACCCGGCAAACCGGTGTCCTGCCACGCAGCCGTCACGTTGCCGCCCGCATCGACCACGAGCGGCGGGTACTGGATTGCGGCGCCGTTCAGGTGTTCCGTCAGTCGCTGCAACGGCCCCCAGTTGCCGCTGGCATCGGACACGCTCACCTGCAGCGCCGCGCCGCCTTCCGCCCACATCGCGGCGGCCACGCCGTTTTCGGCGACGGCCAGCATCGGCGTCGCGATGAAACCGGTCGGCTCGACGATGGCAGGCGCCACGGGTTGCGACGGCTGCCACCCGGTGCCGGACACATAGCGTTGCGACATCGTGGTGGTAGCGAGCTTCCCGCCCGTCACGTCGAGCTGCCCCCAGAGCAGCGTGATGTTGCCCTTCGCGTCCATGCCGGCCACCGGCGAGATGATCGTCGTGAACAGGCTCGTGTTCGATACGGCCTGGTTGACGTCGGTCCAGCCATTGGCCGCGTCGTACGTGGCCGTCCACAGCGCCGAGTGCGTATGGTTGGTCTGCCGCCACGCGAGCACGGCGCGGCCCGACGACAGCACCGAGATCATCGGCCCCACGTTGTCGGTATCGCCGGTCACCGCGCCCGGCCCGGTCTGCACCGGCATCTGGATCAGCGCCGTCGGTGACCACTGTCCGGCCTGCGTGTAGCGCGTCCACGCGATACGCGTATCGAGCAGGCTGATCGACTGCGTCCACGCGACGAGCGCGTTGCCCTGGCCGTCGATCCCGGCCGAATAGGTCGAACCCGTCACGTCCGGCGCGACTTCGAACGCCGCGCCCCATCCGCCGGCCGGGGTGTACGGGCGCGCCCACAGCGCATACGTGTTCGGGCCCGGCATCCATTCGGTCCAGAACGCGACGGCCTGCCCGCTCGCGTTGCCGACCACTCTCGACGGGCTCGAGCTCGTCGTGTTCATCGAATGCGAACCATCGCCCGTGTCGAGCCGCGTCGCGGGCCCCCAGCCCGAGCCCGCGGCATAGCGCGCGCCCCACATCTCGTTGCCGTTCGCGCCGGCCGGCCCGTTGGTCATCCACGTGGCGAGCGCATTGCCGCTCGCGTCGAGCGTCACGCTGGGGGCGGCCTCCGGCCCCTTGCCGTCCACCGCGGCGGCCGTCGACCAGCCGGCCTGCGGCTGCGTGGCGCCGCCGCCCGTCGGGCCGCCGCTCGAACCGCCACCGCTCGTACCGCCGCCGGGCGAGGTCGTGCCGGAAGGCGAACCGGGATTGTTCGGTGTCGACAGCGACGCGCCGCCGTTCGGCGCGACGTCGTCGCCGCCGCATGCAGTCAGCGCGAGCGCGGCTGCCATGACCATGCATGTAATGGGCTTCATCGGAATCCTCTTGTTTTCATTTGCCGGCGCACGCTCGTCTGCCATGCGTCGAAGCAATGCATCGCATCGCCAGCCATATTGATAAGCAATACTATTTAATAGGCATGGAAACCGGCATCCGTTCGCGCCCCCGTCATGATCGACTCCGTCGTGCGGATCGATGCGAACGTCGCTTTCGGCAAACCGCCCCCCCGTCGGACAGCGAGGACGACGTCAGGTCGTCTATCGTCGGATGTCCGTCACTGCCGGCTGCATCTTAATTCAGGCAGTCTGGATTCAAGGTGGCGTTGCGTCCACACTGAGTGGACTTCCATTTCGCCCGGCGGCGAGCTGCGCAACCGGCGCGCCTGCGCGTACCGGCAACCGTTGCCGCCCGTGAGGTACGATACGCGCCGGGGCAAAGCGCCCCCCTGAGAGAACCGGCCGTCGCGGCCACCCACCCAGCACAAGAAAAATGCCAAGCAACCCATTGCTGCACCGAAACCTGTTCGCCGCGCTGGCGGCCAGCCTGCTCTGGATTCCGGCCGCCCATGCCAGCGGGGACGACGGCTGCTATGCACCGACCACGCTCCGGCAATCCGGCTACTCGTGCGCCAACCTGCCGATGCTTAGCCCGGCCAACGACACGCGCGTCAACGCGATGCTGCTGATGGTCGACAGCGCCAAGGTCGCGCAGGTGTTTCCGGACCCGAAGACCATTCCGGCGAAAGACCGGATCAACCAGATCGTCGTGCCGTTCCCGATGGATTTCTCCGGATGGATCGATATCGGCCAGAAGGCGCCCGAGAAGTCCGGCGACACGGCGGATGCCGACGCATCGTCGAACCGCTACGCCGACGGCGAAGGCAGCATCTGCCGCAGCATGAACACGGGCGCCGATGCATTCGACGAGGCCCTGACCGGCGCCGGCGGCCTGCCCGCCGACGAAGCCGCGCACCTGCGCGCGGCGCGTACCGACATCGCGCAGAAGACCTGTGCCGCCGGCGGCGCGAGCGCCGCGTGGACGAAGCCGCCGGTCAAGTCGCCGCTCGGCCAGCAGTTCGCCGCGTATCTCGACGGCACGAACGCGTTCTACCGCGCCGACTTCCTCACCGCGACCCAGTCGTTCGCGAAGGCTTCCCACAGCGCGAACCCGTGGCTAAAGGAAACCGGGCTCTACATGGCCGGCCGCGCGCAGCTGAACGCCGCGCAGGCCAACGTGTTCGACAACGACAGCCCGACGCCGACGCGTGCGCGCGTGACGAAGGTGTCGCTCGACGCCGCGAATACGGTGTTTCGCACCTACCTGAAGGTGTATCCGCAGGGGCGCTATGCGGTGTCCGCGACGGGGCTGTTGCGACGTGTCGCGTGGCTCGGCGGGAACGTCACGCAGCAGGCCGACCTTTACGGCCACGCGCTCGCGCGCTGGTCGCCGGCCACCTCGAACGTGCCGCTGATGCAGCTCGCGAACGAACTCGACAGCAAGCTGCTGTTCGGGTCGGAATTCGACGCGCGCCAGATCCAGTCGCCCACCGTGCTCGCGACCGTCGACCTGATGCGCATGCGCGTGTCGGACAGCGGCGATTCGAGCAGCAGCAAGCCGATCACGCTGGACGAGCTGCAGGCGCAGAAGCCGCGCTTCGCGAACGCGCCCGTGCTCTACGACTATCTGCTCGCAACCTGGTATGTACAGATCGGGCACAAACCGGATGCCGCGCTCGAACTGCTGCCGCAGACGCCCGCCGCACCGCTCGACTACTTCGGCCTGAGCCAGCAGGCGCTGCGCGCCTTTGCGCTGGAAGACAGCGGCCAGCGCGACAAGGCGCGCCAGCTGTGGCGCGACCTGATCCCGCTCGCGACATTCCGCTTCCAGCGTGAAGCGCTGGAACTCGCACTCGCGATCAACCTGGAGCAGGCCGGACTCGTCAACGACGTGTTCGCCGACGATTCGCTCGTGCAGAACACCGCGATTCGCGCGGTCCTGCTCCGGCGCGCGGCCAATGCGGACCTGCTGCGCGCGCAGGCGCAAAACCCGGCGGCAGGCGGCGCGCTGCGCGACACCGCGCTCTACACGCTGCTGTACAAGGAACTCACGCGCTCGCACTACGCGGAGTTCATCGCCGATACCGCGCTGGTGTCCGGCACGCCGGCCGATCCGCTGAAGCCGTTCATCGCGGCCGGCCCGAAGAAAGACGACGGCTATACGTGCCCGTCCGCGCGCGACATCGCGACGACGCTCCAGCAGAATCCCGCCGACGCGAAAGGGTTGAACTGCCTCGCCGATTTCGTCCGCCTCAATCCGCTCGTGGCCAACCTCGAAGGCGATTCGATGCCGTGGGTGCGTTACGCGGCACCGGCGAGCACCCCGCGCACGCCGCCGCCGACCCTCGGCAACGCGCCGTCGCAGTTCGCGGGCAAGCCGTATGAGCGGATGGCGAGCTACGTGACGGTGATGGCCGATGCGCAGGCGAACCCGAACGACCGCGCGTACGCGTTCTACCGCGCGATCAAGTGCTATGCGCCGGCCGGCTCCAACGAATGCGGCGGCAAGGAAGTGTCGAAGAGCACGCGCAAGCGCTGGTTCGACACGCTGAAGACCGCCTATCCGGGCAGCCCGTGGGCGCAGAAGCTTCGCTACTACTGGTAAGCGCTGCATGAAGCCTATCGCGTGCATCGCGCTGCTGCTGGCCGCGCGCGTCGCGCTGGCCGGCACCGTCGACGCCGCGCGGTACGACGCGTTCTGGCTGTGGGCGGGCGTGAAGCCGCAGGCGGTCGTGCGTGGCGCGCGCACCGTCTACGTGCTGCAAGGGCAGATCGAGGCGGCGCCGCGCGACGAGTCGCAAGTCCGCGTGATCGCGCAGGGCGTCGCGCTGCCGCCGGCGCCCAACGCACGCGTGTGGCTCGTCTATCGTGCGCACACGCTGCGCTGGACGCCGCGCGTCACGCAGATCATGCTCGCGCAGCTCGAGCGCTGGCGCGCGTCGGGCCGCACGATCACCGGCATCCAGATCGACTTCGATGCGCGTACGCGCCATCTGCAGGATTACCTCGAATTCCTGCGGACGCTGCGCGCGACGCTGCCCGCCGATTGCCGGCTGAGCATCACGGGGCTGCTCGACTGGAGCAGCCGCATCGAACCCGACCAGGTCAACCAGCTGAGGGGAATCGTCGACGAAGTGATCGTGCAGACCTACCAGGGGCGCCGCACGATTCCCGACTATGCGGACTACCTGCCGCGCGTCGCGCGGCTGCAGCTGCCGTTTCGCGTCGGCGTGATCCAGGGCGGCGAATGGGACGCGCCGCCGTACCTCGCGTCGAATCCGTGGTTCCGCGGCTACGTCGTGTTCCTGCGCAACGACTAGCGGGCCGAAACGGGCCGACGGCGAGCCGGTTGCCACACCTCGCGCATCCCGGCGTCCGCTTCAACGGCTTGGGCTGAAACACGCGGCAGGCAAGCGCCCGACATCGTCAGGCCTGCACGAATGCCAGCAGGTCGGCGTTCAGGACGTCCGCGTTGACCGTCAGCATCCCATGCGAGTAGCCCGGGTAGGTTTTCAGCGTGCCGTTCTTCAGCAGCTTGATCGACTTCAGCGCGGCGTCCGCGATCGGCACGATCTGGTCGTCTTCGCCGTGCAGCACGAGCGTCGGGACGGAGATCGACTTCAGGTCGTCGGTCTGGTCCGTTTCCGAGAATGCCTTGATGCCTTCGTAGTGCGCCTTCGCACTGCCTTCCATGCCTTGGCGCCACCAGTTGCGGATCACGCCCTGATGCACGGTTGCACCTTCCCGGTTGAACCCGTAGAACGGGCCGCTCGGCACATCCAGGAAGAACTGCGCGCGATTGTCGGCGAGCGCTTTGCGGAAGCCGTCGAACACCTCGAGCGGCAGGCCTTCGGGGTTCGATTCGGTTTTCAGCATCAGCGGCGGCACTGCGCTGACCAGCACGGCCTTCGCGACGCGGCCGGCCGGCTCGCCGTGCTTCGCGACATAGCGCGCGACTTCGCCGCCGCCGGTCGAGTGGCCGATATGCACGGCATTGCGCAGGTCGAGCGCTTCGACGACCGCGAACGCATCCGCGGCGTAATGATCCATGTCGTGGCCGTCCGAGACCTGCGCCGAGCGCCCGTGGCCGCGCCGGTCGTGCGCGATCACGCGATAGCCCTTCTGGACGAAGAACAGCAGTTGCGCATCCCAGTCGTCGCTGGACAGCGGCCAGCCGTGGTGGAACATGACGGGCTGCGCGTCTTTCGGACCCCAATCCTTGTAGAAAATCTCGACGTTGTCCTTCGTGGTGACGTATGGCATCGCGATGCTCCTGTGAGGTGGATGAACGTGGCGAACGGGCCGCTGCCATTATCGGCCTTTATTGTGAAACCACGACGCCATCGTGCAATGCGATGGCCGATCATCCACCGGCAGGAAACGAACGACGCCGCGCGCATCAGCCGTCCGTCGAGACCGTCACGGCTTCCCACGCGCGGATTTCGTCGTCCAGCGCGGACAGCTTGTTCCGCACCAGCCGCAGCGCATCGCTACCGAGCAGCAGATGGGCGGGCGGGTGTTCGGCCGCGATGACGGCGAGCATCGCCCGCGCGGCCTTCGCGGGGTCGCCCAGCTGCTTGCCGCTCTTTTCCTCGCGCGCCTGGCGGATCGGGTCGAAGAGCGCGTCGTAGTCGGCGATCGAGCGCGGCGTGCGGGCCATCGAGCGGCCGGCCCAGTCGGTGCGGAACGATCCCGGCGCGACGGCCGTCACCGCGATGCCGAACGGCTCGAGCTCCTTGCCGAGCGCTTCGGAAATGCCTTCCAGCGCGAATTTGCTGCCACAGTAGTAAGTGATGCCCGGCATCGTGATGTGGCCGCCCATCGACGTGATGTTCAGGATGCGCCCGCGCCGGCGCTCGCGCATGAACGGCACGACGGCCTTCATCATCGCGACCGCGCCGAACACGTTCACGTCGAACTGCCGGCGCATCTCCGCGAGCGGCGCCTCCTCCATGATCCCTTCGTGCCCGTAGCCCGCGTTGTTCACCAGCACGTCGACGGGCCCGACGTTCGCCTCGATCTCCGCGACGACGCCGTCGATGCGGTCGAAGTCGGTCACGTCGAGCACGCGCGCGAACGCCGCCTGCGCGGACAGCGCTTCGAATTCCCGCGCCGCCTGCTCGCTTCGCACCGTACCGACCACCGTGTGACCGGCTGCCAGCGCCTCCTGTGCCAGCGCGCGACCGAACCCGCTGCTGACGCCCGTGATGAGCATGATGTTGCCGGATGCCATGTGTGCTTCTCCCAAATGTCGATTGGAGCATGCATACTAGTCTGGCGAGCAACGCCGAATAAGCCCGATTCCGCTGATTTTCTTGCACAAAACTATGAGCGCCGCCTCCAACTCCGCCCAACCTCCGTCACTGTCTCCGCGCGACCGGAAGCGCCTGACGACGCTGCTGCGCACGCTGGCGCCCGACGAGGGCTACAACCTGACGGCACTGCCGAGCGTGCGCATCCTGCGCTCCAACCGCGCGCTGTCGCGCACGCCGGTGCTGTACGACCCCGGCATCGTGATCGTGTGCCAGGGCTCCAAGCGCGGCTACTTCGGCGGCGAACGCTACCTGTACGACGAACACCACTACCTGGCCGTGTCCGTGCCCGTCCCGTTCAGCATGGAAACCGACGCGACGCCCGAGCGCCCGCTGCTCGCGCTGTACCTGCACCTCGATTTCACGCTGGCCGCCGAACTCGCGGCGCAGATCGACCGCGCGGGCAGCGCGGAACCCGTGCAGGCGCCGAAGAGCATGATGTCGACGCCGATGGATCACGCGATGCACGCATCGGTGCTGCGTTTCGTCGAGGCGATGCACCGGCCGCTCGACGCCGCGGTGCTCGGCCCGGCGTTGCTGCGCGAGCTGTATTTCCGGGTGCTGACCGGCGCCCAGGGCAGCGCGATGCGAAGCGCGCTCGCGATGCGCGGGCAGTTCGGCCGGATCGGCCGGTCGCTGCGCGTGATCCATGCCGACTACGCGCAGCCCCTCGACGTGTCGCAACTGGCCGACGAAGCCGGCATGAGCGTGCCGAGCTTTCACAGTCACTTCAAGGCGATCACGCAGGTCTCGCCGATGCAATACCTGAAGTCGACGCGCCTGCATCAGGCCCGGCTGTTGATGGTGCGTCAGGATCTGACGGCGGAGGCAGCCGGCTACGCGGTCGGCTATACGAGCCCGTCGCAGTTCAGCCGCGAATTCAAACGTCTGTTCGGCCTCACGCCGGCGAAGGAAACGCAGCGCATGCGTGAAAGCTTCGCGATTCCGGAGGCGTTCGACGACGCGGTGTTCGTGTCGTCGCATTGACGGGCGAGCGCCGGAATCCAGCCGCGCCGCACACATTCATCGTGCGGCATCGAGCGCCAGGCCGGCCAGCGACTTCAGGATGAACGCGGTCACGCCCCAGATGTCCTGCGGCTGATCTGCCCAGTACCAGCCGCCCGCGCGTTCGCCGTCCGCGTATTGCCGCGGCAGGTCGGGATTCAGCAGCGCCGAGAACGGAAACTCGAAGATCTCCTCGACTTCGACCGGCGCGGCCTCCCATGCGGCCGTTTCCGGCACGATGCCGATCACGGGAAAGATCGCGTGATTGCGCTTGCGGGTTTTATGAATCGGCAGGCTGCCGACCACCTGCACCGCGCCCGGATCGAGGGCGATTTCCTCGAATGCCTCGCGCAGCGCGGTCGCGCCGATGCTCACGTCGGATTCGGTCGGGCGCCCGCCCGGAAAGCTCACGTGCGACGCGTATTCGCTGAGCCCCGACGATCGCTTGGTCAGCAGGATCGTCGGCTCGCGCCGTGTGACGATCGCTACCAGGACCGCGGAGAATTTCCACTGGCCGTCGTTGTCTGCGAGGTAATGCCGCGCCGTCGGCCAATCCGTTGCGGCGGGAATGCGGAGCGCTTCCACGCCGCGCACGATCGCGTCCAGCGCTGCCCGCGGTGCATCGGTATTCGCGTCGCTGGAATTCAGGACGCCTTTGCCGGGTGTCATGTCTTGCTCCTCCCACCTGAATTGCCGGTTCCAGCAAAATCGAATCGGCGCCCCTCCGATCATGCATGAAAACTGGACGGCGCGTGTTCCGCTACCTTTGTCGAGTCCTGCAGGCACAATGGCGTACTGCACATTCGCTTCATGGCCGCGACCCTCACGAGACACCCATGTCCTCCTACACCTTCCGCCTGCTGAATGTCTTCGCCGAATCGACGTTCGGCGGCAACCCGCTTTGCGTATTCGAAGACGCGCGCGGCATGGATGACGCGACCATGCAGGCGCTGGCCGTGCAGTTCAACCTGTCGGAAACGACCTTCGTGCTGCCGTCCGACCGTGCACACGCGCGGGTCCGCGTCTTCACGCCCGGCTATGAAATGGCCTTTGCGGGCCATCCGACGCTCGGCACCGCGCATGTCGTGCGCGACCTGCTGAAAGCGGGCGACGCGCTGTCGCTCGAATTCAAGGCCGGCGTCGTCGACGTCGATGCGCGCGACGACGTGTGGACGTTCGTCGCGCCGCACGCGGGCATGCCGAAGACGGCACCGTGCGAATTGTCCGGCGCACGGACGGCGGCACTGCTGGGGCTCGCCGAAGAAGATCTGCTCGCGCCGCCGATCTGGGTCGACACGGGCGCCGATCAGTTGCTCGTCGCGCTCAAGGACCCGGCCGCCGTGCGGCGCGCACGGCCCGACGGCGCTCTCCTCGACATCTGGCCGACCAGCAGCCTCGGCCGCAAGACCGCGTATGTGTTCGCGTTCGACGCCGAACGGCCGGGGACGGTGGTGTCCCGTTACTTCTTCGTGAAGCAGGGCGGCGGCGTGTCGGAAGATCCGGGCACCGGGTCGGCCTGTGCGAACCTCGGTGGCTGGTTGCTTGCCGCCGGACGCGATCTGCCTGCCGCATTTCGGGTCGAGCAAGGCGAAGCCGTCGGGCGGCCCTGCCTGCTGCGGTTGTCGGTCAGCGCGGATGGCAGGATCAGCGTCGGCGGGCGCGTGGTGGAACTCGGGCGCGGCGTCGTCAACGTGTAGCGGGCGGTATCAGTCGAGCGGGGCGCAGCGAGAAACCGGCCAGCGCACCCGCGATCGAACCCGTCACGGCTCGCCGTCAATCCGCCACGTATCGCGGATTCATTTGAACTGGCGCACCGCGCCGAACGAGGTCGGCGAGCGCCTGCGTCGGGTTGCCGCCACCCGACGACATCCGATCGACAAACGCGTCGGCATCGTCGATCTTTACCCATCCAACGATGGCCTCGGCCGAAACGCCCGTTGCATTCACCTCGTGCCCGGTTGGATCATCGCCGTCCGGTGCAACGGTCATGTGACCGTTCGCGACCATCGTCTTCGTCATGTCGTACGCGTGCTGTCCTTCGCCCAGCCGCCGCGTGTCGATCACGTAGAGATACCCGGGCCCGGAGCCTGCGCCGTTTGCACAGTAAGGCAAAGCGTGCGCCGCGGTTTTCGCGGTCGAGACTCCCGATTGCCCCGTCGCGCCCTTGGTCCGCGCAAGCCCCTGCGCCTCCAGCAGGTGCGCGTCGACGGCAAGCGGATTCCGGCTCGCGAACCCGCCGGCCCGGACGACCTCGCTCGGCGAGCGCGAATCGCCCCGGAACACCATCCCGTGATAGGCAAACAGCGCTTCGTTCGCCGGCGACACGGTCGAGCGCCCCGCCGCAGCCGTCACGCCGTGCGGCCGCGCCCCGACGATGAAGCGCGTCAGATCCGCCGGGCTCCGGATCGCGAGCGCCCCGCCGTCGGGCGTTCGGCCTTCGACCGGCATGTCCATGCCCAGCGTGCCCATGACCTCCGCGGAGAAGTCGCCGACGCCCAGATCCGGCAGCGGTAGTTCGAACGCGCTGCTCTCCGTGCGCGATGGCAGCGCGCTCGCGTCGCCGCCGTGCAGCACGAACGTGCAGTTGCTCCGCTGATCGTGGCACAGCACCGCGTCGACGCGCGAAGGCGGGCCGCCGGCAGCAGCAGCCGCTCCGCCGACAAGATGCGGCGCCCCCTCGCCGGTCGCGTCGACGATTTTCACGGTCGCGCCGGGCTTGCCGAACACGTCCGCCGCAATGCGCACGATCGCGTCCCGATCGCGCACCACGTCGACGTGGCGATCCGGCTGCGCGGCCGTTATCTCGGCCAGGATGCGGCGGCGTGCGCTCATCACCTTGCGCGACGCGATGTTCGTCGGCATTTCGCTGTGTCCGCCGAGTTGCTGATGCAGCGCATACAGCATCGAGTCCAGTCCCGGCGAGCCATGGTTGCCGATCACGCTGACGCCGGCCTGTTCCAGCTTCAGACGCCACGTCAACGGTTCGGCGGCCGACACGCCCTGCTCCGGCATCCGGTCCGCCACCGCCGAGGCCGCGTCGACGCCGCGCGAATCGAGCACCTGGTCGGAAAAGCGGCGCCGCAGGTGCTCCCCGAACAGGTGCGATTCGAGCCACGCGGCCGCTTTGTGCTTCGGCATCGCTTCCAGCTCGCCGATTTCCGTCTCGGTGAAGCGAAAGTCGCGCAACGTGTTGCGCGCGGCCACCGCGCCAGCGCCGCCGCCGCGCAGTTCCGCGGCGAACAACCGTGCGGCGAACACGGGGTTGTCGGCCGCGAAGCGCGTCGTCAGCATGCCGGTCACTTCCGGCGCCGGCCGGCCGCGATACGGCGCCACGTCGAAACCGACAGTCGCCGGCGCGTCGCCGCCGGCCACGCGTGCGCCGAGCGCGGCAAGCGCCGGCCCGGGCGTATAGGCAGCCTCTTCAAGACAATGCGCCTGCAATGCGTCGTAGCTGTCGTCCGGCTGCGACATCGGCGTGATGCCGGCGAGTGCCGTGTAGCTGTCGCCGCTGCCGAGCGCGGCCTCGCGCGCGACAAACGCGAGTGCATCGCGCTGCTGTGCGTCGGTGCCGAGCCCGCTGCATTCCTCGGCGAGCACACGCAGCGCCAGCTTCGCGCTCGCGTCGGGAGCATGCGCGGTCAGCAGCGCACGCGCGTCGTCGAAGCGGTCCGCGCGTTCCAGCGCATTGAGCTTCGCGATGTCGCCGGGCGACATCTTCAGCGTGTTCGCAAGGAAATGATCGCCATTGCGCAGCCGCATCGCACGTGCGCCGCCGTTCGCGATTCTTGCATGGAGATCCGGCAACCCGCGCAGCAACGCCTCCTCGCGCATCGCCGCGGTCACGGGAATCGCATTGCGCCGGTTGATGTCGGCGGCAAGCGAACGCCGGCCGGCATACGCGAGATAGACGGGGCTCATCACCGCGCGTGTCGCGCTGACGCCTGCCGCCGCACCGGGATTCGCCGCCAGTTCCGCGATGGACAATGCGCCGCTCACGGCTCCGTAGCCGACCTGCACCTTCGCATGACGCTTCTCCTCGCGCAGCGCGTCGAGGGCGACGTCCTGATGCGCGAGGATGTGCTTGCGCAGCGTGTCGGTTGTGTCCGGTTGCGGATGCGTGCGGCCGGTCTGCAACGGCAGCACCTTCTGGTTGTAGCGCGTTCGCAGCTCGCCGAGCCGGTCGAGGTCGGTGCCCTGCGAGAATTGCTTGACGAGCGCGGCACGAATATCGGCACGCTGAGGGCGCGTGGTCGGCAGCGTCGCGTCGGCCTTCCAGAAGCGCCACGAGCCGAAGTGCAGCGTCGCGTGGAAGCGCTCGCGGTCCGCGGCCGGCAGTGCCTGGTAGCGCGCGATGAAGGCCGGCACATCGCCGGCCGCGGCGATCGCGCGCAGCGTCGATGGCGGGAACGCGTGCAGGTCGATGCCGGCCTTGCGCAGTTGCGCTTCCGCGGACGCGACGGCCGGAGAACTCCTGGCACCCAGCGCCTCCGAGCGGGCAGTCTTCAGCGCATCGAACACGGCCTCGCTGCGGCCGGGGCGCACTTCGGCCTCGATCAGCGCGTCGATCACGGCCTCGCGGGCCCCGCGCCGCATGCTCGCGCTGTTCAGGTTGGTCGTGCGCCCCATGTTCAGCACTTGCACCGCATTGCGCGTACTGGGGAAGTGCAGCAGGTTGAGCAGCTTTTTCTGGCCAACCAGACCGAGGTCATTGAAATTCTTCACGAAGCGCGCGACCTCCGCGTCGCTGCGCGTGCGCAGGATCGCGTAGGCATTCGAGCCGATCCGGCCGGACGCGTGCAGATCGTCGAGTTCGCGCAGCGCGGCGCCGGACGAATCCGTCCGCGCGCTGACCGGGTTCCTGACCGCGGCACGCAGCAACTGGATGCGATCGACGCTGCGGTCGACCTTCGCGCTCGTCATCGCACCGGCCGCCACGTACATCGCGCTGCCGGCCAGGCCGATCGCGCCGTCGGCAGTCACCGCGTGACTGCCGTACATCGACTGCCCGTGATGCGCGGCACTCTCGCCGCGCCCGACCTCGCCCAGCACGCCGAGCCCGACGTCGCGGATTGCGCCGGGCGCGGCACGCGCGGCGTTACCCTTCGCGAGATCGTGCGCGACCCGTGCGTCGTTGCCGGCGAGCGTGCCCGGCTTTGCATCCTTCACGGCGCTCGCGGTCTTGGCCAGCGTCACCGTCTTGTTGGTCATCGAGACCGCGGTCGCGGCAACGTCGAGCGCCTGCGGCAACATGCCGATACCGGTGGTCGCCTCGCCGACCACGTGCGTCTGCTCGGTCGCACCGTGGAACGTGCTGGCGAGCCCGCTACCGGCGGCGGTCGCATTAGACGCAGCCCACAGCTCGTAGCTGGCCGCCGCCGCCGCGCCCACTTCCGGCTCGGCTTTCTCGAGCCCCTTCGCGACCTTGCCGCCTAGCCGGCGCGGCACCTTCGACAGTCCGTCGAGCAGCGTGTGCCGCGCCTGTGCCGCGGGTTTGTCCACGTCGGCGTGAGTGGTTGGCGCGTCGCTGCTCGTGCTGGTGGTATCGGCGCTCGATGGGCGAAGCCGGCCAGGAAGCCGCAGGGGCATGGGGAGATCCTCGAGTCATGACGGAGGCCGCGCGTCGGCGGCGCCGTCATCACGAATACGGTATCGGATTGATTCGGGTAGTAGATCGGAGATCGCCCGCATGATGAAACATGATCGGAATCCATGTCGCGAAATGCGAAACGAGTAGCAGCCGGCACGCGTGGACGGACAGGAAACTGTCACAAACAACCGGATCGTTCGAGCGCCGGGCGCAGGAAGAAATGGCGACACCCGCCACATGCCCCCCCCTCCCCGGACGTCCAGCCCAAATAGTGACCAATCTCACACCACAAGATCGCATTCTCACATTTTATGTTATTTTATTATCATTCATTGCGACCGCCGGCGACCACGCGCGGCCCACCTCAATACCAAGGAAGAGACCCAGATGGAGACAATCGCCGTTATCGGCAGCAACATGGTCGACCTCGTGACCTATGTCGAACGCATGCCCGCCCGCGGTGAAACGCTCGAGGCGCCGAACTTCGAGCTCGGCTGCGGCGGCAAGGGCGCGAACCAGGCCGTTGCGGCCGCCCGCCTCGGCGCGCGCGTCGTGATGGTCACGAAGGTCGGCGACGACGTGTTCGCCGACAACACGATCCGCAACTTCGAGCGCGAAGGGATCGACACCACGCACGTGCGCAAGGTCGCCGGCGTGCCGAGCGGCGTCGCGCCGATCTTCGTCGAACCCGATTCGAGCAACAGCATCCTGATCGTCAAGGGTGCGAACCGCCACCTGAAGCCGGCCGACATCGACGCGGCCGCGCCGGCGCTCGCCGAATGCGCACTGATCGTGCTGCAGCTCGAGATCGAACTCGACACCGTCTATCACGCGATCGCATTCGGCGCGCGGCACGGCATCCCCGTGCTGCTGAACCCCGCGCCCGCGGTGGCCGGCCTCGATTTCGAGCGGATCCGCTCCGTCGAATTCTTCGTGCCGAACGAAACCGAGCTCGCGATCGTGTCGGGCATGCCGGTCGATTCGCGCGAGAGCGCCACCCGCGCCGCCGAAGCGCTGGTCGCACGCGGCCTGAAGCACGTGCTCGTCACGCTCGGCAGCAACGGTTCGCTGCTCGTCTCGCGCGATCGCGTGCGGCACGTGCCGGGCGTCCCGGTCGACGCGCGCGACACGACGGGCGCAGGCGATGCGTACATCGGCTGCTTCGCGCGCTGCTACGCCCAATCGCGCGACGCCGTCGACGCGATGCGCTACGCGTCCGCGTATGCCGCGCATTCGGTCACGGGCCTCGGCACGCAGAAGTCGTACGCCGACGCCGCGACGTTCGAACGCTTCCTCCACGACGCCGGCTTCTGATCGGCGCCTTCATCGACGAGACATTGGGAAGGAGACACCCATGAGCCGAGCCAGGATCGAACACACCCCCGACGGCTATTACCTGAACCGCACGCCGCTCTTCGCGTTCACGCTGCTGTGCTGCCTGTTCGCGCTGTGGGGCACCGCCGCGAACCTGAACGACGTGCTGATCGCGCAGTTCAAGAAATCGTACTTCCTGTCCGATTTCGAATCGGCATTCGTGCAGTCCGCGTTCTATCTCGGCTACTTCTTCCTCGCGATTCCGGCCGCGACCGTCGTGAAGAAGTTCAGCTACAAGACGACGATCCTCGTCGGCCTGCTGCTCTACACGACCGGCTGCCTGCTGTTCTTCCCGGCCGCGTCGATGGCGAAATACGGGATGTTCCTCGTCGCGCTGTTCGTGATCGCGGCCGGCCTGTCGTTCCTCGAAACGGCGTCGAACTCGTATTCGACGCTGATGGGCCCGCGCGACACCAGCACGCGGCGGCTGAACATCTCGCAGACGTTCTATCCGTTCGGCGCGATGGCCGGCGTCTACATGGGCAGCCTCCTGATCTTCAAGGAAGGCGATGCGTCGCACGCTCAGCTCGCGGCGATGTCGGCGGCCGACGCGCACGTGCACCAGCTCGCGATGATCCAGGCCACGCTCGCGCCGTACAAATGGCTGATCGCCGTGCTCGTCGCCGTGTTCATCGTGTTCGCGCTCACACCCTACCCGGCCTGCAAGGGCAACGGGCCCGGCGCGATCACGCACCGGATCGACGCGCGCGGCACGCTCGCGCGGCTGTTCGGCAACCGGCGCTTCGTCGCGGGCGTCGTCGCGCAGTTCCTGTATGTCGGCGCGCAAGTGGGCGTATGGAGCTTCACGATCCGGCTCGCGATGCAGATCGGCGGCCTCACCGAGCGCGGCGCGTCGCACTACCTGCTCGCGACGTTCTTCGCGTTCTTCGTCGGCAAGCTGGTCGCGACGCTCGTGATGAAACGCGTCGGCCCGGCCAAGGTGCTGATCGTCTACGGCATCTTGTGCATCGCGCTGCTCGCGTACACGATCAGCGTGCACAACATCACGGCCGTCTATGCGGCCGTGTGCGTGAGTGTGTTCCTCGGCCCGTGCTGGCCGACGATCTATGGCCTGACGATCGACGGTCTCGGCAAGGACACCGAATACGGCGGCTCGATCCTCGTGATGAGCATCGTCGGCGGCGCGGTCGTGCCGCTGATCCAGGGGTTGATCTCCGATCACACCGGCGGCAACATGCAGCTCGCGTTCGTCGTGCCGCTCGCATGCTTCGTCGTGATCGTCTACTACGGCTTCTACTGCCTGCGCCACCTGCCGGCCGCGACGCCCGACGCCGCCGCCGACGGCCGCGCAACCGCGCGCTACGCCGCGTCGCGCAACACGTCGGGAGCTTGACCATGCGAGGCGAGATCGAACTGCGGCGCGACGACTTCCGCGAAGCGCCGCGCACGCTGTACCGCACCGACGGCCTCACCGTCACCGCGTTCGCGTATCCGTCCGGCGTCGAAGCGCTGCGGCTCGAGAACCGTCGCGGTCATCTCGTCGTGCTGCCGTATCTCGGCCAGATGATCTGGGCCGCCGAATTCGACGGCCGCGACCTGACGATGAAGCACATGTTCCGGCAGCCGAAGCGCGCAACGTCGATCATCGATACCTACGGCTGCTTCATGTTCCACAGCGGGCTGCTGCGCAACGGCTGCCCGGGGCCGGACGACACGCATGCGCTGCACGGCGAGATGCCATGCGCGCCGATGGACCGCGCGAGCCTCGTCGTCGGCGCGGATGCGCGCGGCGCGATCGTCGAAGTGACCGGCGAATACGAGTTCGTGCAGGGCTTCGGCAGCCACTATGTCGCACGTCCGTCGGTGCGGCTCGCCGAGCACGACGCGCGGATGACGATCGCGATGGACGTGACGAATCTCGGCGGCACGCCGATGGACTTGATGTACATGGCTCACCTGAACTACGCGTACGTGCCGGGCGGCCGCTTCGTGCAGTCGCTGTCGCGCGGCGGGTTGCGGCTGCGCGACAGCGTGCCCGCGCACGTGAAGCCGACCGCTGCGTGGCGCGACTACACGGCCGCGCTCGCGCGCGAACCCGAGCGGCTCGCGACGCTCGATACGCCCGCGCTGTACGACCCCGAGATCGTGTTCTTCATGAACGGTGCGGAAACGGACGCCGACGGCATCGCGCATTTCCGGCTCGCGCATCCGGACGGCGGCGCGTTCCACACCGCGTATCGCGCGGAGCAATTCCCGCATGCGGCGCGCTGGATCCTGCACAACGCGGACCAGCAGGTCGCCGCGTTCGCGCTGCCGTCGACCTGCGAGCCGGAGGGGTATGAAGCCGAACGCCGCAAGGGCCATGTCGCGGCGCTCGCGCCGGGTGCGACGCGCCGCTTCGAAGTGCTCACCGGCTACCTGAGCGCGGCGGAAGCACGTGATGCTTGACGCGATGCACGGCCGCGCGGCATCAGGTCACGAGCGCGATTCCGTGTTCGCGGATCGCCGTTTCGTAGCGGCGGCTCAGTTGCCCGTCGGAGATCACGTAGTTGAAATCGGTCAGTTCGGCGAAGTAGGCCGCGCGCACTTCGTCGAACTTCGTGTGGTCGACGAGCAGGAAGCGGTTCTGCGCGCGCGCCATCACCTTCTTCTTCGCGTCGACTTCGTGGAAGTTGAAGCACGTGACGCCGCAGCGGTCGCTGACGCCGGCCGCCGAGATGAACGCCTTCGACACGCGCACCGAGTCGAGAATGCCCGTTTCGGCGACCGATTCGAACACCATGTTCTGACGGTGATACGCGCCGCCGCACAGGATCACGTTGCAATGCGGCTTCTGCTGCAGCTTCGCGAACACGTTCAGCGAGTTGCAGACCGCCGTGAACTCGAGGTCGTCCGGGATGAAATCGACGATGAACGGCGTGGTCGAGCCGCAGTCGACGAAGATCGTGTCGCCAGTCGTCACGAACTGCGCGGCCAGCTTTCCGATGCGGCGCTTCTCCTCGGTCTGCCGGTTGTTCTCCGCGCTGATCAGGTATTCGCCGATGTCGCTGCGCTGCGCGGCGAAATGGCGCGTCACGTAGCCGCCGATCAGGCTGAGGCCGTGCGGGTTGTCCGCGAGATCGCGGCGGATCGTCATCTCGGACACGCCGAACAGCTCGGCGACTTCCTTCAGATGAATCGCGTTCTGCCCTTGCAGCACGTTCATCAATGTCTTGATCCGTTCGCCCTTCTTTGTTTCCATGCCTGTATCCTGCGTGCCCGTCGCGTGAGTCGCTCGTCGTGCCGGGCGCGCAGGCCCGGCCGGAATGTCGTATTTGTAACAAACCGATGTGAAAACATCAACTTTCCGTGTGCCCTTCCGGCATACGAACCGTGGAGTCCTGACACATGCCGCTTTCCAACGCCCAACTCGCCCAAACCATCGATCACACGCTGCTCGCGCCCGACGCGAGCGACGCGCAGATCCGCGAACTCTGCCGCCAGGCGGCCGAGCATCGCTTCTACTCGGTCTGCGTGAATTCGGCGAACGTGCCGCTCGCCGCGCGCGAACTGGCCGACACCGGCGTGCTCGTTTGCGCGGTGGTCGGCTTCCCGCTCGGTGCGGGGCTGTCGGCCGCGAAGGCATTCGAAGCCACCGCCGCGATCGACGCGGGCGCCGGCGAGATCGACATGGTGATCAACCTCGGCGCGCTGAAGAGCGGCCGCGCCGACGACGTGAAGGCCGACATTGCGGCCGTGCACCGCGCATGCGGCGCGGTGCCGCTCAAGGTGATCCTCGAAACGGGGCTGCTGTCCGACGACGAGAAGGTGCGCGTGTGCGAGATGTGCCGCGATCTCGGCGTCGCGTTCGTGAAGACGTCGACCGGGTTCGGCCACGGCGGCGCGACGCTCGCGGACGTCGCGCTGATGCGCCGCACGGTCGGCCCCGTGCTCGGCGTGAAGGCATCGGGCGGCGTGCGCGATCGCGCGGCCGCACTCGCGATGCTCGAAGCCGGCGCGACGCGGCTCGGCACGAGCTCGGGGGTCGCGATCGTCACCGATCAGGGTGGTGGCGGGGCGGGGTACTGAAGCGACGCCGCCGTCAGCGGGTGAAGACGTTCAGCCCGCCGTCGCTGAACAGTTCGGCCGTCACGCGCGCCGGCGGTGTGCCGGCGAACGTGAGCGTATATTTCGAACCGGGCGGCGCCATTTCACCCGACGGGCTGACCGCGAACGTGTCGCCGTCCCAATGCGTGCACGCGAACGACACGTTGCCGACACCGATCGTCAGCACCAGCGCGTTGTCGACGACGCTCACCGTCATCGGCCCGTAGTAGTCGTTGCCGTAGGTGCCCGCATAGGCGGTCAGCGCTTGCGGCGGCGCGGGCGACACGGGCGCGGCGGCACCGGCAAGCGACCCGGTCGGCGCGGTCAGCGGGGCCGTCTGCTCCTTCGCGAAGGCCGCCCAGTCCCGGTGTTGCGCGCCGTACTGGACCAGGTCGAGGAAGGCGAAACCGATCGCCTCCGCCACGCCGACCGGCCAGGTGTTGGTCAGCACTGCAATGCCGATGTCGAGCGACGGCACGAGCACGAAGAAGGTACCAGCGCCCAGCAGGAAGCCGCCGGAGTGGCTGACCATCGGCCGCCCGCCGTCGGCGGTCGTGCCGACGTTGAAGCCGTAGCCGTAGTACGCAGCAGCGCCGTCCGCGCTCGCCGGCCGGATCATGATCTGCGGCGACAGTACGGGCGACAGCGCGGCGGCGGGGATCAGTTGCGTCGCGCCGGCGCGGCCGTCGGCCAGCACCATCGCCATCCATCGCGCGAGATCGTTGACCGACGAGCTCACGCCGCCCGCCGGCGATTGCAGGTCGGCATCGCGCGGCGCCACGACCGGCACGAACACGCCGTTGACGGGTACGTGCCCGACCGCATGATTCGCGCTCGCCTGGTAGTCCGCGTATCGCGAGCTCGTGCGCGTCATGCCGAGCGGCGCATAAACGGCCTGCTCCGACAACGTCGCCCAGTCGATGCCCGCCGCGTTCGCGACGCCGATCGCCGCGGCGGTCAAGCCGATGTTCGTATACGCATAATGGCTTCGGTAACCGACGAGCGGGATCTCGCGCAACCGGTTGAACACGGTCGTCTGGTCGAACCCGAGTTCCTCGAGCTGATCGCCGACATGCTCCGGCAGCCCCGAACGGTGCGCATACAGGTCGGCGACCGTCAGCATCTGCGTGACCGACGGGTCGGACAGCGCAAACGACGGCATCAGTTGCTGCATCCGCGTGTCCCAGCTCACGACACCCTTGCCGACCTGCGACGCCACGACCGTCGCGCCGATCGACTTCGAGACCGACGCGAGCTGAAAAATCGTATCGGCGTCGACGGGCTGGCCGGTGACCGTGCTGCACACGCCGTAGCCCTTCGCGAACAGCGCCTTCCCGCCGTGCACGATGGCCAACGCGATGCCCGGCACGCCCGAGCTGCCGAGCAGCGCGCTCACGAGCGGATCGAGCTGGGCGATAGCCGCCGCGATCCGTGCATCGGACACCGGCGCGAGCGGATCGGCCGACACCGAATCGCCGCCGCACGCCTGCAGCATGCCGAGGCCGCCGAGGCCGAGTGCCGAGCCTAATGCCGTCTTGAGGAAGCGCCTGCGATCGAGAGAGTCGGTCATGATGCAAACCCCGTGGGTTGGTGCGTGCGTGTTCTGTTTTTGATCTCCGACACGATCCGGCGCGGCCCGGCCCCGATCGCCCGGACAATATGCCTGCACTGTACGAATCCCACAAGATCCGGGTGTCGCACCGGGATCACCGGTCGACTCGCCAACCGGATCGTCACGAGCGGCCCGCTGCTGCGCGCGCGCCGCGCGCTGCTGTCTCGGCTGCCGTTCTTGCAGCTCGGCGGCGCTTCACGCATGGGGTGCGCGACGCCTTGGCTGACAAATATTGTGGAAATTCCACCAAAAGAACTAGCGTTCACTCATCATGGATCCGAATGCGAGTCCGGCGGTCTATCCGCCACGTCTTCACTCTCGCATGCGCCGCGGTTTCGGAATAGGCATAGGTCCAGATTACCGATCATGGCGCCATGATCAAAGGACCCGGCGGAAAAGGAATATCGGCCCATCCTGGATCGCGATCGTACCTTGCAGTTTTCTCAACAATGTGGCGTTCATCATTCGTGCCACGACGGCGCACCGGAACCGTTCACATTGAATTTCCTCTTTACAGCGCTGAATGACAAGGGGCTTACGTAGTCGGTGCCATCCTGCGGTCGCAGGACGTGATCCTGACGCTGTCGCGACTCGTACGCTTGCGCGCTTGTGCGGCAAGCTCCGCGACTGGTAGCTGAACCGCGAATAGTTCCGTAACTGTGCCGAGACAAAGCTGTTCATCGAATGCTGGCGGCAGTTCTACAACGAGCGCCGGCCCCACAGCGCACCTCGCTACCAACCTCCGGCCACGGTCCGTCGAGCCTGGATGGATTCCGATAACATCAACGCGAGACTCACTGCCTGACAGGTCACAACATTCCGCCGCAAGACAATCCTGCTCTCGTCATGCTCACTGGTCCGCATCGTCGCGCGGCACCCGAAACGTCTCGGGATCCTTACCGATGAGCCATCGCGGCGTTCTTCCCCTCCCCGACCACGTGACGCCCGTTTTCGGGTCCCAATACTTCGGCTTGATCCTTTTCCGCTCACGCGGTTTCGACTGCATGCCGTCGACAATAGCCCGAATGTCGACCCCGCTTTCTGAAAGCAGTGCCAACACCCGCTCGGCTATCAGCTTCGCCTCGTACTCGCGTACGGCGTCGATATCCTGCTTCAGTTTCTCGAAGTCAGCGATCAACTCGCTATACGTCTTCATAGATGAAGCTCCCACATCGTTGACCACACAACCTTCATCGTTGAATACACAACCGTCATTCCATCGCACATGTGCCGCACACCACGCAACCAACTTGATGAAGCCAGTCACGATTGCCCGTGAAGGAACGGAAGCACGTCGGCGGCCATCCTTGTCATCCGGGCCAATCCCGCTTACGACGCTTCTATCTTGCTGTCCGCCGGCATCGCATGGTGCCCGATCATCGAGCGCATGAGCACCCCATGCTTCCGTCCCAACTCCTCTGCCTTGCCGAGCAGGTTCGATGACAGACGGATCGGCGATATGTGTACTGCGTCGTCAACGCCTTTCCTGATACCCACTGAGACGGCGGAATCCGGCCCGTAAAGCCCCTCCGTCACTCCGTAGTCGTAAACCATCAGATAGACCTTGCTTTCCACCTCGTCGAATACCGCACTCAATATCGCGTTCAGTCTTTTCCGGAAAGTCGACAACACCCGATTCAATTGCTCGTCGTTTGCTATTTCTTCCAGTCCGGCAAGCAGTTCATCCCGCACATCCATATCAGAGCCCCGTTCTCACCCGGCATCGAAAAGCCCGCCCGATACCCGACGGGCGAACACGAATACGTTCGACATCCAGGTCGAACGGTCATTGTCGCGGCGACACTCGGCGCCAGCGACATGCGCGCACTCTCAACGCGTCGAATAAAAAGGCGCGACATGTCATCGCGCAAATGCACCCCGAGGACTTTCAGGTTCAAGGTACAAAACATTCAAATGCGACCAGCCTCGATCTCAAATGCATCGACTGCGTAGCCGGCTATCGAATGAGCGAAATTTCGACACGCCGATTGCTGGCGCGGCCCTCTGGCGTCGCGTTGGTCGCAGCCGGATCGACCTTGCCGCGGCCCGTGACCGACCATGAGCCGCCCCTCAATCCCTGTGCCTTCAAATAGCTCGCCACGGACTGCGCACGGCGCTGCGATAGCGCGAGGTTATAGGCGTCGCTGCCGACGGAATCCGTGTAGCCGGTGACGGCCACCTGCGAGTAGGTAATGTCTTCGCGTTCGCCAAGGAGCTTGTCAAGCGACGCACGGGCCGTCGGCGTGAGAGCAGCCTGACCAGTTGCGAACAACGTGTCGCCCGACAGTCTCAGGTGCTCGACCGGTACCGTCACCGGTGCGGGCGTTTCCGGTACAGCCGCTCGAACAACAGGTGCCGGCGCCGCGCCGCACTGGAAGACCAGCGTGGCCGGATCGGATTTGTCGCGCAGCGCGCGGGCCGAATCGACGGCGCGCACGGGCTCGTCGCCGCAGATCTTTCGGGCAGCCTTCATGCAGGTCTGCGGGCCCGACAGCAGGCCGTGGCAGTCCACCTGGAACGTGCGCACGCCGTCGCGCGGCTGCAGTTCGGAGGCGCTGAAGGTCGGGCCGGAGGCGGTCGAGCACGCGGCGAGGGCCGTTGCGGAAAGCGCGAGCGCAAGAGCGAGTTTGTTCACGGTAACGTCCTTAAAGCTTGGGTTGACCGGGCCCGCCGCAGGGTGTGCGGCGGGCCCGTCCTGCTGTCGGGGCCGCAGGCCGTCCGGCTGGCGAGCCGGGCGGCGGGCGGCGCGACGCGTTACTTCCACTGGTACAGCATGCCGGCGCCGATCACCTTCTGACCGCCGCTGAAGCCGCCGTTGATCGACGCCTTCAGGTTCTCCGTGATGCGCGCCTGCATGTTGACCGCCATCGCCTTCTGGCCGAGGAAGGTCGACGTGCCCACGCCCATCCCGAAGTTGGCGTCGCGATCGAGCTGCGGGATCGACGCCATCGCGCCGACGGCCGCGATACCCTGCTTCGCCATCTGGTCGGTCTGCTGCAGTTGCGAACCCAGCGAGTTGATCTGCGCCTGCTGGCCCGACAGTGCCGTCGACAGCGTCGTCTGCACCTGCGTCAGCTGGTTCACGTTCACCGCGTCGGTGCCTTGTGTACCCGGCGCGACATTCGTGATCTGGCGCTGCTGCTGGTCGCTGCCGACCGACACCACGTTCGAGCGACCACCGTCGTTCGAACCTGCACCGATCGCCACCGAGTTCGAGCCGGCGGTGACGGTCGGGACGTCGGTGCCCTTGCCGTTCATGTCGGCCGCGATGCCGTTGTTGTTCACCGCACGCGTCGTGTTGTTGTTGATCGTCGTCGACAGCGAGTTCAGCGTGTTGTTGATGTTGTTCACGCCGGTCGACAGCGACGCCACGTTGCTGTTCGTCGTGCTCAGGCCGGTGGACAGCGAACCGATGCCCGTCGAGGTCGACGTCGACAGCGAGTTGACGTTGCTGTTCGTCGTGCTGAGGCCCGTCGACAGCGAGTTGATCGCGGTCGAGGTCGACGTGGACAGCGATGCCACGTTGCTGTTCGTCGTGCTCAGGCCGGTCGACAGCGAGTTGATGCCGGTCGACAGCGACGCGACGTTCGACGCGGTGGACGTCGACAGCGTGTTGATCGCGTTGTTCGTCGCGTTCAGCTGGCTGCCGTTGATCGCGTCCGTGCTCGTGGCCGAGATCCGGCCCGCGGCGACGTTCGTGACCTGGCGTTCCTGGCCCGGTGCGCCGACGCTGACCACGCCGACCGGCGAGCTGCCCGCGAAGGAGTACGTGACACCGCCGATCGTGGCGCCCGAGGTGCCGACTGCCGCGGCCGTGACCGAGTTGGCGCCGAGTGCGATCGAGTTCGCGACGTTCGCTTGCGCGTTCGTGCCGAAGGCGAGCGCGTCGGCGGCCGTGGCCTTGGCGGCCGAGCCGTAGGCCTGTGCGCCGGTGGCGCTGGCCGTGGCCTGGCTGCCCAGCGCGATCGTGTTGTCCGCGGTGGCCTGGTTCGAGCTGCCGAGGGCGAGCGCGCTGGCGCCGGTTGCCGTGTTCGCGTTGCCGAGCGCCACTGCGCCGTTGCCGGTCGCCGTGTCGTTCGCGCCCATCGCCACCGCGCCGGTGCCCGTCGCGATGCTCGGGTCGCCGATCGCGACCGCGCCGTCGCCGGACGCCGTGTTGCCGGAGCCGATCGATACCGCCTTGCCGCCCGTTGCCGAGGCGTTCTGGCCGATCGCGACTGCGCCCGCCGTCTGCGCGTTCGAGCCGTCGCCGACTGCCACGCTGCTGGCGCCCGCCGCGCTGGCGTTCACGCCGGCGGCGAGGGCGTTGGTGCCGGTGGCGCCCGTGTTGTCGTAGTTGGCTTGCTGCACGCCGTTGTCGTTGACGCTGTAGTAGTGCGTCTTCGCGGCGTTGATCGCGGTCGAGGTCGAGGTCGACAGAGACGACACCGAGCTGTTCGTGCTGCTCAGGCCGGTGGACAGCGAGCCGATGCCGGTCGACGTCGAGGTCGACAGGGACAGGATCGTGCTGTTCGTGCTGCTCAGGCCGGTGGACAGCGAGCTGATGCCGGTGGAAGTCGAGGTCGACAGGGACGTGATCGAGCTGTTTGCCGAGGACAGGCCGGTCGAGGTCGAGGTCGACAGCGAGGTGATCGAGCTGTTGGCGGACGACAAGCCCGTCGACGTGGAGGTCGACAGCGACGACACCGAGCTGTTCGTGCTGCTCAGACCGGTGGACAGCGAGTTGATGCCGGTCGAGGCCGAGGTGGACAGGGACGTGATCGAGCTGTTAGCCGAGGACAGACCCGTCGACGTTGAGGTCGACAAAGACGACACCGAGCTGTTCGTGCTGCTCAGGCCGGTCGACAACGAGTTGATGCCAGTCGAAGTCGACGTGGACAGCGAGGTGATGGAGCTGTTCGCCGACGACAGGCCGGTCGAGGTCGAGGTCGAGAGCGACGTGATCGAGCTGTTGGCCGACGACAGACCCGTCGAAGTCGACGTGGACAGCGACGTGATCGAGCTGTTCGCGGATGACAAGCCGGTCGACGTGGAAGTCGACAGCGAATCGATCGAACTGTTAGCCGACGACAAGCCGGTCGAGGTCGACGTGGACAGCGACGTGATCGAGCTGTTCGCGGACGACAGACCCGTCGAAGTCGACGTGGACAGCGAGGTGATCGAGCTGTTCGCGGATGACAGGCCGGTCGAGGTCGAAGTCGACAGCGAGGTGATCGAGCTGTTAGCCGAGGACAGGCCGGTCGACGTGGAGGTCGACAGCGAGGTGATCGAGCTGTTTGCCGACGAGAGGCCCGTCGACGTCGAGGTCGAGAGCGAGGTGATCGAGCTATTCGCGGACGACAGACCCGTCGAAGTCGACGTGGACAGCGAGGTGATCGAGCTGTTTGCCGACGAGAGGCCGGTCGAGGCCGACGTGGACAGCGACGTGATGGAGCTGTTCGCGGACGACAAGCCCGTCGAGGTCGACGTGGACAGGGACGTGATGGAGCTGTTTGCCGACGACAGACCCGTCGAAGTCGAAGTCGACAGCGACGTGATGGAGCTGTTTGCCGACGACAGACCCGTCGAAGTCGACGTGGACAGCGACGTGATGGAGCTGTTTGCCGACGACAGGCCCGTCGAGGTCGACGTGGACAGCGACGTGATGGAACTGTTAGCCGACGAGAGGCCGGTCGAAGTCGAAGTCGACAGCGACGTGATCGAGCTATTGGCCGACGACAAGCCGGTCGAAGTCGACGTGGACAGGGACGTAATGGAGCTGTTCGCCGAGGAGAGGCCCGTCGACGTTGAAGTCGACAGGGAGCCGATCGAGCTGTTCGCCGACGACAGGCCCGTCGAGGTGGAGGTCGACAGCGAGGTAATCGAGCTGTTAGCCGACGACAAGCCGGTCGACGTTGAGGTCGACAACGACGTGATCGAGCTATTGGCCGACGACAGACCCGTCGAGGTCGAAGTCGACAGCGAGGTAATCGAGCTGTTAGCCGACGACAGGCCGGTCGACGTCGAGGTCGACAGCGAGGTAATCGAGCTGTTAGCCGACGACAGGCCGGTCGAGGTCGACGTCGACAGCGAGGTGATCGAGCTATTGGCCGACGACAAGCCGGTCGAAGTCGACGTGGACAGGGACGTGATCGAGCTATTCGCCGACGACAGGCCGGTCGACGTCGAAGTCGACAGCGAATCGATCGAACTGTTAGCCGACGACAAGCCGGTCGAGGTCGACGTGGACAGCGACGTGATCGAGCTGTTCGCGGACGAGAGGCCCGTCGAGGTCGAGGTCGACAGCGAGGTGATCGAGCTGTTCGCCGACGACAGGCCGGTCGACGTGGAGGTCGACAGCGAGGTGATCGAGCTGTTTGCCGACGAGAGGCCCGTCGACGTCGACGTGGACAACGACGTGATCGAGCTATTCGCCGACGACAGCCCCGTCGACGTGGAAGTCGACAGCGAGGTGACCGAGCTGGCGGTTGAACTCAATCCGGTCGAAAGCGACGTGATCGCGCTATTGGACGACGACAGTGTCGACGAAAGCGACGTCACCGCGCTATTCGTGCTCGACAGTCCGGTAGAAAGCGAGCCGATACCTGTCGATGTCGACGTCGACAGGGACTCGATACTTGAAATGGTCGTGCTTGCTACCGAATAAAGCTGACTACCGTTGATTGCATCCGTACTGGACGACGTGACTTGACCCGCCGCGACATTGGTAATCTGGCGTTCCGCGCCAGGCACGCCGACGCTCACCACGCTAGAGGGCGTCGTCCCGGCAAAATTGCCATACGTCGTCGTGCCTATCGTGGCGCCACTTGTCGGATTCGACGGCCCCGTGACCGATCCCGAACCGAGGGCAACATCGTTGGCGTTCTTGGCAATCGCATTCGCACCGAAGGCCACCGAGCCAGCTGCGCCTGCCGTCGAAGCGTTGCCCAACGCAAGCGAGCCGTCGCCGATCGCCGTATTGGCATTGCCCAGCGCCACTGCGCCGCTTCCGGTCGCCGTATTGTTTGCTCCCATCGCCACCGCGCCGGTACCCGTCGCGACGCTCGGATCGCCTATCGCCACCGCGCCATCGCCGCTCGCGGTGTTCGCGACGCCGATCGACACGGCCTTGCCACCTGTCGCCGATGCTTCCTGGCCGATCGCAACCGCCCCGTCCGACGCAGCATGCGAGCCATCCCCAACCGCGACGCTGCTCACGCCCGATGCGCTCGCATTCGTTCCAGCGGCAAGCGCGTTGACGCCCGTCGCCCCGTCATTGTTGTAATTGCCCTGCTGCGTGCCGTTGTCGTTGACGCTGTAATAGTGCGTCTTCGCGGCCTGGATCGCGGTCGAAGTCGAGGTCGACAGCGATGTCACTGAACTGTTGGTCGAGCTCAGACCGGTGGAGAGCGAACTGATGCCGGTCGACGTCGACGTGGACAACGATGTGATCGAGCTGTTTGCCGACGACAAGCCGGTCGACGTCGAAGTCGAGAGCGAGGTGATCGAGCTATTTGCCGACGACAGACCCGTCGAGGTCGAAGTCGACAACGACGTGATGGAGCTGTTTGCGGACGACAGGCCGGTCGAGGTCGAAGTCGACAACGACGTGATGGAGCTGTTGGCCGAAGACAGGCCCGTCGAAGTCGAAGTCGACAACGAGGTGATCGAGCTGTTCGCCGACGACAGACCCGTCGAGGTCGAAGTCGACAGCGACGTGATCGAGCTGTTGGCCGAAGACAGGCCAGTCGAAGTCGAAGTCGACAGCGAATCGATCGAGCTGTTCGCCGACGACAGGCCCGTCGATGTCGAAGTCGACAACGACGTGATGGAGCTGTTTGCGGACGACAGGCCGGTCGAGGTCGACGTGGACAGCGACGTGATCGAGCTATTCGCCGACGACAGGCCAGTCGAGGTCGAAGTCGACAGCGATGTGATCGAACTATTCGCCGACGACAAGCCAGTCGAGGTCGAGGTCGACAGCGACGTGATCGAGCTATTCGCTGACGACAGGCCAGTCGAGGTCGAAGTCGACAGCGAGGTGATCGAACTATTCGCCGACGACAAGCCGGTCGAGGTCGAAGTCGACAACGACGTGATCGAGCTGTTCGCCGACGACAGACCCGTCGAAGTCGAGGTCGACAACGAAGTCACCGAACTGTTGGTCGAACTCAGGCCTGTGGACAACGAGGCGATTTCACCTGTCGACGACGAAACGGTCGTCGACAGCGAATTGAGCGCCGTGTCGGTTGCATAAAGCTGCGAACCGTTGATCGCATCGGTACTGGACGCCGAGATTCGTCCGGCCGCAACATTGGTGACTTGCCGTTCAGCACCCGACGCGCCGACACTGACAACGCTCTGCGGGTTGGTTCCCGCGAACGAATAGGTCGCGCCCCCGATGACGGCGCTCGACGTCGGATTCGGTGCAGCGGTAACCGATCCGGCACCGAGCGCAACGTCTCCGGCGGATGCACCGGCTTGCGCATTCCTGCCCAGCGCAATCGCCGTGCTCTGTGACGCGGACGCCGAATTGCCCAGGGAGATCGTATCGCTCGCCGCGACGCCGTTGCCGGCCCTTCGACCGATGGCAATGTTGTTGCTGCCTGTCACGTTTTGTCCGGCCTGGAATCCCAACGCAACGTTGTTCGCGCCAACCACGGTGGTCCCGGCCGTGCTCCCAGCAGCAAAGTTGTTGTCTCCGCCGGACACATTCGAACCGCTGCTGTCGCCGATGGCGACGTTGTGATTGCTCGTTACATTGTTGCCCGCGGACGTACCCACCGCGGTGTTGTAACTGGCCGCTGCGGTCGAACTGCCCACGCTATCACCAGCACCCGCGCCGAACGCGCTGTTGTTCTGGCCATATACGTTGTTGCCCGCGTTGAAGCCGAATGCCGAATTGATCGTACCGGTCACATTCTGGCCGGCAAGCGGTCCAACCGCTGTATTACCGGAGTTACCGGCCACCCCGCCACTTCCCGCATTCTGACCCACGGCCACGCTGCCAGGCCCCACCGCTTGCGCGCCACTTCCCGCAGCCACACTGCCCGCGCCGCCGGCCGTGGCAGACTGTCCCAACGCAAGCGACGCGCCGCCACTTGCTGTAGCGCCGTAGCCTACTGCCGTGTCGCCACTTCCGGTCGCCGACGCATTGACACCGGCTGCGAGCGCGTTGATTCCGGTGGCGCCGTCGTTGTTGTAGTTGCCCTGTTGCGTGCCGTTGTCGTTGACGCTGTAGTAATGCGTCTTGGCCGCTTGGATCGCAGTCGAAGTCGACGTCGACAGCGACGTGATCGAGCTATTCGCCGATGAAAGGCCGGTCGACGTCGAAGTCGACAGCGAAGTCACCGAGCTGTTGACCGAGCTGATGCCGGTGGACAGCGAGTTGATGCCGGTCGAAGTAGACGTCGACAACGACGTAATCGAGCTATTCGCCGACGACAGACCCGTCGACGCGGAAGTCGACAGCGAAGTCACCGAGCTGTTAGCCGAACTGATACCGGTGGACAACGAGTTGATGCCCGTCGAAGTCGACGTGGACAGCGACGTGATCGAGCTATTCGCCGATGAAAGGCCCGTCGACGTCGAAGCCGACAGCGAAGTCACCGAGCTGTTGACCGAGCTGATGCCGGTGGACAGCGAGTTGATGCCGGTCGAAGTAGACGTCGACAACGACGTAATCGAGCTATTCGCCGACGACAGACCCGTCGACGCGGAAGTCGACAGCGAAGTCACCGAGCTGTTGGCCGAGCTGATGCCGGTGGACAACGAATTGATGCCGGTCGAGGTCGACGTGGACAACGACGTGATCGAGCTATTCGCCGACGACAGGCCAGTCGACGTCGAAGTCGACAGTGAGGTGACCGAGCTGTTAGCCGAACTGATGCCGGTGGACAACGAGTTGATGCCCGTCGAAGTCGACGTCGACAGCGACGAGATGCTCGACGTGGTCGTACTCGCCACGGCGTAGAGTTGGCTGCCATTGATCGCATCCGTGCTCGCCGCACCGACCAAACCCGCCGCGACGTTCTGAACCCGCCGTTCCGCGCCGGGCGACCCAACACTGACAACCCCAGCCGACGCATTGGCGCCTGCGTAGGTCCCGAAGGTCTGGCTATCGATCGTCGTGCTGCTGACCGCCCCCGTGCCGCCCGTGGCCGACGTGGCCGTCCCCGCCGTGACAGCCCCCGATCCCAGCGCAACCGATCCCGCCACATTCGCGATCGATCCCGAACCGAGCGCCTGGGCATTGGCTGCACTGGCCACCGCGGTGTCGCCGAGTGCCACGCCGCCTGCCGCGGAAGCCGTTCCGCTGTTGCCCAGCGCAACAGAGCCCTGGCCGGTTGCCGTATTCGCGTTGCCGAGCGCGACCGCGCCCTGCCCGGTTGCATTGTTGTTTGCACCGGCTGCAACCGCCCCAGTCCCGATCGCGGCATTCGGATCGCCGATCGCCACCGCGCCGTTGCCGCTGGCCGTTTGTCCGCGCCCGATCGCCACGGCGCCGCCAGCCGCCGTGGAACTATCGGCGGTCGTTCCCCCGGAACCGATGGCCACGTTCTGCCCGGTCGCCCCCGCGATCGTCCCGTCGCCTTGCGCGATGCCATAGGCGCCGCTCGCGGTAGCACCACGGCCAATAGCAATACCCGACGTCGCCGCGGCGGCCACCGATGCTTGCCCACCGATCGCGATACCGTTCGTCGCTGCCGAGACCGCTCCGGAAGTGGCGTTATCTCCAATCGCGACCGAACCCGTATTCGTCGCGGATGCGGCAGCACCGAACGCCGACGCGTAATTGCCGGAGGCCGTCGCGTTCGCGCCGTACGCCGAACTCGACGTACCCGACGCGGTCGAAAAAATGCCGACGGTCGTACCGAGGTTGCCGGCCAATCCGGCCATGCCGATCGCCACGGCCCCGTTGCCTGTCGCCGTGGTATATGAACCGAACAACGTCACCCCAGTATTCGGACCTTGATAACCTCCCCCGTTCGCGCTACATCCAATCACGTTGGAGTAAGTCCCGGACCCGTCTACCGGATTCACCTCGGCAGCAAACGATCGTCCCAGGAAAGTGCTTGCACCCGTGTTACAGGTGTTGGTGCTTGAACCGTTAGGCGGATAAGTCACCGCATTGGCCGCATTCATTCCGCCCGCCAACAGCAGACCGATTGCCAGCGCGACTACCGTTGTTGTCGCCGAGCGCCCGCCCTTGCCATGCGCCGAGTCCAGCTCCGAGGCCGCCACCCATGCACCCAGCGCCTCATTCCATATGGTCCGGTAAATACGATTCATTATATGACCCCTGGATTATTAAATATCCATGTCTCGGCTCAAGCGACGCCGACAAATTCAGACAAATAAAAATTCAATCAATAAGAAATAAATCCGACACACACGCAATCCAGCGTGCCTCTCTCACAAGAATTCACGCAGGCACGCGGACAGTGTCCATGAATGGACAAAGGCGATTTATTACGGCTCCAGAAAGCAACGCAGGAACGACGCATCGCCTTGTTTCGGAAAGATGCGAGGACCCCGAACGCAAACCAGCCGACAACCATGTCCCGCGATCGATAGCCCCCAAAATCGAGAAACGGATCACCCGCCGTTTCTCCATTCCACGAACAAGGCCAAGCCATGCGTCGATATCGCCCTTCTCACACCATGAGAGAAGTCGCACGCAACCGTCACGACGGAAAAAAACGTTCCTTTGAGTAAAGCTGTGTCTGACCGTAGGGGTATTGACTCAAGGCCTTGATGGAGAAGGGGCACAGCTGCACGCTGCTGGATGGACAAAAAGGAACCATTTTGTCCACTACAATGACGCTCCATTTGACAATTCTTTGCACAAGGCCTGCGCAAGGTTTCCGCCCCATTCAAGGCGGTTGACTTCTTCGTGACGAGCGAATCGCGGCGGTATTCGTCATGTTCGCGCGAACGTTTGTCCGCTGAAAAATTCCGCCTACCCCGCTGTCTCCGGACACTGGCACCCCGGCTTTTAGACAGCCGACTCTCCATCTTTCGCATGCGACCGCACGCTCTCGGAGGCGAGTCGCCATCCATCCATTCCGATCGGAGATCTCAATGAAAATCGGTTACGCGCGCGTATCGACGGAAGAACAAAACCTGGGCCTGCAAGAGGATGCTCTGGCGCTAGCAGGATGCCGGTTCGTCGAAACAGACAAGGGCATTTCCGGCGCGGACTTCAACCGGCCGGGTCTCGACAAGGCATTGCGACGTCTGAAGCCGGGCGATACGTTTGTCGTCTGGCGGCTCGATCGCCTCGGACGCTCGCTGCCCAAGCTGGTGGATCTCGTCACATCGCTGGAAAAACGGGGGATACGCTTCGAATCAGTTACCGAGGCCATTTCCACGGAATCGCCTGGCGGCACACTGATCTTTCACATGATGGCGGCGCTCGCTCAGTTCGAGCGTTCGCTGATCAGTGAACGGACCAAGGCGGGCATGGCCGCGGCCAAACAAAGAGGCACCATCCTCGGACGCAGGCGCGCACTGACGGCGCCACAGCGGACGCAGGCGCTCAAGCTGCTCGAAACGCACTCCACAACGGAAGTCGCGAAGCAGTTCCACGTGCATCCACGAACATTGCGTCGGCTCAAGCAGGCCGGCAGAAATGACTCACAGAACGTCGGCCGGAGGTGAATCAGCGCAAAAATTCAGGAAGCTGGTTGTTCCGTCTGCTGCGGATACAGTGCGGAGCGAAGTGTCTTGACATGCACGCCGAAATGCTTGGCGACGAATGCCTCTGGATAGGTTTTAACCAGATCCTTCGCCTCGGCAACCGCCTGCACGCTCAACGCGCGCGGTCGTCCCGGCTTGCTGCCGCGATGGCGGGCCGCTGCCATGCCGGCTTTGGTCCGTTCGCTTATAAGAGCGCGTTCGAATTCAGCCAGCGCCGCGATCATATGGAACATGAACATACCCGTCGGCGAGTCGGTGTCGATCGATTCATTCAACGAGGCGAAATGGACACCGCGGTCGCGAAGGCTGCTCATTAAAATGACGAGTTGACTCAACGAACGCCCGAGCCGATCGAGCCGCCAGACGACAAGCGTATCGCCGCGCGCAAGACTGGACAGCGCGCGATTGAGCCCCTGCCGATCCTTTCGAGTTCCGGATACGCCGTGGTCGGAGAAGATTGGATCGCACCCGACATGCTTCAGTGCCGAAAGCTGAAGATCGAGAAATTGTTCTTCTGTTGATACACGTGCATATCCGATCTTCATTACGTCCCCAGATGTACGCACTACTACTCGATGAATGGGTAGCTGGACAGGCTCGACCTACCCATGAGGATTGATCGTCGACCCGGGCTTGCCGTCGATGACCAGGAGCGTGTTGCGCACGTTGGACAGAACCTCGGCACCCTCGTCGAGGAAGACGATCGTTTCGATGAGCCCGGCGCCCCCGACGAAACTCTCGAAGTTGGTGACGAGCCCGTGCTCGACATACTTCTCATGCTCATCGAACTCGACATTCCAATTGAACTCGCCCACCCAGTCGGGGGGAAAAGCGATGCCGAGCTGATAGCCGCCGATCCAGTCGCGCAGATCCCACACGCCGAACGATTGATAGTATTTCCGCAGTTCGGCACTGATCGTCGCGAACGAGGTGCCTACCGTTGCCACGCTTATCAGAAGTTCGACCGCACCGGCGGCGATCGTACTGGCACCCTCGAGATCCTTCGACGGATCCCCCAGATAGAACTGGCGTGCGGTGTTCGCATGGTAGCGATGCTTGACGCCGCACGGGTCGACGAGGAGCGGGCCTGCGCCGATGACGCGGGTGCTGGACAGCGCATGGCAGTAGCTACGCGTGCGCGAGACGGTGTTGTGCAACCCGCTGGTTTCGCCACCCGCCTGGGCCATGGCCCACTCCAGTTCCGCCCATACCTGGATCTCGGTCATCTCCGGATGCACCTTGCACAGCAGGTGCGCGTAGCCGGCGTCCAGAATCCGCGAGGCCTCCCGAATTACCTCGATCTCGGCCGGCGACTTGATGTGCTGAAGATCGCGCAACATGACGGACACGTCCTGCACGTCGAGATCACAATTCTTCAGCATTGCCATCAAGTGCCCAGTAGTTGCCGCGTTCTGTCGAGGCGTCCACATCTCGATGCCGCACGTACCAGACATCCAGCCTTCGGCGGTAAGCGCCTTCACCACGGACCCATGCACACCGTTCAAGCTCGGGTCGGCGGTTTCCGGACATTCAGGATCGTCGAAATGCCGGATATCGGTGGCAATCGAGGTGAAGCCGAGCAGCCGCGCGTGATCGGCCGAGTCAAACACGATCATGCCGCCTTTATCCTGGTGAACGGCCGTGAAGCTGCACGGCGGCCAGGCCGTCGTCGAACCGGTGCGGTACCACCGCGCTTGATAACCGTGAAGCCAGCACTGCGACTCCGGTGACGACAGCAGCACTACGTCGACTCGCTGCCGCTCCATCGCCATGCGAAGCTTTGCCAGGCGCAACGCGTACTCGTCATCGGTGAATGCCTGCTGCCTGGGGACGGTCTCGTCCATCAGCGCCTTCAGATAGTCCCGATTCAGTTCGAATTCGCTCATCGTCGCAATCGCCTTTCCCGTTAGCGCCGGACCACTCAACAAGGCGCGCTTGTCGTGCCTTTGATCTCCAGGAACTCCTCGAGACCGAATTCGGCATACTCCCGGCCGTTTCCTGACTGTTTGTAACCGCCGAACGGCGCGGCAGGATCCCACGGCGGGTAATTGATATGCACGTTCCCGACGCGCAAACGCTTCGCTATCCGATGCGCACGCTCCAGGTTCTGCGACTGGACGTAAGCAGCCAGCCCATACGCGCTGTCATTGGCGATGGAGATGGCTTCCTCCTCGGACTCGTAACTCATGATCGAGAGAACCGGACCGAATATTTCTTCGCGCGCGATCGACATGGTGGGCAGCACATTCGAAAAGACGGTCGGCCGGACATAGAAGCCCGTTTCCAGTCCGGCGGGCCGCCCCAGTCCGCCGGCAATCAGCGTCGCGCCCTCGTCGATCCCTAGCTCGATGAACCGCTGGATGCGCTCATACTGCACGCGGCTCACCACGGGCCCGAGCTCCGAGCTCTCGGCGCCGGGATGGCCCACCAAGGTCGCTTCCGCTTCAGCCCGAGCGATATCTTCGGCGGTGCGCATGAGATCGGCGGGCACCAGCATCCGTGTCGGCGCGTTGCACGATTGCCCGCTGTTGCTGAAGCAAGCCTTGACCCCACGAGTAACCGCGTCCGTCAGGTCCACATCGGAACAGATGATGTTGGGGCTTTTGCTGCCGAGTTCCTGATGTACCCGCTTTACCGTTTCGGCTGCGGCCTTCGCCACCTCGATTCCCGCTCGGGTGGATCCCGTAAACGAAACCATGTCCACGCCTGGATGACGCGCGAGGGCGTCGCCCACGATGTGGCCATACCCGTGAACGAGGTTGAAAACGCCCGGCGGAACGCCAGCCTCGTCGAGGATCTCCGCGAACAATATCGCGCTGAACGGAGCAATCTCGCTCGGCTTGAGCACCATCGTGCATCCGGCAGCCAGAGCCGGCGCCACTTTGCACACGATCTGGTTGATCGGCCAGTTCCATGGCGTAATGAGCGCGCATACGCCGATGGGCTCGTGCGAAACCAACAACGTTCCGCGCTTTCTCTCGAACTCGAACTGCTTCAACGCTCTGATAGTCTGCTGAAGATGCGCGGTTCCGACGGCGGCCTGCATCGATCTGGAAAAGGCAATGGGCGCCCCCATCTCCCGGCTGATGATATCGGCGACCTCGTCGTATCGGGCGGTGTACACCACCAGCACGCGCTCGAGGAGCTCGACCCGTTGCTTGACGGTCCATTCCGAAAAAAAAGAGAACGCCCATCTTGCGGCAGCCACGGCGCGATCGACGTCCGCTGCCCCGCCGACCCGTAGTCGAGCGTATGGCGCTTCGGTGGAAGGGTCGACCACGTCGATCGGTTGTATGTCCGCGGGATCGAACCAGATCCCGTCGATGAAACTCTGATTGGCAATTCGCATCTTGATCTCGCTACAGTTTGCTTCCGTGGTATTCACGACGCCGCTTTGCGCGAACGTCAACGTTCCGGGGGCCGTGCTTCGGACGGACGGCGCGCGGTTTAAAACTCGGCGGCCGGCCATTCGATCGACACGAGCCGCTCGATCGATGTAAAGGCGCGCAACGCCGGATTGATTTGCTCCGCTCGCTCGAGGCACTGACGGGCGACCTCGACCGGCGAGCCAACTCATGCGCTGAAATCCGGCAAAGCTCGGGCGCGTCGGGAATGGGTGTGTGAAGCTGATTAGCCATAGATTGATCTCGATTGTCGAGGTTACGTCCTTGCATGCAGCCTGCCACGCGTCATACCAGATCCCTGATCTTTGCCCAAGTCATCCCCAACGCAAGCATCGGCGTCCGCAATAGGCGCCCGCCCGGGAAATTACGGTGGCGAATCTTGCCGAACAAATCGAACCGCTCTGCCTGCGTACCGATCGCCTCAGCGATCAGCTTGCCTACCAGGCCGGTCACGTTCAAACCATGCCCCGAAAATCCCTGCGCGAAATAGACGGTCGGTGCGATGCGGCCGAAATGCGGTGCCCGGTTCATCGTGATGTCGACCAGGCCGCCCCACGCATAGTCGACCTTGACATCCTCGAGCTGAGGAAAGGTTTTCAACATATCGCGACGCATCGCTTCCCCGAGATGAGCCGGCTCGCCCGTCGAATAGCTTACCTTCCCTCCCCAAAGCACGCGACCGTCGGGTGTCGGGCGAAAATAATCGAGTGCATAGCGGCTATCGCAGATGGCCGCCTGCGCTGGCATCAACGCAGTCGCACGTACGGGATCGAGCGGCTCAGTCGCAATCACGTACGTCCCGACCGGCATGATCTTGCGCGACAGGTCAGGGGCCAACCGGCCTAGCCAGGTATTGCCCGCCAGCACGACGAACCCGGCGCGCACCGTCCCGCCGGCCGTTTCGATCACGTGAGCACCACCTTCATCGCGTATGCGCGTGGCACACGTGTCCTCGAATATTTGCGCCCCGGCCTCGCGTGCCGCGCGCGCAAGGCCGAGCGTGTAATTGAGCGGATGCAAATGGCCGCTATGCGGATCGAACAGGCCGCCTCTATATCGTGAGGATTGCACATAGTCACGCATCAGGCCGCTCTCGATGTAGCGCAACTTGTCGTAGCCGAAGCGTCGTTTCACTTCATAGCACCACTGTCGTAGCGCGACGACGTCGCGCGGCTTGTTGGCGACATGCAAATAGCCGAAACGCAGATCGCAGTCGATTCGATGATTCGCGACGCGCTCCCTGACGATGTCGACGCCCTCTAACCCCATTGCCCAGACGCGCGCCACGTCCTCGGCGGACATATGCCTGGCGAAGGTATCCATGCCACACGCATAGCCACCGATCAACTGCCCGCCGTTGCGGCCGCTCGCGGCCCAGCCGACCTTCGATGCCTCGAGCACCGCAACGCGATATCCACGTTCCGAGAGATTCAGCGCCGTGGAAATTCCCGTCAATCCGGCGCCGATCACGCACACGTCCACCTGTAGCGTTCCGGTGAGCGGTGCATGTCGAGTCGTGTCGTTGACGGTCGCCGCGTAATACGATGCGGCATGAGACTGGTTCGAGAGCCGGAGCATAGGAATAAAGAGAGAACGACGGCGGCACATTCGATATCACCGAACAACACAACCGCGGTCTAAACAATCAGAACGTGTAGATGAACTGCGTCGCGATGATGTCGTTCGACTTGCTATACGATCCGTTGCCGTGCAGGAATACGTCCTGCGTCGCCCAGTCGTGGCGATATTCGATCTTCACGATGGTCTGTTGGGTCGGATACAACAGCAGATCCAGCGCCACGTCCTGATGCGCCGCGCCCTTGCACTCGAAGCCCAGGCCGCCGTTGGCTTTCGAGTTCGCGAGGCAACTCGCACCGATACCGAAGCCGTCGGCAGTATCCATGCCGTTCGCGTTCTGAGCGATCCCGCCACCGCCGCCGCCGTTCTTCGTATTGACGAGCAGGTCATAACGCGCGGTCACGCCGATACGGCCGAGCAGCGGCACGTTGAATTTTCGATGCCCCAGCAACGACAAGCCGTACCATTGCGCCTGGCCGCCGTTGAACGCGGCATTCTGTTGTTGCCCGTAGTCGAATTCGGCGTTGTACTGGACGTCGGCGAGCGTATAGGTCGCATCCGCTTCGGCGAAGAAATACGTACCGTAGGGGCTGGGCGCGACGCCGCCGACTCCGTACACCGGATTGCCGTTACCGTCCAAGCCGGAATACAGCGTCTGGCGACCGATATTGAACGAGCCGCCGATATCGAGCGCAGTGCCTTTCGTGTAGTCGACCCGCGCCGTGAACGTCGGCATTCTGTTGCTCGACGTAATCGCGTCGCCCAGCGCATTCGTGCCGATCTGTGTGACCGAACCGGCCGTACGGTACTGCTCGTTCGCGAGCAAGAACTTCCACGACCAGTGGCCGTCCGCGCTCAGGTAGTTAATTCCCGCGCCGATGTAACTGCCCGGATCCGAAAAGTCGTACAGCAAGTTGTGCGTCAGCGTCAGCATCTGGTTCGATTGCTGAACTTCATAGCCACCGAAGCTCGGCATCATCCCCGCGACCACGCTGGTTGTCGGTGTCACCGGCACCGTAATGAACGCCGTGTTCAGGATATTGACACCGCTGTTGCCGTGCTCGTCCATGAAAAGCCCGCCAGCGCCTCGGTTGGGCAATAGCGAGATTTCCGCAGAGGGCGCCATTGGCCCTACGCCGAAGGTCTTCTTGATATCCAGATAGGCATCGCCAAACGTACTATTGAAGTAGCTGTAGCTACGGTCGTGATTGGCGAACACGAACGATGACGTTCCTGCCGCACGATTGTAGAGATAGGACGGATCGATGTACCCGGTCACGGACAAACCCGCAATGGGTCCGGTGCTGGCGGCATCGGTCAGCGTCTCGACCTTGAGCTGCGAACTGGCGATCTGCTGCCGGATCTCGCTAACGTCGTTATTGGTCAGCTGGGCAGGCGCCTTGCCGTAGTCGGGCGAAGACGAATCGACGACAGGTGTTGGCTGCTCGGCGGCGCCTGAAGATGCACCGGACGATTTCGCCGCCAGCGCCGCCTTCATCGCATTCACCTCTTTCTTCAACTCTTTCAGTTGAGATTGAAGCGCTTCGATATCGGCGGCGTTCGAACCGGCCAATGCAATCCCCGGCATTCCGATCATCATCAGCATGCAAATTATTTTCATTTTCATGCAAATTCTCCAAACACTTCAATTTAAATTCGCTCTTTTATATTGAGCGTTTCATTTCTAAATGAAGCTCATGTCACCGCGCAGAAAATAGCAATCCACAACGCCAGTTCGAAAAAAGGCGAAAATGACAGGAAGCACTACGTTGAAAACTTAAACGAGATTCGAGGGGTCGCCGAGCTAATTCAAGCAATAAACCGATGCCGCTCTCCGCAGTGAGAACACGCGCGCATCGGCGTCCGGCATCAACGTCCGGATTTGACCTGCAGCCACAGACGATTCTCGAGACGTGCGATGTCGGAAGGCTTGGGACGCGCGAGCGACATCTTGTTCAGAATGTCTGCTGGCGGATAAACATTGGGATCGTGTGCGATCGCCGGCGTCACATATTGACCCGCAGCCTTATTTGCCGTTGGATAGAAAACTTCATTGGTAATCGCCGCGTTGACTTTCGGATCCTGAATATAGTTGATCCATTTGAGCGCGGCCTCCGGATGCGGTGCGTCTTTCGGAATGCCCATCACGTCGAACCACACGATCCCACCCTCTTTCGGGTTCGTGTATCTGATCTCGTATGAACGCTTGGTGTCCTGCGCGCGCCGCCTCGCGACACCGATATCGCCCGAGTAACCGAGTGCGACGCAAACATCATTATTGGCGAGATCGTCAATGTAACCCGACGAGCTGAATTGCGTAATGTACGGGCGAACTTTCTTCAATACCTCGTACGCCGCCTGATAGTCTCCCGGATTCTTGCTATTGGTGTCCTTCCCCATGTACTGCAGCGTCGCGGCGAATACATCGTCCGACGAATCGGGGACGGACAAGCCGCAGCGCTTGAGCTTCGCGGCATTCGCGGGATCAAAGATGAGCGCCCAGCTGTCTACCGGCGCATTCTCTCCCAGCACCTTTTTCACTGCTTGGACGTTGTACCCGATGCCGTCGGTACCCCATGCCCAAGGCACGCCGTATTGATTGCCCGGGTCCGCATCGGAAATCTTCCGCATCAAAGCGGGATCGAGATTCGCCAGGTTCGGCAATTTCGACTTGTCGAGCTTCCGATAGATGCCCGCTTCGATCTGCTTCGCCATGTAGTTCGACGTCGGCACGACGATGTCATAACCCGAGCCGCCAGCAAGCAACTTCGTCTGCAGCGTGTCGTCGCTGTCGTAATTATCGTATCTGACGTGAATGCCGGTCTGCTTTTCGAAATTCGCGATCGTGTCCTTCGCGATATAGTTCGACCAGTTGTAGACATTCAACTCGGTGTCCTCAGCATGTACCTGCGTGCCGATGAGACCCAGCAGAATGCTCGCAACCGGCGCGGACGCACGTACAAGGGTATGGTGAAAATGCCTGCCTGCCATGGTGAGTTCCTCTGCGGACGAATATGAATGACACATCGCCATGCGTCGCCGCGTGTAATTTAAATGTAATGCCCTGTATACGCCGCCCGCCATTCGCGTATCTCGTCTTTTTGGCGGGCCCGTGGAAGGCAGCACGCCCGACAGACGAGCGCATCGATACCTGTCGGGCCGTGCGAGCGTGCTTGTCGCACTTCCTCTCAATGCAGCCGGCGCCGCGCCGTGCGGCCGTTCAGTCATGCGTTGCAACCACTCTATCAAGCACCAATTGCCCGATCTGTCCTAAGTTCCCGGGACAAGCGTGTTTATCGATGAGCCATTCAATCAGAGGAATCGCAGGCTTGCTTCGGCTTATTGGCGTGATATAAGCGGAAAACCGAGTTCTCCACACGTGCATCGTCATGAGTTCCGCGCCACCCATCGTCGATATCCACCTTGGCCAGCTTTCATCCACGGCATGCGCGCTAGGTGCGATCGCCGACGCGGCAGGAACACGTCAATTTCTTCCAGTACTGTTCGAGACCATCTCGAATTTTGTCGATTGCGATTCGTTGCACTTGGATTACGTACAACCGTACTCATCGCCTCGCAACATCTGTTGGATCGGGAGCTTCGGCAAGGATCCTGACCTGATCGAACGGACCATGCAGCTTTACTATCAGAGCTATGCCCAGAACGATTCCACGTTCGATCGGATCGAGTGCGAGCGAGACGTTCAGTTGATGCAGCTATCGGACCGACAGGTCGAATCTCGCCTGCGCAGAATTTTTTACGACGTGGCCGATATTCACGATGAATGCGTGACCTACTGCCTCACCCGTGGCGTGCAATTCTCGATGTCGGTGTGCCGCGCGCGGCGCCTGCCGCCGTTTTCGCTCAAGGAACTGAGCATCCTGAAGCATCTGGCCCTGATCGTTCTACCGCTGGCGGCCATGCACGAGAGCCTCGTCGGTGCGAAGCATTCCGGCAAGGAAGGCTCGGGAACGCCCAGCGATACCATTACCCGCTGGCTGAACGAGAAATTGACGCCACGAGAAGCGCAAGTTTGTTCAGCTTTCATCCAAGGCATGACCACACAAGCTATCGCGGTATCAATGGGTGTCAAACCGTCGACTGTCGAGACATTTGCGAAGCGGGCGTTCGTCAAGCTGGAAATTGATTCGCGACGTCAGCTACTGGCACTTGCATTTAACAACGCGCTCGTTGAGCCTAGTTACTCGCATATCAATTGAATACTCATCGGCAACGTATCTCGTCGTCCTCCTCGAGGGAGGCGGCGTCTCAACCATAGGGACTGGTCCCGGCCAGTGTTATGCGACCGCTGGTGGGCCAATGAGAACGTCGACAAAGCAAGCTTGGCGGCGGCAGGATCGTTCTCGGAATACTTTCGGGCTCGTTACGTTGGCGAGCGTGGCTATGTGTGTCGTGCCGACCTTCGCGGCGTACGCAAACGGGTGATGACACCGCGTGCGGCGCTTCATTGCGCGGCATCATGCTTCGGAAACCGCATCGCTACGACAAGCCCGCCGTCGGCCGCGTTGGAGATCTGCAGCGTGCCGCCGTGATGGCGAACGAGGCGGTGAACGATGGCCAGGCCCAAGCCGCTGTGCGAGGTGCCGCCGCGAGCGGGATCGAGCCGGACAAACGGACGCAGCACGCGGTCGAGGTCAGGCTCGGACACGCCGGGCCCGTGGTCTCGCACCACGAGTTCGTAGTGCTCGCCATGCGCCCGGGTAGCGATCTCCACGGGCGGCTCGCCATAGGTCAGCGCATTTTCGACGAGGTTCGAGAGCGTGCGGTCGATATCGACCGTGGGCAGCATGAATCCGGGCCCCGCGTGAAGATCGAGCGTGACGAGCGCATCCAGGTGCGCTTCGTCGCTCGGACTCGGCGCGCCAGCGTAATCGCGACGACAATACGTGTCCACGCTGACCTGCGGCGAACCTTCGGGGATCTCGCGCGCAAAGTCGAGAAACTGCGTGATGACACGCGACATCGACTCGGTATCGCGCAAAAAACCCTCGCGATCGCCACGGTCGGTCAGCAGGTCAGCCCGCACCTGCATGCGTGTGAGCGGTGTGCGCAGGTCGTGCGCGATACTCGCCAGCATCACGGCGCGCTCCCGCTCTGCCACGGCCAGTTCGCCCGTCATGTCGTTGAAGTCGCCGATCAGCTCGCGCAATTCGCGCGGCCCGCGCTTGCGCACGATGTTCAGATGGCGACCGGTGCGATATTCGCGCGCGGCTGCGGCAAGATCGCGAATAGGGCGATTCAGTTGCCAGGCAAGCACGACGGCAACCACGATGGCGAACATCAGCGTCAACGCCAGCGCCCCGGTGAAACGGCTCAGCGGCACCTCGGCTCGCGGCAGCACGATGCCACGCGTGCTGCCCGTGCGTAGCACGCGCAGCGTGCCGTCTTCGTCCAATGCCACGTGGGTGCCCGGCGGCAGCACGTGCCGCAATTGCCGTTCGATGGGCCCGTTCGTGTCGCCGCGAAAGCGCTGCGCATCGGCGGCCGGCAATTGCTTCAGGTCCACGAACGAAACACCCAGGATGTCCGTCCCGGAACGCTCCCCGTCGCTGCCCTGCCCGCCCATGCTGGCGGCAGCCTCCACAACGCGCGAAATATGGAAGGCGGCAAGGCTCGCGCGGGTTCGCTCGATCAACAGCAGCGACGTGAGGTGAACCAGCACCAGCAAGCCCACCGTGGTGACGACGAGCCGGCCGAACATCGTATCAAGTGGATTCTTCATCGGCCGGGTTGTCGGGAATGAACATGTAGCCGATCCCGCGCACGGTTTGCAGCCGTCGGGGATTGGATGGGTCGTCCTCGATCAGGCGGCGCAGGCGCCATACCGGCACGTCGATGCCGCGCTCGGTCACTTCGGCATCCGGACCGTGGAGCAGTTCGATGAGCCGCGTCCGCGATAGCGTTTCCATAGGGTGCGAGGCCAGCACCTCGAGCAGCGCGTACTCGCCGCCAGTGAGCTTCACGGGTGCGCCTTCGCACAGCAGCGTGCGCGTCGAGAAATCCAGTTCGAAACGACCGAACCGGCAAGGTGCGCGCTTCTCCCGCACCGCCGTGGTTCGCGGTAGCCCCTGGCGGCGCAGCACTGCATGGATGCGCGCGAGCAGTTCCTGCGGCATGAACGGCTTGCCCAGATAGTCGTCCGCCCCGAGTTCGAGCCCGAGCACGCGGTCCGCGCCTTCGGCGCGCGCGGTCAGCATGATGACGGGAATCGTGTCGCCGCTCGCGCGCAGTTGCTTGAGCGCGGAAATGCCATCCACGCCCGGCATCATGAGGTCCAGCACGATGATGGCCGGCCGCTCGCGCTCCAACCGCCGCGCGAGATTCGTTGCGTCATGAAGAACCGAGAACTCGATGCCGCGCTGCTGGAAGAACTTGCGCAGCAGGTCGCGCAGTTCCGCATCGTCGTCGACGAGCAGGACTTGCGGGGCGGTGTCGGGGATGGAAGGTGGGTGCATTTCGGGTACTCAGGGCGGCGTGAGGACGGAATGATGGTAGCCCGGATGCGATCTGACTGGCTTTCGGAATATTACTGTGATTTGCGATCGCTAACGGAACCGGTACGAGGGCCGGGCCGTGAGGGTATTTCGTACGCCGAAGTCCCGATGCTCTTTTCCCTGTCCGGGCGCGTCACTGGACAGTAAGTTTCCGTAAGCACAAAAAAATGCGCCATCGGTAGCGTTACGCCTTGTCCAGCACCGGTACCGCTGAGGTACCACCGAAGCGTCCGGTGCCGTCCCGTTCTCGCATCGCGCGACATCGCGATGCCCAAACAGGTCCAAGTTGACGTCCTCCACCGCCTAAAGGCGGAGGATTCCCACACCTGGCGATGCACGTCCGCATCGGAGAATGTTCAGCGCAGCGTTGATATCACGATCATGCACGACACCACATCCACTGCAGGCCCATTCTCTTACTCGCAGTCCCGCGATACCTTTCGGCCGCGTCGTACTATCTTTCGACCCGCACGACGAACAGGACTGGGTCGAACCGCTTTCGTCGACTTCCTCGAACGTGGCTCCGTGCGCGATCGCTTTGTAACGGAGCTTGTTTCGGAAGGACGACCAGGATGCGTCGTAGACGCTCTTCGCCATCCTGGTTCTGGCGAGTTTTGCGGCCGACACGTTGCCGACCGCGATGTAATCGAACCGCCGCACCAGATCGAGCGCGAGCTTATGCTGGAAATCGGCACGCGCATTCGCGACCTTGGCGTGCAGCTTCGCGATATGCCGCCTGTGCTTTCGCGCCCGTTGCGCTTTCGCCAGCTTCTCGGCCGCACGTCGGCCGAACCGATCGTTAGGCAGCTTCTCGCCCGTCGAAAGTGTGGCGAAGTCTTTCAGGCCGAGATCGATGCCCACACCGGAACGGATCGGGCGGGCCTGCACATCGGGCATCTCGATCACGATGTTGAGAAACCAGTTGCCGCGTGCATCCTGCGCAAAGTTGGTCCCGTCCTTGATCTTGCCTTCGGGAAGCGGGCGGCTGTTGAACACGCGAAAGGTGTTCCCGGCAAATCGGAACGCGTCGCCCTCGCGCTTCAGGTCACGGCCCTTCAGCGGCACCCAGCCCAGCGATTTCCTGCCGCGAGAGCGCAGGTAGGGCCGACGGTGCTGACTGCGCGACTTCGCGTATTGCTCGCACGTCGCGTTGACCGTGCCGGAGTGAATACCGAGTTCCTTGCTGCTGCCGGTCGTCAGCACGTTCAGGTCGAATCCTGTCGGCCACTTCTTGCCCCACTTGAGCGCGTGCTTCTGCGTGTCGTTGCAGAAGTTCCAGACGTAGTTCACCGCACGGCTCTGCTTGTTAAGCAGTCCGTTGAGCGATTTCACCCGGTAGCGATAGACAAGGATCATGCAGGTGATCCTAACCCGTGGAAGAAGCTGCCTGTCAACAGCACGCCTTTCCTTCCCGCCATCAATGGCGGGGGCTCTCGGAGCAAATTCTGATGAAGACGCCAATCCTCCCGAACCACGCGCACCACCACATGACGTGCAGGCCACGCCAGCTGTGTGCCGCACTCTCGATACTTGCGATAGTCGGAACCGCCGGCTGCAACAGGCAAACAGGCGCACCGCCCGGCGGCTTCGCCGCGCAGACCGCACAGGTGGGCGTGCTCTCGCTCGCGCCGCAGCACATCGTCGAAACCACCGAACTCTCCGGCCGCCTTTCGTCGCAGAAGGTCTCCGACGTGCGACCGCAGGTGAGCGGAATCATCCTCAAGCGCCTGTTCGTGGAAGGCGGCGACGTGAAGGCGGGCCAGGTGCTCTACCAGATCGATCCGGCCACCTACCAGGCTGCCTACGACCAGGCGCGCGGCACGCTCGAAAACGCCCGCGCCACGCTGGCCTCGGCGAGGACGAAAGCGGACCGATACTCCGAACTCGTGAAGATCAACGCCGTGAGCAAGCAGGACTACGACGATGCCATCGCTGCGGTTCGCGAAGACGCCGCGAGCGTCACGGCCGACGAGGCGGCGCTCGAATCCGCGCGCGTGAACCTCGAATACACGCGCGTGCGTGCGCCCATTTCCGGACGCATCGGCGCATCGACCGTGACAGAAGGCGCGCTCGTCACCTCGAACCAAACCACCGCGCTCGCCACCATCCAGGCGTTCGACCAGATGTACCTCGACGTCACGCGCTCCAGCACGGAATGGCTGAGGCTTCGCAAGGCCTTCGCTTCCGGGCGCCTGAAGAAGACGGGCAGCGACAGCGCCGCCGTCACGCTCGTGATGGAAGACGGCACCGAATACGCCCACCCCGGCGCGCTGCAGTTCTCCGGCGTCACGGTAGACGCCACCACGGGTTCGGTCACGCTGCGCAGCACGTTCCCGAACCCCGAACGCGAATTGCTGCCGGGCATGTTCGTGCGCGCCCGCCTGGAAGAAGGCGAGAACGACAACGCGATACTCGTGCCGCAGATGGCCGTGACGCGCGCGTCGGACGGCAAGGCGAGCGTCTACGTCGTGGATGCGGCCGGCAACGCGCAGCAGGTGCAAGTAACGGCCGACAACGCATTCCGCGACCAATGGATCGTGACCTCGGGCCTGCACGCCGGCGACCGCGTGATCGTGAGCGGCCTGCAGAGCGTGCATGCGGGTGCGCCGGTCAAGGTGGCGGCCGATACGCCGCAGACGCAGGCGGACACGGCATCCGCGGCACCCGCGACAGACACGGCCTCGACCGTGTCGGCACAGCGCTAGGCGGAGAACGGCATGGCAGAGTTCTTCATCAAGAGTCCCATTCTCGCGTGGGTCATGGCCATCGTCATCATGCTGGTGGGCGCGGCGGCGGTCACGAGTCTTCCCGTCGCACAGTACCCCACCATCGCGCCGCCCTCGGTGCAGGTGACGGCCACTTACCCCGGCGCCTCCGCCGACACCGTCGCTGCAACCGTGACCCAGGTGATCGAGCAGAAACTGAGCGGCATCGACAATGTGCTGTACATGTCGTCCACGAGCAGTTCCGCCGGGCAGGCCACCATCACGCTGACGTTCAATCCCGGAACGAATCCCGACATCGCGCAGGTGCAGGTCCAGAACAAGGTGACGCAGGCCACGCCTACCCTGCCCCAAACGGTGCAGGAGCAAGGTGTGCAGGTGGCGAAGGCGTCGACGAGCTTCCTCATGATCGTCACACTCTCGTCGCCGGGCGGCACCTGGAATTCGGTGGATCTCGGCAACATCATCGCGACCCGGATCGAGGATCCGCTCGCGCAGTTGAACGGCGTGGGCGACGTGACGCTGTTCGGCGCGCAGCACGCCATGCGCATCTGGCTCAACCCGGTGAAGCTGCACAGCTTCGGACTCGTGCCCTCCGACGTGACCACGGCCATCACGAACCAGAACGTCGAGCTCTCCACCGGGCAGGTAGGCGGCTCGCCGGCAACGGATTCGCAGGCCATCAACGCGACCATCCGCTCGTCGAGTCTGCTCACCACCGCCGACCAGTTCGCCAACATCCTGCTGCGTGTGAACAGCGACGGCTCGCGCGTGCTGCTGAAGGACGTGGCGCGCGTGGAGGTGGGCGGCGACAGCTACGACACCTCGTCGCGTCTGAACGGCAAGCCGGCATCCGCGCTCGCCATCAAACTCGCCACTGGCGCCAACGCGCTGGACGCAGCCAACGCGGTGCGCGCGAAGCTCGCCGAAATCCAGCTGCAATTGCCGAAGGACGTAGCGATCAGTTACCCGTACGACACCACGCCGTTCGTTCGCATCTCGATCGAAGAGGTCGTGAAGACGCTGCTCGAAGCAGTCGTACTGGTCTTCCTCGTGATGTACCTGTTCCTGCAGAACGTGCGCGCCACGCTGATTCCCACCATCGTGGTGCCCGTTGCGCTGCTCGGCACATTCGGCGTGATGTCGATGATCGGCTTTTCGATCAACGTGCTCTCGATGTTCGCGATGGTGCTCGCCATCGGCCTGCTCGTGGACGACGCCATCGTGGTGGTGGAAAACGTCGAGCGCATCATGAGCGAGGAGAAGCTCGGCCCGAAGGAAGCCACGCACAAGGCGATGGGGCAGATTACCGGCGCCCTGGTCGGCGTGACCACGGTGCTCACCGCCGTCTTCATTCCGATGGCGTTCTTCGCGGGCTCCACGGGCGCCATCTACCGGCAGTTCTCCATCACCATCGTCTCGGCGATGCTGCTGTCGGTCATGCTCGCGCTCACGCTCACGCCGGCGCTGTGCGCCACGCTGCTCAAGCGCGCCGACGTGGAGCACCACGAAAAACGCGGCTTTTTCGGCTGGTTCAACCGGTGGTTCGCCAAGAGCAATGCGGGCTACAGTTCCACGCTCGCTCGCGTGGTCGCGCGGCCCGCGCGTTACATGCTTCTCTACGGCGCAATCGCCGGCGTCGTGGCGTTGCTCTACGTCACGTTGCCCTCCTCGTTCCTGCCTGACGAAGACCAGGGCTACTTCATCGTGTCGATCAGCGCGCCCGCGGGCACGCCGGCCTCGCGTACGCTGAAGACGGTGGAGGCCGTGGAGCAGTACGTGCTGAAAGACGAGCCTGGCGTCAAGCAGGTCATCGCCATCAACGGCTTCAGCTTCAACGGCCAGGGGCAGAACAACGCCATCGCGTTCGTGACGCTCAAGGACTGGAGCCTGCGCGGTTCGCGCGACAGCGCGCCGGCCATCATCGCGCGCGCCAACCAGCATTTCGCCGGCAATCGCGACGCGCGCATCTTCGTGCTGAATCCGCCCGCCATTCAGGAACTGGGTACGCAAAGCGGTCTCGACTTCGAGATAGAAGATCGCGGCGGCGCAGGCCACGACAAGCTGCTCGCGGTGCGCAACCAGTTTCTCGGCATGGCGTCGAAGGAACCGACACTCGCGATGGTGCGCCCGTCCGGCCTTGAAGACACGCCGCAGTTGCAGGTGGACATCGACCGCGAAAAAGCCAACGCGCTGGGGCTTTCCGTCTCCGACGTCAACGACACGCTGCAGACCGCGTTCGGTTCGTCCTACGTGAACAACTACATCGACACGGGGCGCGTGCAGAAAGTCTATGTGCAGTCGGACGCGCCGTATCGCATGATGCCTGCCGACCTTGGCGACTGGTATGTGAAGGCAAGCAGCAGTTCGTCGAGTTCGTCGTCCTTGTCGTCCTCGAGCACCACCACGAGTACGCCAGGTTACGACTCCACGATGGTGCCCTTCTCGTCGTTCGCAAAGAGCCACTGGACGTTCGGGCCGCCGCAGATCGAGCGCTACAACCGGCAGCTCGCCACAGGCATTTCGGCCGCCACGCGGCCCGGCGCGAGCACGGGCGAGGCCATGAACGCGGTCGAGCAGCTTGCACGCAAACTGCCGCCCGGCTTCGCCGTGGAATGGACAGGCCAGTCGTATCAGGAGAAGCAGGCCGGCTCGCAAGCCACGGTGCTCTATGCGATCTCGCTCGTCGTCGTGTTCCTGTGCCTTGCGGGCCTCTACGAAAGCTGGTCGATTCCGCTTGCGGTGCTGCTCGTCGTGCCGCTCGGTGTGCTGGGCGCGTTACTGGCCGCTCACGGGCGCGGACTTTCGAACGACATCTACTTCAAGGTGGGGCTGCTGGCCACCATCGGGCTGTCCACGAAGAACGCCATTTTGATCGTCGAGTTCGCGAAGGATCTGCAGGCGCAGGGACACAGCCTCGTGGACGCCGTACTCGAAGCCGCCCACATGCGGTTGCGCCCCATTCTCATGACTTCGCTCGCGTTCGTGTTCGGCGTGCTGCCGCTCGTCATCAGTACGGGTGCCGGCGCCGGCGCACGCCACGCCATCGGCACGGGCGTGACGGGCGGCATGATCGCGGCCACGGTGCTCGCCATCTTCTTCGTACCGGTCTTCTTCGTCGTGGTGCGCAGACTGTTCAAGGAACACGGTCACACCACGAACTCCGCCGACATCAACGAGGGCAACGCATGAAACGCACACTGATCGCCCTTCTTTGCGCGGGTGCGCTGGCAGGCTGCACGCTGGACCCGACATACCAAAGGCCGGCCGCTCCGGTCGACAACACCTGGTCCGCCGTGCCCGCGCAGGCGCAGCCGAAGTCCGCGCAGAGCACCGCTGCGGCCCCGCTGGGGGCCGACCTCGGCTGGCGCGACTTCTTCAAGGATCCGCGACTGCAAAAGCTGATCGAACTCGCGCTCGCGAACAACCGCGATATGCGCGTAGCCGCGCTCAACGTGGCGCAGTACGAAGCGCAGTACCGCATTGCGCGCGCCAACGCCGGACCGACCATCAACGCATCCGGCTCGGTCACGCGCGAACGCGTGGCAGGCTCCACGAGCGCATACAGCTCGAGCAGCGCGAGCGTGGGCCTCACGTCGTGGGAAATCGACTTCTTCGGCCGCCTGCGCAGCCTGAAGCGCCAGGCGCTCGAGCAGTACCTCGCCACGGACGCCGCGCGCACCAGCACGCAGATCAGCCTGATCGCGACCGTCGCCACCGACTATCTGCAACTGCTCTCCGACGAGGCTTCGTTGCAGATCGCGCAGAACACCGTGGATGCGGACCAGCACACCTACGACCTCACGGTGAACATGATGAAGATGGGCAGCGCGTCGCTGCAGGACGTGCGCCAGGCCGAGAACTCGCTGGCGAGCGCGCGGTCGAGTCTCGCCTCGTACACGCGTGCGGTCGCTCAGGACCGCAACAACATGGTGGCCGAAATCGGCGCGCCGCTGCCCGACGATTTGCCGCAGGGCGCTTCGCTGATGGAAAGCGAGAACACGTTCACTGATATCGGCGAAGGCGTGCCGTCCGATCTGCTCGCGCGCCGGCCCGACATCGTCGAAGCCGAGCACACGCTGAAGGCCGCCAACGCCAACATCGGCGCGGCGCGCGCCGCGTTCTTTCCGAAGATCGAGCTGACGGCTTCCGCGGGCACCACGAGCGGCAGCCTCTCGAACCTCTTCAAGGCGGGCACGGGCGCATGGACATTCGCGCCGTCCATCTCGGTGCCTCTCTTCGACTTCGGCTACAACCGCGCCACGCTGGACGTGGCGAAAGTCGAAAAGGACATCGACATCGCCAACTACGAAAAAGCCATCCAGACGGCGTTCAAGGAAGTGTCGAATGCGCTCGCGGGACGCACCACGTATGTCACCCAGGTGGCCGCGGACCGTGACTACGTGAACTCGGCGCAGCAGTACTACGATCTCGCGCAGGCGCGCTACCGCAGCGGCACCGACAGCTTCCTGACCCTGCTCGATGCGCAGCGGACGCTCTACACCGCGCAGCAGCAACTGGTCACGGACATGCTCGCCAAGCAGTCCAACCTCATCACGCTGTACAAGGTGCTGGGCGGCGGCTGGTGGGAGACGGGCACGGTGGCGCAGCGGTAACCTCCGTACGCCCGTGAACGACGGGTATTCACAAATCGCGGGAGTCTTGATATCGAAGAGCGGCACTTCGGCGTGGCGACGACGCTACCGTGCCGCGATCCCCGCGATGAAGCACGCGCACGCAGCCGCCGAAGAGACCGCGCGCACGTGATTCCACATCGTCCAGTCGTGCACATAGCGCGTCCACAGTGCCGCGCCTTGCACGCTCGCCGGATCGGCCGCGGCAAGCGCATCGTTGAGCGGCACGTTGACGGCCATCGTCACCGCGAACATGCCGAACACATAGAGCACGCCGCCCGCGACCGCCGCCATCGCGCCCGGCTGGTCGCGATCGAACAATGCGATCACGACGAGCGCGAGCGCCATCAGCGTCGTGCCGAGGAACAGCGGCATGAACGGCGAACGCACGATGTCGACGTTGATCGCGTTCATCGCGGCCGCGCCGGCCGGCGGCGCGAGCCGGCCGAGCGACGTCATCACGAACGTCGAGAACGCGAAGTACACGCCGGCCATCAGCCCGCAGCCGACGGCCGAACCCCACAGCAACGCGGAAGTCACGAACGCGATCATGGTCAGGCGCTCCATACGCCGGTGGCGGCCGTCGCACGCGCATAGTCGGCGAAATCGCGCGCCGGCCGCCCGAGCGTCTCTTCGATGCCCTGCGCCACCGCGCTGTTGCGCCCGTCGAGCACCACGCGGAACAGATCGTCGAGCAGTTCGACGACCGGTTCCGGCACCCCGACCTCGTGCAGCCCCGCGACGAACGCATCGTGCGAAATCTCGCGATAGGCGACCGGCCGGCCGGCGGCCCGCGCGATTTCACCGACGGTTTCGGCGAACGTCAGCGCGCGCGGGCCCGTGACTTCGATCACACGATCCGCGAACCGCACATCGGTGAGTGCGGCCACGGCCACATCGGCGATGTCGTCCGCATCGACGAACGGCTCGCGCACGGCGCCAGCAGGCAGCGCGACTTCGCCGGCCAGCACGCCGTCGAGCAGGTAGCCCTCGGAGAAGTTCTGGTTGAACCAGCTGGCGCGCACGACACCCCAGCCGACACCCGACGCCTGCAGCGCCGCTTCGGCCGCCTGTGCGCCGGGCTCGCCGCGTCCGGACAGCAGCACCACACGCTCGACGTCGCGTTCCCGCGCGAGCCGTGCAAAGGCTGCGATCGCTTCCACGGCGCCTTCGACGGACAAGTCGGGCTGGTAGGTCACGTAAGCGGCCGATACGCCGTCGAGCGCCGCGGGCCAGGTCGCGGGCGCCGTCCAGTCGAAGCGGACGGCCGACGTGCGCGACACGGGGCGCGTCGCGAGGCCGCGTGCGCGCAGCCGTGCATCGACGCGGGCACCCGTCTTGCCCGAACCGCCGACGATGAGGATGGGAAGTGCCGACATGTGCGTCTCCTTTGATCAAAATACGAGACTTTCTCGCGTTTTAAAAACACGATAGACTCTCGCATTATCAACGTCAAGTTTTTCCGGAGGCGGCATGGGCCGACAAAAATCGGGGCAGACTAACGAGCCCGAAGCGACGGCAGCGGACGCGCCGGCGCGCGCGCGGCTGGTGCCGACGCAGCAGCGCAGCCGCGAGCGGTTCGAGCGCATCCTCGCGTGCGCGTCGGAAGTGATGATCGAGAAAGGCTGCGATGCGTTCCGGATGAGCGACATCGTCGAACGCACGGGCATCTCGTTCGGTTCGCTGTACCAGTACTTTCCGGACAAGGCCGCGGTGATCGGCACGCTCGCGGAGCGCTACAACGAGGCGGGCCACGACTGCGTGCGGCGTGACCTGGCGAAGATGAAAACGCTCGACGACCTGCACGCCACGCTCGCGCGCATCACGGACAGCTACTACCGGATGTTCGTCGACGAACCGCTGATGCGCGACATCTGGCGCGCGACGCAGGCCGATCGCGCGCTGCAGGCACTGGATCGCGCAGACGGCGAATTCCTGGCCGGACTGTTCGCGGATGCATTGGCAGAAGTCGCGCCCGACACGACCCGCGCGCAGCGCAACGCATTCGCCGAGCTGATGATGATCCAGATCGCGGCGGCCGTGCGCCATGCGATCACGCTGCCGCCGAAGGCGGCGCGGCAGATTCTGGCGATGTTCAAGCGCGCGCTGCCGCGCGACCTGTCGGTACTCGACGCGTAACCGCACCGCTCAATGCACGCGGCCGCCCGAAGGCGGCCGCGCGAAGTGGCATAACGTGCCGCTTACTTGCTGTAGTCGTACACCCCGCGCCCGGTCTTGCGCCCGAGCCGCCCTGCCGTCACCATCTCGCGCAGCAGCGGGCAGGCGCGATACTTGGGATCGCCGAAGTCCTTCAGGAACACGTCCATCACCGCGAGGCACACGTCGAGGCCCACGAGGTCGGCCAGCGCGAGCGGCCCGATCGGGTGGTTCGCGCCGAGCTTCATCCCCGCATCGATCTCCTCGGCCGATGCAATGCCTTCGGCCAGCACGAAGAACGCTTCGTTGATCATCGGCACGAGAATCCGGTTCACGACGAAGCCCGGCGAATTGCGCACGCCGATCGGCGACTTGTCGAAGCGCTCGGTCAGCGCACGTATGGCCGACGCGGTCGCATCGCTCGTCTGCAGCCCGCGGATGATCTCGACGAGCGGCATCAGCGGCACCGGGTTGAAGAAGTGCATGCCGAGGAAGCGCGACGGATCGGCGAGCAGCGCCGCGAGCGCAGTGATCGAGATCGACGACGTGTTGGTCGCGATGATCGCGTCAGGACGCGCGACGGCCTCGATCTGCTTCAGGATACGGCCCTTCAGTTCGACGTTCTCGGTCGCGGCCTCGATCACGATGTCGACCGAGGCGAGCTTCGCGTAGTCGGTCGACGTCGTGATGCGCGCCAGCGCCGCGTCGCGGGTGGCCGCGTCGAGCTTGTCCTTCGACACGAGCCGCTCGAGGCTGCCCTTCAGCGTCGCGATGCCCTTGTCGAGCGCGGCGTCGCTGACGTCGATCATCACGACATTGAGTCCCGCAACGGCCGCGGTTTGCGCAATGCCGTTGCCCATGGTTCCGGCGCCCACGACGCCGACGATTTCGATGGCCATGAAATTTCCTGTGTGTTCGGGTGCTGAGCGCTCGATTATCAGATGTTCTCGAAGATCGCAGCAATCCCCTGGCCGCCGCCGATACACATCGTCACGAGCGCGTAACGCCCGCCGATGCGCTTCAGCTCGTACAGCGCCTTGACCGTGATCAGCGCGCCGGTCGCACCGATCGGGTGGCCGAGCGAGATGCCCGAGCCGTTCGGGTTGACCTTCGCGGGATCGAGGCCGAGCTCCTGCGTGACCGCGCAAGCCTGCGCGGCGAACGCCTCGTTCGCCTCGATCACGTCGAGATCGCTGATCTTCAGGCCCGCGCGTTCGAGCGCCTTCTGCGTGGCCGGCACGGGGCCGATGCCCATGTAGGCCGGATCGACACCCGCGTGCGCATAGGCGACGAGGCGCGCGAGCGGCTTCACGCCCTGCGCGCGCGCGGCGTCCGCGCTCATCATCAGCACGGCTGCCGCCGCATCGTTGATGCCCGATGCATTGCCGGCCGTCACGGTGCCGTTTTCCTTCGCGAACACCGGCTTCAGCTTCGTGAAATCGTCCGCGCTCGCGTCGTGACGCACGTGCTCGTCGGTGTCGAACGCGACCTCGCCCTTCTTCGTGCGGATCGCGATCGGCAGGATCTGGTCCTTGAAACGCCCTTCCGCGATCGCGCGCGCCGCGCGACGATGCGATTCGAGCGCGAGCGCATCCTGCGCGTCGCGCGAGATGTCGTACTTGCGTGCGACGTTCTCGGCCGTCACGCCCATGTGGATCGTCTGGAACGGGTCGTGGAGCGCGCCGAGCATCATGTCGACGAGCTTGCCGTCGCCCATGCGCTGGCCGAAACGCGCGGCCGGCACCGTGTACGGTGCGCGGCTCATGCTCTCCGAGCCGCCGCCGATCGCGACGTCGGCATCGCCGAGCATGATCGTCTGCGCGGCCGATACGATCGCCTGCAGGCCCGAGCCGCACAGGCGGTTCACGGTCAGCGCCGGCGTGTGCTGCGCGACACCGCCATTGATCGCCGCGACGCGCGCGAGATACATGTCCTTCGGTTCGGTGTTCACGACGTGGCCGAACACGACATGCCCGACCGCGTCGCCCGACACGTTTGCGCGCGACAGTACTTCGGCGACCACCTTCGCGCCGAGATCGGTCGGCGCGAAATCCTTCAGGCTGCCGCCGAAATCACCGATCGCGGTACGGACACCGCTCACCACCACGACTTCCTTCGCTGCATTGCTCATCGTCTCACTCCGGTTCGTTCGCGCCCGCGGGCGCAAGGATGCGTTGCGTTACATGTTCGGGTAATTCGGCCCGCCGCCGCCTTCGGGCGTGACCCACACGATGTTCTGCGTCGGGTCCTTGATGTCGCAGGTCTTGCAGTGCACGCAGTTCTGCGCGTTGATCACGAGGCGCTCGCCGCCGTCGTCGTTCTTCACGAACTCGTACACGGCCGCCGGGCAGAAGCGCGCCTCCGGCCCCGCGTACGTGCGCAGGTTCACGTTCACCGGCACGCTCGCGTCCTTCAGCGTCAGGTGCGCCGGCTGGTTCTCCTCGTGGTTCGTGTTCGAGATGAACACCGACGACAGCCGGTCGAACGTCAGCTTGCCGTCCGGCTTCGGATACTCGATCGGCGTGCATTGCGACGCCGGCTTCAGCATCTCGTGGTCCGCATGCTTGTGGTGCAGCGTCCACGGCACGTTGCCGCCCATCACCTTCTGCTCGAGCCCGACCATCAGCGTGCCGAGATACAGGCCCTTGGCCATCCACTGCTTGAAGTTGCGCGCGCGGTACAGCTCCGTGTACAGCCACGATTGCTTGAAGGCGTCCGGGTAGGCGTTGAGCTCGTCCGACTGACGGCCGGCCTGCACCGCGTCGAACGCGGCGTCGGCGGCCAGCATGCCGGTCTTGATCGCCGCGTGGCTGCCCTTGATCCGCGACGCGTTCAGAAAGCCCGCGTCGTCGCCGATCAGCGCGCCGCCGGGGAACACCGTCTTCGGCAGCGACAGCAGGCCGCCCGCCGTGATCGCCCGCGCGCCGTACGACACGCGCTTGCCGCCTTCGAGGAACGCGCGGATCGACGGGTGCGTCTTGTAGCGCTGGAATTCCTCGAACGGCGACAGGTACGGGTTCGTGTAGCCGAGGCCGACCACGAAGCCGACCACGACCTGGTTGTTGTCCATGTGATACAGGAACGAGCCGCCGTACGTATCGGACTTCAGCGGCCAGCCGGCCGTGTGGATCACGAGGCCCGGCTTGTGCTTCGCGGGATCGATTTCCCACAGCTCCTTGATGCCGATCCCGTACGCCTGCGGATCGGCGTTCGCGTCGAGCTTGAACTTCGAGATCAGCTGGCGGCCGAGGTGGCCGCGGCAGCCTTCGGCGAACAGCGTGTACTTCGCGTGCAGCTCCATGCCGAGCTGGAAGTTCTCGGTCGGCTCGCCGTCCTTGCCCACGCCCATGTTGCCGGTCGCGACACCCTTCACGGAACCGTCGTCGTTGTAGAGGATCTCCGCGGCCGGGAAGCCGGGGAAGATCTCGACGCCCAGCGCCTCGGCCTGCTGGCCGAGCCAGCGGGTCACGTTACCCAGCGAAATGACGTAGTTGCCGTGGTTCTGGAAGTTGGCAGGCAGCGCCCAGTTGGGCGTCGTGACGGCGCTCTTCTCGGACAGGAACAGGAAGCGGTCTTCCGTCACCTCGACGTCGAGCGGCGCGCCGCGTTCCTTCCAGTCGGGGAACAGTTCGGTGATCGCGCGCGGATCCATCACCGCGCCCGACAGGATGTGCGCGCCGATCTCGGAACCCTTCTCGAGCACGCACACGCCGATCTCGGTGCCTTTCTCGGCGGCCAGCTGCTTGAGCCGGATCGCCGCCGACAGCCCGGCGGGGCCGCCGCCGACGATCACGACGTCGTATTCCATCGATTCGCGCGGGCCGTATTGCGCGAGCAAGTCCTGTGTGGTCAAAATCCTGTCTCCTCCTGCGTTCCGACCGTCAACCGGTCAGAACTGGTCTTCCGTCAACGCGAGCACGCTCTCGTTGCCCTTCGCGCCGACGATCGACGCTTCGAGCGCACCGGCCTGCACGAGAATGTGCTCCGCATAGCATTGCGCGATCGCGATCTTCGCGTCGAAGAACGCCGGGTCGCTCGCGCGGTTCGCCTGCGCGGCCACCAGCGCGCGCGCCATCTGCCACCCGCACAGCACCACGCCCGCGAGCTTCAGGTACGGCACGCTGCCCGCGAACACCGCGTTCGGGTCCTGCTTCACGTTCGCCACCACGTAATCCACCACCGACGCCAGCGCGCGGGCGCCCTTCTCCAGCTGCGCCTTCATCGATGCGGCCGCCGCGCCGTCCAGCTTGCCCAGCGCCGCGACCGTGTCGCCGATTTCCGCGAGCAGCGCCTTCGCCACCGCGCCGCCGTCGCGCATCGTCTTGCGCCCGACCAGGTCGTTCGCCTGGATCGCCGTCGTCCCTTCGTAGATCGCCAGGATCCGTGCGTCGCGGTAGTACTGCGCCGCGCCCGTTTCCTCGATGAAGCCCATCCCGCCGTGCACCTGCACGCCCAGGCTCGCCACGTCGTTCACCATCTCCGTGCTCCAGCCCTTCACCACCGGCACCAGATATTCGTAGATTGCCTGATGACGGCTGCGCGTCGCCTCGTCCGAATGGCGGTGGGCAATGTCGCTGTGCGCCGCTGCCACGTAGGCCAGCGCCCGCGCGCCTTCGGTCAGTGCACGCATCGTGCCGAGCATGCGGCGCACGTCCGGGTGATGGATGATCGTCACCGACTGCTTGGCCGACCCGTCCACCGGGCGGCTCTGCACGCGTTCCTTCGCGAATTCAGCGGCCTTCTGGTACGCACGGTCGGCCACGCCGATCCCCTGCATCCCGACACCGAAGCGCGCCGCGTTCATCATGATGAACATGTATTCGAGGCCGCGGTTTTCTTCGCCGACCAGGTAGCCGATCGCGCCGCCGTGGTCGCCGTACTGCAACACCGCCGTCGGGCTCGCCTTGATCCCCAGCTTGTGCTCGATCGACACGCAGTGCACGTCGTTGCGCGCACCCAGCGAGCCGTCTTCGTTGACCATGAACTTCGGCACGATGAACAGCGAGATGCCCTTCACGCCTTCCGGCGCGTTCGGCGTGCGCGCCAGCACCAGGTGGACGATGTTGTCCGCCATGTCGTGCTCGCCCCACGTGATGAAGATCTTCGTGCCGAACACCTTGTAGGTGCCGTCGCCCTGCGGCTCGGCGCGCGAGCGCACCAGCGCGAGATCGGAGCCCGCCTGCGGCTCGGTCAGGTTCATCGTGCCCGTCCATTCGCCCGAGATCAGCTTCGGCACGTAGCGCTGCTTCTGCTCGTCGGTGCCGGCCGTCAGCAGCGCCTCGATCGCGCCGTCGGTGAGTAGCGGGCACAGCGCGAACGACAGGTTCGATGCGTTCAGCATCTCGATGCACGGCGTCGCGATCAGCTTCGGCAGCCCCTGGCCGTCGTATTCGGCCGGATGCTGCAGCCCCTGCCAGCCGCCTTCGACGAACTGGCGGAATGCTTCCGCGAAGCCCGGCGTCGCGGTCACGACACCGTCCTTCCAGCTGCTCGGGTTGCGGTCACCTTCGACGTTCAGCGGCGCCAGCACCTCGCCGCAGAACTTCGCGGACTCGTCGAGCACGGCCTGCGCCGTGTCGTAACCGGCATCCTCGAAACCGGGCAACTGCGCGACGGCGTCGATGTCCGCGAGTTCCTTCAGCACGAACAGCATGTCCTTGACAGGGGCGTTATAGCTCATGGTCGATGTTCCAATCAGGCGGTGAATGAGGTGCGCCAGGGGCTCGATGCGGCAAAACCGGCCAGGCCCGGGGCGACGTGATGACCCATCGTACTGCCGCGGTCACCGATTCCTATTGTCATATCCGGCCCACATGGTGACAAAATCGGCCACGGGATGGGGGCATGTTGCCGGGAGCGGCCGGCTGGACAGGGGTTTGACCGGAACACGTTTCCGGAATTCGGCAAGCAAAAGGTGTACCGCGAAATGGGGCCACTTCATGGGCTTTCCTCCGGGCGCGGGCACTTGCAGCAGCGCTGTGTACGGCACTTCTTCTGCATCCAGTCCCGCAAGCGCGTGTTTGCCTTGCCGCAAGATGTGGTGCCGCGATTCGATACCCGATTCGATTATGCGCGCAGTGCGGACAACCGCCTGACGGGCGGCGTGTTGCTGCCAGCGTGTGAAACAGCGCGTTGCTTTCGCTGGGACATACGTCAAAAGGGAGCCGACTATGGGAGCCAGCAAGGGAAGCCGGTTATGGGAACCGTCCTCGGACCGCGGCTGCCCCTGTGCATCAGACCTGCCGCCGGTAAGTCCCCGGCGTACTCCCCGTCCAGTGCCTGAACGCGCGATGGAACGCGCTCGGATCGTCGAAGCCGATATCGGCGCCGATCGCTGCGATCGTGTCGGGCGTGTCGGTCAGCCGCTGGATCGCGATGTCGCGCCGCAGCTCGTCCTTCAGCACCTGGAACGTCGTCCCTTCGGCCGCCAGGTGCCGGCTCAGCGTGCGTACCGAACAATGCAGGTGCTCGGCCGCCTGGTCGATCACGGGCAGGTCGGGCAGCGCCGCCGACAGGTACTGCCGCACGCGATGGCACACGAGCTGTTCGCTGAACGATTCGAAGATCCAGTCGCCGGGCGCGCGCGCGAGAAACTTGCGCAGGTTGCGCTTGCTCTGCCGGATCGGCGCGTCGAGGTAGTCGGCACTGAAGCGCATCAGCGTGCGCTCGCAGTCGAATTTCACGGAGCCGGTGAAGAAATACAGATGCTCGACCGCATGGCGCGGCCGCGGACACGCGAACTCGATCTGCAGCAGCGGGATCTTCTGCCCGATCAGCCAGGAACACACGCCGTGCACGAGCTTGAGCATCAGCTCCTGGCCGAGCGCGCCGATCGGGCCGATCGCGTCGTTCGGGCGCAGCAGCACCTGCGCGACGAGACCGTCGCGCTTCGATTCGACGAAGAAGTCGTCGAGCAGGATATGGAAGAATTGCCCGAAACGATGCAACGTCGTTTCGAGGTTGCGCGCATCGAGCAGGCTGAGGCACAGGTACTTCAGCGTGCCGCCGCGCAGCGGGCGCGAGAAGATGCCGGGCATCTCGTCGTCGAGGTCGATCGCGAGCGTGCGGTACAGCGTCGAGAACTGCTCTTCCGTCACGCGCGCATGCGGCTCGCCGAGCAGCTCGACCGGGATGCCGGCACCGCGCAGATAGCGTTCGACCACGTCGCGCTGCACGCCCGCGCTCGCGAGGAAGCCGTTGACGAGCGAGATCGGCACGGTCGCGCTCGGTGACGGCAGCGCCTGCCCTGCCCGGGCGGAAAGTGAGTCTGAACCGGTCATCGCGTCCCCGTCGGTCGAACCGCTCGCATTGTACTTGAGCGGCCCGCGCAGGGCTTTCGGGGCCTTCACGGTCTTCGGCACGCCGGGCCGCGCCGCGGCGGCCGCGCGGCGCGTCGTCGCCATCAGTCGGTGCGGCTCAGTTCCCGCCGCAGGATCTTGCCGACCGTCGACTTCGGCAGCCGATCGACGAAGCGGACGATCTTCGGCACCTTGTACGCCGCGAGGCTCGCGCGGCAATGCTCGACGAGTTGCGCCTCGTTCACGTCGGCATCGGCCGCGAGCACCACGAACAGCTTGACGGCCTCGCCCGTGCGCTCGTCCGGCACGCCGATGCACGCGCATTCGGCGACGCCCGGCAGCGCGGTCGCGACGGCTTCCACCTCGTTCGGGTACACGTTGAAGCCCGACACGATGATCATGTCCTTCTTGCGGTCGACGATCCGCAGGAACCCCGCCTCGTCGAACACGCCGACGTCGCCGGTGCGGAAATAGCCGTCCGCCGTGAATGCGGCCGCGTTCGCGTCCGGCTTCTGCCAGTAGCCGCCCATCACCTGCGGCCCCTTCACGCAGATCTCGCCCGCTTCGCCGATCGCCACCTCGCGATCCTGCTCATCGAGCAGCTTCACGTCGGTCGACGGCAGCGGCAGGCCCGTGGTGCCCGTGAACCTGTCGATCGACTGAGGGTTGAACGACACGACCGGCGACGTTTCCGACAGCCCGTAGCCCTCGCGGATGAAATTACCCGTCACGGCCTTCCAGCGCGACGAGATCACGTCGATCACCGCCGCGCCGCCGCCGGCCGACAGCTTCAGCCGCGACCAGTCGACCTCCTTCAGGCGCGGATGGCCGGCGAGCCCCGCGTACAGCGTGTTCACGCCGACGAAGACCGTCGGCCGCGCGGCCTTCAGCACGTCGATGAACCCGTCCATGTCGCGCGGGTTCGCGACGAGCCAGTTCTGCGCGCCGATCGCGAAATAGGACAGGAAGTTCACCGTCAGCGCGAAGATGTGATACAGCGGAATCGCCGTGACGACGACCTCCTCGCCCGGCTCGCGCGCCGCCGGCACGATCGCCGCGAACTGTCCGATGTTCGCGACGAGGTTGCGGTGCGACAGCGCCGCGCCCTTCGACAGGCCGGTCGTGCCGCCTGTGTATTGCAGCAGCAGCAGGTCCGCGCCGCTCAGCGCAACCGGCTCGCACGCAAGCGATTCGCCGGCGGCGATGGCTTGCGCGAGCGCGGTCGAACCGGGCGGCAGTGCGTCGCACGTGCCGGCCGGCGCATCGACGACGCCGAGATCGCCGCGCCCCACGCTCAGCACGGTGCGCACGCGCGTGCCGCCGACCACGTCGGCGAACGTGCCCATCGAGCCGCCGCAGACGACGGCCACCTCGACGCCCGCGTCGTTGAGCTGATGCTCGAGCTCGCGCGCGGTGTAGTGCGGGTTCACGTTGACCTGGATGGCGCCGATCTTCGTGACGGCGACGAACACGACCGGAAACGCGAGCACGTTGGGCAGCATCACGGCCACGCGATCGCCCTTGCGCACGCCGACGACCTGCTGCAGATACGCGGCCAGCGCGGTCGACAAGCGGTCGACGTCGGCATAGGTGAGCGTGCGGCCGTACGCATGGAACGCCGGACGATCGGCGAAGCGGCGCATCGCGTCGTCCAGCAGCGCGCTTACGGAAGGATGGCGATCGGCATCGATCTCGGCGGGAATCGAGCCGTACGACCCGGTCCAGTGTCTTTTCGTCATGTCTCGCTCCTAGGCTCGGGGGACGGTGCGCTCGCAGCGCACCGTTCGCACGGCGGCCTGCACGCCGGAAGGACGCGGGCCGTCGCCTGATCGGCGACTATCGCCCGCGCGACGCGCTTTGCAAATGATCCGGGCGGCCGAAAAGATGATCGAAACGGACATGCGGGTCGTTCGCGCGCTTTACCGCGCAGCGCGCAACGCTCTGCCGCGTATCGCGGCCACGCTGGCCTTTCTGAACGAAGTCGCGTAGCCTCCGTCGCGATTCTTCACTGCGAAAGCGCATCACCTCGATCTTCTTGCTCCATGTTGACGCTATATAAATACGCGCTTGGTCCGATCCTGCTGGCTCAGGCGAGCTGGTTGCGCAGAACCGCGCTGCGCCTGCCCGAGGCCAATGGTCCCCGCGAGGGCGCCGAGGGAGCGGATGACGGCTCGACGGCGCCCTTGCGCATTCTGGTGGTCGGCGATTCGTCGGCGGCGGGCGTGGGCGTGGACGAGCAGGAGCGTGCACTGGCGCAGCCGGTTGCGCGGCTCCTGGCACAAGCCACGGGCCGGCGGGTCGAATGGCGACTGATCGCGAAGTCTGGCGTCAATACGGATGAGGCGTTGAAGCTGTTGACGGCCAGCAAGATCGGGCCGGCCGATTATCTCGTCACGGCGCTCGGCACGAACGACGTCACGTCCCAGCGCAAGCCGGAGCAATTCATCCGAGACTATGCCGCGCTCGCGGATCATCTCGAACTGCACACCGGCGCCGCCGGCATCGTCGTGACAGGGTTGCCGCCGTTGCGCATCCTGCCGGCCGCACCGCATCCGCTGCGGTGGTACCTCGGCCGCTATGCCGCTCGACTCGATCGGGCCTTGCAGCGCTGGGCCGGACTCCATCCCGCGCGACGCTACGTGTCGCTCGAGTGGGCCGCGAATCCCGCCGAGATGGCAATCGATCGGTACCATCCCGGGCCGAATCAATATCGTCGATGGGCCGAACTCGTCACCGAGAAAATCCTGACGTTGCTCAGCGAGACGAACGCGCCTTTACACGCGGGAAAGTAGTCGACATCGGGCAGTACGGATCGCCGGAGGGCGATTCCGGGCGACCTGCAGGCGTCCGAAGATCGACTGCAGCGATTCGCCCGATCTGCACGGCACGAGCGCAGAAGCAGCTCATTCAGCCATGGTGCCCGATTGCGTTGCCGCCGCCAGGTGTACGGACAACTGCCGGCGGCGGCCGCACTCAGGGTGAACCCTGTGGCAACCCGGCGCATTCGGAGGCAGAATCGCGTACCCGGAACAGGTATCAAATCGGACTCAAGACTCAAGACTCAGGACCCGCTCATGCTGCGCGATGCGCTGTCGAAACCGGCGGATTCACGACGCTCCGGCGATCGGTCGCCCGACGTCGCGCTGCCCGCCATGCTGCGCGAGAAGTGCTTCTCGCCGGCCAAGCTCGCGGTCCTGCTGCAGGTCGCGTCGGACCTGGGGCTCGACACCGGCGCGGTGCTGGCGGGCACCGATCTCGATCCCGCCGCGGTCGCCGATCCGTTCACGGTGACCTCCTCGCAGCAATTCCTGACCGCCGCGGGCAACGCGATCCGCGCATACGGCAACCCGGACCTCGGCGTACGTGTCGGGCGCCTGCTGCACGCGTCGAGCTACGGGATGTACGGCTACGCGATGCTGTGCTCGGAATCGATGGGCCACGCGTTCGACTCGGCGGTCAAGTATCACCAGCTCGCGAACCGCATGCTCGAGATCCGCTGGATCGTGCAGGACGACACGGTGTCGTGGCTGTTTCCCGATCGGGAAAGCCTGCCGCTGCCCTGCCTCGACGAGCCGCTGTACCGCTTCCTGATCGACATGCAGTTCGCGCTGCACGTGACGATCATCAAGGACGTGATGGGCGCGTGGTGCGTGCCGGCGCGTGCGCAGTTCACGCAGCCGGAGCCGCCGCACGCGGCCATGCTGTCCGACGCGCTCGAATGTCCGCTCGCGTTCGGGCAGCCGGGCAACGTGCTCGGCTATCCGGCCGCGTGGCTCACGCGCGCGCCGCAGCTCGCGAACCCGATCACCGCCGCGCAGGTGTCGTCACACTGCGCGCGGCTGCTCGAGGAATTGCGCAGCCAGGCCGGCGTCACGCGGCGCGTGTACCAGGAACTCACGCGCACGCCCGGGCAGTTTCCGGACATCGACGCGATCGCGGACAGCCTGTGCATCACGTCGCGTACGTTGCGCCGCAAGCTCGAAGCCGAAGGCACGTCGTACAGCGAACTGCTGACGAGCGTGCGCAAGGCGCTCGCGATCGACTACCTCAGCACGACCACGCTCAGCACCGAGGACATCGCACTGACGCTCGGCTTCAGCGATGCGGTCGGCTTCCGCCACGCATTCAAGCGCTGGACCGGTACGACGCCGAGCGAGGTGCGGCGCAAGCGCGGCGGGTAAGCGTGGCAGATGCCGCCGCCGACGGCGACGGTCAACGTGCGTCGCCGGCCGCCGGCGACGCGACCGGCAGCGCAAACTCGAACACCGCGCCGCGCCCGGCCCGGTCGACGAGCCGGATGCCGCTGCCGTTGAGCGCGAGCATCCGGTGCACGATCAGCAGGCCGAGCCCGCCGCTCGTCACCGTGCCGCCGCTCATCGGCCGCTGCGGCCGCTGGAACAGCCCTTCGCGCCGCGCAGCCGGGATTCCTTCGCCGGTATCCGCCACGGTCACGACCACGCGGTCGCCCTGCGGCTCCAGCGCGACCTCGACCTCGCCGTGCGGCGGCGTGTGCCGCAGCGCATTGTCGAGCAGGTTGGTCAGCACGCGCTCGATCATCCCGAGATCGGCGGACACGACCGGCACGCGCGGCGGAATCCGCGCATGCAGCGCAACGCCGCGCGACTGCGCGGTCAGCTCGAACTTCTGGAACACGTCCTGTACGAGATCGACGAGCGAGAACGGCTCGCGCTCGGCCTGCACGCCACCCGATTCGAGCCGTGCGAGCTCGAACAGCGCCTGCGCGAGCCGGCCGACCTTAGCGCTCTGCGCGAGCGCGATCGACAGGTAGCGCCGCCGCTCGGGTTCGGCGAGCGTATCGGCCTTCAGCGACAATGTTTCCAGATAGCCGTGCAGCGACGTCAGCGGCGTGCGCAGGTCGTGCGAGATGTTCGTGATCAGTTCGCGCCGCTGCTGGTCCTGGTGCGTCAGCGCGCGCCACTGGTCGCCGATCCGGTCGGCCATCTGCGCGAACGCGGATTCGAGCACCACGATGTCGTCGCCACGCCGGCCCGGCGAGCGCGGCACCGGCGGCTGCGTGTCGGGCGCGCCGTTCGCGTCGAAGTCGCGCATCGCGTCCGTCAGCCGACGCAGCGGGCGCGTGATGAAGCTGAACGCGGTCAGGCCCGCGAGCAGGCCGAGCAGCGCGACAACCGCCATCGACCACAGCGTCGTGCGCAGCACGTTGCCGGCATCGACGCGCGCGGCGAGCCGGTCGTGCGCCTCGCCGAGCAGCACCACGTAGATGTAGCCCGATGGCGGCTGCCCCGTGCGCTGCAGCGGCGCGGCGCTGAACACCTTGCGCGCGTCCGGGCTGCGCGGGTCGTCGCCGAGGATCGGCAGCGGCTGGCCCGCGATGAATTGCTGCACCGGCGCGAGATCGATGCGGTCGCGCTTCACGTGGCCGGGCGGCGCATCGTCGCCCTTGATGCGCCCGGCGTTGTCGAGCAGGTACACCTCGACGCTCGGGTTCACGCCCATCAGCTGGCTGAACAGCGTGCGCACGGCGTCCGGGCGCAGCCCGTTCGCGTCCATCAGCGGCGCGCTGTTGGCGATGTTGGCGGCCAGGTCGCGCGACAACGCCTGCACGACCTCCTTTTCCCGCATGTCGTTCGCGCGGATCTGCAGCCATGCGGACGCGCCCGAACACGCGAGCAGCAGGATCGAGAACACGAGCGACAGCCGCTGGGTGAGCGTGAGCTTCATCATGCGTCCCGCTGGCCCGGCGCGGCGAGCTTGTAGCCGCGTCCCCAGACGGTGAGGATCCGTACGGGTTCGGCCGGATCGACCTCGATCTTCGCGCGCAGCCGGTTGATGTGGGTGTTGACCGTGTGCTCGTAGCCTTCGTGCTGGTAGCCCCACACCGCATTGAGCAGGTCCATCCGCGAGAACACCTTGCCCGGATGTCGCGCGAAGAAATACAGCAGGTCGAATTCGCGCGGCGTGAGGTCGATGCGCGCGCCGTCGACGCTCGCCTCGCGCGCGATCGGGTCGATCGCGAGCCCCTCGACGTCGAGCGTGCCCGCGTCGATGCGCGAATCGCGCGCAAGCGCGTCGACGCGCCGCAGCAGCGCCTTCACGCGCGCGACGAGTTCGAGCACCGAGAACGGCTTCGCCAGGTAGTCGTCGGCGCCGAGCTCGAGACCGAGGATCCGGTGCACCTCGCTCGATCGCGCGCTCGTGATGATGATCGGCGTGTAGCGCGTCATCGCGCGGGCGCGCCGGCAGATTTCGAGGCCGTCGACGCCCGGCAGCATCAGGTCGAGGATCAGCGCATCCCAGCCGCCCTGTTCGAGCAGGCGCAGCCCTTCGGCGCCGTCTGCGCTATGCACGACTTCATAGCGCTCGTCGCGCAGGTGCAGGCTCAGCACGTCGGCGATATCGGCGTCGTCCTCGACGATCAGGATGCGTTTCGGTTGGTCCATGGCGGTGGGCGGCGGCACGTCGAACTCGGGTTCGATAACGGTTGTCGGCGGGCGGTCGATGGCCCGGGTCGAGTCGCGGCGGAAAGCCGCGCTGTCGCCATTGTGCAAAATTTTGCGGCGGGAAGTGATCACATTTCGTTTAAATGTGGACCGTGCCCGCACTGTGAGCCACTGCCCGCAAGGCCTGCCGCTCCGGCCCTTCAAATTCGATGCCTCGCGCGCCGGCGCTAACACCAAATAGACACGAAAAAACCGAGGTGAGATGCTGCGCGCCGCCGATGCCCCGGCGATAGTGACATCCTTTCCTTCGTACTATCGCCAGTGTGCGCGATAGCTGTGGCCAGCGCCGAGCCAAGGGTTCGCTAAAGGGGCCGGCAACACACACTCAACCGCGACGACTACCGACTTTACGTGTGCTTACTGTCGCGACGGTCGACTCATTCAGCAACACCTCCGCCGCCTGCCACGCCCGTGCGGCAGCACGGGAATCCCCGATGGCACGCGCATCCGCCGTCGCCCCGCTCAGTAACATGACATACACGCCCGCAAGCTGACGTGCTCGGCGGCGCGGAACGATCTCGGACAGCAGCTTTTCCATGATGGCCAACAGGTCATCCCGATAGCGCACCGCCACCTCGGTCACCTTCGGGCAGGTCGAGCCAAACTCGGCCAGCGCACGCTCGAATAGACAGCCTGCGAACTCAGGGCTACGAAACCAGGTTCCGTACCAGTCGAAAATCCCCTTCAGGCGGGCAGTTGCGTCCGGCATGGGTCCGAGCTTGGCGGCGATACTCTCCATGATGAATGTATAACGCTGTTCCAGCACTTCCTTGATCAGATCGTCCTTGCCCGCGAAGTGATGGTAGAGCGTCATGCGGGCAACGTCCGCCTCGGCGATGATCCAGTCGATGCCGACCGGATGAAAGCCATGGCGGGAAAACAACTCACCGGCCTTGTCGACCACCTGCTGGCGTTTGCTCGCGCGCATTCATGCATCTCCTGACTACGGGGCGGCATCTTAGCACCGCCGCCAGCACTGCTCCTTTCAGCCTGTAGGGCAAGCGCTGCAGACTGCCGGATACGGCCTCGCTCGTTGGGGCAGTGACCACGTCCCCACCACAACTCCACCCCACTCGCATCAATGCCCAAGCAATGGCGCCGTCGTCCAGCGCCGCCGGGAACGCTGACGCCAGCCTACGCGATCTCGAGCAGGCCGGTGCCGAGCCGCGTCAATTCGTCCCGAGCCGGACGTGAAGGGTGTCGTTCATGAAGTTACTGTAGATGGTTCGGGCCACGTGCGGCGCGCGAAGACATGCATGCTGCGCCTTGCATGGGATGCGGCAAACCGGCATCTCGATTCAGCCGAGGCAGTAGAGGGCAACACTGTCGTTCGGTATGTCGAAACCGTTCACACTCAGGAGCGCCGCGACGTGATGTTGTGGACGAACCAGCAAAACATCACCGGCTACTACGAAGTCAAGGGAAGCTGGGGCTTTTGGAATGGGGGCTTCGGCAATACAGGCGCCCTGCATCGCTTCGGCATCAACTGATCGCAATACACTGCCGAGGCGAGGTTGGCGAACCTAGCCCCCAAGCCGACACATCCATCGATGTACGAATTTTGACGTAGATGATCCGTCGTCGGGACCATGTACCAGCCCGGCCAGCATCCGGTCGGACGGCAATTGCCGCTGCTCGCAGCAGTTTCAGCAAGGCACCCGGCCACCGTTCATCATGCACCATCGCTGCGTCTCTTGTTGCGGGGCTGCATACGGTAGTCCGGTCCTCGGATCGATGTGATCATACTGACCCATGGGGTGTCGAGCCCTCCACGCGGCCTGCTCGGCATACTGTTGCTCGATCGCGGCGTTCTCTCGTGCCAGATCTGCCTTCTGCGCATCGTCTATTTTTTTCGTCATGCTCACGAGTCGCGCGAACTTTGGATCGCGAACATCCTGCAGGGGCGGAAACGGTGGCGCCGGCGGCATGATGAGCACGGGGCCGGTGTATTTCGGTATCGGCAATCTGGATGGCCTGCCGAAGTTCGCCGCCATATCCATCTCCCACAAGGCAGCGCCCATTCCGATCACATGTTCGTAGTCGCGATTGACGACCGCCAGCGTGACCGGCCCCGACGGCGCCGGCAATGGCTGCAGGGAAGGTGGGAGCGTCTGTCGAGCCTCGGGATAGATGGTGCGGGCATAAGCGATTGCAGCGACGGAGTACTGCTGGAGCATCGCCTCGTAGGTTTCCAGTATCTGCGCTCGACCATAGCCGCCAGGATTCTCGAACATCGGCTTGTATGCCAACACCTTCCGGCTATACAACGCGTTCGCATTCTGCTGCTCTGCGACAAACTGCTGCTGAGGATCTTTCGGCGCAGACGCCGATAGCGGCGCACACCCCGAAACCACGCTGGCGACAAGCATTACCCCGACTGTCGCGCGAATAGCCGACGGGCATCGACGCGACATATCGGCGATCGCCTGGTCGACCAACGCGAACAAAACAGCGGTTTTCTTGATTGCTCTTGTCTGCATTGCACGGCGCCTGGAAGGCTTAATCATTTTTAGCTAGGTCCTGATCGCGACTGCGAATGCGATGCGCGTAGTAGAAAGGAATCGGCACAAAGCCATCATGGATGGCTGAACGTCAATCCCGCGTACATCGCACGAGGATGCCGCGATCGACGAACGACGCCAGCAGCCCCGAGTATGTCGGACATGCCGCGGTCGCATTGTATGCAAGCACATCGTCGATGTCGGCCCTGTCGTTGCGCACGCACTCGTACTGCCGCGCCGTGGATGGATGCAGCGATGCGAACGCGCCGCACAAATGCACGAACGCAACGACTTCCTCGAACATTTTCGTATTGATCTCGATGGAAACCATCATGTCGGAACCATATCCGCATTCCGAATCCACCTTTTCCGCATAGGCCCGCATGTCGTAGGCAGGCAACCAGGGCGGATCCAATCCGTCCAGGCTACGGGCGATTTCATTGATGCTCGCTGCAAGAGTCATACGACATTCCTGCCTTAACCGAACTCGATGTCCCGGCACCGTTTGATATCAGGTGTACCTCTTTCCGAAGCAAGAAAAACGATGCGATGAATATATACTAGTCTATCTACTTTGACTAGAATTGGGATCAATGCCCATGGAGCAGTCGGTGCAGGCACAACGGCCGCCTTGCTTTTGCTTCTCGATATATTTCCCGTTCCTGATATTTGGGAAACCGGCGCGCTTCACAAAAACGTTATCCGGCGCTCATTACACTCCCGCGATGCCAGCGACAGCCCAAATACGAAAGCGCCGTTCCCGGAAGCACGCTTCCACTGACTTCTCCGGATCTTCCGCCATGCCGCGTGCCGCTTTTGCGTCTCTCTTCGCTGCATCTGCCGCATCGAACGTCCTGTTCGGCGCCGCGCTGGCGCTTGGCCTTGCACTCACCATGCCGGTCGCGGCACAAACGAATGCATCCGCGCCACGCATGGTGTCCGAGTTGAAGGACATTCGCATGAAGCCGCTCGCGAATCTGCCCAGGGCGGGCAGCCCGGTCGATCGCGAAAGTTGCCCGCAAGCGGTCATCCAGCCGAAGTCGGCTGCGGCCAGACTGGTGGCAGCGCAAGGTTGGACCGTCATGTCGGACGTGCCGCTGGGGTCCTACCGCGCGGTCAGCTTCGCGGGCCAGATGGAGCCTGCGATCAGCGGCACCTGCAGCATCACGCAAGGCAACGTGGCCGTGTTCGAGAACGGCAAGCTGATCGCACTTGCCTACGGCAAGTCGGCGGAAGATACCGCCATTGGAAGACTGGCCCCGCTCGAAGGCGGCGGCGTGCGCGTTTGGGACGGCGACATCGCCCCCTCGCCCGCCGGCGACCTGCGCGTCGACGCCGACGGCACGCTGCGCCTGTCGAAGGTGGCCGACGAAGACTCAGTGTGCAAAGGCCGCGCCAAGGTGCCCAACGTCTACAACATGCCGATCGACAAGGCCCGCAAGGTGCTGGCTGCCAATGGATGGAACCCGGTGCGAGGCAGCGCCGGCGGCGAGCAACGGCAATCCGCCCTGATCAAGCGCGGCATTGTCGAGACCGCATCCTGCGCGGGCACCGGCCTTGGTTTTTGCAACTTCGAATACGCGGGCCTTGCCGGCAGGTTGACCTTGACAACCATCGGCGACGGCGACCTCCCATCCGTCATGGATTACGACGTCAAGTGCCGCTGATCATTCTTCGTTGGCTGCCTCGCGCTGCCCGCCACGAAACCCGGGACCGCCTCATATACCGTCTGCCCATGCGAACCCCGACCCGCATCTTGCGTGCGCTATCCGCCGGAGTCCTGCTGATCGGCCTGAACGCGTGCGAGCGCGCCACGCCGCCCGCCAGCCCGGCGGCGGCACCAGCGTCCGCGGCGTCGCTGCCCGCCCCACATGTGTCGGCAATGGCTGCGGCATCGCCACTGCAAACGCTGCTGGGTGTATTCGGAGGGGCAAGGCCGGCGACCTGGCCGGCGTTCGACAACGTGCCCGGGGTGCGCTGGGACGATGCGAAGCCGCTCGGCAATGCAGACAGCAACTCCCCCGAGACCACGCACTACCGTGGCGGCAGCATGCTGCTCAGTGGCTTCGGCGAGGTAGATGTGCCGGACGGCAAGGTCGGCGAGGAAGCTGGCGTCAAAAAAGACAACGAAGGCCACGTCGGTATCGTACTCAACGGCAATGCGACCTCGGTCCTGTCGATCGGACTGCGTAAGTTCTACCCGAGCGACGACACACAGGACATTCTGCTGCGCCAGTTCGGCAGCGATGCCGCGGTCAAGCGCATCGCGGGCAGGTGCGCGCTCGATTTCGGCACCACTGCACCAAACACGCAAAAGAATGTGTTCTACCGGGTCACCCTTGCCAACGCTGCCGTGCCGGTGTTTGCGGAAACCTACGTCGACGAAGACGGCGGCAATCAGGGGCCGGGGGCAACGAACTTCGTGTTCTACCGCACCAGACCGGACCAACGTATCACGAGCATGCAGTGCAAGGGCACCGGCACCTGAGCAGGAGACCTTCGGCATCAGGATGCTCGCATGAGCAGTGGATACCACGACCCGCTTGCCGCCGTAGAGGCAGCTGCCACCGCGCAGCGTCGGGCTCTCCACCGCCCATCGGGACTGCCGATCGACTGCGGGACATCAACTCGACACAATCACTACACGGGAGAAGCAACATCATGAGTTCCATACGCCTGCGCGCGGTCTTCATTGGGCTGATGCTGGGTCTCGGCTGGCACCACGCCGCGATGGCGGCCGGCTGCGAGACCAATTTCAAGAGTGAGGCCGACACCGGTACCGGTACACGCTTCTCGACGTTCACCACGGTGCCGGGCCTGGATGCACGCAACGCCATCGCGCAACTCAAACAGATTGCGGCAGGCGACGGCTTCATGATCGGCGGCGAAAACTACACCGGTTCGGCCGGCCAGTTGACTATCCAGCAAAAGCAAAGCGACCGCGCCCGCGGATTCGCCATTACGCTGACGGCCGATCAGGTCACGAAAACCATTTCCGTGGCGACGACGTTGCCCCCGGGCATGCAGGCAGCACCGGAAGCCATCCGGGGCGGCATGTGCAGCATGCTCGGCCGCGTCGACATGAGCCGCAACGCAGTGAGCGCCGGCGCGGCTGCTACGGCGGCCACGTCGTCCGATGACGCCTTTTCGGCAGCGCCCGCGTTTACCACCTGCACCTACAACTTCCGCCCCGCGCTGGATGGCGTCACCGGCCGCCACTACACCACCTGGTTGCCGATCAAGGCGCTCAACCCGGCCGATGCGGCCTCGCGGCTGGCACAAGCTGCCACGGCGGCGAAGATGAACGTGACGTCGAACGAACGACACGGCACGCTGACCGAAACCACGATCGTCCAGCCGCTCCCGGAACTTGGGGAGAAGCGCGCGTTCCCGATCCGCTTCATGCTGGAGGAGGCGCTGGGCGTGATTTCCGTGGTCGCACGACTCAACCCGAAGCAGGAAATGGACGACGCAACGCTGCGCAAGGAAATCTGTTCGCTCGTGGCGGCCATGGTAGCGGCACCATTGAGCGAGTCGAAAGAGCCGCCAGCGCTTCCACCTCAGCGCAAGCTGGAAAGCTGGCACACCGGCATCGACTGGCTGATCAACCGCGCCGTGGTGGCCGGCAAGTCCGTCGTGATCGTGCCCGCCATCAATCTCGACAGGAAGTACACCGGCGACGAGGCCATCAACCAAAAGAAATGGGCATTCCGTACCGATGTGACGGCCACCACCATCTGGCAAAACAAGGCCAACGCCCATGACGTGATACGCGTAGGGCCGGATGAACCCTTCAACGAAGTAGGCCTGCACGGCTATGTGTCGACCTTCGTGGCGAGCAACGCCCAGTACTTTGTCTACATCGTCAATCCGGGCACCTACACCGTGGCCGGCAACACCTACGAGACGACCTCCGAAGCAATGTCGCAGCTCGGCACCAGCCAGAAGCCCGGCAGTTCGCCGCTGGGGACGATCTCCTTGCTGCCCAAGAAGAACACCGACTTCATCGAGTCTCAGGAATGGTTCAACGCGCAGTATCGGGACCGCCAGGTCGAAGACACATACTGCTCGTCGATCTATGTCTACGGCGGCGGCTGCGCGTTCTGGGCGACGGAAAAGCGCACCGTATCGGAGATGACCGAGCCTGCGGGATGGAAGACCGTCACCCGGGAAAAGTCTGTCGACGGGTTAGCGGTCTCGACCAGGCTCAAGCGCGAATTTGCTTCGTTCAGCGTTGCGCCGGGCGAAGCCATCGTAATCGATGGCCTGTACCCGACTCCGCCGAATGCCGACTACAACAAGCAGGCCTGCGAAATCGTCGGCGGGCAGGTCCAGTGCGACCTGACGCGCTACACGCTCACGCGCATCCCGGCCGACATGGCGCGCATACAAGGGCTGGCCGCCGACCCGGGGTTCTACCCGCGCGCCACGCGCATTCTGTCCAACGCCAAGTATCGCCCACTCAAGCTCCTGGGCAAGCCGGGTGAACTCCGCTCGGTATACGGTCAGGACTATTCGCTCGGCGTGCGTTAGGCGCATCCGACGCCGCTTCCCTTCGTGACAACCGCTCGAGTATCACGGAACGGTCACAACTGCGCGGACGCGCAACGAATGAAGCGCGGCCTCCCACACGCCTTGAACAACCGAATCAGCACGGAAACCAGCATGAAGCCCACCCTCCAGCACGTCGCCTGTTTCGCCCTGCTCTTCACCGCAGTCTCTGCACATGCAATCGACTGCAAGAAAGCCGGCAACCGCGTCGAGCACACGATCTGTGCCGATGCAAAACTCAAGGCCGCCGATGCTGAGATGGGTAAAGCCTATACGTCCGTCATGCAGCAAGCGGGCAACGACAGCGAATTGCGCGCGATGCTCGTCCGCAGCCAGAAACGCTGGCTCGAGGCTCGGGACAAGAGGTTCGCCGATCCGATCGATTTTCCGGGCGCACCGAATACCAAGGCCCTGCGGGAAAACCTGCTCCAGGCGATCCGTCAGCGCACCGAGACATTTACTGAACGCGGCAAGGCCGCACCGCGCCTGCTTGAAACCGCCCTTGCGCAGCGCAAATTCCTGACGCAATTCACGGGCGGCCCGTTCGCCGGGTTCCAGACCGCATGCGACTTCCTGCCCCACGGTGGTCAACTGAGCTACGGCTGCTTCAGCGAACGCCGCTATCAGAACCAGGGCAGGGTCTGCGCCCTGCAAGACGATTGGGCGAGCGGCGGTTACTACCAGACGCGCCGAGTCGGCGACGTCGTCCAGGGCCGGCTGGAAATCGTAGCTACATGCGGCGACGGTTCCGAAGGCGGCAGTCCGTGCCCGGATGCGGATGAGTCGCGCCAGTCGACCGCCGGCTGGAATCTCCATCCAGGTCTCCCGGCCTCCGCACCAACGGCTCTGCCCAGGCTGGATGCCGACGCCGAACTTGGTACGGAAGACACGGGCTGGCTACGCGCCTGCCTGACCGACAGCCACTACCCTCGTGCAGCGCACTGAGAACCGCGCGCATCGAGCGTGTCCGTCAGCCTCGAGAAACGAAAACCATGGACGGTTCAATGCGCACGCCCACTTTCCTGCTTCAGGCCTTGCTGGCACTGAACCTCATCGCGTTTCTGTCAACCGGATGTCGTGCCGCCGCGCCGAGCGATGATGGACGGGACGTTGAGCCGCCAGCGTTGACCCGACAGGTCCCTCTCCGCTTCAAGCGCCACAACTTCAGCGCGCGCTGCTACGACACCATCGGCTGCACCGTCGTGTACAACGGCCGCTATCAGGTGCAGGACCCCGACGGCGCAATCTCACGGACGAGGCCCGCAGATGCCGACAGGGCGTGGGGATCGGCAGAACTCGGTATCCGCAATTTTCCTGGCCCTGCCCAGGTTCGCTGGAAATCGAAGGACGGCGCGGCACATGAGGCGAGCGTCGACATCGGCCGGATATTCAAGGACGAACTGATCTGGCACACCATACCGAAGGAAAAAATGGCCGACTTCTACGCCGGCCCCGTTGCCGGATCACCCGACATCCATCTCGAAGTCAACGACAGGACCATCAATGTCTACTCGGCAATGTTGATCCCCACACGGGATGAACAGATCCCCGGCAACAAGGACAGTGATTTCAGGAAGGACATATTCCTCGTCTGGAGCAGAACTTATTGAAAAGGGATTGTCGCTCCGCTCTTATCGGTTAGCGGGCATGCGAAACGCTCCCTTTTCCAACCATCACCCGCCACAAGGATCCAGCATGATGCAGATACGAAGCAGAAATCTCGGATGCGCAGCCTGGCGCACCGGCGGCAGATTCCTCACGCCGGGGATTGTCGTGGCGGCATTGAGTTTATGCATGCCGCTTGGCAGCGTGCACGGACAGCCCGCCGACTCGGCCGCGCCGCCGGACCGCGCTGGCAAATCGCTCATCGAATCTCAAGCGCCAGCAAACCTGAGCACGACGCAAGCGCTACAAGGGATGCTGGCGCTGATTCAGGCAAGCATCCAGGTAACCGACATCACTTCCGATACGGTACACCGCATCTTTGGCGTGCAGACCAAAGTGACTGGCAAGGATCAGTTCAGCTATGGTCAGCGCTTGCCGGGCAACTGGGCATTCAGTCTCCAGAGGCTGGCAATCAGCGATATCGGTACACGTGTGGATCTGATGTTTGATCCGATTCCCGGAACGCAGGCTTCTCCGTTGACGACGTGCGAGCCCGATTTTGCTCAATTCGCCGGGGCACTCGAGTCCATGGGGTTCAGTCGCCACACCCATTATGGCGAACACGGCAGATGGATCTTCGATGCTTTCGAACGTGAACGCATGTCCGTTTCGGTGTACCCCATCAGGGCATTCTCCGATAACGGCGAGCCACTTGGTCCTGCCTGCGTAAAGGCGGTACTGGTGCAATAGGGCAAACAGCCCGCTTCGCGCGGGACCCGATTCATCGAGTACACGCCGGGCCGCGCGCAGCGCTACTTCTTCAGGACTTCGTAAGTCCCCGCTTTTGGGTGGAGTTGGCACTCAACGTGACGTGTGGATTTCGCACTTGAGCCGTCGTGGAATCCCTGCTCGGATTACATCAACGACTCAAGCGCAGATATGGGACAAATGAGCCGCGACAAACCTACTGCTCGCGTCGGGTACTCAGGATGTCGCGCGGAATCGACGCGATCAGCACGCAACTGACCAGCAGGCAGGCGCCCAGCGCGTAAGTGCCGTTGTTGATGTTGCCGGTCATTTCCTTCGCGATGCCGGTGATCATCGAGCCCGTGAAGCCCGACAGGTTGCCCACTGAGTTGATCAGCGCGATGCCGGCGGCCGCGGCCGTGCCGGACAGGATCTGCCCCGGAAAGGTCCAGTAGATCGGCATCAGCGCGAGGATGCCGCACGTCGCGATGGTCAGGAACAGGATCGACAGCGCCACGTTCCGCGCACACGCCGCGCTCGCGATCAGGCAGACGCCGCCGATCAGCGCGGGAATCGCCGCGTGCAGGCGGCGCTCGCCGGTCTTGCGCGAGTGCGATGCGTTCCACACCATCGCGAAGATGGCGGTCAGGTACGGAATGGCCGTCAGCAAACCGATATGCACCGGGCTTTGCACGCCCGACGCGCGGATGATCGACGGCAGCCAGAAGGCCAGCCCGTAGAAGCCGGTATTGAACGTGAGCAGGATGAAGGTGAGCAGCCAGACGCGCGGGCTGCGCAACGCGGCGCCGATGCTGTGCGACTTGTGCGCGGCCTCGGATTCGAGGTTGCGCGACAACACCGCCTTTTCGTCGGCGGACAGCCATTTCGCCGACTGCGGGCCGTCGCCGAGGCACGCCAGCACGATGAATGCGACCACGATCGACGGCAGCCCTTCGAGCAACAGCATCCATTGCCAGCCGCTCATGCCCGACAAGCCGTGCGTCTGCTGCATCAGCCAGCCGGACACCACACTGCCCAGCGTCAGGCTCAGCGGAATCGCCACCAGGAAGCCCGACATCGCCACGCTCTGGCGGCGCGCCGGGAACCAGTAGTTCATGTACAGGATGACGCCCGGAAAAAAGCCCGCTTCGCACAGACCCAGCAGGAAGCGCAGCGTGTAGAACATGGTGGTCGTCTGCACGTGGAAGAACTGCGCGAGCGGCACGATGAACGCCATCGACGACGACACGATGCCCCACGTGATCATGATCCGCGCGATCCAGAAGCGGGCGCCGTAGCGATGCAGCAACAGGTTGCTGGGCATCTCGAACAGGAAGTAGCCCCAGAAGAAAATGCTGGCGCCGAGCGCATACACGCCGTCGCTCAGATGCAGGTCGTCTAGCATCTGCAACTTCGCGAAGCCGACGTTGACGCGGTCCAGGTAGGCCACGACGTAGCACAGCAGCAGCAATGGCAGAATGCGCCGCATGACCTTGCGATAGAGGGCGTCTTCGGACGAGTCGGCCGCGGCAGGTGCTGCCGCGGCCTGTGTAATGGATGGCATCGGTCTGTCTCCTGATTGTGTAGGTCTTCTTCGTACCGGCGAGTCCGTTGATGCATCGATGTTACCGATAACATTTCGTGGCAAAAAAAAGCCGACGAGGCGACGGGAGCGATCGGCACGCTGATACCGGTAACAAATTCGAAGGTAGCATGCAGCGACAGCCGCGTACAAGTCCCGCCCGACGAGTGGTTTCCCTAGTCCGCCGTCGGCGCGACGGGCGCGCGTTGACCGGCCTGCACGATTTGCCGCACCGGTATGATGTAGCCTTTCCAGCTTTCTCCCGATCGCCCTTCCGATGCCCAGTCCCACCGCCGTCCGGCCTGCCGGGCCGCCCCGCATGTCCGACGTAGCGCGCCTTGCCGGCGTATCGAAGATGACGGTGTCGCGCGTGCTCGCCGGCCATAGCGTGGCCGCGGAGACGCGCGCACGGGTCTGCGAGGCCATCGACCAGCTCGGCTATGTGGCCGACGCTGCCGCCGGTGCGCTGTCGTCGGGGCGGTCGGAATTCGTCGCGGTGCTGGTGCCGTCGCTGTCGAGTTCCAACTTCTCCGACACCGTGCGCGGCCTGACCGATGCGCTCGAACCGCACGGCCTCCAGCTGCTGCTCGGCGACACCGACTACGACCTGGAACGTGAAGAACGGCTGGTACGCTCGATGCTGCGGCACCAGCCGCGCTGCATCGCGCTGACGGGTGCGCAACACACCGATGCGACGCGCAAGGTGCTCGAACGCTCGGCGATTCCCGTGGTCGAGATGTGGGACCTGCCCACGCGTCCCATCGACACCGCCGTCGGCTTCTCGAACGTGCGCGCCGCCCGCGCGATGGTGCGCCACCTGGCCGAGCGCGGTTACCGGCGCATCGGCTTTCTCGTCGGCGCCAGCGAACTGGATCGCCGCGGCCTGGACCGGCTCAAGGGATACCAGGCGGAAATCAAGGCGCTGAAGCTGGGCGAACCGCGCGTCGTGCGGCTGGGCGAATCGCCGATCACGATGAGCCACGGCGGCCCTGCGATGGCTGCCCTGCTGGAAAAATGGCCGGACACCGATGCGGTGATGTGCGTGAGCGACATGTCGGCATTCGGCGCGATCATGGAATGTCACCGGCGCGGGCTCGCCGTGCCCGCCGACATGGCCGTGGCCGGTTTCGGCAACTTCGAAGTGGCGACATGCTGCCACCCGACCATCACGACCGTGTCGGTCGACGCGTACGGGATCGGGCTACGCACGGGCGAAGCGTTGCTGGCGGCGCTGCAAGCGCGTGACGGCGGCGCACCGGCCGAGTCGCACAGCATCCGGATCGACTACACGATCATCGCGCGGGAAAGCGCCTGACGGGGCGACGGCCGCGCACGTCCCCAGGCGCGACGTGTGCGGCTTCGCAGCGCCCCCACGCCCTCACCGTCGCCACGCGCGCACGAAATCCCTTCCGCAACGCAAAAATCCCGTGCTAACATCCAACCTATGTTACCGGTAACTATCCGGCACGCACAAGATCACAAAGGCCCCTTCGGAGACAGCCCGCCATGTCACAGACCCCTCGCCGTCTGCGCAGCCAGGAATGGTTCGACGACCCTGCGCACGCAGACATGACCGCGCTCTATGTCGAGCGCTTCATGAACTACGGGCTGACGCGCGAGGAACTGCAGTCGGGCCGCCCCATCATCGGTATCGCGCAAACGGGCAGCGACCTCGCGCCGTGCAATCGCCATCACATCGAGCTGGCCGAACGCACCAAGGCGGGCATTCGCGACGCGGGCGGCATTCCGATGGAGTTCCCCGTGCATCCGCTGGCCGAGCAGAGCCGCCGGCCGACGGCTGCGCTCGACCGCAACCTGGCCTATCTCGGGCTGGTGGAAGTGCTGCACGGCTTTCCGCTCGACGGTGTGGTGCTGACGACCGGCTGCGACAAGACCACGCCGGCCTGCCTGATGGCGGCCGCTACCGTCGACCTGCCCGCGATCGTGCTGTCGGGCGGGCCGATGCTCGACGGCTGGCACGAAGGCAAGCGGGTCGGCTCGGGCACGGTGATCTGGCATGCCCGCAACCTGCTCGCGGCCGGCGAGATCGACTACGAAGGCTTCATGAAGCTGACCACGGCTTCGTCTCCGTCGATCGGCCATTGCAATACGATGGGCACCGCGCTGTCGATGAACAGTCTGGCGGAAGCGCTGGGCATGTCGCTGCCGGGATGCGCAAGCATTCCCGCGGCCTATCGCGAGCGCGGCCAGATGGCTTACGCGACCGGCAAGCGCGCGGTCGAGCTCGTTCGAGAAGACCTGCGCCCGTCGAAAATCATGACGCGCGCGGCATTCGAGAATGCGATCGTCGTGGCCTCCGCGCTCGGCGCGTCGACCAACTGCCCGCCGCACCTGATCGCGATTGCGCGCCACATGGGTGTCGAACTGAGCCTGGACGACTGGCAGCGCTTCGGTGAAGCCGTGCCGCTGCTCGTCAACTGCATGCCGGCCGGCGAATACCTCGGCGAGAGCTTCCATCGCGCCGGCGGCGTGCCCGCCGTGCTGCGCCAGCTCGACGCGGCGGGACTGCTGCGGCGCGACTGCCTGACCGTATCGGGCCGCGCGATCGGCGAGATCGCCGACACAGCGCAGGACGCCGACCGCGACGTGATCCGTACGCCCGACGCGCCGCTCAAGCACGGCGCCGGCTTCGTGGTGCTGTCGGGCAACTTCTTCGACAGCGCCATCATGAAGATGTCGGTGGTGGGTGACGCCTTCCGCCGCACCTACCTGGCCGAACCGGGCGCGGAGAACACGTTCGAAGCGCGCGCGATCGTGTTCGACGGCCCCGAGGACTACCACGCCCGCATCAACGATCCCGCGCTGAACATCAACGAACGCTGCATCCTGGTGATCCGCGGCTGCGGCACGGTCGGCTATCCGGGCAGCTCGGAAGTCGTCAACATGGCGCCGCCCGCCGAGCTGGTGAAGCGCGGCGTGACGTCGCTGCCCTGCCTGGGTGACGGCCGCCAGAGCGGTACGTCGGCGAGCCCGTCGATCCTGAACGTGTCGCCTGAGGCGGCGGTCGGCGGCGGCCTGGCGCTGCTGCGCACGAACGACCGCATTCGCGTGGACCTGAATCGCCGCAGCGTCGACGTGCTCGTCGACGAAGACGAACTCGCGCGCCGCCGCGAAACGGCAAGCTTCACCGTGCCGCAGGCGCAAACGCCGTGGCAGGAGCTGTATCGCCGGTTCGTGGGGCAGTTGTCCACCGGCGGCTGCCTCGAACCGGCCACGCTGTACCTGAAGGTCATCGAGCAGCGCGGCAACCCGCGCCATTCGCACTGATCCTACCGTCCACGACTCCTGCCGAGCTGACCATGCGTACTCCTTCCGTTTCCGACTGCCTGCCGCACGACCTCGCACACGCACTGCTGATCGGCCGCGTCTGGCGGCACGATGGCGCCCACGCGGGCCCGAGCGTCGTCGCCGTGCGCGGCGGCGAAGTGTTCGACATCACGCGCACCGTGCCGACCACCGCCGACCTGTTCGACCGCCCCGATGCAGTCGCGCTCGCGCGCACCGAGCCCGGCGAATCGCTCGGCCGCATCGAGCCGTTGCTGCAGGCGTCGCTGGACGGCACACCCGGCGCCACACGCCTGCTCGCGCCGTGCGACTTGCAGGCCATCAAGGCATGCGGCGTCACGTTTGCGGTCAGCCTCATCGAGCGCGTGATCGAGGAACAGGCCGGCGGCGATCCGGCCAGGGCGATGGAGGTACGCGAGACCATCGCCGCGACCATCGGCACCGACCTGTCGAAGATCGTGCCCGGCTCGGAAGCCGCGCTGCGCCTGAAGGCGGAACTCGAGCGCCGCGGCGCGTGGTCGCAATACATGGAAGTCGGCATCGGCCCGGATGCCGAGGTGTTCTCCAAGGCGCAGCCGATGTCCGCGGTCGGCTTCGGCGCGGACGTCGGCCTGCTGCCCGTGTCGGTGTGGAACAACCCGGAACCGGAGATCGTGCTCGCGGTCGCCAGCGACGGCAGGCCGGTCGGCGCCACGCTCGGCAACGACGTGAACCTGCGCGACATCGAAGGCCGCTCGGCGCTGCTGCTCGGCAAATGCAAGGACAACAACGGCTCCTGCGCGATCGGTCCGTTCGTGCGGCTGTTCGACGACGGCTTCACGCTGGACAGCGTACGGCAGGCCAGCGTGTCGCTGCGCGTCGAAGGCGCGGACGACGGCTTCGTCCTCGACGGCATCAGCCACATGCGCGAGATCAGCCGCGACCCGGCCGACCTCGTCGCGCAGACCTGCGGCGCGCATCACCAGTATCCGGACGGCTTCATGCTGTTCCTCGGCACGATGTTCTCGCCGATCCAGGATCGCGACGCGCCCGGCGGCGGATTCACGCATCACCTCGGCGACCGCGTCACGATCTCCACACCCGCGCTCGGCGCACTCGTCAACACCGTGCGGCTGTGCACGGAGATCGCGCCGTGGACCTTCGGCGTGCGCGCGCTGTATGCGAACCTGGCCGCGCGCGGGCTGCTTGCCGAATGAAAGCGGGACACGCGGCGACATGAAGCCCTGCGCGAACGACGTCGACGGACAGTAAGCGAAGCGGTATGAAACGGCCGTTCGCGCCGGCACGCACGTAGCCGGCCTTCACTGCGCGACCTGAACACTCGCCGAGCCGAAATGGCCGCGCCGAGCGGCGCCGCCTGCTGCTCCCGCAACGCACAAAGTCGTTCCGGCGGCGCTCCACGTGGTCGGCGGACGCGATTCGCCCCACCGGCGCCTCGTCGGCTGCGACAATACGGCGGCTGAGTCAATTCGAGGTGTCGATGGAACTGAGGCAACTGCGCTATTTCGTCAGCGTCGTGGAACACGGCAGCATGGGCAAGGCCGCGCTGGAGCTGGGCGTGGTGACGTCCGCCCTGAGCCAGCAGATCAGCCGGCTCGAGAGCGAGTTGTCCACGCGCCTGCTGCAACGCACCTCCACGGGCGTCGTTCCGACGGACGCCGGTCTCGCGTTCTGGAGACAGGCGCAACTCGCGTTGCGCCACGTCGACGATGCGGCGCTTGCCGCGCGTCAGGCGCGCCTGTCGGGGCACGTCAGCGTCGGTCTTGCGCCCAGCACGACTGGCGTACTCGGACTCGCGTTCATGCAGGCGATGCGACAGCGCTATCCCGATGTCCGGCTGCGCATGGTCGAGAGCCTGTCGGGCTATCTCGGCGCGATGCTGAGTGCGCGGCAAATCGACCTCGCGATCCTGTTTCGTGAAGAACCCGCGCAGCGCTGGAGCGTGATGCCGTTGCTCGACGAGCATCTGTTCGTGATCGGCGCCCCCGGCCTGCCGGGCATGCCCGCCGGACCGCACGTCCATCTGGCGCACCTCGGCGCCGTGCCGCTGATCCTGCCGAGCGGCCCGCATGGCCTGCGCGCATTGCTGGAGGTCGCATTCGCGCGCACCGGCTTCACCCCGCACATTGCCGCCGAAGTCGACGGCCTCGCGATGTTGATGGATGCGGTGCGCGGCGGGCTCGGTGCGACCATTCAACCGGGCGCGGCGCTCGCGCGGCTGGAAAACGCCGCGCTCGCGAGCGTCCCGGTCGCGGATGCCCAGGCGACGAGGCCGAACCTGATCGCGAGCGTCTCCGACGACGAGTTGTCGCCCGCCGGGCTCGCCGCGCGGGTCGTCCTCGCCGACGTGGCGCGCGAGATCGTTGCGGCAGGCGGGTGGCCCGGCGCCACACTGCGCGAGCCGCCTCTTCACAAAAACTGAAGACGTGTTGCCGCTCCGCTGATGGCGGCATGCGAGGCCGATCCGTAGAGTGCGTCTCAAAGGAGACAACTCAGATGGTCGATGTTCTCGTAATCGGCGGCGGCAACGCGGCGCTGTGCGCCGCATTGATGGCGCGCGAAGCCGGCGCCTCGGTGCTGCTGCTCGAAGCGGCGCCGCGCGAATGGCGCGGCGGAAACTCCCAGCACACCCGCAACCTGCGCTGCATGCACGACGGCCCGCAGGACGTGCTGGTCGGCGCCTATCCGGAAGAAGAGTACTGGCAGGACCTGCTGAAGGTCACGGGCGGCATCACGAACGAGGCGCTGGCCCGGCTCGCGATTCGCGCGTCGGCGACCTGCCGCCCGTGGATGCGTGCACATGGCGTGCGGTTTCAGCCGCCGTTGTCCGGCGCACTGCACGTGGCGCGGACCAATGCATTCTTCATGGGCGGCGGCAAAGCGCTCGTGAACGCGTATTACCGCAGCGCCGAAGCGCTCGGCGTACAGATTCGCTACGACACGCCCGTCGACGCAATCGAGCTCGACGGCGAACGTTTCGTCGCCGCGCGTAGCGGGAGCCGGCGCTTCGAGGCGCGCAGCTGCGTGCTGGCGGCGGGCGGCTTCGAATCCAACCGCGAATGGCTACGTGAGGCGTGGGGACAAAACGAGCGTGGCGAGTGGCCCGCCGACAATTTCCTCATCCGCGGCACGCGGTTCAACCAGGGCGTCCTGCTCAAGGCGATGCTCGACGCCGGCGCGGATGCGATCGGCGATCCGTCGCAGTCGCATTGCGTCGCGATCGACGCACGCGCGCCGCTCTACGACGGCGGCATCTGCACGCGGATAGATTGCGTATCGCTCGGTATCGTCGTCAACCGCGATGCGCAGCGCTTCTACGACGAAGGCGAAGACTTCTGGCCGAAGCGTTACGCGATCTGGGGCCGCCTCGTCGCGCAGCAGCCGGCGCAGACCGCCTACTCGATCATCGATGCAAAGGCCGTCGGACGCTTCATGCCGCCGGTATTTCCGGGCACCCGCGCCGATTCGCTGCCGGAACTCGCGCGCCGGCTGGACCTGCCCGAACGTGCGTTCGTCGACACGCTGCGCGCGTACAACGCCGCATGCCGGGCAGGCACATTCGATCACACGGCGCTCGACGACTGCCGCACCGAAGGCATCCGTCCCGCGAAAACCCACTGGGCACGCCCGATCGATACGCCGCCCTTCTTCGGCTACGCACTGCGTCCCGGCATCACGTTTACGTATCTCGGGCTGAAGGTCAACGAACGCGCGCAGGTCCATTTCGGCGGACGGCCGAGCGGCAACCTGTTCGTTGCCGGCGAGATGATGGCCGGCAACGTGCTCGGCAAGGGCTACACGGCAGGCGTCGGGATGTCGATCGGCACCGCGTTCGGACGGATCGCGGGCACCGAGGCGGCGAAGGCCGCGCAAACGACTGGAGTTCAACGTGCACAATATTGAAGAACACCTTCGCGACGCCCAGGCGCTCGCGCCCGTCGGCCGGCCGTCGAAACGCGCGAGCGGTGCCGACGTGATTCGCATCGTGCCCGTCACCGACAACGAAGCGGAAGTCGCGCGCCAGATGCAGATCTGCAATGCATGCCGCTACTGCGAAGGATTTTGCGCGGTCTTTCCTGCGATGGCGCGCCGGCTCGATTTCGCGAAGGCGGACGTCAACTACCTGGCCAACCTGTGCCATAACTGCGGCGCGTGCTATCACGCATGCCAATATGCGCCGCCGCATGAATTCGCGGTGAACGTGCCGAAGGCGATGGCGCAGGTCCGCGTCGATACGTATGCCGAGTATGCGTGGCCCGCCGCGATGGGCAAGCTCTACAGGCGCAACGGCCTGACCGTCGCCCTCGCGCTGGCAATCGGCCTGGCGCTGTTCCTGATGCTCGGCGTCGCGATGCACGGCTCGCTGCTGAACGGCCCGTCGGGCGGCCGTTTCTATGCGGTCTTTCCGCACAACCTGCTCGCCGCGATGTTCGGCGCGGTGTTCGGCCTCGCCGTGCTGGCGCTCGGGGTCGGCGTGACGCACTTCTGGCGCGACGTGTCGTCGGGCACGGCAAGCATGCCGGCGGTTGCCGAAGCGGCGAAGCACGCGCTCGCGCTGACCTATCTCGACGGCGGCCACGGCGACGGCTGCAACGAGGCCGACGATGCATTCACGCTCGCGCGGCGCCGGTTTCACCACTTCACGTTCTACGGCTTCATGCTGTGCTTTGCCGCCACGCTCGTGGCGACCTTCTATCACTATGCGCTGGACCTGCACGCGCCGTACGCGTTCCTGAGCCTGCCCGTGCTGCTCGGCACCGCCGGCGGGATCGGTCTGCTGATCGGGCCTGCCGGCCTCTTGTGGCTCAACCTGCGGCGCGACCCCGCGCGGACCGATCCGGCACAACGCCCGATGGACCGCGGCTTCATTGCGCTGCTGATGCTCGTGAGCGCGTCGGGACTGGCGCTGCTCGCGTGGCGCGACAGCAGTGCGATGGCGATACTGCTCGCCGTTCATCTCGGCATCGTGATGGCGCTCTTCGCAACGTTGCCGTACGGAAAATTCGCGCACGGCATCTTTCGCTGCGCGGCACTGCTCAAGTCATCGATCGAAAAGCGCCAGGCCAATCGCCTGCAACTCGGCTCGGACTGAATCGGGCCACACGAAGCAGCCCGGCTTCCGGGCCGCTTCGCACAATACATCCAACGGAGACACCCCATGCATCCCTCACCGTCAACCGCGCCGGACGGCACGGCCGCAGGCACGTCGAAGCTCGGCGCGGTCCTGCGCGTGACCAGCGGCAATTTTCTCGAGCAGTTCGATTTCTTCCTGTTCGGCTTCTATGCGACCAGCATCTCCCGGGTCTTCTTTCCGGCGGCAAGCGAGTTCGCGTCGCTGTTGCTGACGTTTGCCGTCTTCGGCGCCGGTTTCCTGATGCGCCCGCTCGGCGCGATCGTGCTCGGCGCATACATCGACGAAGTGGGAAGACGCAAAGGCCTGATCGTGACGCTCTCGATCATGGCGAGCGGCACGATCCTGATCGCGTGCGTGCCGGGGTACGCGACGATCGGGCTTGCCGCCCCGGCGCTGGTGCTGCTGGGACGCCTGCTGCAAGGCTTCTCCGCGGGTGCCGAGCTGGGCGGCGTGTCGGTCTATCTCGCGGAAATGGCCACGCCCGGGCATCGCGGCTTCTATACGAGCTGGCAGTCGGCAAGCCAGCAGGTCGCGATCGTCATCGCGGCGGCCCTGGGCTATCTGCTGAACCATCTGCTGACGAGCCAGGAAATCGGTGCATGGGGCTGGCGCATCCCGTTCTTCATCGGCTGCGCGATCGTTCCGGTCATTTTCCTGCTTCGCCGGACGCTGCAGGAAACGGACGAATTCAAGGCGCGCACCCATCATCCGCGTGCACGCGAGGTATTCGCGACGATGCTGCGGAACTGGCGCACGGTGTTGGCCGGCATGCTGCTCGTCGCGATGACCACGACGACGTTCTACCTCATCACGGTCTACACGCCGACGTTCGGCAGGGCCGTCCTGAAACTGTCCACGGCGGACAGCCTGATCGTCACGCTGTGCGTGGGCGTATCGAATTTCTTCTGGCTGCCGGTCGGCGGTGCGCTGTCGGACCGCATCGGCCGCAAGCCGATTCTCGTCGCCATCGCCGTCGCGGCCATCGTGACGTCGTATCCCGCGCTCGCGTGGCTTTCATCCGCGCCCAGCTTCGGCCGCATGCTGGCCGTGCTGCTGTGGCTCTCCTTCTTCTTCGGCATGTACAACGGCGCCATGGTCGCGGCGCTGACCGAAATCATGCCCGCCAGCGTCCGCGTGGCCGGATTCTCGCTTGCATTCAGCCTCGCGACCGCGGTCTTTGGCGGCTTCACGCCCGCGGTGTCGACCTACCTGATCGAGGTGACGGGCGACAAGGCCGCGCCCGGCTACTGGCTCAGCTTCGCCGCATGCTGCGGGCTGCTTGCAACGCTGTCGCTGTATCGCAAGGGCGGAGCGGCGCGGCGTTCGGCCTCACCTGCGTAAGCCGCGCAGCACGGCCCACCTTCATCGCAGCACGGTCATGCCGGCAGAATCGTGCACAATACGCCGCATCTGACAGGCGGAGACCGGCCCGTGGCAATCAACTTCGATTTAACCGACTTGCAGGCGTTTCGCGCGGTAGTGGAAATGGGGAGTTTCCGCAAGGCCGCGGAGGCGGTCAGCCTCTCCCAGCCTGCCTTGAGTCGCCGGATCGACAAGCTCGAGGACGCGCTCGGCGTGCGCCTCTTCGAGCGCACCACACGCAGCGTCACGCTCACCACCGTCGGCCGCGTGTTCGCCCAGAGTGCCGAGCAGCTGCTCGACGATCTCGACGCAGCCCTGCTCGGCATTCGCGACGTTTCGTCGAGCCGACTGGGCCATGTGACCATCGCGTGCGTTCCGTCGGTGGCCTACTACTTTCTGCCCACCGTCATCGCGAGCTATCATCAGCGCTTTCCCCGCATCCGGGTCAAACTGCTCGACGCGAGCGCGAACGAGGTGCTGGGCGCCGTGATCAGCGGCGAGGCCGATTTCGGCGTGAGCTTCATGGGCAGCCAGGAAGCCGAGATCGAGTTCAAGGTGTTGCTGCAGGAGCGGTTCGTTGCCGCCTGCCGCCGCGACCACCCGCTCGCGCGCAAGAAGCGCGTGACCTGGAGCGAACTTTACGAGCACGACTACGTGTCGGTGGACAAGACTTCCGGTAACCGTCTGTTGCTCGACCAGGCGCTGGCCGCCGTGGCGCCGCGCGGGCCGAGCGTCTGCGAGGCGCGCCACGTCACGACGCTGCTCGGATTGATCGAGGCGGGGCTCGGCGTCGCCGCCGTGCCCTCGATGGCGATGCCCGGGCACGACCATCCGATTCTCACGAGCGTGCCGCTCGTCGAACCGGTCGTCAAACGACGCGTGGGGATCGTGAAACGACGCGGAAGGCCGCTCACGCCGGCCGCCGAAGCGTTTCACCGGATGGTCATCGACGCGAAGCGCGGCGGTATCGCAAGCGGCAGCGCACCGGTGTGACAACGACAAAGAAAATGCGAAGGAAGACGGGACAGTGAGGTTGGCCAGGCTGCTTAGATCGCTTTACGTGCAGGTCCTGCTCGCGATGATGCTCGGCGTGACCGTCGGTCACGTTTGGCCGGCGGCAGGCGCCATGCTCAAGCCCCTCAGCGATGCGTTCGTCGGGCTCGTGCGGATGACCATCGCGCCGATCGTCTTTTGCACGATCGTATCGGGCATCACGTCCCTGGCGAGCGGGCAGGCAATCGGCCGGACGATCGTCCGGGCGCTGGCGCTCTTCTATCTGCTGACCGCCGTCGCGCTCGCGATCGGACTCGTCACGGCGTTCGTGCTGCAACCCGGCGCCGGCATGCACATCGACGTGCACCATCTCGATTCGAGCGTCATCGCCCAGTATGTGAAGCATGCGCAGCCGCCTGGGCTCGTGGCCTTCGGGCTGAGCGTGATCCCCGATACGATGCTCGGCGCGTTCGAGAAAGGCGAGGTGCTGCCGGTGCTGCTGCTGTCGCTGCTGTTCGGCTTCTCGCTGAACGCACATCCGCAGGCCGGCCGGCCCGTTCTTGCGCTGATCGACGGCGTCGGCCAGATTGTCTTTCGCGTGCTCGCGATGATCATGCGGCTCGCGCCGCTCGGCGCATTCGGCGCGATGGCTTTCACGGTGGGCCGCTTCGGGATCGGCTCGGTCGGCTCGCTTGCGAAGCTGATGTTGTCCTTCTACGTGGCATGCGCGCTGTTCGTCGCGCTGGTGCTCGCACCGCTCGCGCGGCTGCACGGCTTCGCGCTGTGGCGGCTCTTGCGCTACATGCGCGAGGAGTTGCTCATCGTCCTGGCGACGTCCTCGTCGGAGCCCGTCCTGCCGCGCCTGATCGTCAAGCTGGAGGCGCTCGGTTGCGACAAGGGCGTCGTGGGGCTCGTGCTGCCGGCAGGCTACTCCTTCAATCTGGACGGTACGGCGATCTACCTGACGCTCGCGGCGCTGTTCATCGCGCAGGCGTGCGACGTGCCGCTCTCCGCGTCGCAGATCGCGGTGATGCTCGCGATCATGCTGCTCACGTCGAAGGGCGCGGCCGGCGTGTCCGGCAGCGGACTGGTTGCGCTGGTCGCCACGCTCGTCGTCATGCCCGACCTGCCCGTCGCCGGCGTGGCGCTGCTGGTCGGCATCGACCGCTTCCTGTCCGAGGCACGCGCGCTGACGAGCGTGATCAGCAATGCCTGCGCGGTGATCTTCGTTTCGTTGTGGGAAGGTGCGTGTGATCGTGCGCGTCTTGCGCAGAAGCTCGCCGCAGTCGGGCCGGTATCCGCGGACGGGGCCAATGCAGACGATTCCGCCGGCGATGCCGACGGTGACGGGAAGGCTGTCTGACGCAAGCCTTCCCGCCGATCGACGCTCAATGAGCGGAAACGGAATCCAGTCCGGTCGATTTCACGTCGGCCTGCACGTCGGGCGACGCGAGATAGTCGAGCAGCGCCTTCGCTTCCTGCGGATGCTGCGCGCCGACGGGGATGCCGGCAGCGAAGCGCGTGACCGACTGCAGCGGCTCGGGAATCTTGCCGACGAAGGTCGCCCCCTTGACGGGCAGCAGCTCGCTGACCTGCTGGAAGCCGATTTCGTAGTCGCCGTTCGCGACGACCGACGCCACCGGAATCCGCGGAATCATCTTCGCCTTCGACTTCACCTGTTCCTCGATGCCGAGCTTCTTGAACAGCTCGCGCTCGATATACACACCGCTCGCGCTATCCGAGTAAGCGATCGACTTCGCGTGCAGCAGCACCTCCTTGAGGCCTTCGGCGGTGCTGATGTCGGGCTTCGCCGCGCCGTCGCGCACGACCATGCCGATGCGCGAGTCGGCCAGCTCGACGCGCGAGCCGGGGATGACCTTGCCTTGCTTAATCAGGTCGTCCAGCGCGTAGCCGACCATGATGACGGCGTCGGCGGGCTCGCCGCGCGCGAGGCGGTTCGGAATCGCCTCGGGTGACTTGCCCATCGACGGGCCGAGCGCCGTCGCGAGCGAATTGCCCGTCGTGGACGCGAACCGCGGGCCGAGCACCTTGTAGGCGGCGGTGAAGCCGCCCGAGCTCATCACGTGCAGTTCGGCGGCCTGTACGTTGGCCGCTACCGCCGCAGTGGCGACGAGCGCGGTCGCGCAGCATTTCAGGAGCAGATTTCTCATGGTCGTGGTCATGCGGATGCGTGGGTGGGAGTGAACGTTCCGGATGGGCCTGGCATCAATGCGCCGGCGTCAGCGTCGTTGCGTGGCGACGATAGAGGGCAAACGTCGCGAGCAGCGCGCACACCGCGGCGAAACTCATCCAGTAGCCCGGTGCGGCCTTGTCGCCCGTCATGTGAATGAGCCCGGTCGAGATGGCCGGCGTGAAGCCGCCGAACACGGCCGTCGCGAGGCTGTAGGCGAGCGAGAAGCCCGCGACACGCACCTGTACCGGCATCACTTCCGTCAGCGCGACGACCATCGCACCGTTGTAGATCCCGTACATGAACGAGAGCCACAGGAGGACGATCAGCATGTTCGCGAACGACGGCGCGTGAGCGAGGAACGAGAGCGCCGGGTAGGCGGTCAGGACGGTGAGCACCGTCATGCCGACCAGCAGCGGCCGGCGGCCGATCCGGTCGGACAATGCGCCGCCGATCGGCAGCCACACGAAGTTCGACACGCCGACGCAGAGCGTCACGAGCAGGCTGTCGGCGGTGCTCAGATGCAGCACCGTCTTGCCGAAGGTCGGCGCGTAGACCGTGATCAGATAGAAGCTCGTGGTGGTCATCGCGACCAGCATCATGCCCGCGATCACGACGCCCCAGTTCTGGACCAGCGTACCGAACACTTCCTTCATGCCCGGACGATGCTTGCGCGCCTTGAACTCCTGGGTTTCCTCGAGGTTGCGACGCAGCATGAAAATGAACGGCACGATCATGCAGCCGACGAAGAACGGCACGCGCCATCCCCAGGCGGCGATCTGCGATGCGCTCAGCCACTGATTGAGCGCGAAGCCGAGGGCCGCCGCGATGACGATCGCCACCTGCTGGCTGGCCGATTGCCAGCTCGTGAAGAAGCCCTTGCGGCCGGGCGTCGCCAGCTCGGCCAGATAAACCGACACGCCGCCCAGTTCCGCGCCCGCGGAGAAGCCCTGCAGCAGCCGGCCGATCAGCACGAGCACGGGCGCGAGCAGCCCGATCGTCGCATAGCCCGGCACGAACGCGATCAGGATGGTGCCGCTCGCCATGATCGACAGCGTCACGATCAGGCCCTTGCGGCGGCCGACCTCGTCGATGTACGCGCCCAGCACGATCGCGCCCAGCGGCCGCATCAGGAAGCCGGCGCCGAACACGGCGAAGGTCATCATCAACGATGCGAACTCGCTTTGCGCGGGGAAGAAGACGTTGGCGATCTGCGTGGCGTAGAAGCCAAACAGAAAGAAGTCGAACTGCTCGAGAAAATTGCCGGCCGTGACGCGAAAGATCGCGGCGGCCTTCGAGCGTTCGGCCGGAAGGCTGGACGAGGGGTGCATCTGGGTGTCTCCTGAAAATCCTGGAATACGCGGGTGGGGCTGGTCGATTGTCGTTTTCCGGCATGTTCCCTCGATGCCGGCCAAACGATAAGTGCAATTTTTGGAAGAATTGATGTTTATTCGTTATCAATCGGCGCGCCGACGGCGCGCGGTGCCGGTTTCCGGTCCTGGCTCCTGGCTCCTGGCGGCAGAGCGCCCCCGTGCTGGGCGTGGCCGCCTGCGCGCTGTGCCGTAGTCGGGGAGGCGCCCCGTTTGTGGCGCGCCGGGTCGCCACGACACGCCTGCTTTTTCAACGTGCCCGATCGACCGCTCGAGAACGATCCGGGCCTGCGCGGCTCATCGCCCGCGCACGCCCCGATTCTTTCGTCGAAATCCGCGGATCAGGTGCCCAGCCGGAAAACCGACACCGCGGCCCTCAGCCGCGCCGCCTGTTCATCCAGCGACGAAGCGGCCGCGGCAGCCTGCTCGACGAGCGCGGCATTCTGCTGGACGACCTCGTCCATTTGCGACACGGCCTTGCTGACCTGCTCGATACCGGTGCTTTGCTCGGCGGAGGCCGCCGAGATCTTGCCCATGATCCCGGCAACCTGGTCGATCGACCGGACGATCTCCGTCATGCGCGTCCCCGCAGCCGCGACGAGCCGACTGCCGCTGCCAACCCGCTCGACCGACGCCTCGATCAGACCCTTGATATCCTTTGCCGCCGCGGCGCTGCGCTGGGCAAGCGAGCGCACTTCCGAGGCCACGACCGCGAACCCGCGCCCTTGCTCGCCGGCTCGCGCCGCTTCGACGGCCGCATTGAGCGCAAGGATGTTCGTCTGGAACGCGATGCTTTCGATCACGACGGTGATGTCGGCGATGCGCGTCGACTCGTCCGAAATCTGCCGCATCGTTTCCACGACCTCCTGCACGGCGCCGCCGCCGAGCTCGGTCGCCGCTTTGGCACGGGTCACGAGCGCATTCGCATGATGCGCATGCTCGGCATTCTGTTTGACCGTCGAAGTGATCTGTTCCATGCTGGCCGCCGTTTCCTGCAGCGACGCCGCCTGCTCCTCCGTGCGCTGCGACAGGTCCAGGTTGCCTTGCGCGATCTCCCCGGTGCCGACCGCGATCGAATGGCTCGCGGCCTGGATCTCGGCGATCGTGTCGGTCAGCCGCGACTTCATTTCGCTCAGCGCCACGAGCAAGCTTCCCGGCGCGGCCTTCGCCGCATCGAACTCGACGTCCAGCTCGCCGGCCGAGATGCGGGCCGCAATGCCCGTCGCATGGGCAGGCTCGCCGCCCAGCGTGCGCATGACGCTGCGCAGCACACCCCACGCGATCGCCCCCAGCACCACGGAGATGGCAAGCGCAATGGCACCCAGTATCAACGCGAGCCGCGTGAAAGCCGCATTGATGTCGTCGTAGAAAAAGCCCGTGCCGATCCACCAGTCCCAGTCGGGAATGGCGACCACCCCCTGGAGTTTCGGCTCCAGGTCCGCTTCGGGACTGCGCTTGATCAGTACGTCGACGAGCGCGAAATGGGCCTGTGCCATCCCCGCGCGGTATGCCTCGCTATCGGTCATGCCGAGGGTCGTGCGGTTTCCCTTGGCCCGGGTGCCGATGAACTTCGCGTTCGGATGCACCAGATTGACGCCGTCGGATGTCGTGACCCAGTAGTAGCTGCGCGTATCCGCGTTGAGCGCCGACAACGCGGCTTTCGCCTGCTGCTGGGCCTGCTCCCGGGTAAGCGCGCCGCTCGCCTGCAATGCGCGGTAGGAATTGACCAGATGTTCGGCTTTCGTCAGGAGAATGACGATCTCTTCGCGACGGCTGTCGATCAGCGCATCGCGCAACGTATGCAGCGACAGGGCGGCAAGCAACACGATGCCGGTCAGCGCGGCGGCGACGAGCATCATCAGTTTCGTGGACAATTTCATGCAGGGGACTCGCGACGTTAACCATTTGGTACAGATATCGGCCGAGACGGCCTCATCTTGAATGGCATCCCGTTGGTAATTACCCTCGATTCGGGCGCACACGTTTGCGCCCCTTCGGGCGGCGCCACACGCGTCGACCGGTTGCCACGCCGGCCTCGATTTTTGGTTAACCATGCCGTTAACTCGGATTTGACCCGCGCCGGAGCAATGTCTGCCGGCTTCCCACACGAGCGCGAGCATGGCCGCATTCACTTCGATCGAGAAAATTGCCGACTGGGCCGGACGCAACCATCTTGCCGTCGGTGCGTTGGGCACGCTGATGTCGCTCGCCGCGCTCGCAATCAGTGCGGCAACGCTGTGGGCCGCCCGGAGCGAAGTCGTCGAGCATGCGCATGAGACGTCGCGCAACGTCGCGGCCGTGCTCGCGAGCCAGATCGGGAGGACGGTCGAAACGTCGAACAACGCGCTGGTGGCGCTGGCTGCCGACCTCGGCAAGCCCGCCGTGCAGCGCATGGACGCCGGGTTGCGGCACGACCTGCTGTTCGAGCGCACCGCGGCCCAGTATCTCACCGGCATGGGCGTGACCGACGAGCGCGGCCAGTTGATCGACGGATGCTGCGGCACGACCCATCGCTGGGACTTCAGCGATCGCGACTACTTCAAGGTCCATCGCGACGCGGACAACGTCGGCCTCTACGTGTCCGGAGCGTATCGCGCACGTTCGCGCGGCGGCAAGGAATCCATCGCGCTGTCGCGCCGCATCGAGCGGCCGGATCATACGTTCAACGGGATCGCAGTCGTCGCCATCGATCTCGCCTATTTCGAGCACCTCCTGTCCCGCCTCGATGTCGGCCCGAACGGTGTCAGCGCGATTGTGCGCGCGGACGGCACGATCCTCGCGAGAAACCCGTCGTTGAACGACGGCCAGATGAACCACCTGCGTCGCTCGAAATCCTTCGAAAGGATGGTGAACAGCGAATCGGGCTTCTATCCCGCGCGCTCGAGCATCGACGGGATCCTGCGGCTGTATACATACCAGCGGATCCCGGGCACGCCGCTGATCGCCGTCGTCGCGCCGGCCGAGCACGACGTGCTGGCGGGCATTACACGCCTGTCGTGGACGGTCGGCGTATCGGCTACCGTGATCAGCACGCTGTTCTGCGCGGTGGTCTGGCTGCTTGCGTTTGCGCTGCGGGACAACCAGCGCAAGCAGACGCTGCTGATGGACCTCACCCGGACCGATCCGCTGACGGGCCTGCGCAACCGCCGCGCGCTCGATATCGCGCTGGCCGACGAATGGGAACGGCTGCAACGGGGCAGCCACGGCAGCCTGTCGATCCTGTTCATCGATGCCGACCACTTCAAGCAGTACAACGACCTGCACGGCCACGCCAAGGGCGACACGGCGCTGCGCTTTCTCGCCGAATGCATCCGCACGCACACGCGGCGGCGCGGCGACCTCGCCGCGCGCTACGGCGGCGAGGAGTTCGTCGCGGTGTTGCCCGATACGGACGAAGCCGGTGCCGCGCGGGTTGCCGAGGCGATCCGCCGCGAAGTCGAGCGCAACCGGCTCGACGGGTTTGCGGAAACCGTGCCGCCCTTCACCGTCAGCATCGGCTGCACGACCGGCCATCGTGCACGCCCCGCATCCGTGCACGCGCTGTCGCATCAGGCGGACATGGCGCTTTATCGGGCGAAGCGCGAAGGCAGAAACCGGGTGTGTTGCTCGGAACCGGAGCCGTTCGCCCGCTCGGCATGACGAACGCGGGTCGCAGCCAGATTATTTTTTGCCGGCAGGTTACTCGCAAACGATTGCCCCAGGCCGCCGCCCTAAATTGTTCATTCACCGTTCCGATAATAAGGAAAACTATTTGATACCAACGAATGGAATATCCCCATGAATGATCGACGGTTAACGGTTCGCACGAAGCTGATCATGGCTTTCGGACTTCTTACGTGCATGGTTGTGCTCGTCTCCCTCCTCGGCATCGTATCGCTCGGCAATGCGAACGCGGCATTCGAGAATTACGTCAACGGCACCAACGCCCGCGCGAACCTGGCGGACAAGATTCGCTTCGCGGTCGATCGGCGCGCGATCGCCGCCCGCAACCAGGTGCTCGCGGCCAGCCCGCGCGACGCGGACATCGAGAAGGAGGCGGCACTGCAGGCCGACCGCGAAGTCGGCGCGCTGATGGGCGAACTGACGAATGCGGTGCGCGAGGGGAGCGGCGCGTCCGACAAGTCTCGCGAACTGGTTCGGCAAATCGGGGCGGTCGAGGCGCAGTACGGCCCCGTGGCGCGCGCCATCGTCGACGCGGCGGCGAACAACCGGCGCGATCAGGCGGTCACGATGATCAACGAACAGTGTCGACCGCTGCTGGCCCAGCTCGTCGCGGCCACCGACACGTATGCAACTTACTCGCGCACGATGGCCGACCAACTGGTGAAGGAATCGAACGACCGTTATACCTCGCGACGACTGATGCTGATCGCCATCTGCATCGCCGCCGCTGCGGCAGCCGCGATCTCGGGTCTGTTCATCACCCGCGACCTGCTGCGCTCGCTGGGCGCGGAGCCTGCCGCGCTCAGCGACATCGCGCGCCGTATCGCCGCCGGCGATCTCGGCACCGAATCCACGACCGGCGCTGCGCCGGTCGGCAGCGTGCTGGCTTCCATGCGGGAAATGCAGGCCAACCTGGTCCGCCTGATCTCGGAAATGCGTACGGCATCGGGCAACGTCGCGACGGGGGCCGCCGAGATCGCGTCCGGCAACCAGGATCTGTCGTCCCGCACGGAGCAGCAGGCCGCGTCGCTGCAGGAAACGGCGTCGAGCATGGAGCAATTGACGTCCACCGTGCGCCTGAACGCCGACAACGCGCAGCAGGCGAGCGGGCTGGCCGACAACGCATCGGAGGTCGCCCAGCGCGGCAGCGCGGCGGTCGGGCTGATGGTCGACACGATGACGGACATCAGCACCAGTTCCACCAAGATCGGCGAGATCACCGCGATCATCGAAGGAATCGCATTCCAGACCAACATCCTCGCGCTCAACGCCGCCGTGGAGGCCGCCCGTGCCGGCGAGCAAGGCCGTGGCTTCGCGGTGGTGGCCAGCGAAGTCAGAAGTCTCGCGCAGCGTTCGTCGAACGCCGCGAAGGAAATTCGCGAGCTGATCTCGCAATCGGTCCGGAAAATCCAGGACGGCTCGCATATCGCGAACAACGCAGGCGATACGATGAGCCAGGTCACGCACGCGATCTCCCGCGTGACCGACATCATGGGCGAGATCGCCGCCGCGTCGAACGAGCAGAGCCGCGGCATCGAGCAGGTCAACCTGGCCATCACGCAAATGGATGAAGTCACCCAGCAGAACGCGGCGCTCGTCGAACAGGCCGCCGCCGCATCGAAATCGCTCGAAGAACAGGGAAGCCGGCTTGCCGAGGCCGTCTCGCTGTTCCGGCTCGACGCGCGCCCGGCCGGCGCGTAGCGATTCGACTCGCGGCCAGGGTTGCGCGACGGGCGCATCGAACCGGCGCCCGTCATGTTCAGTATCGGAAATTAACCAGATAGTGGGAATTTTCGCGCGCCAACGATGACGCGAAACAATTCCGTAACGGCCGCGTAACGATCGTTCACCACAATCCTCCATCTTCAACCCTCAGGATGGAGTCTTGCATGTTTGCGTCACGAAGCCGTTTCCCGCTGCACGCCGCAGCATTGTCGAGTGCGATCGTACTGGCTGCCTGCGGCGGCGGCGACGACGTCGCGTCGACCGGCACGATCGCCGCGGCCGTTCCGGCGCCGCCCGCCGACCCCGGCTTCGTCGACAGCGCGCCGATCCCGAGCGCGCCCGCGTTCGTCGACAACGTCGCGACCAACCAGCGCGGCGACGCGCGCTATGCGACGCTGTCGACCAACGCCGCGGTGCGCGTGACGAGCCGCTTCCTCGATCTCTGGCAGCCGGCAACGATGCTCGTCGACGCGGGCGTGACCGCGTCGGCCAACGGCGCGTTCCCGGCCGTCTCGCCATCGCCCTGCTCCGGACTGCCGAACAGCGGCGTTTCGTGCGGCACGATCGTGAACGACGCGGTGCTGTCGGCCAACGTGCAGTATGTGGTCAACGCGACGACCGCCCGTACGCCGCAGCAGGCCGATGCCGCGTACTACGACGACCGGCGCGGCAAGGGATACAGCGTGACCGACGGCATGGGCCCGCTCACCGCCGCCTGGCGCACCGCGGCCCAGCAGACGACCAGCATCACCAGCGTGCCCGCCGACGCCACGACCGTGCTGTACAACGACGCCGGCAACAACGTCGGCGTCGGCAGCAGCAGCGGCAACGCCAGCTTCGGGAAAGTCGTCGACCTGCTCAACGAAATGGGCAACAACGCGTCGACCGAGCCGACCAAGCGCTTCTACAAATACGCGCGCCCGTACCGCTGGAGCACGAGCGTGGTCGTCGCGCCGACGCTCGTGCCGGCCGAAAGCACGACGCCCGCGACCGACGGCGGGTTCATCAGCGGCCACACGGCCGAAGCGGTGCGCGATGCGACGACGATGGCGTGGCTCGTGCCGGAACGCTTCCAGGAAATGGTCAGCCGCGGCCTCGAGCTCGGCGAGAACCGGATCCTCGCCGGCATGCACTCGCCGCTCGACGTGATCGGCGGCCGCATGCTCGCGCTGGCCGTCAGCGCGGCGAACCTGACCGCCTACGCCGGCGACGCGCAGGCCGCCTACGCCCAGGCCCATCAGGCGCTGCAGCAACTGACGGGCACGAGCGCCACGACGTTCGCCGCATTCGCGCACACCGGCACGACGGCCACCGACCGGTTCGCCGACTATGCGACGAACAAGGCGGCGTTCCTGCGCCGCATGACGTTCGGCTTCGGCGCGATCGAATCGACCAACGCGCCGCCGGTCGTGCCGAAGGGCGCGGAAATCCTGCTGCAGACGCGCTTCCCGTACCTGAGCGCCGACCAGCGGCGCGTCGTGCTGAAGACGACCGAACTGCCGTCCGGCTATCCGGTCATGGACGACGCCGAAGGCTGGGGGCGCCTGAACCTGTTCGCGGCGGCCGACGGCTACGGCGCATTCAACGGCAACGTGATCGTGTCGATGGATGCATCGCAGGGCGGCCTGAATGCGGCCGACCTGTGGCGCAACGATGTCGCGGGCGCCGGCAAGCTGACGCTGCAGGGCACCGGCACGCTGACGTTGGCAGGCAACAACAGCTACACGGGCGGCACGCAGGTGAGCGGCGGCACGCTGGCGGCGGCATCGACGACGGCGTTCGGTACAGGCGACGTGTACGTCGGCTCGGGCGGCAGCATGCGGATCGCGGCCGGTGCGCCCGTGACGATCGCGGCCCGCTACACGCAGCTCGACAACACGACGCTCGAACTCGACATCGACGGCAACGGCGGCGGACGCCTGCGCGTGGGCGGCCCGCTCACCGTTGCGGGCGGCACGCTGCACGTGAAGTTCGTGAACGGCTACACGCCGAAAGCCGGCGACACGATCGCGCTGATCGACGGCGCGGCAGCATCGGCCAAGTTCTCGACGGTGACGGTCGACGGGTTCAAGGCCACGCCCGTCTATACCGCGACGGGCGTGTCGATCACGCTGTCGGCAGCGTAACCGGCACCGACGATCGATCCTGCAACGGCGCCCGCGGGCGAGACCGCGTACCGAAGCGCCGTTGCAGCTCGATGATCGTGGGCAGGTTGAAGTCGTGGACGTCCGGCGCGGCGCCGCCCTGCCGCCGGCTGACCTCGACGCAGAGTTCCAGCGCCCGCGCGCGCGTCTCGGCGAGCAGCCGCAGCGCCTCGCCCAGCAACCCCTTCTCCAGTTCCGACAGCGGGCCGTCGTGGCCGGTTTCGCCGATCGCCGGCTCGCTCATGCGGGTTCTCATCGCGGATTCTCCTTCGCTGTCCGATTGCGCGCGCGGCCGCACGCCGCCTTGCGCGTCACATGATCGCGCCGCGCAGCCACGGCACGAATTCGCGTTCGCCGATGCCGTTGTCCTCGCTTCGGGATTTTCGTCCGGAGGCGACGTCGAGCATCAGCCGGAACAACCGCGCGCCCGCTTCACCGACCGTGAGCGAGCCGGCGACGATCCCGCCGCTGTCGAAATCCATGTCCGATTGCATCCGCTCGAACAGGCCGCTCGTCGTCGCGATCTTGATCGTCGGCACCGGCTTCGAGCCGAACACCGAGCCGCGGCCCGTCGTGAAGCACATCAGGTTCGCGCCGCCGGCGATCTGCCCGGTGGCCGACACCGGGTCGTACCCGGGCGTATCCATGAAAACGAGCCCCGACTGCCCCACCGGCTCCGCGTAGTCGTAGACCGCGCGAAGCGTCGAGCGGCCGCCCTTCGATACCGCGCCGAGCGACTTCTCCAGAATCGTGGTGATGCCGCCGGCGATATTGCCCGGAGACGGGTTGTTGTTCATTTCGCCGCCGTTGTCGGCAACGTAGCGCTCCCACCACTGCAACCTGCCGAGCAGGCGCTCGGCCACGTCGCGCGACGCCGCCCGCGCGATCAGCAGATGCTCGGCGCCGTAGATCTCGGGGGTCTCCGACAGAATCGCCGTGCCGCCGTTGCGGACCAGCAGATCGACGGCCGCGCCGAGCGCCGGGTTCGCGGTGATGCCCGAGTAGCCGTCGGACCCGCCGCATTGCAGGCCGACCGTCAGCCGCGAGGCCGGCACGGCGCTGCGCCGCGCGCCGTCGGCCACCTCCAGCAACTCGCGCACGATCGATACCCCTCGCGCAACGGTTTCACGCACCCCGCCCTCGTCCTGGATGACCAGCGTGCGCACGGTGCCCGGCGCACACGCGTCGAGCCGCTCCGCGAGCGCCCCGACCTGATTGACCTCGCAGCCGAGGCCGACGAGCAGCACGCCGGCGAAATTCGGGTTCCGCGCATAGCCGACGAGCGTGCGCCGCAGCAGTTCGATGCCGTCGCCGGTCGCCGACATGCCGCAGCCGCTCTGATGGGTGATCGCGACGACGCCGTCGACATGACCGAACGCATCGAGCGCGCCGTGCCGGTATGCATCCGCGATGGCGTGACAGACGCTCGCCGAACAGTTGACGCTCGCGATCACGCCGATGTAGTTGCGGGTCCCCACGCGGCCGTCGGGCCGCACGAATCCGTCGAAGGAATCGCTGCGATCCGTGCGTTCGTCGCTCGCGCCGCCGGCCGGCCCGCCGTCGTGCGCGTGCCGCTCGGGCATCCCGACGTTGTGCACGTGAACGTGCTCGCCCGCGGCGATGTCGCGCAGCGCGATGCCGATCGGCTGGCCGCATTTGACGATCGCGTCGCCGCGCGCGATCGGCGCCGTGGCGATCTTGTGGCCGGCCGGCACCGCCGCCGCCAGCCGCAATGGCGCGCCGTGCACGTCGATCGGCATGTCGGGCGCCAGCGCTTCGAGTGCGACGGCGACGTTGTCGTCGCCGTGAAGAATCACGATTGCCGGTTGCGTCACGATGCACCTCTTCCTGTCGTTGCGACGACCGCCGGTTCACCGGCCGCCGGCTCATGGCGGGCGACAAGTTGCCGCAACCGCGGTTGTTCGGCCGGCAGCGCCAGCGAATCCGCGAGCGCGAGCAACGGCTCGATGCGCCGCGCGACCTTCTCGCGATGGTTGACCGCGATATCGGCGATACGATGCGCGAGAAACGGATTGAGAAAGCGTTCGCGCACGCTGTCGACGTAGCGTTCGGCCGTCTCGCGCAAGCCCAGCGCCACGAATACCGGCGCGACTTCATCGCGCCACACCGCCTCGAGACCGTCGCGCAGCCGCGCATCGTTCATTGCGTCCAGCACCGTTTCCGATGCGTCGCGCCCGGCCGCGAGCCACTGTTCCGCGAGCCAGCTGTGTCCAAGATTGAGGAAGAACAGCTTCAGGCGCTCGTGGCTGCGCAAATCGTCGGTCACGACGATCTGCGCGTGCCGGCACGGCAGCGTCATGCCGGCACGCCGTTCGACCGCCCATAGCGCGTAGGGCTCCGCGATCGCGCCGACCGGGTGAAGCGGTTCGGACACGATGCGGTCGACGAGCGAATTGACCCACACGCACCGGTTGCGCAGATAGTCGGCGAACGTGTCGGGCAGGCGCCACTGGCGCGCGAGATCCAGCACGATGTCGCGCAGCGTGTCGCCGTTGTTCGTCACCAGTTCGCACGGCAGGATGGACACGCCATCGTCGGGCCGTGCCTGCCAGCGCGCATGGAGCAGCACGAGCAGCTTCGCCGGAAAGCCGCGCGGTACCTGCCCCGGCTGGTCCGGCAGGCCCGCGGTGTCGTGCGGGTCGACGCGATAGCCTGCGTCGCCGGTGTTCGACACGATGATGCGCACCGTCTCGATCGCGGCGCGGCGTATCTCGGCCCAGTCGCGCTCGGCATCCCACGCGCGATGCACCGCGTGGCACTCGATGATTTCGTCGACGACGATGCCGCCGTCGCGCCCGCGGATCCGGACCGGATAGCGACCGGATGCGCGCAGCGCGTCGATTCGGGCGCGACTGGCCGGGTTTCCGGTCGTCTGGACGATGCCGATGCCGCCGATCGCGTGGCCTTCGTCCAGTGCCTGGGAAACGAACAGGTCGACGTGCGCCAGCAGGAAGCGGCTCGTGCCGAACTGGATGATCGGCGGCGTCGTCACGTGCGTTCCCCGTGCGGGATTCGATCGCTCAGCATTCGACGAGCGCCTTCACGACGGTCTGCCCCGCTTCCAGCAGACGCGGCAGCGCGTCCGGCACCTCCTCGAGCCGCATCCGGTGCGTGTTCAGCGCGCGGTCCGGAATGCGCCCCGCGCGCATCGCGTCGAGCACCGTCGCGAAATCCTCGGCCGTGGCATTGCGGCTCGCGAGCAGCGTGGTTTCCCGCTTGTGGAATTCAGGATCCGAAAACGCGACGTGCCCGCGCACGATCGAGATCAACGTGTACTTGCCGCCGTGCGCGACGAACTCGAAGCCGCGATTCATCGCATCGAGGTTGCCCGTCGCGTCGAACACCGCGTCGAAGTACTCGCCGTTCGTCAACGCCGCGAGACGCGCCGCGTCGTCCACGCCCACCTCCACCGTCGCATCGACCGCCAGATGCTGCCGGCAGAACGCCAGGCGATCCGCGCGCGTGTCGAGGCACGTGACGTCGGCGCCGCGCAGCTTCGCGAAGATCATCGCGGCCATGCCGATCGGCCCGGCGCCGACGACCAGCGCCCGCTGCCCGGCGCGGATGTCGGCGCGCCGCACCGCATGCGCGCCGATCGCGAGAAATTCCAGCATCGCGGCCTGGTCGAGCGAAATGCCGTCGGCCTTGTGCACGAACTGCGCGGGCACGCTGAGGTATTCGGCCAGCGCGCCGTCGCGATGCACGCCGAGCACCTTGATGTTCACGCAGCAGTTCGTGTTGCCGTGACGGCATGCGACGCAGTGTCCGCACGACAGGTACGGCATCACGTACACCGCGTCGCCGGCGCCGAGCCCCGACCCAGGTTCCGCCTCGACGACGACCGCGGAAAGCTCGTGGCCCATCACGCGCGGATATTCGAGGTACGGCTGGTTGCCGGTAAAGATGTGCAGATCGGTGCCGCAGATGCCGACGCGTTGCACGCGCAACAGCACTTCGCCGCTGCCGCGCACGGGCGGGTCGCGATGCTGCACGCGCAGCACGCCGGGAGATTCGCAAATCACGCTGAGCATGTCGGGTTCCTTTCGTTCTGGTTCATTCGCCGTGGCGTGCGGTGTCGATCCGGTAGAAGCGGCGCGCGTTGCCGCCGAAAAGGTCGGCCAGCGCCGCGGAGCCGAGCAACTGCGCGCAATCGTCCTCGCACGCGGCCAGCCATTCGCCGTAGCCGCCGCATGCCGACGCCAGCCGCAGCACCGGCCAGTCGCTGCCCCACATCAGGCGCGCCGGCCCGAACAGCTCGGCCAGCGCGTGGACATACGGCCGCGTGCGCGCTCGCACCGTATCCGGACCCGCCGACGGCCCAGCCTCCGTCCAGAGGCCGGACAGCTTGCAATGAAGGTTCGGCAGGTTCGCGAGCCGGCTCATCGACGACAGCCACGGCTGCAATTCGCCGCGCTCGATGAACGGCTTCGCACCGTGGTCGATCACGATCGGCAGATCCGGATGGCGTCGCGCGAACGCAAGCAGCGCATCGAGATGGCGCGGCATCACGAGTGCATCGAAACGCAGCCCGTGCTCGAGCATCGCAGCGACCGCGCGATCCAGCCGCGCGTCGTCGATCCACGCGTCGTCGGGCAGGTCCTGCAGCATCGGTCGCAAACCGCGCGCCTTCGGCGCGGATGCAAACGCCGCGATTCGCGCCGGCGCGTCGTCGGACTTCAGGTCGACCCAGCCGACCACGGCGCCGACTGTCGGCGTGTCGGCCGCCAGCTCGAGCAGAAAGCGCGTGTCGGCTTCGCTCGGCAGCGATTGCACGACTACGGTGGTATCGATGCGCGCGGCGTCGAGCAGCGGCGCCAGATCGGCGGGGCCGAAATCCCGGTGAATCGCGTCGAGTTCGGCCGGCGGCCAGCAGCCGGTTCGCGCGGCGATTCGCCAGTAGTGCTGATGGGCGTCGATGCGTGGCGTCATGCGCGTGCTCCCGGAACGGGCGCGTGTGCGTCGATCAGACCTCCGTCGCGCAGCGCATCCCATAGCCCGGCCGGCGCGGGACGCTCGAACCATGCGATGTTCTGCTGCAACTGGGCCACGCTGCGCGCGCCGATCACGCACGACACGACGGCCGGATGGCCGAACGGGAACTGCAGCGCAGCGGCCGGAAGCGGCACGTCGAAGCAGTTGCACAGCGCGCCGAGCCGTGCCGCCTTGTCGATCACCTCCGCGCTTGCGTCCGCATAGTTGAACTTGCCGTTGCCGGCGAGCAGGCCGGAGTTGAACACGCCGCCGATCACGACAGCGGTCCCTTCACGAGTACACGCGTCGAGCAGCGGTTCGAGCGCCGCCTGTTCGAGCAGCGTATAGCGGCCGGCCAGCAGCACCGCATCGAGCGCCGCTTCGTTCAGCGCATCGGCGGCGACCTCCCATTCGTTCACACCGAGACCGAACGCGCCGATCTCACCGCCCGCGCGCAGCGCCTCCAGCGCGCGAAACCCGCCGCCGCGGGTCAACTGCTCCCAGTAATGGGCGTGTCGATCGCCATGCGTCATCGCGCCGATGTCGTGCACGTACAGCATGTCGATCCGCGCGAGCCCGAGCCGTTGCCGGCTGTCGTCGTGCGAACGCATGATGCCGTCGTAGCTGTAGTCGTAGAACGGCCGGAACGGCAGCGGCTCGGCCCAGCCGTCATCGCCCGGACGCACGCTCGCGTCTGCGCGCATCAGCCGCCCGACCTTCGTGCTGAGCGTGAAGGCGCGGCGCTCGCGCGAGGCGAGCCCCGCCCCCACGCGGCGCTCGGACAACGTGTAGCCGTAATAGGGCGCGGTGTCGAAATAGCGCAGGCCGGCGGCCCACGCGGCGTCGACGAGCGACGCGGCATCGGCGGCCGCCATCGGGCGATACAGGCCGCCGAGCTGCGAGCAGCCGAGACCGAGCGCGGACACCGTCAGCCCGCTGCGCGGCAATGTGCGCGTATCGTTTGCGTTCATGAGTCGTGGCTGGATGCTGAAAAAAGGCACGGCCGCCGGTCGCCGCCCGCACGCGGGCGGCAGGCGCGGCCGCTCAGTACAGGACGTTCTTCGCCGCCTCCGAATCGAGGTTCTGCTTGTCGACCATCACGACGCCGGTATCGATCAGCTTCGGCGCGGGCTTGCGCTCGATGACGTCGAGCGCCGTACGTACGCCCTTGTTCCCCATCTGCCACGAACCCTGCACGGCGATCGCCTGCACGGTGCCGTCGCGCACGAAACCCTGCAGGTCCTCGTTGCCGTCGAAGCCGATCGCCACCACCTTGCCCGCCTTGCCCGACTGCTTCAGCGCACGCCCCATCCCCACCGCGGTCGGCTCGTTCGCGCCGAAGATCGCCTTCAGGTCCGGGTTCGCCGACAGCACGTCGGTCGTCTGGTTCAGCGCGGTCGCCATCTGCGATTGCGAGTAGTACGGGCCGACGACCTGCAGCTTCGAATGACTCGCGATGTACTTGCGGAACCCGCCGACGCGGCTGACCTCGGACCCCGCGCCCGGCACGTACGACATGATCGCGATCTTGCCGGACTGCCCGACGCGGTCGATCAGCGCCTTTGCGCACAATTCACCCGCCTTCTCGTTGTCGGTCGACAGGAACGACTGGTAATACGGCTTGCCGGCATCCGAGATGGCCGAGTCGATCAGCACGACGGGAATGTGCGCTTCCCACGCCTTCTTGATCGCGGGGACGAGCGCATCGGGATCGGACGGCGCGAGCACGATGCCCGCCACATGACGCGTGACCGCGTTGTCGACCATGTTGACCTGCCCGCTGATGTCCGACTCGGCCGCCGGCCCCTGGAACGTCATCGTGTAGCCCTTGGCCCCGTCGAGCGCCGCCTTCGCGCCTTTCTGCACGTTCTGCCAGTAATTCGAATTGACCGTCTTGACGATCACGGCGATCTCGCCGCCCGCCGCATACGCGCCGCTGCTGCAGGCCGCGAACAGGCACGCCGAGGCCGCCAGCAGGATGGATTTGTTCATGTCTCGCTCCGCTTCTCGTTGGTAGGGACTGCTTCGTGCCGGTCAGGGCCGGCGATTGCGCAACTGGTCGATCCAGACCGTGCCCAGGATCACGACGCCGATGATGATCTGCTGGATGAAGCTCGACACGCCGTTCATGTTCAGGCCGTTGCGCAGCACGCCGATCACGAATGCGCCGATCGCCGTGCCCGAAATCGTGCCAACGCCGCCCATCAGCGAGGTGCCGCCGATGACCGAGCTGGCGATCGCGTCGAGTTCGTACATGACGCCTTCGTTCGGCTGCCCGGTGACGAGCCGCGACATCAGCACGCAGCCGGTCACGCCCGCGAGCGCGCCGGACAGCACGTAGGTGAACAGCTTCACGCCCTGGACGTTCACGCCCGACAGCCGTGCCGCTTCCGCGTTCGACCCGACCGCGTAGATATGACGGCCGAGCGACGTTCTCGACAGCAGCACGGACACCACGACGAACAGCACGACCATGATCACGACCGGATACGGAATGCCGGGAAACGTCGTGTCGGGGAACCCGTCCGCGCCGATGCGCGAGATCCGCAGCAGCGCGCCGTTGCCGAGTGCGCCGAACGCGTCGCCGAGATCCGATACCGGCCGGGCACCCGTGATCTGGAGCGCGATGCCGCGCGCGACGAGCATCATGCCGAGCGTCGCGATGAACGGCGGGAGGCCCATCTGCGTCACGCAGATGCCGTTGACGAGCCCGCACAGCGCGCCGACCAGGATGCCGGCCGCCATCGCGGCGGGCACCGGCACGCCCGCCTTGACCAGCAGCGCGGCGCACACGCCGGCCAGCGCGAGCACCGAGCCGACCGACAGGTCGATGCCGCCCGTGATGATCACGCAGGTGGCGGCCACGCCCAGATAGGCGATCGACGTGACCTGCAGGCCGACGGTCATCAGGTTGTCGACCGAGAAGAACGCCGCGCTCGATATCGAGAACGCGAACACGAGCACGACGAGACTGCCCAGCGCCGCGAACTTCTGGATCAGGTCGCGCCGGCGCTGTCGCGCCGCCCGCTCGTCGGCCTGGCTGCGATCGGATGTCATTTCAAGCATGGGAACGCCCCGACGCGTAATGCATGATCTCCTCCTGACTGGTGTGTTGGGTGTCGAGAAATGCGGTCAAGCGACCTTCGTGAAAAACGGCGATCCGGTCGGTCATGCCGAGCAGTTCCGGCAGCTCCGAACTGATCAGCACCACGCCGACGCCGTCCGCGGCGAGCCGGTCCATCAGCCCGTAGATCGCAAATTTCGCGCCGACGTCGATGCCGCGCGTCGGCTCGTCGAAGAACAGGATCTTCGAGCCGCGGTAGAGCCATTTGCCGATGACGACCTTCTGCTGGTTGCCGCCGGACAGGTTGCGCACGCGCTGGTGCACGGACGGCGTGCGGATCGCGAGGTCCTGCACGTAGCGGCGCGCCACGTCGAGCTCGTCGTCGAAGCGCAGGAATCCGAAGCGCGACGCGATGCCGCGCACGTTCGCGAGCGTGAGGTTCGCCGCGACGGGCATCGGCAGCGCGAGCCCCTCCTTCTTGCGATCCTCCGACAGATACGCGATGCCGTGCCGGATCGCCTCGCGCGGCGAACGGATCGTCACGGGCCGGCCGTGCAGCGCGATCGTGCCGCCGTCGGGGCGATCCGCACCGAAGATCGCGCGTGCGATCTCGGTGCGTCCGGCGCCCATCAATCCAGCGAAACCGAGGATCTCGCCGCGGCGCAGCGCGAACGACACCGGCCCGAACACGCCGTCGCGGCGCAGCTCCCGCACGTCGAGCAGCACGTCGTCCGTCGGCACCGATTGGCGCGACGGGTACGCGTCGTCGAGCGTCCGCCCGACCATTCGCGCGACGATGTCGTCGATGCTCACGTCGGCGAAATCGTCCGTCGAGATATGGCGCCCGTCGCGCAGCACCGTCACGCGATCGACGATCTGCGCCATTTCGTCGAGCCGGTGCGAGATGTACAGGATCGCCACCCCGTCGGCACGCAGTTCCTCGATGATGCGAAACAGCTGCACCGTTTCGGCTTCCGTCAGCGACGACGTGGGCTCGTCCATGATCAGCACGCGCGCGTCGTGCGACAGCGCCTTCGCGATCTCGACCATCTGCTGCTGCGCGATGGACAGCACGCCGACCTTCGTCGTCGGCGCGACATTCAGGCCGATTCGCGCGATGCAGCGTGCCGCATCCGCGTTCATGCGTTTCGTATCGACGAACGGCCCGCGCCGCGGCTCGCGCGCGAGGAACAGGTTCTCCGCCACGCTCAGGTGCGGGACGAGATTGAGTTCCTGGTGAATGATCGCGATGCCCGCCGCCTGCGCTTCGGAGGCCGAACGAAACTGCACCGGCGCGCCGCGATAGTGGACGGCGCCCTCGTCGGGCAGGTACTGGCCGCTGATGATCTTCATCAGCGTGGACTTTCCCGCGCCGTTTTCGCCGCACACCGCATGCACCTCGCCGCGGCGCAGGTCGAGGCGAATCCCGTCGAGCGCGAGGACGCCCGGGAAACGCTTGCGAATCCCTTCCAGGCGCAGGATCTCCCGGTCCGCTTCGTCCTGCACGGTCTCACCAGGCAGATTGCGAGGCATTGCCATTGCGTCTCCTTTGGGGCGGATCGACCTCGGCTCGCTTGGTCAGTCCAATTTGGATGAATTACAGCAATCAAACCAATTTTGGTCAAGCCAATTTAACTATTCACATCTGATCTTACCAATAGTGAAAACCCGAACATCTGGATGAACCCGCCGCCGCAAGGGGCGATGTGATGGGCGTGATAGACTCCGCGACACGCGCTTGCGCCCAAAGCGCATTGATCCCTATCAATCGGATGAAATCGACAGAACCCAAGCGGCTTTACCAATCGGTCGCGGCCCAGATCGTCGCGTTGATTCGTCAGGGCGAATTCGCGATCGGCGAGCGCCTGCCGCCCGAGCGCGAGCTGGCGCTAACGCTCGGCGTATCGCGCCCGTCGCTGCGCGAGGCGCTGATCGCGCTCGAAATCGGCGGGCAGATCGAGATCCGGATGGGCTCCGGTGTCTATGTGCGCGACACGGCGGCCGACGATGTCGGCACGATGGTCACGCTCGGCGACAGTCCGTCGGAATTGATGCAGGCCCGCGCGGCCGTCGAAGGCAGCGTGGCCGCGCTGGCCGCCGCGCGGATGACGGCCGCGATGCTCGACCGCCTGCGCCGCACGGTGCAGCGCATGAAGCGGCTCGCGGAGGCCGGCAAGTCCCCCGTCGAAGCCGACCGGCAGTTCCACATGCTGATCGCGGAAGCCGCCGGCAATTCGGTGCTCACGCGCTTCGTCGGCGAGCTGTTCGACAGTCGCCACGATCCGATCGCGACCGCGATGCGCGGCCACGCGGAAAATCCGCAGACCTGGACCGCCGCCGTGCGCGAGCACGAGGACGTGCTCCTCGCGCTGCAGGCCGGCGACCCGATCGCGGCCCAGACGGCCATTCGCGCGCATCTTCGCGCGTCCGAAGCGCGCTGGATCGAGGGCGGGCTGAAAGCCGATCCCGATCCGGATTGACCGCGCACGGGTCCCGGTAACGCGCTATTCAGCGCCCTGCAACGCGGCCCCTTCGCCCGCCGTGCGACGCGGCGGCAGGGTGCGCGGAACCAGGCTCGTCACCAGCACCGAGCCGACCACCAGCAGCCCCGCGACCACCGCGAGCCCGGCATACGGCGCGCCGGTACGCGCGAACAGGACGCCGACCAGCCACGAACTGAACGCGCCGCCGAGCGAACCCAGCATGCTGATCACCGCGATGCCCGCCGCTGCCGCCCGGCCCGTCAGTTGGGCAGCCGGAATCGTCCAGAAGACGATCGGCACGGTGAACGCGCACAGCTGCGCGATCGCCAGCAAGGTCACGGTGATCCACACATGGCCGACCGAGAAGCGCAGGAGCAGCAGACTGCACGCGGTGACGAGCATGCAGACCACGGTATGCCACCGGCGCTCGCCGTATCGGTCGGAACTCCATGCGATCGCCACGTTGCCGATCATCGTGAATACGGAAATCAGTCCGGACAACCAACCGATTCCGGTGACGCTCGCCACCCCGGCCGATTTCAGCACCGTGGGCGACCAGAACGTCACCGTACCCATCCCGACGTAGACGCAGAAATAGATCGCCGCAAGCCCGAGCACGCGACCGTTGCGAACGATGTCGAGCACGCCCACCCGGCCATGGCCGACCACGGCCGAGGCCCGCTCCGCGTCCAGATCGCGCAAGAGCGCCTGCCGGTCCGCAGGCGACAGCCATGCCGCCTGTTCCGGCCGGTCGCTCAGCATCAGCGGCGCGACCAGCCCGAGCGCGATGGCCGGCAATCCCTCGATCAGAAACAGCCACTGCCATCCGCGTAACCCCATCGCGTCCTGCAGGTGCGCCATGATCCAGCCCGACAATGGTCCGCCGATCATCCCGGCGACGGGAACGGCGAGCAGCAGCACGCTGTTGACCCGGGCGCGCACCGTATCCGGAAACCAGTACGACAGGTACAGGATCAGGCCCGGAAAGAAGCCGGCCTCGGCGGCGCCGAGCAGAAAGCGCACCACGTACAGTGACATGCTGCCGGTCACGAACATCTGCGCCACCGTGCAAAGGCCCCACAGCACCATGATTCGCATCAGCGTGCGGCGCGCGCCGATGCGCGCCAGCACGAGATTGCTCGGCACCTCGAATGCGGCGTAACTGATGAAGAAGATGGCCGTCGCGGAGCCGAATACGGCTTCGCTCAAGCCGAGGTCCTGCAGGAACTGCAGCTTGGCGAACCCGATGTTGACGCGGTCGATGAAGTTGATGACGTAGCAGAGGAACAGAAACGGAATCACGCGCAGCGCGATCCGACGATACAACAAGGCAGGGGGTGACTCGGACATGGACCGCTCCCGGTATGTGGACATGCGTCACGAGCAAGCAAGGCGTTGCGAGACAATTATACAAATCCCGTATTTCGGGATTTATTGGTAGTTAACACGAGAGAAGCCGTCGGGCGCCGTCCAGGCCATTTCGTCGATCCAAATTCGTCAGATTTGTAAGATAATTATGGCATTGCTTGATCGCTCGGACGACTATGCCCTCATCGCAAGGTATCTCGCGACACCCTATGTATACCCCACCTCAAAAATAAATATAATCCCTTATAATGAGATTTATAAAAAACATACCGCCAACGACGGTCGTGTGTCGATATCGCCCGGCACCCCCGGATTTCTTTCGGTTCGGTTACGCACCGTCGCCTTTCGCGGCGAGCTCGCTCGACGCGCGCCAACGGGGTTTTCGAACGCGTCACCCGGTGTTTTTTTTCTGCATATGATCGTCGGCAGCACTGGCCGCGTTGCATGGCGCCTTCGGAAGCCATCCAGCGGGCAGCATGAACCGGCCTCAGCCGGCATCGAATTTGAGACGGGATGCATTCGCCACGCCATGAACCTGCGCGCTGAAACACTGTGCTTCTCGGATGTGTACCTCCACTCCCAGGCGATCGTGAACTGGTCGCAGCACTACGACCAGATCAGTCCGGGCACCGCGACGACCACGCTGCGCCAGGTCGCCGGCCAGCGTTTTCACGTGTTTCGCGAACGCATCAACCAGCGCGTGATGCAGCACGGCCTCGCGCCGCGCGACCGGCTCTGCTTCGCACTGCCGATTGCCAGTGCGGTCGCGCCCGTGGTCCAGGGGCGCACCGTCGAGCGCCCGAGCCTGCTGACCCTGCGCGGCGGCGAGGAGTTCGTCGCCCACCTGCCGTGCGACACCGAGGTGCTCGCCTTCACGATCGATCGCACGCTCACCGCCGATCGCGAACTGGACGAACTCGCGAACCTGCCCGCCCGCATCCTGAAGCAGCCGGTGCTGCCGATCTCGCCCGCCCGCTACCGCAACGCACTGGACGGCCTCGAACGCGTGCTTGGCCAGGCGCTCGACAGCGGTTCGCTCACCGCGCGCGATGCGTTCGACGAACGCGTACTCGCGCACAGTGTCGTCGGCATCCTGCTCGATCTCGTGCAGTCCGACGACCCGGATGCCGGCGCGCTGCCGTCGGCGTCGACGCAAAGCTACATCGTGCGCCGCAGCCAGGAAATCGCGCTGGAATGCGACGACGTCCCGACGGTCATCGATCTCTGTCACCACCTCCGGATCAGCCGCCGCACGCTGCAATACAGCTTCCAGAACGTGGTCGGCACCACGCCGACCGCCTACCTGCGCTCGATCCGGCTGAACGCCGTGCGCCGCTTCCTGATGACGACGCCCGACACGATGCGGATCGGCGACGCGGCAGCGCAATTCGGCTTTTGCCACTTCGGACGCTTTTCTGCGTACTACCAGCAACATTTCCACGAGTTGCCGTCGCATACGCCGCGCCTGAGCTGAGCCCCCCCCCCCGGACGCATGGCGGCGTCGCATCCGGGTAATCCCCTGCCGCCCGGTGCATACGGATTGCCGATAGCGGATAACGCGCGTGATTTCGGCACCGTAAATTTTGTCGTCGGCCTGCTCATGCGCGCTACACCGTATCGAGCGGCCGGCCAAGCGCACACCTGTGTCGCCGTCGGCCGTCGGCATCCATTGCCGGCTCGTCAGGATCGGCCGCGGCACGGGGATATCGATCAGGCATGCCGGTGTCGACTCCTGACGGACGAGCCGGCCAGCGGGACCACTCTTGACGTCCTCATCCGCCCTAAAGGCGGAGGATTCCCACACCTGGCGATGCACGTCCGCATCGGAGAATGTTCAGCGCAGCGTTGATATCACGATCATGTTCGACACCACAGTCACTGCAGGTCCACTCTCTTATTCTCAGTCCCGCGATACCTTTCGGCCGCGTCGTGCTGTCTTTCGACCCGCACGCCGAACAGGACTGGGTAGAACCGCTTTCGTCGACTTCCTCGAACGTGGCCCCGTGCGCGATCGCCTTGTAACGGAGCGTGTTTCGGAAGGACGACCAGGATGCGTCGTAGACGCTTTTCGCCATCCTGGTTCTGGCGAGTTTTGCGGCCGACACGTTGCCAACCGCGATGTAATCGAAGCGCCGCACCAGATCGAGCGCGAGCTTGTGCTGGAAATCGGCACGGGCACTCGCGACCTTGGCGTGCAACTTCGCGATATGCCGCTTGTGCTTTCGCGCCCGCTGCGCTTTCGCGAGCTTTTCCGCCGCGCGTCGGCCGAACCGATCGTTAGGCAGCTTCTCGCCGGTCGAAAGTGTGGCGAAGTCTTTCAGGCCGAGATCGATGCCGACACCGGAACGGATCGGTCGGGCCTGCACATCAGGCATCTCGATCACGATGTTGAGAAACCAGTTGCCGCGTGCATCCTGCGCAAAGTTGGTCCCGTCCTTGATCTTGCCTTCGGGAAGCGGTCGGCTGTTAAACACGCGGAAGGTGTTGCCGGCGAAACGGAACGCGTCACCCTCGCGCTTCAGGTCACGGCCCTTCAGCGGCACCCAGCCGAGCGATTTCCTGCCGCGATAGCGCAGGTAGGGGCGTCGGTGCTGACTGCGCGACTTCGCGTATTGCTCGCACGTCGCGTTGACCGTGCCGGAGTGGATGTCGAGCGCCTTGCTGCTCCCCGTCGTCAGCACGTTCAGATCGAATCCCGTCGGCCACTTCTTGTTCCACTTCAGCGCGTGCTTCTGCGTATCGTTGCAGAAGTTCCAGACGTAGTTCACCGCACGGCTCTGCTTGTTCAGCAGTCCGTTGAGCGACTTCACGCGGTAGCGGTAGACAAGAATCATGCCGGTGATCCTAACCCGTGAAAGAAGCTGCCTGTCAACAGCACGCCTTTCCTTCCCGCCATCAATGGCGGGGTCTCTCGGAGCAAATTCTGATGAACGAATCGTCACCCCGGTCCGAAGCAGGGCTCAGCAAGAACGCCGTCGGACTTTCGCACATCGTTTTCTTCGTCGTCGCCGCGGCGGCGCCGCTCACCGCGATGGTCGGCGCGACACCCGCGGCATTCTCGCTCGGCAACGGCCCCGGCGTGCCCGGCGTATTCGTGCTGGCGGGCGTCATGTACCTGATCTTCAGCATCGGCTACGCCGCGATGAGCCGGCACATCTCCAACGCGGGCGCGTTCTATGCGTACATCGCGAACGGGCTCGGACGTCCCGCCGGCGTGGGCGGTGCGTTCGTCGCGATCGTCGCGTACAACGCGGTGCAGATCGCGATCTACTGCATGTTCGGCTTCTTCCTGAACGACAGCATCCAGCGGCACTACGGCGTCGACGTGCCGTGGTGGGCGTTCGCGCTCGCGTGCGTCGTCGCGGTCCACTTCTGCGGCGCGCGGCGCATCGAGTTCAGCGGCCGGCTGCTCGGCATGCTGATGATCGGCGAAATCGCGATCGTGATGCTGCTCGATCTCGCGATCGTCGTGCACGGCGCGAGCGCCGGCGGCTTCAGCGCGAAACCGTTCAGCCCCGCGCTGGTGTTCGCGCCCGGGCTCGGCACCGCGCTCGTGTTCGTGCTCGGCTCGTACATGGGCTTCGAGGCCACGGCGATCTTCTCCGAGGAGGCGCGCGACCCGAAGCGCACGATTCCCCGCGCCACCTACCTGGCCGTGATCCTCATCATGGCGTTCTACGCGCTGTCGTCGTGGGCGATCGTCGAGGCCTGGGGCGAAGGCCAGATCGCCGCGCAGGCGGCCCACGATCCGGCCAATCTGTGGTTTGCCGTCAGCGGCCGTCTGCTCGGCGGCATCGCGACGGACGCGATGAACGTCCTGCTGGTCACCAGCCTCTTCGCGGCCATCCTGTCGTTCCACAACACGATCACGCGCTATTTCTACGCGATGGGCCGTGAACGCGTGCTGTGGCGCAAGCTCGGCCATACGTGCCCCGTGCATCGGTGCCCGGACGTCGCCGGCAAAGTGCAGACGCTGATCGCGCTCGCGGCCATCGTCGGGTCGGCCGCGTTCCGGCTCGATCCGTTCGCGGTCGTGTTCTCGTGGATGAGTGCGCTGGCCACGATCGGCATCATCGCGGTGCAGATCCTGGTGGCGACCTCGGTGATCGCGTTCTTCGCGCGCGATCATCGGGACGCCGGCCTCGTGCACCGCCTGATCGCGCCGCTCGTCAGCGTGATGGCGCTCAGTGCCTGCCTCGTGCTGGTCGTGCGCAACCTGTCTGTGCTGAGCGGATCGGATTCGACCTTCGTCGCGATGTTTCCGTATTTCCTCGTCGCTGTCGGCGCGCTCGGCATCCGCGCCGCGCTGCGCTTGAAGCGCAGCGACCCCGACCTGTATCGCGAACTCGGGCGCGCCGCCCAGTAGTCGCTGCCCGGACGGTGCCGCGCCGCACCGTCGTCTCGTTGCGCCCTCCCCGAGCATCTCCCGCTGCCGACGCGACGCGCCATGCGTCGCGCCGGCACGGGTATTCCCTATCCCGATCGCGCGGCAACGATTGCCAATAGCGGACAAGGCTCGCGTTTTCATCGACATACAGTGAATCCGACGTCGAAGCCGGGCCGCGGGCAGTTGCCATCGCCCTCACCGGTTCGGCCCGACGATTCGCCCCTGGGAAACACGGACACCATGATGAAAATTCAGAATCTGATCGACGGCAGGCATTGCGACGCAGCGGCCGGCCGCACCTTCGAAAAGCTGGCGCCGGCGACCGGTGACTACGTGGCCGCCGTGCCCGCGTCGACCGCCGAAGACGTCGATCGCGCGGTGCGTGCCGCGCACGCCGCGTTGCACGACGACGCGTGGGCCCGCGCGGGCGGCGCGGCCCGAGCCCGCTGGCTGCTTCGGCTGGCGGACCTGGTCAAGCGCAACGGCGACGCGCTGACGGAATTGCTGGCCGTCGAACAGGGACGTCCGCTGGCCGAGATGCGCATGATGGACCTCCCGATGTGCATCGACACGCTGCGCTACTTCGCCGGCTGGGCCGACAAGCTCGAAGGCCGCACGATTCCGACCGACGGCTTCATGGGCCGCCCGACGCTCAGCTACACGCGGCGTGCGCCGGTCGGCGTCGCCGGTCTGATCATTCCGTGGAACGCGCCGCTGATGATTGCCGTGTGGAAGCTCGCGCCGGCGCTGGCGGCCGGCTGCCCGGTGGTCATCAAGCCGTCGGAGGACGCGCCGCTGGCCGTCGCCCGACTCGGCGAACTCGTCTGCGAAGCCGGCCTGCCCGCCGGGGTCGTCAACATCGTCCACGGCGTGGGCGCGGAAGTCGGCGCAGCGCTGGTCGCCCACCCGCTCGTGAGCAAGATCAGCTTCACCGGCAGCACCGAAGTCGGCCGCGCGATCGCTGGCGTCGCAGCGAAGACCTTCAAGCGCGTCACGCTCGAACTCGGCGGAAAGGCCGCGCAGATCGTGTTCGCGGATGCCGATCTCGACCGTGCGATTCCTTCGCTGATGGCCGGCATGTTCGCGAACCAGGGGCAGACGTGCGCGGCCGGCTCGCGCGTGCTCGCGCACCGCTCGATCGCCCCCGCACTCGAAGAGCGGCTTGCCGACGCGGCCCGGGCGATGCGCGTCGGCCCGCCATCGGAGCCCGGCGTGCAGATGGGTGCGCTCATCAACCCGCGCCACCTCGCGCGCGTCCGCGCGCTCGTCGACGGCGCGCTCGCCGAAGGAGCGGTCCTGCTCGCCGGCGACGAGCAGGTGCCGCCGCGCGGCTGCTTCATGCGCCCGACGATTCTGGGCGGCGTCCACCCGGGCATGCGGATCGCCCGCGACGAGGTGTTCGGCCCGGTCGGCATGGTCATGCCGTTCGAGACCGAGGACGACGCCGTTCGCATCGCCAACGACACGCCGTTCGGTCTCTCCGCGTCGATCTGGACGCAGGACGTCGGCACCGCGCACCGCATCGCCGAGCGGCTCGACGTCGGCGCCGTCGCCATCAATGCATGGAGCCCGATCGACGCGCGCCTGCCGTGGGGCGGCACCAAGCAAAGCGGGATCGGGCGCGACCTGTCGAAGGCCGCGCTCGATTCGTACCTCGAGGAAAAGATCGTCACCGCAGCCCTGTGACCCTGCGGCGCACACCGCGCCGCCCCCTGTTCAAGCACTTCGCAAGAGAGACGAGAGACACCATGGACTATCAAAAGCGTCAAAAACGATTCTGGCATCCGATGAGCTCGGCGGCCGCCGGGCATACGACCCCCACCCTCATCATCGAGCGCGGCGATGGCAACTACGTATACGACGTCGAGGGCCACCGCATGCTCGACGGGGTCGGCGGCCTGTGGAACGTCAACGTCGGCCACAACCGGCCGGAAGTGAAAAGCGCGATCGCCCGCCAGATGGACAAGCTGTCCTACTACCAGACCTTCGACGGCGTCGCCCATCCGCGCGTGTACGACCTGGCCGACCGCCTGTGCGCGATGTTCGCGCAGGAAGACATGCAACGGGTGATGTTCGGCAGCGGCGGCTCCGACGCGATCGAGACCGCGCTCAAGATGGCGCGCCAGTACTGGGTCGCCGCGGGCGAGCCGTCGCGCACGAAATTCCTGTCGCTGCGCAACGGCTATCACGGCGTGCACATGGGCGGCACGTCAATCGGCGGCAACGGCGTCTACCATTACAATCACGGCCCGCTGGTGCCCGGCTGCGTGCTGCTCGACACGCCGTGGCTCTATCGCAATCCGTGGAACTGCGACGATCCGCAACAGCTCGTCGAGCACTGCATCCGGCAGCTCGAGGAAACGATCGCATACCACGGCCCGCAGACCATCGCCGCGTTCGTCGCCGAACCGGTGCAGGGCGCCGGCGGCCTGATCGTCCCGCCCGCCGATTACTGGGCCCGCGTGCGCGCCGTGTGCGACCGGAACGGCATCCTGCTGATCGCCGACGAGGTGGTCACCGGTTTCGGCCGCACCGGCAGCCTGCTCGGCAGCCGCGGATGGGGCGTCGCCGCCGACATCCTGTGCGTCGCCAAGGGCATTTCCGCCGGCTACGTGCCTCTCGGCGCGACGCTGTACAACGGGCGTATCGCCGACGCGATCGAACATGGCGCGGGCTTCTCGCACATGGTCATGCACGGCTATACGTACAGCGGGCATCCGCTCGCCTGCGCCGCGTCGCTCGCCGTGCTCGACATCGTCGAGGCCGAGGATCTGCCTGGCAATGCGGCACGGGTGGGCCAGCGCCTGCTCGAGCAATTGCTGCCGCTGAAGGCCGACTTCGAGACCGTCGGCGATGTCCGCGGCAAGGGGCTGATGCTGGCGCTCGATCTCGTGACCGACAAGGCCAGCCGCACGCCGCTCGATCCGGGCAAGGGGTTCGCGGCGCGCGTGGCGGATGCGGCGCGCAAGCGCGGCGTGCTGGTCCGGGCGATCGCCAACAAGGTCGTGATGTCACCGCCGCTCACGCTGCAGCAAAGCGAAGCCGACTTCATGGCCGTGACGCTGCGCGAAGCATTGCAGGAGTGCTGCGTGGATTCACTGGCGACCGCCTGATCGCGCGAAACAGCCCGTCGCACGGGCGTTTCGTCGAGGTCCGTGCGCATCGCCATCCGGCCTCGGTTCGACGAAGATCGGCGCGGGACGTCGAAATGGACGGTCGGCATCCCGACGGTCGCAGTATCGTTTCAAAGGAAGACAAGTCAAATGGAAAACCAGGCCATTGCATTCACGGCGGAGAAATACCCGCTCGCGCTTCGGCTGCTGCACTGGGTCAGGGCGATCCTGATCGGCGCGCAGCTCTGGACCGGATGGACGATGGTCCGGCTCGACGACAACCTGCCGGCCAAGTTCGACTGGTACTACCCGACCCACAAGGAGTTCGGCGTGCTCACGCTGCTGGTGGTCATCACGCAACTGGCGATTCGCTCGATGAAGCCGCTGCCGCCGCTGCCATCCACCCTACCGAAGCTGGACCGGAAGCTCGCCAAGATCGGGCACTACCTGTTGTACGCGCTGGCGATCATCGTGCCGCTGATGGGTTATTCGATGTCCAGCACGTATACGCAGAGCGACGGCGTGCCGTTCTTCTTTTTCCGCGTCCCCGAGCTGCTTCCGAAGAACGACCACTGGTTCGAGGCATTCCAGTGGCTACACAAGACGCTGGCCTACACGCTGCTCGCGCTCATCGTGCTGCATGTGCTTGGCGCGCTGAAGCACCGGTTCTTCGACCGCAACCCGGAAAACGACGTGCTGCGGCGGATGCTGTAACGCCGCCACGCGGAACCGCGCGCCCGGTGAGGCGCCGCATTCGGTCCGCTCGATCGCGGCGGGTCGATTTTCCTTTCAATAAATATTTCGTTTTACTAACGACAAACGGACCCGCTGCACGCGTCCGGCGCCGACGCACGCCGTCGGAAACCGTGTCGCGCCGCGTGGGCCGTCGACACCTGGAGATCGACGATGAAGAAGAAGATTGCGGCCGTATCGGCCGCCGGCGCCATGGGTTTCTGCCTGACGGCCCATGCGCAAAGCACCGTGACGCTGTACGGCCTGATCGACGAAGGCGTCAATTTCACGAGCAACGCGGGTGGCAGCAAGGCGTACCAGATGGTCAGCGGCGATACCGTCGGCAGCAACTGGGGGCTGAAAGGGACCGAGGATCTCGGCGGCGGCCTGAAAGCTCTGTTCCAGCTCGAGAACGGTTTCAACGCGAGCACTGGTGCGCTCGGTGTGACGTCCAGGATGTTCGGCCGGCAGGCGTACGTCGGGCTCGATTCGGACCGGTTCGGCACACTCACGTTCGGCCGCCAGTACGATCCCACGCTCGACATGTGGAGCACGTTCACGGCCACCGGAAACTGGCTCGGCGACTTCGGCGCGCACCCGTACGACAACGACAACGCCGACTGGGACTACCGCATCCAGAACAGCGTCAAGTATGTGTCGCCCACGGTCGCCGGCTTCAAGGGCGAAGTGCTCTACGGCCTCTCGAACCAGGCGGGCGGCTTTGCGCGGAACCGCGTGTACAGCGCCGCGGTGCAGTACCAGATGGGCGCATTCTCCGCCGCCGTCGCGTACCTGAAGGCCAACAACGGCGGCGCGACCGCGAGCGGCGCGCTGTCGAGCGACGATACGGTCTTCAGCGGCCGCTCGCAGCAGAACATCGATGCCGGCGCATCCTACAAGTTCAGCGACAAGCTGACGCTGTCCGCCGCGTATTCGCACGTCGACGTGTACAGCCCCGAATCGAATATCTACTTCGCGAACCAGCCTGCGGCGGGCTCGCAGCACGCGTGGAAATTCGACAACTTCGAGGTCAACGGCCAGTATTACTTCCGGCCCGACTTCTGGTTCGGCGCCGCCTATACGTATACGCGCGCGCATGTCGCGACGGCGGCGAGCGATGCATCGCCGAGCTGGCACCAGGTGTCGACGATGCTCGACTACGACCTCAGCAAGCGGACCTCGACCTACATCCAGGCCGCGTACCAGCATGCGGCCGGCAACACCGGCACCGCCTTCGACTACGCGCACGTGCTCGGCACCGCCGGGCAGTCGTCGGGTCGCAATCAACTGGCGTTGCGCGTCGGGATGATGCATCGCTTCTGAACCCGGCGGAAAAACACGGGCTCGCGTGCGGCATGCGCGGCAGCCCGTGTTTTCCCGCACCATCAGAACTGATGCCGCACGCCGAGCCGAACCGCGGTCTGCGTCGAGCCGGACGCCGCCCCGCCGAGGGCCGCCTCGACCTGGGCGCCGTAGGCACTGTCGTGCCCGCGTGCGAATACGGCATAAAGGCCGGTACGTTTCGACAGTGAATAGTCGGCGCTCAACGTGACCTGATTGGCCGAGCCGATATCGCCGCCGCGCTGCTGGTACTGGAACCCGCCGCCCAGTTGCAACGACGGCGTGAGCGCATAGGTCAAGCCGCCGTCGTAGGTTGTTGCCCGCAACGGTGCGGCGGCACTGATCCGCACGTCCGACACCATGCCGAAAACGCGGAACTGGCCGAAGTTGTAGCCGGCCCCGCCCGAGAAGTTGCGCAGATTGCCGCCGGACGTCACGTCGTGCTGGCCGAAATAGGCGAGCGCGGCGCTGAACGCGCCTTGCGTGTAGGACAGCATCGCGCTTTGCACGCTGCTGCGCGCGACCGTGCCGGGCACGTTGCCGAATCCCCACATGCCGCCGAACGCCACGCCGCCGAATGTCGGGCTCACGTACTTCACCGCATTGTTCACCTGGACGCCCCACACGCGGTTGTCGAGCGCACCGCCTGCCGACGCATTCGTCGGCAACCCCCACGCGAGCAGGCCGGCCGGCGTGTTCGCGCCGATCGCGAAAGCCGGCAGGAGATCGCCGACGAAATCGAACTGTCGCCCGAGCGTCACGGTCCCCCAGTCGCCGCCGAGCCCGACGTACGCTTGCGAACTGAACACGGAGCCCGGCACGGTCAGCGCGCCGTCCGAGGTCTGGAACTGGCTTTCGAGCCGGAACACCGCATAGTCGGCGCCGCCGAGATCCTCCCTGCCCGTCAAGCCCCACACGTCGTTGCGCGACACGCCGGCCTGCAACGCGAGCTGGCGCCCGCCATGCGGGGCAGACGCCACGTCGCTCGTATAGGTCACACCCGTGTCCAGCGAACCGTAGAGCGTCACGCTCGATTGCGCGAATGTCGGGGCAACGGCACCGCAGCCGCACAATGCCACCATCCGGAACCACACTTTCATCTTCTTCTCCTCATTGAAATTTCGCGGCCGATGCCCGCGTGAACCGACCGGCTCGGCAGCCACATCGATTCAATGCGATTTCATTTCGCAAAATAGGAATCCATAGCAATTGATAGAGAAACGATCCGCCTCGACGCGCCGGAACGCTTACCGCACATGCATCGATGCGGCTCCGGTTGCCGCCCGCACGACTTACGTTAGACTACGGCCTGTCGCCCGCGGCCCTCGTACTCCGTGCCGCAGTGCGGCAATCCGAAACCGCATTCGTCTTTCCCGTTCCATTGCCGCAAGCCGCCTGAATCCCGGATCACGTCATGTCGAGCCTCACCAAAATGCTGTCCATCCTCGACGTCTTCTCTTCGTCGGCGACGTCGATGACCGCCGAGGAAATCGCCGAACACATGGGCTTTTCGCGCACCACGTGCTATCGCTACGTGAAGGAACTGGCTTCCGTCGGCCTGCTCGTCGGCACCAACGGCCGCTATACGCTGGGCCCGCGCATCATCCATCTCGACTACAACATGCGGCAGTCGGACCCGACGCTCACCGCCGCGAAGCCCGTCATCCAGAAACTGGTTCAGGTCACCGGCGGCGATGCACTCGTCTCGACGCTGTTCGACGAGCAGATCATCAACGTGATGCACGAAACCGGCGCCGAGAACCTGCAGCTGGGCTTCGGCCGCGGCCGCATCATGCCGCTGTTCCAGGGCGCGTCGTCGAAAGTGATCGTGGCTGCGATGTCGCGCGCGCGGCTGAAGCGCCTGCACGAACGGCACAACGCCGAGCTGGGCGAATTCGCGGCCGACTGGACACAGTTCTGGCGCGCCTGCCAGCAGATTGTCGACGCGGGCTACTGGATCTCGCGGGGCGAGCTCGACGCCGGGTTCGTCGGCATCGCCGCACCGATTCGCACCGCCAGCAGCGGCGAGGTCAACAGCAGCCTGTCGCTGATCTTCCGCGCCGAACACTTCGCGCTGTTCGACGAACACGTACTCGGCAAGCTCCTGATCGACGCCACCGCACAGATCGGCGGCGCCACCTGAGCATTCGACCGTCGTCACGTTCAACGCCGCGCCCGACGGTCCACGTGCCCACGGTCAGTTCATCTGCGTGATGAACTTGGTGAGCAGATAGCCGTCGAACGTCTCCGTTCCGCCCTCACTGCCGAAGCCGCTGTCCTTCACGCCGCCAAACGGGATCTCCGCCGGCCCCATCCCGAAGTGATTGATGTTGACCATGCCGGCTTCGAGCGCCCGGCCGATCCGGTGTGCATTGCGCGCCGAAGCGGTGAACGCGTACGACGCGAGGCCGAACGGCAAGCGATTGGCCTCGGCCAGCGCATCATCGAGTTCTTCGAACGGCACGATCCCGACGATCGGGCCGAACGGCTCCTCGTTCATCAGGCGCGACTCGCGCGCCGGGCTCAGCACGACCGTCGGCGCGAAGTAGTGCCCCGGCCCCGCCGCCGGCACGCGCGCCCCGCCTGCGGCAATCTCGGCCCCCTTCGCCTTCGCGTCGGCGACGAACGCGCCGATCTCGGACACGCGTCGCGCGTGCGCGAGCGGCCCCATCGTGGTCCCCTCTTCCAGCCCGTAGCCGACGCGGATCTTGCCGACCGCTTCGAGATACGCGGCGACGAACCGGTCGAACACCGGGCGTTGCACGAAGAAACGCGTCGGCGATACGCACACCTGCCCGGCATTGCGAAACTTGTACGCGGCCAGCATCGTCGCCGCGCGTTCGATTTCGGCGTCCGCGCAGACCAGCACCGGCGCATGCCCGCCCAGCTCCATGGTCATGCGCTTCATATGCGACGCGGCCAGCGCGGCCAGTTGCTTGCCGACCGGCACCGAACCCGTGAACGAGATCTTGCGCACGAGCGGCGACTCGATCAGCTGCCTGGACACGTCGCCCGGTACGCCCCACACGATGTTCAGGCAGCCCGCGGGCAATCCGGCATCGTGAAAGATGCGCGCGAGCGCGACGATCGCGCTCGGCGATTCCTCGGGCCCTTTCAGCACCAGCGTGCAGCCCGACGCCAGCGCGGCCGCGATCTTGTGCATCGCCTGGCTGAACGGGAAATTCCACGGCGAGAACGCCGCGCACACGCCGATCGGTTCCCGCAGCACCGTCTGCGCAACGTCCGGGGAACGCGCTGGAATGACGCGGCCGTAGGTGCGGCGCCCCTCCTCCGCATGCCATTCGAGCTGCTCGGCGGACGACGCGACCTCGGCGATCGCCTCACGAAGCGGCTTGCCCTGGTCCATCGTGATGTGACGGCCGATGGTCTCGGCACGCTCGCGCACCAGCGCAGCCGCGCGGCGCAGGATGTCCGAACGGGCGAGCGGCGACTCGCGGCGCCACGTCGCGAACGCGCGATGCGCGGCGCGCACCGCCGCGTCGAGATCGTCCGATGTCGCATGCGGCAAGTCGCCGAGCACGTCGCCGGTTCCCGGATCGAGAACGGGCTGCGTGCGCCGGCCGTCGGCCTGCAGGAACCGGCCGTCGATATACAGGTGGAGCGACACGTAATCGCGTTGCGCATCAGACGCCATGCGGGAAGTCAGGGGCGTAAACGGGATCAAGACGGATACCTCGGTAGAAACTGCACGATGAGCCGGACAGTGCGACGGTCGCATCACGCGGCCGGTGCCGGCGCACGCAGCAGGCCGCCGATTTCCTGCCGGAGGATCTGGTTGTCCTGCCGGACGAGCAGATGCCGGACCTTGCCGCGAAACGTCCTGAACTCGGGATCGGCCATCAGCACCGCACGACGCCGGGCGCGATCGTCCAGCGATTCGAACGCCCACAGATAGACGAGCTGGTTCAGCGGCCCGATTTCCGTCGCAAAACAACCGACCATCGTGCCGAGCGCCTGCTCCTGCGCGGCGCGCCCGCATTCCGCGTACAGCCGCAGATATTCGGCGACGCCGCCCGGCACCAGCGTGTAGGTGCGTTGCTCAACAAACATGTGCTTCCTCCGGTTGTCGCGGCGCGAACGCCTGAAAGGCTGCGCTCACGCGGGCCATGCCCACGGCATCCGTCTGCGCCGCGACGTAGCGATCCGGGCGCACCACCACGAGCGGGCCGGCGTGCCGGTCGAACCAGTCCGCCAGCGCGTTGTCGACATCCTCGACGCACGTGCTGCCGTGGGTGCTGGTCACCCGCCGCGCGCGGCCGATGCCGCTGCGCGAACGACTGACCTGGACGAACGTCGCGCCCAGCGCCGCCCAGTACGCACGATCGTCGTCGCTCAGGCACGCCTGCGGATCGCATTGCCAGCCGACGATCGAGAACCACGGGCCCAGCACGTCGTCGAGCTTGCGGCGCACGCCGTCGGCCGTTTCGACGTCGGGCTGCGTGATCATCCTGCCGACTGAATCGCCCGGAGCCCCCGGCAGCACAATGCCCCGCGTATAGCTCGGCATCGGCTTGAAACGCATCTGCAGGATGTAGTCCTTCAGGCCCGGCGCATACCGCGCGAGCCCGAGGAAGCAGTCGCGCAGGAACGCGACGAGCCGGTTGGTCGGCATCAGCATCGCGCCGAACGTGTCCGCCAGGTCGATCATCGCCTTCGCATGGTCGCGCCGCTCCGATTCGTAGCTGCCGATCACGCCGGGATGCAATGTGCCGTTGACGACGCCCGCCAGTTTCCACGCGAGATTGCCCACGTCGCGCAAGCCCGCATTCAGGCCCTGGCCGACCCACGGCGGCGTCAGGTGGGCGGCATCGCCGACAAGCGCCACGCGACCGACCAGGAAACGTTCGGCGAGGCGCGAATGGTGCGTATAGGTTCGCGCGCGCACGATCTCGATGCGATCGACGTCGTCGACGTACGGCGCGATCAGCGCGCGGATCGACTCCGGTTGCGCGATCGCCTCTTCGTCCTCATGCGGGAACACGAGAAACTCCCAGCGCCGGAAATTGAACGGCAGATAGATGCAGACGTTCGGGCGGCGCGGGTCGCAGTTCAGCGCCGTGCACGGCTGGTCGAGCCCCGCGTTCTTCACGTCGACCACGACCCATTTGATCGGATGCGTCGTGCCGGCCAGCTTGACGCCCAGCAGCTCGCGCATCGGGCTGCGCCCGCCGTCGGCCGCCACCACGTAGTCGGCCTCCAGCGCATACTGCTGCCCGTCCGCGCGGCGCACCTGCAACGTGACGCGCGCGTCGTCCTGTTCCACGCCGACCACTTCCTCGCTGGTCCGCAGCGACACGTGCGGATAACGGGCCAGCCCGTCGCGCAGCGTCCGCTCGGCCAGTTGCTGCATGAAGATGTTGCGCCGCCACCAGCCGAATTCGCGTCTCGACGGGCGGATGTCGGCAAAGCATTCGCCGTTCGCCTTGAACATGCGCAGCGGCACGTTCTGGATGATGTCGCGGCTCAGTTCGTCGGCGAGGCCTGCGGTCTGAAACATCCGCAATGCTTCATCGTCGATACCGACCGCGCGCGGAAATTCGACGATCTGCGGCGCCTTCTCGACGATCACCGTCGCGACGCCATAGAGGCCCAGCAGGTTCGCCATCGCCACGCCGTTCGGGCCCGCGCCGACGATCGCGACCGAGGTCCGTTCCGGATTGTTCGCTTTCATGCGTCAGCCTCCCGTGCGCCACGCCGGATCGTCGAGACGATCGAGCCACGTGCGCAATGCGTGGTTGAACGCAGCCGGCTGATCGTCGTGCACGTAATGCGTCGCGCCGGGAATGTCGATCCGTTCGATTTCCGCATTGGCGGCCGCCATTTCGGCCGCCACGTCCGCGGACAGGAAATCCGAGTCACCGCCGCGCAACAGCAGCGTGGGCACGTGCAGGTTCAGGACCAGCGGCCACAGATGGACGAGTTGCTCCGGCGTCGCGGTCAGCCGGGCCGCCGCGATCCCTTCCGCGTCGTGCCGCCACACGATCCGTCCGTGCGCATCCTCTTTCAGCGAGTGCGCGATACGCGAATCGAGCGCGGATTCCGCGATGTTCGGCCGCTGGCGCCGCCAGAACGCACGCGCGTCGTCCCACGATGCGAATGCGTCCGGCGTGTCCTGCAGCTCGCGCTTGATGCGCTCCGAACCAGGCGAGCCGGCCGACGCACCGGGGCCCATGTCCTCGATCACGAGACCCGCGAGCCGTTCCCGCTGTGCCGCCGCGTAGACGAACGCATTGGCGCCGCCCATCGAGTGCCCGACCAGCACGAATCGTCGCAGGTCGAGCGCCTGTACCAGCGCGTCGAGATCGCGCACGTAGGCGGCCGCGTAGTAGTCCCGGCGAGGATCCCAGTCGCTCAGCCCGCGCCCGCGCTGATCGAGCGCGACGACCCGGTAGCGGTCGACCAGCATATCGGCGACGGGCGCCCAGGTCTGCGCATAACTGCGCAGGCCGTGCAGCATCACCACGGTCGGCGCATCGTCGCGCCCCCAGCTTACGAAGTGCAGCCGCAGCCCATCGTTGTCGACCCATCCATCCCTGGCGGATGCCGTGTTCATCATGTGCTCCCCGGCTGGCATGCGCACTCAGACCAGACCGTCGCGACCGACGATCTCGCTCGCCTTCAGGCCGCCGAGCCGCGCGTGCAGCCGGCCGCGCGTCGCGAATGCAAAGATCACCAGCACTTCGTCGTCGTTGGGCGCATCGGGAAACAGGCACGTCACCGTGTCGTAGTGCGAGCGCACGTAAAGCGCATCCTTGTGCGCGAGCGGCACGTCGATCACCGTATTGATCGGGCCGCGCTTGCCGCTCGACGGCACCCACGATTTCCCGCCGCCCAACGCCGCCCGGATCGGCTCCGCGAAGATCGACGTGAGGAACGCGTTGCCGTGTTCGTATTCGCCGGCCGAGCCGACCAGACAGGCCTTGCCGTAGCTCTCGATCGCGCGGCCCACGGCGAGTTCCTCGATGCGTCGTGCAAACTCCTTGCCGAGCGCGGGCGACGGGCGCACGAGATCGTCGAGGTTTTCGCTGAATCGCCCCGCATACGGGTTGTGAACGGCTGCTGCGATCACGATCTTGCGCAGCGGCTCGCCATCCGCGAGCTGGCCGGATTCGTTCGCGAGCGAGTCCTCGATCTGCGTGTACCACTTGCGGATATGAAAACCTTCGAAATTGGCGGTCTTGCTCATCAGTATTCCTTTATAAAATGTCTATGATGCGTACTGAAAGGCAGCGACTCAGTCGAACAACGGCTCGAGCTCGACAGGATCGCTCGGCGCGTTGTAGCGATGCAGCACGCGCTTGCCCTCTTCGTCGTCGGTGACGGTCTCGCAGAAGAATTCGAGCCGGTTGCCGTCGGGGTCCGTGAAATACACGCCGATCCCGACCTTGTGATCGGTGATCTTGACGATCGGCACGTGGCGGCGAATCAGCATCCCGTACAGGCGGCGCAATTCGGTCAGGCCGCCGGCGATTTCGAGGCCGTAGTGCTGCAGGCCGATCGTGCCGAGTTCGGCATCGGACGCCGCGCGAATCAGCGCGATATCGTGGTGCTTCTGGCCGAACGACATGAACACCCACTGCTCGCCGCGCGCGGTTTCCGTCATGCCGAGCACCTCGGCGTACCAGGTGCTCGAGTGAACGGGATCGCGCACGAACAGCGACAGGTGGGTGCGCTGCACGCACGGAATCGGCAGCGGCAGGCCGCTCGCGTTCGCACGTTCGGCGTATTGCTGGATATCGGACGGTGTCATCGCTCGCTCCGCTCAGTGGGTCGACTGCGCGTGGGCCACGAGCGGCGCTTCAAACGGGGTCCACGCCACGGCCGTGATCTCACTGAAATCGCGCCATTCCTTGGTCCAGTGCCGGCCGCCGTCGCGCGAACGGAACAGGTGTCCGTACTTGGTGCCCGCATAGACGAGCGCCGGCTCGGCCGCATGGACGCCGAACGCCCAGAACGTGGAGTTCGGCGGCGTGTGCAGGTCCGTCTCGCGCCACGCGTAGCCGCGATCGACCGAGCGGTAGATGCGGCTGCAGGTGCCCGGCGTGCCGTCGCCGATCGCCATCAGCAGTTCGCCGTCCGGCGTCGGCAGTTGCACGACGGTCCGTGTGTAGTACAGCCCGTCGAAGCGGTCGCGCGACTGCTTGCCGTCCCACGTCAGGCCGTCGTCCTCGCTCACGTACACCGCGTTGACCGTCAGCAGCACCGTGGTCTTCGGCTGGCCTTGCGTGGCAGGCAGCACGGCGATCGCGTGAATGTCGCTGTTGCGGATCGCGCTGCCCGGGCCGTCCACGCGCGTCCAGCTCGCACCGGCATCCCGGCTGCGCCACGCGCCGCCCTCCTCCACGCCGTACCAGACGTTGCGACCGTCTTCCGGGTCCACGCAGATCGTCAGCAGCCGCGGACGATTGACGCCCGAGCAGAACTCCGGGAACTCGGGCGCCGTTCTCGCCCAGGTCACGCCCGCGTCGCTCGACTTGTACAGCGCGGCGCGCGACGGCGCGCCGGTGCCCGCATAGAGCACCGCCGGGTTCGCCGGATCGATCGCGATGGACCAGACCGTCTGCCCGTTCAGCAGGTTCTCGGGCCGAAACCAGTGCGCGCCGCCATCCTCGCTGATGCACAACCCCGAATCGGCGCCGGCATAGACGCGCGACGGCGTCGCGGGATCCACCGCGAGCGCGCGCACGATCCCGTCGAACTCGATCGGCTCGGCGAGCCCGAGGCGATGCCAGGTCTTGCCGTCGTCGTTCGAGCGCAGGATGCCTTGCCCGGCCGTGGCGACCAGTACGGTTGCGGTCATGAAATGCTCCTTGTGTCAGAGAAAAATGCCGCGCGTGAGCCCGCCGTCGCAGCCGATCGATTCGCCGGTGATCGAGCCGGACTTCGGCGACGCGAGAAACGCGACGATCCACCCCATCTCTTCCGGCTGCAGCACGCGGCGGATCGGCGTGACCTTCACGTAGTTGGCCTCGACCTCCGCGGCCGTGAGCCCCTGCTTCTGCGCTTCCTTCTCGTAGAGCTCGTGGATGTGCGGCGTCTCGACGACGCCCGGGTGAATCGTGTTGACCGTGATGCCGAACGGGCCGAGCTGGTCGGACAGCGTCTTGGTCAGGTGCACGATCGCCACGTTGCGCATGCCGGACAGTTGCTTGCTGCCGCGGCCGGTCAGGCCGCCGATATTGACGATCCGGCCGAAGCCGTTGCGCCGCATGTAGGGCGCGGCCGCCTTCGCGCAACGCAGGTAGCCGACCACCTTGATATCGATGTCCTGCAGCAGCCCCTGCGGGTCGGCGTTTTCCAGCTCGGCCCGTACGAGCCCGCCCGGGTGCGCGGCGCCGTTCAGCAGGATGTCGAGCCGGCCGAAGCGCTCGACGCTCGCGGCCATCGCCGCTTCGACGGACGCCATGTCGGTCGTGTCCAGCGTGACGGGCAGGATTGCGCCGGCCGCGCTGCCCAGCGGCGCGAGCGCCGCGCGAATCTCGGCGGCCGCGACTTCGAGGTGTTCCATGCGTCGCGCGGCGATCGTGACGTTGACGCCTTCGCGCGCCAGTTCGAGCGCGACCGCCTTGCCGATGCCCATGCTGCCGCCGGTGATGAGCGCGGCTTTTCCGTGCAGTTGCAGATCCATGTCGATGAAAGGTGAGAGTCGGGATTGAAGAAAGGAGCGCGTTGCGCGATCAGGACAACTGCATTTCGATGAGCGTCGGCCCGTCGGTGCGCGCGAGCGCGCCTTCGAGCGCCTGCGCCAGCGCCTGCGTCGTGCTCGCGCGTTCGGCCGGCACGCCATAGCCGCGCGACAGCGCGAGCCAGTCGATCGGCGGGTCGTCGAGCAACGTCAGGCGGCTCGCGTGCGGCGTGTCGGCCGGCAGGCCGCTGCGCGCGAGCTCGGTCTGCAGGATCCCGTAGCGCCGGTTCGATGCGATCAGCATCACGATCGGCAAACGCTCGCGCGCCATCGTCCACAGCGACTGGATCGTGTACTGCGCACTGCCGTCGGACTGCAGCGCGAACACGCGGCGATCCGGGCACGCGACGGCGGCGCCGAGCGCCACCGGCAGGCCCTGGCCGATCGCGCCGCCCGTGTTCGTGAGGATGGTGTGGCGACGCGCGCGCGCCGAGGCGGTCACGAACGGATAGCCGCACGTACCGCCCTCGATCGACACGATCGCATCGGCGGGCAACGCATTCGCCAGCACGCGGCCGACGGCCTGCGGCGTGAGCGGGCCGTCCTCGATTGACCAGCACCCGACTGGCACGCCGCCGGCGTGCTCCGGCGCGCCGATGCGATCCGCCAGCGCTTCGAGCGCATCGTCGGCCGCGTCGCCCGGTGTGGCGAGCGTCACGATGTCCTCCGGCCGCGCGAGTTCGCCCGGAATGCCTTCGTAGCCGAAGTACGTGACGGGCGCGAGCGCGCCGGCCAGCACCACGCGCCGGCCGGCCAGCGCCGCGAGCGCCGGCTCGGGGAAATAAGGCAGCCGGTCGATGTCCGGCAGGCCGCCGCCGCGCTCCGCCCGCGCCGGAAAAGTTTCGCTGAAGCAGGTCGCGCCGGTCGCCGCCGCGATGCGCGCCGCCGCACGCTGCCCTCGCGCCGACAGCGCGCGGGCGCCCATCAGCAGGACGGCGCGCTGGCCACTGAGCAGCAGATCGGCCACCCGTTCGACCCGAGCGGCATCGAACGACACCGCGGCCGGGCGAACGACGGCGTGCGATGCCGCATCGCGCACCTTGACCGACTGGAGATCGACCGGCAGCACGAGCGTCGCGACGCCGCGCTGCGTGCCCATCGCAGCAGAAATCGCGTCGGCCGTATCGGTTGCAAGGTCCGTGTCACGCGCCACGCTGCGATACCACACCGACACCGGGCGGGCGAGCGATTCGATGTCGGACGTCAGCGGTGCGTCGTACTTCAGATGCTCGCGCGTGTGATCGCCGACGATGTTCAGGATCGGCGTGCGGGCGCGGCGCGCATTGTGCAGATTGGCGATGCCGTTGGCGTGGCCGGGCCCGAGGTGCAGCAGCGTCATCGCGGGCTTGCCGGCCATGCGGCCATAGCCGTCGGCGGCGCCCGTGCACACGCCCTCGAACAGCCCGAGGATCGAGCGCATGCCCGCCACGGTGTCGAGCGCACCGACGAACGGCATCTCGGTCGTGCCGGGATTGGCGAAACAGACGTCGACGCCGGCGTCTCGCGCCGTGGTGAGCACGACGCTCGCCCCGCTGCTTGCTTCGGTCACGCTGTCCAACTGTGGGATGTTCATGCGGATGCTCGACGGGTTTGGCTGAAGTGTTTTTACTATAATCCCGAATTACGGGATTTGTCAAACAACCCATTTCACTTTCGAGATCCAGGCAGGTCGACGTTTACGCTGAATTTCTCGCCACTTCATTGCTATAACGAGGCCACGGCGTCACCCAATTCCAGCCGCAACACGATTAATTTCCCACAATTCGGAATTTCAAGAAACCCACACATCGGATCGCTCGTCTCCTTGCGCCCCACCGTTTCACTTCCCGCATCAAATCTCAAAATTACGATTGCAAATGCCTCTCATTTGCATTAAATTGCCGCGCAAATGTACTGTTTGGAACACAGATGCCGGCGCCAGGCCGCCCGCCGTGCCCGAACGCGAATCACACAAAAAAGGAGGGGTATGAGCAGGAGGAACTGGGCGGCCGCACCGATGGCCATCGTCGTCGGCACAGCCGGCATGGGCGCCGCCGACGCGCAGGAAACGGCGCTGCCCACCATCGAGGTGTCCGCGCAACGCGCGACGGCGCCGTTCCGCACGCGCGAATCGACGAGCGCGACGCGCAGCGAGGCCGACGTGATGGAGATTCCGTTCGCGGTCAGCAGCGTCGATACGAAGCTGATCCAGACCGTGGCCGCGACGCGCGGCGACGATCTTTACGACTGGGTCGCGGGCGTCTCGCGCCAGAACAACTTCGGCGGGCTGTGGGACAACTACGCGGTGCGCGGCTTCGCCGGCGACGGCAACACGTCCGGCACCGACTACCTGGTCAACGGCTTTTCGTGGAACCGCGGCATGAGCGTGCCGCGCGACACCGTCAACCTCGAGCGCATGGAAGTGCTCAAGGGACCGGCGTCCGCGCTGTACGGCCGCGGCGACCCAGGCGGGATCATCAGCTATACGACGAAGCAGCCGCAATTCGCACGCGCGAACACGATCGGCGTGTCGGCCGGCAGCTACGGCGCATTGCGCCAGACCCTCGATTCGACCGGCTCCGTCACGAAATCGCTGGCGTACCGCTTCGTCGCGATGAACGAGAACAACGGCAGCTTTCGCGACACGGTGTCGAGCAAACGCTACCTGTTCTCGCCGTCGTTCACGTGGGACATCGGCGCGGACACGACGCTCCACTACGAGTTCGAGAGCGCGCGTCAGAGCGCGCCGCTCGATCGCGGCGTGCTGGCGGTCAACGGCCAGCTTGGCGTGATCCCCGCATCGCGCTTTCTCGGCGAGCCGCGCGACGGCGACTACGACGTCCGCAACACGGGCCACCAGTTCACGCTCGAGCATCGCATCGATTCGGCCTGGTCGATCAACGCCGGCGTCGCGCAGCGCAACACCGACCTGTCGGGGCGCTCGTCCGAGGCGTTCGCGTTGCAGCCGGACGGCCGCACGCTGTGGCGCCGCTACCGGCAAGTCGCGTTTCACTCGAACGACCTGCAAGGCCGCCTCGAGACGACCGGCACGTTTCGCACGGGCGGCATCGGCCATACGCTTGTGATGGGCGTCGATGCGTATCGCTTCAACTACGACCAGTTCGTCACGCGCTCCACGCCGACGGCCGCAGCGCCGTATGCGATCGACATCTTCGATCCGGTCTACGGCCAGCCCGCGCCGACGCCGCGCACCGCGACCAACCTGCTCGAACGCGACGACGGTCAGGGCGTCTACGCGCAGGACACGCTCGCATTCGGGCCGCACTGGAAAATCCTGGCCGGGCTGCGCTGGGATCGCTTCCACCAGTCGATCGACAACCGCCTGAAGGGCGTGACGACCAGCCAGTTGCAGACCGCGGTGAGCCCGCGTATCGGTGTCGTCTACGAAATGAGCCCCGCGTGGTCGCTGTATGCGAACACCGCGTATTCGTTCCGGCCGAACAACGGCGCCGACATCAACGGCAACGCGTTCGATCCCGAGAAGGGCCACGGCTACGAAGCAGGCGCGAAATGGGCCGGCGCGCGCTGGCTCACGACCGTCTCGGCGTTCTACGTGACCAAGCGCAACGTACTGACCGCCGATCCGGCGAATGCGGGCTTCTCGCGCGCGGCCGGCGAAGTACGCAGCCGCGGCGTCGAATTCGAATGGAGCGGCGACCTTGGCCACGGCCTGCGCGGCATCGCCAACTTCGCGTACGTCGACGCCGAGGTCACGCGCGATTCCGTGCTGGCGTCCGGCTCACGACTCGTCGACGTTCCGCGGCTCAGCAGCAGCGCGCTGCTGATGTACGAGACCACGCTGCCGTTCGCGGACAAGGCCGGCGCCGGTGCCGGCGTGATCTATGTCGGGCGCCGGGCCGGCAACACGGCCAACACGCAGGACGGCTTCGAGCTGCCTGCCTACGCGACCGTGCAGCTCAACGGCTACCTTCAGGTCAACAAGCACTTGCGTGCGTCGGTCGTGCTGAACAACCTGTTCAATCGCACCACCTACGTCAGCTCGTACAACAGCCTGTGGGTCACGCCGGGCGCGCCGCGCAGCCTGTTCGCCTCGCTCGCCTACTCGTTCTAGGGCGGCCGCGGCGGCTGACCGGCTTTGCGCGTCAGCCGCCGACCACGAACCGCGCGGCCAGTGCGAGCAGCAGCGCCGGCAGCATCACGCACGCACCGACCGCGAGGAATTCGCCGAAACCGACCTTCAACCCTTCGCGCCGGATCGCCGCAAGCCACAGAATCGTCGCGAGCGACCCGGTAACGGACAGGTTCGGGCCAAGATCGACGCCGATCAGCATCGCGTCGATCACCGCTTGCGGGCTATGCGCGGCGTCGATCGTCGAGCTCGCGATCAGTCCGGCCGGCAGGTTGTTGATCAGGTTCGACGCCAGCGCGACCGCGACGCCCGCCGCGGCCGCGGCAGCTTGTTCGCCGCCTTGCGTCAGCTCGCGCAACAGCTCCGCCAGCACGCGCACCGCGCCGGTGCGGTCGAGCGTCTCGACGACGACGAACAACCCCGCGACGAGCGGCAGCACGCTCCATGAAATCGCACGAACGATCGGCACGCACGCCGCACGATCCCGCATCAGCACGCACGCGAGCGTGACGACACCCGCCAGCGCGGTGGGCAACCCGAGCGGGCGATCCAGGACCGACACCACCATCAGTGCGACGGCCGTTGCCGCGATCCCCGCCAGCGCGATGCGTCCGCCGCTCGTCAGCGGCTGCACCGGCAGCCCGGACTCGCAACGGCCGGCAAGCGCACGTCGCTGCACGATCCGCAGCATGACGAACGTGCACGCGATCGACACGACGGACGGCACCGCGAAATGCGCGAGCCATACGCCGAGCGACGGCATGCGCGCGCCGTACAGCACCAGGTTCGCCGGATTCGAAATCGGCAGCACGAAACTCGCGGCGTTGGCGACGAATGCGCAGCTGTACAGCAGCGGCATCGGATCGGCCTTCGCGCGGCGCGCGGCCGCGAAGACGGCGGGCGTCAGCACGACGGCGGTCGCATCGTTCGACAGGAACACCGTGGTGCCGATACCGACCAGGTAAACCAGCGCGAACAACCGCCGGGGCGAACCGTGCGCGAGATTGACGACGTGCGTCGCGACCCAGTCGAACAGCCCCTCGCGACGAGCCACCTCGGACAGCAGCATCGTGCCCGTCAGGAACAGGTACACGTCACCGCCTTTCGCGACGGCGTCCAGCGCCTGTGCGACGGGTAGCAAGTTCAACACGACGAGCAGCAGCGCGCCGCTCACGGCCCACGTGGCCTCGGGCCAACCGAAGGGGCGCGTGATGACGCCCGCGGTGGCGAGCGCGGAAATCAGCCAGGCAAGCGAAACAGGATTCATGAGCAAGTCGACAGAGGCATGAGAATCGAAACGGCGTTCAAGACGACGTCGCCGACAGGTCGGCCGGCTTGCCGCACACGCTGCTCAGCGCGCGCGCATGACCGAGCCACAGCGCGAGCGAGCCGGTCGACACGGCACCGAGTACGACGAACGCGGCCGGATAGCCGAAGTGCTGGGCGAGCACGCCGCCCAGCACGGGACTGAGCGCCGCGCCGATCCCCTGCGCGGTCGCGACGGCGCCCTGCCCGGCATTCACGCGGCCGGAGCCATGCAGCAGGCGAACGACGAGCGCGGGCACGACGACGCTTTGCAGGCCGGCGCCGATGCCGTCGAGCACCTGCACCGGCCATACGCCCGCTTCGCTCATCCACACCGCGGCGACCACGCCGCGTACCGGCAGCACGAGGTACGAGAACAGCAACACGCGCCAGTAACCGTGCGAGCGAATCAGCCGGGGCGCAAGCCAGGCCGCCGCGATCATCACGCACTGCGCGATGACGATGGTCTGTGCGGTGAACGCGCTCGCGTTGCTGCGATGCGTGACGACGACGCCCATCCCGTAGAGCGGCAGCATTGCGGCATTGCCGAGATGAAACAGCGCGAGCGACGCGCCGAGCAAAACCAACGGCCGGTTTTCGGCAAGCGTGCGCAGGCCGCCGACGCGCGACGTCGACGCCATGTCGAACGCATCGGGATGCGCGGCCGCCGTTCCCGGCGCGGCGCCGGCGGGATCGAGTCCGCGCGCGCACGCATGATCGATCGCCTGCCCGGGAATCGCGAGCGTGCTCGCGATGGCGAGGACCGTAAACGCGCCGACGAGCGCGAACACCGCGTCGAATCCGACGTGCCAGCCGAGCCATCCCGCGAGCGCTGCACCGGCGACGTTGCCGGCATGGTTCGCCATCTGGTTGCGCGCGAACTGCCGATCGAAACCCTGCCGGCGCACGATGCCGAGCGTCACGCCCGCGACGGCCGGCGCGAGCGCCGCGCCGCTGACCGCGGCCAGGATCTGCGACGCCGCCACCGCCGGATAGCCGTGGACGAACATCATCGCCAGCGACGCGAGCGCCGTCGCGGCGGTGGCCACGACGATCAGCGCCCGCTTCGCGCGTACCGCATCGACGAGCGCGCCGGCCAGCGGCGTCGCGGCCATCGCGGCGAGCCCGCCCAGCGTCATGACCGAGCCGATCGCATCGGCGCCCCAACCGCGCGACAGCAGGATGACGCCGACGAACGGGCCGAGGCCCGCCTGCACGTCGGCCAGGAAGAAGTTGAGCGATTCGAGCGCGCGCGCCGGTCTCATGGTCGTGTCACCGTCGCACGCTCATTCGGCATCCGCATCGACGAGCTCGGCGATCTCGCTCACATCGAGCGTCGTGCCGTGCGGCGTGACGACGCCGTGCCCCCACGCCTGCACATGGATACCGGGACGCAGGTAATCGTGCAGTGCTTCAGCCGCATGCGGCGGCACCCGCAGCGCGACGCCGCTGGTCAGCAACGCGCCGTTCAACTCGCCTTTCGGGCCGTGCAGCCCGAACGCGACTTCGCCGCTCAGTTCCATCGGCTGTCGAGCGGCGTGCGTCGGCTTCGGCGGCGCAGCGTGCGCGGGCCCGTCGTCGACGATGTCGACGCCGTCGCGCCCGGTCAGTTGCACGGCCGCGATCATCTCTGCGCGACGCGGCTTGACGCCGCGCACGCGGATGCGGTCGCCGACCGCGATATGGCGCGCCAGTTCGCGGCCCAGGTGCGGCGGCACGTGAACCTGCAGGTCGCCGTTCAGGATCACGCCGTCGATGTCTCCGTGCGGATTGAGCAGGAACTGCGTGACGCGGCCGCGCGTTTCGGGCAGGCAGGCGGGATCGATCCAATGCATGGCAGGACTCCTTTCGATGGATTTCGGAACAGCGCCGCGCGATCAGCGCGCGACATCGTCATAGAGATTCACGACATGACCCGGCGCGCCGAACGCCGTCGCCTGCAGCGCTTCGCCGTATGCGTTGCGCGTGCCGTAGCCGACGGCGGCCACGCGCTCGCCGGGTACGAGCAAGTCGCCGAATTGCCGGGCGGCCGGAACGGTCAGCTTGACGACCGCACCGCTGTCGAGCATCACGCCGTCCGGCTCGCCGCGCGGCGCACGCATCACGCGGCGCACGACGCCGGACACGCTCAAGCGGGCGAGGTTGACGCCGCGCAGCATGGGAGGCATGGGCGCGACGGGCGCGGGCGGCCGATCGGACAGCGACGCTCCGGTGCCGTCGTTGCGGACCACGCGGGCGCGGATTTCATCGTCGCCGCGCCGTTCGCCGGCGACCGTGACGCGCTCGCCTGCTCGCACGAGCGCCGCCAGTTGCGAACCGAGATGCGGCGGAAGACGGACGAGCGTGCCGTCGGTCAGCAGGAAGCCGTCGACGGTCCCTTCCGGATTGATCGTCAGCCGCGACAGCGTGCCGGAAACCAGCGCATCCGATGCGGTGTCGTTGCCGGGGCCGGCAGGCAAAAGCGCGCGCGGCCGAGGCGGCGGCGGCGGTGGCGGCATGGCGCCGGCCGGGTCTTCCACACGCGGCGCCGGCGGCACCTGCGCGACGCTGACCGTTGCGACGGCAACGAGCGCGGCAACGCAGAGCGTGCGATACGATCGGCGAACGACGGGCAGGGTGAGCTTCATGACGGGCTCGGGCGACGGGTTGCGATACATCGATATTTGCAATACCCGTGCCAACCCGCGGCGCCCCATGTGGCCAAGGGCCGAACGATGAAGCGCGCCGGACATGTCGGATTTCCCGACACGTTGCTTCACTGGGTGTCGTCAATCCCGACAGTCGAAACGGCCCTACTAGTCGTCGCGCTCGATCCCGAGATTCGCCATGCGCGCATAGAGCGACTGGCGGCCGATCCCGAGTTGCCTCGCGGCCTCCGCGCGATTGCCGTTCGCACGCTCGAGCGCATGCAGGATCGCCGCGCGCTCGACCGTCGCCAGCGCATCGGGCAGCAGCATGTCGAGCAGGTAGGCCGGAACCGCATCGGCGCCCGACTGGCGCGCCGGCACGGCGGCCAAACCGAGATCGGCCGCGCTGACGGCCGGCCCGGGGGCGAGCGCGGCCGCGCGCTCCATCACGTTGCGCAGTTCCCGCACGTTGCCGGGCCAGCGGTGATCGAGCAGTGCGCGCTGCGCGTCGTTGGTCAGATGCAACGACCGCATGCCTGCCGCGTTGCGCAGGAAATGCGCAGCCAGCGGAAGGATGTCGGCCACGCGATCCGCGAGCGGCGGCAGGTGCAGCGGAATGACGTTCAGCCGATAGAAGAGATCCTCGCGGAACGTGCCGTTCGCGACGGCGGCGGCGAGGTCGCGGTGCGTCGCGGCCACGACGCGAATGTCGATTGCCGTGGTGCGATCCGCGCCGAGCGGCGTCACCTCGCGCTCCTGCAGCGCCCGCAGCAGCTTGGCCTGCATCGCGGCCGGCATGTCGCCGATCTCGTCGAGGAAGAGCGTCCCGCCGTCGGCCTCGACGAGGCGCCCCGCGCGATCGGCATGCGCGCCGGTGAACGCGCCGCGACGATGCCCGAACAACTCGCTTTCGAGCAGATCGGCCGGGATGGCCGCACAGTTGACGGCGACGAACGGCCCTGCATGCCGCGCCGATGCCGCATGCAGCACGCGGGCCGCCACCTCCTTGCCCGTGCCCGTCTCGCCGGTCACGAGCACGGTCGCATCGGTCATCGCGGCCCGGCCGACCTGCTTTTGCACGTCGCGCATCGCGGCGCTCACGCCCAGCAGTCGCGGTCGGTCCGCTGAAGGCTCGCCTGCAAAACCGCCGTCCTCCGGCGCGAGCGCGGGCGGCTGATTCGCCGATACGACGCGTTCGAGCAGTTGCGCGATGTCCCGACGCCCGATCGGCTTCGTCAGGTGATCGAATGCGCCGAGCCGCATCGCTTCGATCGTGTTGTCGCTGGTCGCATGGGCCGTCAGCATGACGACCGGAATCGCGGCGAGCGCCGGATCGTCGCGCAGTTGCGCGAGCACGGCCAGCCCGTCCAGATCCGGCAGGCGGAAGTCCAGAAAGATGCATTCGATACCGCCACCGTCGCGCAGCGCGCTCAGCGCGGCCCGGCCGGATGCGGCCTCGACGACCCGATGACCGAGATCGGCCAGTGTTTCGGTGAGGCCGTCGCGAAATGCCGCGTCGTCGTCGACTACGAGGATGTTTGCCATGGAATTTCAATCACGAATGCGGCGCCCTCGTCGAGGCGCGCCTGCCCGCCGTGGGCCGCCGCCACTTCGCGGACGACGGCAAGACCGAGACCCGTGCCGTCCGCGCGCCCCGTCACGAAAGGCTCGAAAATCCGCTCGCGCTGCGCGGCCGGCACGCCGGGGCCGCTGTCCGACACGGTGATGCACAGCCAGTCGCGCCCGGCGATCGGACGCCGCTCGGCGGCGAGCGTGACCGCTCCGCCGTCGCCCGCGTGGTGCAACGCGTTGAGCAACAGATTGTCGAGCGCCCGCCGCATCTGGTCGGGATCGAAGGCGGGAAAATCCGACGGCCACGCGAGCCGCTCGCCCTGCCCCGCGAGCGACAACGTCAAGTCGATCGCCTGCTGCTGCGCAAGCTCGCGGTGTGCTTCGACGACCTGCGCGAGCCACGCGTCGACGTCGACGCGTGTCGCATGCGGGCGCACCGGCTGCGTCAGCGCGAGCAGGCTCGACAACTGCGCATCGATGCGCTCGATCTGCGCGAGGATCACGCGCAGCGCGTCCTGCTGCCGCCGGCCATCGCCGGCCAGCGCGTTTTCAGCCTTCAGCCGCATCGCACCCATCGGATTGCGAATCTCGTGCGCGACCTGCGCGGCGAGTTTGCCCAGCATGCCGAAACGCTCGGCCTGCGCGAGGCGCGTACGGAGCTCGTCGGCCTGCTGTTGCAGTTGATCAGCGCGCCGCGCCCGCTCGTTGAACGCATCGATGACGCGATCGAGATCGGGTTCGCCGACGTACGGCAGGTGATGCTCGCGACCGTCGGGGCCCAGCCCGCTTTCGATCCGGGCGAGATTGCGCTTCCAGCGGCGCAGCGCCACGGCCAGCGCCGCCGCGATCGCGAGAATCACGGCGAGCACGGCCGCCAGGCCCGTTGCCAGCAATTCCCCGTGCCGGCCCAGCGGCGGGCGCGCACGGGTCAGCATCCATACGTACAGCCCCGATCCCCCGCGTACCGGACAGGCCGCCGCGATCACGGCGTCCTGCGCGCCTTCGACGACGTTCGCCGTCGCGGCATGCGTCGCGACCGCGGCACGCAGCGTGCGGAGGATCAGCGGCGTTTCCGCTTCCGGAACATCGTGCTTGACGCCGCTGCCCTGATAAGTGGGAAAGGAATAGGCGAGAAAGCCGCTCGCGGCGGGTGCGGCGGAGGGCATCCAGAACCCGCCCTCCATGTCAGGGGCACGCGAGAGCACGATGTCGAGGATCGCATGCATCAGCTCCGGGGCAGGCCCGCCGGCCGCCGACGCGGTAGAGGCGCCGTAACGCGACGCGACCGCTTCGCATGCCGACGCGCCGGCGGCCTTGGCGCTGGCCACCTGCTGACTCTCGGCGGAACTCGCCGTGACCCAGACGACCGCGACCAGCGTCGCGCACAGCGCCGCGACGACTGCCCAGAGCATGACGAGTTGGGTGGAAAACGAAGGACGCTTCATCGAATCGGGCTGGCGGTTGAGGACGACAGAATAACGTATTGCATCGCACGTGAAGCCGCCGCGACCGCCATGCATCGCACCGACGGCCTGCCGGACCGGACCGGCGGCGGCTCGTCCCGGAAAGCCGGGCGAAAGCCTCGGGCGCTAGACTGCTCGCGGTCCCGCGTCCAACCCGAAACGTCCTCGTCGAGCACCTCATGCGCACCGTTTCCGTTCGAGCCTTGTTCGCTGTCCTGTTCGCCGTCGGTACACTCGTCGGCACGGCCTCCGCCAGCCGCGCATGCGAAGTGCCCGCCCCCGTGCGGACGATCGATCCGCCCGGCTACTACGACGACCCCACCGGTTATGCGCGCGACGTGAAGCCGATGCGCGACTTCGTCGCGAAGCTGAACGCCGCGGCGGATCACGGCGACTGGTCGTGCACATTGACGCTGCTCGACACTTGGGCGCAATCGGATGCGTTGATGGGCCATATCTCCGGTTATCAGGGCTACTACGAACGCTCGTGGGCCGGCACCGATTTCGCGATGGTGATCCTGCGCATGCCGCGCGGCTTGCGCGAAGCGAACCGCGCGCCATTCAACGCGATCGACCCATGGCTCGAACGCATCGCGATCGCGACGCGCAATGCCGAGGCGATCAACCACCTGCACAACAATCTCGTGTACTGGGCAGGGCTCGACCTGATCGCGATCGGCACCGTCACCGACAATGCCAGCCTGATCGATTCCGGCTTGCTGCGGGTACGCGAAGGCATTCGCGACATCCGCCCGGACGGGTCGCTCGAGCGCGAGGTCAAGCGCGGCGACCGCGCACTCCACTATCACACCTTCGCGCTGCTGCCGCTCGTGTTCGCCGCCGAGCTCGTGCAGCGGCGCAACATCGATCTCTACCGCGAAAACGACGGCGCGATCGGCCGCCTCGCGAACCTCGTGATCGATGCGGTGCAGGATCCCGCGAGTTTCAGGAAGATCACGCCGATCAAGCAGGACCTGTTTCCGTGGACGTTTCGCGACGAACTGAGCTGGGTCGAACCGTACTACGCGCGCTTTCACGATCGCCGCCTGCCCGCGATCATCGCGCCGCGCCGCCCGTTCGTCGAATGGCGGCTCGGCGGCGACGTGACAGCGGCGTGGGGCGCGCCGCTGCCATGACGCACGGCGCATGCGGTCAGAAGCGGTGGCGAATGCCGACGATCGCCAGTTCCTGCGTCGCCTTGCCGCCATCGACATACGCGTCCGCGATCACCGCCTGCGCCGGGCCCGCGCCGTTGCTGCCCGACGCGTGCCCGTAGCTCATCGTCGCATAGAGATCGGTGCGCTTGCTGAGCGCGTAGTCCGCCGCGAGCGTGACCTGCTGGTACGTCGCCGACGAATCGCCGTGCGATTTCAGGTAGTTGTAACCCGTCTCGAACAACAGCGCCGGCGACGCCTGCCACGCGACGAACACCGAGCCGTTGTTGAAGCGCTCGGCCGCGCCGAACGTCGAATTTCCGTCGCGCAAATACTCCGCATAGCTGTAGTGGCCGCCCAGCGTGAACGCGCCGAGCACGTAGCTCACGCCGGCGCGCGCGATATTCACCGCACTCGCCGTCGCATAGGCGTTATTGACCGGCGACAGGAAAATCGTATCGGCACTGCTTGCGTCGCGCGTCGACAGCACCGCGTTACCGTTGTCCAGATGCGCATAGCCGGCGGCGACGGTCAAGGGCCCGGCCGTGTACGACATCGCCGCGTTATACGCCTGGCCCGAGCCGACCGAACCGGCCACGCCGCCGAACCCGTACATCGCGGCCACCTGCAGCCCGCCCCACGACGGGCTCACCCATTTGACCGCATTGCTGTTGCGGACCGAGCCGTCGGCGTTGTCGACGTCCCCGGGCGCCGTGAAGTACTCGAGAAAATTGTTCCCCTGTACCGGTAACACCAGATCCTGCAACGTATCCTGCTGACGCCCGGCCGTCACCGTGCCGAATCCGCCCGCCAGCCCGACGAACGCCTTGCGCCCGAACAGCAGGCCGGAACTCATCTTGCCGTTGTTCACGTTGAAGCCGTTCTGCAGGTTGAACAGCGCGCTCAGGCCGCCGCCGAGATCCTCCTTGCCTTTCAGCCCCCACTGGCTGACGGACATCTGTCCCGACTGCAGCTTGACCTGGTTGCTGGCGCCGCCGGTGTTGTGCGTGTACTGAATCGATTCGTCGATGACGCCGTAAAGCGTGACCGAGCTTTGCGCAAATGCATTGCCGCACATGCCGGCCGCGCATGCGAGTGTGGTCGATGCGATCCATTTCATTGCCGTGCTCTCCCGTCGTTGCGTGGTTGATCCATCTGATTGACGTCATTCCGACATCATTCTTCATTCGATTCGGATAACGAATTGATATGCGCGATATCGATGCCGTTCTCTACCAGGGCTCACCGACTACGTGAATCGCCGGCGCCCCCTTTGAGCCCTACCTCACCGTGCGAGCGCGATGCCTGAACAGGCAGACCAGCTCGCTCGCCACGTGCGCGGCCGCAAGCGCGGTGATGTCCGCATGATCGTAGGCAGGCGCGACCTCGACCACATCCGCGCCGACCAGGTCGACCGACGTGAGCCCGCGGATGATCGACAGCGCCTGCGCGCTCGACAGGCCGCCCGGCACGGGCGTACCGGTTCCCGGTGCGAACGCCGGATCCAGCCCGTCGACGTCGAATGTGAAATAGGTCGGCCGCGCGCCGACGATCTCGACGATGCGTGCAATGGCCGCGTTCACGCCGTGCTCATGTACCCACGTCGCATCGAGCACCGGCACGCCCATGAAATCGTCGTTCCATGTGCGAATGCCGATCTGCACCGAGTGGGCGGGATCGATCAGCCCGTCCTTGATCGCCTTGTAGAACATCGACCCGTGATTGAGGCTGTCCGGCTGATCGTCGGGCCAGGTGTCGCAGTGCGCGTCGAAATGGATCAGCGAAAGCGGCCTGCCGTACTTTTCCGCGTGGGCCACGAGCAGCGGGTAGCTGATGTAGTGATCGCCGCCGAGTGTCAGCATCCTTGCACCGGCATCGAGGATCGTGCGCGCATGCGCGATGATCGCTTCCTTGACGGTCGACGGGTTGTGCACGTCGAGCCAGCAGTCGCCGTAGTCGATCACCGCATAGTCGTCGAACGGGTTGATCCCCCACGGATACGGCAGCAGGACGCCGAGCTGGCTGCTGGCCGCGCGGATCGCGCGCGGGCCGAGCCGCGCGCCCGGACGGTTGGTCGTCGCGATATCGAGCGGCACACCGGTCACGGCGAGATCGACGCCGGCCAGCTCCTTCGTATACAGGCGCCGCATGAACGACACCACGCCCGCGTAGGTGTTCTCCTTCGACGAACCGTATGGCGATTCGCGGCGGATCGCGCCGTCTCCGCGCACGACTGACTGCTTCTGCATGATGCGTCACCCCCCTTTTTCGTGTGCCGACAGTGCGGGCGCCCGTGTCAGATGCCCAGTGCGCAACCATCCTTGCGATGGTCGGACGCGCCGATCAGCGTGCCGGCCTCCCAGTCGATCCGGATCGCCTGCGCGCCGCCGATCGCCCAGTTCGGCGCCACGAGATTGAAGCCGCGTCGCGCGAGCGCTTCGCGCGCCGCCGCGGGCATCGTGCATTCGACCTCCACCTGATCGGTGCCCGGCCGCGGAAAGATGCGCGGCAGGTCGATCGCCGTTTGCAGGTCCAGGTCGTAGTCGAGCACCTTCGACAGGAAGTGCGCATGCCCCATCGCCTGATAGTGACCGCCCATCACGCCGAACGTGATCTGCACCTTGCCGTCGCGCGTCACCATGCCCGGAATGATCGTATGCATCGGCCTCGCATGCGGCGCGATCGCATTCGGGTGGCCCGCTTCCAGCGTGAAACTCTGGCCGCGGTTGTGCAGCATCACGCCCGTTTGCGCGGACATGATGCCGCTGCCGAACGGATGAAACAGCGAGTTGATGAAGCTCGCGCAGTTGCGATCCTTGTCGACCACGCAGATATAGACCGTATCCTTGTGCTCCACCGGCGCCGCAACCGGCGCGCCGAGGGCGTGCAGCGCCGCGATGCGCTTGCGCAGCGACTCGATGGACGCATCCGACAACAGCGTATCGACGTCCATCGGCCGATAGCGCGGATCCGCCAGCAGCACGTCGCGCAGCGCATACGCGACGCGCGCGGCGTCGATCTCCCGGTGCAGGCGCTCGGCGCCGAGCGGATCGTCGTTCGCATCGAAGCCTTCGAGCAGCTTCAGCAGCAGCAGCGCGACGACGCCCTGCCCGTTCGGCGGGCACTCGTGCACGTCGTAGCCGCGAAAGCGCGCGGTGATCGGCGTCACGTATTCGCCATGGAACGCCGCGAAGTCGTCCATCGTGTGCAGACCGCCCATGGCGCGCAGGCGGGCCACGATATCCTCCGCGACCACGCCTTCGTAGAACACGCGTGGGCCCGCTTGCGCGATCGTCTCGAGGGTGCGCGCAAGCAGCGGCTGCCGATGCACGCTGCCCGCCCGCGGCGCCTGCCCGGCAACCAGCATCTGCGCGCGGCTGGTGTCGTCCAGCGACAGCAACTGCGCCTGATGCGCCCAGTCCGCCGCCGCGCGTGGCGCGACCGCATAGCCGTCACGCGCGAGCCGGATCGCCGGCGCGAGCAATGCGGAGAGCGGCAGCGAGCCGTGATCGCGCGCGAGCGTCGCCCATGCGTCGACCGCACCGGGCACCGTCACCGCGTGCGGCGAATGGCGATCGATCGACGTGACGCCGAGCGCGCGCAGCCGCTCGACGCTGGCGGCAGCCGGCGCCCAGCCCGACCCGTTGAAGCCGACGATGTCGTCGCCGCCGCCGCGGGAATAGAGCGCGAAGCAGTCGCCGCCGATGCCGGTCGAGCCGGGCTCGACGACGCATTGCACCGCGCACGCGGCAATGGCCGCGTCCATCGCGTTGCCGCCCGATTCCAGGATCCGGACGGCAGCCAGCGTCGATGCGGGATGCGACGTCGCGGCCATCGCTTCGGTCGACATCACGAGCGAGCGGCCCGGTTGTTCGAAATTCCTCATGGTGTTCTCCCGATTCAGCGTGCGGTCAGCGACCGGCGCCACGCGAGCGTGTCGTCGAGCGCCTGTTTCGACGCATCGAACAACTGGTCGATTTCGTCGTGCGTGATGATCAGCGGCGGGCAAAAATTGAACGTATCGCCGAGCGCCCGTGTGATCACGCCGTACGTCAGCGCCCGCTCTCCGGCATGGATCGCCACGCCTTCGGACGGCGCGAACGGCGCTTTCGTCGCCTTGTCGGCGACCAGTTCGACGGCCGCGAGCAGCCCGGACCCGCGTGCCTCGCCCACGAGCGGATGCGCGGCGAGATCGGCCACGCGCTGCTGGAAGTGCGGGATCACGCTGCGCACGTGGTCGAGCACACCGTCTTCGTCGTAGATGCGCAGCGTCTCGAGCGCGACGGCCGCGCAAACGGGATGGCCGCTGTACGTGAAACCGTGGCCGAACGTGCCGATCTTCTCGCTTTCGGCCACGAGCGCGCGATAGATCGCATCGCTGACCATCAGCGCCGAGATGGGAAGGTAGCCGGCCGACAGCTGCTTGGCGACGACGATCATGTCGGGTTGCATGCCGAAGGTTTCCGAGCCGAACATGTTGCCGGTGCGACCGAACCCGCAGATGACTTCGTCGGCCACGAGCAGGATGTCGTACCGCTTCAGCACGCGCTGGATCTTTTCCATGTAGGTGGCCGGCGGGACGATCACGCCGCCCGACGCCATGACCGGCTCGGCAAAGAACGCGGCGATCGTCTCGGGCCCTTCGCGCAGAATCAGTTGCTCGAGCGACTCGGCGCAGCGCGTCGCGAACTGCTCCTCCGATTCGCCGGGCAACCCGTGACGATAGTAGTGCGGGCAGTCCGTATGCAGGACGCGATCGATCGGCAGGTCGAAATCGCGATGGTTGTTCGGCAGGCCGGTGAGGCTCGCGGACGCGATCGTCACGCCGTGGTACGCCCGCGTGCGCGCGATGATCTTCTTCTTCACCGGCCGCCCGAGCGCGTTGTTGTAATACCAGATCAGCTTCACCGCGGTGTCGTTCGCTTCCGAACCCGAGTTCGCGAAAAACACCTTCGACATCGGCACCGGCGCCATCGAGATCAGTTTCTCGGCCAGCAGGATCGACGGTTCGGACGACTTATGACCGAACGCGTGATAAAACGGCAGCTTGCGCATCTGCCGGTCCGCCGCGTCGGCCAGCCGCGGTTCGCTGAACCCCAGCGACGCGCAGAACAGGCCGCTCAGCGCTTCGATGTAGCGGTTTCCTTCCGTGTCGTACACGTAGACGCCCTCGCCGCGCTCGATCACCATCGGCCCGACGTCGCGGTGGCGGCTCAGGTTCGTATACGGATGAAGGACATGATCGATGTCGTTCTGCTTCAGCGTGTGCATGAGTACCTTCCTGGTTGAGTCTCTTCCATGGTCGTGTCTTCCGTGTGCGGCACCGGCCCGGATCGGCCGCCGGATCGCACTACTTGAGCCCGCCGGACAGGAACTTCTGCAACCGGCTGCTTCTCGGCGTCTTCAAGATGTTGCGCGGATGGCCTTCCTCCTCCACCACGCCCTGGTGCAGGAACATGACGTGGTTCGACACCTCGCGCGCGAAGCCCATCTCGTGCGTGACGACGATCATCGTGCGTCCTTCGTGTGCGAGATCGCGCATCACCTTGAGCACGTCGCCGACCAGCTCCGGATCGAGCGCCGAAGTCGGTTCGTCGAACAACAGCGCGTCGGGCTCCATCGCGAGCGCCCGTGCGATCGCGACGCGCTGCTGCTGGCCGCCGGACAGGTGCGCCGGATACGCATCGGCGAAGCGCGTCATGCCCACCTGCTCGAGATAGCGCTCCGCCCGCTCGCGCGCCTCCGCGCGACCGAGCTTCAACACGTGCAACGGCGCCTCGACGACGTTCTGCAGCACCGTCATGTGCGCCCACAGATTGAAATGCTGGAACACCATCGCAAGCCGCGTGCGCATCCGGCGCAGCTGGGCGGGATCCGAGATCCTGATCCGGCCGCTGCGGTCGACCGACGTCCGCACCTCGCCGCCGCCGAGCGATACGCGGCCCGACGAAGGCGACTCCAGAAAATTGATGCATCGAAGCAGCGTGCTCTTGCCCGATCCCGACGAGCCGATCACGCTGATCACGTCGCCGGGGTTGGCTGCCAGCGAGACGCCCTTCAGGACTTCGTTGTCCCCGTAGCGCTTGTGGAGATTTTCGACAGACAGTGCATTCATGTGGCGTTGCTCCGCGATTGCGCAAGCGTGGAAAGCGGCAGCGGCCGCAGGTGGACGAGCCAGCGCCGCTCGGTTGCCCGGATCAGCAGCGCGACGAGCCCGGTCAACGCGAAATAGACGGTGCCGACGGAAATGAACGCCTCGAACGGTGCGTAGTAGTTCGCGTAGAAATCCCGCGCGGCGCCCGTCAGGTCGATCAGCGTGATCGCGCTGACGAGCGACGTGCCGTGCAGCATCAGGATGATTTCGTTGCTGTAGGCGGGCAGGAACCGGCGCAGCGCCGACGGCAGCACGATGCGGCGCCATGCGGTCGCACGCGACATCCCGTAGGCCTGCGCCGCTTCGATTTCGCCGTAGGCGGTGGCGCGGATCGCCCCTGCCAGGATTTCGACGGTATACGCACAGGTATTCGCCGTGAGCGCGATCATCGCGCACCCGAACGGATCGCGCAGCAGCAAGAGCAGCGGATTGCCGCGCTGCCACGCGTCCTGGACCCACTGGAACTGGCCGAATCCGTAATAGACGATCATCAGTTGCGCAAGCAACGGCGTGCCGCGCATGAACCACGTGTAGACCGCCACCGAACCATGCACGAAGCGGTTCGGCGACACGCGCAATACGGCCAGCGGAATCGCGAGCAGCAACCCGAGTGCCAGCGAGCCCACGGTCAGCTGCACGGTGACCCACAGCCCGCCGGCATACGCGCCGAGCAGCGAGATCCATTGTTCATGGCTCATCCGTGCAGCCTCCCCTCTCGCATGCCGCGGTTCAGGCGCACGCGCGCACGCGCCGCGCACGCCGTCGACCCCGACGTCACCAGCAGATACACCGCGCAGGCGGCGAGATAGAACGTCATCGGCGCCCGGGTCGTGCGGCCGGCCTGGTCGGAGATGAACATCACGTCGTGCAGGCCGATCAGCGACGCGATCGCCGTGGTCTTGAGCAGCACCAGCCAGTTGTTCACGGCGGCGGGCAATGCGAGCCGCGCCATCTGGGGAAACAGGATGCGGCGAAACGCGAGCCATCCCGAGAATCCGTATGCGCGCGCCGCCTCCATCTGGCCGCGCGGTACGCCGAGGATCGCGCCACGGAACGTCTCCGTGTAGTACGCACCGAAAATGAAGCCGATCGTCAGCACCGCGGTGGCGAACGCATCGACGTCGGGCGCATGCAGGCCGAAGGCGGCCGACAGCCGGTTCAACAGGATCTGGCCGCCGTAGAACACCAGCAACATCATGACGAACTCCGGCACGCCGCGAATCAGCGTGGTATAGGCGGTGGCGGCGGACACCAGCACACGCGAGCCCGACAGCTTGGCCATCGCGCCCGCCATGCCGATGCATACGGCGAGCCCGACGGACAGCACGGCGAGCACGATCGTCACCTCGGCGCCGCGCAACAGGGCCGGCAGGTATTGCTGCAATGCGGACATGACGCTCCTTTCCAGCGCTCTCGGGATTCGTTCAGGGTGCGCCGGCGCGTGCACGCCCGCCGGCGCGGCCTGGTCAGTAGATATCGAAATCGAAGTACTTCTTCTCGATCGACTGATACACGCCGTTGGCGCGAATGGCCGTGATCGCCTGGTTCAGCTGCTGCCGGAGATCGTCGTCGGTCTTGCGCACCGGAATGCCGTAGCCCTCGCCCAGCAGCGCCTTCTGCTCGGGCGTCGTACCGACGATCGGCGTGCCGACGAACTTGAAGTTCGCACCTTCCGGTTTCGTCAGGAACGCCGAATACGCGGCAGTCGCGTCCTGCAACGCGGCGTCGATGCGGCCCGAGCGCAGATCGAGGTAGACCTCGTCCTGGGTCGGGTAGCGCACCAGCTGTACGCCGTTCTGCACCCAGTACGCGCTCGCGTACTTGTCGGCCAGCGTGCCGCGCTGGACGCCGACCCGCTTGCCCTTCAGTTCCGCCGGCGTCGCGTCCTTGATCGGGCTGTTTTTCGCGACCACCAGCCGGCGCGGCGTGTTGTAGTACTTGTCGGTAAACGCGACCTTCTGCTTGCGCTCGGCGGTGATCGCGACCGACGCGACGATCGCGTCGACCTTGTCGGCCATCAACGCGGGAAGCAGGCCGTCCCAGTTGATCTGCACCAGCGTGCAATTGGCGTGCATCTGCGCGCACAGTGCATGGATGACGTCGATGTCGAAGCCCACCGGCGTGCCGTCCGGCTGCATCGACGAAAACGGCGGATACGCGCCTTCGTAGCCGATCCGGATGTCCTTCCACTCTTTCGCCTGGGCCTGCACGGCCGCCAGCATGACGGTGGCGAGCACCAGGAATCTCATCATGGGTCGTTTCATGTTGCTACTCCGTAACGTGTTTCGGTGGAAATGACTGCGTGGTCGTGTTGCGTGGTTTTGGTACGATGATTGATTCGGATACCTTATCGACATGAACGAGACGCCGACCGCCGCCTCGTCCCGTTTCCGTCAGTTGCCGCCCGTCATCCAGTCGCGCAATGCCGGGACGGTCGCTTCGATATGCTCACGCACCACGGCCTCGAGCGCGGCAGGATCGCCTCCCCGGATCGCGTCGATCAGCCCCATGTGGTCGTCGCGCGACGTCTTCGGCTTGTAGGCCCGCTCGAGCCACAGACGCATGTGCGGTTCCACCACCGTGTGCAACCCGGCGATCTGGGTGATCAGGCGCTGGCGCCCGCACAGCCGGCACAGATATTCGTGAAAGCTGCGATGCGCGGTGACCCATTGCTGGCCGTCGGCTTCCGCGCGCTCCATCGCGTCGATCAGACGCGTCAGTTCGTCGATATGCTGCGGCGTGATGTTCGGCAGCGCCATGCGCGCCGCCAGCCCTTCGAGCACGCCGCGCATGCCGAACACCACTTCCATCTCGTCGACGTCGAGCCCCCGCACGACCGCACCGCGATTCGGACGGATCACGACCAGCCCTTCGCTCGCGAGCCGGCGGAACGCTTCCCTCACCGGCATGCGGCTCGTATCGATCTCGGCGGCGATGTCCTCGGGAATCAGGCGATCGCCGGCCTTGTACGTCCCCATCCGGATGCGGTAGAGCACATACGTATAGGCCTCTTCCTCGGCCGTGGCGGGAAATTGCGGATGCAGCGATGGCGTACGTGTGTCCATGTTCATGCAATGACCTCTTTCGCGAGCCCTGGGCTTCGCCGCGAAGCGCTCGCACGCCGAATACGCGTGGCAGGCTCTTGGACTTGCGTTCGATATTGAATGAAAGGCATTAGTAATAGTGGATATTTGTATCTACGGCTGCACTATACGACGCCAGAAATAATGTCGAATATGGGTTAACCCTTGGGGTCGGCAATACGCTGATGCGCACGTTCCCACAAGCGAAAACGCCCGACACCGGGCATCCGGCGTCGGGCGTTTCGGCCAATTACGGTGTACGGCGCACCTACCGAGCAAGCGCGGCGACTTGCGCCGCCGTCAGCGCCCCCTGGTACATGCGGAAATCGCTCACGAGGCCGTCGAAGGCAGGATCGGCCGCCTCGTCTTTCAGCACGCGGCCGCGGGTACGGCAGCGTGCTTCGACGCGCCGTCCCGCTCGATCCGCTCGACGATGCGTGCAAGCCGAATGATGTCGGTCAGCGCGAAATCGGCCGCATCGGGCCGCGGCCGGCCGCACTCGTCGGCGATGCGCATCGCGAACGCGAGCGCTTCGGAACGCTCCCGCAGCAATGCCCGGAGCGCATCCGCGACGACCCGGCGGTCGCGCGGGTCACCGAGGCCGAGCGCCGAACCGACATCCGGCGCCATGAGCGTGCCTGTCTCCAGTGCGGAGACATTCGGCACGCGCATCGTGTTCGTGTCCATGGAAGTCCTCCCGCCGACTCGCGATCGACCGGCACGTCACCGCCGGTTCGACCGCGACACCACGTCGATCCACACGGCCAGCACCAGCACCGCGCCCTTGACGATCATCTGCCAGTACGCATCGACGTCCAGCATCGACATCCCGTTGTCGAGGCTCGCCATCACGAGCGCGCCGATCAGCGCGCCGTAGACCGTGCCCGACCCGCCGCGCATCGACGTGCCGCCGATGAAGCACGCGGCGATCGCATCGAGCTCGCCCATCGTGCCGGCGGACGGCGACCCGGCCGCCAGCCGCGCGGTGTTCACGAGGCCGGCAAACGCGCACATCAACCCCATCAGCGCAAAGATCGCAAGTTTCACGCGATCGGTATCGACGCCCGACAAGCGCGTTGCCTCGAGATTCGAGCCGACCGCATAAACGCGCCGGCCGAATACCGTCTGCGTCGCGATCCACGAGAACACGCCGAGCAACGCGAGCAGCAACAGCACCGGCACCGGAATGCCGCCGTAACGGTCCAGCGTCGCGACGAATGCGAACAGCACCGCACCGGCACCCGCGACCTTCGCACCGTCCTGCCACAGCGGCGCGACCGCGAGCCGGTAGCGTCGCCGCGTGCCGCGCTGCCGCACCACCAGGAGCGTCACGAGCGCGAACAGCAGGATCGCGAGGCCGTCCCCCGCCATGCGCGGCAGATAGCCTTGCCCGATGAACACGAAGCCGTCGGACACCGGTGCGATCGTCGAGCCGCCCGTCACGCCGAGCAGGATGCCGCGGAAGGCGAGCATCCCGCCGAGACCGACGATGAACGACGGCACGCGCCGATAGGTCGACCACCAGCCGTTGAACAGCCCGATCAGCACGCCGAGCGCAAGCACGGCCGGGACCGTTGCCGCGACCGGCCAGTGGCGGTTGACGTCGAGGATCGCGGCGACGCCGCCGAGCAGCCCGAGCAGCGAACCGACCGACAGGTCGATCTCGCCCGCGATGATGACGAACACCATGCCGCACGCGAGCATGCCGGTGATCGACATCTGCCGCAGCAGGTTCGAGACGTTGCGCGGCGTGACGAATGCGCCGTCCGTCAGTACCGAGAAGAACGCCCAGATCGCGGCCACCGCGAACAGCAGCGCGAGCACCTTGTAGCGCACGAAGATGCGTCGCAGCGGATGGCCGCCCGCGGCGCGCGTGTCGGGGTCCGCCGATACGGGCCGGGAAGACGAAAGTTCGGTGTTCATGTGGCACTCGCTGCAATGGGTTCGGCCGGACGCCGCGCGGGCTTCAGCGCGGCGCCGAGAATCTGTTCCTGTGTGAGACCGTCGTTGACGAAATCGCCGCGCAGCTCGCCCTCGCCGATCACGAGCACGCGATCGGCCAGCCCGAGCACTTCCGGCAGCTCCGACGACACGACGATCAGCGCGACGCCGCGCTTCGCGAGCGCGAAGATCAGCCGGTAGATCTCCGCCTTCGCGCCGACGTCGACGCCGCGGGTCGGTTCATCGAGGATCAGTACCTGCGGGTCCGCCAGCAGCATCCTGGCGAGGACCGCCTTCTGCTGGTTGCCGCCGGACAGGCTCGCGATCGGCAGGAACGGATGCGCGGCGCGCACCGACAGCCGCTGCATCTCGGTGCGGATCGCGTCGAGTTCGGCGGCCGCGTCGATTCGGCCGCGCGTGGCGAAACGGCGCAGCACCGCCAGCGTGATGTTGTGGCCGACGCCGAGCTGCGGCACGATCCCGTGGCGCTTGCGGTCCTCCGGCACCATCGCGATACCCGCACGGATCGCATCGGCCGGCGAGCGGACCGCCAGCGTGCGGCCGTTCATCCGCACGGCCGCCGTGCTCTCGCCCGGATACGCACCGAAAATCGCCTGCATCAACTCGGTCCGGCCCGCGCCGACCAGCCCGGCGACGCCGAGAATCTCGCCGCGCCGCACGCTGAACGACACGTCGTCGACGCGCTTGCGGCGCGGGTTCGTCACGTCGCGGCAGGTGACGTGATGGGCCTCGAGCACGACGTCGCCGATCTCGTGAGGCTCGCGCGGATAGAGATTGCCGATCTCGCGCCCGACCATCATCGCGATGATGCGGTCGGTGGTGAGCGTGCGCATCGGCTCGGTCGCAACGTGGCGGCCGTCGCGGATCACGGTCACGGTGTCGCACACCGCGTCGATCTCGTCGAGCTTGTGCGAGATATACACGCACGCGACGCCGCGGCGCTTCAGGTCGCGCACGATGTCGAGCAGGATCCTCGTTTCGGCCGCGCTCAGCGACGACGACGGCTCGTCGAGAATCAGCAGCTTCGCGCGCTTGTTCAGCGCCTTCGCGATTTCGATCAGCTGCTGGTGGCCGCCGCCGTAGTTCATCACCGGCTGTGCGACGTTGATCGCATCGATCCGCAGCTCGCGCAGCAACGCTTCCGAGCGCCGCACCATTTCCGCGTAATGCATGCGCCCGCCGGGCAGCGTGATCTCGTTGCCGAGGAAGATGTTCTCGGCGACCGACAGCTCGGGCACGAGCATCAGCTCCTGGTGGATGATCACGATGCCCGCACGCTCGGTGTCGCGCACGCCGGACGCGACGAGCGGCGCGCCTTCCCAGCGGATCTCGCCGTCCCACGTGCCGTGCGGGTAGACACCCGACAGCACCTTCATCAGCGTCGACTTGCCCGCGCCGTTCTCGCCGCACAACCCGACGCACTCGCCCGGGCGCACGGTCAGGTCGATGCCGTCGAGCGCCTTCACGCCGTCGAATGCCTTGACGATGCCGCGCATCGTCAGCAGGGGTTCCGTCATTCGTTCATGCCTCGCAGGATGCGCGCGGGCGCGCCGGTGCGCTGCCCGCGCGTCGTGCCGTTACTGGCTCGCCAGCTGGGCCTGGGTGTAGAAGCCGTCCTTCACGACGACATCGACGTTGCGCTTGGTCAGCAGCGTCGGCTGCAGCAGCACCGTATCGACCTTCTTCTTACCGTTGTCGTATTGCGCGTTGAACGCGGGCTTCGTCCCCTTCGCGAGATCGACCGCGAGCGTCGCGGCTTCGCTCGCGATCAGCTTCAACGGCTTGTACACGGTCATCGTCTGCGTGCCGGCGATCACGCGCTTGACCGCAGCCAGATCCGCGTCCTGCCCGGACACCGGCACCTTGCCGGCCAGATGCTGCGCGGCAAGCGCCTGGATCGCACCGCCGGCCGTGCCGTCGTTCGACGCGACGATCGCGTCGATCTTGTTGTTGTTCGCGGTCAGCGCATCCTCGACGATCCGCAGCGCGGTCGACGCGCTCCATTCGGGCACCCACTGCTGGCCGACGACCTTGATGTCGCCGCGGTCGATCGCCGGCTTCAGCACCTTCAGTTGTCCTTCGCGCAGCATCTTCGCGTTGTTGTCGGTCGGCGCGCCGCCCAGCAGGAAATAGTTGCCCTTCGGCTTCGCGTCGAACACGCCCTGCGCCTGCAGCTCGCCGACCTTCTCGTTGTCGAACGAGATATAGGCATCGACGTCCGCGTCGAGGATCAGGCGGTCGTACGACACGACCTTGATCCCGGCCTTCCGCGCCTCGGCCACGACGTTGCCGAGCGTCTTCGAGTTGAACGGCACGATCACGATCACGTCGACGCCGCGCGAGATCAGGTTCTCGATCTGCGAAATCTGCCGTGCCTCGCTCGCGTCGGCCGACTGCACCGACACCTTCGCGCCGAGCTTCGTCGCCGCCGCGACGAAATAGTCACGATCGCGCGACCAGCGCTCGACGCGCAAATCGTCGATGCAGAAGCCGATCTCGGGCTTGTCCTTGCTCGCATGCGCGAGCGGCGTGCCCAGCGCGAGGATCGCCAGCGCGGCGGCGCCGGCAAGCGAACTCAATACGGTACGACGCGTCACGGTTTTCATGTCTCCAGACTCCTTGTTATGGAACCACCTCACGAACCGCGGGCGGCCGCCGGATGGCACCGCCCGCATCGAGTCACTGCAACGTGCGTCACGCGCCCGTTGCAAATACCGGTTCGAGCGCGCGGTACAGCGCGCGAAACGTCGGCCGCCGCACGTCGCGATACCACGCGTGCCGCGCGGGATCGGGCTCGCGCACCGCGACGACCGGCGGCTGCGGACACACGTCGGCGAGCGACGCATCCGGTTCGAGCGCGAGATGCGCAAGACGCGCGGCGCCGAGCGCCGGCCCGATCTCGCCGCCCGCGCGCAGCGTCAGCACACGACCGCTCAGGTCGGCGAGCATCTGCGTCCAGTACGCGCTGCGCGAGCCGCCGCCGATCACCGTGATGCTGTCGGGTGCGAGACCGGACGCATGCAGCGCGTCGATGCCGTCGAGCAGCGCGAAGCCGACGCCTTCGAGCGTCGCGTTCGCGAGATCCGCGCGCCGGGTATCGGGCGTGAGCCCGTAGAACACGCCCTTCGCGTTCACGTCGTTGTGCGGCGTGCGCTCGCCGCTCAGGTACGGCAGGAACCACGGGCGGCGCTCGCGTGCGTTCGCCTCGGCATCGTCGAGCAGCGCCGCGACGCCGTCGTAGCCGGCGAGTTGCGCGGTGAAGTCGATGCAGCCGGCCGCGTTCAGGATCACGGACATCAGGTGCCATGTATTCGGCAGCGCATGACAGAAGCTGTGCACCGCCGATTCGGGATTCGCGCGGAACCCGTCCGACACCGCGAAATACACGCCCGACGTGCCGAGCGACAGCAGCGCGTCGCCGGCCCGCACGATGCCGACGCCCACTGCGCCGGCCGCATTGTCGCCGCCGCCGGCCACCACCGGAATCTCGCGCAGGCCAAGCGCACGCGCGACGGCCGGCAGCAGCGTGCCGGTCACCGCGTTGCCCTCGAACACGGTCGGCATCTGCGTGCGCGACAGCCCGCAGGCCGCGAGCAGCGTGTCGTCGTAATCGCGCTTCGCGACATCGAGCCACAGCGTGCCGGCGGCATCCGACGGATCGGTCGCGAACGCGCCGGTCAGCCGGTAGCGCAGATAATCCTTCGGCAGCAGCACGTACGCGATGCGGGCGAACACGTCGGGTTCTTGCCGACGCACCCACAGCAGCTTGGGCGCGGTGAAGCCCGGCATCGCGATGTTGCCGGCCACCGTGCGCAGCGCGGGCGCGAGCCGTTCGAGTTCCTCGCACTCCGCGTCCGCACGGCCGTCGTTCCACAAAATCGCGGGACGCAGCACGTCGCCATGGGCATCGAGCAGCGTCGCGCCGTGCATCTGCCCGGTCAACCCGAGTGCGTCGATGTCGCGCGGATCGATGCCGGCCGTGCGTGCATCCGATACGAGCGCGGCGAGCGCAGCGCATGCGGCGGCCCACCAGTCGCGCGGCGCCTGCTCGGACCAGCGCGGTTGCGGCCGGCTCACCGTCAGCGCGCGGCTCGCGCTCGCGCGCACCGTGCCGTCGCGATCGAGCAGCACCGCCTTCACGCCCGACGTGCCGAGATCGAGTCCGATGTACATGGCTTCAGCGCAGCCCGTAGATCGCCTGGTTCACGATGTTCTCGAGCCGCTCCTGCGCGCCGCTCGCGTGCTGCGGATCCACGCCGCGCGCGAGCGCATCGGCGGCGAGCGATTCCAGCGTATAGCCGCCCGACAGGATCTGGCGGCCGAACGCGTCGTCCCACTTCGCGTAGCGCTGCCGGCGCAGCGCGTCGAGCCGGTCGTTCTCGACCAGCACCGCCGCGCGTTCGAGCGCGAGCGCGAGCACGTCGATCGCGCCGACGTGGCCGTAGAACAGGTCTTCCGGATCGACGCTCTGGCGCCGCACCTTCGCGTCGAAGTTCATGCCACCGGTCGTGAAGCCGCCGTGACGCAGGATCTCGTAGAACGCGAGCGTCAGTTCCTCGACGCTGTTCGGAAACTGGTCGGTGTCCCAGCCGTTCTGCTGATCGCCGCGGTTCGCGTCGACGCTGCCGAACACGCCGAGCGCGAACGCGTTCGCGATCTCGTGATGGAACGAGTGGCCCGCGAGCGTTGCATGATTCGCCTCGATGTTCACGCGGATCTCGTTCTGCAGTCCGTACTGCACGAGGAAGCCGTGCACCGTCGCGACGTCGTAGTCGTACTGGTGCTTGGTCGGCTCCTGCGGTTTCGGCTCGATGAGCAGCGCGCCCGTGAAGCCGATCCTGTGCTTGTGTTCGACGACCATCGACAGGAAGCGGGCGAACTGATCGCGCTCGCGCTTCAGGTCGGTATTCAGCAGCGTCTCGTACCCTTCCCGCCCGCCCCACAGCACGTAGTTTTCGCCGCCGAGCCGGTGGGTCGCGTCGAGCGCATGGCACACCTGGGTCGCGGCCCACGCGAACACGTCGGGGTTCGGGTTCGTCGCGGCGCCGGCCGCGAAGCGCGGGTGCGAGAACAGGTTCGCCGTGCCCCACAGGAGCCGCACGCCGCTCGCCTGCTGGCGCTCGCCGAGATAGTCCACCATCCGCGCGAAATTGGCCGCGTATTCGCGCAGGCTGTCGCCTTCCGGCGCGACGTCCGTGTCATGGAACGTATAGAAAGGCGTGCCGAGTTTCGTGAAGAACTCGAACGCCGCATCCGCTTTCTGCCGCGCCCGCTCGAGTGCGTCGCCCGGCTGCTGCCAGGGCCGGCGGAACGCGCCCTGCCCGAAGATGTCGTGCCCCGGCCACACGAACGTGTGCCAGTAGCAGACCGCGATCCGCAGATGCTCGGCGAGCGTCTTGCCGAGCACGCGCTTCTCGGGGTCGTAATGGTGATAGGCGAGCGGGTTGTCCGAGTGCGGGCCTTCGTAGCGAATCGCGGGAATATGTTCGAAATACGACATGGCGTCTCCGTGCAGGTTCTTGTTGCAGCGCAACGCGCGTCGTGGCGACGCACGCGGCCGAATTCGGTTGGCTGGATCGTGCCCGTGCGCCTGCCGGCCGGCAATTGCGAAATTGCGCAGCACGCTTGATGTTTCTTGCCAGCCGCGCTCGCGCCGCGCGCATTCCGTCCTACAATCGCCGTACACCAATCCACCGCGCGCCGCCGTCGCGAGCGCACCCCGGAGACAACGGCGCCGCGTCCTCGACGCGTTTGCCCCGACACCCAGATGACACGCGCCCCTTCCGCCCAGACACCGCATCGCATCGCGTTGCTGTTCAACGCGAACAAGGTCTACGACCGCGAGATCATCAGCGGCATCGGCCAGTACCTGCACACGACCCGCGTGGTGTGGGACCTGTTCCTCGAAGACGACTTCCGCTGCCGGCTCACGGGCATCGAGCGTTTCGACGGCGACGGCATCATCGCGGACTTCGACGATCCTGCCGTCGCCGACGCACTCGCCGGCTCGCCGCTGCCGATCGTCGCGGTCGGCTCGTCGTACGAGGATCCAGCGCAGTACCCGGCCGATGTCCCATATATTGCGACGGACAACCCGAAGCTCGTGTCGCTCGCGTATTCGCATCTGATCGGTGCGGGCCTTGCGCACTTCGCGATGTACAGCCTGCCGATCGCACAGGAGAACCGCTGGGCGCAGCAGCGCGAGCTGGCGTTCGACCAGCTTGCGCGCGCGGACGGGCTCGACGCGCCGATCTATCGCGGGCTGTCGACCAGCGCGTCGGGCTGGAATCACGCGATCGAGCAGTTGATCGGCTGGCTGCACGCGCTGCCGAAACCCGTCGGCGTGATCGCCGTCACCGACGCGCGTGCGCGGCATCTGTTGCAGGCCTGCATGATCGCCGGCATCGCGGTACCGGAACAGGTCGCGATCATCGGCATCGACAACGATCCGCTCACGCGCACGCTGACGCGCATTCCGCTGTCGTCGGTGATCCAGGGCACCGAGGAAATGGGCCGCACCGCCGCGCACCTGCTGCACCGGATGCTACGCGGCGCGCGTTTTCCCGGGCAGCGCATTCTCGTGCCGCCGGTCGGCATCAACGTGCTCGAATCGACGCGCCACCAGCCGCTTGCGAGCCAGCACGTGATGCGCGCACGGCATTTCATTCGCCAGTACGCGTGCCAGGGGATCAAGACCGAACAGGTTGCCGACTATGTCGGCGTATCGCGCTCGCTGCTCGAGGAGCACTTCCGTCGCGAACTGCAGCGCACCGTGCACCAGGAAATCCTGCGTCACAAGCTCGAGGCCGCACAGGCGCTGCTCGCCGGCCGCCATGTGTCGAGCGCGGAAGTCGCGATCCGCTGCGGCTTCACGTCGTTGCAATACATGTACGCGGTGTTCCGCCGCGAACTCGGCTGCACGCCGCGCGAATATCAGGAACGCGCGGCTGCCACGAACTGACGCCTGCCGCCCATCCGACCTCCATCCATGCACCTCGATACCGACTCCTCACACCTGACACCCGGCGTGGCACGCGTGCCTTCCGAGCCGTGGGGCACGTTGCCCGACGGCGAGCCCGTGCGGCGCTACACGCTGCGCAACGCGCACGGGATGCGCGTCGGCATCAGCGACCTCGGCGCGACCGTCGTGTCGTGGCTCGCCCCCGACCGCGCGGGGCGCTTTGCCGACATCGTGCTCGCCCACGACACGCCGGCCGAGTACCTCGAATCCGGTGTCTACCTCGGCGCGACGATCGGCCGCTGGGCGAACCGCATCGCCGGCGCGCGCTTCGCGCTCGACGGCGTCGACTACCTGCTCGACCGCAACGAGAACGGCAACCTGCTACACGGCGGCGCGAACGGCTTTCATCGCGTGCGCTGGGACGTGATCGACGACTGCGGCGGGCTGACGCTGCGGCTCGATTCGCCGGAAGGCGACGCCGGATTCCCCGGCAACGTGAGCGTCCAGGTTCGCTACACGCTCGACGACGACGGCACGCTGACGATCGACTACGCGGGGTGGACCGACGCACCGACGCCGCTGAACCTGACGAATCACAGCTACTTCAACCTGAACGGGCGCCCCGGCAGCGATGTCCGCGGCCATCTGCTGCACATCGCCGCCGATGCGTTCCTCGAAGTGGACGACGCGCTGATCCCGACCGGCACGGCCGACGTGACGGGCACGGCGTTCGATTTCCGCCAGAGCGCACCGATCGGCGCGCGCCTCGATTGGCCCCATTCGCAGCTGGCACGCGCGCGCGGCTTCGACCATTGCTTCGTCGTGGGCGACGGCGCCCGCGAGGTTCGGCCCGTCGCGCGGGTCTACGATCCGGAAAGCGGGCGCGAGTTGCTCGTGTCGACCGATCAGCGGGGCCTGCAGCTCTATACGGGAAATTATCTCGACGGCGTGCGCGTGAGCGGCGGCACGCTTTGCGCGCGACACGCCGCGCTGTGCGTCGAAGCCGGCGGCTTTCCGAATCAGGTCAACATGGCCGGCCTGAGTGACGACGTGATCCTCTATCCGGGCGCTACGTATCGGCAAACGACACGGTACCGGGTGGGCGTCCACGCGTAGTCCGAACGAGCCGGCATCGACGCCCACGTCGGGCAACGGCCGCTCCCGCTCCCTCCCCCTGCCCCGAGCCGTCACGGGCGATGCAGCCTGCGCGCGCATCGCCCTCCATTCCTCGAAACCACTCCGCAGTCAAACCCGCACGGAATCTGACCGACAAGGCGGTCTTCCGTCGCATCGGCATGCCTTCCGGGCAATACGAAACTAGAACGACTTCGAAAGCCATCCGAAATGATTTGAAATGGAAACGAATATGTCCGTCTCCATCTCGTCATCTTTCGATGTTCGAATGCGCACGCCCGGGCACTGCCCCGTCGCTCCGGTCCCGGCTCCGGCATGGATTCGGAACGACGGTGCGCTCGGCGTTCCGGCGTGCGGGGCGGTCGGCATTGCGCCCTTGCACGGTCTTGCGTCTTGCGTCGAGTCGTCCACTGCCTGACCACCAGGAGCAGGCCTGCGGAAAGCGGCTTGGCCTGGACTCGGCAGAATCGTCTCCCGCCGCTTTCACGCCAGTACGAGCATCGGCAGCTCGATTTCACGTGTACGGCCGGCAACGATAGCGACGCATCGACATCGGCCAAGGATAGAGGATGAAAAAAACCCGGGCAGTCACCTGTCTGTTCTTGTTGCTCGCGAGCGCAATGCTTTCGGGATGCGGCGACGACAGCGGCCATATCGATTCCACGTCGGCCACCAAGAAGATTTTTCACTGCGGCAACTGATCAATTGTACGAAGCGCAACATGACCATTAACCGTAGAGATTTCATCAGGCAATCTGCAGCAGTATTGGGTGCGACGACGGCGATGACGCTGTTGCCGGCCAGCATACGGCGTGCGCTCGCGATTCCGGCGGCCTCGAAGACCGGAACGATCGCCGATGTCGAGCATGTCGTCATCCTCATGCAGGAAAATCGCTCTTTCGATCACTACCTTGGCCAACACGCCGGATTTCGCGGCTTCAACGATCGATCGACGTTTCCCATCGACAATCAACGCTCGATGTGGAATCAACCGGATGGCAAGGGTGCGTATGTGAACCCCTTCCATCTCGATACCAACGCGACGAAAGCGCAAACGATCAGCTCGCTTCCGCACGGCTGGGCCGACGGGCACGGCGCGTGGAACGCGGGTCGTTGGGACAACTGGGTTTCGGCGAAAGGCGCGCTCACGATGGGCCACTTTTCGCGGAACGATATCCCGTTCCATTACGCGCTGGCGGATGCATTCACCGTATGCGATGCCTATTTCTCCTCGTGCATGGGGCCGACCAACACGAATCGGCTCCATCTGATGACAGGCATGATCGACGTGGCCGGCACGGGCGGCGGACCGCTGATCGACAACACGCCGGCGAATATCTTCACGTGGACGACGTACCCGGAGCGGCTGCAGAAGGCCGGTATCAGCTGGCATGTCTATCAAGGTTCGGACGGCACCGAATCGTTCAAGACGACACTCACGCCGGCCCCCGCGGGATCCACGAACGTCGATTTTCCGAATCCGTACAACGTCCTGAATTTCTTCCAGGCCTATACGTCGGCGAATGCGGACCCGGCACTCGTGGCAAACGGCACGACCAAGCGCACCCTGGCGGACTTCACCCGTGACGTGAAATCCGGCACGTTGCCTCAGGTATCCTGGCTCTTGCCGCCGTACATGTGCTCGGAACACCCCGCTCGCTCGCCGGCCGACGGCGCGACCTATATCGCCGCCGTGCTGGACGCGCTGACGTCCAATCCCGATACATGGAGCAAGACGGCCCTGTTCGTCACCTACGACGAGAACGACGGATTCTTCGACCACGTCGTTCCGCCGTCGCCACCGGCCTCCGGCCAGGACGGCCTGTCGAACGTCCCCACCGCGCGTGAATTCTATTCGGGCAGCGCGACGAATCCCGCGGGCCCCGTGGGACTCGGCGCGCGTGTGCCGATGTTCGTCGTCTCGCCGTGGTCCAGGGGCGCGTGGACATGCTCGGAGGTGTTCGACCATACGTCGATCATCAAATTTCTCGAGAAACGCTTCGGCGTGGTCGAGCCGAACATCAGCGCATGGCGCCGCGCAATGTGCGGCGACCTCACTTCGGCGTTCGACTTCACGAACCCCGACGCGAGCGCCGTTACCGTCCCGTCGGTGGCAGGATTGAGTGCGGCGGCGGCCGCACAAAGCACGCTGCCGGCCCCCACGGCGCCGCTCAACCAGGTGATGGCGCAGCAGGAGCGCGGCAGCCGAAACGCGCGCGCACTGCCGTATGAGCTGTTCGTCAATGCCGCCGAAAGCCCCGCATCCGGCAGCCTGACGCTCACGTTCGTGAACAGCGGAAGCGTCGCGGCCGGGTTTGCCGTCCATTCCGGCATTTCACCCACGTCGGTCAGGCGCTATACGGTCGATACGCGAACCCGGCTGTCCGACAGCTGGGGCTTTGCCGCCGCGGCGGCCGGTGTCGCCGCATACGACATCACGGTGGTCGCCCCCAACGGCTTCGTTCGGCGTTTCAGTTCCTCCGGTTCGAATGCAGGTACACGGGAAGCGACGGTCTGCTATGAAGTCACCCAGGGCGACCTCGAGATCAGCCTGACGAATAGCGGAACATCCGGCGTGACATTCACGATCACGGACAATCGCTACGGTGTCGCGGCGCAATCCGTGACCGTGCAGGCCGGACGGACGGTACAGGTTCCGTGGTCCCTCGCGGCAAGCAAGCGATGGTATGACATCAGCATCACGTGCGACGCCGATGCCCGTTTTCTGCGGCAGTTTTCCGGATATGTCGAAACCGGCGCCCCCGGCGTGACCGATCCGTCGATGGCCTGAGCCATTCGACGCCGGCGCGGATCGCACCGATGGGCCGGCGCCGGACGTAACCGGATGCGCGCCGGCAGCATGACCGGTCGAGCGGCCCGGTCATGCTCCCTCGCCGGCCGTGGCGGCATAGGCGATGCATCGACGTGCCAACACCTCGGTCGGATCGACAAGCGTTGCCCGAACGCCGTTTCGCGAAACGTACTCCGTGCCGGGCAACAGGATCGGCAGCTCGGTACAGCCAAGCACGATCACGTCGACGCCGTCTGAAATCAATCCATCGACCGCCGCCTTGACGTCTTCCGCACATTGTCCCGTCGAGAAACCCGCCTTGACGCCGTGCCTGCCGTAAATCGCTTCCATCACGCGCGCCTGCAACTCGGGCCCCGGCGCGACTTGCGTGAGCCCCTGCGCATCGAGCGCCTTCTTGTACACGCCGCTCTCGATCGTCCCGGACGTTGCCAGCACGCCAACCGCTCGCAGCGCCGGGTAGGTCTCGCGCAGATAAGCGGCCGTGACCGTCAGCATGTTGACGATCGGGATGCCGAGCCAAGGCTGAATGCGCTCCACAAATGCATGGGCAGTGTTGCAGGGGATCGCGATGACGTCCGCGCCTCCGTCCTCGAGCTTCTTGCAGGTCGAATACAACGAAATCGTAGGGTCCGTGCCGGAGCCGACGAGATTTTCCGTTCTATCGGGAATTTGCGGGTTTTGCTCGACCAGCAGCTTGATATGGTCCTGGTCGCGCGACGCCGGCGTGTTGCGCACGACCTTGTTCAGGAAATCGACGGTTGCGGCCGGCCCGACGCCGCCGACGACGCCGACCTTGAACGTCGGTGCGCACGAACCGCCCGGCGCCGAAACGGCGTACTGCGCGTACACCAGATTGGAATCGATCAGCGGCACGCGCTGCGGGCCGAGCGCGTCCGCGACAAGTGCGATTTCCGTCAGGGCCGGGACGATGACCTGCGCCCCCTGATCCGTCAGGTCCTCGCACGCAGCGCGCAGTCGTTCGACCGGCCGCCCTCGGAGGTTGCCGCGCTTGATCCCGTCCGGCCCGTAGATCGCGTCGGTCACGGGATCAATTTCGCCCTGCGCCCGCGGATAGAGGATCTCGAACCGCGGTGAAGGAAAGTACGTCTCGAACAATTTCTTTCCGCGTACATAGTCCGAAGCCATCACGCCAATGCGGGTAACGCCGGGGAACGTTTGCCGCACGTAGGTGCGAAGCGCGTCGACCATGTCGACGATCGGCAGCCGCGTGTTCGCCTTCAGTTCATCGATAAACGTATGGCTCAGAAAGCATGGGAGCACGACGGTCGTCACACCACGCTTCTCGAACTCGCGGATCATGTCGAACACGTAAAGCTTGCGTTCGGTCGTAGCGGCGCTGCTCGATCCCGAACCGCTGAAGGGGCGCTGCTCGAAGATCATGTCGGCATGCTCATCATCGGACGACGCGGCGGTTGCCTTCACCATCTTGAAGAACACGTCGGCGCTTCCGAGCGGGCCAAGACCGCCGACGACGCCGAACTTCCGCCGAGCGGCCACGGATTCGGCGTGTTTCATGCGTTCAGCTCCGGCGTGTCGAAGGCGGCATTGGCCGGCGCAGCCGACCGGTTGCCTTCCCACTTCGCGATCACGGCCGTCGCGACGCTGTTGCCGATGACGTTCGTCATCGTGCGCCCCATATCGAGAATCTGATCGATCGCGAGAACCATGGCGACGCCCGCGGCCGGCAGGTGAAACATCGGGGCCACCGCGGCCACGACGACGACGGATCCGCGCGGCACGCTTGCCATGCCCTTGCTGCTCAGCATGAGAATCAGCAGCATGACGACCTGTTGCGACAACGGCATGTGCACGCCGAAGGCTTGCGCGATGAAGATCGCTGCGAACGCCTGATACATCATCGAACCGTCGAGGTTGAACGCATAGCCCAACGGAAGCGTGAACCCGACCACCTTCTTGTCGACGCCGAACTTCTCCAGTTGTTCGGTCAGGCGTGGATAGGCAGCCTCGCTGCTCGCGGTGGAGAAGGCGATCAATGCGGGTTCGCGCACGGCTTTCAGCAGGCCGACGACGCGTCGCCCAAGAAATGCATAACCGATACCGACCAGGATCGCCCAAAGGACGAGCAATCCGAGATAGAACGCGCCGATCAGCTTGCCGTACGTGTAGATCACATCCAGGCCGCGAAGCGTGACCGCTGAAGCGATCGCGCCGAACACGCCGAGCGGCGCCGCTCGCATGACGTAGTTCGTCAGGCGCAACATCACCGGCACCAGTCCGTCGATTGCCTGGATCACGACGCCGACCCGCGGGTCTTTCCTGAGTACGCTCAGCGCGATGCCAAGGAATACCGAGAATACGAGGATCTGGAGAATGTCGTTGCGCGCCATTGCATCGAGCAGGCTGGTCGGGAATGCGTGCGTGATCACGTCCCGCGCGTTCAACGCAGCCGTATTCAGCCCCGTGTTGACCTCCGCGGCGGTATCCGTCAGATGAAGACCGGCTCCCGGCTCCAGCGCATTGGCCATGACGAGCCCAAGGCCCAGGGAAATCAGCGACGCGCAGATGAACCAGCCGACCGAACGAAAGCCGATCCGGCCGACGTCGTCACCGCTGTCCATCCCGGCCAGGCCCGAAACGAGTGTGGCGAAGACCAGCGGCGCAATGATCATCTTGATCAGCCGCAGAAAGATGTCCGTCACGATCGAAAAGTAACCGGCGACCGCTTTGAGCGTACCGGGATCGGCGAGGTTCTTGTGACACACGTAGCCGGCAACGACACCTAGAACCATGCCGGCAGCGATGTTGAGAGTGAGGCGATTTTTCATGTCCATTCGTCCTTGGAGGGCGCCGGGTGGCCGAAGCCTGCGGGGCGCTGGGAATGGGCTCAAATGACGCCGGCCGGACGTCACAATTGCCGCTGGAACGAATGGTAGGGAGCGTCAATAAAACCGTGATGCCAGTGCATCATGATCGTATGCGAGATTCGCATACGATGGGAAAACCCTAGCCGAGCCGCGGCGATGCCGAACGGAGGTGCTGCCAGAGCGTGTCCAGGAATTCGCTGCGGTTGGAGACATCGCGATAGACGCGCAGCTCGACTTCGAGATGCCACGCCGCCGGCCCGGCAGGCACGAGATCGCCGGTTTCCAGCTCTGCGGCGATCGAACTCCTGGGGAGCCACGCGACGCCCTCGCCCGCCAGCACGAGCTTCTTCAACACTTCGGCCATGTCCGACTCGTAGTGCAGCTGCAATACGGGTGTTCCGGGCGCCCGGGTGAGCAGCAACGCAAGACAACGTCCGAAGTAGCTGGTGTCCGTATACGAAATGAGCGGCAGCGGAACCTGCTTCGTGCCCGGCAGGCGAAACATGGGCCCCGAGCGCCGGTTCGGCCTGCATGCGGGCATCAGCGTATCGATACCGACGGTCACGTGCTCGTATCGGCCCGGGTCGAGATGCAACGGCAGTTCGGGATGGTGATACGCAAACATCAGCTCGCAGTTCCCGTTGACGAGCATCAGGATCGAGTCGTGAACATTGGTAGGAATGACGCGCGCCCGAACTTCTCCGAAATGGGGCGCAAGCGCTTTGAGCCAGCCGGGCAGAAAATTGAGCGCGATCGTGTGGCCGGCCGCAATCTGCAGACTCTTGCCGGCGATTCGTTGCTCGGTGCGAATGATTGCACGCGTATCGAACAATCGGCTGAGCACGTCTTCAGCCGTCTCGCGAAACAGTTGTCCGGCCGGCGTAAGCACCGGCGGGAAGCTGCTGCGATCGATCAGCTCCGCGCCGATCCACTGCTCGAGCGACTGGATTCGGCGACTGAAGCCCGACTGCGTGACGTTGCGGAACTCCGCGGCGCGGGAGAAGCTCTGGTATTGCGCGAGGGCGATGAAATCCTCGATCCACTTGATTTCCATAGTTGCCTGGGCAGTCCGGGAGCGGTCCGAATTGAACACACATTAACAAACGGGCAGACAAATCGGTAGGCAAAAGCCGCCGGTCAATGCGCTGCACCGAACAGTCGAATCACGACGCCGCGCAGCCACCGGTTGCCGGCCTCGTGGTGATAGCGCGCGTGCCAGTGCTGCCGTACCGCGAAACCTTCGACCGGAATCGGGCATGCATGAACCGCCAGATCGCTGGCCTGAGCCAGCGTCTCGCCGATGTGGCGAGGTAGCGTCGTGATCAGGTCGGTCGTCTGGACGATTGCCCCCAAACCCAGGAAACCCGGCAACTCCAGCACGATGTCCCGCTCGATGCCCGCCTGCCGCAACGCCTGTTCGAGGAGTTGCGCCCCCGTCCCCCCCGTGATGGCGACATGTCCTTCGGAACGGTACTGCTTTGCCCCGAGACGACTACGGATCCTCGGGTGATGCCGGTTCGCCAGACAGACCCAGTCCTGGTCGTACAGCTTCTGCTGATAAATGCCGCCGCCCAGCCATGGTACATAGCCGATCGCGAGATCGGCTTCGCCGGATTCGAGCGCGCGTTCCGTATTGCCGTCGATCCGTGCGGCTTCCAGCCGAACGCCAGGCGCCTGCGCCCGGACATGGGCCAACAGCCGCGGCAGCAGCGTGATGTGGCTCGCATCGGTCATGCAGATGCGAAAGCGCCGCTGCGCCGTCGCAGGATCGAACGCGATCTCCCACGCGGTGAAGCGCCGGAGAGACTCGAGAATTTCCCGGCAGGGCCCGATCAGCGCGTCGGCCTGCGGCGTCGGCGCCATGCCGCCGGGTGTCCGGACGAAGAGCGGATCGTGCAGGTATTCCCGCAGGTGCCCGAGCCAGATACTGACCGTCGGCTGGCTCTGGCCCAGTTGCTCGGCCACGCGCGTGACGCTGCGCACGTCGTACAGGAGATCGAAAAGCTGAAGCAGCTTGAGGTCAGGCAGGTCGGCGGGCATCGTCACGTTATTGTCCATGGCAATGACGTCATTGTATCCATTGTATTGTGGATATGAACGGCGACTCCTATCGTGAAGCCAACCATCGAGGAGACACCGTTGAAAATTGCAATTCTGGGCGCTGGCGCACTGGGCTGTTCGATCGGCGCCACCCTCACCCAAGGCGGCCATGAGACCTGGCTGATCGGCCGCTCGCCCGCGCACGTCGATGCGATGAACCGCGACGGCCTGCGCGTCGACGACGCGGGCGGCACCCGCCAAGTACGCGTGCACGCGACGACGCAGGCAGCCGAAGTCGGCACGGCCGACGTGGTCGTGGTGCTGGTCAAGTCGTTCCACACCGACGCTGCGATCCGCGGCGCCCTGTCGCTGGTCGGGCCCGATACCGTCGTGCTGTCGCTGCAGAACGGCCTCGGCCACGAGGACATCCTCAGCGACGCCGTCGGCCGCGAGCGCGTCCTCGCCGGCAAGACCTACGTCGGCGGCGTTCTGCGCGGCCCGGGTCATATCGAATCCGGCGTGATCGGCAAATACACCTACATCGGCGAACTCGACGGCCGCATCACGCCGCGTGTGCAGGCGATCGCGGACGCGTTCAATACGGCCGGCCTCGCGACGACGATCAGCGACAACATCGTCGGCACCATGTGGGACAAGCTGCTGGTGAATGTCGCGACCGGCGCGCTGACGGGCCTGACCGGCCTCACCTACGGGCAGCTCTACGACGAGCCGCTGCTGAAGGCGACGTCGCTCGCGGCCGTGGCCGAAGCAATCGCGGCCGCGCAGGCCGCCGGCGTCAAGCTGTCGATGACCGATCCCGAACAGGCATGGACGCTCGCCGCGGAGGGCCTGCCCGCCACCTTCAAGACCTCGATGCTGCAGAGCCTCGAGAAGGGCTCGATCACCGAGATCGACTTCATCAACGGTTCGGTCGTGCGTGCCGGGCAGCGCTACGGCGTGCCGACGCCGGTCAATGCCACGCTCGTCGCCTGCGTCAAGGGGCTGGAGCGCGCGATGGCCGATCGCCAACGCGAGGAGGCTGCCGCATGAGCGCCACGAAAGCTTATCTGGAACACGTCGCGATCTGGGTGAAGGATATCCGCTGGCACATCCGCTTCTTCGAGGACGTGCTCGGCATGACGCTGCGCGAAGTGGACGGCACGCTCGACGCGCCGCGGCAGTACTGGACGCTCGGCGGCATGCAGTTCATCCACGCGCCGGAACACGAAGGCCCGGAAGGCCGGCTCGCCCATCTCGGCGTGATGTGCGAAGACCTGGAGGCCGCGCTGGCCGCGGCACAACGATTCGGCGTGACGGAGATGCCGCAAGGGCGGAACTGGATTCGCCTGCCCGACGGGCTTGCCGTCGAACTGATCCAGGCCAGACCGGCTTCCTGCGTCGCGCAGGCGCTGGCCATCAATCCGCGCGCGGAGGCGTGAACATGATGATCGTCGAAAAATACTGGGACGACGCACGCGAGGGCGACGTGTGCACGAGCCCGAGCTACATCGTGACCAAGGAGCGCATTCTCGCGTACGCCGATCTCACCGGCGACCATACGCCCGTCCACGTGGACGAGGAATACGCGAACGCGAGCCATTTCGGCTGCCTCGTCGCGCACGGGCTGTTCGGCCTGTCCATCGCCGACGGCCTGAAGACGCAAAGCGACTACCGCTTCCTGCCCGGCATGTCGCTCGGCTGGACGTGGGACTTCGTACTGCCGATCAAGGTCGACGACGTGCTTCACGTCAAGTTCCGCGTCGGTTCGATGCGGGCCAGCAAGAGTCGCCCGGGTTGGGGCATCGTGGTGCTGCCGTCGGAGCTGATCAATCAGGACGGCCAGGTCGTTCAACACGGCGAACATCGCCTGATGGTGCCGCGGCGCCCGGAGGCCCTGTAATGCAGGCTCGCCCACTCGAAGGCATTCGCGTCGTCGACTACAGCCATTTCCTTGCCGGTCCGTATGTCGGTCGCTGTCTCGCCGCGCTCGGCGCCGAAGTCATCAAGGTCGAGCGCCCCGGCTCCGGCGACGCCGGACGCCAGCACGCGACCGTGCTCGACGACCAGCAAAGCGGCTACTTCCTCCAGCTCAACATGGGCAAGCGCGGCGTGAGCGTCAACATGAAGGACGCGCGCGGCAAGGCGTTCATGCAGCGCCTGTGCGACTCGGCCGACGTGTTCATCGAGAACTATCGGCCGGGTGCGCTGGACAAGCTCGGGCTCGGCTATGCCGAATTGTCGGCGCGCAATCCGGGCCTCGTCTACTGTTCGATTTCGGCGTACGGGCACACCGGTCCCGATGCGCACCGCGCGGGCTTCGGGCTGATCGCGGAAGCCAAGAGCGGCATCATGCAGATGGTGGGCACGCCGGGCGAGCGGCCGCCGCTGCTGCGCATCTCGCTCGGCGACATGTACACCGGCATTCACGCGGTCGCGGCCATCAATGCCGCGCTGCTGGGGCGCGTGAAGAGCGGCCGCGGGCAACACGTCGACATGGCGCTGTACGACACGCTGGTATCGATGCACGAATACGCGGTGCAGTGCTACACGCTGCAGGGCGTGCTGCCCGAGCAGACCGGGCACGACATGCCGACCTCGACGCTCTATGGCGTATTCCGTGCCGCGGACGGCGATCTCGTGATCGCCGCGCAGGTCGACGACGCGTGGAAGCGCTTCGCCGAACTGATCGCGGCGCACGGCGGCCCGGCCGGCTTCGGCACCGACACGCGGTTTCACGACAGCACCGGACGCAACGCGCACCGTGCGGAGATCCTGTCGGTCGTCGAGCCGTGGGTGGCCGCGCGTTCCGTCGCGTCGGTACTGGATCTGCTGGACGGGATCGACGTTCCCTGCGCGAAGGTGCAGCGCATCGACGAGGTATTGAACGATCCGCAGATCCAGGCCAGAGGCATGGTCGTCGAGCAACACCATCCGCGCTACGGGACACTGCGCCTGCCCAATCTGCCGTTCCGGTTTTCCGATTGCGATACGACGATTCGCGACGTCGCGCCCGATCTCGGGCAGCACAACGCGGAAATCGCGCGCTCCCTCGGGTTCGATTCGGCCGAAATCGATGCGATGCAGGCCGATGGCGTCCTCTATTCGAAGGAGAACCAATGATGACCGACCAATACGCGGTGATCGGCAATCCGATCGGGCACACGAAATCCCCGCTGATTCACGGCCTCTTCGCACAAGCAACGCGGCAGGACATCGTCTATACGGCCATCGAGGGCCCCGTCGAGCCGGCGGGCGCCTTTACTGCCGCGGTTCGTGCGTTTTTCGACGGCGGCGGCAAGGGTATCAACGTCACCGCGCCGTTCAAGCTCGACGCGTTCGCGATGTCGGACGAACGCAGCGAGCGCGCGCAGCTCGCGGGCGCGGCCAATGCGCTGAAGTTCGACGGCGGCCGCATCCTGGCGGACAACTTCGACGGAATCGGACTGGTTCGCGATATCGAAGCGAACCTCCATCTGCCGATGGCCGGCAAGCGTGTACTGGTGCTCGGTGCAGGCGGCGCCGCACGCGGCGCGCTGTTGCCGTTCCTCGAAGCCGGACCGGCCGAACTCGTCATCGCGAATCGCGACGTCGACAAGGCGCGCGCACTCGCCGCGCAGGTCGCAGGACGCGGTTCGCTCGTTGCCAGCGGCTATGCAGACCTCGCGCGGATGGGGCGTTTCGACCTGGTCGTCAACGCGACGTCGGCCAGCCTGACCGGCGACCTGCCGCCGGTCCCGCCGAGCGTATTCAGTCCGACCGGCACGGCCTACGAACTTGCATACGGCAAACGCCTCACGCCGTTTCTCCGGCTCGCGAAAAACGCGGGGGTGCACGGGATCGCGGACGGCGTCGGCATGCTGGTCGAGCAGGCGGCCGAAGCGTTCGCGTGGTGGCGCGGCATACGCCCCGAGACCAGCTCGGTGATCGACCGGCTGGCCGTCCCGTTCGATTGAACATGCGGTGGGGTGCCGTGTCGTGCGCAGGTACCCTGCCGCAGCAACTGCTACCGTCGCCCCGATGATGTGGCAGTACCTACGCCTCGTCTGACAAGGCTCGGCACATGAATCTTCTCCAGGACCGACGCTCACCCTCCTTCGTGAACCGTTAGCGTTCCAAAGCAAGCAGTCGCACATTACAAGGCGGACGCAGGCGAATCGCACGAACAGGCGCGAAGCACCTCCCGATGCCTACGCACAAGTAGGGTGCTTACCCATCCGGACCATTCGGCGCCCATGCCATAATTCCGGCAACGTACCGTCCGGTACGCGATTGCGCCACCGTCATGTCCGCTCTTTTTCGCAGGAAGATGGGCAGCCTCCTGGGATTGCTTGCAATCCTGATGGCGACGCTCGCGCCAACGGTATCGCAGAGTCTTTCGTCCGAACGCCAGTTCGACGCAGTATCCGGGGCGCTCTGTACCGCACGCAACGGCGCGGACATTACAACTCCCGACCACTCGCCGTTACCCGAGAATGCGGCCCACTGGCAGGCATGCGCATATTGCGGGCTGCTTGCCGACATACCCGCGTTACTGGGTGGGGCCGCGGGATTCGTGCCGATCGATTCGGCGGTTCATCGCGCTTCGCCTACCCCGTTTCAAACACTCCACAGCACGTTCCACTTCGCTGCGGCCCAGCCGCGTGCGCCTCCGTTTTCGTCCTGATCGAGTCAGCCCGGCGACGATGCAGATGCCTTTGCATCGTCGTGTTCTCGCGCGTCGTTTTACAGGCTCGCGAGCACATGTCGCGCCTCACACAAGGATCGAATCATGCGCACCATTTCTCAACCCGGCAGTAAGCCGATGTTTGCGGCCGTGCTCGCGTCGGCTACGCTCGCTATCCCGCTTCTGTTCCCCGCACCTGCATCGGCGCACGCTATCGCCGGCAATCGGGTCTTCCCGGCGACGATGGCGGTCGACGACCCTGGTGTCGGCGACGAACTCAATCTTGAATTCGGCCACGTCAAATCGCTGACCGACGATGGCGACGAGCAGAACACCAATACGACATCTCTCGAATGGGACAAGCTGATCACGCCCAGTTTGGCCCTTTCAGTAGTCGGAACCTACGTCGACATCAACGCACCGAACGGTGGATCGGCCCGCGGCTTCGACAACTTCGCCATCGGCGTCAAATACCGCTTTTACGTGAACGAACGGCACGAGTTCATGGCCTCGGTTGGCGCGGTCGCGGAACTGGGCGGCACCGGCGCAAGCGCGATCGCCGATCCACACTCGGCGATCACGCCAACGCTTTATGTCGGCAAGGGATTCGGCGATTTGCCGGATAGCCTGAAGTATCTGAAGCCGCTCGCGATCACCGGCACCCTCGGTCCGCGCCTGACGTTGAACAGCGCCGACCCGGATTCGTTGAGCTGGGGCGTCACCATGCAATACAGCCTCCCGTACCTGCAGAATGTCGTACAGGATGTGGGACTCAAGGCGCCGTTCAATAACCTGATCCCGGTCGTCGAGTTCCCGATGAGTACCTGTACCGCCGGTCCCTGTTCGGGACACACCACGGGCAGCATCAATCCCGGCCTGCTCTGGCTCAACCGATGGGGCCAGTTTGGCGCCGAAGCGGTCATTCCAGTCAACCATGCGAGCGGAAAGGGTGTAGGTGTCCTGTTTCAGGCGCACCTGTTTCTGGACGACGTCATGCCCCGCTCGCTTGGCAAGCCATTTTTCGGGAAAGGGGAATAGCCATGCCGGCCTTTGAACGAGATCGTCCCGGTGTGCGCGCAGCCGCCATCGCGACAGGCATCTTGCTCGCGTCGACGGCATTCGCTCACGTGTTTCCGCAAAAGCAGTCACCGTCGGCGGGCGCCGAAGGGGTGGCACCGACAAGGGTGGCGATCGAGTTCGACGGACCGCTTGAACCTGCGTTCAGTTCGTTGAACGTCAGCAATGCAAATGGTCAGCAGGTGAATACCGCGAAGGCGGAGGTCGATCCGAACAACACGAAGTCAATGCATGTTTCGCTGCCAACACTAACGCCCGACACGTATACAGTGCATTGGGTCGCGGTCGCGTCGGACGGACATCGCACGCACGGAGACTATTCGTTCAAAGTGAAGTAATGAACCCGGCGACGGTGTTCGCATCGAGCGTGGTCACCGTCGTCGCCAACGTAGCAGCCGCGTGTGCAATCGGCGCTGTTTCTTGCTGGAAGATGCTTAGAAACTTTACTAAGATCATCAGGCTAGCCGGCCTCGACATCGAATCTTGCGGAGGTTTCCTTGAAAGCAAAAAGCAAGTTCAGCTTTTTACCCGACCACCAAGCTCCGCAATCCGTTCGAGCCGCAGTCGCGGTCTACTGGCTTGTATTTTCAGTTTCCTTCCTGCGAATCGTTGCTGGAGTGGGCGTTCCGCCTTTCAACATGACGAATGAAAGGGAAGCGGCAATCACGTTGTTTGGGTTGCTTGCGGTATTTCTTGTATTTTACGCATTCACCATCACGCGCCTTTCAGCTGGAAAGCTCTGGGCAAGGAACCTTGCACTTTTCGTTACGGCACTCCTCGCCGCAGCTGCGCTCCATCATCTTTTTGCGGATGGACTATCCTCCGGGCAGAATAACGTCGTGGGCTTGATAAGCATCGCCATAGAAATTGTTGCGGGGTTATTTTTGCTGACCTCGGAAAGTACCGCGTGGTTCAAATCAAACATCAGCTAAACCGACGTACCCGGCGCTCGCCCTTTTTGGGTGGGACCGTTATCGACCCGCTCCATGCTTGTCGGTGTCGGTGTGCCTACGTAAAATGGATCAGAGTCGCTCGAGAAATTCGAGGAAAAGCAAGATGACGATGAGGACGCCAATCCATCTCACCGTCACATTGAGGTTTGCGAGCTTGAGGCCCAGCGAGACCACCGAATCCGCGACGAGTTTCGTCGTAGCGTCGGTTCCCTGCTCTCCGCTCCGCTCGGTGCCACGCAATGAAGTCGTCGCAAAGTCGATTCGAAGGCCGGTGACATAACCCGTTGCAATCGTCGGCCATTCGATCGTGTCATTGGGTTTGAGAAAAAGTCGGGACTGCTGCGCGGCGTCGGCCGTCGGGCGCCCGGCCAAATAAAGGTGTCGCATGGTCAATCCCAACTCTACCGCGCCAAGCTGGCCATCCGCGCTTGCCTTCGCAAGCACCTGCAGGCAAGCGTCGGGAATGTGGCAGGCGAGCCACCATTGATCGGGCTCGTCGACTTCGTCGTCGGCACGATTGAAGCCGAGTCGCGCACTGCCGAGCGCGACGTCGGACAACGAGGTACCCAGCTCGTCTTCCAGCGCACGCAGGCCCAGCAAGTCGGCCGCGGTGACGTCGCGCGCCTCGAAAGTCACCTGAAGCGTGCGCGTCGAGCGGTGCGTGTCGCCCATGATCAACAACTCGTGCCCTTCGATACTCGCCACGCCGTGTAGCGACGTGGAAAGTGTCGGCTGCTTGCCTGCGTCCAGTGGCTCGACGAGTTGTTGCACGATCTGAAGCTGCTCCAGCTTCAACCACATGGACGTCGCCGCGTGGTACGTCTGTTTCTCGTCGTCGGACCCGACGTGTTCAACGGTGCGAGCCTTCTGCCCGATCGGACTCACCGCCCGCCCTGTTTCCAGAAAATCCATGACACCCCCCGCTACTGCCCGTTACATCAAGCCTCTCGCTGGCAAAAAACGCGAGTGTCATCCGTCTGACCATGTGATTGAATCATCCGTTGTTTCGGATCGCCTCGCAGTAGGGGGAAACGTGGCATTTTGCTTACGCCACGCCTTCGCCAATCGTGTACTGAATCGGCACGGTCTCGAAGTGAAACCCGTCAAGCGCGCGTCGAATGTCCGTATGCTGCAACAACACCTGCTCTCGAGCGACACCGATTCAGTCACGCATACTTGTCGCCGACCGTACTGCGAATCGGATGGGTGTCGTAGATGATGATCATCCGTTCGATCAGCCCCGCCGCGTCGAACTCGAACACGTCGACGCACTCGAAGCGCGCCACCGAGCCGTCTTTCAGCCCCCAGTCGTAGATGAAGTAACCTGTCGCACGTCGAGCCCCGCTCGCACTGACGCAGATATCGATCGGTGTAATCTTGCTTTCTCCCGACGCGGCAGCGACCTTCGAAAAGAAGGGCTCAGGGTGCATCCAGCCGAGAAATGGCGAGAAAATCTGCGCGTCCGGCGTAAATAGCGCACAGATGGCACCGACATCGCCTCGCTCCAGTTCCCGAAGGTAGGCGCGAACCTGTTGCGCATGGCGTGATTCCGACATTGAGCCCAAAATTATCCTCCGATCATTCGTCGACAACCCCGTTCATTCGTCAGAACAGGACATCCAGTAGACGCACGATAGCGACGCACCGATGACCGAACAATCGAAAAATTTGCAATCCGGGTATGCAGCGCAGGCATATCCGCTGGCTGACCTGACGCGGCCGCTCCCGCCGTTGGCAGCGATCCAGTCATTCGTCGCTGCGGCGCAGCTCGGCAGCGTCAGCAAGGCTGCGGATCATCTCTGCCGTACGCAAGGCGCGGTGAGCCGCCAGATACAGCAGCTGGAATCGCATTATGGATGCGCGCTCTTTGTGCGCCATGTATCGGGCCTGACGTTGACGGCAGAAGGAAATGCCCTGCTGACGGTCGCGGTCAACGTGCTCACGCAACTGGTTCAGCACGCGGACGTCCAGGCACGGGCGACCTCGGTTCTCACGTTGCAGCTGCCGTCCACGTTCGCCATTCGCTGGTTGCTCCCGCGGCTGCCGGAGATTCATCGTGCGATGAGCGGGACGGAGCTTCGTATTTCGACATCCGCGGACGATACGCCGGATTTCTCGACGTCCGACGTCGACGCCATCGTCGTGCGGGGCACGGGACAGTGGACCGGCATGGAAGCGGTACCGCTGTTTTCCGAGATGCTCACGCCGATGTGCGCGCCTGCGTTGGCGACATCACTGCGATCCGTTTCCGACCTTGCGCATGTCGACCTGCTCCATCCCGGGCCCAGCCACGCCGAGTGGAAATGCTGGCTCGATCATGTCGGCGCACACCAGATCGATGCGAGGCGTGGGCTCGTATTCGATACCCTCGAATTGACGCTCGCGGCATCGATGGAAGGACACGGCATTGCCATCGGCGACCCACGAATGGCAAGAGACCGGCTCCGTGCCGGATCGCTGGTGATACCGTTCGAGGATGTGGTTCAGGACGGCCTTTCCTACTTCCTCGTCTATCCGCCCCAACGTGCGGAACAACCTAAAATTCGCGCCCTCGCCGACATCTTGCTGCGACTTGCGCGAGAAGACTGATCGCCAGGCGAGCGTCCGATACCTGGGTGGTGTCGATATTCAAATCCCCCGCCCAAAGTACCTCGGAAGCGCTGTCGCCGATGCCGGTTGCCTGGATGGTCGGACTCGACGCAAGCTCATAGCCCGCCGGGGTCCGCCCCCTCAAGCGCACGCCGCGCCGCGCGCGGGCAGGTCGACGACCGATTGCATGAACCGCTGATCGACCGTCGCGGCGATACGTTGGGCCGTTTCGTACAAAGCCGCACCGATCTGCGTGACCGACCTCGCGCCCGCCTCTCCCGGCAGCGCCAGGTACGGGCACGCGAGGATCGCGATGGCCGAACCCGACTTGTCGATGATCGGCGTCGCGATATCGGTGATGCCGGGAATGCGCGCGTTGGGGCGGCAGAGATAGCCATCGGCCAGATGGGGTGGCAATGCATCGTCGCCGGGCGGCGGATTGCGCGGGCCAACATCGTGCCCGCCGGCCCGCGACAAACCGGCCCGCACCGCTTCGTCCTGAAAGGCCAGGTACATCTCGCCCGCCGCGCTGCCGTGCAGCGGCACACGCGTCCCGACACGGACCGCGATGTTCCATTCCGTTTCGGCGCCGGCCGTTGCGATAACGATCATCGTGTCGCCGTCGAACACCGTCAGGTAACACGACTGGACCATCTGCAATGCGAACTGCTGCAGCAGCGGCGTGACGAGCGCGCCCAGCGATCGGGTCGGCGCATGATGCTGTCCGAGGAAGTAGAGCTTCATGGTCAGCGCGTACCGGTCGTAGCGATCCACCCTGTAGATGTAGCCGCGGTCCTCGAGCACCTGCATCATCCGGTACAGCTCGCTTCGGCTGCGCTTCAACGCGCGACAGATTTCCGCCTGCGCCATGCCGTACTGGCGATCGATGAGCAGCTCGAGGATATCGAGGCCTTTCTCGAGCGCCGGGGCGCGATAGCTGGTCTTTTTCCGGGGTTCCACACTGTCGGGAGGATCGACCGGGTCCGTATCGGGATTCCGCATATGCCACATTGCCTCTGGAATTCAGTTCACTCTCGCCACGCCGGCATGACCGGCGTCGCATCGGGACACCTGCACCGATCGACCGTCAACGTGCTTCGGGCCACCACGGCTGCGGCGTTTCCCGGATTAGGTAGTCGTCGAGGTTCTTGCCGGCCAGCCACCGGGGACGTGCGCCCTTCCCCGACCACGAGCGGCCCGTGTTCGGGTCGTAGTATTTCGCCGGCGCCTTCCGGGGCTGCGCCTTGATGAAGCCTGCCGCGCGCAGCAACTCGATTTCGGTGATGCCGAACTGCCGGACGTGCTCGGCAATCTCCTTGAGCCGGGCCTGCTTCTCCTTCTGCCGGACTTCCTCGACGATCAGGTTCAGTTGACCCAGTTGCTGTTGCAGTTCGCGAATGGTGGGACTTTTCATTTGACACGTTCAGGGAAGACTCGACAGTTGCGGTTCGACCGCACGCGACACGGCGCGGCTTCGCATGCGAAAAAAATGGCGGAACGCCCGCTCACGAAGGCTGGATCGCATGGATCACGCCGCGCAGGTTCCTGCATGACGCCTCCTTGACGCGCGGCAGCGCCGCGTGCACCTGGGCGCGCAGTTGCGGAAGTTCCGACACGAAGCGATCGAGCACCGCCGCCAGGCGCGCGGCACGCATCGCTTCGTCGGGTTTCAACAGGAAGGTATCCGGCAGTCCGAAATGACTGAAGAGCCCCTGGAACTTGTCCTGGTAGGTCAGCGCCGCGACGGGTACACCCATGCCGAGGCTGGCGATCGCGAGATGCATGCGGCCGGTCACCACGCCGTCGACCTGCCCCGAAATGGCCTTCAGTTCGGCCGCCGACATGCGGGCACGCGGGTAGCACAGCCGGTCGCCCATCGTCGCGGCCAATGCGTCGTGCAGCGGCTCCAGACAGGTATCGTCGCCGTCGCGGCCGCGATAGTCGTGAGACAGCAGGACGATGCTGACGCGATGCTGTGTCGCGAGTCCGCGCAGCGCCTCCTGCGCCGACGCGACGAGCGCGGCGATATCCGCGTCGCTGGCCCGGCGGATCAGCATCGGGTGCAGGTTGAATGCGATCGCGATGTCGCCGGCCGCACGCCGCGATGCGACCCACGACGCCGTACGCCTGACGCAATCCGACGCGTCGTCCGGCTGAAGCATGAAGGCGGAATCCGCCACGAGCTCGGCGGGCGTCGAACTGAAACGCCTGAATCGGTCGAGCGAGACGCCGTCGCGCACATTGACCAGCAGCCGCGCGTCGATTTGATCGAATGCATGCCTCAGTTGCCGGTACGGTTGGCGGTTGAAGCTGAAGCCGAGGATCGTGCCGGCCACGCCGCGCCTGACCAGCAGGTCGGCCGTCGCCAGCAGCCGCAGCGACGTCATCGGCGAGTAGTAGCCGTCCATCACGTCGGCGCCGATGACAACCACCGCGCTCGGCCGCAATGCGGCCAGCCGTTCGACGGTGTCCATCAGGCGCCATGGTTCGCGCCATGCGTCGACCGCCTGAAAGCCGAGCCGGGTCGCGGCGTCCGCCGCCTCCGGCGTGGCGGTGACGACCGACACCTTCAACGTGCCATTGGCAAGACGCAACCGCTCGACGACCGCACGCAGCATCGCCTCGTCGCCTTTCGAGCCGACCAGCGTCCACGGATCGCACGGCAGGATCAGCAGATGGGCGCCCGGTGCGGCAGCGTCGTCCGCGCCACGCCGTGCGGCCTCACGACGCCATTGCCTGGTCAGCCGCGTGACATACAGCCACACGCGCAGCCGCTGCTTCAGATCGGTCAGTTTCGACATGTTCGATTCCTCAGTGTGGTTCGACGGTTTCGGTGGATGCATCCGTCACGCGTGTGCCGCAACCGGCCGACGCCGGAGCGTCTCGCGCAGGACACCCAGCTGCGCTTCGTGCCAGGCCAGCGCGGCATCGCGTGCGGCCGCGCCCTGCGCGACACGCTGCGCGCGGTCCGTCGCGAGGCGGACGACGGCATCCGAAAAGCCCTGCGGATCGCCGTCCCGCACGACGGTCACGCCGCGCAGGTCGCGTTCGCCGAGGCCGCGCGCGCCGGTCCGCGTGCTGACGATCGGCACGCCGAGCGCCATGCTCTCGAGCAGCTTGATGTTGATGCCGGTACCGAGCAGCATCGGATTGATCGAGATCGGCGCGATCGCGAACGCGTCGCCCAACTCGGCGACGATGCCGCGCTTGACGATGTGCGGCCCGTCCGGCACAGCCGCCGCGATCGTGCCGGCGAGATGCAGGCGAAACGCCGGCAAGCGGGCCACGACGTGCGGCAGGATCTCGTCGACGAAGTACTTCACGGCATCGCGATTCGGCTGGTTGTCGCTGCCGAGAAAGGTCGCATCGGCATGCCGCGCGCAGTCCACCTGCGGCGGAAACGCGAGCAGGTGACTCAGGACCGCGACCGACGGCGTGTCGCCGCCGCCGAGGCGCGCCGCCAGCAGGTCGCCTTCCTCGGCCTGGATGGCCAGCGCGACGTGCGCACGGCGCAGTCCGTCGCATTCACGCTCCGGCGGAATCGAGAACATGTAGCGCTTCGCGCCGGGGCGGCCGATGAACGGCACGTGCCGGTCCGCGAAGATGTCGTGCGTGTCGACGACCTTCACGACCGTATCGGGAAACGCATCGAGCGCACGCGAATAGAACACGTACTCGACGAACACGGCGTCGAATGCATGGCGGTGCTGCAGCGCGTGCAACTGCCCGGAGAAGCTGTCGCTGAACAGTTCGTCGAGCCCCGTGTAATACGCATGCCGGCTGCCGGCCGCTTTCGCGGCGAGGCGACGCACGAGCCACGCGACCCGCTTGAGTCGATAGCGCGCCAGTGCCAGGCCCGCTCGACGCAATACCGACACGCGGTCGGTGCCGAACTCCTCGCGATGCGCATCGAGATCCATGCCGCCCGTCTGGCGCGACTCGAGATAGACGAAATGCACGTCGCAGCCGAGCGACCTCACCGCCCGCGCGAGATTCAGGACGCGACTGCGGTTGCCGGCATTGACGGGAAACAGCGGAATGGGCGAAACGATGGCGACTTTCATGAGGCGTTTCCTTTCAGCGGAACGGGCGGCGGCGCGCCGTCCGGTGCACGGTGACGAACGGCGACGAAGGCGCCCACGCGCACGGACTGTCCTCGAGCGAAGCCGACACCGTGGACATAGATGCCTTTCTCGTGATCGACGTCGTACGCGAACGGGCCGCCCGGTACGGGCAGCCATCGGAATTGCGTGTCGTCGAGCGTGCGCGCCGGCGTGTCGGTGCGCAGCGTCATCGGCGGGTAGGCGCCGACACGCACGGCGGCCGCGCCCGTCCCGCCGACTTCCGGCACGCGCACCGATGCGTAGAGATCCCAGCGCCCGTCGCGCGGCAGCTTGTCGAGCTTGAGCTGGATCGCCCAGGCGCCCGAATCGCCGCGAATCGCGATCGCCGCGCCATCGAGCGAAGCCGGGTCGGCCACCATGCGCGCGCTGTCGTAGAGGTTCACGCGCGACACGTCGATCGCGCGCCAGTCGCCGTCGGCAAGCCCCGTCACGAGCGGCGGCGCGACGACGGGATGCCGGTCGATATCGAGCAACGCGCCGAGTGCCGCGAGATTGCCGCTTTGCCGATACTGGCGGATGCCCGCGGCCGCGATCGCCGCGTCGAGACGGGCGCGCCGCGCGCCGACATCGAGATCCCAGCCGTCCTCCGCGGCACGCGCCGCGTAGCGGTCGCGCAGTGCGAGGATCACGAAATCGAGCGGCACGCGCGCCTGGCGCACGCGCGCGCTGCGCACGGCATCCGCGTCGACCGCACGGGCGGCTGCGTCGAAATCGCGTTCCGACTGGCGCACGAAGTCGTACGTGTACATCGACATGCCGACCGGCGTCTGCTCGGCGAGCACGTCGCCGCTCGCGCGCAGCGCCGCATGCATGCGGTCGATATAGCGCATGACGGCCGGGGCCGCCGCACCGTAATAGGCGTCGCAATATTCACGGACGAGCTGGCGCGGGTCCGCCGTCGGCGTCCACAGCATCCGTGCGATCAGCCACACGCGCAGGCTCGCGAATTCGCCGCCGCGGGACTGCCAGTCGCCTTCCGCGAAGTAGCCGTCGACGTTCGGCAGCGTGGCGAGCCACGCGATGCTGCGGCCGACCGGATAGAGATTCGGCGTCGGCTGCAGGTAGCCGCCGAAGTTCACGACGTGATCCCAGACGGTGATGTGCCGCGCGATCCCGTTCCACTGCCGCAGGCCGTCGCGCAGCCGCGCGTTGCGGTCCTCGTCGAGCGCGACGCTGTAGTCGACCTGGATCGTCATCGGATACACGCGAACGTGATCCGGCACCTGCATGCCGTCCGGCGGCGTGAAGCCCCAGTGATAGGCCGGCATCGCGAAACGCGCGCCGGGCACCGCGTCCCGGACCTGCGCCGACACGTCCCGCACCATGTCGAGAAACGCCGCCGACAGCGCGCCGCCGTGCGCATCGACGAATGCGCGGCTGGCCGCGTCCGGGTCCCAGCCCCAGTCCATGTCGCGGATGCCGAACCAGATGCGGCCCGGATCGGGAAGGCGCTTCAGTCGCTTCACGATCTCGGCGGCCATCGTGGCGCGGACGTCGGTCGACATCATCGCGAGTTGCCCGCCCGCATACCAGGCGGGGTGGGCGCCCGCGTAGCGGTCGTGCGGCACGAGCGTCCAGAAATCGGCGTCGCCGTCCCGCGCGAGCCAGCTGCGATCCCACATGTCGATCCCGGGCGGAGATGCGCGATACGACGTGCCGTGCGACTCACCGTTCAGCAGGTTGTGCGCGCGAAACGGCTTGTCCTCGCCTTCCGCGCTCAACACCTCGCGGTACGCGAAGCGCGGCACCTGCCGGACCGGTGCCGCGTCGACGCGCAGCTCGGCCCGCCGGGGCACTTCGGTCGCATCCGGCGCGAGCCACTTCACGCCGAGCTTGCGGTCGAGCCACCAGTACGCGCCGAACAGCGTGCCGCGCGGGGTGTCGCCTGCAATGACGAGGTCGCCACTACTGCGGCAGATGACGAAGCCGTCGCTGCCGAGCCCCGCCGCGTTCGCCGGCCCGCATCGCTGCGCCGCGTGCTCGCCGCCGACGACGATGGCGGGCATCCGGTCCTGGCCGTGGTCCGACACGGCGAACGAAGCACCGCTGATCCGCGACAGGTAATCGGCAATCTCGTCGGCCGCATGGCGCGTGACGGCATCCGCCGCGCCGGCATGCACGCCGTAGCGCGCGACACCGCCCTGCGCGAGCAGCACGCTCGATGCCGACGCCGATGCCCGCGCGTGCACGCTGCCCGCATGCACGCCGTGCACCGGCGGGACGGTCTGCGCGCCATCGGCGCCGTGCGCGGCCAGCGCGCACAGTGCGCACTGTGCGGCGGCGACGGCACGCAGGACCACGCGATACGGCCGGACGTGCGTCATTGCCGGGCGATCCGCGACACGCCGGGCGGCAACGACAGCGGCACGTGGAACTTGCGGTAGAAGCGCCACAGGCTGCGCAGATGATGCCGTCCCGCCCGCGAGACGGGGCTCGCCGCCGACTGCCGCTGATGCTCGTGCACGAGTGTGACGCCCGGCATGCCGAGCACGCGATAGCCGGCCAGCCAGGTCCGCGCGCACAAATCGACGTCCTCCATGTAGAGGAAATACGATTCGTCCATGCCGCCGAGCGACTCGAACAGGTCGCGCCGCACCACGAAGCCCGTTCCCATTACCCATTCGGCATCGAACGGATTGCCGCACGACCATGCATCGATCATCAGGTGCCGGGCCATCCGCGCGCGAAAGCGGTTCGAGCGGCCGAGCGCGGTGCGGCGCGCGAGGATGTCGAGCCAGCTGTAGAACCGTCGTGCCGAATACTGGCGCCGGCCGTCGGGATACTGCAGGTCGAGCCCGACGAGCCCGGCCTCCGGGCGCGTGTCGAACAACTCCAGCACCCTGGCCAGCCCGTTCTCGCTGAACCGCGTATCGGGATTGACCACCAGCACGAAGTCGCGCCGGCAGGCGGCCATGCCGAAGTTCACACCCGAGCCGAAACCGCGATTGCATGCGGCATGCAACAGCCTCACGCCGCCCGGCAGCTCGCGTCGCAGCCGCGCGTACGAGTCGTCCGGCGACGCATTCTCGACGACGACGATATCGTCGGCGAGCGCGACGCGCAGCGACGTCAATGACGCCACGCATCGAATCGTCAGGTCGGGCGTGCCGTAATTGACGACGATGACGCTGATTCTTCCTTCGGTTTCCATCGTGATACCCCGCGCCGTGGTTGATCATGTCGGCCGGTTTGCCCGGCTCTGTGGGTTGATGCGCGCGTCACGCCGACGCGCCGACCTGCTCGACGAGCTGCCAGAACCGGCTCGCCGATGTGTCCCAGTCGAACCGGCGAATCTGCTCACGGCCCCGCGCGACGAGCGCGTCCCGCGATGCGGCCTCGGTGCCGAGCCGGCGCATCGCGACCGCGATGTCGACGACCGACAGCGGATTGACGAGCATCGCGGCGGCCCCCGCCACTTCCGGCATCGCCGACACGATCGACGTCAGCACGGGTACGTCGGACGCCATCGCTTCGAGGATCGGCAAGCCAAACCCTTCGTACTGCGACACGAACGCGACGAACAGCGCACCGCGGTACAGCTTCGGCATCGCGTCGTTCGACAATACGCCCGCGAACACGAGACCTTCGGCGCAGCGGTGCTGCGCGGCATGCGCAAGCAGCGCCGGGTCCGGCTCGCCGGTCAGCATCAGGCGCACGCCGAGCGGCAACAGCCCGCTCGCGCCGAACGCCTCGATCAGCCGGTGCAGGTTCTTGTAGTTGCGCCGGTTGCCCGGATACAGCACGTACGGAAACGGATAGCCGAGCGTGTCGCGGTTGCGCCGGTATGCATCGTCGGTTCCGTTGTGGATCACGTGAACGCGCTCCGGCGGCATGCCCGACCAGCGCAGGAACTCGTCGCGCGTGAACTCCGACACGCAGACGATCGCCGTGCAGCGCCGGTACAGCGGCCGGAGGACGGTGTCGTAGTAGAAGCGGTGCGCGCGCGTGTAGAAGTGGCGATGCGTGAGGTCGTGCACGACGACGACTGACGGAAAGTCGGGCAACGTGGCCGGTACGAACCCGGGATTCCAGAACACCGCATGGCGGGCCGGCAGCCGTCGCAGCGCCCGGCTCAACGCGAGCGGCGACAGCGGGTGCGCGACCGCTCCGCCGACCGTCAGCGGAGCGATGCGCACGCTCGACGGCGCACGCTGGGCGTAGGCCGCCATCACGTTGTAGATGCCGGTGCCGACCGGCCAGCGCGTGTCGGTGTAGACCGTGAGGGGTGCGCGCCCGGTGCGACCGGCTCGTGCGTCGATGTCCGTCGACGGGGAGAGGATCGAGCTCATCGTTCAGTCCATCCAGCCAAGCAGCCGATGCGACGCGGCGATCCAGTAGTACTTCGCCCGCCGCGGATTGCGGCGCGCGCACGACAGCACGCAGCCGGCCACCGGCCGCGCGATCATGTAAAGGACGTACGCGAGCGGATAGCGATTGATGCGTAGCACATGCCCGAACCCGCGGTTGTAGCGTCGGCCGCGCGCATACGCCTGCTCGTCGAGCACGGCAAGCGGCTCGGGATGATGGACGCGCAGGTGCGGGTCGTAGTCGATCCGGCAGCCGGCCCGCAACGCGCGGACCAGGAAGTCCACCTCTTCCCCCGCGCCCCAGCGCGAGGTCGCGCCGACGCCCAGGTCGACGTCGAACTGCCCAGCCGCAGTCACGGCGGTCCGGCGCAGGAAGATCGTGTACGACGTCGCGCACACCCACACGCTGAAACGGTTCACGGTCTGCGCCGACGTCGCCCACCGCCCTTGCGACGGCCGGCCCGCGGCGTCCACGCTCATCCCCGTCACGCCGTCGATCATGCGGTCGGCCGACAGGCGCGCCGCGACCGCATGGAGCGTCCCCGGCCTATACCAGCAGTCGTCGTCGGGAAAGCCGACCACGTCGCCCGTCACGGCCTTCAGCCCGACGTTCGTCGCGCGCGACTTGCCCTTCTGCGATCGCAGGTGGACGATCGTCAACCGGTCGCGATAGCGGTCGACGATCCGCTCGACGCGGTCGTCCGGATTCTGGTCGACGACGATGACTTCGAGGTCGGCATAGGCTTGCAGCAGCAGCGAATCGAACATGCGCTCGATCTCGTCGCTGCGGCCGAGCGTCGCCATGATGAGCGAGAATTTCATCGAATAGGCCCGGACGGGAAAAGGGATCGGGGCCGCGGGACGCGCGGCGCGGTGCGGGCTTTCCGGCGTGCCGCCCGCGGAACGAAGGCGAACGACGCGAGAAAGCCGATGAACAGGTACGACGTTTCGCTCTGGTGCATCGGGTTGATCAGCGACCAGGCGGAAATCGGCGCCAGCACGACCATCGCGCGCCGGCCCTGGCCGAGGCCGCCGAAGAACACTGCCCACGCAAGCAGTCCGATCGGGCCGGCGACCAGCATCAGGTCCAGCGGCGCGCAGAAGACGGCGCTCGTGCCCTCGCCGAGCCCGCGGACGGCGACGGCCGAATGCGAGAAGTAGTGTTCGACGAAGCCGAAGCCATGGCCGATCCAGTCGCGGCCGACCAGCTTGATCGACTCCGTGAAGGCCAGCCCGCGCTCCTGCTGCAGGCGGACCTGCAACTGGTCGCCGGTCAGTTCGCGCATGAACATGTACAGATAGAACCCGGCCCCGGCGGCCATCGTCAGCACTTTCGCGAAGAAGTAGCCGCGCACCTGGAACAGGATCACGATCGCGCATGCGATCAGCACCGTCTTCGATTCGCTCAGCAGCGTCACGACCAGTGCGAGCGCCACGAACTTCACGACGTCGGGAATGCGGCGCGGCGACTGCAGGAAACACGCGTAGGCGGCCAGGAAAAAGAACGCGGCAAACCAGTTCCGCTCCTTGAACGAGCCGTGAATCGCGTTCTGCATGAAATCGACTTTCTCGTACAGCACCGGGACGTCGAAGTACTGCAGCGCGTACTGAAACGCCAGGAATCCCGCGATCGCGACATAGCCGAACGGCAGCGGCCGCCGGCGCGCCCGAGCGCCGTAGTAGCGGCCGATCAGGTAGAACGCCGGCATCACGAACACGAATTTCACGATCTGCTCGGCCGCCTTGAAGTGCGGATAGCCGGACAGGAACGTCGTCGAGAGCGCGGCGCCGACGAACAGCACGAAGGTCCAGATTTCCCACGCGCTACCGGGGATCCGGCGCCGCACCAGCAGCACCGGCAGCACGAGCACCGCGAACAGCTGGCCGAGCTGCGCGCCGCCGATCTTCAGGAACTGGATCGCGTTCAGCAGCAGCAGCACGAGCAGCACGGCGTCCGCGAGATCGAAGCGCGCGTGCGGCACGGGCACCGCCGCGCCCGGCGACGACGCGTGGTGCCGCGGCACCTGGCGGACGAGGCCGTTCATGCCGCTTTCCTCGCATCGCGCAACGCGATCAGCATCGACACGGTTTGCCGTGCGGCCTGACGGCGCAGCATCCAGGTCGCACCGGCATACGCGACGACGAAGCCGGCGATCAGCAACGGCAACCGGACCATGACGGGCACGCCGCCGAGGTGCGCGCCGAGCCGCGAGACGAGCAGCGCGCAGCCGAGCGCGATCAGATAAGGCGGCACGAGCCGGCCCAGCAGGCGGCCGGGATCGACCGACAGCTCGACGACGACGGCGCCGAAGCTGAGCGGCGTGATGAGCAGCACCGCCCCGACGTACAGCCACGCCAGCCCGGCGACGTCGTGCGACGGCAGGCACAGCATCGCGCCCAGCACCAGCACGAGCTTGACGATCGTCAGCCACATCGTGACGTTGGGGCGGCCGCGCGCCGACAGGAAGGCGCCGTTGACGAACTGGACCGTCTGGACCGCGCCGAGCGCCATCAGCGGCGTCATGATCGCAGCGCTGCCGGCCCAGCGCGCGCCGAACAGCACGAAGGTGATGTCGCGGCTCAGCACGGCCATCAGCACGAACAGCGGCGCCGCGGCCATCGCGGCCAGCCCCGTGACGTCGAGGTAGGTGGCCGCCATTTTCCCGGCGTCGTGCGCGACGCGCGACAACACCGCGAGCGCGACGTCGGTCGCGGCGCGGCACAGCAGTTCCAGCGCGGTCTGGTAGAGCCGCGCGCCGATCGCATAGATGCCCAGCCCGGCCGCGCCGTACAGCGCGACGACGATCAGGTCCACGGTGCGCGTCGCCCACCAGTCGATCAGCCGCGACGCGACGACGTGGCCGCCGAAGCGCGCGATGGGCCAGAAGGTCGACGCGTTGCGGCGGCCGCGCGGATGCCAGACCGGTCTGCGCCAGAGCCAGAGCGCGGACATCGTCATGAAGGTCGCCGCCTGCGCGATCAGGCTCCACGCGCCGGCGCCCGCAACCGCCAGCGCGACCGCCACGGCGCCGGCGACGCTCACCGCCACGAGCTGGCGCATCGCCAGCGTGCGGAAATCCAGCCGCCGCTTGTACAGCCCTTCCTGGAACGAACTTGCCGAACCGACCGGGACGAACATGCAGGCCACCCGCAGGTACGGCGCGAGACCCGGTACGCCCAGCCAGGTCTCGACGTGCCCGGCCAGCGCGAACAGCACGGCCGCGAGCACGACGGCCATGGCGATCGAGAACACGAACGGCCACTCGAGATCGTCGTCGTCGAGCATCGCGCGCTGCACCACCGCGTCGCCCAGACCGCCTTCGGCGATCATCAGGACCAGCGACAGCGACAGCGTGACGGCCGCCGCGAGCCCGACGTCGGCCGGACCGAGCCAGCGCGCGACCAGCAGATACGTGACGAGCGTGACGAGCTTGCCGCCCCACGCCTGCACCAGCGCCCACGCCAGGCTGCGGACGGTGCGCGCACCGAGCCGCTCGCCGCCGGACGACGCGTGGTCGTTCGCGGTGCGCAGCGCGAGGTCGCGCATCGCCGGCTCAGTGCTCGGTTTCATACGCGTATTTCCCTTCGCCATACGCGCCGTAGACGGCCTGGCGCCGCGGCACGTCGTTCAGCACGACGCCGCTGATCGCGATGCCCGCGTTGCGCAGGCGACGCTCCGCCTCGCGGATCTCCGGCATGGAACTGCGGCCATGCCGCACGCACAGCAGCGTCGTCGCGCCGTGGCGGCCGATGGTCGCTGCATCGTGCAGCGCGAGGATCGGCGCCGTATCGACGATGACGATGTCGTAGAGCCGCGCCGCCGTGTCGAGCAGTACCTTGAAGCGGCCGTCGTTGAACAGCTCCGACGTGCGCGCCACCGCACCGCGCGCCAGCACGTCGACGCCGGCGATCGCCGAGCGCTGGACGCCGCGCTCGAGCGCACCGCTCGCGATCGCGTCCGGCAGGCCCGGCGCCGGCTGCAACCCGAAGTGACGGTGCGCCTGGCCGCGGCGGATATCCGCATCGATCAGCAGCACGCGCTTGCCGCCCGATGCGAACAGCGATGCCAGGTTCGCGCAGAGGAACGATTTGCCCGCATTGGGCTGCGGGCTCGTGACCATGATCACGTGGTGCCCCGACTCGGACATCGTGAACTGCAGCGTCGTGCGCAGGCTGCGAATCGCGTCGACGGTCACGTCCTCGGGAATTTCCGACGCGAGCACATGCGCGCCCTGCATCGTCCGTTGCTGGCTTCGCACCAGACGCCGCTGCTCGCGGCTATGCGGGACCACCGCGTAGACCGGCACGCCCAGCGCCTGCTCGAGGTGCTCGGAATGCTCGACACGCCCCCACACCGCCCGCTGCGCGAACGGCGCGGCCACGCCCAGGGCGATCCCGAGACACAGCGACAGCGCAACCAGCAGCAGGCGCTTGGGCTTGACCGGCTTCACCGGCAGGACCGGCTCGTCGACCGCACGCACGTTGCCGATCTCGCTTTGCCTGGCGATCTTGAGCTGCTGTGCGGTATTCAGCAGGTTGGTGTACAGCTCGGTGTTGACGCGCACGTCGCGCAGCACCGCCAGCCCTTCCCGCTCCGTACTCGGCAACCTTGCTTCGCGCGCCTTCAGTTCCTGAGCCTTGCCCGCCAGTTCCGCCAGGTTGGCGTCGAGGGCCAGCACGGCCGGATGGCCGTCGGCGAATCGCGCGATCAGGTCGACGCGCTTTTGCTTGAGTTCGAACGTGCGCGTCTCGATGTCCACTTCCTGGCCGAGCAGCAGCTTGCCCTGCTCGTCGAGATCGACCGTGCGCGTCCGCGAACGAAACTCCGCGTACCGCTCCTCGGCATCCTTCAGCGTCTTCTCGACCGTCGGCATGCTGGCCTCGAGCGATTTCAGCGTCGCGGCGGCCTCTTCGCTCCGGTAATCCCGGTTCTGCGCGACATAGCCGTCGACCACGGCCTTCAGGATCTCCCGGATGCGCACCTTGTCGTCGCCCTCGAGCGTGACGGACAGGATGCCGGATTGCTTGGCCTTTTCCTCGACGGTCAGGTCGTCCTGCAGCTGCGACACCGCCTCGAGCTGCGGGATGCGCTTGAGCCGCAGCACCGTGCCCGGGCGCGCATCGAGATCGGCGACCAGCAGCGTCAACGGCTGCCCCTTGAACTCCCCGTGCGCCGGCACACCGGCCGCGCCCTTCAGCACGACGTCGTCGTCCTCGTTTCGGAGCACGTAGCGACCGCCGCCTTCGGCGGTCACGGTGAACCAGATCCCGTCCAGCACGTCGATGCCGTCGTGACTCTTCTTGCCGGCCGTCTCGAACGTGACGACGTTGAACCGCTCGCCGCCCCACGCAAACCGCGACAATCCCCACAGCGGCGGCGCCACGCCGTCGTCGCGGTAGCGACGTGCGACCCAGCGGCCGATCAGCGGAAAATAGCGCGGCTCGGCGATCACGTTGAGATGCTGCTTCGACACGACCTGGTCGATCACCATGCGCGCGCGCACGAGCTCGAGTTCGGCGGCGGTCGTGCTGCCGTTGTCGAGCAACGCCGCGATGTCGTGCAACGGCGAATTGCCGGCCGCCGTCGACTCGTTGACCTGGATCGTCGCGTCGACACGGTAGATCGGCGTCGCGAACACCACGTACAGCAGCCCCAGCAGGAACACGCCGGCCGCGATGCCCAGCACCAGCCGCCACCGCGCCAGCACGATGTCGACGTAGGACGAAAGGGGCGCCTCGTCGTACAACGCCGCGTCGTACAGCCGTGCTTCGGAAAGGTCGGTCATGGCAAATCCAGTGTCTCTCGGGTTCCGGCGGGTCATTTCGCGACCAGCGCGCCGGTCATGCCGGCATTGATGGCGGGCAGCAGCAGCGACAGCACGCGGCTGAGCCGGACGAGGCCGTTGCCGTCGACATAGACGACGTCCTTCGGCGCCAGCCTGAAGTCGTTCGCGAGCACCATCGCAACCGGCGACTTCGCGTCGAGGTGGAACACGTCGGGCGTGCGCGAGCCGCGACCGCGAATCACGTAGACCTGCGCGGTGTCCGCGGTGCCGCTGTTGAAGCTGCCGGCCTGCTGCAACGCATCGCCGAGCGTCAGCGAGCCGTCGCGAAGCGGCAGCGCGAGCGTCGGCTTCGTGACCTCGCCCATCACGAACGCACCGCTGTCTTCACGCGACTGCACGCGCAGCACGTCCCGGTTGCGCAACAGGATGCGGGCCGGGTCGATCCGTCGCGCGACGAGCTGGGACAGGTTCAGCACGTAATGCTCGTCGCCGCGCATCAGCTCGATGCGGCTTCGGTCGGCCGTCGGTTGAAGGCCGCCCGCGCGATCGAGCGCCTCGATCAGCGTCATCGGCACGTCGTTGATCGGCTGACCGCCCGGATTGCGCACCTCGCCCTCGACATAGACCTGCTGGCTGCGGTACGACGTCACCCGCACGGTGACCTGCGGGTCGCGGAACGTCTTCGTCAGCGCGACGCGGAATGCATCGCGGACCTCGGTCGTCGTCCGCCCCGCGACCGCGATCGTGCCGACATACGGAAACTGCACGCTGCCGGTTTCATCGACGACGAAGCCGCCGACGGGGTCGCTCGGCCGTTGCGTCGACGACGACTGGCTCGTCGGTGCCGCGGCAGACAGTTCGGGGTGGTCCCACACGGTGATCTGCAGCACGTCGCCGGCGCCGATCCGATAGGCGCCCTTCGCGTGCTCACGCAGCAGCGTGTCGACATTCGCGGCCGCATCGCTGTCGTCGCGCATCGCGTTCAGCAGGTCGACGTCGATTTCCCGGATCGGCACATCGAGCGACTGCGCCGGCTCGCCGTTGCGCGCGCTGGTCACCGGCAACACCTGCGAACCGGTCATTCGCATGCCGGGCGCGACGGCGCATCCCGTCAGGAACATGGACAGCACGAGCGCTGCCAATGCGTGGCCCCGTCTGCTGCGTGTCGATACCACGTCGAATGATTTACCCATTGCTGCCTGCCTCATATGTCGCGCTGTCGTCCATGCCGTTCGTGGCGCGTTGCTCACGGCTTTTTTCATTGCGTGCGGTCCGGTCGGTCACCATGGCGAGCGCGACCAGGGCGGCGCGATACCCGGCCAGTCGTCCGCCGTGCCGTCGGTCCCGCCGTGCGCCCGGATCGGGACGCGTGCCGCACGGCGCGTGCGATGCGCGCTCGGCATGCCCGGCGCGTCGATCGACAACGCACGCATCTGCCGCTCGATCGGCAGCGGCGCATAGTTGCCGGCCGACGGCACGGCGACGCCGGATGCGGCCGCCGGCTTCGCGATCGAACCGCGCCAGGGATTCGACGTTTTCGATGCGGGATCCGCGAGGCCGGCGATCCACCGCGGCGGATTCGGCGCGGCGTTCATCGCGGGGCGCGCCGCCGGCGCGCTACCGTGCGCCGCCGACGCACACGCGAAGCCGACGAACAGCACGAAGTGACGGGCGAGGTGTCGCATCAGCCGCCTCCGCGTGCGATGGCCGCCGGAATCCGCGCGATCCAGTGCGCGACCGCGCGCTCGATATGACGCGCCACCGCGTCGAAGACGTCCGTCGACTTGCCGACGGGATCCGCGATGTCGCGTTTCGTCGCATGGTCGAGCTGGAAAACGCGGCCGCGCGCGAACGGATAGCGGCGCTCGATCTCGCGGCATTGCACGAGCGTCATCGCGAGAATCAGCTGCGATGCGCGCACGTGGCCGAGATGCACCGGCTGCGCGATATGGGACGTGATGTCGAAGCCGCGCTCGCGCATGACGTCGATCGCGGCCTGTGCGGCCGGCCGCCCGGCCAGCGCGATCAGCCCGGCGCAGCGCACCTGCACGGACGGCAGTGCGCGCGCCAGCATCGCGCTCGCCATCGGGCTGCGGCATGCATTGCCGTCGCAGACGACCAGAATGCGTTCGATCATGGCGGGGCTCAGTAGGCGTTCGGATGAACGAAGCCCTTCAGCACCGTGGCGGCGACAATCTTCATGTCGAACCCGAAGGACCAGTTGCGCAGGTAATAGAGGTCGTGCTGCACGCGGCCGACCATCTTGTCGAGGTGATCCGTTTCGCCTCGATAGCCGTTGACCTGCGCCCATCCGGTGATGCCGGGCTTGATCCGGTAACGATGGATGTAACCTTCGACGAGCGGCCGGTACAGATCGTCGTGCTCGATCGCGTGCGGTCTCGGCCCGACGACCGACATGTCGCCGCGCAGCACGTTGAAGAACTGCGGCAGTTCGTCGAGGCTCGTGCGGCGCAGAAACGCACCGATGCGCGTGATGCGTGTGTCGCCGCGCGTGGCCTGGCGCACGATGCCTGCCTGTTCGGCGTGCACGCGCATCGTGCGGAACTTGTAGATCCGGAACACCCGGCCATCGGCGCCTTTCCGGGTCTGCGTAAACAGCACCGGGCCCGGCGACGACAACTTGACCGCCAGCGCGATCGCGCCGAGCAGCGGCGCCAGCGCGACGAGTGCCGCGGCCGCGAACACGCGGTCGAACAGTGCCTTCTGCATCAATGCGCGGTGCGACATCGGCGACGCCACCAGGTTGATCGCCGGCATGCCGACGAGATCCATCATCGTGCCGCCGAGCAGCGCGATGCTGCACATGTCCGGCATGAAGCGGATGTTGATCAGATCGTCGCCGAACGTCTTCAGTACCTTGCGGATCGTCCGTTCCTCCGAGATCGGCAACGCGAGCCAGATCTCCGTCGCGGCTTCGGCTCGCACGGCCGCGGCGAACGCGGCGAAATCCGCGATCGCCGGGATGATGCCGTTGGACCGTCCCGCGGGATCGTGGAGCACCACGGGGCGGAACCCGCTGGCAGGGGACAGCGCGAGCGTTTCGATCACCCGCACCGCATGCGCGCCGTTGCCGACGATCGCCACCTTGCGAAGATTCAGGCCCGCATGCCGGACCCGCGCGAGCATCGTGTATGCGACCAGGCGGATGACGATGAATCCGCATGCCGCGATCGCCGTCCAGTAGACGAACCACAGCCGCGACACGTGATCGACGCGATGCATCGCGAACAGCAGCACGAGGTTGCACGCCTGTACGGCGACCCATGCGGCACTGATGCGGCTGATCATCGCGATCCACGACCGTCCGCGCCACGACTGGTACACCTGGCATGCCGGGAAGACGGCAAGCGTCAGCATCACGACGAACGGGACGACCATCGCGTCCGGCCGGCCGAGCGTATCGTCATCGAACCGCACATAAGACGCGACGGCCGCCGCCAGCACTACGACGAGTGCATCGAGCAAACGAGCAACAATCGACTGAACTCCGAACATGACTCTTCTCCAGGCGGCGCGCGACGGCGCCGCATTTGCCGTCAAACGCGCCCGTATGCGCCGTCGAAGCGCGCGATGTCGTCTTCGCCGAGATGGCTGCCGGTCTGCACTTCGATGATTTCCGGCGACAACCGCCCCGGGTTTTCAAGCCGGTGCCCGACGCCGTTGTCGACAAGCTCGATCGCGCTCAATTTCATGTACTCCTCAACATCCGGTTTTTCAGCGCGCGACGCCCCCATCGCACCGCCCGGCCATGCCCGCGCTGACGCCGGACACGCTCCACCCTCGGTATCCCGATGCATCGACAACATTCATCCAGGACGCCAATCGTCCATCGATGAATCAATCAATAAATTCGTATTCCTACATGAAATCGAACGCACCTTTATCGGATGAACAGTTCGATTCCCGCCAGGAATCCAGACGACGAACGGACTGCGAGTTGCTTAGGCGTACGCCTCCGCACCGATGCGCTGACGCCGCGATGGCGTATCGGCACGGTTCGGCATGACAAAGGAGAGGCCGCGCCCGAGCCATCCCGAATGGATGGGCGCACGAACGCGATTGATCAAGTGAAGGCCCGGAATCGACCGCTTCGCCCCCGCGTCGCGTCCGGATATCGGAATGTGGATGTGATTCATGATTGGTCTAGCGTTATGGTATTAACTACTTCGGCACGTACCATTTAACGCACGAACCATGCCATCAAGTCCCGCATTTTTGCTGCAACGCGGAAAAACCTTGTTAAACCAATGACCTATGTACGGAAACGGAAAAGTATGAATAAATCGGAATAATCGAGTGCAACGTTTGCGCAACTGAAACATTCGCACCCGTTACGTAACGGCACGTCGTAACGCGCGTCGGATGGGAACATGTTCCGGAACGCCCCGATCGTTGCCATTGCGGAATGGTTACGTCCGAAAAACGCGAACTGAATGGATCGTCAAGCGCCTTTGCGCGTTGCCGGTATTTACCTTCGCAATATCGGCACGCCGACGGATTCACGACACTTTTCGGCACTTAGGGAAATCCGGTAAATACCGGCGGCCAGCAGGCCTAAATCCACCCCAAAAAAACTGTCAATCGATTTAAATACCGGCAAGGTGCGCTGGAAATGGCGGACGCCCTGCTGGCCAGCGGCCCTCGTCACGACGGCATGACGAAATCGATCGGCGATCTCGCGTCGTTACGCACGCGACTCGGAATGGAACGTGGGAGAGTGGCGGCAGATCATGACATGCCGCGCTTGTGCCGGCCTGCGCAGGCAGGTATCTCGAGCGTGTCTCGGGCGTCGTGCCGCGCAGGGCGGCCGGACATCTGGCGATCGCAGGGGCGCGTGCGCATGGTCTCGCCCCCGCGGTGCCTGTGTTGCTGGCGACAGCCGGATGTTGCCGGCCGTCACCTGATCCATCATCGACTCGAGTCCAAACCCGCATCAGGCCTTCAGCATGCCGAACACCTCGTTCAGCATCGACTTCGCGTCGCCGAACAACATGCGGTTGTTGTCCTTGTAGAACAGCGGATTGTCGACGCCCGCATAACCCGAAGCCATGCTGCGCTTCATCACGATCGACGTCTTCGCCTTCCACACCTCCAGCACCGGCATGCCGGCGATCGGGCTCGTCGGGTCGTCCTGCGCCGCCGGGTTCACGATGTCGTTCGCGCCGATCACCATCGACACGTCGGCTTCGGGGAAGTCGTCGTTGATCTCGTCCATTTCGAGCACGATGTCGTACGGCACCTTCGCTTCGGCCAGCAGCACGTTCATGTGCCCCGGCATGCGGCCCGCGACCGGGTGAATCGCGAAGCGCACGTCGACGCCCTTCTCGCGCAGCAGCTTCGTCAGCTCGAACACCGTGTGCTGGGCCTGTGCAACGGCCATCCCATAGCCGGGTACGATGATCACGCGCTTCGCCTCGCGCAGCAGCTCGGCCGTTTCCGCGGCGCTCACCGCGACCGCCTCGCCAGCCGGTTGCGCCGCGCCGCCGCCGGCTGCCGCCGGTGCGCCCGCGCCGCTGCCGAAACCACCGGCGATCACGCTGATGAAGTTGCGGTTCATCGCGCGGCACATGATGTACGACAGGATCGCACCCGACGAGCCGACCAGCGCGCCGATCACGATCAGCAGGTCGTTGCCGAGCATGAAGCCGGTGGCCGCTGCCGCCCACCCCGAGTAGCTGTTGAGCATCGACACCACGACCGGCATGTCCGCGCCGCCGATCGCCATCACCATGTGCACGCCGAACAGCAGCGAGATCACCGTCATCACGACGAGCGGCAGCATGCCGTCCTGGATCGTTTCCGCATGCAGGAACGCGCGGCCGTAGTAGATCACGATCAGCAGCGCGGCGAGGTTCATCCAGTGCCGCGCCGGCAGCAGCAGCGGCTTGCCGCCGATCTTGCCCGACAGCTTGCCGAACGCGATGATCGAACCCGCGAAGGTGACGGCACCGATCAGGATGCCGACGTAGATCTCCACTTCGTGGATCGCCTTCTCGGCTCCGGTGAATTGCAGCGACGTGTCGATGTAGCTTGCGAAGCCGACGAGGCAGGCCGCGAGACCGACCAGGCTGTGCATCAGCGCGACCAGTTCCGGCATCTGCGTCATCTGCACCTTCTTCGCGGCGTACAGGCCGACGGCGCCGCCGACGACCAGCGCGGCGACCACGTACGGAATGCCCGCGGCCGACACGCGCGGACCGGCCACGGTGGCCAGCACGGCGATCAGCATGCCGATCATCCCGAGCAGGTTGCCGCGACGCGCGGTTTCAGGGTTGGCCAGCCCGCCGAGGCTGAGGATGAACAGGATCGCGGCGCCGATATAGGAGACGGTAGTCAGGTTTGCAGTCATTGTTTTGTCGTCCCCTTATTTGCGGAACATCGCCAGCATGCGTCGCGTGACCGCGAAGCCGCCGAACATGTTGACGGCCGTGAGCATGAGCGCACCGACCGCGAGGCCGAGGATCAGCCCCGACGGGCGGTCGCCGGCGTTGGCCAGCTCACCGAGGGGCGGCGCGACCTGCACGAGCGCGCCGATCGCGATGATCGACGAGATCGCGTTGGTCACGCTCATCAGCGGCGTATGCAGCGACGGCGTGACGTTCCAGATCACCATGTAGCCGACGAAGCACGCGAGCACGAACACCGTGAAGTGCGACAGGAAGCTGGCCGGTGCGAACTGGCCGACCAGCAGGAAAGCCAGCGCGCCGACGGCGAACACGATCGCGAGCGCCTTGGCCGACATCGGCTCGCCGCCGTGGCCGTGGCCCTTGGACTTCGCGGGCGCGGCCGCGACAGGTGCTGCCGGGGGCTTGGGCGCGACGACCGCCTGCTTGATCGGCGGCGGCGGCCACGTAATGTTGCCTTCCTTGATGACGGTGAGGCCGCGGATCGCGTCGTCGTCGAAGTCGACGTTGATCGTGCCGTCCTTGGCCTTGCACAGCTCCTCGACCACGCGCAGCAGGTTGGTCGCATACAACGTGGACGACTGCCGCGACAGGCGCGACGCGAGATCGGTATAGCCGACGATCGTCACGCCGTGGCGCACGACGGCCTCGCCGGGCACCGTGAGTTCGCAGTTGCCGCCCTGTTCGGCGGCCATGTCGACGATCACGCTGCCGGGCTTCATCGACTGCACCATCTCGGCCGTGATCAGCTTCGGTGCGGGCTTGCCGGGGATCAGCGCGGTCGTGATGATGATGTCGGCGTCCTTGGCCTGCTGCGCGTACATCGCGCGCTGCGCCTGCTGGAAGCCTTCGCTCATCACCTTCGCGTAACCGCCGCCGCCCGAGCCTTCCTCTTCGTAGTCGACCTTGACGAATTCGCCGCCCAGCGACTTGACCTGGTCGGCCACTTCCGCTCGCGTGTCGTTGGCGCGCACGATCGCGCCGAGGCTGGCCGCGGTGCCGATCGCGGCGAGGCCCGCCACACCGGCACCGGCGATGAAGACCTTGGCCGGCGGGACCTTGCCGGCCGCCGTGACCTGGCCGTTCAGGAAGCGGCCGAACGCATGCGCGGCCTCGATCACCGCGCGGTAGCCGCTGATGCCGGCCATCGACGTGAGCGCGTCCATCTTCTGCGCGCGCGACAGCGTGCGCGGCAGCGAATCGATCGCCAGCACGGTGGCGCGCTTCGCGGCCAGCTGCTCCATCAGTTCGGGATTCTGGGCCGGCCAGACGAAACCGATCAGCGTGCCGCCCTCGCGCATCAGCGCGACTTCGTCGCTGGTCGGCGGGCGTACCTTGAACACGATGTCGCTGCCGGACCAGAGCTCGGCCGCCGTCGCGGCAACGGTTGCGCCGGCCGCACGGTAGGCGTCGTCGTCGAAATTCGCACCTGCCCCGGCGCCGCTTTGCACGGCCACCGAGAACCCCAGCTTGATCAGTTTCTCGACCACCTCGGGTACGGTCGCTACGCGCCGTTCGCCGGTGGCTATCTCCAGAGGAATCCCAATCTGCAATGTCATTTTGTGATCTGTCAGTTGCGGCCGCGCGCAGCATTCGGCCCCGCGTTTCGCGTTGCCAAATTCAGGCGCCCGGCCTTGGTGAAACAGGTCAACCTGGATCAGCAGCGCAGCCCTGATGCAGCCGCGAACATGTTGTCTCCATCGCCAGGTTCCGTACTCGATATCCGGCGTCGGCCCTGTGGCCGGCGACACAAAGCATACCGGCCGACGCGGTCTTCTCGAAATTTATCTTCTGAATCGAGCAGCATTCGTTTCATGAATCCCGTGCCGAGGATTCAGCGACAGTCTGACGGTTTCGGTTTACTCGTACAAGTCACGTGTGGAAGCAGCCGGCGATCGCCCGCCATCCCTTTTCCCGCCAGGAATTCAAAGGAATCGGTTCACCCCGACGAAATACCCGGCCAATCGCCGCAAATCATCCAGTTTTCCAAAGTGCGTGCGCTGACAACGGACGCCGGCCGATCCTTATGATCGAGCCCCTTAATTGAGTATGATGCGGACGCGTTCCGATCCACCATCAAACGTTCTTGATCGCATTGCCGTGCGTGGCCATTTCGATGAAGTGATCCGCCGGCATCGGACGCCCGAGCAGGAAGCCCTGCAGCGAATTGCAGCCGAGTCTCGTCAGGAACTGCTGCTGCGCCGTCGTTTCAACGCCCTCCGCGACGATCTTCAGGTCGAGCGCCCGACCGAGCGCGACGATCGCGGAAATGATCGCGGCATCTTCGGTGTCGTGTTCGAGATCGCGGATGAAGCCGCGGTCGATCTTGAGTTCGCTGGCCGGCAAGCGTTTGAGATAGAGCAGGCTCGAATAGCCCGTCCCGAAGTCGTCGATGGAAATGCGCACGCCCATGTCGTGAAGCTGCTGCAGGATTCTCAAGCTGGCGTCGGCGTCGCGCATCGCGGTGGATTCGGTGATCTCCAGCGTCAGGCAGTGCGGCTCCAGCCCGTGCCGTTCCAATGCCTCCTGCACGACCCGGATCAGGCTCGCGTGGCCGAATTGCAGCGGCGACAGGTTGACGGCCATCGTCCAGTCGGTTCGACCTGCATCGCACCACGCGCGCATCTGCCGGCAGGCCTCGTCCAGCACCCATTCGCCGATCGGCACGATCAAGCCGGTCTTTTCCGCGATCGGGATGAACTGATCGGGTGAAATGAGGCCGCGTGTCGGGTGCATCCATCGCAACAACGCCTCGACGCCGATGATCGGCCCATGGGGCACCTCGAACTTCGGCTGGTAATGCAGGACCAGTTCACGCCGCTCCAGCGCCAATCGGAGTTCCTGGACGATTTTCAAGTGCTCGCGGACATTCGCGTTCATCGATGCTTCGAAGAAACAGTACGCGTTCCGGCCAAGTGCCTTCGCGTGATACATCGCGGCATCGGCGTTGGTCATCAGGTCCCGGAAATCGCTGCCGTTGCCCGGATAAAGCGCGATACCGATACTGGCCGACACGCGCAATTCGTGCTCGGCCACGCGGAACGGCTGTCGAATCACCGCCAGCACCTTGTCCGCCACGTCGGCCGCGTCCGCCGGCTCGGCCACCGCCACGACCAGCACGAATTCATCGCCGCCGAGACGGGCGATCGTGTCCTGCGAGCGCAGGTTCGCGCCGATGCGCCGTGCCACGTCGACCAGCAACAGATCGCCGATGTGATGACCGTAGGCGTCGTTGACCGCCTTGAAGCCATCGAGGTCCATGAACATCAGCGCGAAACACCCTTTCTCGCGATCAGTGTTCTGGATCGCCTGATCGATCCGGTCTTCGAGCAGCACGCGATTGGGGAGCTTGGTGAGGTTGTCGTGCAGCGCCAGATACGTCAATTCCTGGTTGGCTTCGGCCAGCGATGCCGCCAGTACCGCCGTGCGGGCTTCCAGACGCAGATCGAGGATGGAGACGATCAACGCGATGGCGAGGATGGCCAACGTGGCGACGACGATGACCAGTGCAAGCCAGCCGGCGTTCATGCGGGAGCCGGATGCCCCGCAGATGCTGCCCAGCGGGAATCGCGCGGCGGCCATGCCCGTATAGTGCATGCCGGCGATGGCGGCCCCCATCAGGACGGCGGATCCCAGATTGAGCAGGCGCACGCGAGAGGAATTGGCACGCCGAACGAATACGATCCACAGCACGGCGCCCGACGCGATCACTGCGATCGCGACCGACAGGCCGACGAGCAACGGGTCGTACCGGATGCCCGGCGACATGCGCATGGAGGCCATGCCCGTGTAATGCATCCCCGCTACGCCGGCCCCCATCAACAGGGCCCCGCCACACAGCCGGTACCACTTCAGCGTGTTCCTGCCGACGAGCCACAGCGCACACGTGGAGCAGACGATGGCGATCAGCAACGACAGCCATGTAATGGCCGGATCGTAGCCAACCGGAATCGGCAACGCGAAGGCGAGCATGCCGACGAAATGCATCGACCAGATGCCTGCACCCATCACGCAAGCCCCGCCGACCAGCCACCAATGTGCGGCGGGCCCCCGAGCGGTCCTGATACGTCCAGACATGTCCAGCACGGTGTAGGACGCCAGTATGGCGATCAGGAGCGAAAGAAGAACGAGCAACGCGTTATAACTGGTCGGCAGCATTATTATTTACAGACGCTTTCTATTCGACGACGACGAGACCCCGAGTTGCAGTGGCGGCCTCGTGGATTTTTTTGATGGTTGGGCGCAAAAGGAAAGCGGTGCCGAAGGAACGGACTGGTCGTGCGACCAATCAGACGATTCCAGCGACCACCGCTTGCATGGCGGGATCATAAACGCGACCCGCCGTTCAGGGAAGAATTTACCGCTGCGGGGTCGGTGAAGGACGCCGCCGGGATTTTACGGACATTGGCGGGCGCGCATCGGGCGACCGTGCGTCATGCAGGCTTCGGCATCCTTCCGAAGCGGATGCCGACGATGAAGTGCGGGCGGCGGAACGCGGTGTCGTCGCGTGCCGCCGCTCACTCGAACCGACAGGCGGCACGCGGCAGCGCCGCGAGCGTGTCGCTCGACCATTTCAGAATGCCGTCGAAGTTGGCGCGGTTGTCCGCCGGACAGAAATCGGCGAGCGTCATGCCGTCCGGGCGCGTGTACTCGACATTGAACACGGCCTTGTTCAGCGCGATGAAACTCGCGTAGCCGTCGCACTCGTGGAATCTGTTGCACTGCTCGTTGAGCGCCCAGTCGGCGACCTTCGCCATCGCGGTGGCGATCCCCGAGCCGTTCTTGAGGCCCATCGACATCCCCCGATCGTGCGCGGCGGCGATCAGCGCCGTGTTGTAACGCAACTGGTCGTCGCGCGTCAGCGGAAAACCCGTTTCCTGCCGGTAGCTGTCGTCCAGATCCGGTTCGATGCCGTCGCAGCCCTTTTTCTTCGCCAGGTCGAGACGCGCCAGCATGATCGGCATCAGGATCTTGGTCTGGCGGATGTCCAGCCAGCGCTCATGATCTTCGTATCCTTCGACGGGGTAGCCGAGCACGCTGTCGGGAAACCGGTTCGCATCGCTGCGGCCGTCTTCGCGGCCGCCGGTCTCCATGTAGCAGACGACGTAGATACCCTTCGCCTTCAGGCGCTGGATCGTCGCCGCATCGGTCTGCTCCATGTCGACATCGAACATCTTGCGGGGATTGTTCACGCGGTCGAGCACGGTCTCGTTGATCGTGTTGCCGTCGATCTGCCATTGCCAGCTCGTGCCGGGCACGAGCGGTTTCCAGGTCGCGGCCGGCAACGCGCGCATCTCGGTTGCCGCGACGGAAGTGCCGGGAGCGGACGAATCCGCGTCGCCGCCGCACGCGGCAAGCAGCAGCATCAGCGCGACTGAAGCGAACGATCTGGCAGACATGGCGAATCCTTTGCTTTCTTGAAGGCTTGTCAGGATGCGAGGCAAAGACGAGCGGCAGGATGCGGGCGGCGCATCTGCCGATGCCGAGGGCGGAAGGGAATCCGGGAGGCACGTCCGGATGGTAGGCAGGAACGCCGGACCGAACTGTTCCGATTTGTCGACTTTTGTTGGTGCGGCGTCCGGACGACATGTCGTTCCGGACGCCCGGTGCGCTCGTGACGTCGCGGCTCACGCTGCCGTTGCCGTTCGTCGCCCCGGCGCTGGTGGCGTTCGACTACCGCAATCCCTGGTCGGACACCTCGAGCGCGCGTGCGATATTGCCGCCGGCGCGCTGCCCGAGCGTTACGCCCGCGCGTGCCCGCAAGCGCTGCTCAATACGACTTGCCCGCCACCGTCGCCGCTTCCAGTTCGCGCGTGATGATCTGCGTGCCGCCGACGTTGGCGACCGACTTGACCAGGCCGACGCCCGGCGCGAGCCAGTCGTCCGCGCTCGTCTTGGTCGTCACCGCCTGGTTGGCGGTCGTCTCCGTCGTCTGATAGTGGCAGGCGTTCGCGAAGACCTTGCCGTTCCGGAGGCTGACCGTTTCGCGCGCGACGTAGGTACGCTGGATCGAGACGGCCGTTTGCGCGCCGCCTGACGGAATGACGGGCGTACCCACGTAGTTCACCGTCTCGCTTCCTGTGAGCCCGATCGTCTCGACATAGGGCGGCGAGTTCACGTCGCGCAACACGAGCGTGCCGCCGCTGTAGACCTCGCTGCCGTAGTTCGTACGCACGCCGTTACCGACGAGGTAGTAGTCATTGGTCTGGATCGGCGAGCCGGTCGTGGTTTCAGCCTGCTGCGTGAGCGCCACGCCATTGAACGTCGCCGGCGCGAAGGTCCGCGTGTACACGCCGTTGTCGACCGACGGGCTCTGCGACGTCGCTTGCGTGTACATGTGCAACTGCACGGTATCGCCTTGCTGGTAAACCGGATCGCAATCGAGGTTCGAGGCGGTCGGCGAGCCCGAATTGCCGCCGGATGTGCCCGTGGTCGGCGTCCCGCCGCCCGATCCGCCGCTGCCACCGTTGTTGCTCGTGCCCGATCCGCCGGACGACGCGGGCGAGGAATTGTCGTCGCCGCCGCCGCAAGCGGTCAGCGCGAGGCAGGTCAATGCGATCAGTGCAACGGCTTTCATCGGAATCACCTTCTGAATGAACAGCACGAACGAAGCCAGTACGCGCGAATCGCGTCGCGCGTACGGACAGTCACGAATCAGGATTCAGGAATCGGCCGGCGGCACACCACCGGCCCGGGAACATCAGTTGACCTGCAGCTGGCCGCCGCGGCCCAGCCCGCCCTTGACGTCCTGCGCCTTGTAGCTGCGCAGTGCGACGACCATCTTGTTGTACGCGTCGATGAACGCCACGACCGTCGCCTTGCCTTCCGGCGTCGACGAGAAGCCCGCGAGCGCACCGCCCACGCCGCCGCCGAAGCCGCCCAGCGCCGCGCCGTAGTTGGTCGCCGTCGAGCTGCCTTCCGACGCCGCGATCTGCACCGCCGAGCGCACGTCGAACAGCGTCAGCGTCACGACCGACGCCTTCGTCTGCAGGTGCCCGGCCACCGCCGCCACCGCGCTGTTGCCGATCAGCCCGCCGATCATGCTGCCGATGCCGCCGATCGGCGAATCGTTGATGACGATCTGCGGTTCCATGTAGTAGTCGGCCGCGACGCGCTGGCCCTTCTGCTGCTTCGAGCCCGCGCGGTATTCGCCCGAGTTGCGCTGCAGCTGCGTGATGCGCGACAGGCGCGCGTCGCTCTTCTGGTTGCCGATCGACGTGATCACGAAGCAGTTCGACTGCTGGACCGCCAGGCGCAGCAGCGGATCGATCGTCGTCATCTTGGTCGCGCTGCCGAACGGGCCCCACCAGTCGGCGTTGCGGCCGTCGTCGACCGCGATCGTGCCGAGCGGCGACGCGCAGCGCTGCAGCCCCGAATCGGCGCCGGCGCTCGCACCGCCTGCCGCGGCACCCGTCACGCCGGCGTTCTGGCCGCCGGGCGTCACCACGCCGCCGCACCCCGCTACGGACGCACCAAGCGCTGCAACCAGCGCACCTTGAGTGAGACGATGAGAAAGGTTGGTCTTCATGTCGTTGTCGATCGATTAGAGTCGTTGTCCGGCTTATGTGTCCGTGCGAACTTCGATAAGCCCCCCGGCGTGGCGCGCGATGGTGGTCTCCCCGCGGCTGCTCCCGTTGCTTTGCCCCGGTCAGTAGTACCAGTACGTCTGCTGCCAGACGCCGTAGTACGGATAGCCCGAGTACCAGTAGCCGTAATAGACGTCACGCCATTGCGTGCGCCATTTCCAGTCTTCTTCGTCTTCCTTCTTGGCCTTGCGCGCGAGATCGAGCAGCTTTTTCGATTCCTTGTCGCCGCGGGCGGCCGCGATCGACAGCCACTTCTCCGCTTCGCGCGCATCGGAGCCCATTTCCTCGAGGCCGAACAGGTAGAAACTGCCGAGCGCCTTCTGCGCCTGCAGGTCGCCGCGCTCGGCGGCCTCGCGCATCCACTTGAGTGCCTGGTAGCTGTCCTGGCGCACGCCGTCGCCGCGGAAATAACGCAGGCCGAGGTCGTAGGCGGCCTTCGGCTGGGTCTTCGCGGTCTGCTTCAGCGCGGCGATGCGCGGATCTTCACGGTCCTCCGCGTCGTCCCTTTTTTGATAGGAGACCTGATCTTTAGGGCGATCGGAACAACCTGTGTCGTCGCAGATCCGCACCGTGTTGCTGGTGACGGACGGATCCTGCGCGCACGCGGCCAAAAGCAACAGCAGCCCCGGTGCGAGTAAACGGCGGTACATGGGTACTTTCCTCACGTTCTTATTTGCGCCGCACTGCGTCGCGCGCATTCACCCGCGAGCCCGCCCCCGCAGCGGCGGCGGATATCGTCCGCCGGACCGCATCCAGGGTTCTCTCAGGTTCTCTTTTCGGCTTGAAGCATCGCGGCAACGTCGCACCGACGAAGACGCGGATGCGCACGATGCGCTGCAACCGTCCTTCCTCGATTCCGTTACCGTGCCGTTGCAGCACCACCCGACAGAAGCACCCCGCCCCTTATTTCCGCATCAATCCCGGAAAACGTCGATTGCCGCTTACTGGGTTCAAATGATACATATCGGTCTATCCAATAGTCAAGATGACTTGAAAACCGGCCCGACGGCTGAGTTTTCTCGAGGAAGGAAGCCTGCCGCATGAAGGCTGGAAGGCCGAATTTTATAGAGCGGCGAGATGCTAGAATAATCGGTCTATGGCGCTTGAAATATCGAGGAGGAGCCGCTCGTGCGAGCCAACAAACGCCAACTGGTGGTAGACAAGGCGACCGAACTGTTCTCCAGGCACGGATTCCACCCGGTGGGTGTCGACTGGATCATCGACGATTCAGGCGTCGCCCGAATGACGCTGTATCGACATTTTGCAAGCAAGGACGAACTCATCCGCGAAGTCCTCGTCCAGCGTTACGACCTGATCGTCGGCAGCATCGATGCACAGCTTCGGCACATTGCCGATCCGGTCGAACGCGTCAAGACCATCTTCGACTGGTACGGGGCCTGGTTCAGCACACCTGAATTTGCCGGATGCCTGTTCGAGCGCGCACTGGCTGAATTCGGCACCGCCTATGCGCCGATCTCCGATGTCGCCATCCGTTATCGCCGCAAGATGGTCGAGTGGATCACCGAACTGATCGAAGCGCTTGTGCCGCCCGACACGGCAAACCGGCTGGCGACCGTCTTCATGATGCTGCTCGATGGTGCGACGGTGGAAGCACGGGCGTTCAACGATTCCGCGGCCGCCGGGCGCGCGTGGCAAGCCGCGCATGCGCTGCTCGATCAGGCCATGCACGCGGCAACGTAAGTCCGGCGTCTTGCGCCCCGCCCGATCACCGGCGCCGCCGATGACGATCCTGCCGGGACAGGTCAGTATTCGCAGCCGCGCCCGGCGCCGTTTCACTGCCCGGTTTCGATATACGCCGCGAGTTCTTCCGGCTGTCCGGACGGAAACGCATCCTTCAGGTGATCGAGAAACGCGGAAACGCGAGCGCTCAACAACCGCCTCGACGGATACAGCGCCCACACCGCGATATCGGGCCCCGGCACGTCGCCCCAGCTGACGAGCGTGCCGGCGGCCAGATCGCGGCTCACGAGCGATACCGGCAGGCATGCGGCGCCCAGTCCGAGGCGGACCGTATCGCGCACCATGATCAACGACGACAGCCGTGCCACCGGTTCGATCGGGATGCGCGACGTTCCGGCCGCGTGTGAGACCTCCCATGCAGCACGTCCGTCGTTCGCGCCGCGCACGACGGCCGGTACGGGCGCGTCGCCGCTCGGCCGCGCCAAACCGGGCTTCGCGACGATGACCAGCCGGTCGCGCAGGAACACGCGCCCGACCAGGCTTTCGTCAGGGTCCGGGTTCACGCGGATCACGAGGTCGACGCCTTCGTCGATCATGTCGACGGGCCGATCTTCCGTCGTCACCTCCAGCCGGACGTCCGGATATTTCAGCGCGAACGTCGCCACCAGCTTGCCCATCGCGAACTGCGAAAAGAGCATCGGCGCGCTGATGCGCAGCCGGCCGCGTGGCCGCTCGCTCCCCGATGCGATCGCCGACGCGCTGTCGGCGAGCTCCGCGAGCAGCACGCCCGTGCGCTCGTAGAGCGCGCGCCCTTCCTGCGTGAGCGTCACGCCACGCGAGCCGCGCTCGAACAGGCGCAGCGACAGGCTGTTCTCCAGTTCCGCAACGCGGCGCGACAGCGTCGCCTTCGGGCGATCGGCCGCGCGTGCGGCTTCCCCGAAGCTGCCATGGCGGGCGACGAGATTGAAATCGGCGAGAGCGAGCAGGTCCATGTGTTCCACCAATGAGACGGCATGTCTATTTATCACATCTTCCGGATCGCATGTGGATCACCTAACTTACGTGGGCAGTCAATCCCATCGTTACCTCAGGAGTGAACATCATGACCATTCTCGTTACCGGCGCCACCGGCCGTGTGGGCCGCCAGCTCGTCCGTCAACTCGTCGATCGCGGCGCCGACGTGCGCGTACTGGTGCGCGATCCGTCCAAGGCCGACTTTCCGGCGGCAGTGTCCGTTGCGCAAGGCGACATGCTCGACGTCGACGCCCTTCGCACCGCGTTCTCCGGCGTGCGCACGCTGTTCCTGCTCAACGGCGTGGCCGGCGACGAATTCACGCAGGCGCTGATCGCGCTGAATCTCGCCCGCGAAGCGGGTATCGAGCGTGTCGTCTACCTGTCCGTCCTCCACGCCGACCGCTTCGTGAACGTGCCGCACTTCGCGGTGAAATCCGGCGCCGAGCGGATGATCGAGCAGATGGGCTTCAGCGCGACGATCCTGCGGGCCGCGTATTTCATGGACAACGAATCGATGATCAAGGACGTGATCGTCGGGCATGGCGTCTACCCGATCCCGATCGGCGGCAAGGGCGTCGCGATGATCGACGTGCGCGACCTCGCGGAAGTCGCGGCGATCGAGTTGATCCGCCGCAACGACGCGCCCGGCAAGCTGCCGGTCGACACCCTCAACCTGGTCGGCCCCGACACGCTGACCGGCCCGCAGCTGGCGTCCATCTGGTCGGACACGCTCGGCCGCCCGGTTGCCTATGGCGGCGACGATCCCACGCCGTTCGAAGACAATTTCGCGAAGTTCATGCCGAAATGGATGGCGTACGAAATGCGGCTGATGGCCGAACGCTACGTCAGCGACGGCATGATGCCGGAGGCCGGCGACGTCGAGCGGTTGACCGCGATCCTCGGCCGCCCGCTGCGGACTTATCGCGACTTTGTGGCCGCGCTCGTCCGTTGAACGCGATACCGCGCGTTCATGCGCCGCGCGGCGGTGCGGGCAGTTGCCGGGGGGAACCGGTCGCCGCTGCGTGGCCGGTTCGCCGCGACCGCCATGCCGTCGCCGGCGACGGCGGCCACGCGGCGGCGGCCCGGCGAATGTACCGGACGGCGCGGCGTCCGGACCTCGGGCAGCGAAATGACGGCGTCAATATAATCGGCTGTTACTGCCTGTCGGCGATCGGCCATCCGCCGGTGTCGATCGCGGCTGCGTACAACCGCCCACTGGAGACGTGATGACCGCACCTGCCCTTCCGTTTGCCGAATCGTTCGACCTCGAGGCCGCATTCGCCGACGTATCCGAATACTGGTCGCCCAAGGTGGTCGCGCAGGTCAACGATCAGTATGTGAAGGTCGCGAAAGTACGCGGCCAGCTCGTATGGCACGACCACGCGCACGAAGACGAGCTGTTCTTCGTCGTGCGCGGCCACCTCAGGATCGAGTACGAAGGCGGCCGCGTCGCCGACGTGCCCGCCGGCTCGATGCATGTCGTGCCGCGCGGCACGCAGCATAATCCGGTCGCCGACGACGAATGCTGGATCGTGCTGATCGAGCCCGTGCAGACCCGGCACACGGGCGATGTCCAGTCGCCGCTGACCCGCACGATCGACGAGCAACTGGGTCGGGCCCGCTGAATCCGTCCGCCGCGGCGGGGCCGCGGTTTACAACATGGCCTGACTGACCAGCCCGTACAGTCCGACTACCGGGTCGGCCGCGCCCTCATGTGCCGCGGCCGGCGCGTTGCGAACCATCTTCGAACAGGTATCCACCTGTTTCAGTCCCTGTTCGCCCAGCCAGTCCGGCAAACTGCTCCCGTCAGGCACATCGATGCGCACGAATTCACCGTCTCGTTTCGTCAGCCAATAGGCGATCAGCGCCTTCGCGCACGCATCGTCGCTCGAACGCGGCGCGACTACCGGGCCGATCACGTAACCGCGACCGAAGCGCCGCAGCACCGAAAACCCGACGACCTCGCCGTCGCGTTCGAGCACGACGCATTCTCCCCGCATCTGCAACGCGGACAACAGCGCTTCGCGTTCGAGGCCGGATGCACGCGCGTCGAGTTCGACCAGGCGAGGCCAGTCGGCCGGCGAACCGGCACGCAGCCGCTCGCCATCGGGCACGGCCACCACGGCGGGCCGCTCCACGTTGCCCTGATATTGGCCCAGCGATCCGCACACGTCGAACCCCAGTTTCTCGTAGAGCGGCCGACCGGCCGGCGTCGCGTGCAGAAACGTGATGCGCGGACCCAGTTCGTCGAGGAGCGTCCCCATCAGTTTGCGGCCGATGCCGCGGCCCTGATGCGCGTCGGACACGATCACATGCCCGATCGCCGCGCGATCCGCGCCGTACTTCCAGCACATCGCCGTGCCGATGACGACGCCGTTTTCCTCGGCCGCGAACGCGATCGACGTGTCGGCGGAAAACTGCCAGTCTTCCGCCCGGAACGGCCAGCGAAGCGCCATGGAAAGGGCATAGGCGGCGGGGACGTCCGCCGCGGTGAATCTCCGGTAGCGAAGCGCCGACGTCGCGCCGCGCTCCGTTACTTCATGTTCCTGGTTCATCAAGCAATCCTTCCAATTTATGTCGTTGTGCAACGTGGCACGTCAGAAAAATCCGCGGCGATCACATCGAAGCGCCGCCCCGACGCATCACGGCGATCGCGAGAAGTAATGCTGCGCCAGCGCGACCCAATACCGGACGCCGGCAGGAATGATGTCGTCGTTGAAGTCGTATTTCGGGTGATGCAGCGCCGGTGCCGTCACGCCGTCCTGCGCATTGCCGATCAGCACGTAAGCGCCCGGCCGCTCCTCCAGCATGAAGCCGAAGTCTTCGGACGTCATGTTCGGCGGCACGTCGCGAAACAGGCGTTCGTCACCGAACGTGTCGCGAATCACTGCTTCGCACAGCGCCGTCTCGGCCGGCGTGTTGACCGTCGCGGGGTAGTACTGAAAGAATTCCACGTCGACCTGCGCGCCATAGGCGCCCGCCAATCCCTCGCACGCGAGCCGGACGTCGCGCTGCAGCTTCTGCTGCAATGACGACGACAGCGTGCGGATCGTGCCGCGCAACTCGGCGGTGTCGGGAATCACGTTGTCCGTCGTGCCCGCATGGAACATGCAGACGGAAATGACCGCGGGATCCACCGGATCCTTGTGCCGCGCGGCGATGGTCTGGCACTGCAGCACCATCGAGCACGCGAGCGGCACCGGATCGATGCCCAGATGCGGCTGCGCCGCGTGCGCGCCCTTGCCCGTCACGGTGATCCTGAAGCGCGAACCCGCGGCCATGATCGCGCCGGTGCGCAACCCGAAATGCCCGGCCGGCAACCCGGGCCAGTTGTGCATGCCGAATACCGCTTCCGTCGGGTATTGCTCGAACAGCCCGTCGTCGATCATCTTGCGCGCGCCCGCGCCGCCCTCTTCGCCCGGCTGAAACACGAAATGAACGGTGCCGGGCAACTGCGGCATCTCCTTCAGCACGCGTGCGGCGCCGAGCAACATCACGGTGTGGCCGTCATGGCCGCACGCGTGCATGATCCCGTGCGTGCACGACGCATGCGCGAAGTCGTTGGCTTCGTGGATCGGCAATGCGTCGAGATCCGCGCGCAGCACGATGCCGCGGCCCGGATCCGCGCCGGGCAGGCTCGCGACCACGCCCGTGCCGCCCAGCCCGCGCGACACCGCATAGCCGAGCGCTTCGAGCTCGTGTGCGACGACGTCGGCGGTCCGGTGTTCTTCGAATCGCAATTCGGGATGCGCATGCAGGTCGCGGCGCAGTTTCGCCCAGTGCGCATGATGCGCATGCAGTGTCGGGTCGGGGATCACGGGGTTGTCCAATTTCGGCACCTTCGGAATGTAGCGGGCTTCCAACTGTATCGCCGGCGCGTATCTCGCGCAGCGGCTGGGTCAGTCGTAATAGCCGACGATAGACTTGATCTCCATATACTCCTCCATCCCTTCGATCCCGTACTCGCGGCCGTTGCCCGACTGCTTGTATCCGCCGAACGGTGCCTGGGGATCCCATGCGGGATAGTTCAGATGCACCTGCCCCGAGCGGATGCGGGCGGCCACCGCGCGCACGCGCTCCATGTCAGTGCCCTGCACATGCGCGCCGAGCCCGTAGACCGTGTCGTTCGCGATGGCGACCGCTTCGTCGACAGTGTCGTAAGGCAGGATCGCGAGCACCGGACCGAAGATCTCCTGCTGCGCGATCGCCATGTCGGTGCGCACGTCGGAGAAAATCGTCGGCCGCGCATAGAAGCCTTTATCGAAACCCGCCGGCCGGCCGGGGCCGCCCGCGATCAGCTTCGCGCGTTCGTCGATGCCCACGTCGATCATCTGCGCGACCCGGCCGAACTGTGCGCGATTGGCGAGCGGCCCGTGCGTCGTTGCCTCGTCGAACGGATCGCCGACGACGAGCGCTTGCATCGCCGCGACGGCCAGTGCCTCGACCTCGCCGAGCACGGCTCGCGGCACGATCATGCGGGTCGGTGCGCTGCACGATTGCCCCATGTTGCGGAACGCGGCGGCCACGCCCGGCGCGATCGCGCGCTGCAAGTCCGCATCCGGCAACACGATATTCGGCGACTTGCCGCCCAGCTCCTGCGCGACGCGCTTGACGGTCGGCGCGGCCGCCTGCGCGACGAGCACGCCGGCCCGCGTCGATCCGGTGATCGACACCATGTCGACCTCCGGGTGCGACGAAAGCGCCGCGCCCACCGTTTCGCCGCTGCCGCTCACGAGATTGAAGACGCCGGCAGGCACGCCCGCATCGGCGACCACTTCAGCGAACAGCAGCGCGCTGAGCGGCGACAGCTCGCTCGGCTTCAGCACCACCGTGCAGCCCGCCGCGAGCGCCGGCCCGACCTTCGCGGTGATCTGATAGATCGGCCAGTTCCACGGCGTGATCAGCGCGCATACGCCGATCGGCTCGCGCGCGATCGCGGTCGTCCCGCGCCGCTCGACGAACGGATAGCGCGCGAGGTTGTCGCGTGCGACGCGGATATGTTCGGCCGCGAGCGGCACGTGCGCGCCGCGGGCATAGCCGATCGGCGCGCCCATCTCCAGCGCGAGCGCGGTGGCGAACAACTCGGCGCGCTCAAGCATCAGCGCATGCACACGGTCGAGCAGCGCGGCACGTTCCTGCGGTGAAGTCGCGGACCAGCGTTCGAACGCATTGCGCGCGGCCTGCACCGCGCGGTCGGCGTCGCGCGCGCTGCCGAGCGGGATCTCGCACAGTGCGTCTTCAGTGGACGGGCTGACGACCGCGAACCGGTCGCCGCCGTCGGGCAGCACCCAGTCGCCGTCGATGAAGAAACGATCGAGCCGGCCGGCTTGCGTTAGGTGAACAACGGGGGAATTCATTGAAGCGTGTCCTTGAGTCGATACCACGCGCCGACGAACGGCAGGAACCAGGGTTTGCCGAAGTGACCCGGAATCGCGGGCCAGTCGAAACCTTTCCACGGGTTGAGATCGGCGCGTCCGTCCATGATCTCGGCCATCAACGTGCCCATCAGGGTGGCCATGTGCGTGCCGTGGCCGCTATAGCCCATCGAGTAGTAAACGCCGTCGCGCTCGCCCGCGCGCGGCAGCCGGTTGGCCGTCATGTCGACCATTCCGCCCCAGCAGTAGTCGATGCGCACGGCGGCCAGCTCGGGAAACACGGCGGCCATCTGCTGCCGCAGGATCGCGCCGCTCTTCTCGTCCGAACGCGGATTCGACGTCGCAAACCGCGCGCGCCCGCCGAACAGCATCCGGTTGTCGGGCGTGACGCGAAAGAAATTCACGAAGTTCTTCGTGTCGGTGACCATCCGGCGCGTCGGCAGCAAGCGGTCGAGCAGATCCTTCGGCAACGGCTCGGTGACGATGATGAACGCGCCGACCGGCACAATCCTGCGGCGCACCCAGCCGAACGGCCCGACCTGCGAAATGCCGCTCGCGAGCAGCACCTGGCGCGCGCGGATCTCGCCGCGCGGTGTTTGCACCGCGTACGCGCCGCCCGCTTGCCGCTTCAGGCCGAGCACCGGCGCATGCTCGAGAATGTGCGCGCCGCGGGCTTGCGCGGCGCGCGCGAGACCGCGCACATAACGGCCAACGTGCATCCCCGCGCTCTTGCCGAACAGCAGGCCGCCGTGATATCGGTTCGAGCCGATCTCGTCGCGCAGTTCGGCCTTCGTCACCATGCGCGTGTCGGGGTCCACGCTCGCCGAGAGCAGTGCCTGGCTGCGCGCGAGCTTGTCGTAATGCTCGGGCTTCGCCGCGAGCTTCAGCTTGCCGCGGCGCACGAAGTCGCAATCGATCGACTCCTCCCTGACCAGCCGCTCGACCGTGTCGACGCCCGCGTCGAACGCGAGATAGAGCCGGTTGGCCAGCTCCGTGCCGAGGCGCTGCGACAGCGACGCGTAATCCTGCGCGAAGCCGTTGTTGCACATGCCGCCGTTGCGTCCGGATGCCGCCTGCCCGACGGTGCCGGCCTCGCAGACGATCACGCGTGCGCCTTTCTTGGCCAGCGCGAGTGCAGCCGCCGAACCGGTAATGCCGCCGCCGACCACCACGACGTCGCAACTTCCGTCATGCAACGTCGGCGAGTTGCTCGCGAATGGCTCCGACGTATCGAGCCAGTAGGAACTGAAACGCATCAGGCACTCCCAAGCTGTCCACCGCACCGCACCGCGCTGCCAGGCCGACGAACGTTCGCCGCCCCGATCCGGCCGCTCGCCCGCGATCCGGATCGCAGCACCTCGTCCGGAGGCTGCTCCGCGTCAGCGCGACGGCCTTGCACTAGAAATCCGCGACCTTGCCCCATGCGGATTCGCTGAAACGGCCCGGCCGGTACGGCGTCGGGTCCACGAACGGCTCTGCACCGGACGCGAGATCCGCAATCAGGTGCCCGGCGCCCGGCCCGATCCCGAAGCCGTGCCCCGAAAAGCCCGCCGCGAGGATCAGCCCCGGCACGCCCGGCACTTCGCCGATGCCCGGCACGCCGTCAGGCGTGCTGTCGACGAAGCCGGCCCATGCGTGCGTGATCTTCGCTTCGCGCAATTCGGGCAACAGTTCGACCGCGCGGCGGTACGTTTCGGCGACCGTCGGCATGTCGGGCTTCGGATCGAGAATGCGCACCGCTTCCATCGGCGTCGGCGCATCGAGGCGCCAGCGCTTCAGCGTTTCATGCCCGCCGCGCACGCCTTCGAGGCCGCCCGGCAGCAGATTGCGCCAGCGCTTCGCGAACATCGGCACGAATTGCGGGGCGAAGCGCAGGAACTGCGGCGTGAGGTCCACGCGCGCGCGGCCGCTGATCGCCAATGCGTAGCGTCCGTCGCTGCGGCGCGTCATGGACACGCCGGACGTGTACATCGCATCCGGCAGCGGCGTTTCGACGGGCGACACGCTCAGGATCGACTGACGGATCGACGCCTGCGGAAACCGGATGCCGAGCTGGCGGCAGAACGACGACGCCCACGCGCCGCCGGCCATCACGGCCGTCCGCGTCTTGATGACGCCGGCCTCGGTGACGACGCCGGCGACGCGGCCGCCCTCGAGCTCGATGCCGCGCGCCGCGCAGTGCTGGTGAACGCTGCCGCCCAGCTTGATCAGCGCGGCGGCCACGGCCGGCGCGGCCTTCCCTGGATCGGCCGTGCCGTCGGTCGGCGAGAAGACGCCGCCTTTCCACTGCCGCCCGGTCGCCCGTCCGCGCTCGGCGGCCTGCTTGCTGTCGAGCATGTACGTGGTCACGCCCGCGGTCTTCGCGAATTCGCCCCAGCTGGCCCAGCGGGACAGCTCGGCCTCGTCATTGCTGAGATACAGCAGTCCGCAGCGATGAAAGCCCGTGTCTTCTCCCGATTCGGCGGCGAATCGTTCCCACAGATCGATGCTCTTGCTCGCCATCGGCAACTCGCGCGCGTCGCGGTTCTGCTGCCGGCACCAGCCCCAGTTGCGGCTCGACTGCTCGGCGCCGATGCGCCCCTTCTCGACGAGCGCGACCGACAACCCGCGTCGGGCCAGATAGTAGGCGGTGAAGACGCCGATGATGCCGCCGCCGATCACGACGACGTCGGCCGCGGCCGGCGGCGTGGACAAGGTTTCGATATGGCGCAGCGGAGGGGACATGCTCAGTCTCGTTCGGTGGAGGGTTTGACGTTCTGCATCACGTAGAACTTCGCCACGCGTTCGCTGCTTTCCCACCCGATCGACGCGCCGCGCGGCACGAACAGCGCATCGCCTGCGCCGAGCGACAGCACGTCGCCGTCGGGCGCCGCGAACCGCACGCCGCCGTCCAGCAGGAACATGAATTCGTTGGCACGATGCGGCCGGACGATCCGGTGATACGGTGTCGAATCCCAGGTGCCCGCGCAGTATCCAGCGCCGTCGTCGGTAAACACGTTATCGCTGCGGCATTGCGGCGCGGGGCCGAGCAGTACCTCGGCCGGCAGCGTGGCGGATGGTTTGAAGTCCGCGTCGGCGTGCAGCGCAAAGAGGCCGTGTTTCGTCGGTGTCTCGCACGCTGCCGCGCAGAACGTCAGCAGCACGGGCGATTGCGCGGCGATGCGCAGCGCGGTGCCGCGGCCGATGACGGCGCCTTGCCCCGGGCCGAGCACCAGCGGTGCGGCCCCGGCCGCTTCGAGCGTCAGCTCGCCTTGGACGACGACGACGGTTTCGATGTGCGGAAAGCTCGACACGTCCAGTTCGCCGACGAAAACGATACGCCCCGCGGCCATCGCGTCGGGGCCTTCCCACGCAATCTCGCGATGCGACGCGAACGGATCGCTCGCGCCGAACGCCTGTTTGCTGAATACGGTGAAAGACGGTGCGCCGTCGGCCCGGTGCAACACGAAAACTGCGGTCATTTCTGCTCCTGTGCAGTGCGCGGCGGACTGGTTCAAAGCCGTCGCGCGATATCGGAAATCGTCGTTCGCCGGCTCTTCTGCCGGACATCCTCAGCGGGGCATGTCGTCCATGCGTGTGCTTACGCCGCGTGACACGACGCTTCGCGGCGTTCGTCGCGCAGGCGCGTCGATGGCGTTCGCAGCGGCGCGCCGCCCGTCCGCGCGACCACGTAATCGCGCGGCGTGATCCCGAGCACGCGCCGGAAATGCCGGCACAGATGGCTCTGATCGAAGAAGCCGACGTCGGTCGCGACGACCGACGGCGCGAGACCCGCGCGCAACAGGTCCTGCGCACGCCGTACCCGCACGAGACACAGATACCGGTGCGGCGACAGTCCGGTTTCGCTGCGAAAGCGCGCGGTGAAACGCGACACGCTCAACCCGGCCACCGCCGCGAGCGTGTCCAGGTTCAGCGGCTGCGCGAACGACGCGTCGATCGTGCGCAGCACGTCGTCGATCGCCGGCGAAACGGGCTGGGCGACGCGAGGCGAGCCAACGAATTGCACTGTCATTTCGAATTCTCCGGGGGCGCTCACTTCAATGCAGGAAATCCTGCATCCGGTAATACGCGCCGACGAGCGGCAGGAACCACGCGTGCCCGAAATGACCCGGCATCGCCGGCCATTCGAGTTCGTGCCACGGGTTCGACGTGGCCGCCCCATACAGCACGTCGGCCATCACGCGGCCCATGTGCACCGACATCTGCACACCGTGGCCGCTGTAGCCCATCGAGTAATAGAGCCCGTCATGCTGGCCCGCGCGCGGCAGCCGGTCGGCGGTGATGTCGACCAGCCCGCCCCAGCAGTAATCGAGCCGCACGCCGGCCAGCTCGGGGAAATAGCCGGCCATGCCGGCGCGCAGGATGTCGCCGCTCTTCGCATCGGAGCGCGGGCTCGACATCGCGAAACGCGCGCGTCCGCCGAACAGCAGCCGGTTATCGGGCGTCACGCGGAAGTAGTTGCCGATCTGGCGCGACGTCACGTACGCACGGCGATGCGGAAACAGCCGGTTCAACTGCGCATCGGGCAGCGGTTCGGTCACGACGATGAAGCTGCCGACCGGCGCGATGCGCCGCCGGAACCACGCGAATGGCCCGTGCTGCGAGGCGCCGGTCGCGACCAGCACGCGGTCGGCGACGATCGTGCCGCGGGCGCAGGTGATCCGGTGGCGTTCGCCGTCCATCCTGTCGAGCTGTGTGACGGCCGCGTGTTCGTATACGCGTGCGCCGGCGCGCACGGCCGCTTGCGCGAGGCCGACGCCGAACTTGCCCATGTGCATCTGCGCGCCGTTGCGCTGCAGGAGTCCACCGTAGAAACCATCGGACGCGATTTCATCGCGGATCCGCGACGGCTCGATCAGTTCGATGTCCGGATCGACATCGCGCCGCAACGCGTTGAAGGTCTTTTCGAGCCCCGCGAAGTGCTGTGGCTTCGCGGCGAGCTTCAGCTTGCCCGCGCGCCGGAAGTCGCAGTCGATCGCCTGCTCGGTCACGATCGTCTCGACGCTTTTCACCGCGCTTTCGTACGCGAGATAAAACTGCTTAGCCTGCGCGGCGCCGATACGCGCGGCCAGCGACGCGTAGTCCTGCGCGACGCCCGTATTGCACTGGCCGCCGTTGCGGCCGGACGCTTCGCCGGCCACCTGCGCGGCTTCGAGCACGACCACCGATACGCCGCGCTGCGCGAGCGCGAGCGCCGCCGACAAGCCGGTAAAGCCGCCGCCGATCACGACCACGTCGGCGCGCCCTTCGACGGGCCCAACGCTGCCGGCGCGAAACGCGGGACGGGTATCCAGCCAGTACGATTCCAGTTTCATCGGATCCTTCTTTTGCATGCCGGCAACGACGATCGGCGACCGTTCAATGAGAATCATTTAATCACCGTCAAAAACCGCAGTTGCCGCGTATTCGCGCGCGGCACGCGTACAAATTGCCGTTTTGCACGACCGCCGCGGCAGACTATGCGGCGGGCCGTCCACCGCATCGCGCGATGAACGGTTGGCACGCCACGGACTACAGCTGCACCGGCGCGACGCCGGCCGGCGCCGGCTCCGCCTGGAAGCGCGCGAGATCTTCCTCGCTGCGATGACACAGCACCTGCGCGCCGTTCCCGAGCGTGCGCAGCGACGGGGCCGTCCGGTTGCACACGCCGTCCACGCGCATCGCGCAGCGCGACAGGAACGGACACAGCTCGGCCTCGTTCTCGCGCTCGCCGATCGGCACCAGCGGCCGGTGGCAACGCTCGGTCGCATCGTCGAGCCAGCCCGCACGCAGTTCCGGCGCGGACGACACCAGCAGGTGCGAATACGGGTGATAAGGCGGCGCGCACAGCGCGTCGCGGCTGCCCGTCTCCACGCGGCGGCCCGCATACAGCACGACGATGTCGTCGCTGATCGCGCGCACCTTCGCGATGTCGTGCGTGATGAACACATACGACACGCCGAGCTTCGCCTGCAGGTCGCGCAGCAGCTCGATGATCGCGGCGCCGACGACGGTATCGAGCGCCGACGTGACCTCGTCGCACAGGATCAGGTCGGGCTCGGCTGCCAGCGCGCGCGCGAGGTTCACGCGCTGCTTCTGCCCACCGGACAATTCACCGGTACGCCGCGCGGCCACCGCCGGCGGCAGCCGCACGAGCTCGAGCAGTTCCGCGACGCGCTGGCGTGCACGCGCGCCCTTGATCCCGTGATAGAACGCCAGCGGTCGCGCGAGCGTGCGCTCGACGGTATGCACCGGGTTGAGCGCGGTATCGGCGTTCTGGAACACGATCTGCACGCGGCGATGCTGCTCCTTCGTTCGTTTGCCGATATCGCGCGCGAGCGGCTCGCCATCGAGCAGGATCGCGCCGCCGGTCGCCGGCACGAGGCCCGCGATCACTTTCGCGAGCGTCGTCTTGCCGGAGCCCGATTCGCCGATCACGCCGACGGTCTGCCCGCGCCCGATGCGCAGGTCCACCTCGTGCAGAATCACCTTCGCGGGCCAGCCCTTCGCGGTGCGGCCGCCGTAGCCGGCGATCGCGCCGCGCACGTCGAGCAGCGGCACCGGTGCGGCGCTCGCCGCTTTCGCGTCACCTGCGGCATCGCGTTCGGCGTCGTTCGGCGTGACCGCCGCGATCAGGCTCTGCGTATACGGGTGCGTCGGCGCATGCAGGATCTGTTCGGTCGCACCGGCCTCGCGGATCACGCCGTCGCTCAGCACGACGATCCGGTCGGCCATCTGCGCAACCACGGCGAGGTCGTGCGACACGTACACCGCACTCATTCCGTAGCGCCGGATCACGCTCTTGAACGCCTGCAGCACGTCGATCTGCGTGGTCACGTCGAGCGCGGTGGTCGGCTCGTCGAGGATCACCAGCTCCGGATCGGTGATCAGCGCCATCGCGGCCATCAGCCGCTGCAGCTGCCCGCCCGATACCTGGTGCGGATAGCGCTTGCCGATCGTCTCCGGCTCCGGCAGCGCGAGTGCGCGAAACAGCTCGATCGCCTTCGCCTGCGCGTCGCGCTTCGACATCGTCTTGTGGATCAGCGCGCTCTCGATCACCTGGTCGAGAATGGTGCGCGACGGGTTGAACGCGGCGGCGGCGCTCTGCGCGATATACGCGACCTTGCGGCCGCGCAGCGCGGTCAGCGCTTGCGCGGACAGCGTGCAGACGTCCGTGCCGCCGAGCTTCACCGAACCGCCGGCGATCCGGCAGCCGGTGCGCGCATGGCCCATCAGCGACAGCGCGATCGTCGTCTTGCCGGAGCCCGATTCGCCGATCAGCGCGAGCACCTCGCCGCGCCCGATATCGAAGTCGACGCCGTGGACGATCGTCGTTTCCTCGCCGCCCGGCCGGCCGCCGACCACGCGCAGCCCGCGCACCTCGACGAGCGGAGTCGATTGATCTCGCATCAGTGTTCTCCGGCGGCAGCAGCCGCGCCCTTGCGGCGGCCGCGATGCGGCAGGCCGTCGATCATCAGGTTGACGCCCACCGTCAGGATCGCGATCGCGACCGCGGGCATGATCGCGACGGCCGAGCCGTCGCCGAGGCTCGCGATGTTCTCGCGCACGAGCGAGCCGAGGTCCGCATACGGCGGCTGCACGCCGAGCCCGAGAAAGCTCAGGCCGCTCAGCAGCAGCACGACGAACGTGAAGCGCAGCCCGGTGTCCGCCAGCATCGGGTGGATCATGTTCGGCAGCATCTCGACGCACGCGATGTACAGCGCGCTTTCGCCGCGCGCCCGCGCCACCTGCACGAATTCGAGCGTGCTGATGTTGATCGCCAGCGCGCGCGCGATCCGGTACGAGCCGGGCATGTAGCTGACCGCGGCGGTGAGGACCAGCAGCGGCAGCGACGAGCCGAACGCGGCGACGAACATCAGCGCGAACATCTTCGACGGAATCGACGTGAGCGCGTCGAGCAACCGGCTCATCGTCTCGTCGACCGCGCGGCCCGACACGGTCGCGAGCAGCCCGAGCGTCGTGCCGGTCACCGCGGCGAGCAGCACCGCGGCCAGCGCGAGCAGCACGGTCAGCCGCGTGCCGTACAGGATCCGGCTCAGCATGTCGCGGCCGAGGAAGTCGGAGCCGAACGGCAGCTTCGCACTGAACGACGCGAACACGTCGGTCGTGACGATCGTGCCGACGTCATGCGGCGCAATCAGCGGCGCGAACACGGCGACGAACAGCATCAGGCCGACCATCGACAGTCCGACGCGGCCGCCGGTCGTCAATGCAATGCGCGCGGCGCGGCGCTTGCGCGGCTGGTCGGGAGCAGGTGCGGCAGGCGGCAGGCTGCCCCGCCCCAGGGGCGGGTCGCCGGATGGCGGCAGCGCGCTGCTGCGTTGTACGGGTTCGATCGGTTGCATGGGCGGCATCTCGGCAGGAAAACGAAACACTCAGGTGCGCAGTCGCGGGTTCGACACGATCGAGCACAGGTCGGCGAACAGCACGAGCGTCAGGTAAGCGACGCAGAAAATCAGCGTGCACGCCTGGACCAGCGGGAAATCGCGATTGCTGACGGCGTCGACCATCAGGCTCGCGAGGCCCGGATAGTTGAAGACCGTCTCGACGACGATCACGCCGCCGAGCAGATACGACAGGCTCAACGCGATCGCATTGGCGATCGGCCCGATCGCGTTCGGCAGCGCATGGCGCAGCACGACACGCGCGGGGCTCGCGCCCTTCAGCACGGCCATCTCGACATACGACGCGCTCAGCTGCTCGATCACCGCGGCGCGCGTCATCCGCGCCATCTGCGCGATCACGACCGCGCACAGCGTCAGCACCGGCATCGCGTACGCACGCAGGAAATCGTGCAGGCTCTCGATCGGGCCGCTGTACGACAGCGCGGACAACCAGCGCAGCTTCACCGCGAACACCAGCACGGCGACCGTCGCGATCAGGAATTCCGGCGTCGCGACGAGCGACAGCGTGCCGAGACTGATCACGCGGTCGATCACCGACTCGCGCTTGACCGCCGCGAGGATCCCGAGCAGCAGCGCGATGGGCACCGACACGGCGGTGGTGATCGCCGCCAGCGCGAGCGACTTCGGCAGGCGCCCGCCGATCAGCTCCGACACCGGCATGTCGCCGGACAGCGACCGGCCGAAATCGCCGTGCAGCAACCCGCCGAGCCAGTGCACGTAACGCACGTGCGCCGGCATGTCGAGGCCGAACTGCTGGCGCAGCGCGGCGACCGTCTCCGGCGTCGCCGACTGGCCGAGCGCGGCCTGCGCGGCGTCGCCCGGCAACAGGTTCGTGATCGTGAAGATGATCGCGGACACGATCAGCAGCGTCAGCGCGGTGACCGCGATGCGCCGGCCGATCAGGCCGATGAGAATTCGGTTCATTGAGCGGCACTCCCGAAAAAACCGCGCGTGGCCGGCGCGGTGGTCCGCACCGGCCGCGCGACGGCGGCCAGCAACAACGTCATGCGTTCCACCACACGTTCTCGGCGAACGTGAAGCCCATCATCGGGCCGGTCGGGATCGAGCCGAGGCCCGCGAGCCGCTTGTCATATCCGTCGAGGAAGCTGATGAACGCCGGAATGCCGACGCGGCCCTGCTGCGACACGATCACCTGCATGTCGCCGTACATCTGCTTGCGCTTCGCGTCGTCGGTTTCCGAACGCGCGGCGAGCAGCAACTGGTCGAACTTCGCGTTCTTCCAGCCCGACTCGTTCCACGGCGCATCCGACTTGAAGAACTGCGTGAACAGTACGTCGGCGCTCGAGCGCGGGTTGATGTTGCCGAAGGTGAGCGGGTGCTTCATCCAGTGGTTCGACCAGTAGCCGTCGGGCGACGCGCGGTTGACCTGCAGGTTCAGCCCGATCTTCTGGCCGGCCTGCTGCAGCAGCACGGCCATTTCGATCGACCCGTTCGCGTCGGACGTCGCATAGATCGGCGGCAGCGTGGCGCCCAGCGCACCCGCCTTCTGGAACAGGAACTTCGCCTTGTCCGGATCGTGCGCCCGCTGCGGCAGCGACGCGTTGTAGTAGCGATGCCCCGGCGGAATCGGCTGGTCGTTGCCGATCACCGAGTAGCCGCGGAACACCGCCGTGCGGAGCTGCTCGCGATCGAACAGGTACTTCATCCCTTCGACGAAATCGGGACTCGAGACGATCGGGTTGTCGCTGCGCATGATCAGGTCGGTATAGAGGCCCGACTTGGTTTCCTTCAGCGCGTAGCCCGGCGTCGACGAGACCCGCTGCGTCGAGCGCGGATCGATCGCGTTGATCAAGTGCACGTCGCCCGACAGCAGCGCGTTCAGGCGCGCGGCGCTGTCGCTGATGCCGATCAGCTCGATCTCGTCGAGATACGGCTTGCCCGGCTTGAAGTAGCTGTCGTTGCGCACTCCGACGGTCGATACGCCCGGCTTGAACGATTTCAGCTTGTACGGGCCGCAGCCGATGCCGGTCGAGAAGTCGGTCGTGCCGTCCTTGACGATCACGAGCTGCGGCGTCGCGAGAATGACCGGCAGGTCCGCGTTCGCGCTCGCGAGCGTCAACGTGACTTCGTCGGGCCCGCTCGCCTTCGCATCCGCGAACTGTTCGGCAAGCGTCTTGACCTTCGACGCGGTGGCCGCGTTCTTGTGACGCATCAGCGAAAACACCACGTCGGCCGGGCCGACGGGCTTGCCGTCGTGGAACGTGACGCCCTTGCGCAGCTTGATGATCCACGTCTTCGCATCGGTCGTCTGCAGCGACTCGGCGAGGTTCATCTGCGGCGTGAGGCTCGCATCGAGCTGCGTGAGGCCGCTGTAGAACATGAAGAAGCGCGTATAGTCCGCACCCGTCGAGCCCTTGGCCGGATCGAGCGTGTCGGCCGTCGAGCCGGCTTCGTTCGCGACCCGGATCTTGCCGCCGCGCTTCGGCGCGGGCGCGGCGAATGCAGATCCGGGGGTCGTCAGCAGTCCGCCGGCGCCGGCGGCCATCATGCCGCTCGCCGCCATGACCTTCATCATGTCGCGGCGCGTGAAGCCGCCCTTGCCGCCGTTGTCGATATCGTCGCTCATCCGAACTGCTCCTGACTGTGGAAAGTGGGTCCAAGGGTCCAGCGTGGTTGTTCAATCCCGCCGCGCCCGCTTGCTGGTGGCGGGCGCTGCGTCGTACACATGCAATTCATTTAAGCATCGCCAAAATGCCGGTTGTCCCGATTCGAGGCGCCCTCACGATACGAATCGACCGTTTTGGGTGGCCCGCGCAGCATGATTTGCTGCGTGCTTGCAGGGACCTCGGACGGCTGCCCGCTGCGTACCGCTGCGCGTCGTCCGGTGCCGCTGGCGATGCGCGTGTGAAAGTTCAGAGGATTGCTGGCGGCCGCCAGGCATTCATCCCGAAGGCGCGGTGCAACGCGCACACTTGCGCGGCGTGGCGACGCCGCCGGCCTGCCAGGTGCGCGGGTTTTCCCCGGGTATCGCGACAGGCCGCGGCAGATGCGCGCGACATCGCACCGGGGAAACGCGTCGCTTACAGGCCGAGCTGCGTCGCGAGATGGCCGATGTCCGACACTTCGTAATAGTTGTAGAACGGCGTGCCCGGCTCGTGGCCGCGATTCACGAACGCCTTGTGCTTGATCCCGAGATCCTCGGCCGTCATCAGGTCGTAGCGCAGGCTCGACGACACGTGCAGCACGTCCTCGGGCTTGCAGCCGAGCTTGTCGAACATGTATTCGAAGCCCTGCATGCGCGGCTTGTACGATTGGGCCTGCTGCGCGGTGAACACGGCATGGAACGGCGCGCCGAGCTTGTCGACGTTGCTCATGATCTGCTCGTCCATTGCGTTCGACAGGATCACCAGCTTGTACTTCGAAGCCAGCCGCGACAGCCCGGCCGGCACGTCCGGATGCGGGCCCCACGTCGGCACCGCCAGATAGAAACGTTCGGCCTCGGCTTCGTCGAACTTCACACCGACCCGCGCGCAGGTGCGGCGGATTGCGTTGACGACGACGTCGCGGTACGGCTTCCAGGCGCCGAGCACCTCGTCGAGCCGATACGCGGCGAACGCACGTACGAACGCCTCCATCGCGACCGGCGACAGCCGGTCCGCATAGATTTCGCGCGCCGTCTCGGCCATCCGGAAATGGGTCAGCGTGCCGTAGCAGTCGAAGGTGATGTACTTCGGTTCAAACTGGATCATGGTGACGTCCTGTCGGTGTGAAGCCCCGGGCCGGGCCGGGGACGGGCTGGGTTTGACGAAATTGAATCAAGGCAAAAAGTGCCGCGCGCGTCGTTTGGCGCCGTCCGAAACGCAGAATCGCCGCGTGTTGCGCGGCGCGAGCAGCACGATATGCGGCGCGCCCCGCCCTGCCTGCCGCTGCGGTCCGCAGGCATTCGGGCGTGACGCCGCGCTTTCATCGTAGTACCGCCGTCACAGCAGGAACGGTCGAATTGACCGGCCGCGCCGGCACGACGTGCGGAATCGTCCGTGCCGGTCGAGCGGATTCGCGTCGATCGCGCGCGCAGGGCCGCGCCGCCGGAAAACAGGCGAATCGTCCTATCCGTTGCGCCGCCGCGCTGGCAGAGTAATCGCGTCATTTCCACCCCATCCGGAGTCCGGCGTGTCCGACCACAATCCTTCCCGCACGCTCACGTATCGCCCGCTCGCCGAAGCAGACCTGCCCGCCGCGCATCGGCTGTCGGAGGCGGTCAAGTGGCCGCACCGGCTCGACGACTGGCGCTTCGTGTTCGCGCTCGGCAACGGCTTCGTCGCCGAAGACGAAACCGGCATCGTTGGCACCGCGTTTGGCTGGCCCTTCGGCGAATCGCACGCGTCGCTCGGCATGGTCATCGTGTCGCCCGAGCGCCAGGGCCACGGCATCGGGCGCGAGCTGATGACCCGCGTGGTCGACAGTCTCGGCACGCGCACCATTTTTCTGCACGCGACGCCGGCGGGCGAACCGCTGTACGCGAAATTCGGATTCGAAGCGATCGATACGATCGATCAGCACCAGGGCGCGGCCTTCCAGCCGCCGCTGATCTCGCTGCCGCCGGGCGAGCGCCTGCGCCCGCTCGGCACCAACGACGGGCCGCGCCTCGCCGCGCTCGCGTCGCGCGCGGCCGGCTACGAACGCGGCGCCGTGATCGATGCGCTGCTCGACGTCGCGAACGGGATCGCGCTCGACCGCGACGGCGAGCTGCTCGGCTTCGCGCTGTTCCGCCGTTTCGGCCGCGGCCACGTGATCGGCCCGGTGATCGCACCGGATGCGCTGCGTGCGCAAGCGCTGATCAGCCACTGGCTCGCGCTGCACGAGGGCATGTTCGTGCGGCTCGACGTGCCGGGCGACAGCGGGCTGTCCGACTGGCTGCAGGGGCTCGGGCTGCCGCGCGTCGACACCGTCGTCGCGATGGCGCGCGGCGCGGCGCCCGAACGCGACCCGGCGCTGCGCGCGTACGCGATCGTGAACCAGGCGCTCGGTTGAGCAGGACACACGATGAGCTTTCTCTACAAGGCCGACCCGGTGCGCGGCGCACAATGGGCGGCGCGCTTCGCGCAACTGGCACCCGATCTGCCGTTCCGGATCTGGCCGGACCTCGGCGACGCCGCAGCCGTCCGCTATCTCGCCGCATGGCAGCCGCCGGACGACCCGGTCGCACTCCTGCCGAATCTCGAGGTCGTGTTCTCGGTCGGCGCCGGCATCGACCAGTTCGACCTGTCGAGCGTGCCTTCGCACATCCCCGTCGTGCGGATGATCGAGCCGGGCATCGTCGAAGGGATGGTCGAGTACGTGACGCAGGCCGTGCTGACGATCCACCGCGACCTGTTCGACTATGCGGCGCAGCAGCGCGAGCAGGTATGGCGCGAGCATCCCGTGCGCGCGGCCGCGTCGCGGCGCGTCGGCGTGCTCGGGCTCGGCACGCTCGGCCAGGCCGTGCTCGACACGCTGCGGCGCTTCGGTTTTCCGTGCGCCGGCTGGAGCCGCACGCCGCGCACGCTCGACGGCGTCGACTGCTACGCGGGCGACGCGGCGCTCGAACCGTTCCTGGCCCGCACCGACATCCTGATCTGCCTGCTGCCGCTCACCGACGGCACGCGCGGCCTGCTCGGCACGCGCGTGTTCGATGCGCTGCCGGCCGGCGCATCGCTCGTGCAGGTCGGGCGCGGCCCGCAGCTCGATGCAGCCGCGCTGCTCGCCGCGCTCGACGGCGGCCGCCTCGACAGCGCGATCCTCGACGTGACGGATCCCGAACCATTGCCGGCCGGCCACCCGTTCTGGACGCACCCGCGCATCCGGATCACGCCGCACATTGCCAGCGCGACGCGGCCCGACACCGCCGTCGACGCCATCCTCGCGAACCTCGCGCGCCATCGCGCGGGCCAGCCGATGGTCGGTGTCGTCGATCGCGCGCGCGGCTACTGACGGGCGCGCCCGGCCGGCCGGGCGCGCAGCAGAAAATGCCGAAGCGCCCCGTGCAAACGCCGCGTGCGTACGTTTCGCGCCGCAAATTGAAGACGCATGCGGATTTCTCGCCCGTTAGCATGAACTCACCGCTGACACCTGACGAGAGTCCCGCCTTCCCATGAACCAAGCCGCGCTGATCGAAGCCGATCGTCAACACCTGATCCACCCCGTCGTCAATTACCGTGCACACGAAGCGCGCGGCGTCACCGTGCTGGAATCCGCCGACGGCGTGTTCCTGCGCGACGCCGCGGGCCATACGCTGCTCGACGCATTCTCGGGCCTGTGGTGCGTGAACGTCGGCTACGGCCGCGACAGCATCGTGAAAGCCGCCGCCGACCAGATGGCGAAGCTGCCCTACGCGACCGGCTATTTCCATTTCGGCTCGCAGCCCGCGATCGAGCTGGCCGAACGGCTCGCGGCACTCGCACCGCCGTCGCTGAACCGCGTGTACTTCACGCTCGGCGGATCGGATGCGGTCGATTCCGCGGTGCGCTTCATCACGCACTATTTCAACGCGACCGGCCGCCCGTCGAAGAAGCACATGATCGCGCTCGAACGCGGCTATCACGGCTCGTCGTCGATCGGCGCCGGCCTGACTGCGCTGCCGGTGTTCCACCGCCATTTCGACCTGCCTCGCGCGGACCAGCACCACATCCCGTCGCCGTACCCGTACCGCCATCCGCTCGGCGACGATCCGCAGGCGCTGATCGCCGCGTCGGTCGCCGCGCTCGAGGCGAAAGTCGCGGAACTCGGCGCGGACAACGTCGCGGCGTTCTTCTGCGAGCCCGTGCAGGGTTCGGGCGGCGTGATTGTGCCGCCGGCCGGCTGGCTGAAGGCGATGCGCGAAGCGTGCCGGCGCCTCGGCATCCTGTTCGTCGCCGACGAGGTGATCACCGGCTTCGGCCGCACCGGCCCGCTGTTCGCGTGCGAGCGGGAGCAGCTCGATCCGGACCTGATGACCGTCGCGAAGGGCCTGACCGCCGGCTATGCGCCGATGGGCGCCGTGCTGATGTCCGACGAAATCTACGAAGGCATTGCGGGCAGCCGCACGGAGTCGGCCGCGGTCGGTCACGGTCATACGTATTCCGCGCATCCGGTCAGCGCGGCGATCGGCCTCGAGGTGCTGAAGCTCTATCACGAAGGCGGGCTGCTCGCGAACGGCCAGGCGCTGGCGCCGCGCTTCGCGGCGGGGCTCGATGCGCTGCGCGCGCATCCGCTGGTCGGCGACGCGCGCTCGGTCGGCCTGCTCGGCGCGCTCGAACTGGTCGCCGACAAGGCGCGCAAGACGCGCTTCGACGCGGCGCTGAACGTGCCGGACAAGATCGCGGCGGCCGCGTATGCGAACGGCGTGGTGTTTCGCGCATTCGGCGACGGCGTGCTCGGCTTCGCGCCGGCGCTGAGCTTCACCGCGGGCGAGTTCGACCTGCTGTTCGAACGCCTGCGCAAGACGCTCGACGACGTGCTGGCCGACACGGGCGTGCAGCGCGCGCTGGACGCCGCGCACGCGCAGCCGGCCTGACGGGCCAAGGGAAAGCCGGGCTTGTGGCGGCCATCGTTCGACTCTAAAGTAACCGGACATTCCATTTTTTCCGACTCACGTGAACATGACGGACAGCAAGCTGGATCGCATCGACCTGCGCATCCTCTCCCAGTTGCAGAAGCGCGGCCGCATGACCAACGTCGAACTGGCCGACGCGGTCGGGCTGTCGCCCAGTCCATGCCTGATCCGCGTGAAGCGGCTCGAGAAGGCCGGCTACATCGGCGGCTACGGCGCGCACATCCAGCTCGAGAAACTCGGCGACGTGCAGGTCGTGTTCACCGAGGTCACGCTGGCCGACCACCGCCGTGAGGACTTCGACCGCTTCGTCGCGGCCATCCGCAACGTCGACGAGATCGTCGAGTGCCACCTCGCGAGCGGCGGCTACGACTACCTGCTGAAGTTCATCACGCGCAGCGTGAGCCACTACCAGACGATCGTCGAAGGGCTGCTCGAGCAGAACATCGGCATCGAGAAGTATTTCAGTTACGTGATCATCAAATCGCCGTTCGTCAAACGGCACTACCCGCTCGAATCGCTGTTCGGCGAACGGCACTGACCGCAGCGTGCGATCGCCCTGAACGCGGCAGCCCGCTGTCCGCGCAGGATCATCACGCGCCCGCGCAGCCGCTGTCGCCGAACTGCTCCATCCAAGGAACTGTCATGCCGCTTACGCTGTCCCGAACCGAACTCGTTCGCACCGCCAACCTGATCGACGGCACGTGGCGCGACGCGCTCGACGGCCGCCGCTTCGACGTCACCGATCCGGCGACGCTCGAGATCGTTGCCTCCGCACCCGACAGCAGCGCCGCCGACGCGCGTGCCGCGACCGATGCGGCCGCACGCGCGCTGCCTGCATGGCGCGCGACGCCGGCCCGCGAACGCGCCGCGATCCTGCGTGCATGGCATGCGGCGATCATCGCGCACACCGACGATCTCGCGAAACTGATGTCGCGCGAACAGGGCAAGCCGCTCGCGGAAGCGCGCGGCGAAGTCGCGTACGGCGCGTCGTACGTGCTGTGGTTCGCCGAGGAAGCGACGCGCACGTACGGCGACCTGATTCCGCAGCAGCAGCGCGGCAAGCGGCTCAGTGCGGTGAAGGAACCGATCGGCATCGTCGCCGCGGTCACGCCGTGGAATTTCCCGCTCGCGATGATCGCGCGCAAGATCGCGCCCGCGCTCGCGGCCGGCTGCACGGTCGTCGCGAAGCCGGCGGAGGATACGCCGCTGACCGCACTCGCGCTCGCCTTCCTCGCACAGGAAGCCGGCGTGCCGCCCGGCGTGCTGAACCTGATCGCCGCGTCGCGCGAGCGCGGCATCGAGGCGGTGGGCGACTGGCTCGCCGACGGCCGCGTGCGCAAGATCACGTTCACCGGATCGACGCCCGTCGGCAAGCTGCTCGCCCGCGAATCGGCGGCGACGCTGAAGAAGCTGTCGCTGGAGCTCGGCGGCAATGCGCCGTTCATCGTGTTCGACGATGCCGAGCTCGACGCCGCGGTCGACGGGCTGATGGCCGCGAAATTCCGCAACGGCGGCCAGACCTGCGTGTCGCCGAATCGCGTGTACGTGCAGGCCGGCGTCTACGACGCCTTTGCCGCGAAGCTCGCCGCGCGCGTCGCCGCGCTGAAGGTCGCGCCGGCCACCGACCCGGCCGCGCAGATCGGCCCGATGATCAACGCGCGTGCGGTGGACAAGATCGCGCGCCACGTCGGCGACGCCATCGAGCGCGGCGCACGCGCGCTCGCCGGCGGCAAGCGCCTGACCGAACTCGGACCGAACTTCTACGCGCCGACGGTGCTCGCCGACGCCACCGCCGACATGCAGCTGACCTGCGAGGAAACCTTCGGCCCGGTCGCGGCGTTGTTCCGCTTCGAGTCCGAGGACGAAGCCGTCGGCGCCGCGAACGACACGCCGTTCGGGCTTGCCGCGTATTTCTATACGCAGGACGTGCGGCGCATCGCGCGCGTGTCGGCGCGGCTCGAAACCGGCATCGTCGGCATCAACGAAGGCGCGCTCGCGAGCGAAGCCGCGCCGTTCGGCGGCGTGAAGGAATCGGGCTACGGCCGTGAAGGCTCGCGCTACGGCCTCGACGATTACCTGTCGATCAAGTACCTGTGCCAGGGCGGGCTCGACTGAAGCCGACCCGCCGGGCGCGAGGCTGCGGCCCGGCAGCGGCCGGGCGGCAGGCACCTGCCGCCCGGCGCATCAGCGCGCGGCGGCTTCCGTGTGCCGGACGCTGCCTAGAAACCGCGTCAGCTCCACGGTCTGCGGCCGCTCGAAGATCTCCTCGGCGGTCCCGGTTTCCCACACCCTGCCCTGGTGCATGAACACGATCCTGTCGCTCACCGCCCGCGCGAAGTTCATTTCGTGCGTGACCATGATCAGCGTCATGTCCTCGCGCGCGAGTTGCTCGACGACGCCCAGCACCTCGCCGACCAGCTCGGGATCGAGCGCCGACGTGATTTCGTCGCACAGCAGCACGCTCGGCTTCATCGCGAGCGCCCGTGCGATCGCGACGCGCTGTTGCTGGCCGCCCGACAGCTGCTCCGGAAACGCGTCGAACTTGTCGCCGAGCCCGACGCGCTCGAGCATCAGCTCCGCGATCGCGCGCGCCTGCTGACCGTGCGTCTTCTTCACGACCGACTGCGCGAGCATCACGTTCTGCCCGGCGCTCAGATGCGGAAACAGGTTGTATTGCTGGAACACCATCCCGACCTTCAGCCGCAGCGCGCGCAGGTCCGCGTGCCGCGCGTCGACGCGTTCGCCGTCGATCGAGATCGTCCCCGCGTCGATACTCTCGAGCCCGTTGAGCGTGCGCAGCAGCGTGCTCTTGCCCGAGCCGCTGCGGCCGATGATCGAGACGACCTGCCCGCGCTCGACGGAGAAATCGATGCCCTTGAGCACATGATGGGAGCCGAAGTTCTTTTCGATTCCTCGGGTTTCAACGAGCGGCATGCCATCTCCTTTGCAACGTGCGCGCATATCGGGTGAGCGGATAACAGAGCGCGAAATAGATCAGCGCGACGAGCCCGTATACGACGAACGGCCGGAACGTCGCGTTCGAGATCGCGATGCCGGCCTTCGTCAGCTCGGTAAAACCAATGATCGACACCAGCGCCGTATCCTTCACGGCCTGCACGCCGAAGCCGACGGTCGGCGCGATCGCGATGCGCGCCGCCTGCGGCAGGATCACGTGACGCAGTTGCTCGACATAGCTCATCGCCAGGCTCGACGACGCCTCCCACTGCCCTTTCGGCACCGCCTCGACGCAGCCGCGCCAGATTTCGGCGAGATACGCGCTGGTGAAGAACGTGAGCCCTGCGGTGGCCGCAACCCACGGCGGAACGTCGAGCCCGACGAGCGGCAAGCCGAAGAACACGATGAACAGTTGCATGAGCAACGGGGTGCCCTGAAACACCTCGATGTAGAGCTTCGCGGCACCGCGCAGCACCGCCGAGTTCGACACGCGCATCACGAGCAGCCCGAGGCCGACGAGGCCGCCGGACACGAACGACACGATCGACAGCACGACCGTCCAGCGCGCGGCCAGCAGCAGGTTCGCGAGAATCTGCCCGAACGTGAAATCGGTCATCGCGCACCTCGCAGGCGGCGGGAGAACAGGCGGCGGCCCATCGCGCCGAGCGTGGCACGCAGCAGCAGCGCCATCGCCAGATACGAGAGCGTGATCACGAAATACGTCTCGAATGCGCGAAAGTTGCGCGATTGAATGTAGCCCGCCGCATAGGTCAGGTCGGCCACCGAGATCTGCGACACGACGGCCGACCCGAGCATCGTGATCACGATCTGGCTCGAGAGCGCCGGAAACACCTTGGCGAGCGCCTGCGGCAGGACGACGTGGCGCAGCATCTGCGCGCGCGACATCGCCAGCGCGGACGCCGCTTCGAGATGCCCTTTCGGCACGGCGGCGACGCCCGCGCGCACGATCTCGACCGCATACGCGCCGAGATTGAGCGTCATCGCGAGGAGCGCGGCCGTGTATTCGTCGATGTGCACGCCGAGCGCGGGCAGGCCGAAAAAGATGAAGAACAGCTGGACGACGAACGGCGTGTTGCGGATCGCCTCGACGTACGCGCCGATCAACGGGCGCAGCCGCACGGCCGCGCGCGCATCGGCGCTGTACGCGGCCGCGCCGAGCACGCCGATCGCCACGCCGAGCACGGTCGCGACCGCGGTCAGTGCCAGCGTGATCGCCGCACCGCTCGCGAACACGCCGGCATACTCGCTCAGTTCGCCGAATTGAAGCTGGTAACTCATGACAAAGGGATGGATTCGGGGTCGGACAACGACATCCGCCGCGCCGGGCATGCCGGCCGCGGCGGCGCATCAGGCACGGCTGCGCACGCTCAGAGTCCGGCCGGCAACGGCTGGCCGAGCCACTTCTTCGACATCGTGCCCAGCGTGCCGTCCTGCTTCGCGTGCGCGATCGTGTCGTCGATCTTCGCCAGCAGGCGCGGTTCGTTCTTGTTGACGCCGACGAAGCACGGCGAATTCTTGATCACGAACTTGACCTCGGGCCGGCGCGGCGGATTCTTCGCGAGAATGGCCGCCGCAACGATGTTGCCGGCGGCGATCAGCTGCACTTGTCCCGACAGGAACGCCTGGATCGTCGCGTTGTTGTCCTCGAAGCGCTTGATCGTCGCGTTCGGCGCGAGCTGCGACAGCGCGATCTCCTCGAGCGCGCCGCGCGTGGCGCCGACCGTCTTGCCGGTCAGGTCGGCGGGCGCGCTCACTTTCATGTCGGCCGGCCCGAACACGCCCTGGAAATACGGCGCGTACGCGGTCGAAAAGTCGATGACCTTCTCGCGCTCCGGCGTCTTGCCGAGCGACGAGATCACCATGTCGACCTTGTTGGTCGTCAGGTACGGAATCCGGTTCGCGCTGTTCACGGGCACCAGCTTCAGCTTCACGCCGAGCGACTTGGCGAGCAGTTCGGCCATGTCGATGTCGTAGCCCTGCGGCTGCATGTCCGTGCCGACCGAGCCGAACGGCGGATAGTCCTCCGGCACCGCGACGCGCAACGCGCCGTTTTTCGCGATGGTGTCGAGCGCATCGGCATGCGCCGGTGCGGCGGCGAGGAGCGCCATCGCGGATGCTGCGATCAGCGCAGCCAGCCAGGTGCGGCGGGGAAACGGTCGAGTCGTCGGGCTCACGGTGCATCTTCCTTGTCTGGTATGTCGTCGGGCAGCACAACCGTTGCGCCGCCCAAACCCCTTCAGCAAGAACCGGGCCATCGCCGTGCGAAGCTTGCCGCGGCCGCCCCGGACGGCATTCCTCGCGCGCCGCATTCCTCATTTCGGTGCATGGGCCGGCACCGGCCGCGGCGGCTGCCCATTTGCAGCGCGCCCCGGCGCACCAAATTAACCATTCTGTTCACGCACCGGCCTGCGACCGGCTCGCCGTGCGGGATCACGGCCGATCCCGTATGCACGGATTCGAACAGGCCCAGTCGAAATTTGCATGCCGTTTGTGATCGGAATAACGGCTGAATACGTTCACGACGTACCGGACCTTCGCCGCGCCCGGCGACACGCGATCAGGATGGCCAGCTGGATTCCGCGCCCCTGTTTCTCCGGTACCGGTGGTTCCGGTCGTCTCGCGACCGGAATGACTCCAATCACATTCGTGCACGAGGATGCAGTCATGGCATCGATTCCCGAACCGTCGACAACCGGCGACACCGACAAACGCAACTGGCTCGAATCACACGAAGCCGGTTATCACAAGACCCTCGGCAATCGACAGGTGCAGATGATCGCGATCGGCGGGGCCATCGGCACGGGGCTGTTTCTCGGCGCCGGCGCCCGGCTGCAGGCGGCCGGGCCGGCGCTCGCGATCGTCTATCTGGTGTGCGGCGCGTTTTCGTTCCTGATCCTGCGCGCACTCGGCGAGCTCGTGATGCATCGCCCCAGCAGCGGCAGCTTCGTGTCGTACGCGCGCGAATTCCTCGGCGAGAAGGCGTCGTTCGTCGCAGGCTGGATGTACTTCCTGAACTGGGCGATGACCGGCATCGTCGACATCACCGCGGTCGCGCTCTACATGCACTACTGGGCGCCGTTCGCAGGCGTGCCGCAATGGATCTTCGCGCTCGTCGCGCTTTGCATCGTCGCGACGATGAACCTGATCGGCGTGAAGTGGTTCGCCGAAATGGAGTTCTGGTTCGCGCTGATCAAGGTTGCCGCGATCGTGCTGTTCCTCGCGATCGGTTCGCTGATCCTCGGCACGGGCATGCCAGTCGCCGGCCATGACACCGGGCTGCATCTGATCACCGACCACGGCGGGTTCTTTCCGCACGGACTGATGCCGGCGCTGGTGCTCGTGCAAGGCGTGGTGTTCGCGTTCGCGGGCGTCGAGCTGGTCGGCACGGCCGCCGGCGAATGCAAGGATGCGCGCAAGGTGCTGCCGCGCGCGATCAACAACGTGATCTGGCGCATCGCGATCTTCTATGTCGCGTCGGTCGTCCTGCTCGTCTGCCTGCTGCCGTGGAGCGCGTACAAGGCCGGCCAGAGCCCGTTCGTCACGTTCTTCGGGGCGCTCGGCGTGCCCGGCATCGGTTCGGTGATGAACCTGGTCGTGCTGACGGCCGCGCTGTCGAGCCTCAACTCCGGCCTGTATTCGACCGGGCGCGTGTTGCGCTCGCTGTCGATGGGTGGCTCGGCGCCGGCGTTCCTCGCCAGGATGAGCGCGCAATCCGTGCCGTACGCCGGCATTCTCGTGACGGTCGCGATCTACGTGGTGGGCGTGCTGCTCAACTATCTCGTGCCGTCGAGCGTGTTCGAGATCGTGCTGAACATCGCGTCGCTCGGCATCATCAGCACGTGGGGCTTCATCGTCGTATGCCAGATGAAGTTCCGCGCCGCGGTCAGGCGCGGCGAGGTGGACGACGTGTCGTTCAGGATGCCCGGCGCGCCCGTGACGTCGTGGCTGACGCTGCTGTTCCTGCTCGGCGTGCTGGTCCTGATGGCGTTCGACTACCCGAACGGAACGTGGACGATCGCATCGATTCCGCTGGTCGCGCTGCTGCTCGTGGCCGGCTGGAAATGGCTGAGCAGCCGTGCGCGCCGCGCATTGCTCAAGCCGACGATTCCGTCGGTCGCGCTGACGCAGAGCGTGCTCGAGAAGGGTGACGACTGACGCCATGGCCGACGCGGGCCGGCAACCGTTGCCGGCCCGTCGTATCGCGCGTGGCGCGCCCCGTGCGGCCGGCCGGCGGCGTCCCTACACTTTCCCCGCCAGATGAAACCGCGACGCCGGATGCCACAGCGTGACCGACGTGGCAACCTGCTCGCCGACCCAGGTGCGGCGCCTCAACAGCAGGCACGGCTCGCCGATTTCCATCACGAGATGCCGGCGCACCTGCGCATTGGGCTTCTCCGCGTAGATCCTGAACTCGGCACGCTGAATCGGCGCCAGGCGCACCATGTAATGATTCGGCGTCTCGATCGAGAAGTCCTGCTCCAGATAGGCAGGAAACAACGCTGGATTGACGTAGCGATCCTCGAACTGGATCGGTTCGTCTTCCTCATAGTGCACGATGCGTGAATGAAACACGGGCCCGGAACGCAGTCCGAGCGCATCGATTGCTTCCGGATCGACGCTGCGCTCGATCTGCAGCACCCGCGCACGATGCCGATGACCGCGCTCGGCAATCTCGTCCGCGATGTTGCGGATCTCCAGCACCGTCGATTCGTAATGCCGGCGCTCGACGAACGTGCCGGCCCCCTGGATGCGGGTTAGCACACGTTCGGCCGTCAGCTCGCGCAGCGCGCGCGACACCGTCATCCGGGCCACGCCGAACTCCTTGACCAGTTCGGCCTCGGTCGGAATCGCGCCGCCGGGCTTCCAGTCACCCTTCGCGATCCGTTCGACGACGTAGCGCTTGATCTGCTGATAGGCCGGCAGTGCGCGCGCCGGCACGGCGTCGCCCGATGCCCGCGCCGCCCATGCGGCAGGTTCGCGTTCCGTTTCGTTCATGCGCCCTCGACCGAATGAATAATGGATGACTCGCCGTCGTCGCCCGTCGTCACTGCAACGAAGGCGGCACGCCCGCGACGATGGCGGCCGCGATCGCGATGTCGTCCGCAAGCGGCCGGTCGTCGCGATACGCCGGCACGCGTTCGCGCACGTGGCGCCACAACGCGTCGGTCGACGCGGCGCGCCCGGTTTCGTCCCGCTGCAGATCGTACGCCTGAGCGGCGGCCAACAGCTCGATCGCGAGCACGCGCGTCGTATTCTCGATGATGTCGAGCGCCTTCAGCGCCGCCGGTGTCGCATGACACAGGTGATCCTCCTGCAGCCCCGACGTGATGCCGCCGTCGAGGCTCGCCGGCGCCGCGAGCCGCTGGTTCTGCGCGACCAGCGCGACCGCCGTGTATTGCGCGATCATGAAACCCGAGCAGCTTCCGCCCGGCGTCGCGAGAAACGCCGGCAACCCGCTGACGAGCGGATTCACGAGCCGGTCGAGACGCCGCTCGGCGATCGCCGCGACCTGCGCCATCGCGGCCGCGAGGCTGTCCATCGCGAGCGCGATGCCCGCGCCGACGGCATGCGCCTGCGAATGCGCGGCCGGCGCCTCGCGCGTGCCGGCGACGATCGGATTGTCGGTGACGGACGCGAGTTCGCGATCGACCACCTCGGCCGTGACGACGAACACATCGCGCGCCGCGCCATGCACGTGCGGAATCGTGCGCAGGCTGAGCGGATCCTGCGTATGCCGGCCGCTCGCCGCAGCCAGCATGCCGCTGTCCGCCAGCAGCGCACGCAAGCGGGCACCGACCTGCCCGATGCCGGGCGAAATCCGCAGCGCAAGCGAGGCCGGGTCGAAGGCGGCAAGTTGTCCGCCGAGGTTCTCGAAGCTCATCGCCGCGATCCAGTCGGCCCAGTCGAGCAAGCGTTCCGCGCGGGCCAGCGCGAGCGCGGCCAGGCCCGTGACGCACGGGGTGCCGTTGACGAGGCTCAGCCCCTCCTTCGCGCCAAGCACGAGCGGTTCGCGGCCGATACGGCGCAGCGCCTCGTCGCCGCGCATGCGCTCGCCGCGATAGCGAGCATGACCGTGGCCGATGCAGACGAGCGCGACGTGCGCCATGTGGGTCAGGTAGCCGACCGAGCCGTGGGCCGGCACTTCGGGCAGGCAATCGTGTTCGAGCAGTGCGACGAGCTGCTCGACGACGTCGACACGCACGCCCGAATAGCCATGCGCGTAGTTGTTGATCGCCGCCGCCATGATCGCGCGCGTTTCCGCCGCACCGAGCGGCACGCCGACGCCCACCGCGTGGCTCATCAGGATGTTGCGCGACAGTTCGCTCTGCTGAGCGGGCGACACGATCACGTTGCACAGCGCGCCGACGCCCGTATTGACGCCGTATGCGCGAATGCCGCGCGCCACGAGCGCGTCGACGAGCTCGCGTGCCGCGACGACGCGTTCGCGCGCGTCGCCGGTCAAGCCGAGCGGATCGCCGGCCGCCACGGCCGCGACCTGCCGCCATTCGAGCGGCGTGGTGGAACGAAACACGGTCATGGCAGCCTCAGTTCGCGGTGCGGTCGTGATGGCTCGACACGAACTGCCGGAAGCGTTCCGAGCACTGGCCGCCGAACAGCGCATCGGGTGTGCCGTCCGCATCGACTTCGCCCTGATGCAGGAACATCACGCGATTCGACACATGGCGCGCGAAGCCCATTTCATGCGTGACGACCAGCATCGTGCGGCCCTCCTCGGCGAGCGAGCGCATCACGCGCAGCACTTCGCCGACCAGCTCGGGGTCGAGCGCCGACGTCGGTTCGTCGAACAGCATCACCTTCGGATGCATCGCGAGCGCACGGGCAATCGCGACGCGCTGCTGCTGGCCGCCCGACAGGTGCGCGGGATAGTAGCCGCGCTTGTCGGCAAGCCCGACGCGCGCGAGCAGTGCCTCGGCTTCCTCCACCGCTTCCGCCCGGCTGCGCTTCTGCACGCGCAGCGGCCCTTCGACGAGGTTGTCGAGCACCGTCATGTGGGACCACAGGTTGAAGTTCTGGAACACCATCCCGAGCTGGGAGCGAATCCGGTCGACCTGGCGCCGGTCGCTCGGGTGCAGCTTGCCGTCGCGCGCGCGCTTCATCGCCAGTTCCTCGCCCGCGAGCGCGACGGAACCGTCGTCGGGCGTCTCGAGCAGGTTCAGGCAGCGCAGGAACGTGCTCTTGCCCGACCCGCTCGCGCCGAGGATCGAGATCACGTCGCCCTCGTGCGCGTCGAGCGAAATGCCCTTCAGCACATGATGATCGCCGAACGACTTGTGGATGTTCTTGACCGACAGTGCGACGGGAGCAGCGGTGTTCATCGGTTTCTCCAGGAAAGTTTGGCGCGCTCAGGAAGCGACGCGGCGGGCATTGCGGGTCGCCGCGGCCGGCGCGCCGGACGGCTTCGGCGCACGCAGGTGCCCCGAGAGCCGCCATTCGAGCGCGCCGAGCAGGCGCACGACGATGAAGTTCAGGCCCAGATAGATGACGGCCGCGCAGACGAACACCTCGGTCGTCCGGTAGGTTTGCTGAATGATCTGCTGCGCGACGCCCGTGACCTCCCACACCGTGACGAGGCTCGCCAGCGCGGTCGACTTGACCAGCAGCACGGCTTCGGTCGAATACGCAGGCAGGCACTGGCGCAATGCGATCGGGCCGATCACGCGCCGCAGCAGCGCGAAGCCCGACAAGCCGATCGAATAGCCGGCCTCGATCTGTCCGACCGGCACGGCCATCAGCCCGCCGCGCAGGATTTCGGCCGTATAGCCGGCCGTGCACAGCGCGAGCGACAGCACCGCGCAGACGTATGGTTCGCGCAGCAGCGGCCACATGAAGCTCTCGCGAATCACGCCGAACTGGCCGAGCCCGTAATACACGAGGAACATCTGGATCAGCAGCGGCGAGCCGCGAAACACCAGGATGTACGCGCGCGCGAAGCGGTTCGGCAGCCAGTGCGGCGACACGCGCATCGTGACGATCACGAGCGACAGCAGGCCGCCGAGCACGAGCGACGCGAAGAACAGGCCGAGCGTGGTCGGCACGGCCGCGAGCAGCTGGCGCAGCGTGTCGAGGAGAAAAGCGAAATCGATGGACATGCCCGTGCTCCGTCAGTTGCGCGCGAAATTGCGGCGGAACGACCGGCCGACGATCGCTTCCGCCCGGTTGAACACGCGGTTCGACAAGCCCGTCATCAGCAGGTACAGCGCCCCGCCTGCGACGAAGAACACGAAATACTGGTGCGTCGAATTCGCGGCGATCTGGCTCGTACGCAGCAGCTCGGCGAGCCCGGTGACCGAGATCAGTGCCGAGTCCTTGAGGCTCAGTTGCCACACGTTGCCGATGCCGGGCAGCGCGAAGCGCAGCACTTGCGGCACCAGGATGCGGCGCAGCACCATGCTGCGCGGCATGCCGATCGCGCGCGCCGCCTCGAGTTCGCCCTTCGATACCGCGAGCACCGCCGCGCGATACACCTCCGCCTGGTAGGCGCCCGAGATCATCCCGACCGCGAGCGCACCGATCACGAACGGCGGCACGCCGATGAAACCTTCCGCGCCGAACCACTGGCCGACAGCCGTGACGAGCGTCGAGCCGCCGAAGTAGAACAGGTAGATGACGAGCAGTTCGGGGACGCCGCGAAACACGGTCGTATAGAGGTCGCCGAGCAGGCGCGCGCTGCGGTGGCGCGACAGCTTCGCGGCCGCGATCGCCGCGCCGATCACGGCGCCGACCGCGAGCGCCGCGAGCGTCAACGCGACCGTCATCAGTGCGGCGAGCAGCAGCACACCGCCCCAGCCTTCGGTTCCGAAGCCGAGCATTTCAAGAATCGCCATGCGTGCCTCCCGGCAAGCGTTGAGTGAATCCGCTGGATGCGCGCCGCCGCGCGTCGTTCGAAGGACCTGGCGCGGCGGCGGCCGGACGCGCGCTTACGGCGTGACGTCGGTCTTGAACCACTTGTCGGCAAGCTTCTTCACGGTACCGTCCGCGAGCGCCGCGCCGATCGCCGTATCGAACTTCGTCTTCAGGTCGGCATCCTGCTTGCGGAACGCGAGCCCTTCGCCCGGCCCCCAGATCGGCCCGCCGAGCTTCGGCCCCGCGAGCACGATCGATGCGGTGTCCTTCTTCGTGTTGTTCGCCGCGTAGTACGTCACGTCGTCGAACGATGCATCGATGCGGCCGGCGACGAGGTCGAGGTCGCGTTCGGGCGACGTCTTGTACACGCGAATCGACGCGATGTCCTTGAAGCTGTCGTTGATGAATTTCGTGTAGACGGTGCCCGACTGGATGCCGATCGTCTTGCCCTTCAGTTGCTTGCGCAGTGCGTCGACGGTGGGTTTGTCCGCATTCGCGTCACCCGTCAGCTTGACGATCGGCGCGCCGGGCGCGGCCTTCGGCAGGATCTTCGTATCGGTGACGGCGAACGTCGCCGGCGTCGCCGCATAGGGGCGCGAGAACAGCAGGATCTTCTCGCGATCCGGCGTGATGGAAATCGCATCCATCAGGATATCGAACTTGCCGGCCTGCAGGCCCGGAATCATCCCGTCCCAGTCCTGCGCGACCATGTTGCACTGCACCTTGATCCGCTCGCACACGTTGGCGAGCAGCTCCGGCTCGAAACCGCCCAGCTTGCCGCCCGGCAGCGTGAGGTTCCACGGCGCGTAGCCGCCTTCCAGCGCGACCGTCACCGTCTTCCATTCCTTGGCCTGCACGGGCGCCGCGAGCGTTGCCGCTGCAGCTGCGATGACGCCGATCGTCCTGACTGCCCACTTGATGCGCTTACCGTTCACGAGATTTCTCCTTGCGTTGAAGTTCGCCATCCCTTCGGTTCATCGAGCCGCCTCAGGAATTTGTCTATACAAGCATGCAAGAAGAAAAACGGCGAGACAAGCAGCGTTCAAAAAAAACCGGGGAAACGCGGGAAATCCCCTAATTACAGGCTTCCGGCGTGCGTCGTCATGGGGAATTCAGGCACGCACTTGGTGCAGTCCTGACGATCCAATCGCAAGGATGACTAGACAAATTCCGGATTCGATCACCAGCGTTGCGCGATCCGGCGCGAGAAGCCCCGCATGCCGGACCGGCCTGCATGAAGACCGGCACGCTGCGCGCCGCGAATCGATCGCGCCATGAACGGCGCTCATGCGGCGCATGAAATCTTATCGATTGTTGGCACCCCGGATCGACGCCGACAATCCGCTTCATGTCCCCTCGCTTGCGGTACGGGCCACTCCCCCTCCCAATCGGCACATCACGATCCATGAACCATCCGCTCCCCGTCTCCTGCCTCGCCGAGGCCCGCGCGGCCACGGCGGCACCGTTCCCTGCCCGCCCCCGCACCTGCGGCGAAGCACTCGTCGACCTCCTCGAACGCCAGGGCGTCGAATGCGTGTTCGGCATTCCCGGCGTGCATACCGTCGAGCTCTATCGCGGCCTCGCCGCATCGTCGATCCGTCACGTGACGCCGCGCCACGAGCAGGGGGCCGGCTTCATGGCCGACGGCTACGCACGCGTCACGGGTCGGCCGGGGGTCTGCTTCATCATCACCGGGCCGGGCATGACCAATATCGCGACCGCAATGGCACAGGCCTACGCCGATTCGATCCCGATGCTGGTGATCTCGAGCGTCAATGCACGACGCGAGCTCGGCAGCGGCGACGGCCGCCTGCACGAACTGCCGTCGCAGCGTGACGTGTTCGCGGGCCTCACCGCGTTCTCCCACACGCTGCTCGACGCGGCCGACCTGCCGCAGGTCCTCGCGCGCGCCTTCGCGGTGTTCGAGAGCGCGCGGCCGCGGCCCGTGCACATCGAGATTCCGCTCGACGTGATCGTGATGCCGGCGCCCGCGCTGCCCGCCGCGCCGCTCGCGCTGCCCGCGCGCCCCGCGCCGGACGCGAACGCCCTCGCGGCGGCCGCCGACCTGCTCGCGCACGCGCGCCGGCCGCTGATCCTCGCGGGCGGCGGTGCCATCCATGCGGCGGCGGAACTGCGCGAGCTCGCCGAACGCCTGCACGCGCCCGTCGCGCTGACGATCAACGCGAAGGGCCTGCTGCCGCCCGGCCACCCGTTGCTGATCGGCTCCACCCAGTCGCTGCCGGCCACCCGCGCGGCGATCCGCGATGCCGACGTGGTGCTCGCCGTCGGCACCGAGCTTGGCGAAACCGATTACGACGTCACGTTCGACGGCGGCTTCGCGATCGACGGCCGGCTGATCCGCATCGACATCGACGCGCAACAGCTGATGCGCAACGCCCGCGCGGAAATCGCCATCGCCGGCGATTCCCGGCTGGCGCTCGGCGCACTGTCGACCCGCCTGCACGAGCGGCCCGCGCCCACCCCCGAGACCGGCTGGGGGGCGCTGCGGGTGGCGGCCGTTCGCGCCGCGATCGCTTCCGGCCACGACGGCCCCGCGCACGCGCAGGCGCGGCTGATCGACACGATCGTCGCGGCGCTGCCCGGCGCGATCATCGCCGGCGATTCGACGAGCCCCGTCTACGTCGGCAATTTCACGCACGATGCGCCGGCGCCACGCAGCTGGTTCAACTCGTCGACCGGCTACGGCACGCTCGGCTACGGGCTGCCCGCCGCGATCGGCGCAAAGCTCGCCGCGCCTGCGCGGCCGGTCGTTTGCCTGATCGGCGACGGCGGCCTGCAGTTCACGCTGCCGGAGCTCGCGAGCGCGGTCGAGGCGCGCGTGCCGGTGATCGTGATCGTCTGGAACAACCGCGGCTACGGCGAGATCCGTAAATACATGGTCGCACGCGACATCACGCCGATCGGCGTCGAGCCCTATACGCCCGATTTCCAGGCACTCGCACGCGGGTTCGGCTGCGCGGCGCACGCCGCCGCGACGCCCGACGCACTGGCCGAAGCGCTGCGCGACGCGGCGGCACGCACGATTCCGACCGTGATCGAAATCGACGAGGCAAGCTGGTTCGGTCAGGTGCAGCGATGAGCACGACGCCCGATTTCGCGTTCGATCCGCCGCTGCACACGCGCCACTTCATCGACGGGACGTGGCGCGCGAGCGTCGGCGGCGCGACGCTGCCCGTCGTCGATCCGTCGACGGAAGCGCACCTCGCCGACGTCAGCGCAGGCGGCGAGGCAGACGTCGAACACGCCGTGCAAGCCGCGGCGCGCGCGTTTCCCGGCTGGAAACGCACGACCGGGGCCGAACGCGCGGCCCTGCTCCGCGCGATCGCGCGCGGCGTCGACGCACGCCGCACGCGGCTTGCCACGCTGCAGTCGCTCAACAATGGCAAGCCGTTCGCCGAGGCCGAGATCGACGTCGCGGACGTGATCGCCACCTTCGACTACTACGCAGGCCTCGCGGATCGTCTCGACACGGACGGCGAAACCGAGGTATCGCTGCCCGGCGGCGACCATCGTGCGTGGATCCGGCGCGAACCGGCCGGCGTCGCCGCGCTGATCGTGCCGTGGAATTTCCCGATGGTGACGACCGCTTGGAAGCTCGCACCCGCGCTCGCGGCCGGTTGCACCGTCGTGCTGAAGCCGTCCGAGATCACGCCGCTGCCCGAACTCGAACTCGCCGCGATCGCCGCCGAGGCGGGCGTGCCGCCCGGCGTGCTGAACGTCGTGACGGGCACCGGCCACGACGTCGGCGCCCGGCTGTGCGCGCATCCGCTCGTCGCGAAGGTGTCGTTTACCGGCAGCACGGCGGTCGGCGCACAGGTCATGAAGACGGCCGCGGACACGATCAAGGGCGTCGGCCTCGAACTCGGCGGCAAGTCGTCGATCGTCGTGTTCGACGACGCCGACCTCGATCACGCGGTCGAACTGATCGCGGGCGGCGGCCTCTTCAACGCCGGGCAGATGTGTTCCGCGACCTCGCGCGTGCTCGTCGCCGCCCCGCTCGCCGACGACCTCGTCACGCGCCTCGCGCGGCGGATCGACGCGACCGTCGTCGGCCCGCCGTTCGCGCCCGGCGTACAGATGGGCCCGCTGACGAACCGCGCGCAATACGAACGCGTGAAGTGCCACATCGCGCAAGGCCAGGCCGACGGTGCGCGGCTCGTCGCGGGCGGCGACGTGCTCGACGGCCCCGGCTACTTCATCCGACCCGCGCTGTTCGTCGACGTGCCGACCGGCAGCCCGCTATGGTCTGAGGAAATCTTCGGCCCGGTGCTGTGCGTGCGCGCGTTCGACACCGAAGACGACGCGATCGCGGCCGCCAACGATACCGAGTACGGGCTCGTCGCCACCGTCGTCACACGCGACACGGCCCGCGGCAAGCGAGTCGCCGACGCGCTCGAGGCAGGCGTCGTGTGGATCAACACGCCGCAGCTGATCTATCCGCAAACCTCATGGGGCGGCTACAAGCGCAGCAGCATCGGACGCGAGCTCGGTCCGTTCGGGCTGGCCGCGTTCCAGGAGATCAAGCAGGTCATGATGCCGGCCCGTTGAGACCGCCCGGCCCATGCGTTTATGTCATGGCGCGCATGCGGATATTTCGTTTGTTGCGGAAATTTGACCTCCCTACAGTTCATCCACACCCCGCGCCGCCGTTCGGCGACCGGCATCGAACCACACGGCATCGTTCATCAGGAGACGGCCATGCAACACTTCAAGTCGGGCAGAAGGCAGGTGATCAAAACCCTCGGCACGGCACTCGCTGCATCCGCCCTTCCGATGCCATTCATCAGTACTGCGAAGGCACAGTCGAGCAGCTTTGCCGGCAAGACGCTGCGCCTGCTCACCTGGTCCGACGATACCGGCGCGGCCGCGCTGCGCAACATCGCGGAAACCTTCAGCAAGCAGACCGGCGCACGCGTGATCGCCGATCGCGCGGACGGCACGTCGGGCATGGTCGCGAAGGTCAAGGCCGCGGGTGAACGGCCGACCTACGATGTCATCACGCTCGCCGGCGTGGGCGCGGCGGGTCTCGCCGATGCGGGCCTGCTCACGAAGCCGGACCTGAACCGGCTGCCGAACCTGAAGGACGTCGCGCCGCCTTACCGCACCGGTGCGAACGGCTTCGGCATCGGCTACCTGCTGTGGTCGGACGGGCTGATCTACAACACGGCGACCGTGAAGAGCGCGCCGGCGAGCTACGAGGCACTGTGGGATCCGAAGTACGCGGGCCGCCTGTTCCTGCCGCCGCCCGAGTGGGCCGAAGCGGTCGACCTCGCGATCATCGCCGCGAAGCTGGCCGGCGGTTCGCAGCAGAACATCGATCCGGGATTCCGGAAGCTCGCGCAGTTGAAGGATCGCGTGATGACGCTCGGTGAAAACCCGAACCAGGTGGCCGACCTGTTCCGCACCGGCTCGCTCGACATCGGCGGCATTTATTCGCCCGCGTTCTTCCCGGACCAGATCCGCAAGCCCGACTACAAGATGGGCGTGACGTACGGGATGAAGGAAGGCTTCGCGACGCAACTGATGTTCACCGTGATCCCGAAGGCGCACCCGGGCGACCTCGACCTGATTCACGCATTCATCAACCATTCGCTCGACGCAGGCGTGCAGGGCCGGATGGCGGCCGACGTGCTGAACGGCCCCGTGAACGCGAAGGCTGTGATTCCCGCGGAAAGCCGCGCGTTCGTGCCGTCGCCGCAGCAGATCGCGGAGAAAGCCGTGCTGCACGACGACAAGGCGCTCGCAGCCGTCCAGCCCGCGTGGATCAAGCGCTACACGGGCCTCTTCTCGGCGTAGCGACATGGCCTCCCTGTCCTCCCCCCGCGATGCAGGGTCGGCCGGCGCCGGCACGGCCGGTGCCGGTGCCGGCACCGACGCCGCCCCCGCGCTGGCGGGCGTGCCGCCGTGGCTGCTGCTCGCACCGATCCTCGCGTTCCTCGCGGTACTTGCCGCCGCGACGCTCACGGTATTGCGCATGAGCGTCGGCGTGTCCGGCGACGAATGGCGCACCTTCACGCTGCAGAACTACGCCGATCTCGCGGATCCGTACTTCACGACATCGCTGTGGCTCACGCTGCGCCTCGCGTTCCAGAGCATGGTGTGCGCGGTGCTGCTCGCGATCCCGGTCGCGCTCGCGATGGCACGCACCGAATCGCGGCTCGCGCGCCGGCTGCTGCTCGCCGGCGTCCTGCTGCCGCTGCTCGTGAACCTGCTGCTGCAAGGGTACGGCTGGCTCGTGATGCTCGGCCCGGCCGGGTTGCTCAACCGCACGCTGCTCGCCACCGGCATGATCGGGCGGCCGCTGCAATTGCTGTACCGCGAGCACGGCGTACTGCTCGGCCTGATCCAGACCGCGTTCCCGCTCGCCGTGCTGCCGCTGTCGAGCGCGCTGCGCGCCGTGTCCCGCGCGTACGACGAAGCCGCCGCGACGCTCGGCGCGAGCCGATGGCAGACGCTGCGGCACGTGACGCTGCCGCTCGCGATGCCCGGCCTCGTCTCGGGCGCGCTGCTCGTGTTCGCGTACAACGCCAGCGCATTCGCGGTGCCGCTGCTGCTCGGCGGCCGGCGCGTGCCGATGCTCGCGGTGCTCGTGCACGACGAAGTCGCACCGCTGCTCAACTGGCCCGCCGCCTCGGCATCGGGCGTCGTGCTGATGGGCGCGACGCTCGTCGTGATGGCGGTTTCCCAGCGCCTCGCGCGCACCCTCGAGGTGAACCGATGAATGCCCTGCTCCTGCGCGCGCCCATGCCCGGGCGCCTCGGACGCGTGACGGGCGCGCTCGCGACGCTCGTGCTGTTCCTCGCGGCGCTGCCGATCCTGACGATGATCACGATGTCGTTCGGCGCGTCGGGCACGCTCGAATTCCCGCCGCGCGAATTCAGCCTGCACTGGTATCGCGCCGCCTGGCAGACGTTCGTGTCGTCCGATGCGGGCAGCGCGCAGTCGATGGGCGCCGCGTTGACGACGAGCCTCGTCGTCGCGGTCGCGACGATGCTGATCGCGACCGCCGTGTCGGTCCCCGCGGCTTACGCACTGTCGCGCTACCGCTTCCGCGGCAAGACGCTCGTCGAGCAGCTCGTCGCGCTGCCGATCGTCTATCCGCTCGTGATGCTCGGCCTCGCGCTGCTGATCGTGTTCAACGCGCTGCCGGTCGAACTCGGCATCGTGCGGCTCGTCGTCGCGCACGTGATCTTGACGCTGCCGTTCACCGTGAAGAACTGCGCCGCGTCGGTCGCGTCGATCGGCCCCGATTTCGAGGAAGCCGCGTGCCTGATGGGCGCGAGCCCGCGCCGCGCGCTCGTCGACGTCGTGCTGCCGCTGATGCGGCCCGGCATCCTCGCCGGGATGCTGTTCGCGTTCATCGTGTCGTTCAACGAATTCACCGTGACGTTCTTCCTGTACAGCATCGACACGATGACGCTGCCGGTCTGGCTCTACAGCCGCACCGTGTCGTCGCTCGACCCGACCGTATTCTGCTTCGCCGTGTTCACGGTCGCGATCGACTTCGCGCTGATCTGGATGCTCGAAAAACTCGTCGGCGACAAGGGCGTCGCGCTCTGACGCGCGCCGCCTCGCCATCGCCCGCGCAAGGAATCCTCATGACCCAGCTCATTCTCCAGAACGTGACGAAGCGCTTTCATCAGGCGTATGCGGTCGATCACGTCGACCTGTCGGTGCCCGACGGCAAGCTCGTCTGCTTTCTCGGCCCGTCCGGCTGCGGCAAGACCACGCTGATGCGCATCATCGCCGGCCTCGAAACGCCGACCTCCGGCACCCTGACGTTCGCCGGCCGCGACCTCACGCACGTGCCCGCCAACCGGCGCGACTTCGGCATGGTGTTCCAGTCGCTCGCGCTGTTTCCGCACATGACCGTCGCGCAGAACATCGCGTACCCGCTGCGGCTGCGCAAGACGGCCAAGGCCGCGCAAGCGCGGCGCGTCGCCGAGCTGCTGGAGCTGATCCAGCTTCCGCACATGGCCGACCGGCTCGTCACGCAGCTGTCGGGCGGGCAACGCCAGCGCGTCGCGATTGCACGCGCGATCGCATCGTCGCCGCGCCTGCTGTTGCTCGACGAGCCTTTGTCGGCACTCGACGCGAAGCTGCGCGAAGCGATGCAGGTCGAGATCCGGCTGCTCCAGCAACGGCTCGGCATCACCACGATCATGGTCACGCACGACCAGCGCGAAGCGATGACGATGGCCGACGAGATCGTCGTGATGGAGAAAGGTCGGATACAGCAGGTGGGCCGGCCGCTCGACATCTACCGCGATCCGGTCAATGAATTCGTCGCCGATTTCATCGGCCTCGGCAACATCCTGCCGGTCTCGTGCGACGGCGACGACGCGATCGTGCTGCCGGGCGGGCAGCGGCTCGCGATCCGGCCGGCGCCGCGCACCGCGGACGCCGTACGCCTGCTGATCCGTCCCGAGGACGTGTGCGTGCGCACGGCTCCGGCACAACCGCCCGGACCGAACACGCTCGCCGGCACGATCACGTTCGTCCGTGATGTCGGCGCATCGATCGAGGCAACGATCGATTGCCGCGGCTTCACGCTGACGGCCGCGACGACACCGCGCGAAACGCCCGATCTCCAGGTCGGCATGCCGGTGCTCGCTGAGCTGCCGCCCCATGCATGCAAGCTCATCGCCGCACGCGGCGCCTGACCGCCTTTCCCTTTCTCCAGCGCAACAACGAGGATCTCGCCATGAACGCAACGACCCACGCCATTCGCCACGTGCAGCGCCTGCTCGCCCGCTCGGCCCTTCTCTGCGCCTGCATCGGCGCCGCCGGCCTCGCCGCCTTCGCGCCGCTCGCGCACGCCGACGCGCTCGACACGATCGCGAAATCGGGGGTCGTGCGCATCGGCGTGTTCGAGGACTATCCGCCGTTCGGCTCGATCGGGCCCGACATGAAGCCGCAAGGCTACGACATCGACATGGCAAACCTGATCGGCCGCGCGCTGAATGCGAAAGTCGAACTCGTGCAGGTCACCGGCGACAACCGGATGGCGTATCTCGCCGACCACAAGACCGACATGCTGCTGTCGGTCGGACAGACGCCGGAGCGCGCGAAGGTGATCGACTTCTCGAACGCGTATGCCCCGTACTACCTTGCGGTATTCGGCCCGAAGTCGCTGGCCGTGAAGGGCACCGCCGATCTCGCCGGCAAATCGGTCGCGGTCGCGCGCGGCACGCTCGAGGACCTGAGCGTCAGCAAGGTCGCGCCGCCGAGCGCGACGATCAAGCGCTTCGACGACCCGAACGGCGCGATCGCCGCGTTCCTGTCGGGACAGGCGCAACTGCTGGTGGTCGGCAACGACGTCGGCGCGACGATCATCGCGCGTCATCCGTCGATCGATCCGGAGCAGAAATTCTCGCTGTTCAGCTCGCCCGATCACGTCGGCCTGAACAAGAACGAAGCGCGCCTGATGCAGAAGGTCAACGACGCGATCGCCGGCGCGAAGAAGAGCGGCACGCTGAACACGTTGTCGCAGAAGTGGCTGCACGCGGCATTGCCCGCCGACCTGTGATGCACGCCGCCACAGCCCCGTATTCACGACGAAAGGCATCGCGATGACCTACGTGTTCGACTTCAGCGATTTCGGCCTCTACGCCGGCATGCTTGCGCGCGGCATCGGCGTGACGCTCGGCCTCACCGCGGCCGCCACCGCGCTCGGCGGCCTGATCGGCACCGCCGGCGCATGGATCGCGCTGGCCGGACCGCGCTGGGCGCGCGCGCTCGTCGCGGCCTACGTCGAACTGATCCGCAATACGCCGTTTCTGGTCCAGTTGTTCTTCATCTTCTTCGGACTACCGGCGATCGGCGTGCACATCGACGAAGCGCAGGCGGCCGTACTGGCCATGACGGTCAACCTGGGCGCGTATGCGGTCGAGATCCTGCGCGCCGGCATCGAATCGGTGCCGCACGGGCAAGTGCAGGCCGCGCGGGCGCTCGGGCTGCACGGCCGGCAGGTGTTCGGTCACGTCGTACTGCCGCAGGCGCTCGCGAACGTGTACCCCGCACTGCTCGGGCAGGTGCTGATCGTGATGCTCGGCTCGGCTGTCGTCTCGCAGATCTCGGTGCCCGACCTGACCTACGCGGCGAACTTCATCCAGTCGCGCAATTTCCGTGCGTTCGAGATCTACATCGTCGTGACCGCAATCTACCTGCTGCTGTCGATCGCGCTGCGCATGCTGCTCAATCGTGTCGGCCGGCGGCTGTTCTCGGGCCGCACGCCGCACGGCGCGGCCGCCACGCCGCAGCGCGCCCGCGTTGCCCGCTTCACGTGGCGCGCCCGCTCTCCCGAAACCCGCCTTCCCACGGAGCGTGCACGATGATCGAATTCACCTTCCAGGATATTGCGTGGAACCTGCTGCTCGCCGCGCGCTGGACCGTGCTGCTGTCGCTGATCACGTTCGTCGGCGGCGGCATCGCCGGCTTCGCGCTGCTCGCGATGCGCATTTCGCCGGTGCCGGCGCTGCGCCGCTTCGTGGTCCTGTACGTCGAGCTGTTCCAGGGCACGCCGTTGCTGATGCAACTGTTCCTCGGCTTTTTCGGGTTGCCGCTCGTCGGTATCGACGTGACGCCGTGGGTCGCCGCATCGGTCGTGCTGACGCTGAACGCCAGCGCCTATCTGGCCGACATCTGGCGCGGCTGCGTCGACGCGGTACCGCGCGGCCAGTGGAGCGCGGCGGCAAGCCTCGGCATGACGTGGACTCAGCAACTGCGCTACGTGGTGTGGCCGCAGGCCTGGAAGATCGCGTTGCCGCCGACCGTCGGCTTCCTCGTGCAGGCGGTGAAGAGCACCGCACTTACGTCGATCATCGGGCTGACCGAACTGACCAAGACCGGCAACATCATCACCAACGCGGTATTCAAGCCGTTTCCGATCTATGCGATGGTCGCGCTGCTCTACTTCGCGATGTGCTTCCCGCTGACGCAGTACGCCCGCGTGCTCGAGCGCCGCTATCGCGTCGCGAAGGCGCGATGAACCGGCGCCGTGCGCGCCTCACCACGACCCAGGTATTTCCATGATTTCCATCAGCAACGTTTCGAAGTGGTACGGCCAGTTTCAGGTCCTCACCGACTGCACGACCGAGGTCAGGAAAGGCGAAGTGGTCGTCGTGTGCGGCCCGTCGGGCTCGGGCAAGTCGACGTTGATCAAGACCGTCAACGGCCTCGAGCCGTTCCAGCAGGGCGGGATCCTCGTGAATGGCCAGTCCGTCGGCGACAAGAAGACGAACCTGTCGAAGCTGCGTTCGAAGGTCGGCATGGTGTTCCAGCATTTCGAGCTGTTCCCGCACCTGTCGATCACCGAGAACCTGACGCTCGCGCAGGTCAAGGTGCTCGGCCGCGGCAAGGACGAGGCGAACGAGAAGGGCCTGAAGCTGCTCGACCGCGTCGGCCTGAAGGCGCATGCGCACAAGTTTCCGGGCCAGTTGTCGGGCGGCCAGCAGCAGCGTGTCGCGATCGCGCGTGCGCTGTCGATGGACCCGATCGCGATGCTGTTCGACGAGCCGACGTCCGCGCTCGATCCGGAGATGATCAACGAAGTGCTCGACGTGATGGTCGAACTCGCGCAGGAAGGGATGACGATGATGGTCGTCACGCACGAGATGGGCTTCGCGAAGAAGGTCGCGCATCGCGTGATCTTCATGGACAAGGGCGCGATCGTCGAGGACGACCGCAAGGACGATTTCTTCTCGAATCCGAAATCGGAGCGCGCGAAGGACTTCCTCGCGAAGATCCTGCACTGAGCCACGCCGCGGCGCGCCCTGCCGCCCGTTCCACGCCTGCCCTTCCGATGAAACGACTTCCTTCCCTCAACGCGCTGCAGATCTTCGACATCGTCGCCCGCCACGGCAGCTTTACGCGTGCCGCCGAGCAGCTGTGCCTGACGCAGGGTGCCGTGAGCCGGCAGATCCTCGCGCTCGAGGGCTTCTACCGGTTCCCGCTGTTCAAGCGCACGCCGAAGGGCCTGACGCTGACGGCGGAAGGCGAACTGCTGCTGCCGACGGTGCGCGAAAGCTTCGCGCGCATCGAAGAGGTGTCGATGCGCCTGTCGCGCCGGCGCACCGAGCTCGCGCTGAAGGTGCCGACTTGCATGATGCAATGGATGCTGCCGCGCATCATGCGGTTCCAGTCCGAGCACCCCGAACTGCAGGTGCAGATCACGACGACCTGGGACCATCACGTCGATTTCCGCATGGAGCCGTTCGATGCCGCGGTGATCTACGCGCCCGGCGCCGGCCCCGACATGCATGCGATCCCGCTGTTCGACGAGCAGCTCACGCCCGTCTGCGCGCCGGGCCTGCTCGAGCGGCAGCCGCTGGCCGATCTCGACGACCTGGCCGGTCATACACTGCTGCACCCGACCCGCGATCATCGGGACTGGAAACGATGGCTCGACCAGGCTGGCGCGCGTCACGTCGATTCGACGCGCGGGCTGAGCTTCGAAACGCTGGACCTCGCGACGCAAGCGTCGATCGACGGTTACGGCATCGCGATCGGCGACCGGACGCTGGTGGAAGAAAACGTGGCGGCGCACCGGCTCGTGATGCCGTTCGACATCGCGCTGCCAACGGGCATGGGCTATTACTTCGTGTATCCGGGCGGAGCCGAACAGCAACAGAAGATCCAGCTGTTCGGCGACTGGATCGCGGACGAACGCAAGGGCGCCACGCCGAATTATTCGAAAAGCACGCCGTGAAGCGCTGCACGCCCGGACGTGCAGCGTGACCAACCCGCGTCGGCAGCTCGCCTTGTAAAAACCCGGCACGTCACCCTGCCTGACACATCGCGCCCCACCGGGACAAAAACTGCACCCGGCGGCAAAACGTCCCCTGAAACAGCTCGGTAAAGTGGCAGGCGGCCATTTGTAATGCTTCACGGCCGCGCCTAAAAAATCCGATTCAGGAGACAAGCATGCAACGCTTCACGAGATCAGCCCTTCACCGGTCGGCATGGGCCGCGTCGGGCACCGCGCTCACCCTCGGGCTGTTTGCCTGCGGCGGCGTCGACTCATCTTCCACGCCCGTCACGCAGCAGGACTTCGGCCACACGACCTTGAACCTGATCACCCAGGACGGCCTGAAGTTCAAGGACATGGACAAGAACGGCCAGCTCGAACCCTACGAAGACTGGCGGCTGAGCGCCGAGGTGCGTGCGCGGGACCTGGTCGGCCGCCTCACGCTGGCCGAGAAAGCCGGCCTGATGATGCACGGTACCGCACCGGTGCTGAACGACACGACCGGTGCAGGCACCGGCTCCGCGTACGATCTGGCGGCGCTCAAGACGCTCATCAACCAGCGGAACGTCAGCACCTATATCACGCGCATGAGTGCCGACGCGCACACGATGGCCGACCAGTACAACCAGATTCAGGCGCTGGCGGAGCAGTCCCGGCTCGGCATCCCGGTGTCGATCAGTTCCGATCCGCGCAACCATTTCCAATACACGCTCGGCGCCAGCGCCGGAAGCAGCGGCTTCTCGCAGTGGCCGGAAACGCTCGGCTTCGCCGCGATCGGCGACGCGGCACTCACGCGCAAATTCGGCGATATCGCGCGCCAGGAGTATCGCGCGGTCGGCATTACCGAAGCGCTTTCGCCGCAAGCCGACCTGGCGACCGAGCCGCGCTGGCCACGCATCAACGGCACCTTCGGCGAAGACGCCGATCTCGCACGCACCCAGGTTCAGGCCTATATCGAAGGCTTCCAGGGCGGCAGCAACGGCATCCAGGCCAATAGCGTCATCGCTGTCGTCAAGCACTGGGCCGGATATGGTGCGCAGAAGCTCGGGTTCGACAGCCACAACTACTACGGCCGCTATGCGACCTATCCGGGCAACAATCTTGCCTATCACCTGAAGCCGTTCGAAGGCGCGTTCGCAGCCAATGTCGGCTCGGTCATGCCGACCTATTCCGAACCGGACATGACGGCAACGGTCGACGGCATCACGCTGGAGCGCGTCGGCGGGGCTTACGACAAGGCGTTGCTGACCGACCTGCTGCGCGGGAAATACGGCTTCAAGGGCGTGATCCTGTCCGACTGGCTGATCGCCGACGACTGCGACGCGAATTGCATCAACGGCGTGTCGTCGGGGTCGCCGTCGTTTGCCGGACTGGGCATGCCATGGGGGATGGAAGGCGCCACCCGCGTGCAGCGTTTCGCGCGAGCGGTCGATGCCGGCATCGACCAGTTCGGCGGAGACGACGATCCGGGCGACCTCATCGACGCCGTCAACCGCGGGCAGTTGTCGGAAGACCGCCTGTCCGAATCCGCCTATCGCGTCCTGCTGCAAAAATTCCAGCAAGGCTTGTTCGACCGCCCGTATGTCGATGCAGACGCAGCCGGCAAGATCATCGGGAATGCCGATTTCCAGGCCCAGGCGCTCGATGCGCAGCGCCGCTCGATGGTTCTGCTGCAGAACAACGGCAAGCTGCTGCCGATGACGGCGTCGGGCAAGAAAGTCTGGCTGTACGGCATCGATCCCGCGGTCGCACGGCAATATGGTTATCAGGTCGTCGCTACGCCGCAAGCCGCGGACGTTGCGATTCTCCGCGTGAGCACGCCCTATCAGACGCTGCACCCGAACTACATGTTCGGCTCGATGCAGCATGAAGGCAGTCTCGCGTTCGTCGACGGCAGTGCGGACTACGAGGCCATCAAGCAGGCCGCGCTTGCGCCGAAGTCGATCGTCTCGGTGTACATGGATCGTCCCGCGATCCTGACCAACGTTCAGGACAAGGCTACCGCGATCCTCGCCAATTTCGGCGTGACCGATGCCGCGCTGTTCGACGTGCTGACGGGGAAAGGTCAACCGCAAGGGAAGCTGCCGTTCGAGCTGCCGTCGTCGATGGCAGAAGTCGCGGCGCAGCTGGAAGACGTGCCGCACGATACCGCGCATCCGTCGTATCCGTTCGGATTCGGTCTCACGTATTGATGCGTTGTCGAGGCCGGCTCGCCGATCGGGGCCGGTCTCGACCATCTCGACCATCTCGACGACTGGCGCATGCGCATCGCCCGCTCGACCTGATGGCGATCGGCGCGGTGCAGGCCGCTGCCGATCTCGGCCTGCGCGTGCCGCGCCGGCCTGTCGTTGGTCGGCATGACCGATATCCAGCCAGCCCACCCGATCCGCTCCGTGCTGACGACGGTGCGGTTCCCGACGGCGCGGATCGCCGCGCGGGCGATCGCGCTGACGCGCTCGACATGATCGAACCGATTGTAGCCATCCATTGAGCAGATTGACGCGGAATCAGGTCCAGATTGGCCCAATCCAGACTGACGTGGCCGACCCTGCCGCCAACGTCGCCTCGTAACTCCAAGAAATTGAGAGCGCGATCCGGACCTGAGGTGGTCCGGTTGATCCGTATCAACAATCACGCGCAGTTTTAGATGCGGCCGCGTGGTCACGGTTCTTATGGCACAAATGCTTGGCACGCGTATGGCGCCCGAAATCGGTACAGGCCCACCACCGGTCGTTCCAGTTAGCCGTCACCACCGATTCGATAGCGGAAGTATTGCTTGTCGACGCACTCGACGACGCGCCTCCCATCGGCGAGCATCTCGTTGGCCACGCGTACCGAACCGAGAGACTCGAACCCGAGCCGCCGGTAAAGCCGGTGCGCGGCGAGCGCATTGCCGTTGCTGCGCACGATGAGATGGCGATAGCCGTGCGCCGCCTCGCCGATGCAGCGTCGTACCAGCGCTTCGCCAAGCCCGCGCGAACGCCAGGACGGCGCGACTGCTAGTTCGGCGATCGACATGACGGGCCCGTCGCCGAGCGTGGCGCGCAGCGACACAGGCAATTTGCGGTCGTAGCCCGCGTCGGCGGAGAGCAGGAACCCGGCCAGCGCGTCGCCGGCCACCCACAGATGGCAACGTGCGGCATGTCCGGTGAAGAGTCCGTAGATCCAACCGCGCTCCGCCGCCTCATCCAGATAGTGACCGGCATATGGCCCCGTCGTAAACGCATCCATGTACAGCGCGAGCACCTGCCGCTCCCACGCATGGAACAGGCCGATTCCGCCGGAACGCATCTCGTTCGTCGTCATCTCGCCCACCTACCAGTCGAGCTGATAGGCCGTGCTCACCAGGAGCGACGAGCACAGCGTCGCCAGCTTCACGAGCGGAAGCCCGGCCGGATCGAACCCGTAGTTCGGATAGAAATACTGTCCGAGCCCCTGCACCTGCCGCTCGATCACGATCACGCGCCGATCGCGCGGCGCCGTCTCGATAATCCGTGCGACGATCTCCACCTTGTTCTCGATGTGAATCGACAGGATAACAATGTCGCATGCGCCGTAGTCGTACACCGCACCATCCGCGTGAACCATCTCAATCGCCGCTCGGCGATAACGCGCCGGGTGCGATGCACACAGGTGATCGACGAACCGCTCGCCGATTCTGAGCGATTCCTCGCTGATATCCAGCCCAACGATGCGGGCGCCGCTGAACGACTGCATGAACAGGAGCGACAGCGGCATCCCGCCGGATCCGACCATCGCCACCGTAGAGCCGGCAGACATGTCCGACAGGAAGATCTCGGTTCTCGCGAGCAGCCGGTAGATCTCCGCGTAGTATTCCTTGATGATCAGCAGCAGCCCTTCGCTCGACGGCCCGGCGCGCAGCACGTCGCTCATCTGCCGCTCGAAGCGGACCTCGTTGTCGAGCGACAGCGCCTGAAAGCGCTTCATGTACTCGCGCACCGTCGCGTCGCGCAGGAAGCACTCGGTCTCGATCGCATCGAGCACCGGGGACAACACGTAGTTGCGGATCAGCAGCGTCTTCGCGAAACACGCCCGCAGATCGTGCCGGTCGGGAGACTCGAACATCTCGTCGATCCAGCGATGGATCTGGGTCCTCACGAAGTCGATGCGGTGCTGGGTATCGTTGGCCGCGCAATGCGGCATCAGCGGCAGGTTGGTCAGCATGTCGGTGTCGATCCAATCTCGGGTTGAGGGGCGCCGGCGAGCCGGCGTCAGATCCAGGCCTTCGGCAGCGCGGCGAGGCGCTCGCGCGCCACCGGCCGGGTCTGGCCGAACGGCGGGCGCGCCTTCTTCTGCAACGCGTGCGCGAGCATCGTCGGCATCCGCGCAAACAGGAACACCGGCGTGGCCAGCACGGCGGGCACCCCCAGTTCGATCAGGGTCGCCGCGGCAGCCGCATCGATGTTTGGCGGCAGGCCGCGCAGGTCCTGCATCGCACCGCATACGGCCCGATACGCATCGAAAGCCGCGCCGTCGACACCCAGCCGCACCGCGTGGCGCTCGAGCGCGGCAGGTCGCGGATCGCATTCGAGCAGCGGATGGCCAAAGCCGGGAATCCGGTCGCCCGCCTGCACGCGCTGCGCAACGCGATCGCGAATATCCGCAGGCGGCCGGCCGACGAGGCTTGCGAGAAACCGCGTCGCGTCGCTGCACGCGCCCACATGCGCGGAACCGCTGCCCGTCAGGCCCGCGATCAGGTTCAGGTCGATGCTTGCGTAGGTACTCGCCGAGAAGCGCGGCAGCGCGATGGTCGGCGCGACGAGGCCGAAGCCGCCGTGCAGCGCCACCAGCAGGACGTCGAACAGGCTGGCCTGAGCGTCGCTCGATTCGCCGCCGCACAGGCAGTCCAGCACCGATGCGCTGAAACCTCGCGCGACGTCCGTCGGCCGCGCCCGGGCCGGCGCCTCGTCGTCCGTCGCGCGCCACACGGCCAGCAGGCGCGGCAACGCGGCGACAATGCCCAGGCCCGTCGTCGCCTCGTCGCCCTGCCCGATGCCCGACAACGCGTCGGGCCACGCGACCGGCTGCGACTGCGGCCCGGCGGCCAGCCCGGCCGCGATCGCCGCGACCAGGAACACCTCGGGCCGGCGCTGGCGGCGAGCCAGTTGCACGGCGAGCAGGCCGTCGTCGGGCGGCCCATCGTCGGCAAGCCGCGCCGCCAGTGCACGATCGAGTACGCGCACGTCGCACGCGTCCGGCATCCGGCCCGCGAGCACATGCAGGGTCGCGGCCGTGAAATCGACGGACTCGATCAGTTGCAGCAGATCGACGCCGCGTACGGAAAGCCGGTCGGGCGAGATCGAGACCGCATCGATCTCGCTTTCGTCGGGTGCGGCGCGCGGACGGGCAGCGTCCGGCGCCGGCAGATCGTGAGCGGTTCGCATCGGCGCTGCTCCGCTTACTGCTGCGCCGGTTTCGCGATCAGCACCTCGAAGCCGATCGCGAGCATCCCCGATCCCTTCGACACGCTGGCGTGCTCGCCGATGCCGGCTTCGTGCAGATGCCCGACCGACTCCGCGACCGTGAACTTGCCGTCGAGATGGACCGGATGAACGCCCGCGGCCGCGCGTCGCTCGTTGAAGAACGCGAGCGCCTCCGGCGCCGGATCGCTGCAGGGTTCGTGAATCAGCGCGAAACCGCCGGGCGCCAGCGTGCGGAAGATCTCCCGGTACGCGCCGACAGGGTCGGCCCAGTGATGCACGACCGAACGGCCGATCACCGCGACGAACGTCCCGTCGTCGAACGGCAGTGCGTGGACGTCGCCCGCGCGGATTTCGATACGCCCTTCCAGCCCTTCCGCGCGCACGTTCTGTTCCGCGCGCCGCACCATGTCGTCGTAGTAGTCGACCCCGACGAAGCCCAGCGGGGCGAGCGACGGGACACGGGCCAGCTCGATCAGCGTACGCGCGGTACCGGTGCCGACATCGAGTAACCGACCCGAAGCGATGCGCCGCTGCGCGAGCTCGTGCTCGACGCGCTGCACCAGATTGCGGTTCCATTCGAGCGTGAACGTGTCGACGTAGTGATCATAGGTGTCGGCGTTGACTTCGGCGGGGGTATTGGTACGCATGCAGGTCTCCAGTCGTGAGGTCTAGGGGTACAACGGTCGTGGAATCATCCGGCCGCGGCGCGCACGCCGGCCGGGGGCGCGGACGGCGCGGCGCCGAGCCTGCGCATGAGCCGCAGAAAAATCGTCAGGTACACGGCCTGGCGCACGACGCTCACGCCCGCGAGCAGCGCGAACAGTTGCGTAAGCGCGAGATGGTGCATGACGCCGAGGTAGATCGCGCCCGGGGTGACGACCCAGGAAAAGAACAGCCCGAGCGCCATCGCGCGCGCCGGGCGTTCGAGAATCTGGAAGCACCCCGTCACGAGGTTCGTCAGCAGATAGCTGAAGACGAACAGCGGCACGTAGTCGAGCAGCGCGGTCGCGACCGCGATCACGCCTGCGTCGGACGCGAGAAAGCGCAGCGCGAGCGCGCGCAGCAGGAAGAACGCGATGCTGATCGCCGCGGTGAACAGCACGCCCAGCAGCATCACCGACTGCAATGCCGCACGGGACGGCGCCCGGCTGCGCACCAGATGACCGATCCGGATCATGAACACCATGCTCAGGCCCTTGATGAGGATGAATCCGATCGTCATCAATTCGAAGCCGATGCCGTACCCGCCGATCGCGCGCACGCCGTAGCGCGCGATCAGCGAATAGACGGCCGTATTCGCGAGAAAGGTCAACGCCTCGAGCGCGGCAGAAGGCAGGAAAATGCGCAGCAGCCGTCGCTGCGTCGGCCATTCCACGCCGGGGCGTGGCAGCACGACCTGCTCGCGGCGCAGCCGCGGCCGGATACACCGGATGCACCAGCCGAGATACAGGCTCTTGGTGATCCACGAGGTCAGCGCGAGGCCGAACAGCTGCAGCGACGGATGCTGGCCGAACAGCCCGAACACGAGCAGCGGATCGAGGATGTTGTTGACCACGCCGCACGCGATGCTGATTCGGGCGGGCGACTTGGTGTCGCCGTACGTGCGCATCGCCGCGGAAAGCGCTGTGCTGAGCAGCGTGAGCGGAAAGCTGCCGATAACGAGCGAGTAATAGCCGAACATGCGCTCGCCGTGGAACTGGCCGCCGGAAATGAACGTCATCAGCGGCGCCCGCGTAGCGATCAGCACCAGCACGACCAGCGCGCCGATCGCGCCCGCGAACACCAGGCTCTGCACGAACAGCCGGCCCTGGTCCTCGCGGGGCGCCTTGGCGAACACCGCGACGAACGACTCCTCGAAGCTCTTGCCGAGCAGGAACAGGAAAGTCGCCACACTGCCGTTGACGAGCGCGAGCAGCGCCATGTCCTCCGCCGGCAGGTCGCGAATCCAGCGATAGTCGAACAGCGTCATGCAGTAGCCGAAAATCGACGACAGCACCATCGGATAGAGCATCAGCCAGGTCGCGCGCACCTCGGCCGCGAACTGTCGCATGCGGTCGGCCCGCGACGCGCGCGTCGAGGCCACCGCGGCAGCCGTGGCGGACGGAGTGGGTGCGGCAGGCGCGACGGTCGCGCGATCGTCAGACATGGGCGTGCCTCTCGTCGATCAGGCGCGGCAGCTTCTGGCGCGCGGAGAAGCGCAATGCGTCCCGACCGAGCACAGCGAGGCGACCCTCGCCCTTGTCGAGGCATTCGCGCACGTCCTCGATTTCCAGCAACGCGTCCGTCAACCGTGACGCGAGCGGTGCGAGTTCGTCGCCGCCCAGGTCCAGCGCGACAGTCAGGCAGTCGCGCCCGTGCGCGTCGGCGTCCAGACGAAACTGGCAATCGAGCGGCCGGCCGACGCACGCCGCCAGCCGCTGCGCCAGCAGCTCGGTGCTGACCAGGTTGCCCGCGAACTTGAAGCGCTGATCCGCGCGGCCCAGCAGCACGACGACCGAGCCGCTCTCGCCGCATGTGCAGCGCACCGACGGCCCGACGCGCACGCGATCGCCTAGCCGGTAGCGCAGCATCGCGAGGCCAGGATTCGCGCGGCTCGTCACGAGGAGCTGCCCGTCCTCTTCCTCGAGGAAGAACCAGTCGTCGAGCACGTGGTAATGCCCTTCCGCGCAGCGCGGCGTGTGATAGCCGAGAAAGCCTGTTTCGGTGGCGCCGTACAGCCCGAAGAATGCGGCATCGCGCCAGCGCCGCCGCACGATCGCGCGCTTGCGCTCGGCGAACGCCTCGCCGGTATAGAGGATCTTCGTGACGTCGAGATCGACACCGTGCGCGTCGAGCAGCCGCAGGCATTGCAGCACGCTCGTTGGCGTGCCGACCAGGACGTTGGGGCGGGCACGGCCGATCAGGTTCAGCATCGCGGGCAAATCGGCGCCGTAGGCGTCCAGCCGCCCGATCGGGAGTACATTCGCGCCGATCGCTTCCAGCAACCGGTTCACGCCGTCGTACAGCGTGGAAAAGCCGCCGGCGGTAAACAGGTTCGCCACCCGGTCCGTCGGCGCGATCGCCGTTCCCGCCAGCGCGTTCGCGAGCGCCCGGCCATAGGTCGTGTCGGGCCGCTTGCGCGCCGGCGCGTTGAGCAGCAGCTTGACCTCGCCGCTCGTGCCCGACGTGGTGTAGAACGTCGCGCCGGCCAGACCATCGTGATCGAGACGGTCCAGCACGCGCCGCTTCAGGTCGTCGGCCGTCTCGATTGCGACCAGCGTGCGGAAGGCCGCGTAGCTGGCCACGCCCGTCGGCAGCACATGGGCATAGCGGGCATCGTACGAAAGCGCTTCGCTCACGGCCGAGGAATCGAAGCGGGTCGTGCGGTCGGACATCGTGGGCTCCAGGTTCAGGTCGCGGTCACGCGCTTTCGCGCAGGAGGCGCAACGAGATTTTTCCGGTGCTCGTGACCGGAAGGTCGTCGACGAACAGCACGTCGGCGATACGCGGATACAACGGGAACGCGGCCCGGTAGCGGCTCAGGATGCGCGCCTTGAAATCCACCTCCGCACCGGCTGGCGTCAGGCTGGGCACGACGAACACCGTCAGCGCGCCGGTCTGCGGATCGGCAAGAAAATAGCTCTTCGCGATATCGTCGAACGCGTCGAAATGCTGATGCAGCAGGCTGACGTTGATCAGCCGGCCGTTGCACTTGACCGTCTCGTCCCGGCGGCCGACCCAGAACACCACACCGTCGTCGCGACGGAACACCAGGTCGCCGGATTCCAGCGTCGTGAACCGCCGCAGGCTGCCGTCCGGCAGCAGATAGCCGTGCATCGCATACGGCGTGCGGTAAAGCAGATGGCCGGGCTCGCCCGGTGCGCACGGCCGGCCCTGCGCGTCGACGATCGACAGTTCGATGCGTGGATCGATCGGGCGGCCCGGCGCGAGGACGCCCTCGAAGCAGTACGAATCGACGTGCGGCAGATCGTCCGGCGTGAGCGGCAGCGCGAAGATCCGCGGCCCCGATTCGGTCTGGCCGAAGTTGTTCCACACGCACGCGCCGAGCGCGAGCAGGCGGCGCACCTGCGCCGCGTAGATGCGGTCGGATGCATTGAGCACGACGATGCCGTCGAACCGCATGCCCGGCGTCACCTCGGCCAGGTCGCACACGCGCTCGGCAATGCTGCGGATCAGCGGCACGAAGCGGATCCGGCCGCTGCTCAGGTAGCCGAGCACCTCGTGCGCGGTCAGCGACGCCCGTTCGAGCCAGACGGTCGCGCCGGCCAGCAGGCCGTTCATCATCGTGGAGAAGCCGTACATGTAGTGCGTGGGGAACATGCACAGCACGCCGTCACTGGGCTGCACGCCCAGATAGCGGCCGACCGCCAGCGCATTCTCGACGAGCTGCGCTTCGTCGTAGACGACCAACTTCGGCGCGCTCGTCGTGCCCGACGTCATGAAGACGATCTGCGCGCGCGGCGCACCGGCGTCGGCCCACGCGAACGCGTCGGGCCCGGATGCTTCGGCATCGGCCAGCGCCGGGTCGAGCACGACGACGGGCAGCCCGTCGCATGCGATCGACCGGGTCGCGACGACCGCGAGTGCATCGAGCCGGTACTGGCGCAGCGCGGCGGACAGCATCTTCGGGTCGCACAGGACGATCCGGCAGCCGAGCGTCGACGCGAGCAGCGTGAACAGGAAATAGTCGAACCCCGAGAAGCCGACCGCGATCAGGCAACCGCGCCCGAGCAGGTGCGGCTCCAGCGCGCCGAGCGCACGCCGCGCGGCCCGCAGCCGCGCGCGCAGGTCTTCCGCCGTCAGGCGCGCGCCGTGCAGCACGATCTGCCAGTTCGCGTCCCGCGCAAGCAGCGACGCGAACTTCATGCAGCCGCTCCTTCCAGCACGATCGAGGCCGCGAGGCCGCCCATGCCGAACGAATTCTTGAGCACGCGCCGTGCGCCGCTCGGCGTCGGGGCGCGCACCACGTTGACGGGGCACTCCTGCGCCTGCTCGTCGAGGTTGATGGTTGCCGGAATGAAGCGCTCCCGCAACCCGATCGCCGTGTTCAGCACTTCCATCGCGCCCGCCGTCGCGATCAGATGACCGTGCTGCGACTTGTTGGCGGTGACGGGCATCCCGGGCCGCGCCGGGAAGATCGCGCGAATCGCCTCCGATTCATGCTTGTCGTTGAGCACCGTCGACGTTCCGTGCGCGTTAACGTAGTCGATATCGGCCGGCGCGCATCCCGCATCGTCGAGCGCGCGCTGCATCGCGAGCCGCATCTCGAGCGACTGCAGGTGCGGGATGACGATGTGCTCGGCGGCCAGGCTCGCGCCGTAGCCGGCAACGCGCGCGAGCGGCGTATCGCCCCGGGCACGCACGGCCGATTCGCGCTCAAGCAGGAACAGCACCGCACCTTCCGCGAGCACGAAGCCCGAGCGACGCACGTCGAACGGCCGCGAACGGTGCCGGGGATCGAGATTCAGGTCGGTCGAGATCACGTCGAGCGATTCGAGCCGCGCGAGATTGAGCGGATTGACCTTGCCGGACACGCCGCCGACGATGGCCGCGTCGACACGCCCCTGGCGCAGCGCGAGCATGCCCATGCCGATCGCCTGCAGCGACGCGGAGCACAGGCCCACGTGCGCGAGCGCGCAGCCGCTGAACGGAATGTGGCGATGAATCGCGCCGAACACGGAGGTCGCGTCGCCGCTCACGAACTCGCTCATGCGCATGTGCGACACCAGCACGCGGATCAGCGCGTCACGTGATTTGTCGCCGTTGACCTTGTCGACAAGTTCGAGCGCGCTCTGCACGTCGGTGGCCGGCACGTCGACGCCGACCAGGCAGCCGATGCGCTCCGGCGCGTAGTCGCGCACGACGAACGGCGCCTGCGCGAGCAGCCGCGCGGCGGCGAGATCGCCGTACAGTTGCTCGGTCCCGATCCGCCGCGCCGAAGGCCAGCGCACGCGCTCGTTGCCTTCGTCGGGCACGCCCGCGTGCTGGGTCGTGTAGGTCGAGCAGTCGAATTTCTCGATCCTGCGAATGCCGGATCGGCCTTCGCGCAGCGCGGCATGCAGTTCGTCGTAGCTGCCGCCGAGCGGCGTGACGGCGCCGAATGCACTGATGACGATGGCGTCCGATCGCGGTTTCATCGCCCCACCCCGCTCAGCTTGCGCACCAGGATCGCACCGAGGCCCGACGACACTCCGATGCCGTTGACCAGCACCGGCGCGCCGACCGGAATCGCCGGATCCGCGATCGCGAGGACCAGGTCGATCAGGTTGTTCGCCCGCCCGGTATAGCCGACATGCGGCTTGTACGCATGTACGACCGCATTCGGCCATGCCTGCTGAACGGCGTTGCGCTCCGCCTTGCCCAGCGACGGCTCGCCGTTCTGGTACAGCACGACGTGCGGCACGCCGAGCGCGGCCTCGCAGGGAAAACGGGCGAACAGCTTCGACCAGTCGGCGCTCGACACGGACGTGTCGGGCTTGTACAGCGAGTGAACGTCGAGCACCTGCGCGCAGGGCGCGCATCCGTCGCGCGGCGTGCGTTCGACGACGGCGCCGACGGCCCCGAACGCGGGAACGATGCCGACCGGGTGCGACGTCGTGCGCAACAGGCCCATCTTCTCGAACGCCGCGACGTTGTCGGCCGAAGTCATGTCGCCGACGGCCGCGATGACTGCCCGGTCGATCGCGCCGCCCTCGATCTGCAGGTGCGCTTCCTCGAGCGCGCACAGGCTGGTCAGCGACATCCGTTGCAGCGGATAGCCTTCGCCGCGCAGCCCGAAAAGTTTCGATATCTGGTACAGCGCGTTGGTGGTCAGCAGGCGCAGCATGTCGAGCGGATTCAGGTCCGCCTTGACCTCGCCGAAGTAGCCGCAGCCGTCGAGTCCGTGGCGCGCGTGCAGCGGCGCGAGCACGGCCATCGTCGCATCCTCGCCCTCGACACCCGTGAATACCGAGAACCGCTCGCGCTCTTCGTCCGTGTAGGGCCGGCCAGCCGATGCCGCGTCGAACGCCTCGGCGGCCACCTGCAACGCGAGACGCGAACTCTGGTTCAGCAGTGAACGATCCTCGCGCGCCATGCGCTGCACGAGCGGAAACGGCAGGTTGGCGCGCACGTAGTCGCCGGGCTTCGCGGCCGGCGCGAGCGGCACGCGCGCGGCGAAGTCGACGTCCAGCAGCGACGCGATGTCGGGAAAAGCGGCCGTCGCGATGCCAAGGCCGGTGATGTACGACATGGCAAGTCCCCATTCACGTGAGTCTGAAACCGGGCGGGCGATGCCGCGCCGCACGGTGCGTCGTTCCTGCGACGCGGGCGGAACGCCCGGGTCAGCTGAACTGCGCGATGCGGCGCTCGATGTAGTTCACCGAGAAGTGCTCGTAGAGATCCTGCAGGCTGCATTTCTCGCGGCCATTCCAGCTCATCACGTCGCACACCTGCCGCCAGCCGGCGTCGGTCCACTCGGTGCCGGTGTGGCATTGCGGATCGAGCAGCATCCGGTTGAACGGCCACAGGTTTTCGAGGCTGACGCGGTTGTCCACCTTGTCCTTGAGCTCATAGCACAGGTCGACGTAGTCGATCGAGCTCATGTTCAGCTCGCGGAACAGCGACGCGGAATCGGCCACCTGTTCGGGACCGCTCAGATAGAGGATTTGCGCGACGATGTTCCTGATGTCTTCCTTCATGGTCCACTCTCCTTGAGTCACTGGGTCAGCCACTGATGTTTTCGCCATTACCGAGATCGACGACGCTGCCGGTCGTTTCGAGCGAGCCGTTCGCCAGCAGCAGGACCGTGCGCGCCACCTGCTCGGGCTCGAGGATCTTGCGCATCGGAATCTGGCGATAGAACGCCGCCGCGTCCTGCGACGCGAGAAAGCGCTCGAACAGGTCGGAGCGCACGAACCCCGGCGCGACCGCGTTGACGCGTACGCCGAAGCGCGCCATCTCGAGCGCGAGCGTCTTCGTGAAACGCTCGATCCCCGCTTTCGACGCGCCGTACGCGCCGTTGCCGGCCTTCGGCTTGCGCGCGGCGATCGACGAGACGTTGACGATCGCGCCGCGCCGGCGCGACTGCATCCCTTCGCCGAACGCATGGCAAAACGCCATCGTCGCGCCGAGGTTGATCCGCAACGTTTCCCAATAGCGGGAGAACGGGCTGCCGATCAGCAGCGCGTCGTCGTTGACGCCCGCGTTGTTCACGAGCACGTCGACGGCCGCTTCCGCATTTACGTAGTCGCCGAACGCCTGCACGGCGTTCCAGTCGCCGCCGTCGACCCGAAAGCCGCGCGCCGCGCCGTCGTACGTACGCTCCAGCGCCTCGGCCAGCTCGGGATTCGATCGGTAGGTGAAGTAGACGGTGTGGCCGTCGGCGATCAACGCGTCGACGATCGCGCGTCCGATTCCGCGGGTGCCGCCCGTGACGATGGCGAGCTTCGTCATGCGTCGTGCTCCCAGCTGAGGATGCCGTCCATCACGCACTCGCCGTTCGCGTTGTGCAGTTCGACGTGCGCGGTGGTGCGCGCCCCGTCCTGCTGCAGGCGCCGCAGGCGCGCGGTCAGGCGTTCGCCCGGCCGTACCGGGCAGATGAAACTGACCTTGCGGAGCGTGAGTGCCGGGGCCGGCCGGTTTGCCGCGATGCCGAGCGCGTCGAACAGCATCGCGATCGCCAGGCCAAGGCTGAACGAACCGGGCAGCACGGGAAATTGCTCGAAGTGCTCGTCGAAGAGCGGTGCGGTGTTCGCCACGTCGATCACGCCGAACTGTTCGCCGGTGATCGTGGCTGCCGCCTTTGCGGTGGCGGGCATCATGGCCGTTCTCCCGGCACGGCGAACGCGGGCACGCGGGCCGGCATCAGCGCGACGAATACGGTACCAGATGCGACGGCCGGATACATATTGGCATCTGCATTGCGTGCCGACACGTCGACCCGGTATCCGTCGCCGTGCTTTGCGACCGTGCCGGCCAGCGCCAGCCGCGGATAGCCGTCGACGCGGTGCAGCGTCAGTTCGCGCAACTGCGCCGGCACCATCAGCGCCGGCGCGCCGTGCATCGTGCGCGACGCCTTGACCGCGAACTGATGCAGCGCCTCGATGACGAGCAACGCCGGCTGTGCGCTCGACCAGTCGCCATATCGCCGCGGGTCGGCATCGCCCGCGAAACGCGCGGGATCGGACGGATCCCGAACCACTCGACAAAGGGCAAGAAGGCCAGGCCGCGCCGTCTCGCTCCCCCTCTCAAACCTGGTATCTCTCATTTTTATGCCTTGTTATGTCTATGTTTCGGCTACTCGCACCCCGGTGACCGCTCTCACGTCGGCCGATGTCGTGCGGATCAAATGCTGATCGGCTGCGAGTGTATCGATTCGTCGCCCGAAGAAACGATCATGCGACCAATTGCAGAAACGGGCGACGAACCGCGCATGGAGCCGATGGAATGCAACACAGGCGGACAGCCGCCGGCGGGCCGCGACCCGCTCGCCGCGCCGGTGCGCGACACCCTCCGCCGACGACCGCCGTTCGTCGGGAAGGAATGCCGTTCGTCCGCGCGTTCCGCCGTTCGTCGCAGTGGGCCATGCGGGCGCGCGGTTGCCGCTAAGGTGGCGACATCGATCGAATACCTTGGGAGGTGTCCGTGTTGGCGGCCAGCTTGAGTCATGTCACGAAAACCTATGGAACCGGACCGCTCGCGGTCGCGGCGGCCGACGACGCGTCGCTCGATATTCTCGCGAACCGCTTCACGGTACTGTCGGGACCGTCCGGCAGCGGCAAGACGACGTTGCTCAACCTGCTCGGCGGCATCGATCGCCCGACGCGCGGCGCCATCACGGTCGCGGGCCAGCGAGTCGACGCGATGCGCGAGAATGCGCTGGCCGATTTCCGCGCACGCCACGTCGGCTTCGTGTTCCAGTCGTTCAACCTGCTGCCCGTGTTCAGCGCGTTCGAGAACGTCGAGTATCCGCTGACCCTGCTGGGCGTCGCCCGTGCGCGGCGACGCGAACGGGTGCTCGCGCTGCTCGACGCCGTCGGCATGGGCGATAAGGCGAATCGCCGGCCCGGCCAGCTGTCGGGCGGCCAGCAGCAGCGCGTCGCGATCGCACGCGCGCTCGTCACCGAGCCGGCGCTCGTGCTGGCCGACGAGCCGACGGCCAACCTGGACAGTGCAACGGGCGCGGCCATCATCGCGCTGATGCGCTCGATGCAGCGCGAGCGCGCGACGTCGTTCGTGTTTTCGTCGCACGACCCGCAGGTGATCGCCGCCGCGGACGATGTCGCGATGATCTGCGACGGGCGCGTCGTCGACACCCGCTCGGCCACCCTGCATGAGGAGGCCTGCCAATGAGCCTCTGGGTTCTCGCCTTCCGCAACCTGTTGCGCAACCGCCGCCGCTCGTCGACCACGCTGCTCGCGATGGTCGCCGGCCTGACCGCGATCCTGCTGTTCGGCGGCTATGCGCGCGACATCAATTACGGACTCCAGACCAGCTACGTGCGCCAGGGTGGCCATCTGCAGATCCAGCACCGCGACTATTTCCTGTACGGCAGCGGCGACCCCGTCTCGTACGGGATCGCCGACTACCGGAAGATCATCGACATCGTGCTCGGCGACCCCGAGCTGGCACGCGAGGTGACGGTCGTGACGCCGGTACTGGCGATCAACGGCATCGCCGGCAACTTCGCGGCGGGCGTATCGCGCACCGTCTCGGGCAGCGGGATCGTCGTGGCCGACCAAAACCGGATGCGACAGTGGAACGACTACGGTTTCGCCGACCGGGCGACGTCCCTCGCGCTGACCCGCAGCGCCGCGAATGCCGCCGTGATCGGCACGGGCGTCGCGCGCGTGCTGCACCTGTGCGATGCGCTGCGGGTACCCGATTGCCGCGATCCGGTGACGGCCACCCCGGCCGGCGCGTCGGACCTGCCCGATGACATCGCGTCGCTCTCGCAGGCCGAGGCCGCCGCGAAGCCCGTGCACCGCCGCGGGCTCGCCCGTCTTGAGCTGCTGACGTCGAATGCATACGGCGCACCGAACGTCGCGGAACTGTCGGTGATCGCGGCGCAGAAGCAAGGCGTCAAGCAGGTCGACGACATGTTCGTGCAGGTGCATCTGCCGCAGGCGCAGCAGCTCGTCTACGGCAGCGGCCCGAGTGCGAAGGTGACTTCCATCGTCGTGCAGCTGAAGCACACGGTCGATCTGCCCGCCGCGCGCGCGCGCATCCAGACGCTGCTGCGCACCCGGCTCGCGGGCGAGCCGCTGGAGGTGCTCGGCTTCGCGACGCTGAATCCCCAGTACGGCCAGGTCACCGGCATGTTCGGCGCGATCTTCGGTTTCATCGCGGTCTTGATCGCCACGATCGTGCTGTTCACGGTCGGCAACACCATGAACATGGCCGTGATGGAGCGCACGCACGAGATCGGCACGCTGCGCGCACTCGGCCTGCGCGGCGCCGGCATTCGCCGCCTGTTCGTCTGCGAAGGGTGCCTGCTCGGCATCTGCGGCGCGGTTGCAGGCACCGTCCTCGCGCTTGCGGCGAGTGTCGCGATCAACCGCGCCGGCCTGCACTGGACGCCGCCCGGACAAACCGATCCGGTCGCGCTGTCGGTACGCGTGTGGGGCGAATTCGGGATGATCGCGCGCTACGCGCTCGGCGTTACCGTGGTCGCGACGCTCTCGGCCTGGCTGCCCGCGCACCGTGCCGCCCGCCTGCCGATCGTGGACGCGCTGCGTTTCGCCTGACCAGGAGCCGCCACCATGAGATGCCCCATCCTGATCCTGCGCACCGCTGCGATGCTGCTCGCGATCGCCGTCACCACGGCCGCGGCGGCAGACCCGTCGGCGCAACAGCTGCTCGCGCAAAGCGACGCGGTGCGCAATCCCGACAAGCCGTTCGGCCTGACGACGACCCTGCTCGAATTTCGCAACGGACAGCAGACGGACGCCGAGGTGCTGAGGATCTACTCGAAGGCGGACCCGGCAACCGGCCAGTTCCGCACGCTGGTGCAGTTCGTCGCCCCGGCCCGCGATGCGAACAAGCTGATGCTGAAGAACGGCAACGACCTGTGGTTCTACGATCCGTCGAGCCAAGCCAGCGTGCGGATCTCGCCGCAACAGCGCTTGCTCGGCCAGGCCGCGAACGGCGACGTCGTGACCGTCAACTGGGCCAACGACTACGACGCGTCGCTCGCGGGCGAGGAGAACGTGGCGGACGGCGAGCACCAGACCCGGCACTGCTACCGACTGCACCTGACCGCGCGCGCGCCGGACGTTACGTACCACGCGATCGACCTGTGGATCGCGAGCGACACGAAGCGGCCGGTCAAGGCGCGCTTCTTCGCGGCGAGCGGCAGCGTGCTGAAAATCGCGTACTACCGGCACTACCAGGATCAACTGGGCGCGGCGCGGCCGACCGAAACCGTCATCATCGACGGGCTCGATCCCGGCTGGGTCACAGTGATGCGCTACGCCGACTACGCGTGGCGCGACATTCCGGACGCGTGGCTGCAGCGTGCGTACCTGTCCCGCTTCAAGGCCGACTAGGCGATGGCGCGATCCCGGGTCGCGGTGCTGGTCTGCGCGGCGGGCCTCACGGCCGCGCAGGCCGCCCTCGCGACCGACGACGCGGACGGCGACGCGCTGCGGCTCGCCGATACGGCGACGGCGGCGCCCGTGACACCCGGCAACTGGCGCGGAACGTTCGAGGCGGCCGCCGCGAACTACACGGCGGCGAGCCAGACCGGGCCCGTGACGCTCAACGACAACGCGCGCGTGTCGAACACGCTGTCGTACGACGGCACGTCCGGCAACTGGCGGGCGATCGTGTCGAATCGCTTCGATGCGGGATGGCGCGCAGGCACGTCGCAGTACAACGCGGTCGACACGCTGAAGCAGGCTTACGTGAGCTGGCAGGCGAGCCCGAACGCGATCGTCGACGTCGGCCGCGTGAACCTGCGCGAAGGGGTCGCGTCGGGCTTCAATCCCACGGATTTCTTCAAGGCGGGCGCGCTGCGCTCGGTCGTGTCGATCGATCCCGAGAGCCTGCGCGAGAACCGGCTCGGCAGCGTGATGGCGCGCGGGCAACTGCTGTGGAGCGGCGGCTCGATGACCGTCCTGGCGTCGCCGCGGCTCAACACGCATCCGAACGATGCAACCTTCAATCCCGATCTCGGCGCGACGAACGCGCGCACCCGCTACATGCTGAGCGGGTCGCAGCGGCTGTTCGGCAACTTCTCGCCGCAGTGGCTGCTGTACGGCGGCGAAGGCATCGCCCCGCAACTGGGTGTGAACGCCACCACGCTGATCGACGATGCGACGGTCGGGTTCCTCGAATACGCGATCGGCCGCGGCAGCGCGGTCGCCGATTTCGCGCTGGCCGCATCGTCCTGGACATCGAAGCTCGCGACGGGCATCACCCACACCTTCGCGAACAAACTGTCGCTGACGCTCGAATACGACTACGACGGCGCCAGCGCGAGCGCCGCCGCGTGGCGGGCGCTGCAAGACGCCCCGTCGCGTTACTGGCGCTACCGGAACGCGGCGAGCATCGCGCAGGAACTGATGACGCGCCGCTCAATGTTCGTCTATGCATCGATGCCCGACGTCCTCGTCCAGCATCTGGGGCTCGCCGCGATGGCGCGCTACAACCTCGACGACCACAGCTACTTCACGTGGCTCGAAGCGCGCTATCACTGGCCACGCACCGACTTTGCCGTGCAATGGCAGAGCAACCACGGCTCGGCGCGCAGCGTCTACGGCGCGCAGGCGCAGAGCGAGATCGTGCAGGCGATCGCGACGTTCTTCTTTTGAACGGAAGCGGGGCCGCTGCCACGCATCATGCAAGGCGCGTCCGGCGCGATGCGCCGGACGCGAAGTTTCGGGCGAGGAAGATGGCGGTTCGGCAGTGTGTTGAGGCGCGCGGACCGCGCTCACGCGGGACCGGGCGGTATCGGCCGTGCGGGCCGCCGGCATCGGCACGGCACGTGAGACACCCGCCGTCGCCGGCAGTCCGGCCGGCGCGCTCAGCGCGACTCGAGCGCGGATCCGCCGCCTTCCTCCGACACGCCGTTCGCGTGACGGATGCAGCGCGTCACCACGTTGATCGCCCGTCCGAGCGGCATGCCGACGAGCCCGCCCCAGACCGCGAACGACAGCACCGCGAAGGCGTCGGTGGCCGCCCACGGCCGCGCGGTCGCGACCGCGTAGTGAATGAACGCCTCGGCGACGAAGGTCAGGAGCAGCGTGACTAGCAGGCTCGCGTCGCCCGGCAGGCGCACGAGCATGCCTTCCGGTCCGGTCCTGAACTGCAGGCGCCAGCGGCGCGCGTGGAACCAGCCGCCCGCCGTGCCGACCGCGAGCATCGCGAGGGCGGCCGCGTACGCATCGGCGCCCGCCCGGGGAAGCAGGTGGCCGAGGCTCGACAGGCCGAGACCGACAAACACGACAGGGAAGAGGAGCGGGCGCGCGGGCCGGACTTCTCGCACGAAGCAACGCTTCACGCCGAGATAGACGAGCACGCAAAACAAGACGTAAACGTAGGAAGGAAAATGCGGCATGGTGGATACCTGTTCGGGAGCGCCGCAACCGGCGGACATGTCAGTGACTATAGCTGCCGGCCGATCCACGCGGCGTGCGTTGCGATAAAGGGTGGAAATCGGCCGACGAACGGCCCTTACGCCCGGTGAACGCCCGTACGAACTGCTGCAAGCGCGGCGCGACCGATCGCAGATCGCAACGCCGTCGTGAAATGAGCTACCATCTCCGCAACCCGCTCCCGCTCGCTGCCATGCCAAGCAAGCCGCTCTCGATCCTATCTTCCGGGTCTCATGCCGTCTCCTTCCGTCGAGGCAGGTCGCTGCTGTCGCTGCTCTGCTTCAACTCCGCAGTTGGGTTCATTTTCTGGGCCACTCGGCGCAATGAGGCGCTGCTCCCGTATCTAGTCGTCGCGAATGGCATCGGTTTCAGTGCGTCACTGCTGAGCGTCGCAGCGGACAGACTCGTGCGCGGCAAGCTGGCGCTAGTGCCTAAGATCCTGATCGTCGCGCCCGCGAGCGTCTTCATCGGTTTCGAGGTCGCGGCATCCACGGTCGGGCACGTTCCGCACCTTATCGGACATGCGGGCCTTAAGGTCTGGCTGGCCTACGGCTCGTCGTTCATCGTCGCGGGGGCGGCATGTGCGTTCGTGTCGGTGTTCGTCCAGGCGGCGCGCATGCGCACTTCTCTCGAGACGCAACGACGCGAGGCCGCCGAGGCGCGGCAGGCGGAAACTGCTGCGCGACTCGCGCTGCTGCAAGCTCAGATCGAGCCGCATTTCCTGTTCAATACGCTCGCGAACGTGCAGAGTCTGATAGAGCGTGATCCGAGCCGCGCCACGACCATGCTCGACAGTCTGAACCGCTACCTGCGCGCCAGCCTCGGTCGCACACGCAAGGCGACAGCCACGCTAGACGAGGAACTCGAACTCGTTGAAGCTCTCCTCAAGGTCGCGACAATTCGGCTTGGCGAGGAACGTCTGCGCTATGCAGTCGACGTGCCAGAAGTGCTAAGGCCATTGCCTTTGGCGCCGCTCCTCCTGCAGCCCCTTGTCGAGAACGCGCTGCGTCACGGCATTGAGCCGTCGGTCGACGGTGGCGAAGTGTTCATTCGCGGCACACGTGACGGTGACCTGCTCGTTCTGAGCGTGATCGATACCGGTGTGGGGCTCTGTAATGGCGGCACCAAGCTGCACGGTGGCGTGGGGCTCGCGAATGTTCGGGCCAGAATGATAAGTCTCTATGGCGAGCGCGGCCGCGTGTCGGTCGGCGCAAATCCCGACGCCGTACGGGGCGTGACCGCAACATTGCAGATTCCAATCGCCTAATATGCCGACCGCCCTGATCGCCGACGACGAACCTAACCTGTCTGCGGAACTTGCCGCGCGCCTCAGCACGCTCTGGCCCGAGCTCGAGATCGTCGGAATGCCGCGCAACGGTATCGACGCGCTCGCCGAGCTCAACGCCAGGCGCCCCGATTTTGCGTTCCTGGACATCCGGATGCCCGGTATCGATGGTCTGAAAATCGCCGGCCTCGTACCACACGTGCACGTCGTGTTCGTGACGTCCTACGACGAGTACGCAGTTCAGGCGTTCGACCAGTCGGCGATCGACTATTTGTTGAAACCTGTAACCGACGACCGCCTGCTCCGCTGCATCGCTAAACTGCAGCGCGGCGGCAGCGCACCGGTCGACACGTCGCTGCTGGCAGGCCCGCAGGAGCAGCGAGATGCCGCACCCATACGGTGGCTGACCGTAGGGATCCGCGATACAACCCGACTCGTTTCAGTGGACGAGGTGCTGTATTTTCAAGCAGCGGACAAATACACGGAGGTCGTTACCGCGAGCGAGCGGCACGTAATCCGAACACCCCTCAAAGAGATGCTGCTGCGCCTCGATCCGGGGCGTTTTGCGCAGGTGCACCGCGGCGTAATCGTTGCCTACGCAGCGATTGATCACATCGAGCGAGACCTGCTTGGTCGCCTGCGCATCCATTTGCGCGGAAGCTGCGACGTTCTTCCCGTCAGCCGCGCAAGTGCCGGTCTCTTCAAGCAGATGTAACGCGTTTAGGGGAAAGACGTTTTCGGATACGTTCCGATCAGGAAGGCTCACGCCCAACGAACGCCTGATCGAACTGCCGCGCCTGCTTGACCTCGTCCCCATGCAGATAGTCGACGTCGTCGAGATCGACGCGTGTCGCAGGTTGTCGCGCACCATGATCAGCTCGGGCCCGCGCGCTAGCGCGTGCGAGGCGTGCGTGTGCCGCAGCCAGTGAGGGCTCGCTCGACGCAGCGCTCGCGGAATTCGATTCATCCATGCCTCCGTTTCTCGACTTTACGAAACGTTGGCTTCCATTTTTTCCGCCCGGCCTCACTCAGCCCCCCGTAACGGGCTCAGAGATCCAGCACCAGTCGTTCGCCGCGGCATCGCGACACGCACGGCATCATGCAATCGTTACGGGCCTTTTCCGCCGCACTCAGGAACGCGTCCCGATGATCGGGCGTGCCTTCGAGCACGGTCGTCCGGCATGCGCCGCACACGCCCGCCTCGCACGACGTGGCGACCGCGATGCCGTGCTCGTACAGCACATCGGTGATCGACTGCCCCGGCGGCACGAGCAGCGCGCGCTGCGAGCGCGCGAGCTCGATCCGGAACGCGTCGGCCTCGCCGTCGGCAGGCTCCGCGGCTGGCGCGGAAAAATACTCGTGATGAAGCCGCGCATCGCCGAGCGCCGGGCGCGCGATCGCGTCGACGGCCGCCATGAACGGCGCCGGTCCGCAGAAATACAGATGCGAGCGCGAATCCATCGCGCCGACGATCGTCGTGATCGCATCGCGGGTCGCGTCGGGCGTCAGCCCCGTGTGCACCGTCGCGACGTCCGCGAGCCGCGACGCGAGCGTCGCCCCGTACGCGGCCGCGTCGGCCGAACGCACGAAGTAGTGGAACGCGAGCGGCCGCCCCGCGCGCACCAGGCTATGCGCCATCGCGAGCAACGGCGTCACGCCGATCCCGGCGGCGAGCAGCACGGCCGGGCTGTCGTCGGGCGCGAGCGGGAAGTAATTCAGCGGCGCGCCGATCCTCAGTACATCGCCTACCCGGATCGCATCGTGCACGTGCGCGGAGCCGCCGCTCGACGCCGGCTCGCGCTTGATCGCGATCTCGTACACGCCGCGCTCGACCGGATCGTTGCACAGCGAATATTTGCGCGTGAGCCCGTCGCGCAGATGCAGGTCGATATGCGCGCCGGCTTCGAACGCCGGCAGGACGAAACCCGGCGCGTCGCTGACGAGCCGCAGCGAAATCACGTCGCACGCGACGCGCTCGCGCGCAATCACGCGCGCGGCAAGCAGATCGTTTTCGATCATTGGATTCACCGTTCAGGAAAACTCACAGCAGCCCGATCAGCCGCCACCACAACGCATTGACCGGGATCACGAACACCACGCCCAGCAGCGCCGTCGCGATGCAGTACCGGAGCACCGCACCCCGGTCCAGCTGCGCGAGCGCGTTGCCGAACACGATCGGCGGCGACTGGTACGGCAGGACCGTGGTCGCATAGCCCATCACCTGCGCGAGCAGGCCCGCCTTCAGGTGCAGCCCCTGCGCGAGCAGACGCGACACGATCGGCACGTATAACGCCGGTTCCGCATTCGACGTGACCGCGAAGCAGACGACGATCGACAGCGCGGTCAGCGCGAAGTACATGAGCATCGGGCTGTCGCGCAGCGCGTCGAGCGCGAGCGTGTCCGGCACGCGCATGTCGAGGTGGTTGACGAGCGCGGTCAGCCCGATGATCGCCGCGATGAACCACAGCAGGTCCATCTTCAGCGTCGCGGTGAAGCGCTCGAGCTGCGCGGGCGGCGACGTGCCGAAGTAGACGAGCGCGAAGCCGAGCCCGACCCAGCCGGGCGCGATGCGATGCACGGCGTCGGTGAACCAGAACGCGAGCGTGATCGCCAGCAGCACGATCGTGTGCCATTCGCGGCGGCCGAGCGCGACGCGCGCCGCCGGTATCTCGACGTCGCCGACCGTATCCGCGAACAGCCACCAGGACGCGAGCACCAGCACCGCGCCGCGCACGATCACGCCGGCCGGAAAGAACAGCAGCAGATACTCGGAGAAGCGCAGATGCATCCCGTGCGATTGCTCGAGAATCCCCGCCATGATCACGTTCGGCAGGTTCGCGGGCAGCACCGCGGCAGCCAGCTCGTACGAGCCGACGATCACGAGCAGCAGGATGCCGCGCCGCCCGTTCGCGTGCGCGCCGAGCTTCACGACGTCGCAGTAGCCGATCGCGATCGGAATCAGGATCGCGATCCGCCCGAACGTCGACGGCATCACGAGCGACAGCAGGAAGCTCAGGATCGCAAATGCGAGCAGCGCCTTCAGATACGAGCCGCCGATCCGGCGCGCGAGCGCGATGCCGATCCGTTCGCTCAGGCCGCTCTCCTTCAGCGCGAAGCCGATCGCCGCGCCGCTGAACACGAGCCAGAACGCGCTCGACCCGAAGCCGGAGAATATCTCGGCGGTGGGCACCGGCGTGCAGGTCGCCGCGAGGAAGAAAAACAGCAGCGACACCCACAGGCTCGCGACCACGCCCGTCGCCCACAGCACGATGCAGGTGAACACAATCGCGACGATCCGTGCGTCGCCGGCCGACAGCGTGCCGCGCGCGCCGAGCGCGGCGACGCTCGCGAGCCCCGCCACGAGCAGCGCGGCCGTGACGCGGCCGCCCGTCAGCATGCCGGCGCCGCGGCCCGGCCCGCCGAGCGCACCGCCGCTCAAGCGCGCATCACCGGCGAGTTCGCCGGGATCTCGTATTCGACGTGCGACTCGTCGAAGATGTCGCCGAATTCGCGCTGCTGGCGGAACGTCGGGTCCGGCGCGCAACTCATCGGCAGATAGCCGCCCATCCATGCGCGCAGGTCGGTCACGTCCGGCGCGCCGCCGTACACGTTCGCGACCGGCCGCTCGCCGCGCGCGACCGCGTCGATCTGCTCCTGCAGCATCTGGCGGAACATCACGATCCCGCGATCGGACGCACCGAGGTTCTCGCGCGAACGATCGAAGATCGGGCCCTGCGTCTCGACCGCCATCGCATCCTGGCTCATGAACGTGTCCATCAGGTAGCGGCCCGCCGCGTCGGTGCGCGCCGGCTGCCGGACGATCTTCGGCGCCTCATCCGCGGGCGGCCGCGCGCCGTCCGCATTCGGCGTGAACGACACCCAGACGATCCGCGTCGTCGTATCGTCGACCGGCACGCGCCAGTGCATCTCGGTCATGATCCGCAGCATGTTCGGGAACACCATCAGGTTGCCCCAGCCACGGCCCTCGCCTTCGTATTCCCAGCTCTTCACGATGCCCCAGTCGAAGCGCTGGAAGCCGAACCGCTTGAACGGCTTGCCGAACCCGGACGCGTCGCGCATGCCGAGGTGCTCGAAGTATTTCGAGTGCGTATAGAAGGTGTGCGTGACGTCGACAGCATTTTCCTGCACCTGGAACCAGTTGCACGCGAGATCGTCCTGCACCTCGAAATGGCGGACGCCGTCGTTGCGCACGAGGATGTCCCAGTTCGGAAACGCGGGCTTCTGCTCCGCCGGCCCCATGTATGCAAAGATCAGCCCGCCGCATTCGTGCGTCGCATAGCTGTCGATCAGTTTCTTGCAGACGCGGCTCGCCTTCGCCGATTCGAACGGCCGCTCCACGCATTCGCCGGCCGCGTTGTACTGCCAGCCGTGATACGCGCAGCGGATCGTGGCTTCCTCGACGAAGCCGTACAGCAGCGATGCACCGCGATGCGGGCAACGCTCCTGCACGAGCAGCACGCCGCCGTTGCCGGTGCGCGCGAGCACCAGATCCTCGCCGAGAATCCGCACGCGTTTCGTCTGGCCGGCTTCGGCCAGCTCCGACGAATAACCGACCGGATGCCAGTAGCGACGCAGCAACTCGCCGCACGGCGTGCCGGGCCCCACGCGGGTCAGCAATTCGTTGGTGGCGTGGTCAAGCATGAATACACCTCTCTCTCAGGTTGTAGCGGGCTGTATCGCCCCGGAGACGCTGCGTATCGTCGAACCCTCGAGTCGCGATACGTCCGTCGATAAATCTATTTTTTTAGACTAAATAAACTGAAGGAAAAATGCAAGGCGGTAAAAACCACAATTTTCAGCCCGCCATCGCCGCCGCATCACCATAAATCGGCCGATGTGTATAATTAAAAAGACGGACGGCACGCGCGATCGCCGAGATCGACGCGCCGCGCGTCGGCCAACCTGGAGGACAAGATGGCGATCATTGGCGTGATGGGCTCGGGCAAGAACGAATGGCCGGAGTTGGCGACGCCGCTCGGAACGTGGATCGCCGCGCAAGGATTCGACCTGCTGACCGGTGCGGGCCGCGGCGTGATGCTGTCGGTCGCGCGCGCCTACGCGACGACGCCGGGGCGCCGCGGCCGCTCGATCGGCATCGTGCCGAGCGAAGCGCACCCGCTGTTCGGCTTCGTGCCGATCGCCGGCTATCCGAATCCGTTCATCGACCTGCCTGTCGTCACGCCACTGCCGCGCAAGGACGCGGACGCGCCGGACGACGCATTGAGCCGCAACTACGTGAACGTGCTGACGAGCGACGTCGTCGTCGCGCTGCCTGGGAGCAAGGGCACGCTCGACGAGATCCGACTCGCGACGCGCTTCGCGAAGCCGCTGATCTGCACCGGGCCCGCGAGCGCGTTCGATGGCGTCGCGGCCGGCACGCGTATCGTGTCGGCGCTCGACGACGTCTATGCATTCGTGCTCGCTCAGGTCAACCGCGCGTAAGGCGGCGCGGGCGCACACGTTCCGTCGGCGTGAACCGCACGCCTTCCGGATCCAAAGCGCGGCGGCCGCCATCGCTTCCCGTGTCGCCGGTCACAGCCGCGCAATCGTGTCGGCGAGCACGCGCACGCCCAGCATGAAATCATCGATCGACATCGCCTCGTGCGGGTTGTGCGACCCGTGATCGTTGCGCACGAACAGCATCCCGCTTGGCACGCCCGCGTTCGCGAACTGCGCCGCGTCGTGGCCCGCGCCGCTCGGCAGCGTCGCATACGGCACGTCGAGCCGCGTGCACGCGTCGGCAAGCGCGGCGCGCAGGGTGGCATCCATCCGCGCCGGCGCGCTCGCCAGCCGCCGGTCGAAATCGAATCGCACGCCACGCTCGCGCGCGATCGAATTGCATTCGGCGATCAGCAGCTCATGGAAGACGTCCAGCGTCTCCGTGCTCTCGCTGCGCGCCTCGAAGCTGAAATGCACTTGGCCGGGAATCCGCGAAATCGAATGCTCGTCCTGGTCGGTCGACACGATGCCGGTCGTCACGACGAGATCGATGTTGCGTTCGAGCAGCCGGCGCCAGTGCTCGTCGAGCCGCGTGATCAGCTCGGCGACCGCGAAGATCGCGTCGTGCCGCAGGTCGCGCGGCACCGCGCCGGAGTGGCCGGCCTCGCCGATGCAGCTGATGGAGTTATGCCGCACGTTGCCGCGAATACCGGACACGACCGCGACCGGCAGCCCGCGCGCGACCATCACGGGCCCCTGCTCGATGTGGAGCTCCAGATACGCATGCGCGCGCCGTACGTCGAACAGCGGCTTGCGCGCCCGCACCGCGTCGATGTCGACGCCCGCCGCCGCCATGCAGTCGGCCAGCGGGCGGCCGGTGCTGCGATGCTTCATCGCGAGATCGTCCGGCGTCAGCCGGCCGAACAGCGCGCTCGATCCCATGTAGGCCTTGCCGAACCAGGCGCTCTCTTCGCCGCGCAGCGCGATCACGTTCAACGGGCGCGGCGACGCGAGGCCGCTGCGCCGTTGCGCGACGAGGCACAGCAGCCCCGCGACGATGCCCGCGAGCCCGTCGTAGTTGCCGCCATGCGGCACCGAGTCGAGATGCGAGCCGACCCAGATCGCACGCGCATGCGGGTCCGCGTCGGGCAGGCTGAAGACCAGGTTGGCCGCGCGGTCGACGCGCACCGCGATGCCCTCGCGTTCGGCGTACGCCGCCAGCCGCTGCGCGGCCGCCGTTTCGCTGTCGCCGTAGCTCTCGCGCGTGACGCCCACGCCGTCGGCAGACAGCACGCGAATCTCGTCGAACCACTGCTCGGCGAGCGCCGTCAGTTCGGCAAGCAGCAGCACCGCTGCGTCGTGCACTTCGATGTCCGCCGGCGCGTCCGGCCTGTCGGTATGCGCGTTCATCACGCCCCCGCCGTCGTGCCGCCCGCGCGCGCCGGCGCCGCGCAAAAGCGCCGCCAGCGCTCGCTCAGCTCCGCGTCGAGCCTGACCTGTCCGGTCAGCGACGCGATCGCGCCGATGCCCTCGTCCGCGCAAAACTGCTCGAGCCCGTCGATGATCGTGCGCATCACGCCCGGATCGCGGAACGACGCAGTGCCCACCTGCACCGCGCTGGCGCCGGCGAGCAGGAACTCGATGGCGTCGGCGGCGCTCCGGATGCCGCCGCAGCCGATCACCGGAATCGACACAGCGCGGTAGCACTGGTGGACGAGCCGCAGCGCGATCGGCTTGATCGACGGCCCGGACAGGCCGCCCATCACGTTGCCGAGCGACGGCCGGCGCGTGCGCACGTCGATCGACATGCCGAGCACCGTGTTGCCCATCACGATCGCATCGGCGCCCGCGTCCTGCGCCGCTTGCGCGATCCTCGCGATGTTGCCCGCGTTCGGCGTCAGCTTCACCCACAGCGGGTGCCCGGTGCGCGTGCGGATCGCGTCGACGACCTGCCGGGTCATGCCCGCGTCCATCCCGAACGCCATGCCGTCCGCCTCGAGATTCGGGCACGAAATGTTCGCCTCGATCGCCGCGACGTCCGGCCGCGACAGCGCCTCGCACGCGCGCGCGAACGCGTCCGCCGTATCGGCGGACACCGACGCGACGACCGGCGTGCCGTGGCCCGTGTACGCGGGCAGCACGTGTTCGAGATAGTCGTCGATGCCGCGGCTCGGAATGCCGATCGAATTCAGCATGCCGTCACCCGCGTCGGCGACACGCGGCGTCGGGTTGCCCGGGCGGCTGACGGGCGACACGCTCTTGATCACGAGCGCGCCGAGCCCGGTCAGGTCGAGCGCATCGCGATACTCGATCGCGAAACAGCCGGATGCCGGCATCACGGGATTGCGCAGGTGCAGTTCGCCCACGCGTACGCTCAGGTCAGCCAACTTCCACCTCCCCCTCCGTCACCACGTCGCGAATCGCGAACACCGGGCCCTCGCGGCACACGCGCCGGAATGCGCGGGTCGCGCCGTCGTCGAACATCCGCACGCACGACAGGCAGACGCCCATCCCGCATGCCATCCGCTGCTCGAGCGCGACCTCGCCGCGCATCGACGGATGGCCGGCGAGCACGCGCTGCAGCAGCGCGAGCAACCGTTGCGAGCCGCACGTGTAGACCGCGTCCGGCCGATCGCGCGCGATTCTCGCGCGCAGCAGCGCGTCCACGTTCGCGACCGCCGACGAGCCGTCGCTGTCGAACACCGCATGCACGTCGGCCGGCGCGCCGCGCAGGAATTCCGCGGTCATCAGGTCGTCCGGCGTGCGCGCCGACATCACGACCGTCAGCGCGATGCCCGCCCGCGCCGCGCGCTGCACGAGCGGCGCCATCGTCGCGAGACCGACGCCGCGCGCGACAAGCAGCAGCCGTCGCGCACCGGCGTCGAGCGTGAACGGGCGGCCGAGCGGCCCGACGATCGACAGCCGCGCGCCCACGCCGAGCTGCGCGAGCGCACGCGTGCCTTCGCCGGTCACGTTGTATAGGAACTCGATTTCGCCGGCGCCGGGGCCGACGCCGTACACGCTCATCGGGCGCGGCAGGAATGGCCGATGCAGATCGCTGACGGGGCAGACGAGCTGATAGAACTGGCCTGCCTGCGTGACGCTCGCGAGCGGTGCGTCGGCGCGCACGCGCAGATAGCGATAGCGCCGGTTCACCGCGCGATGCGCGACCACGTCGCACGCGTGCGTGGCCACCGTGGCCGCCCACGGCTGCGCGCAGGCGCGCGCCCCGTCGATCACGTCCATCGTTCTCTCCTCGTTACGGTTGGGCGGGAGGCACGCGCGTCAGTCGAGCGCGCGGTCCTTCAGTTCCGGAATCAGCGTGACCGTGACGATCATGTCGAGCACGTACAGCGCGGCCAGCATCGCGATCGCGATCTGAAACGAATAGCGCGCGGCGAGCGCGCCGACGACGAGCGGCCCGAGGCCGCCGATCGCACGGCCGACGTTCCACAGCACGTTCTGCGCGGTCGCCCGCACCGCGGTCGGGTACGCTTCGGACATCAGCGTGCCGTAGCCGCCGACCATGCCGTTCACGAACATGCCCATCAGCGCGCCGGCCCACAGCATCGTGGCCGGGTCCGTCAGCCGCGAATACGCGAACACCATCGCCACCGCGCCGAGCTGATACAGCAGGAACGTCGGCTTGCGGCCGATCCGGTCGGCAAGGTGTCCGAACAGCCAGACGCCGGCCATCATCCCGAGCACGGTCACGGCGGTCCACAATCCGGATTTCGTCAGCGAGAAGCCGAGCTGCTTCGACAGGAACGTCGGCATCCAGATCATGATCCCGTAGTAGCCGAAGTTCTGCACCGCGCACAGCACGACGATGCCGATGCTCGTGCGGGTCGTGCGCGCATCAGCGAACAGCAGCCGGAAACGCGCGCCCGTGCGCGCCGACTGCCGGCTCCGGACGAACACTTCCGGCTCGTGCAGCTTGTTGCGCAGCAACCAGGCGACGATCGCGGGCAGCACGCCGATCGCGAACATGCCGCGCCAGCCGACGCTCTGCAGCAGCAGCGGCGTCAGCAGCGACGCCGCGAGCACGCCGCTCTGCCAGCCGAGCGCCACGTACGACGACACGCGGGCGCGCTTGGCTGCAGGCCACGCTTCGGCCGCGAGCGCCATGCCGATGCCGAATTCACCGCCGAGGCCGATGCCGGCGATGGTCCGGTACGCGAGCAGATCCCAGAAGCCCTGTGCAAACGCGCACATCCCGGTGAACACCGCGAAAAGCAGGATCGTCCAGGTCAGCACGCGCACGCGGCCGTAGCGATCGCTGAGCGCGCCGAAAATCACGCCGCCCGCGACCGCGCCGACCAGCGTCCACGTGACGAGCGCCCCCGCCTGCTGCGCGCCGAGCTGCAGCGACGCCGAAATTGCCGGTAGCATGAAGCCGAGGATCAGCAGGTCGAAGCCGTCCATCGCATAGCCGATGGCCGAGCCGGCCAGCACTTTCCACGCGTAGCGCGACACCCGTTCGGGCGGTGCGCCGGCGGGCGCGGCCGCGGAGGATCGAAGGTTCGCTTCCATGATTGTCCGTATCGTGAGGAGGGAATATCGATGCCGGCGGTCCGCCTCGCGGTCGGTTGTCGTTTTTTTTAGACAAACTGACCGCAACCCGATCGTCGGCATCGCACAGCTTAAGGGCGTGGCCCGGGCAGATTCGTGCCGGCGTCGCGCATCAGACGACCAGTTCCTTCGACACCTGCGCGGCGAAGCCGTTGAGCGCCGCGAGCAGCGCGTCGTTCGAGCCCCCGCTCGCATCGCTCAGCCGCCGCGCGTGCTCGCGCAGTTCGGCGAGAAACGCCTGCACCGTCTCCGTGCAGACCGCCACGCCCTCCTGCCGTTCGGCGAACGTCGCGGCCGCCTGTGCGAGCAGCACCAGCGCCGCCGATTCCCGCCCGTGCGGCGCCGCCGCGTCCCGGCAGCGCGTCGCGAACCGGTGAATGTCGGAAAAGCCGACGACGTCTTGTGCCAGCCACTGCGTGGCGTCCATAAGGTTCATGCTTTCCTCCTCGTCTAAATATTTAGACTACTCGCATCAAAAACGGAATGCAAGCGTCCCATGTATCGGGGTAAACCGGGAAGCCTCGCATCGCGATGCCCGCGTCAGAAACGCGTGCGCAGGCCCGCGCCGTACGTGATGCCGGTCGACAGCCCGCCGACGTGATCGACCTTGATCGCCGAATAGAGGTCGGTGCGCTTCGACAGCAGATAGTCGTAGCCGAGCGCGCCGGTGCTGCGATGCGCGCCGTCGGCGAGCGCCCCGCTCGAATGCGTATACGCGTAGCTCGCCAGCAGCGAACCCACGCCGATCGGCACGCTGACGCCGGCCTGCAGCGTATCGCCGTGGAAGTTGCCGCGCTGCGCGCGGTTCGCGACGTTCATGTACTGCGCGAACAGCTTCACGACACGCCAGTCGTACGACGCGCCGACCTGCACCGTGCGCTGGCTCGACAGGCCCGGCGCCGCGGCGAGCGCGCCGTCGAGATCGCCAGGCGTCGCGCTGAAATTCACGTACTGGAAAACCGCGGCGGCCGCGAACGCGCCGCGCGCGTAGTTCGCGTTGACGCTCCATTTCTTCGCACCGTTCCGGCCGGCCGTATTGCCGAGTGCATACAGCAGCCCCGCATTGAATCCGCCGAACGTCGGGCTCGTATAGGCGAGTGCGTTGTTCCACGCCGAATCGCCGACCACGCCCTCGGCGCCCACGCCCTTGAACGTATGGAAGATCATCGGCGAGAACGTGTACGAATTGAACAGCGGGTTGAACTGGATCGTCGCGAGATACAGCGGCGTCGTGATCCGGCCAAGACGAAGCTGGCCGAACCGCGTCTGCAATCCCGCGTACGCATTGCGCGAAAACAGGCTGTCCCCGGCGTAGCGGCCGTACGCGCCGCTTTGCGGTTGAAAGTAGCTTTCGAGCACGAAGAACGCCTTGTTGCCGTTGCCGAGATCCTCGCTGCCGCCGAGCCCCCAGAACGACGTCGTCATCCCGCCGCCCGACTGCACGAGCGCCGTGCGCCCGCCGGGTTGCTTCACCGAACCGACGAAAGCGTCGGCGACGCCGTACAGCGTCACGCTCGACTGTGCGTGCGCGAGCGGCGCGATGCCAATGGCGCTTGCCGCGCCGGCCATCAGGAATCCTGCCCGAAATCGGGCGCGCGGGGTGTGCAATGTCATGCTTTTCTCCTCCCGGCGCAGTGGGCCGGCACGTGGGAATGTCTGGAAGGTGCGATGCCTCTATCGCCGACAGCGTCTGCGTGCTCGCCGTTCGTCCAAATATTTAGACGACGTGCGCGCGCACGGACACGGCCCGGTCGCAGGCCGTTACCGCGCACAAGACGAACGCAAGCCGCGGGTGTGCGAGCATCCGCTGTCGACTACGTTAAAATACCCGATACAAAAAAATAGACAAATATCGATCTTCGCGATGCCCCCGGCAGGATGGCGGCGCGGTCGCGCAACCCGGTGTCTGTCGATTTTTCATCCGTCACCTAGAGGTACTTCATGTCCACCGCCGGTTCCCGAAAAACGCGTCTGCGCGGCGCGCGCTTCGACTTCGACAGCATTGGCGAGCGCCTGCGCGCGTACCGGATGGCTGCCGAGTTGCGCAGCGAGGATGTCGCCGAGCGCCTGAACATCTCGCGCGCGGCGGTCTACAAGCTCGAACGTGGCGAGATTGTAAAGATCGATACGCTCGAGCGGCTCGCCGCGCTGTTCGGCGTGTCGCTCGCGAACCTGATGGGCGTCGAGGTCGAGTATCACGATTCGGCGATCAGCTATTTCGAGCGCATGCGGCAGATCGAGAGCCGCTCGCAGCGGATCTTCGCGCATTTCGATCCGTTCTCGTTCCTGCTGACCTCCGACGATTACGACGGCTGGCTGCGCCAGATGCTCGAGGAAAGCATCCCGCCGTCGCTGACCGATGCCGCGTGGCGGCAGACGCTGTCGAAAGTGATGGCGATCCTCGCGGACCGGAAAGCCGCGTTCCGGCGCGCACCGCTGAACGTGACGAGCCTGATCGGGCTGCGCCAGATCGAGCAATTCCTGCACCACGGCCTGGTCGGCCGCCTCGGGCTGCCACCGGGCGTGCAGCTCGAGCGCAAACTCGCCGCGCGCCGGGAAGTGATGCGGATCGTCGGGATGCTCGAGGACGATGTGAAAGGCGTGCGTATCGGCATCGTCAGCGACAACCTGCCGAACGAAACCTTCCAGATCTTCGAGGACGACGACAGCGCGCATATCGCGGTATCGCCGTTCCGGCTCGGCGAGCTGCCGAACATTCGTACCGGCATCGCGACGATCACCACGTCGGCCGATGCCGTCGCGATGTACCGGAAGATGATCGACCGGCTGTGGACCGATTCCACGAAGGGGGCCGACGGGGCCAGGCTGCTCGTCGACCTGCTCGACCGGGTGTAGTGCGGCGTCGCATCGACCACGCGCGATCGCGGTTGGCCCGCATCGCGCGCGGTCCTGCACTGCTCTTCCTTTTGCGCCGAAGCAGCCCGGAGGAACGCCCATGATCGACTTCTCGACGCTCGCGCTGTTTTCGGGGTTCTGTCGCGATAAGGACGAAGATCGACAGACGTCCCTGTGATCCCCAGGATTCCTCAGAAAGCCAGCAAATGGAATTGCTCTGCAGCGTCCTTCTCGCGCGCGTTCCGACGGTGGTGCGGTACGACGCCAAGCGCGGCAAAGAGGCGCGGACTGTAGACGAAGCGTACCGCGACCAGGTCATTCGGCGGGCCACGACATTCGCGAGGTTGAACCGGCCTTTTCGAATGCGATGCATCGACTCGATGCCTGCGAGAGTGACGGCGGCATTCGTGAAACTTTTAAAGCCGGGCATGAAGTTGGTTCGTGACTCAATGTGGCGATGGTCCTGCTCGATCAGGTTGTCGAGGTGACGGGTCGATAAGTGTCCGTCCGAATCGGGGCGCTCCAGCACCCATCGCCGGTGCAGTCAATTGTGCAACGATCAACAGGCATACTGTCGACATGGCTTCATGAAGCCGTGGAATGGACGCAGCGTAAGGACGCCGGTCTGAAGCGCCTGGCGATACCGGCTCGGAAAACGTCACACCGGCAGACACGACATGAGCATCCGGACGCGGATTGACCGATGCTCGACTCACGACAGGGAACCTCGATGGCGCATCGCATGTACATGTTCAATCTGCAAGACGTCGGCCCGGCCGACACGTGTTGCCTGAACATGATGGAGTGGAATTACGACTTCCCGACGATACTGAGCCCACTGCTGGCGGTGGCGCCATTCCTCGCGCGCAATCGTTGCAACGATACCGGCAACGACGACGGAATTTACGCGGAGGCGGAGGGCGGCAAGGCGCGCCTGATGAAGTTGTATGCGTTTCTGGAGCATCATGCCGACCGGTTGATCGACGATCTCGCCGCATTCCGGGAAGCCAGGCGCAAGATATTCGCGTTCCTCGAGAATCGCGCGACCCATCGATACTTTCATCTGAACGGATGGGACGTATTCAACCTGTCGGTGGAGCCGCACGTTGAGCTGGCCCAGGCGCTACTGGCACGCATCGAGCGCGACAACGCCAGAATCGAGCGCGCGATCGCTGCGGACGATCCCGCCATACTCGACCAGTGCGAGGGATTGGCGCAAGAAGATGTCAGCAGCTTTCGCGAACTGCTCAACCAGGACCACTACGACTATGGTTGGGAACCGCTGACGTCGATTTACTACGAGCAGGTCGAAGTATTCGAGCAAGACGGAAAGATGGGCGTGATGGCCATTACGGGTGAGACGCTGGCGCCGCCGTGCTACGACGAAATCGACTTCGACGCCTGGACGGAAGTCGCCATCGTGCGGCAAGGCGACAGATATGGACATATCGATAGCCTCGGCGAGCAGATTACGCCGGTACGGTACGAGCGCGTATGGGCGTTCTGGCGCGGGGAATATGCGCGCGTGCTGCACGACGGCAAATTCGGGGTAGTCGATCGCCGCGGGGTACAGGTCATCCCGTGCCGCTATACGGGCTTGACCGTGCTGCTGCACTCCGGCAGCGAGTGCTGGGCCGCTTGCGAACACGAACTATGGGGCGTGCTCGATGCTTCCGGGCGCTGGCGTCTGCCGGCCGAGTACGAATCGGTCGACGACTCGATCGGCCGGATCGTTGCAATCCGTCCAGGCAACGATGTGCCGGACATCTTCACCCGCCGCTTCGTACGGTTAGGGGCACTGCGTGACGATGATATCGTCGCGTTCGAAGTCGAACACGCCGAAGACGGCAAGGTGTTTCACTACGAAGTCAGGCAGGCCGGCGCCGACACGGTCACCGTGATGGATGAAGACGGCCGGCCGGTCGGCGCCTGACACGACGACTGATGTTGAAGTTCGTAGATTCTGCTAATGGTGTCCGCCCATGTGCTAATCGTGTCCGGCTATTCCGCCAATGCGGGGCGTCATGGTGCGCGTGAAGGTCTACCCGTCGGCGCACTATGTTCCAGGTCGCCCCTTGTCCGAGGCAGTCAATGCGGGCTCGAGTGTGCCGCCAGCTTAACTTGTCCGGTAAGGCGGGGCGGACCATGTCATTAGTAGTCACCGCGTCCACGCGCGCATCACACGCTCGATGTGATGCACGACCGCAGTCAAACAGCGCTCGTGCCGCTGTCCGATTCGACCGGCAAGCCAAAGTCCGGATTCACCGCGCCTCTCGACGAACACCAAAAAGACAAAAAATCGCAACGCGAACAAGTGCCCGATCAACATCGGCGGCTCACTCGCTCGGAAGCCCTTGCCAGCTGGCGCTTCGACGGATTCCAGCGCCCCTCGCCGCACCCCTCCGGCAAACATCACGATTCATTTAACTTTCCGTGAGGACTTCGACACCGGCCGTTGCCTACGATGGGCGCATGTTTTCAGCACCTGCTTCCAGGAGCCCGTCATGCCCACCCGCAGACATCTGCTGTTCGCCGGCGCCACCGGCCTTGCCGCGCTCGCCGCGCTGTCGTCCGCCGGCCGGCGCGCATTGGTCGGCCGCGCATTTGCCGCGCCGCCGGCCGGCGCACCCACGGCGGCCCCTTTCGAGGTCACGCTCAGCGATGCCGAATGGCATCGCCGGCTCACGCCCGCCCAATACACGATCCTGCGCGAAGCCGGCACCGAGCGGCCGTACAGCAGCCCGCTGAACGACGAGCACCGATCCGGCACGTTCGCCTGTGCCGGCTGCAGCCTCGCGCTGTTCTCGTCCGCCGCCAAGTTCGACAGCCATACGGGCTGGCCGAGCTTCTGGAAGCCGCTCGACCACGCAGTCGACACCCACACCGACACCACGTTCGGCATGGTCCGCACCGAAGTGCACTGCCGGCGCTGCGGCGGCCATCTCGGCCACGTGTTCGACGACGGCCCGCCGCCGACCGGCCTGCGCTACTGCATGAACGGCCTCGCGCTCACCTTCCACCCGGCTGCCGCCTGATCCGGCCCCACTCCCAACCGACTGGAGAACGCACCATGCTGCTCATCGTCCTTGCCTATCTCGGCGGCGTGCTCACGATCCTGAGCCCCTGCATCCTGCCCGTGCTGCCGTTCGTGTTCGCCCGCGCCGACCAGCCGTTCGTGCGCACCGGGCTGCCGCTGCTCGCCGGCATGGCGCTCACGTTCGCCGTCGTCGCGTCGCTCGCCGCCGTCGGCGGCGGCTGGGTCGCGCAGGCGAACCAGGCCGGCCGCTGGATCGCGATCGTCTTGCTCGCCGTGTTCGGCCTGACGCTGCTGATGCCGCGCGTCGCGGAACACCTGACGCGCCCGCTCGTCGCCGCCGGCAACCGGCTCACCGGGTTCGCGCAGCGCGACGGCCGCCCGGCCGGCCCCGCGTCGTCGTTGCTGCTCGGCGTCGCGACGGGCCTGCTGTGGGCGCCATGCGCAGGCCCGATCCTGGGGCTCGTGCTGACCGGCGCCGCGTTGCGCGGCGCGAGCGTCGGTACCACGCTGCTGCTCGTCGCGTATGCGGCCGGCGCAGCGACGTCGCTCGCGGTCGCGCTCGTGATCGGCGGGAAGGTGTTCGCCGCGATGAAGCGCTCGCTCGGCGCCGGCGAATGGATCCGGCGCGGGATCGGCGCGGCGCTGCTGGCCGGCGTCGGCGCGATCGCACTCGGCCTCGACACCGGCGCGCTCGCGCAGTTGTCGACCGTCACGACGGGCGGCCTCGAGACGAAGCTCGTCGAGCGCCTCGGCGGACGCTCGAGCGGCGCACCGGCGGCGCCAGCGGCACCGGCCGCGATGGCCGCAACCGGCAACACCGCCGACAACGCCACCGGCGGCGCGATGATGGCCGCGGCAGCCGATGAGGCACCGGCCGGCGGCGGTGCGATGGCGGCCGGCAGCGCGATGATGCGCGCGGCCGTCACGACGCCGTCCGCGCTGCCCGTCGAAGGCACGCTGCCGTCGCTCGACGGCGCCGTGCAGTGGCTGAACTCGCCGCCGCTGACCGCGGCCGGCCTGCGCGGCAAGGTCGTGCTCGTCGATTTCTGGACGTATTCGTGCATCAACTGCCTGCGCACGCTGCCGTACACGAACGCGTGGGCACGCAAGTACGCGCCGTACGGGCTCGTCGTGATCGGCGTGCACGCGCCGGAGTTCGCGTTCGAACGCGACATCGGCAACGTGAAGAAGGCCGTGCACGACCTCGGCATCGACTACCCGGTCGCGATCGACAACGGCTATTCGATCTGGCGCGCCTTCAACAACGAATACTGGCCGGCGCACTACTTCATCGACGCGCAAGGGCGCGTTCGCCATCACCACTTCGGCGAAGGCGAATACGCGCAGTCGGAGCGCGCGATCCAGTCGCTGCTCGCGGAAGCCGGCCATCCGGAAGCGCTGAACGTGCCGCTCGGGCTCGCCGGGGCGCCCGCGAAGGGCGCGCTCGCGGCAGCCGACAGCGCGGACGTCCGCTCGCCCGAAACCTATGTCGGCTATGCGCGCGCAGAAAGCTTCGCGTCGCCGGGCGGCGCAGTGCGCGATGCGGTGCACCGCTACGACGCGCCGGCCCGGCCGGACCTCAACGACTGGGGCCTCGCGGGCACCTGGAACGTCGGCGGCGAGCGTGCGTCGCTCGCCGCCCCCGATGGCCGGATCGTCTACCGCTTCCATGCACGCGACCTGCACCTCGTGCTCGGCCCGGGCGCGAACGGCCAGCCCGTGCGCTTTCGCGTGACGCTCGACGGCGCGGCGCCCGGTGCCGCGCACGGCGCCGACGTCGACGCTCAGGGCTACGGCACGGTCACCGGCCAGCGCCTGTACCAGCTCGTCCGGCAGCCGGGAGCGATCGCCGATCGCACGTTCGCGATCGAGTTTCTCGATCCCGGTGTCGATGCGTACGCATTCACTTTCGGTTGATCGCGTGCGCTGCCACCCGGCCGCCACGGTCGCCGACCCATTCAAAAAGGAGCAAAAGATGATCCCGATCTCCACCCGCGATGCCGCAGCGCGACGGCGCGCGACTTTGCTGCGCCGCATCGGCGCCGTCGCCGTCGCGGCCGCCGCCGTGTTCGGCCATCAGCGCATCGTCAATTCCGCCGAACCGATGCGCACCGTGCCCGCGCCGTCGCTCGACGAAACGGCCGGCGCGTCGCACGAAGAGACGGCCGTGCTCGCCGGCGGCTGCTTCTGGGGCGTACAGGGCGTGTTCGAACACGTGAAGGGCGTGAAGCAGGTCACGGCAGGCTATGCGGGCGGCGCATCCGAAACCGCGCACTACGCGCTCGTCGGCTCGGGGCTGACGGGGCATGCGGAATCGGTGCGGATCGTCTACGACCCGACCCAGATCACGTACGGCCGGCTGCTGCAGGTGTTCTTCTCGGTCGCGCACGATCCGACCGAACTCAACCGGCAGGGTCCCGACGAAGGGTCGCAGTACCGGTCCGCGATCTTCCCGACCACCGCGCAGCAACGCGCGGTCGCGACCGCGTACATCGCGCAGCTCGGCACCGCGCACGTGTTTGCGGCGCCCGTCGTCACGCGCGTCGAGGACTACAAGGGGTTCTATCCGGCCGAGGCCTATCACCAGAACTACCTCGAACTGCATCCCGACGCGCCCTATATCGCGTTCAACGACCTGCCGAAGGTCGCCGGACTGAAGCAGCGCTTCCCGGCGCTGTACCGTTCCGACGCGGTGCTGTGGCGCGACGCCCACTCCTGACCGCCCACCCGCCGCGCGACGGGATACCGCCCGTCGCGCGGCCGTGCACGCCCGGCGCGCGCCGCCTGCGGCCCCGTTTGCGCCGCATCAACGAAACCGCGGCCGCGATGCCGGGGCAAACCCGCATCGCGTCCGCCGCGGCGGGCAACTTCGCGTAGACTTCTCCTGATCCCCCGCCGTTTCTTGCGGCGTCCGGACCACCCGCCCAGCCAGGAGGCGTCACGCATGCTCGCAGTACCCTTGCCTGACAGCAACACCGTTGGAGAATCGTCCTCCGGCGCGACCGTGCGCGATCTGCGCCGCGTGCCGATTCACCCCGATCACTGGTATCCGCTCGCGTGGTCGCGCGAGCTCAAGCGCGGCAAGACGCTCGGCGTGCGCTTCGCCGGCGACCCGATCGTGCTCGTACGCACCGAGTCCGGCGCCGTGTACGCGCTCGAAGATCGTTGCGCGCACCGCCAGGTGCCGCTGCACGCGGGCGTCGTCAGCGGCGAAACGCTGCGCTGCTGCTATCACGGCTGGACCTACGCGTGCGACAGCGGCCGCTGCGTCGACGTGCCCTACCTCGGCCGCGAGCGCTTGCCCAACGGCGTGCGTGCATATCCGTGCCGCGAGGCGCACGGGCTGATCTTCGTGTTTCCGGGCGACGCGACACTTGCCGACTCGCGGCCGTTCCCCGCGCTCGAATCGGCGGACAACCGCGCGTACAAGACACGCCGCTTCGGCCGCGAGGTCAAGTGCCACTACTCGTTCATGCACGAGAACCTGATGGACATGAACCATCAGTTCCTGCACCGCAAGCAGATGGGGCAGATGCGCGCGCGCTCGGTCGGCCGGCGCCGCGGCGACGACTGGGTCGAGGTCGACTACACGTTCGCTCGGATGGAAGGCAAGCAGCCGGTCGGCGAGGCGCTCGTGTTCGGCGCGAGCAAGAAGCCGGCCGACCAGTCCGACAAGAGCGTGATGACGGTACGCACCGGCTACCCGTACCAGACGCTGCAGATCCGCTCGAGCGAAGGCACGCTCGTGATGGACCTGTGGATCGTCTACGTGCCGCTCGATGCCGAACAGCGCACCAACCGCACGTTCGGACTGCTGTCGATCCACAAGCCCGGCATCCCGTTCGCACTCGATCTCGCGTGGCCGCTGCTCGTGTGGTTCACCGAGCGCATCTTCCGCGAGGATCGCTGGATCGTCGAGCGCGAGCAGGAAGCACACGACGCCCAAGGTGCCGACTGGAACCACGAGGTGTTTCCGGTCATCAATGAGCTGCGCGACCTGCTGCGCCAGTGCGGCGCGCGCACCGTGATCCCGATCCGCGAAACGCGCGACGGCGCGTGACGCGTGCGGCGCGCCGCAGCGCGCGCCGTTACAGGCTGAACGCGCCCGGCAGCAATGCGCGGGCCGTCGTGACTTCGACGGCCCCCTTCAGGTTGGCCAGGATCACTTCAATATCGGGCAGGCCAATCTCGATGATCACCTGGCGGCACGCGCCGCACGGCGCGATCGGGCCATCCGTGTCGCCAACGACCGCAAGCCGCGCGAAGTCGCCCGGACGATAGCCGGCGGCGATCGCCGAAAACATCGCCGTGCGTTCCGCGCAATTGCACAGCCCGTAGGACGCGTTCTCGACGTTGCAGCCGTGAAAAACCGTGCCGTCGCGCGCCTGCAGCGCCGCGCCGACGTGGAAGCGCGAATACGGCGCATACGCGCGTTCGCGCGCCGCCTTGGCCTGTTCGATCAGTTCGTCTCGTTCCATCGAGAAGGTGCCTCCGGGAGTAGGGTCAGCCGATCTGCTGGTAAAGGGTCGGCGGCACGTCGCCCGTCTCGCCGAGCACGTAGCTGCGCCGGACCGCGTCCACCGCATGCGCCGCGGACGCGTCGTCGCGCGCATGCACGTAACCGAGCGGCTCGCCGGCCTCGACGCGCTGCCCGATCTCCGCCAGCGCCGTGAGGCCGACGCTGACGTCGATCGCATCCTCCGCGCGCGTGCGGCCGCCGCCGAGCGAGACGACCGCCAGCCCGAGCCCACGGCAATCGACCCGCTGCACCACGCCGGTCGAAGGCGACGGAACCGGCACGATCACCGCCGCCCGCGCCAGATGCCGGGACGGCACGTCGATCAGGTCCGCGGGGCCACCGAGCGCCACGACCATTCTCGCGAAGCGTTCGGCCGCCGCGCCCGAATCGAGTGCCTGCTCCAGTTTCTCGCGCGCGTGGACGACATCGCGTGCCAGCCCGCCGGTGACGAGCAGCTCCGCCGACAGCGCCATCGTCACGTCATGCAGGCGCGCCGGGCGCGACTTGCCCGTCAGGTAGTCGATCGCGCATGCGACCTCGAGCGCATTGCCCGCGCACGGCGCGAGCGACTGGTTCATGTCGGTGAGGATCGCGGTCGTCTTCATGCCCGCGCCGTTGCCGACGTCGACGATGCTGCGGGCCAGTTCCGCCGATTTCTCCGCGGTCGGCATGAACGCGCCGGAGCCGACCTTCACGTCCATCACGAGTCCGTCGAGCCCCGCCGCGAGTTTCTTCGACAGGATCGACGCGGTGATCATCGCGACCGACTCGACGGTCGCCGTCACGTCGCGAATCGCATAGATGCGCTTGTCGGCCGGCGCGAGCCGTGCGGTCTGCCCGATGATCGCGACGCCGACGTCGCGCACCGTGCGGCGAAATGCATCCGTCGCGGGCATCACGTCGTAGCCGGGAATCGCGCTGAGCTTGTCGAGCGTGCCGCCCGTATGACCGAGCCCGCGCCCGGAGATCATCGGCACATAGCCGCCGCAGGCGGCCACCATCGGCCCGAGCATCAGCGACACCACATCGCCGACGCCACCGGTCGAATGCTTGTCGATCACCGGCCCGTCGAGATCGAGCGCGCGCCAGTCGAGCACGTCGCCCGAATCGCGCTGCGCGAGCGTCAGCGCGACGCGCTCGTCGGTGCTCAGGTCGTTGAAAAACACGGCCATCGCGAACGCCGCCACCTGGCCCTCGGTCACGCTGCCGTCGGTCACGCCGCGCACGAACGCGGCAATCCCGTCACGATCGAGCGGCTGCCCGTCGCGCTTCCTGCGAATGAATTCCTGCGGTAGAAACATCGTTGCCTCTCTTCGAACGGTCGCAGTCTACTGCATGGTTTAGGGCCTGTTCACGCTAATAACGGGCTTGCGCTGGCCCCCAGAAGGGCCGAGCGCAAGGATTGCGACGAAGCGAATACTCAACGTATTCGCAAGGAGCATGACGCGGCGATCGGCCCTTCTGGGGGCCAGCCCCACGAATGAATTTTTACAACAGGGGAACGTGCCTTTGCGCCCGCATGGCGGCGTCGTTCGTTGTTGCAATAGCTACGGCTATTGCGCCTCCTCACTCCTTGCCCTGCGGGCGCAAAGGCACGTTCGCAAGCCCGTTATTAGCGTGAACAGGCCCTAATGCAGCGAAAAGAACAGGCCGGCAATCGCCGCGCTCATCAGGTTCGACAGCGTCGCGGCCGTCAGCGCGCGCAAGCCAAGCCGCGCGACGTCCGAGCGGCGCTCGGGTGCCACCGCGCTGAAGCCGCCCGCGAGAATCGCGATCGACGAGAAGTTCGCGAAGCCGCACAGCGCGAACGACACGATCGCGAGCGTCTTCGGGTCGAGCACCTGCAGGCCGGCCGCCGCGACGTGCTCGCCGCCCTTCAGGTACGGCGACAGGTCGCCGTACGCGACGAACTCGTTGAAGATCAGTTTCTCGCCGATGAAGTTGCCGGCGAGCGTCGCATCGTGCCAGGGCACGCCGATGATCCACGCCAGCGGCGCGAACAGGTGGCCGATGATGCCCACCAGCGTGACCTGCGGAAAGCCCGCGAACGCGGCCGCGCCGCCGACGATGAGGTTCATCAGCGCGATGAGCCCGACGAACGCGATCAGCATCGCGCCGACGTTGATCGCGATCCGCAGGCCGACCGACGCGCCGGACGCCGCCGCCTCGATCACGTTGGCAGCCCGCTTGTCGTCGAAATCGAGACCATCGACCACCACGCGGCTCGGCTCGACGGTCGGGAACAGCAGCTTGCCGAACAGCAGCCCGCCCGGCACCGCCATGAACGACGCGGCGAGCAGGTACTCCATCTTCACGCCGAGGCCGGCGTAGCCGACCAGCACCGAACCCGCGACCGACGCCATGCCGCTCGCCATCACCGTGAAGATCTCGGCGCTCGTCATGTTCCGCACGAACGGCTTCACGAGCGCGGGCATCTCGCTCTGCCCGAGGAAGATCGTCGCGACGGCCGAGCATGCCTCGATGCGGCTCACGCCGAGCACCTTCGCGAGCCCCGCACCGAGGATCGCGACGATCCACTTCATCACGCCGATGTAGTACAGCACGGAGATCAGTGCGGTGACGAAGATGATCATCGGCAGCACGCGCAGGCCGAATACGAATCCGCCGTCGCCGAACAGCTGGAACATGCGAGCGTCGACCAGTCCGCCGAACACGAACGCGATGCCGTGATTGCCCATGTCGAGCACGCGATTGACGCCGTTCGCGGCGCCGGCCAGCGCCGCGCGGCCCGACGGCACGAACAGCACCAGCGCGCCGATCGCGAACTGCGTGAGCAGCGCGGCGATCATGGTCCGGCCGCTGACGGCACGGCGATTGTTCGACAACAGATAAGCAACCAGCAACAGGAACAACATACCGAGGAGACTGCGCAGAATATCCACCTTGTGCTCCTTTCTCACTATTTGAACTGTCCGGCGGGCGGCCCTGGCCCGCGGCCCCGGCATGGGGTTGGTGGATGTTACTCGCTCGATACGCACGCCTGCAACGACGTCAAAATCGCTGCGGCCAATTGCATCGATCGTTGCTTCTTTCGCGCTGTTCCCGCTTAATCAGTTGTTCTATCTACCACGCAAGAATGCATGCGGGGCGTGCCGCTCACCGCCCGAACGGACACGCCCCGCATGACACGCGTCGTTCAACCCGCGCGCTCGACCGGATGCGGCTCGCGCAGCCGGTTCGCGATCCGCGCGGCCTCGTAGTAGCCGGCCGCCGGCGGGCGCTCCAGATAGCGGCCCGCGCCGCGCACCGCGCGCAGCTCGCCGTCGGCCCACGCGAGCGCGCCGCGCGTGAGCGTGTGCGTCGCGACGCCCTGCACGGTCATCCCCTCGAACACGTTGAAGTCGACCTGCTGGTGATGGGTCTTCACCGAAATCGTCTTCGTCGCGGCCGGGTCCCAGACGACGAGATCGGCATCGGCGCCGACCTGCACCGCGCCCTTGCGCGGATACAGGTTGAAGATCTGCGCGGCGTTCGTCGACGTGATCCGCACGAACTCGTTCGGCGTGATGCGCCCGTGATTCACGCCGTGATGCCACAGCACCGACATGCGATCCTCGACACCACCGCAGCCGTTCGGGATCTTCGTGAAATCCTCGCGGCCCATCGCCTTCTGCGACGCGCAAAACACGCAGTGATCGGTCGCCGTCGTATGCAGTTGCCCGGACTGCAGCCCGCGCCACAGCGCCTCGCGATGCTCGGCCGAGCGGAACGGCGGGCTCATCACGTGCGCGGCCGCGCGCGTCCAGTCCGGGTCGCGATAGACTGCCTCGTCGATCACCAGATGGCCCGGCAGCACCTCGCCGAACACGCGCAGCCCTTCGCTGCGGGCGCGCGTGATCACGTCCACCGCGTCCTTCGCCGACACGTGCACGATATACACGGGCACGCCGAGCACTTGCGCGATGCGGATCGCGCGGTTCGCGGCTTCGCCCTCGACCTCCGGCGGGCGCGACAGCGGATGCGCCTCCGGCCCCGTCATCCCGCGCGCGAGCAGTGCCTTTTGCAGCTGGAACACGAGCTCGCCGTTCTCCGCATGCACGGTTGGCAGCGCGCCGAGTTCGAGCGAACGCGTGAAGCTGTTCACGAGAATCTCGTCGTCGGCCATGATCGCGTTCTTGTACGCCATGAAGTGCTTGAAGCTCGAGACGCCATGCTCCCGCACGAGCGTACCCATATCGCGGTGCACACTCTCGTCCCACCACGTCACGGCCACGTGGAAGCCGTAATCGGACGCCGCCTTCTCGGCCCAGCCGCGCCATTCGCGGAATGCGTCCATCAGCGGCTGCTTCGGGCTCGGGATCACGAAATCGATGATGCTCGTCGTGCCGCCCGACAGCCCGGCGGCGGTGCCCGAGTAGAAATCGTCGCTCGCCCTCGTGCCCATGAACGGCAGTTCCATGTGCGTATGCGGATCGATGCCGCCCGGCATCACGTACTGGTCGTGCGCGTCGACGACGGTCGCGCCGGCCGGCGCGTCGATCTTCTCCGCGATCTGCAGGATCGTGCCGCCGTCCTGCGGGTCCGCGCAGAGCACGTCCGCGCGATAGGAGCGGTCCGCATCGACCACGGTGCCGCCGCGAATCAGGATTGCCATTTGGTTGCCTCCTCGTTGACTGTCGGGTGCCGCATGCCGCGCCTGCATCGCATGCCGTGTGCGTCATGCGCTCGCGATCTGCGCGCGCTGTCCGGCGCGCCGCTTCATCCAGGTGCCGTACACGCCGGACGCCAGCACGAGGCCGACGAACCATGCGTACGTATAAAGCGTGTTGAAGAACGCCGGCACGTTCGGGAACGATGCCGGGAATGCCGTGTGCAGGAAGCCGGGCAGGTTCGGCAACACGCCGACCGCGAGCGCGGCCAGCGCGGCCGGGTTCCAGCCGCGCGCGTAGCTGAAGCCGCCGCGTTCGTCGAACAGCGCGCGCGTATCGAGCTGCGTGCCGCGAATCAGGAAGTAGTCGACCATCAGGATGCCCGCGACAGGCCCGAGCAGCGCCGAATAGCCGACGAGCCAGGTAAAGATATAGCCGTCCGTCGTCGCGAGGATCTTCCACGGCATCATCACGATCGCGATCGTCGCGGTGATCATCCCGCCGGCGCGGTACGAGATGGCCTTCGGCCACAGGCTCGAGAAATCGTATGCCGGGCCAACGAGATTCGCCGCGAGGTTGCAGCACATCGTGTCGAGCGTGAGGATCACGAGCGCGATCCCCACGCCGATGCCCGTCATCCGGCTCGTCAGGTCGATCGGATCCCAGATCGCGTTGCCGTAGATCACGACGGTCGCCGACGTCACGACGACCGACACCACCGACAGCAGCGCCATCGGCAGTGGCAGCCCGATCGACTGCCCGATCATCTGGTCGCGCTGCGAATGCGCGAAGCGCGTGAAATCGGGAATGTTCAGCGCGAGCGTCGCCCAGAAACCGACCATCGCGGTCAGGCCCGGCCAGAACGTCGCCCAGAACAGCCCGGCCTTCTTGCCGCCCGCCGCGAACTGCGAAGGCGCCGACAGCATCGAGCCGAAACCGCCCGCCTTCGATGTCGCCCACCATACGAGCGCCACGCACATCACGACCTTGATCGGCGCGGACCAGCTTTCGAGCCAGCGGATCGAATCGGTGCCGTGCCAGATGAAGTACAGCTGCAGCACCCAGAACACGAGGAAGCACGCGAGCTGCCCGAACGAGATGCCGACGAGCGGCAGCGCGTCACCGTGCAGCGCGTTGCCGGTCAGGATGTTCAGCAACGTGTAGATCGCGCTGCCGCCGAGCCAGGTCTGGATGCCGTACCAGCCGCATGCGACGATCGCGCGCAACAGCGCCGGCAGCTTCGCGCCCTGCGTGCCGAACGACGCACGCACGAGCACCGCGTACGGAATCCCGTGCTTCGCACCCGCATGGCCGATCAGCAGCATCGGCACGAGCACGATCAGGTTGCCGAGCAGCACCGTCGTCACCGCCTGCCACGGCGACATGCCCTCCTGGATCAGCCCGGCCGCGAGCATGTACGACGCGATGTTCATGACCATCCCGACCCATAGCGCCGCGAAGTGATACCACTTCCACGTGCGCTGCGCCGGCGTCGTCGGCGCGAGGTCGTCGTTGTACAGGCTGCCGCCCGGCGCCGCGGCGCTGTCGGGATCGGCGGGATTCGCTGCGGATGTCATCGATCGCACTCCACGAGAAACGTCAGTGCCGGCATCGCATGATGCCGACCCAGGGGACAACGAAAAGCGGCGGCACCGCCAATGCCGCGCCGCCGGACGCCGGTCAGGCCGCCTTCGCGTGTTTCTCGGGTGGCGCCGCGGTGCCCGCACCGGCACCGGCATCCGCGCTCGCCGGATTGTTCGGATGCGTGGTCCAGTTCGCGTAGTCGCCCGAATCGACACGCTCCATCGTGATGCATTGCTCGACCGGACACACATGCATGCAAAGATTGCACCCGACGCACTCCGAATCGACTACTTCGAAGTGCCGCACGCCGTCCTTCGTCGCGGTGATCGCCTGGTGCGACGTGTCCTCGCAGGCGATATGGCACAGCCCGCACTGGATGCAGCGGTCCTGGTCGATGCGCGCCTTGATGTCGTACTTCAGGTTCAGGTATTTCCAGTCGGTCACGTTCGGCACCGCGCGGCCGCGAATGTCGTCAAGCGTCGCGTAGCCCTTCTCGTCCATCCAGTTCGACAGCCCGTCGGCAAGGTCCGATACGATCCGGAATCCGTAATGCATCGCCGCGGTGCACACCTGCACGCTGCCGGCGCCGAGCACCATGAACTCAGCCGCGTCGCGCCAGGACGAGATGCCGCCGATGCCCGAGATCGGCAGGTTCGGCGTTTCCGGATCGCGTGCGATCTCGGCGACCATGTTCAGCGCGATCGGCTTCACGGCCGGGCCGCAATAACCGCCGTGCGTGCCCTTGCCGTCGACCGTCGGCATCGGCGCCATGTGGTCGAGATCGACCGCGACGATCGAATTGATCGTGTTGATCAGCGACACGCCGTCCGCGCCGCCCTTGTACGCGGCGCGCGACCCCATCCGGATGTCGCTGATGTTCGGCGTGAGCTTCACGAGGCACGGCAGCTTCGTGCCTTCCTTCACCCAGCGCGTGACCATCTCGACGTACTCGGGCACTTGCCCGACGGCCGCGCCCATCCCGCGCTCGCTCATCCCGTGCGGGCAGCCGAAGTTGAGTTCGACCGCATCGGCCCCGGTATCCTCGACGAGCGGCAGGATCCACTTCCAGTCGCGTTCGTTGCACGGCACCATCAGCGATACGATCAGCGCGCGGTCCGGCCAATCGCGCTTCACCTGCGCGATCTCCCTCAGGTTCACGTCGAGCGGACGGTCGGTGATCAGCTCGATGTTGTTCAGCCCCGCGATGCGCTGGCCATTCCACTGCACGGCGCCGTAGCGCGAACTGACGTTGACGACGTGCGGATCGAGCCCGAGCGTCTTCCAGACGACGCCGCCCCAGCCCGCCTCGAATGCGCGGTTGACGTTGTAGGCCTTGTCGGTCGGCGGTGCCGACGCCAGCCAGAAGGGATTCGGCGAAGTGATGCCTGCGATGGTGCAGCGAAGGTCGGCCATGGTCGGCTCCGTGAGAATGGGGTCGTGTTCGGTGTGCGTGGTACGCCGCGCGTTCAGGCCGCCTTCGCGTCGCGGGCGGCGAGCGCCGCGTCGATCGACGCGGCCGCGCGCTTGCCGTCCTGCACGGCCTGCACCGTGAGGTCGATGCCGTCCGTCGCCGCGCAGTCGCCGCCGGCCCATACGTCGGGCAGCGCCGTGCGCCCGTCCGCGTCCACCGCGATGCGCGTGCCGTCGGCCGTCAGTAACGTGGCCGCGACACCGTCCGGCGCCAGCGTCTGGCCGATCGCCTTCAGCACCATGTCCGCATCGACGGTGAAGCGCTCGCCCGATGCGGTCTCGAATTCGACGCCCGTCACCTGCCCGTTCGTGCCCGCGATGCGCACGGGCCTCGCGTGCGTGACGAGCGCCACGCCGCTCTTCTGCGCAAATTCGCGCTCGGCCCACGTCGCGCTCATTGCCTCCACGCCGCGCCGGTACACCATCGTCACGCGCTCGGCGCCGAGCTTGCGGCTCTGCACGGATGCATCGATGGCCGTATTGCCGCCGCCGATCACGACCACCCGCCGCCCGACCGGCACGTTCTCCAGCCCGTCGGCCTGCCGCACCTGCTCGATGAAGTCGACCGCATTCATCACGCCGCCCAGTTGCTCGCCGTCGATCTCGAGCGCCCGCACACCGCCGAGGCCCATCGCGAGGAACACCGCGTCGTGCTGCTCGCGCAGCGTGTCGAGCGTCAGGTCGCGTCCGAGCGCGACACCCGTTTGCAGCGTGATGCCGCCCACCGACAGCAGCCACTCGACCTCGCGCTGCGCGAAATCGTCGACGGTCTTGTACGCGGCGATCCCGTATTCGTTGAGGCCGCCGGCCTTCGGCCGCGCGTCGAACAGCGTGACGCGATGCCCGGCCAGCGCGAGCCGGTGCGCGCACGCGAGCCCGGCCGGCCCCGCGCCGACCACCGCGACGTGGCGGCCCGTGTCGGGCGCGCGCCGGAACTGCACCGCACCGGTGTCCATCGCCCAGTCGGTCGCATGCCGCTGCAGCGCACCGATCGCGACGGGCTGCGCATCCTGGTGATTCCGCACGCATGCGCCTTCGCACAGGATCTCGGTCGGGCATACGCGTGCGCACATCCCGCCGAGCGGATTCGCGGACAGGATGTCGGTCGCGGCGCCCTTCAGGTTGCCGTTGCCGATCTTGCGGATGAAGCTCGGGATGTCGATCTGCGTCGGGCACGCCTGCACGCACGGCGCGTCATAGCAGTAGTGGCAGCGGCTCGCAGCGGCGGCAGCGGCAGTCGGATCGAGCAGCGGCGCGATATCGGCGAATTCGCACGAGAGTTGCGTGGACGACAGGCGATGCGCGGCGATATCGCCGGTTGGCTTGGTGGTCATACGCGTTCCTTCGACTGAGTGGAGACAAAGCCGTCCCCGCCGGCTGCGAATGCACAGTCGGGGCGGTCATGCTTAGGAATCCTGCAATCAGGCGATACGCAGCGTTCCGGCTGCTACGGTCGATGCGTCATGAAGCCGGCTCGCATGCGCGCGACAGCATCGCGTGCAGCAGCACGTTCGCGCCGGCCTCGATCCATGCAGGCGTCGCGTCCTCGATCTCGTTGTGGCTGATGCCGTCGACGCACGGCACGAATACCATCGATGTCGGCGCGACCTGCGCGAGATAGCACGCGTCGTGCCCGGCGCCCGATACGATGTCGCGATGCGAGTAGCCGAAGCGATCGGCCGCGCCGCGCACGGCTTCGACGCAGGCGGCATCGAATGCGACCGGCTTGTAATAGAAGATCTGCTCGAGTGCCGTTTCGAGCCCGATGTCGGCCGCGATGCGCGCGACACCGTCGCGCAGTGCGGCGTCCATCTTCGCGAGCACCGCGTCGTCCGGATGCCGGAAATCGACGGTGAAGAACACGCGGCCCGGAATCACGTTGCGCGAGTTCGGGTGAACCTGCATCATGCCGACCGTCGCGCAGCCGAACGGCGCATGATCGAGGCCGATCCGGTTGACGAGATCGACCACGCGCGACGCGCCGAGCAGCGCATCACGACGGCGCGGCATCGGCGTCGGTCCCGCATGCGCTTCCTGGCCGGTGAACGTGATCTCGTACCAGCGCTGCCCCTGAGCGTCGGTCACGACGCCGATCGTCTTGCATTCCGCTTCGAGAATCGGCCCCTGCTCGATATGCAGTTCGAACGCCGCATGCAGCTTGCGCCCGCCGCACGGCACGTCGCCCGCGTAGCCGATGCGCGCCAGTTCCTCGCCGATCGTCTTGCCGTCGACGTCCTTGCGCGACAGCCCGTATTCGAGCGAAAACACGCCGGCGAACACACCGGATGCGACCATCGCGGGCGCGAAGCGCGAGCCTTCCTCGTTGGTCCAGATCACGACCTCGACCGGATGCTCGGTCTCGATCCCGCGATCGTTGAGACTGCGAATCACCTCGAGGCCGCCAAGCACGCCGTAGATGCCGTCGAAGCGGCCGCCGGTCGGCTGAGAATCCGCGTGCGAGCCCGTGACGACCGGCGCCGCGTCGGCCACGCGGCCCGCACGCCGCATGAACACGTTGCCCATCGTATCGACCGTCACCGTGCAGCCGGCGGCCTTTGCCCAGCCGACGATCAGGTCGCGGCCGGCCTTGTCGAGATCCGTCAGCGCGAGGCGGCACACGCCGCCTTTCGGCGTTGCACCGATCTTCGCGACTTCCATCAGGCTGTCCCACAACCGCTTCCCGTCGACCTTGATCGACGTGTCGAACGCTGCCCGCTTCACTGTTTCCGATACCGCATTCATTCGTATCGCTCCTGTGGGGTCGTGATGTCGTCAGCCGGTCTGTGCCGGTGCGTGTCGTGCCTGTTTCGGGGCAGCGCCGCCCAAGCGCGGTGCGTGCCCGGATCGTTCGCGAAGATCGTCCGACGAATCCGGCTGAAGGGCTTCCGCCGCTCGTCGAATCCTGTCCGATTGGACAGGTTTTAGACGATCAAAATGACCAGCGCAATGTCTTTCTTCATGGAGTCGACAGAGCGAGAAACGTGCCATCGCAACGCAGCATCGCGGCGGATGCGCGGTATCCGCACGCGTGCGTTCGACGCGGATCAACGGCTAGAATGAAGCCCAACGCGGCATGCCCGCCGCGCGAGGGTAACGATGAGACATGACGAGGCGGCAGCCGAAGCCACCGACAGCGACGAAACGTCCGCCCCGATGCGGCGACGCAAGGCACACATCCGCGAGTCCAACGAGGCGCATCTGCTCGCCTGTGCGGAGGCCGTGTTCGCCGAACGCGGGCTCGACGGCGCGAGCACCGCGATGATCGCGGAGCGCGCCGGCTTGCCGAAAGCGAACCTGCATTACTACTTCCCGACGAAACTCGCGCTGTACCGCCGCGTGCTCGACGACCTGTTCGAGGATTGGCATCGCGCGGCCGGTACATTCGAGGCTGACGACGATCCGGTGGAGGCGATCGGCGGCTACGTGCGCGCGAAGATGGCGCTGTCGCAGCGGCGCCCGCTCGGCTCGAAAGTCTGGGCCAACGAGATCATCCACGGTGCCGAGCACATGCAGGACATCCTGTCGGAGCGCGTAAAGCCGTGGTTCGACACGCGCGTGAGCGTGATCGACGGCTGGATCGCACGCGGGCTGCTCGCGCCGATCGACGCGCATGCGCTGATGTACCTGATCTGGGCGACCACGCAGCACTACGCGGATTTCGATGCGCAGATCCGCGCGCTGAGCGGCAAGCGCACGTTCACGAAGAAGACGTTCGACGAGAAGACCGAGCAGGTCGTGCAGCTCGTGATTCGTGCGTGCGGCGCGGTATCGCCGAAGCCAGGTTCTCCGGAATGAAAATCGGGCGACGGGTATCGCGCAAGTCCGCCTTGCGCGATACCCGTCGCCCGCGTTGCAGCGTGCGTGATCCGCGATGCGTTACGCGATGCGCTCGATCGCGATCGCCGTCGCCTCGCCGCCGCCGATGCACAGCGATGCGACGCCGCGCTTCAGGCCATACGTTTCGAGCGCGGCCAGCAGCGTCACCATCACGCGCGCACCCGATGCACCGATCGGATGCCCGAGCGCGCACGCGCCGCCATGCACGTTGACCTTCTCGTGCGGCAGGTCGAGGTCGCGCATCGCCGCCATCGGCACGACTGCGAACGCTTCGTTGATCTCGAACAGGTCGACGTCGCGCAGGCTCCAGCCGGTCTTCTCCGACAGCTTGCGCAGCGCGCCGATCGGCGCCGTCGCGAACAGGCCGGGCTTGTCCGCAAACGTCGAATGCCCGACGATCACGGCCTTCGGCGTGAGGCCGAGGCGCTCGGCTTCCGAGCGGCGCATCATCACGAGCGCGGCCGCGCCGTCCGAGATCGACGACGCGTTCGCAGCCGTCACCGTGCCGCCTTCGCGGAACGCCGGCTTCAGCGTCGGGATCTTGTCCAGCTTCGCGTTGCCCGGCTGCTCGTCGATCGACACGACGCTTTCGGTCTTGCCGGCCTTCACGGTCACCGGTGCGATCTCCGACACGAAATGCCCTTCGGCGATCGCGCGCTGCGCGCGCGTCAGCGACGCGATCGCGAACGCGTCCTGCGCCTCGCGCGTGAACTGGTACGCCTGCGCGCAATCCTCGGCGAAGGTGCCCATCAGGCGGCCTTTCTCGTACGCGTCCTCGAGCCCGTCGAGGAACATGTGGTCGAGCACCTGCCCGTGACCCATGCGCATCCCCGCGCGTGCCTTCGGCAGCAGGTACGGCGCATTCGTCATGCTCTCCATCCCGCCCGCGACGGCCACCGCCGCCGAACCGGCCAGCAGCAGGTCATGCGCGAACATCGCGGCCTTCATCCCCGAACCGCACATCTTGTTGACCGTGGTCGCGCCCGCGCCGAGCGGCAGCCCGGCCTTCAGCGCGGCCTGCCGCGCCGGCGCCTGGCCCTGGCCGGCCGGCAGCACGCAGCCGAACACGATTTCGTCGATGCGTTCGGCCGGCACGTTCGCGCGCTCGAGCGCCGCGCGAATCGCTACCGCGCCCAGATCGCTCGCGCTGGCTGCCGCCAGATCGCCCTGAAAACCACCCATCGGCGTACGCGCCGTGCCAACGATTACGATCGGATCCTGAGTCGTCATGATTCGCTTCCTCCAGTGTCAGCGCGGTGCCATGCGCAACGCGCCATCGAGACGGATGACTTCGCCGTTCAGCATCGTGTTCTCGGCGATGTGGCGCACCAGCGCCGCAAATTCTTCCGGGCGGCCGAGCCGCGGCGGGAACGGCACGCTCTTGCCGAGCGCGTCCTGCACGTCCTGCGGCATGCCGGCCATCATCGGCGTCGCGAAGATACCCGGCGCGACCGTCACGACGCGAATGCCGAAGCGTGCGAGTTCGCGCGCGATCGGCAGCGTCATGCCCACCACGCCGCTCTTCGACGCAGCATACGCCGCCTGCCCGATCTGCCCGTCGAACGCCGCGACCGATGCGGTGTTGACGATCACCCCGCGCTCGCCTTCCGCATCGGCGTCCTGCTTCGACATCGCTTCGGCGGCCAGCCGGATCATGTTGAAGGTGCCGATCAGGTTGATCGACACCGCCCGGGCGAAACGGTCGAGCAAGTGCGGGCCGTCGCGGCCGACGACCTTCTCGCCCGGCGCGACGCCCGCGCAGTTGACCAGCGCGTCGATGCGGCCGAATGCGTCGCGCGCGGCGGCGACGGCCGCCTGCCCGTCGGCCTCGCTCGTCACGTCGGTCTTCACGAAGCGTGCGGCCGCGCCGAGTTCGTGCGCGAGGCTCGTGCCCGCATCGTCATTGACGTCCAGCAGCACGGCCTTGCCGCCCTCCGCGACGACCATGCGCGCCACCGCGGCGCCAAGGCCCGAACCGGCGCCCGTAATCAGAAAAACGCGATCCTTGATATTCATTCGCAGTCCGTATTCAGGGTTGAGCGGCCTTCTCGGCTTCCATCTTGCGCAGCACGAAGCGCTGGATCTTGCCGCTCGGGGTTTTCGGCAGCGCGTCGACAAAGTCGATCGCGCGCGGATACGCGTGAGCGGACAGCCGCCGCTTCACATGCAGGCTCAATTCCTCGGCCAGTTCCGGCGTGGCGTCGAAGCCTTTCGACAGGACGACGAACGCCTTCACGATCTCCGTGCGCTCCGGATCGGGCACGCCGATCACCGCGGCCTCGCTGACGGCCGGATGCTCGATCAGCGCGCTTTCCACGTCGAACGGGCCGATCCGGTAGCCGGACGACGTGATCACGTCGTCCGCGCGGCCGATGAAGCTCACGGTGCCGTCCGGCTCCAGCTCGACGTTGTCGCCGGTCCGGTAGTAGCCGCCCGCGATCGCCGGCGTGTCCTGCTGCCAGTAGCCGTGGAACCACAGCAGCGGCGAGCGAGCGATGTCGATCGCGAGGTTGCCGGGTTCGCCGGGGCCGAGCTCGCGGCCCTCGTCGTCGAGCACCGCGACGCGGTAGCCCGGCATCGCGAAGCCGGCCGAACCGACATGCACCGCGTGCGCGAGACCGTGATGGTTGTTCACGACCATCCCGAGTTCGGTCTGGCCGTAGTGATCGTAGATCGGCGCGCCGAGCGCCGTGTCGAACCAGCGCACGACTTCCGGATTCAGCGGTTCGCCCGCACTGCTCACCACGCGCAGCTTGCCCTTCACGCGCGCGGCCGCTTCCGGCCCGGCGGCCATCAGCATCCGGTACGCGGTCGGCGAGCCGGCCAGGCTCGTGATGCCGAGCCGTTCGATCACGTCGTACGTGCTGTCGACCGTGAAGCCGCCCTCGTGGAGCGTCGTCGCATGGCCGAGCAGCAGCGAGCCCGTGATCGCGTAATAGAGGCCGTAGGCCCAGCCCGGATCGGCGATGTTCCAGAACCGGTCGCCGGCGCGCAGGTCGACCGCTTCGCGCATGTACGCACCGAACGCGAGCAGCGCGTACAGCGGCACCGGCACGCCCTTCGGCAAGCCCGTCGTGCCCGATGTCGACATCATCATGAACAGGTCCGTGCCCTTGCGCAGCACGGGTTCGAACGCGTCGGCCTGCGCATCGAGCACCGCGCGGAAATCGATGTCGTGCGCCGGCAGCGTCTCGCCCGCTTCGCGCACCGTCGCGACCGGCGGGCAATCGGCGATCTCGTCGAGCTTCGCGCGATTCGCGACGTTGGTCACGACGACGCGTGCATCGCTCATGCGCAGCCGGTGTTCGATCGCCTTCGGGCCGAACGCGGTAAACAGCGGCTGATAGACGGCGCCCGCGCGCCACGTGCCGAGGATCGTCGCGACGAGCTCGGGCGTGCGCGGCAGCATGCCGGCCACCACGTCGCCCGGCTTCACGCCCTGCGCGACGAGCAGGTTCGCGACCCGGGCCGACAGCGCCTGCATCTGCGCGAACGTGAAGCGGTGATGCTGCCCGCCGATGTCGATCCAGTCGAGGGCGACCGCGTCCGCCGTCGCGTGCCGGTCGCAGCATTCGACGCACGCGTTCAGGCCGCGCTCCAGGTCGCCGTGCAGCTGCGCGGCGGCGGTCTCGATACTGAACCGGGCCACGGCGTCGGCGTAGGCCGGCACCGCCCGGGCGGTAGCTCCATCAGGCATGCGTGTCTCCTGTGCGTTATAGCCGCCGGCGAGCCGGGGGCGCGACGGGGATATATCGATAGTAGACAGCCCGCACATTGCAATCAATGACAAACAGAATCTAGAATCGTGATCGCTTTTGCCATGTCGGGAGGATGCAGAAAAATGGGGCCGCAGATGATTTCGCCGGATTTCGTCGACGATGCGCTCGCGTGCCTGCGCCGGCGCGGGTTGCCGACGGAACCGGTGCTGCGCGCCGCCGGCCTGCCGGCCACCGTGCACGAGCCCGTCACGCCGCAGCAGTACGGCCGGCTGTGGCTGGCGATCGCCGGCACGCTCGACGACGAATTCTTCGGCCTCGCCGCGCGCCCGATGCGGCAAGGCAGCTTCACGCTGCTCTGCCACGCGGTGCTGCACGCCGGCACGCTCGAGCAGGCGTTGCGGCGTGCGCTGCAGTTCATGCGCGTGGTGCTCGACGAGCCGCACGGCGAGCTCGTCGTGGCCGACGGGCAGGCGCAGATCGTGCTGACGCAGTCGGGCGCGCCGTATCCGGCGTTCGCGTACCGGACGTTCTGGCTGATCCTGCTCGGCGTCGCGTGCTGGCTGACCGGCCGGCGCATTCCGCTGCAGCGTATCGATTTCGCGTGCCCGAGCCCCGATCAGCGCAGCGACTATCACCAGTTCTTCGGCGTGCCCGTGCATTTCGACCGGCCCGACAGCCGGCTCGCGTTCAACGCCGCTTACCTCGCGCTGCCGACGATCCGCTCCGCGCAGGCGCTGAAAACCTTCCTGCGCGGCGCGCCCGGCAACCTGCTGGTGCGCTACCGGCACGATACCGGCTGGGTCGCGAAAACGCGCGCACACCTGAAAGCGCTGCCGGCCGCCGAGTGGCCCGACTTCGATGCGCTGGCCGTTCGCCTGGGCACGACGCCGGCGACGCTGCGGCGGCGCTTGCGCAGCGAAGGACAAAGCTTCGCGGCGATCAAGGACGAGCTGCGCGGCGCGCTGGCCCAGTCGCTGCTGCGCGGGCACGCGCTCAGCGTCGCGGAGATCGCGGCCGAACTCGGCTTCACCGAGCCGAGCGCGTTCCATCGCGCGTTCCGCAAATGGACGGGCACGAGCCCCGGCGCGTTCCGGCGTGACGTGCATGCGGCGAAGGCGGAGCCGTGAAGCACGGCCGCCCATGACCTCGGGCTCGAAGCACGAGTCGAACGCCTGCGGACGTCCACGCTGCAACGTCACGCGGGCGCCGGCTCCCCGGGCAACCCGGTCGACGCTCGCCGCGGCGCCTCGCAGCGGCCGCGGAAACGGCTTGCAGCATGCGTAGTAGTCGAGCGACGTCAGCGACAGGCCAACGATCCGCGACACGTCCGCACCGCCGAGCCGGTTCGCCGGTTCGTCCGTAGTCAGGCACTGTCGAATGCGCGGTAGGCTTTGTCCGTCGCCACTGCGTACGCAGTCACAACCCAGCGAGGATCCGACATGGATGCAATCCGTACCGTCATCGAACCATTTGAAACCGCGTTACGCGCGGCGATGCTGGTCAACGATATCGACGCGCTTGATGCGCTGCTGGACGACGGGCTGGTGTTCACCGTCCCGACCGGCCAGGTCATCTCGAAGGACGACGATCTGTCCGCGCATCGCGCGAAGCTTCTGCGCCTGGAGAAGCTCGACGTCCACGAGATGCGCGCATGCGCGATCGACGCGATGATCCTGACCACGACGAAAGCGACACTCGCCGGTCATTTCGATGGCGCGGCGTTCAACGGCACGTTCGCCTATACGCGTCTCTGGCGCCGCTCGGGCGCCGGCTGGCGCGTCGTCGCCGGGCATGCTTCGCAGGTCATGTAGACTGCGCCCGATTCCGGCTGCCCGGACAGTCACGCACGCGAGAAGGATGCCGCGCCCGCCCATGTCGCGGACGGACGCAGCCGGTATCGCACCTCGTCAGGCCGGCTGCGACGTCGATGCACGATGGTCCTCGAGCTTGAACTCGCCGACCGTCTGCGCGAGCCTGGCGGCCTGCTCGCGCAGCAACGTCGCCGCGGCGGCCGACTGCTCGACGAGCGCCGCATTCTGCTGCGTCGCATTGTCGAGATGCGACACGGCCTGATTCACCTGCTCGAGCCCTGTGCTCTGCTCCTTTGCCGCGACGGTAATCTCGGCGATCACGCCCGTGATGCTGCGCACGCCCGCGACGATTTCGTCCATCGTCGCGCCGGCCGTCTGGACGAGTCCGGAGCCGCCTTCGATCTTCTCGACCGACGAGTGAATCAGCTGCTTGATCTCCTTGGCAGCCTGCGCGCTACGCTGCGCGAGTGCGCGCACCTCACCCGCGACGACCGCGAAGCCACGGCCGTGCTCGTTCGCGCGTGCTGCCTCGACGGCGGCGTTCAACGCGAGAATGTTGGTCTGGAACGCGATGCCGTCGATCACGCCGACGATATTGGCGATCTCGCCGGATGCTTGCGTGATGTCGTTCATCGTCGACACGACCTCGCTCACGACCGAGCCGCCGCGCAGCGCGACGTTCGACGCGGATTCCGCCAGACGGCTCACCTGGCTTGCCGCATCGGCCGAGTTGCGCGCCGTGCCGGCGATTTCCTCGAGCGCGGCGGCCGTTTCCTGAAGGCTCGACGCCGCATGTTCGGTCCGGCTCGACAGATCCTGGTTGCCCTGTGCAATCTCGGCGCTCGCAAGGTTGACGGACTCGCTGAACTCGCGAATCTGCAGCAGGATCGTGCTGATCTTTTCGGCGAACAGGTTGAACGCGTGCGCGATCTGCGCAGCTTCGTCCGCGCCGTCGGCAGGCAGGCGTTTCGTCAGGTCGCCGCTGCCGCTCGAGACGTCCGTGAGCGCATCGCGAACCAGCAGAATGCGTTTGAAGGCCGCGTTCGTCATCGCGCCGACGAGTGCCGCCGCGATGACGGCAACGATCAGGATGGCAGCCAGCGTCGTCGTCGCGACCGCACGCATGCCGGCCGTCACGTCCGCCTTGTCGAGCGCGAGCACCAGCGACCAGTCGGTGCCGGCGATCGGCTGTGCGCGCACCAGCTTGGTGGCCCCGTCGACGTCGACCGCGACGGGCGCGGATGCCGACTGCAGCGCGCCGAGGTGTTCGGAATCGAGCACCGGCGAAAGACCGGTCGCGGGCTTCATGATCAGGTCGGTCTTGGCCGACGCGATCACGCGGCCGCTCTTGTCCACCAGGAATGCGAAGCTGGCCGGTGTCGGATGAACGGAGGTGACGATCGCGCTCACGCTCTCCATGAACAGGCTGGCGGCCAGTACGCCCTTCACCGTGCCATCGCGCACCACGGGCACCGCGAACGCAACCGCCGGCTTGCCCGTCGTTGCATCACGGTAGAGCGCCGTCACGACCAGCTGGCCCGCGCTGACGGCCTGCTTGTACCAGGGGCGTGCGGTCGGGTCGTAGCCGGGCGCGAGCGGGACGTTCGAGAACGCGGTCTTGTCCGGCAGGCCGAGCGTCAGCACCTCGAAACCGCCCGACTTGCCGAGCAGCTTCAGCGCCGGCAGCGGGTCGCCTTCGCCGATCGCGATCGTGTCGGCGAGCGCCTGGGTTTCCCGTGCTCTGCTGGCCACCCATTCGTTGATCGCCAGCGCGTGACCGGCGAGGATCGACTTGTGGTTCTGGTCGATGGCCTCGTCGTTGTGGTTCTTGACGACGTAATAGACCAGCCCCCCCGTCACGGCCAGCGCCGTGACTACGATGGCGACGCAGGTCGCAAGTATCCGAGCACGAATCGAGGACAGCATGATGACTTCGATCTCCATTACCGCGTTATTTAAATGGGGTCGCCGAAGGCCGACGACGTCCTGTTTAACGACAGCGGTCTGGAGAACTTAAGGCCTGACTGGCCAGACCAGTTCGGATAAGGGACCGGCCGGGTTGCGGAGCCGCGGGAGGAGGACGGGACCGATTCGGCAAGACCGGGCTACCGTGCCGACTGTCCGTAGCGCAGGAAGAGATGTGCCCGGCAGCGAATTTTCACACGCGCCACAATATTCCGGCGCCTGAAACGTCTTAACAGGCATGGAATCGCCACCCACTTCGCACATGATGACCGACCCAGACCGCGACATCACGGCGACGGTGATGCGTGAACGAACGAGGCTAGTGAATTTCATCCGGCGCCGGATCCGCGACCCGGACGACGCCGAGGACATCCTGCAGGATGTGTTTCACGAATTCGTGCAGGCCTATCGCCTGCCTGCCCCCATCGAACAGGCGAGCGCGTGGCTTTTCCGTACCGCACGCAACCGCATCATCGATCGTTTTCGCAAGAAGAAGGAGCAGCCGCTGACCGAATTGCTCGACACCGAGGACGACGCGAACAGCGAGTATCGACTGGACCTCGCGCTCCCGGCGCACGATGCCGGCCCCGAAGCACGCTACGCGCGCACGCTGGTGCTCAAGGCCTTGCAGGATGCACTCGACGAGTTGCCACCCAATCAGCGTGAGGTTTTCATCGCGCATGAACTGGAGGGCCAGTCGTTCAAGGAGATGACCGCGCAAAGCGGCATCGCGCTCAATACCCTGCTCGCGCGCAAGCGCTATGCGGTCTTGCATCTGCGCGCCCGACTGCAGCCCATTTATGACGAACTGGATAACTAACGGAGTCGACGGATGAATTTTCGAATCAGATGTGCCGGCAAGGCGCTGCTCGTGGTGATCGCCATAGGCGTGCTCGGATGGGTCGTCATGATGCTGTGGAACTGGGTGATGCCGGCCCTGTTCGTCGGCGCCCGTACGATCGACTTTGCCCATGCGCTGGGCCTGCTCGTGTTGAGCCGCATTCTGTTCGGCGGATTCCGCGGGCACCGCGGCTGGCACGGCCGGCGCCACTGGCGCAAGTGGGAATCGATGACACCGGAAGAACGCGAGCGTTTTCGGGCCGCATGGCGATCGGACAGCAACCCGCGTGCGGGAGAGTGAACATGCGCGAGAAATCGACAGGTGACTGCAAACAGAAGCCGGGGGTGATTGCGCCGATCGTCGATCTGAAACGTTGCGAGGGTAAGGGGGATTGCGTTGCCGTTTGCCCCGAGAACGTGTTCGAGGTCCGGCGCATCGACAGCGCCGATTACCTCAGCCTCGGTCTGATGCATCGCCTGAAGCAGCGCGTGCACGGCATGAAAGTCGCCTACACGCCGAATGCGCAAGCCTGCCGTTCATGCGGACTTTGCGTGACGGCGTGTCCCGAACGCGCCATCACGCTCGCCCGCAGGACATAGCGCCGCCTGGGCGCATCGATGACGGAACGACTGTACAGGAAGCCTGGCGGAGCGCGTGATCGCCGGATACCGCGTCGACTTCATCAATCTCTTCAAGGGAAACATATGGCTTCATCCACCATTGCTCTTCTGCAACGGCTTCATGAGGAGAGCCGGGCGGAAATCATGGCGCGCGCCCGCGCTCAGTTCCAGGGATCGGACGAAGCGTTCCTGTCGCTCGGCGACGAATACGAGGCGCTTGCGCCTCGGCTGCGTGGACGGTTTCTCGAGAATCTCGGGCTGTCCACTGACGACTTCGCGACCTCGGAAGGCAGTCCGCTATCGTTGGCCGTATCGGCGGAAACGGGAAGATTCTTGCGCAACATGGTGCTCTCACAACGGTCGGCGAGAATCCTCGAACTCGGCAGCTCCCGCGGCGTGTCCACCCTGTATTTCGCCGAGGCGCTGCGTACCTTGGGCCGAGGCGTGGTCGTCGCGACCGAGTGCGATGCGCTCAAGTGCGCACATCTGCGCGCGCACGTCAGAACAGCGGGCCTGGACGCCTATGTGGACATGCGGGAGGGCAACGTATTCGACACCGTTGCCGAGCTGGACGGTACGTTCGACCTGGTATTTATCGACGTATGGGCCGACGCCTATCTGAAACTGTTCAAGCAGATCGAGCGACTGCTGCGCCCGGGATCAGTGGTACTGGCCGACAACATGTATACAGCCGAGGACGCCGTTCGGCCGTACAAGCACTACCTCGACGACGATCCGCGATTTTCGACCACGACGCTGGACTTTGAATCGGGTATCGAATTTACGGTTGTCGTTTCTTGAGTGGGGTGTCGTCAAAAAGGTTAGTGCTGGATGCGTCGTCACCAGCCATTCGACGCACATTTCCGCCGCTCAAATGCAAAAACCCCCGCCTGTTCGGGCGGGGGTTTCTGGCTTAGGGAGCCTGACGATTACCTACTTTCACACGGGAATCCGCACTATCATCGGCGTAGAGTCGTTTCACGGTCCTGTTCGGGATGGGAAGGGGTGGGACCGACTCGCTATGGTCATCAGGCAAAGAGGGTTGTTGCGCTGGCTTCGCAGCGCAACCAATCTTGGAAGAAGCAGTAATTAGGTTGTGTGTATCACACACGAGAATCCAACATGTCGCTTTGGATCGCGGCCAGTGCTTTCACACGGCGCCGATCTACAAGGCAGACTTGTTATAGGATCAAGCCTTACGGGCAATTAGTATCAGTTAGCTGAACGCATTACTGCGCTTACACACCTGACCTATCAACGTCCTGGTCTCGAACGACCCTTCAAGGGGATCTAGTCCCCAGGGATATCTCATCTTAAGGCGAGTTTCCCGCTTAGATGCTTTCAGCGGTTATCTCTTCCGAACATAGCTACCCGGCGATGCCACTGGCGTGACAACCGGTACACCAGAGGTTCGTCCACTCCGGTCCTCTCGTACTAGGAGCAGCCCCCTTCAAATATCCAACGCCCACGGCAGATAGGGACCAAACTGTCTCACGACGTTTTAAACCCAGCTCACGTACCTCTTTAAATGGCGAACAGCCATACCCTTGGGACCGGCTACAGCCCCAGGATGAGATGAGCCGACATCGAGGTGCCAAACACCGCCGTCGATATGAACTCTTGGGCGGTATCAGCCTGTTATCCCCAGAGTACCTTTTATCCGTTGAGCGATGGCCCTTCCATACAGAACCACCGGATCACTATGACCTGCTTTCGCACCTGCTCGACTTGTCGGTCTCGCAGTTAAGCACGCTTATGCCATTGCACTATCAGCACGATTTCCGACCGTACCTAGCGTACCTTCGTACTCCTCCGTTACGCTTTGGGAGGAGACCGCCCCAGTCAAACTGCCTACCATGCACTGTCCCCGACCCGGATCACGGGCCAAGGTTAGAACCTCAAACAAACCAGGGTGGTATTTCAAGGACGGCTCCACCGAAACTAGCGTTCCGGTTTCATAGCCTCCCACCTATCCTACACAGATCGGTTCAAAGTCCAATGCAAAGCTACAGTAAAGGTTCATGGGGTCTTTCCGTCTAGCCGCGGGTAGATTGCATCATCACAAACACTTCAACTTCGCTGAGTCTCGGGAGGAGACAGTGTGGCCATCGTTACGCCATTCGTGCAGGTCGGAACTTACCCGACAAGGAATTTCGCTACCTTAGGACCGTTATAGTTACGGCCGCCGTTTACCGGGACTTCAATCAAGAGCTTGCACCCCATCATTTAATCTTCCGGCACCGGGCAGGCGTCACACCCTATACGTCCACTTTCGTGTTTGCAGAGTGCTGTGTTTTTATTAAACAGTCGCAGCCACCAGTTTATTGCAACCCCTTCACCCTCTGCCCGCAGGGGCATCAAGCTACAAGGGCGTACCTTATCCCGAAGTTACGGTACCAATTTGCCGAGTTCCTTCTCCCGAGTTCTCTCAAGCGCCTTAGAATACTCATCTCGCCCACCTGTGTCGGTTTGCGGTACGGTCATCATTAGACTGAAGCTTAGAGGCTTTTCTTGGAACCACTTCCAATTGCTTCGCTCCCTAAGGAGCTCGCGCCACACCCTTGAATTCCGCGCCCGGATTTGCCTAAGCGCCTTCTCCAATGCAGCGACCGGGACTTCCAACACCCGGACAACCTTCCGCGATCCGTCCCCCCATCGCATCTAACAATGGTGCAGGAATATTGACCTGCTTCCCATCAGCTACGCATTTCTGCCTCGCCTTAGGGGCCGACTCACCCTACGCCGATGAACGTTGCGTAGGAAACCTTGGGCTTACGGCGAGGGGGCCTTTCACCCCCTTTATCGCTACTCATGTCAGCATTCGCACTTCTGATACCTCCAGCATCCCTTCCGAGACACCTTCGCAGGCTTACAGAACGCTCTCCTACCATGCGTGCAAAGCACGCATCCGCAGCTTCGGTATATAGCTTAGCCCCGTTACATCTTCCGCGCAGGACGACTCGATCAGTGAGCTATTACGCTTTCTTTAAAGGGTGGCTGCTTCTAAGCCAACCTCCTGACTGTTTTAGCCTTCCCACTTCGTTTCCCACTTAGCTATATTTGGGGACCTTAGCTGGCGGTCTGGGTTGTTTCCCTCTTGACACCGGACGTTAGCACCCGATGTCTGTCTCCCGTGATTGCACTCTTCGGTATTCGGAGTTTGCTATGGCGGGGTAATCTGCAATAGACCCCCCAACCATGACAGTGCTCTACCCCCGAAGGTGAGACACGAGGCACTACCTAAATAGTTTTCGGAGAGAACCAGCTATTTCCAAGTTTGTTTAGCCTTTCACCCCTATCCACAGCTCATCCCCTAACTTTTCAACGTTAGTGGGTTCGGACCTCCAGTACGTGTTACCGCACCTTCATCCTGGCCATGGATAGATCACTTGGTTTCGGGTCTACGCCCAGCAACTGAACGCCCTATTCGGACTCGCTTTCGCTACGCCTGCCCTATACGGTTAAGCTTGCTACTGAACGTAAGTCGCTGACCCATTATACAAAAGGTACGCCGTCACCCCTTACGAGGCTCCGACTGTTTGTATGCATGCGGTTTCAGGATCTATTTCACTCCCCTCCCGGGGTTCTTTTCGCCTTTCCCTCACGGTACTGGTTCACTATCGGTCGATCACGAGTATTTAGCCTTGGAGGATGGTCCCCCCATCTTCAGACAGGATTTCACGTGTCCCGCCCTACTTGTCGCACACCTAGTTCTTTCATACTGTTTTCGCCTACAGGGCTATCACCTGCTATGGCCGCACTTTCCAGAGCGTTCGGCTAACAATACAAATAAAGAGTGCAAGGCTCATCCCATTTCGCTCGCCACTACTTTGGGAATCTCGGTTGATTTCTTTTCCTGCGGTTACTTAGATGTTTCAGTTCACCGCGTTCGCTTCACATGGCCTATGTATTCAGCCATGGATACTCCAAAAGGAGTGGGTTTCCCCATTCGGACATCTACGGATCAAAGCTTGTTTGCCAGCTCCCCGTAGCTTTTCGCAGGCTACCGCGTCCTTCATCGCCTGTGATCGCCAAGGCATCCACCACATGCACTTGTTCGCTTGACCCTATAACGAGTCTGTCTCATCGACAGTCGCTACAGGTTGAGTTCTCGCGTTGTGCCGTATTCCAATTGAGCCGAACATTAAGTTCGAATCATCTTGAGATACATCGATACAATCACAACCCGGATAGTTTCCACGTCCATCTCAAGACGCTTCCGCTATCCAAATTACTTGCTTCTTCCAGATTGTTAAAGAACGACAGCCGATATCTGTTGATATCCTCTGACTGGCTCAATCGCCAATGCAAAGCGCTCGCTGATTTTTCAGCAAACTCTTAGCATTGAGGATTGGTGGAGGCAGACGGGATCGAACCGACGACCCCCTGCTTGCAAAGCAGGTGCTCTCCCAGCTGAGCTATGCCCCCATGTACAGATGACCTCAGGTGTACTACCGCCAGACAATGGTGGGTCTGGTTGGATTCGAACCAACGACCCCCGCCTTATCAAGACGGTGCTCTAACCGACTGAGCTACAGACCCCTGAGTCTGTCTTTAAATTTACAGCCGATAAGCGTGAGCGCTCAACTTGTGCGAGAAGCTCTGGAAAGGAGGTGATCCAGCCGCACCTTCCGATACGGCTACCTTGTTACGACTTCACCCCAGTCATGAATCCTACCGTGGTGACCGTCCTCCTTGCGGTTAGACTAGCCACTTCTGGTAAAACCCACTCCCATGGTGTGACGGGCGGTGTGTACAAGACCCGGGAACGTATTCACCGCGGCATGCTGATCCGCGATTACTAGCGATTCCAGCTTCATGCACTCGAGTTGCAGAGTGCAATCCGGACTACGATCGGTTTTCTGGGATTAGCTCCCCCTCGCGGGTTGGCAACCCTCTGTTCCGACCATTGTATGACGTGTGAAGCCCTACCCATAAGGGCCATGAGGACTTGACGTCATCCCCACCTTCCTCCGGTTTGTCACCGGCAGTCTCCTTAGAGTGCTCTTGCGTAGCAACTAAGGACAAGGGTTGCGCTCGTTGCGGGACTTAACCCAACATCTCACGACACGAGCTGACGACAGCCATGCAGCACCTGTGCGCCGGTTCTCTTTCGAGCACTCCCACCTCTCAGCAGGATTCCGACCATGTCAAGGGTAGGTAAGGTTTTTCGCGTTGCATCGAATTAATCCACATCATCCACCGCTTGTGCGGGTCCCCGTCAATTCCTTTGAGTTTTAATCTTGCGACCGTACTCCCCAGGCGGTCAACTTCACGCGTTAGCTACGTTACTAAGGAAATGAATCCCCAACAACTAGTTGACATCGTTTAGGGCGTGGACTACCAGGGTATCTAATCCTGTTTGCTCCCCACGCTTTCGTGCATGAGCGTCAGTATTGGCCCAGGGGGCTGCCTTCGCCATCGGTATTCCTCCACATCTCTACGCATTTCACTGCTACACGTGGAATTCTACCCCCCTCTGCCATACTCTAGCCTGCCAGTCACCAATGCAGTTCCCAGGTTGAGCCCGGGGATTTCACATCGGTCTTAGCAAACCGCCTGCGCACGCTTTACGCCCAGTAATTCCGATTAACGCTCGCACCCTACGTATTACCGCGGCTGCTGGCACGTAGTTAGCCGGTGCTTATTCTTCCGGTACCGTCATCCCCCGACTGTATTAGAGCCAAGGATTTCTTTCCGGACAAAAGTGCTTTACAACCCGAAGGCCTTCTTCACACACGCGGCATTGCTGGATCAGGCTTTCGCCCATTGTCCAAAATTCCCCACTGCTGCCTCCCGTAGGAGTCTGGGCCGTGTCTCAGTCCCAGTGTGGCTGGTCGTCCTCTCAGACCAGCTACTGATCGTCGCCTTGGTAGGCCTTTACCCCACCAACTAGCTAATCAGCCATCGGCCAACCCTATAGCGCGAGGCCCGAAGGTCCCCCGCTTTCATCCGTAGATCGTATGCGGTATTAATCCGGCTTTCGCCGGGCTATCCCCCACTACAGGACATGTTCCGATGTATTACTCACCCGTTCGCCACTCGCCACCAGGTGCAAGCACCCGTGCTGCCGTTCGACTTGCATGTGTAAGGCATGCCGCCAGCGTTCAATCTGAGCCAGGATCAAACTCTTCAGTTCAAACCTGTTACTGTTTTCGGTTCAGTTAAGAACCGGTCGCTCACTCAAAGCTGACAGGAATATGAATCACTTCATAAACCTGACTTACTTTAGTGTGAGACTCTTGATACTTTCGCTATCTGATCCGAAGATCAGCTCGCTTCCATCAAGCGCCCACACTTATCGGCTGTTAATTTTTAAAGAGCGTTTCTGCGAGAAACCTGAATTTTCTCAGCAGCGCTGCGTTTTCAGCAGCAGAGAAGCGAGATTATGAACCGTGTTTCGCAGTTCGTCAACAACTTTTTACATCACGTCGCTGCGACTGCGGGGCTCAACTTCCGTACCGCCGAGGCCGCTACCACCAAGCCTCAACAGCACTGCTTCCCTTCCTTCCGCGCCGCGTTTCCGTTAGCGCGAAAGAGGCGTGATTCTATGCACCTCGCGCCATTCCCGCAAGCCCTTTTGTGAAGAAATTTGAAAAAGCCCCCGTGCGCTGACGCGCACGGGGGCTTTGGGGATCGACGGGCGTGAATCCCTACGCGAACAGTTCCCTATAGATATGACGTATACCGGTCTTTCCGCTTATATAGAGGGCAGCGGAATGGACAAGGAACCTGGCGCGGTCGAGTATCATGCCGCGACCGAACCACGCACTCATATCGACGATGGACAGCACGACTCAATCCGGCGACGCCGATCTTCGCGACGAATATGCGGCGCTGCGCGAACGCGCCATCCTGCTGGAAGAACAGACGCCGCCGCTGCTTCAGCGCATCTCGGATGTCCTGCCGCGGATCAGCGGCGAATCCGAACTGGCGGACGAGCACCGCGAACGGCTCGTCGGCGCGCGCAACGCGGCGATGGTCTCGATCGAAAACTATCAGCAGGCGATCCCCTTCCTGCAGACAGCCGATTCGATCATCGAGCAGCTGGACAAGACGCCCGAGCGCGACGAAGACATCGAGTGGCGCGAATCGCTGCTGCAACGGCTCGACGAGCTGATCGACGTCGCCGTCGTGATGATCAACGATGCGGAAGACTACTTCGATCAGGCGCAAGCCTGCGACCTGTCCAGCGTACCGAAGTCCATCCTCGAGGATTGAGCGGCGCTGCCCGGGATTGCGCGGCGCATCGGCTTCATCTCGTGTGCGCCCGCAATCCCGATGTTTGTCCGGTCGACACTCAAGCCCTGACGCCATCAGCGCCGGGAAAGCCGCACCTCTCCCGCAAAAGCTCACCTTGTCGTGGCAACTGTCCCGCAGTCGCCACGTGCCATCGCTAATGCGAGTCGAGCACAATCGTCTCGTTCACGATCGGCACGCGGATGTAGCCGCCCTCCGTGTCGCCATACGCATGTGCGTTCCCGTCGATCACATATTGCGCCGTCAACGCGCAAAGGGTCGCGTCTCGCGCATCGACGGAGCGCAGCGTCGACACGTCGATCCCCAGCCGTTCCAGCAACTGCTGGCGCTGGGTACGCTTCTGCTTCGCCGACGCCACCGCCTTGCCCAGCATCGCGCAGGTAACCGCGTACGGATAGGTCTCGAAACTCACACGACCGCCCGCGTAGTGCGCACCGGTCAGCAACGGATAGGTGTCCGCCAGCGCGCGGTACACGCGCTCCCCGATGAACATCCAGTCGAAGAAGCCCGATATGCTGGCGACGGCCTGCTCCCGCGACGGTGTCGGAAAACACGAAATCCGTTCGCGCGCGAGCACCTGTTCGGCCGCCCGGCGACCGATGCCCGTCCACCATACGCTCGGTGCGTCGACGCCGACGGCCACGACATCATGGGCGACACACAGCGCGGGCACTGCCTCGGGTGCAATCCGCGCTTCGCGGCAGACGACCGTCGACCCACGCAGGATCACGAGATCGCACAGCTTCTTGTCGCCCCCGACGTCGACACCCGCCACGGCGGGCGCTTGCCGCGCGGCGACTTCGACGGATCGGGCCGACGCCATGCGGGAACCTCAGTCCGCCGGCCGCGCGCCGTACGCGGTGTCGAAGATCGCCTCGAGACCGGGATGCACGCCGCGCATCGGGTCGACGACCGACTTCGCCCAGTCGAAATAGGCCTGCTTGCGCTCGAGCGGCCAGTCCGCGGGCGGATGCTGCGCGATGTCACGCAGATTGCAGATCTTGTCGGCGAGCTTCACGAGCTTCGCGCGCCGGCTGATGGTCGACGCATGCTCGACCTGCAGCCGCTTGCGTTCTTCCTTCGGCAACGACTTGTCGTCGGTGACTTCCATCACGATGTCAGCCACGTCCTTGCCGAACAGACGCAACAGCTCCTGCTCGGTCGTCTCCGTATCCTCGACCGTGTCGTGCAGCACGGCCGCGACGATCACGCGCTCGTCCTCGACGCCGGCCTCGTTGGCCAGCACGTCGGCGAGTGCAATCGGATGATTGATGTACGGCGACGCCTCTTCGTCCTTGCGACGCTGATTGCGATGCTTGTCCGCCGCGAACGCGATGGCGGCTACCAGCTTTTTCATATTTTCCCCTCGTGTGGCCAGACCCGCGACCGGTTGACCCGGCCGCGTGCGTTTCGGAACCGCTCATACTACCTGTACGCGATGCCCCTCCCGTGTACCGGCATCCCGGCTCGCCCCCGCATCACGCGCCGGCCGGCGCGCGCTGCAGCTCGACCACGTTGACCCGCGCGCCGAAGACGTCCCTTACGAGCGGCAGCAGGTGGTCATGGTGTGTCAGGAACAGCACCTGGGTTCGCGTCGACAGATCGCGCAGCGCATCGAGCCCGGCCTTCGCGCGCGCGTCGTCGAAATTGATGAACAGATCGTCGGCGACGAACGGCAGCGCCGTCCGGCTGCCGAGCTGCAACTCCAGTGCCGCGATGCGCAGCGCGAGGAACAACTGGTCGCGCGTGCCTTCGCTCAACCCGGCGACCTCGACTGACGTTCCCTTCGTGCGCCGTGCATACAGCGCGGGCGGCGTCCGTTCGGTATCGACGGTCAGCTTCGCGAATTCGCCGAGCGTGAGCCCCGCGAAGATCTCGCCCGCGCGCCTGAGCATCGGGCCCTGCTTCTGGTCGCGATAGCGATCCGTCGCCCACTTCAGCAAGCGGCTCGCGGTAGCCGCCTCCAAATACTGTTCAGCTGCATCGCTCATCGCCGCCAGCGCTTCCTGCCGTTTCGACTCGGCGACGGCCGCATTCGCCTGGCCGTCGATCGCGCCGAACGCCTGGTCGGCCACGACCTGCTGCTGCGACAACTCGTTCAGCCGCTTGCCGACATCGGCGAGCGACTGCTTCACGGCTTCGAGATGGGCCGGCACGTCGGCAATATCCTGCTCCGCGACCTCGGCTTCGACGGCGGACCGCGACAGACCGTCACCATCGCGCACCAGTGCCTCGTGCGCGGCATCGACCGCCTGCCGAAGCTGGCGCTGACGATCCGAGCGCTCGGCCAGCGGCAGCGCCGCATCGATCGACGTGACGCCGGCCAGTTGCAGCAGCGGCTGGATGCGCGCATCGGCACCAGCCACTGCGGCAGCCGCATCGGCAACCTTGCCGTCGGCCTGCCGCACGGCCTCGTCGGCACGGCCGATCGCGCGGGCGACTTCCCTGGCGGCCGCGAGGCGCATCGTCAAGCGCCGCGCCACGTCCGGCCAGTCGCCGCTCGCGAGCCACTCCGGCGCAAGCGTTTCGGCAAGCCTGCGTGCGCCGGCCTCGAGCGCGGCCAGTTCCGCACGGATCGTGGCGATCCGGTTGCGCGGCGCGTCGGCATCGGCCAGCTCGGCCGTCACCGCATTCGCGAGCCCGAGCGCGCCTTCCGCCGCGGCCAGCGTCGCCGCGCTCGCCGACAGTTTCGCGTCGGCCAGCGCGTCGCGCCATTGCGCGTGCCACGCATCGTAGGCCGCCTGCGTGTGGCCGGCCCGTGATCGCGCCGTCGCGCAGCCGCGTTCGGCTTCCCGCGCGCGGTCTTCCAGGCTGTCCTTTTGCGCGATCGCTTTCTCGGCCGACTGCACGAAGGTCTCGGCGATCGCGACGAGCGCCGCCAGCCCGTCCGACTCGCCGCCGTGCGATACCGAGCGCAGCACTGCACGCAGCGTTGCTTCCGCGCCGGCCCGGGCAGCACATATCGTGTCGTATTCGCGGCGCTGACGGTCGAGATCCGCCTGTGCAACGAACACCGTTTCGCGCTTCGCCAGCCAGTCGCCCATCGCCGCCAACGGCATGCCGGGCACCGCGGCTGTCGTAGCGAGCGCGGCCCACGCGTCGCGATGTGCGGCCAGTTCACGCTCGCGCTCAGCCAGCGCGGCCTGCCTGCGCGTCACGCCGGCACGCGAGGACTCGACCTGCTGACGCAACGATTGCAGCGTCGCAGCCGCCTGCGTGGCGCCGAGCTGTGCGTCGACGAGTTCGTCGGCAAGGCGAATCGCATCGTCGACTGCCGGTGCGCCCGTCGCGAGATCGACCGCGCCACTGCGGATATCTCCCCACGCACCATCGCGCCGGGCACGCGCCGCGAGCACGTCGGCGGTCGTGACGACCTTGTGGTTCTCCGCGAAATGCTTCTCCTGCAGTTCGAGCCGCTCGAGTTCCTCGAGCGCGCTGTCCCGTGCATCACGTGCCGCGGCGGCTGCACTCGCGTATTCGCTGTCTTCCTTCAGCAGCGCGCCGAGTCGCGCCGCCGACGGCACGTCGAGCGCGCGCAGCGTGTCGACCGGCATGCGCCACTGGCCGAGCGCATCGAGCGCGCCCGACAACGTGCGTTCGGCGGCAACGAGCTCGTGCGCCAGCGCCTGCTCGCGCTGGCCGCTGTTGCGAAAGCCCTGCGCATCGGCCAGCGCCGCGCGCAGCGCCTCCGGCACGTCGACGGTCGACAGGCGCGCCTGTTGTTCCTGCACCTGGGCAAGCTCGCGCGTGCGTTCGTCGAGCGATTCGCGCGCGCCGGCGAGCGCCTGGTGCAGCGCGCCGTGTTCGCGCAGCAGGTTCGTGACCGTCTTCAGCGCCAGCGCCGTCGGCAGCGACGCGCGCAGCGACGCTTCATCCGTCGGCCAGTTCAGCTGCGCGGCCGCTGCACATGCGGCGGACACATGCCGCTCGACGTCCACGCCCAGCAGCAGCAGATCCTGCGCATGATTCATGCACGCGCCGCGCAACCGATCGAGTGCTTCGATATCGGCTTCGAGCGCAAGCGTGTCGGCGTCCGCGTCGATTGCAGCGCGCGCCTGCCGTTTCGCGAGCAGGTCGGCGCGCCGTTCCTCGAGCACCTTCTGCTCGGCCGCGAGATCGCCCTGCGCCTTCAGCAGATCGGCATACGCGGTCGGCGGCAACTCGACGATCGCGCCCAGTTCGGCCAGCGCCGCGTCCTTGACCGTCAGTTCCTTCAGGTACGGCGCGAGCCGACGGACGCGTTCAAGCTTCGAGCGCAACGTTTCGAGCCGGCGCTGTTCGGCACGCGCCTGCTCGATCTGCTGTTCGACCGCCTCGCGCGCGTCCTTCCGATCGACCCAGTCGCGCGTGCGCACCTGGACCATCTTCAGTTCGGTCACGGCTTCGTTGAACGACGCCTCGGCCAGCGCGAATGCGCTGCCGCTCCGACGCGGCGCCCACAGCTCGGCCGAACGCGCATCGAGCTCCTCGCGCACCGGCCCGAGACTGCCGACACCGGCGGCCGACTCGAACAGCACCTGTCCGAGCTTGTCGGATGCATCGAGGATGCTCCGGCCACCGTCGACCAACCGCCCGTGATCGAGCCCGAACATCTGCTCGAAGAATTCGCGCGTCGCACCATCGAGGATCGCGGCAAGATAATCGTCGGGTAGCTTGTCGTCGGCCGGCGTGCGCAACGGGCTGCGCCCGCGCGCGCGGTGGAACGCCAGTTCGCCGCTGCCGTTCTCCAGCACGCCGCCGATCCGCAGTTCGGGCGTGCTGTGCAGGAAATCGAGCGGAGTCTGCAGCTTCATCCCGAACAACAACTCGGACACGGCCGTGCGGATCGTCGACTTGCCGGCCTCGTTCGGCCCGACGATCACGTGAAAATCCTCGCCGGCCGACGGGAACCGCAGCGTCTCGTCGGTGAACTTGCCGTACTTGATCAGATCGAGCTGGCTGATGCGCATCGCTTACTCCCCCTTCGCCAGCCGCGCGAGCAACGCGGGTCCGACCTGCTCGACCAGCGCCGTGAGCTCGCCGGCGCGCGCCATCGCCAGCAACGGCACTTCCTCCTTGACGTCGCTGCGCACCTTGCCGACGAACGGCTTCAGATCGCGCTCGAGCAGCGCGAGGAAATTCGGATCGTGCGCGGCATCGGCGAGGATCTGCTTCAGGTCCTCCAGCGCTTCGAGCTGCTCACTTTCGCCCGGCTGATGATCGGCGGTGGACGTCTCAAGCCGGACCTTCTCGAGCCACAGCCGCTCGTTGCCGATGATGCCGATCTGGTTCAGCACCTCCGCGCGCAACTGCGGCCCGCGTCCGAAAAAGAGACCGTGCGCGGGTGTGCGCCCCGTGACCGTCACGCGCACCGCGCGCGGCACGTGGCCGTCGACGGTCAGCAGCGCCTCCAGCGACTGGCCGATCTTTCTCGACAGATCGGCCACCGACAGGCAATCGGACGCATCGACCGACACGGCTTCCCAGCGCAGCACGTCGAGATACAGGCGTTCGACCTGCGTGCGGCCCTGCTCGACCGTCACGAGCACCGCGCCGCGTCGGCCCGTCTCGCGAATATGGCGCCCCTGCAGGTTGCCGGGAAACACGACCGTGGACGGCCCCGTCCATTGCTGGAACTCATGCACGTGGCCGAGCGCCCAGTAGTCGTAGCCCTTCGCGTGCAGTTCGGCCAGCGTGCACGGAGCGTAGTTCGCGTGCGCGGCATAGCCTTCGAGCGCCGTGTGCAGCACGCCGATGTTGTAGCAGCCGGGCACCGGATCCGGATAGCCGATCGCGAGATTGTCGACGACGGCCTTGTCCTTGAAGCTCTGCCCGTGCAGTGCGACGTCGAATTCGGGGAGCCTGACGGTTTCCGGCTTGCGGTGGCCGAACACGGTGACGTTGTCCGGCAGCGTCAGCTTCTTCGTCATCTCGCTTTCGGCATCGTGGTTGCCGCCGAGCACGAACGCGCGGATGCCGGCCTTGCGCAGCCGCCCCATCTGCTGGCCGAAGAAGATGCCGGTGTTGTGATCCTTCCAGTCGCCGTCGTACAGGTCGCCGGCGATCACGAGAAATGCGACTTCCTCCTCGATCGCACGATCCACGAGCTGCCGCAGCGCCTCGCGCGACGCGTTGCGCAACTGCGCGGCCGGCGCGTCGGGATAGGCGCTCAGGCCGTGCAACGGGCTGTCAAGGTGAATGTCTGCCGCGTGGATGAACTTCACGAAGATTCCTCTGTGTCGTGACGAAAGGGTGTACTGCCCGGGCGGGCCCGGTCGTCAATCGCAATCCTGGTAGCCGCCAAGTTTGCCGCAATGGATGCAGCGAAACACATACGCGGCCGGTGAACCGTCCTTGTCGAGCGCCGCGAAAAAGTGTTCCCACTCGGCGCCGTCGTCGAGCCCGGTCGACGCGCGGATCGCATCGACGGCCTGCGGGCCGAACGCCTTCAGCTCAGCGGCACCCGCACGGCCGATGAACTGCGCGCCGTCGCCGCAATGCGTCCACCATCGCTCCTGCTGCCAGCCCCGAAAACCCGGCGTGCGATTCGCGATCTCGTCGACGACCGCTTCGGACACCGCGTCCCATTCGCCGCCGCCGACGCCGTACGTGTCGGTAAAACTTGCATCGAGCTGCGTGTGCGCCGAGCCGTCGGCGATGCACCATGGGCAGATGCACCGCTCGTATTCGTCGACCGCATACACGGGCCCGGCGTAAACGTAACCGCGCGCGTCGCCGCAGCATGCACAGCGCACGTCCGAGGCAATCACGCTGCCCGTCGCGAGCGGGTCGGGATGGTACCTGAAAGCGGGTAACGACATGGCATTCTCCGTCGGCCCGGATGATCCGGAAGCACGCGATGCGGATGCGAACGGCCATTGTGCCGCAGCACGACCGCATTACTGCGGAACATCGACCTCGGCAAACGTGCCGTTCACGAAACGATAGACGCGATGCGTGGCACCGCCGTGCGCGACATATTCCCACCGAATGTCGATGCCGGCCGGCGCGTCGCGCCATGTAATCGCCCGGTCGTTGCCGTCGATCAGCTTCGCGCGATCCGACGGGAACGCCACGCTCGATGCATCGGCCAGTGCACGCCGAAGTGCGGCCGGCACGCTCAACGGCGATGTCTTCTTGCCTGCCGCGTCGACCTCGATCAGCCTCGCGTGCGCCCATTCGATCGCGTGGCCGTTGGCCAGCCGCACCGATTCGGGCGCCGGCGTTTTGGCGGAGGCAATGACCGCATGCGACACCAGCAGCAACAGCGTCGCGCATTTCAACGCAGCCGGGATCGTCGAGCCGTTTCGTATCTGCATGGACAGCGCGAACATATCGTGGAGTTCGTCGGTCGGGCCGGCGTGCCGCGCGGGCGATCCCGGTTCAGGATCGCGCCGCGTACATCATGCGGAACGACGTCCGCGGCCGATCGGCTGCATGCGGTCACTCGCCGCGCGGGACGGGCGGCGGTGCGAAGCCGTTGTCGTTGCCGGGGAACGGATTCGCGTTGCGGCGCAGTGCCTCCTCGTCGTTCTCCTTCTGCGCGAACAGCGCAACGCCGATCACGCCGACATTCGCAGCATCGCCGTACTTCGAGTTCGCGACGTAGCTGTCGGGCACGGCTGCAAAGCGGAACGCGGCGACTTCGTCGCGGCTCTTGCGAAAGCCCTCGATCGTCAGCGTGCGGCCCGGATACAGCACGTAGCCGCCGTTCGTATAGCTGCCCGGCCGGCCCGACAGCACGTCGAGCCCGTCGACCGTCGACACGACCTCGAACGTGCGGCGCCCCTGGTTGCGCAGCACGATGATGTAGCGCGAACCCTCGACACCCGCCATGTGCCAGCGACCGTTGCTGCGCGCGAGACGCAGCGGTGCGCCCTTTTCGTCCGTGAACGACAGCGCGATGTCGCCATTGGCGAGCGCGACGCGGGTCGGCAGCCGGCGCACCTGAGAGGCCGGAGGATGTCCAGGCAGCGCATCGTTGTAGTAGACCGACGCGAGATCGGTCGGCTTCGCCGGATCCGCGCGTTCGAACTCGACCTGGCGGGTTTCGGATCGCACCGACTCGCCCCACGCGGTACCGAGCCCGCGGCGTTCGCTGGCGTCCGGTGCGGCGGCGGACGCGGCGGTACTGGCGGACGGCGGGGGCGGGGGCGGCGCCGCGCAGGCGGCCAGCCAGAGCGCGCAGGCGAGCGCGAGAAGACGGAACAGGATGGTCATGACGTGATGCCTCGGAATGTTATCGGACCGCGCCGGGCCGGCCGGAGCGGTGTTTTGGTGTCGTCTGTCGTCACGATGTCGATCGGACATGTTGCCTTGGTTCGGCGGCCCGCCATTCCGGCGGCCCCGCAACCGGGAGCCCCGCTATTTAAGCATGGCGGGCGGGCAATGGGCAGGGGCCGCGCGCGCCAACAAAAAAAGCCCGGCCCGCATCAATGCGGGCCGGGCCTTGACGAAATGCGTGCTGCTTACAGCGCGCCGCCTTGTGCCGACGCCGAACCCTTCACGCCGACCGATGCGCCGCCCTGCACTGCGTTCGTCGTGCCTTCGAGCGCCTCGCCGGCCTTCGCCTTCGCGCCGCCTGCAACATCGCCTGCCGTCGACATCGCGCCTTGCGCGTGGCTCTTCGCCGAACCCGCGACGTGCTTCACGTGCGACTTCGTCGAGTGGACGGCCGATGCCGCCGCATCCTTCGCCGTGCCCGCTGCCGAACCGACTGCCTGCGTCGCGCCGCCGACCGCATTGCCGGCTGCCGAGCCGACGCCGCCAACCGTCTTGCCGACACCGCTCAGCGCGCCGCCGACGACGTTGCCTGCGCCCGAACCCGAGCCCGCCGCATCCGCGCCGGCACCAGCCTGCACGCCCACGCCGCCGCCGAGCAGCGGCGTCTGGACCTGTGCGCCGACGCCGGCAGAACCCTGTGCGCCGGTCTGGGCCGTCTGTGCAAATGCAGCCGAAGTGGCCATCGCCGTCAGAGCGGCACCCAGCAGAATCGTACGAATCTTGTTCATGGTCATTCTCCAAAGACGTTGTTGCTGCGGGCCGCCTTCGTGCGGCTTGTCGCATGCCTTGCCGCGAAGTGCGGCAGGTGGAGCTAATGTAGCCGCGCCGATGCGCAAAACGATTGAATTGCGGGGACTGTTACTTCGGTTGCAAATGCTGACGATTGACTCACACTGTTTGACAATCGGGGGCTTGCGGCGGGACGGCCAACGTATTTGCCGGCGAACGGGTGCGGGTGCGCCGCGATGGCGATTCGCCTGATCGTCGCGTATCGGAAGATCCGGCAGGCGAATCCGCCGGCTGAGAAGTCGAGCGCTTTCATCAGCATCCCGAAGGATACGCGTTGCGTGGCCGTCCATGCGACCTCGCCATGAAACACGGCCCCGACTGCCTGTCGGCAGATCGGGGCCGTGCGTGTTCCTCCCGATTACGGCCGGAACGTATCGCCGAGCACGACGCCTTCGCGGCGCGGATCGGTGCCGCCCTGCAACGCCGGCGACTGGCCGACCGTCACGCGCATCACCGTATTGACGCCGCTCGCCTGCGCGGACGTCGACACCTTGTGCCCGAGCGCGAGCAGCCCCGTGATCAGCGGATCGTTCGCCCCGTTGTTCGCCGTATTGACGTTCGGATGCTCGCCGCCGATCGTGGTCGTCGGGCTGTTGCTCGCGCCGAAATCGACGAGCCCCGCGGACTGCTGCGCATCGAGCCCCCAGTCGAGCGCGCCGACGAGCGTCTTGACCACGTATTGCGGAATCGTCCCGCCGCCCGGCGAACCGGTCGCCATCACGAAGTCGCCGCGCGAGCCGTCGGGAGCCTGCCCGAACACGATCGTCGGCGCCATCGAGCTGCGCGGCCGCTTGCCCGGCTGCAGCCGGTTGGCCACCGGATTGCCGGACGTGTCGACCGGGTTCGCGGAGAAGTCGGTCAGCTGGTTGTTCAGCAGGAAGCCGTTGGTCATGTGGAACGAGCCCATGCTCGACTCGACCGTCGTCGTCGCGCTCAGCACGTTGCCGTCGCCGTCGACGATCGTGAACTGGTTCGTGCCATGCTCGATCAGCGTCGTGTCGACACCGAGCGGCACCGCGCCGAGGTTGCCGGGCTGCGCGGTGCCCATGCTCCTGGTCGTGTCGATCAGCGCCGCGCGCGATTTCAGGTACGGCTTGTTCAGCAGCGTGTCCCACGTGCCGCCCGGCAGCGGCACGAAATCCGTATCGGCCACGTACTTGTCGCGGTCGGCATAGGCGAGCCGCTCGGCTTCGGTGACGAGGTGCACGCCCGCGACGGTCGGCTTGCCGCCTTCGAGATCGATCGCGGTCGGCTTCAGCGGCTTCAGGTCGAAGTTTTCGAGAATGCCGAGCGCCGACGCGACCGCGATGCCGCCGGACGACGGCGGCGGCATCCCGCACACCCAGTAGCTGCGATAGGTCGTGCACACGGGTTCGCGACGCTTCGCCCGATACGCGGCGAGATCCGCGACGGTCGTCTTGCCCGGCGTGAGCGTCGAGCCGTCTGCGCCCTTCGTCACCGCGATCTTCGCGACGATGTCCTGCGCGATCTGCCCGGTGTACAGCGCATTCGCGCCCGATTGCGCCATCAGCGTCAGCGTATGCGCGTACGCGGGATTCTTCAGCACGGTGCCGAGCGTCTTCGGCGAACCGTCGGCGTTCAGGAAGTACGCGGCGGCCTCGGGGTCGCGCTTCAGGTTCGTGGCGTTCGCCGCGATCGCGTCGGCGAGCCGGCCGCCGATCGGGAAGCCGTTGGTCGCGAGCGTGATCGCATCGCCGAACAGGTTCTGCCACGGCAGGCGGCCGTGATCCTGCTGCAGCGCCTCGATGAGCCGCGGCACGCCGATCGTGCCGATAGAGCGGCCGCTCGCGCGCGCGTTCGGTAGCGGCGCCGAATGGTCGGTCGTGTCGTCGACGTAGCGCAGGTAGTTCTCCGTCGCGGCGGCCGGTGCGGTTTCGCGGCCATCGTAAGCCTGCAGCGTCTTGCCGCGCGCATCGTAGTAGAGCAGCACGCCGCCCGATCCGAGGCCCGTCGCCTCGGGCACCGTCAGACCGAGCACGGCCTGCACGGCAACGGCCGCATCGGCGGCCGTGCCGCCTTTCTTCAGCACCGCGCAGCCGGCTGCACTCGCGTACGCATTCGACGTGGCCACCAGGTAGGTCTTGGCATAGACGGGCTTCATTCCGGTGCGATAGCCCGACGACGCTTCCGGCAGCGACGGATCGCCCGGCTGGTTCGAACCGACCACGACCGTCGCGCCGCTGTTGTCGACCGCGAGGCAGCTCGCGTCGGTGGAAGGTGTCGTGGCGGGGCCCGCGTCGTGCTCGACGTCGCCGCCGCATGCGGTCAGCAGCGCAGCCGCGAGCAACATGGATGCATACGGAAAAATCGCTGTTCTGTTCATTGTCTGTCGATGTTCTTCTGGCTCGTTGCGATGGGCATCACGCTGCCTGCGCCCCCCTCGGTGCACGGGCAACGCGTTCGATAGTCCCATGAACAAAATTTCTTCCGCAACAGGGAAGTGACGTCATACAGCCGGACGTTGCGTGCGCGACGTCGCCCAGTCGGTCTGCGGGTTCGCTTGTTGCACCGCATCGCAATCGAACCGTGCGACCGGCCTCGCTATCTTGCCGTCCGGCGCCGCTTGCCGGACGCCTTGCCGCCAGGCGCGAAGCCGTGCTCCATCGCCTCGATCGCCTCGGAAAAGAACGCCAGAAACATCGTCGTCGCGACAGTCGCGCTCATGTCCGCGCGCTGGTAGATACAGCTGAACGAACGCGCGCCCGCATCGGCGAGCGGCGTCCACGCGAGCCGGCCGGCGGCGACGTCGTCCGCGACGTTCTCGGCGATCAGGAAGCCGACGCCCGCGCCCTCGGCCGCGAGACGCCGCACCATCGACACCGAGGCCGTCTCGACCAGCGGCCGCGCGATGCGCGGCTGTCGCGCATCGATCTGGTCGAACATCGCGCGCAGTTCCGTGTCGGGCGTCATCAGGATCAGCGGATGGGCGAAGCAATCGCGCATCCGCACCTTGCCGCCGGACGACGCCAGCGGATGACCCGGTGCCGTGACGACCCCCAGCGGCTGCGCGAATGTACGCACTTCGACGACGCCCGCTGCCGTGCGCCGGCGCAGCGCATAACCGATGTCGACCTCGCCCGTCTCGACCCAGCGCACGATGCTCTCGCCGTTCCCCGAGCGCACGCTGTACGTGACGCCCGGGTAGCGCTGCATCGCGGCGAGGATCGCATCGGGCACGAGCTTCTCGGCCGTCGATGCGGGCACGGCCAGGTTCACGTGCCCGCGCCGCAGCGCGCGTAAGTCCTCGACCTGCGTCAGCGCGTTGTCGAAGTCGCGCTGGCCGCGCCGCACGGCGGCGATCACGATCTCGCCGGCAAGCGTCAGCTGCATGCCGCGCGGCAACCGGTCGAACAGCGGCACGCCGACCTGCTCCTCGAGATTGCGGATCTGCTGGTGCACCGCCGCGGCGGTCAGGTGCAGCGCGTCGGCCGCCTTGCGAATCGAGCCGCGCCGTGCGACTTCGTCGAAACAGCGGAATGTCTGCGATATCGAACGCATGAAGGGTCCGTTAGATTTTTCCGAACAAGCCGTCAAGAATAATCCGATTTTACTGACCGGACGAATCGTCTAGATTCCGCTGCATCCCCGTATCCGATTCGAATGGAGACCGCAGTGACGACCGTCGACCAGATTACCCAGCGGCGCCGCGGCGTCGGCCTCATCGCCCACGATCCCGCGCTGTCCGCAGGCGGCTACACGCTCATCGCGCCGCAGACGGCCGACGGCAACGTCTATCTCGTCGGCATCGACGGCGAGGTCGTCCATCAATGGAAGATGCCCGTGCGCCCCGGCCGCCACGCGGTCATCCTCGCAAACGGCAATCTCGGCTACAACGGCAATCATCCGCACTCCGAATCGCGCTACGCGCCGTGGTCGATGTGGCACGGCGGCGACTTCTACGAGGTCACGCCGCAAGGCGAGACGGTGTGGCGCTACGAGGATCCCGCGCATCACCACGATGCGCAGTGGCTGCCGAACGGCAACCTGCTCTACGCCGCGTGCGAACCGGTCGATGCCGCGTTCGCGCAGCGCGTGCCGGGCGGTACGGCGCATGGCGACGACGAGGTGATGGTTGCGGACGTGATCCGCGAAGTGAACCGCGCCGGACAGATCGTGTGGGAATGGCACGCGCGCGAACACCTGCGGCCCGAGGATTATCCGATCGCGGCAGGCTTCGGCCGCTATCACTGGCCGCTCGTCAACGGTCTCGCGGTCGACGCGAACGGCCGCGTGCTGATGAGCCTGCGCACGACGTCGGGGATCATCGGCGTGAACCGCGAAACCGGTCGCGTCGACCTGCGGATCGGGCCGGACGTCGTGTCGCACCAGCATGCGCCGGTGCCGCTCGCGAACGGCAACATCCTCGCGTTCGACAACGGTAATTTCCGCCATGGCGCGCACGTCGCGTTCTCGCGCGTCGTCGAGATCGATCCCGCGACGCAGCGCGTCGTCTGGTCGTATTCGGACGACGTCGTGAACCTGTTCTATACACCGTTCATGGGCAACGCGCAGCGCTTGCCGAACGGCAACACGCACGTCACCGAATCGTCGACGGGCCGGCTGTTCGAAGTGACGCCGGCCGGCGAAGTCGTGTGGGAGTACGTCATTCCGTGGTTCGCCGAATACCCGGACGAAGCCGCACGCAAGACCGGCCCCGGCCAGCTGAACAGCGTGTTCCAGACGTTCCGCTACAGCGCCGCGCAACTGCCCTGGCTGCGGACCTGACGCACCGTTCGCCACTGCATTCCAGTCATCGTCGCCGTTCGCTTCCGAGGGGCCTGCCGTGTCGCACGATCCGATCTCCCCGCCCGTCGATGCCCGGCTGCCCGCGTGGCAGCTCGCGCTGTTCGGGCTGCAGCACGTGCTGTCGATGGCCGCGTCGCCGATCACGGCCGTCTTCCTCATCGCGAAAGTCCTCGCGCTGCCGGCCGACCTGACGGTCCAGCTGATCGGCGCGACGTTCTTCGCGTGCGGCATCGGCACGCTGGTGCAATCGCTCGGCGCCGGCCCGATCGGCGCGCGCCTGCCGTTCGTGATGGTGCCCGGCGGCGCACCGACGATGCTGTTCGCAGGCATCGCCGCGCAGTCTGGCCTGCCGACCGCCGCCGGCGCGGCGTTGCTCGCCAGCGCGTTCTACTGGGTACTGCTGCCCGTGTTCACGCGCTGCCTGCACCTCTTTCCACGCATCGTCGTCGGCGCGATGCTGTTGCTCGTGTCGATCAACCTGATCCGGATCTACGCGACGATCGTCGTCGGCCAACCCGGCTCGGCCGACTTTGCGCAGCCGCGCGCGCTGGGCCTCGCGCTCGCGACAGTTGTCGCCACCGTCGTCGTCGCAGGCGCGTTCCGCGGCACGCTCGGCCGCCTCGCGGTGCTGATCGGGTTGATGGCCGGCGCGACGCTCGGCTGGGCACTCGACGCGACGCCGGCGCTCGCCGACGTGTGGCACGGTCCGTGGTTCGCGCATCCGGCGTGGCTGCCGTTCGGGATGCCGCGCTTCGACGTGCTGGCCGCGCTGCCGTTGCTGATCTTCACCGCGATCTCGATGGCCGAGGCCACCGCGCAGACGGTTGCGGTCGGCGAAACGTGCGGCAAGGCGGTCTCGCTGACGCGCGACGTGCCGAAGACGATACGCGGCGATGCGCTGGCGTCGCTGGCCGGCGCGCTGTTCGGCACGCCGCTGATCGTGACCAGTGCCGAGAACATCGGCGTCGTGCAGACGACCGGCGTACGTTCGCGCTACGTGACGGCCGCCGCCGGCGCGATCCTGATCGTCATCGCGCTGTTCGCGCCGCTCGCGCGGCTCGCGTATGCGATTCCAGCGGCCGTGGTCGGCGGCACCGCGCTGGTCGTGTTTGCGATGATCGGCGTGATGGGCATCCGATTGCTCGCCAGCGTCGACCTGCAGGCGCGCGCCAACCAGTACACGCTCGCGGCCGCGCTGGTGGTCGGCCTCGCGCCGATCCTGGTGCCGAACCTGTATCGCCATTTCGGTGCGCCCGTGCAGATCGTGCTCGGCAACGGCATGGCGGCCGGCACGCTCGCGGCCATCGCCACGCAACTGGCATTCAACGCGCTCGCGCGGCTGAGCGGACAGACGCGGGCGGGCGTGACGCCGGCATCGTCAAGCGACGCGTAACGGCGCGCGAGCGGGCAGCGCGGGCACTCGATCCAGCCGGCACGTGCGTCTCCTCGGCGCCGCCCCGGCTTCAGGTCTTCCGGTCCCGATCTCCGCGCCGCCGTGCCCGTGCCCGTGCGCGCAAAGCGGCCGGCCTGGCCGTGCACGATGAACAACGACGGTATCGACGAGACGCGTATCGCGCACTGAAACGCCAGCGGCATCGGGACGATTGCCCGCGTCACCGTGTCCGGCTATAAATCGTGGATGGACACGAATCGGTGGATTCACGACCCCGTCGGCGCGTTTCGCACGTGGCAGGAAACCGTCGCGACCGGTGCCGGCCGCCGGCCGTTCGCGCCGCGCTCGGTCGTGCAGCACGTCGCGATGTTCGAGCGATTCCTCCGCCACCTGATCGCACACCGTGTGTCGCTGGCCACGTTCGGGCCCGACCACGTCGCGGCCTTCCTGGCAGAACTCGACCGTACCTGCGCACCCGGCACGTCGACGCGCGTGCGCTATGCGAAGCTGATCGACCGGCTGGGCCGGCATCTGGTCGACACCGGTGTGCGGACGATCCACCCGGCCGGCCGAACGACGCGCGATCTCGCCTGGCCGGACGGCGAACCGGAGCCGTGCTACCTGCCGCCCGACGCCGACGCTGCGCTGCAGCGCCATGTCCAGCCTCGAGCGGACGACTCGCCCACCGACTGCAGGAATCGCGCGATCGTCGCGCTGCTGCTTGCGAGCGGCATCACGTCGGCCGAGATTCGTGCGATGCGCTGCGACGCGCCCGATCTCGACGCGCAACCGCCGGCGTTGTCCGTGCCGCGCGACCGTGCGCGACCGGCACGCCGGATCGAACTTGCCGGGTTCGCGCGGGCACCGCTCGCCGCATGGCGCGCACGTTCGGCGGATGCGGCGGCATCGACGTTGCTGTTCCCCGCACCACGCGGCGGTGGCACGATGAACGACATGTTCCTGCTGCTGGTGGTGCGTGACGCGCTGACCGCGATCGGCTTCCATGCGGCGGACATGAGCCCGCGCGTGTTGCGCAACACGTATGCGCGCCGGCAGTTGCTCGCCGGCCATGCGCATGCCGAGGTCAGTGCGATGCTCGGTCTCGTCAGCACGCGAACGGTCACGCGCATCCGGCAGACGCTGCCGCCGGCATCGGCCGCGGATCGTGCTGCGCACGAGCGCTGAACAGCGCGCCCGTTCCCTTCTTGTTCGCTATGCGCCTGGCTTCGACTGCACCAGGCGCAGGATCCGCGTGTCGTACGGTGATTGCATGACTTCCGCGATGCGGATGTCGGACGCGGCCGGATGCAGCGGATTCAGCAGAAAGTTGTGCGCGTGCGGCACGACGACGCTCGGCACGCGCAGTAGCGCGCTCGGCTGCGTGTGCAGCCATTCGGTGCCGGCGCTGCGGGTCCAGTCGACGTTCGTTTGCCAGTCGTCCGGTGCGTCGCCTTCCGCGATTTCGGCGACATCCACCGACTCGGGCACGTCGATCCGCAGCAACTGGTAGCCGCTCGGCAATTGCGCAACGGTGGCGATTTCGAAATGAACGAGCGTCTCGAGCAGCGCAAGCGCGGGATGTTCGGCGAGATACACGACGGGCTGCCCGGCAAAATGCCAGCGGCCGCCGGCCCGCAACCCGCCGATGCCTTTCAGATCGGCGTAATTGCTGATCCGCCACAGCGTCGTCAAGCGAAGTACCCCTCGTCGATCTGCGTGAGGACTTCTTCGACGAGCCGCGCGCCGTGCTCGGTGCTCGCCATGTCGAGCGACGTGCGGCCGCCGAAGCGCTGCAGCCCGTTGCGCAGCCACGCCATCGCCTTGTCCTGGTCGCCGAACGTGGCCGTCGCCTGCGCGACGATGCGCGCGAGGCGGATCGCCTTATCGGATTCCTCCGGCGACAGGCGTTCGTGCGCCTGGCGACGATGGCTCAGCGTGCGGCGCGGAATGATGAAGGCCAGCTCGTCCGATTTCAGCCCGCGCTCCGACAGCCGGTCGATCACCGACACGTCGACGCGCGCGCTCGCCAGCTCGGCGAGATCGGCGCCCGAACGGACACGGATCGCCAGTAGCTGCTCGAGAATCGTGAATTCGGCCTGACGCGGATGCGCGACACCCGAAGGATGAAAAGCAATAGTGCTCATGACCTCTCTCCGGCAATTTGCCCAATCATTATAGGCGTTTTGCCGGACACTTGCGGACGCGGAGTGGAAAGAGCCGTTCCGGCCCATTGGCCAGGGGTTAGCCGAGGGGTCGAATGCTCCCTCCTGTCTGGTAGCCGGTTATGGCGTCCGCGAATCGAAGATTCGCCGCGAAGGGGTGTGGCTATCATTCAGTATATAAAATCAACCGAAATGTCTTATGGTTGTCACGTAACAACTCATTTATTGATTCAATTCGCACCACACGGCGCCGCCACTCACCGACCGTCACGACGGACACACATCACCGTTTCCTCGTACCGGACGCGCATCCGGCAGGGCAATGCCCGCACTCCCATAGGCGGCTACCCTGCCACCTGCAACGCAGCCTGCGCCGCAACGCCCGGTTAATTTCGCGTCGACCGCCCAGCCTCCCCAACGCTGCTGCGATGCCCACCCCATAAGCCGGATCGGTTTCCTGAATACTGAGTGAATCGCGATTCGCGTTGGACGCACGACCCCGTTCAGTACCGGGAACCGTGTGCGATGCCGGGGGCAATCAGCCGGCCCACGCGGACGACCGGATCACGCTACAGAAATTGCCGGCATGGAAATGCGGATCCTTGTCCGCGATCACGTCGGCCTTCACGTTGCCAAATGTCGTATCCGGCTTGTGCTTGATCCCGTCATAGAACGCCTGAATGATGTCTTCCTTGAAGTGCGGCGTCCGCGGATGCGCACGCACGATGGCCTCACGCTCGACGTCGCTGTATTCCGGATACGTGAGGCCCAGTACATCCATCTCGACGCCCGCGGTGACGAGCGCGATCACCGGATGCATGTGCTGTGGAATGCCGGGCGTGGTGTGCAGCGCGATCGAGGTCCACACGACGTCGATATCCTGCTGCGAGATGCCCTTGCCTTTCAGGAAATCGCGGGCGGCATTGGCGCCGTCCACTTCGAAGCGCTCGCATGCGCTGCTGTGCTTGTGCGTGAGCCCCATGTCGTGAAACATGCAGCCGCAGTAGAGCAGCTCGGGATCGTACGTGAGCCCGCGACGCCGGCCTGCCAGCGCCGCGAAATAGTAGACACGGCTCGAATGATGAAACAGCAGCGGCGACGCGGTATCGCGAACAAGCTCCGTGATCTCGCGCGTCATCTGGCTATCGGGAAGGGTGATGCCTGCAACGTTCTCAGTCATGATCGACCTCCTTGAAAATACCCCTGATTCTCCGGAGCCCGATAGTCGTCCTCAATAGACGTATCACGTCAAATCCTGCCATTTCGCGCGACGGACGGACACGATGCCCACGTGTCCGAAAAGACAGCGCAAACAGCCTCCGACACCGCGCCCGATGCGCCATCGGTACCTCTATACTGCTACGCGTCACGTTCGCCACAGCACGCATCCGATCATGCCGAAGGTCGTGGGAATTTTTGCCGTTCCGGGCGTTCAACTGCTCGATGTCTCCGCACCGCTCGACGTGTTCGCGCAGGCGAACGCCGAATGCGGGAAGCCGTTCTATACGTTGCGGATCATCGCGAGCGAATCCGGTCCGATCCGCAGTTCGTCCGGTGCACAGCTGCTGCCCGACTGGATCGTTCCCGACATCCCGGAGCGCATCGACACGCTGCTGGTTGCCGGCGCGCCGAGCGCGGGCCGCGTCACGCCGCGCACCGATGTCCTCGCGTGGCTCCGATCGGCGGCCGTGCAAAGCAAACGCTACGGCTCGATCTGCACCGGCGCGTTCATCCTCGCCGCCACCGGCCTGCTGAAAGGGCGCCACCTGACCACGCACTGGGCCGCCGCCGATGCGCTGGCCGATGCCTATCCGTCGCTCACCGTCGATGCCGATGCGCTGTACGTGCGCGACGGCAAGCTGCGTACGGGCGCCGGCGTCACGGCCGGGCTCGATCTCGCGCTCGCGCTGGTCGAGGAGGATCTCGGCCGCGAAATCGCACGGCGTGTCGCCGCGCAACTGGTGATGTTCTTCAAGCGTCCGGGCGGTCAGCTCCAGTTCAGCCGCAAGGGCGAGGCGCGCCCCGCCGGACGCTCCGTACTGCAGGAGGTACAGCGCTGGATCGCGGCGAATCCGGAGCTCGAGCATTCGGTGGCCGACCTGGCGAAGCATGCGGGCATGAGCCCGCGCCACTTCGCACGGCTGTTCCGGGCGGAAGTCGGCATGACGCCGGCCATGTGGGTCGAGGCGACCCGCATCTCGGCGGCCCGCCAGTTGCTCGAGAACGGCCACGACACGCCGAAGCAGGTCGCCGCGAAATGCGGCTTCGCGAATGTCGATACACTCAGGCGGTCGTTCACCCGGCACGTCGGGATCACGCCGGCCGAGTACCGGAAACGACAGGCGGTGCCTGTCGAGTGATCCGGCAACGCATCGACGATGCCGACCGCGTCATTCATATATTTCGGAATGCGATGTAATTGAGCGTCGCACGGAGGCAGGCGGTGCGGTGGCATCACGCCGCGTCGGGCCGGATCAGAAGTCCTCACCAGCGCGTACCGATAGGCCGGCAAGCCGTCCGCCTTGCCCGCAATCGTCAGACGAACCCGCCGCTCACGCGGATCGTATACCCAGTTGCAATAATGATTCACTGGAACGCGTATTTCCGATCGGTAACGCGATCGCTACGATGCAATCAACCGCTGAACGCAACGAGCGAAGCGAGAAATCAATGAAACCGGAGGTCACCATGAAGTCGTTCATCACCGCTGTCGTCGCCGCAACCGCCCTGTCCGCCTCGTACGGCGCATTCGCCCAATCGAACCCGTCGGGCCAGCTGACGCGCGCCCAGGTCCGTGCGGAACTCGTCCAGCTCGAACAGGCCGGCTACAAGCCCGAAGTCTCCGATCAGTATTACCCGCGCGCACTGCAAACCGCCCAGGCTCGCGTGACGAACGCCGATGAAGCCGGCTACGGCGCACAAGCTGCCGCAGGCGCGCGTGCCGGCCGCGCGGTTGCGGTCAAGCAGGAAGGCCGCGACTCGATCTATTTCGGCCAGTAAGCCGCACCCGCGCCCGCGTATTCCGATACGCGCCGCTCCCGCAACACCCCGCTCCCGTTCATCGGGGCGGGGTGTTTGCTTTTCTGTCTCCCACTCCGTGCGCCGATCGCATGCGGTGCAGCACCGTTCACGCAGACAGCCGGTGTTTGCGCATAGAATGGCCGCGTGGTCGGCGCCGGCCGACTCGAACGCGAGCGGAACCGCGGCGCCCGGCATGCCCGATCGTCGTCGTGCCCGCTGGCCGGCCCGATGCCGCACTCAGCGCATTTTTCGAAAAGGAGCGGTTTCATGTCACAAACATCCGGTTCCATGATCACGTTTCGCCGCCCGGACGGCCAGGAACTGCAGGGCTATCTCGCCACGCCGGCAAAGACCGAAGGCGCACCTGCCGTCGTCGTCATCCAGGAATGGTGGGGGCTGAACGACCAGATCCGCGGCGTCGCGGATCGTCTCGCGCGCTGCGGCTACTTCGCACTCGTGCCCGACCTGTATCGCGGCAAGTCGACGGTCGAGGAAGAAGAAGCGCATCACCTGATGACCGGCCTCGATTTCGGCGATGCCGCATCGCAGGACATTCCCGGCGCCGTCACGTATCTGAAGACGCTGGCCTCGCGTGTCGCAATCACGGGCTACTGCATGGGCGGTGCGCTCACGCTGCTGTCGCTGCAGTACGCCGATGCGGACGCGGGCGTCACGTGGTACGGCTTCCCGCCGCTCGACTACATCGATCCCGCGAAGCTCAAGGTGCCGCTGCTGGGCCACTGGGGCACACAGGATGCATTCTTCGCGATCGACCAGGTCGACGCGCTGGAAAAGAAGCTGACCGATGCGAAGGTCGGTTTCGAATTCCATCGCTATCTCGCGCATCACGCGTTCGCGAACGAAACGGCTGTCGGCCCCGGCCGCATCGCGGGCACTCAGTTCGATCCGGTGTGGTCGCAGATCGCGTGGGATCGCACGCTCACGTTCCTCGGCCGCACGCTGTGGACGAAGCAGGGCTGACGTAGCGTCGCTTTTCTCCCGGATAGCACCGCAACAGAAAACGCCACGGGCTTTCGTCCGTGGCGTTTCCGTTTCCGCGTACAGCCGGGTTGTAAGGACAAGCGCGCCAAGTCGCGCCCATCCTTCGTTGCGCTTACCCGTTCGTCGCCGACGCCGCCGCCGGAGCGGCCGCCTTGTCGTAGTCGACCGGTGCATCCGGCGCACGCGGCGTTTCGCCGGCACGCTGGATCCAGCCACCGCCCAGCGCGCGATACAGGTCGACCAGATTCGTCCAGCGCGCCAGACGTGCGCTGATCAGCGTCTGCTGTGCCGAGTACAGGTCCGTCTGCGCGGTCAGCACCGACAGGTAACTGTCGACGCCGTTCTTGTAGCGCAGGTCCGACAGGTCGAAACGTCGCTGCTGCGCGTGCTCGTTGCGCTCCAGCGCCGCGATCTGCTGGTCGTACGTGCCGCGTGCGGCCAGGCCGTCCGATACTTCGCGGAACGCCGACTGGATCGCCTTCTCGTAGTTGGCGATCTCGATGCGCTTCTGCACGTGCGCGAGATCGAGGTTCGCGATGTTCTGCCCGCCTTCGAAGATCGGCAGCGCGATGCTCGGCGCGAACGACCATGCCGCCGTGCCGGCCTTGAACAGGCCGCCCAGCGTCGGGCTCGCGGTGCCGAACGCACCCGTCAGCGAGATTCGCGGGAAGAACGCCGCACGGGCCGCACCGATGTTCGCGTTCGCGGCCAGCAGCGTCTGCTCGGCCTGCATCACGTCCGGGCGGCGCGTCAGCAAGTCCGACGGCAATCCGGCCGGCACGTCCGTCAACAGGTTCTGCGCGTCGAGCGGCATGCCCGCCGGCAGATCGTCCGGCAGCGGCTCGCCGATCAGCAGCACCAGCGCGTTCAGCGCCTGCGCGCGGGCACGGGCCTGCGCCTGCTGGTTCGCGAGCGCCGTCTCGACCACCGTCTGCGCCTGGCGCAGTTCGAGCTCGGAGCCCGTACCGTTGTCGAATTGCAGCTTGGTCAGGTCGTACGACGCCTGCGCGGTTTTCAGCGTGTCCTCCGTGACCTTCAACAGGTCGTCGGTCGACAGCAGCGTCAGGTATTGATCGGCCACCTGCGACACCAGCGAGATCTCCGACGCCTGCCGCGCGTACGACGTCGACAGGTACTGCGCGAGCGCCTGGTCCTTCAGGCTCTGCACCCGGCCGAACAGGTCGAGCTCCCACGATGCGGACAGCCCGACGTTGTAGGTGCGCGAGATCAGCGGCGCCCTTGTCGTCGACACACCGGCCGGCAGACGCTGGATGTTGCCCGTGCCCGTACCGTCGAGCGTCGGGAACAGGCCCGCACGCGTGATCTGGTACTGCGCGCGCGCCGCCTCGATGTTCAGCACCGACACGCGTAGGTCGCGGTTGTTCTTCAGCGCGATCTCGATCAGCCGCTGCAGGCGCGGATCGACGAAGAATTCGCGCCAGCCGATGGCGGTCGCCGCCTGGCCGTTCGCGCTGCGCGCGCCGGCAGCGCCCGGCTGCGTCGCATAGACGCCGCCGGCCGGGTACGCCTGCGCGACGGGTGCATCGGGCCGCTTGTAATGCGGCGCCATCGTGCAGCCCGCGGCGAACAGCGCGGCAGCCAGTGCCGCCACCGTTGCAGTCAAAGCATGTTTTTGCATCGTTACTGCCCCTTCGAATCGTGTGCGTCGCCGTGACCGCGCTGCAGGTCGCCCTGCACGAGGCGCCATGCGTCGTCGACGTTTTCCGTCTCGCCGCTGAAGATCGCGCGAACCCGCACGAAGAACATCGGGATCATGAAGATCGCGAGGAACGTCGCCGTGATCATCCCGCCGATCACGCCGGTACCGATCGCGTGCTGGCTGGCCGAACCCGCGCCGTTGCTGATCGCGAGCGGCAGCACGCCGAGCATGAACGCGAGCGACGTCATCAGGATCGGACGCAGCCGCAGGCGCGCCGCCTCGATCGCCGCACGCACCGGCCCCATGTTCCCCTGCGCCTGCAACTCGCGCGCAAACTCGACGATCAGGATCGCGTTCTTCGCGGACAAGCCCACGGTGGTCAGCAGGCCGACCTGGAAGAACACGTCGTTCTCGAGGCCGCGCAACATCGTCGCGAGCAGCGCGCCGACCACGCCGAGCGGCACGACCATGATCACCGAGAACGGGATCGACCAGCTTTCATACAGTGCTGCCAGACACAGGAACACGACGAGGATCGAGATCGCATACAGGACCGGCGCCTGCGAACCGGACTGGATTTCCTGGAACGACAGGCCCGTCCACGAGTAGCCGATGCCTTCCGGCAGCTTGCTCGCGAGCGCTTCCATCGCGGCCATCGCCTGGCCGGTCGACTTGCCCTCCGCGGCCTGGCCCTGGATCTCGATCGACGACACGCCGTTGTAGCGTTCGAGCTTCGGCGAGCCGTAGATCCAGTGGCCGGTCGAGAACGCGCTGAACGGCACCATCCCGCCCGAACTGTTGCGCACGTACCAGATGTTCATGTCTTCCGGCGTCATCCGGAACGGCGCGTCCGACTGTACGTACACCTTCTTGATCCGGCCGTCGGTATCGAGGAAGTTGTTCACGTACTGCGACGCCCACGCGATCGAGAACGTCTGGTCGATCGCCGCGGCCGTCACGCCGAGCGCGTTCGCCTTCTCGCGATCGATGTCGACCTTGTACTGCGGCGTGTCGTTCAGGCCGTTCGGACGCACGAGCGCGAGCGCGGGATCCTTCGCTGCCATCCCGAGCAACTGGCCGCGCGCGGCCATCAACGCCTCGTGGCCGAGACCGGCGTTGTCCGTCAGCTCGAAGTCGAAGCCGGCGGCCGTGCCGAGTTCGGGAATCGACGGCGGGTTGAACGGGATCACCATCGCGTCCTTGTACGTCGAATAGTGCGCGAAGGTCCGGCCGATCAGCGCCTGCACCTTCTGGTCCGAACGCTGGCGATGCTCGTACGGTTTCAGCTTCACGAACACGAGGCCCGCGTTCTGGCCGCGGCCCGCAAAGCTGAAGCCGTTGACCGTGAACACCGAGTCGACCACATCCTTCTCCGCGGTCGTCAGGTACGTGTTGATGTTGTCGAGCGTCTTGCCGGTCGTCTCTTGCGTGGAGCCTGACGGCGTCTGCACGATCATGAACATGTAGCCCTGGTCTTCATCGGGCAGGAACGACTTCGGCAACCGCGCGAACATCACGCCGACCGCGAGGAACACGGCCAGGTAGATCACGAGCCAGCGGCCCGAGCGCTTGATCACGTGGTTCACGCCACTCGTGTAGCGATCGCGGCTGCGATCGAACGTCCGGTTGAACCAGCCGAAGAAACCCTTCTTCTCTTCGTGATGCCCCTTCTCGATCGGCTTCAGGATCGTCGCGCACAGTGCCGGCGTCAGGATCAACGCGACGAGCACCGACAGCACCATCGCCGACACGATCGTCAGCGAGAACTGACGATATATCGCGCCGACCGAGCCGCCGGAGAACGCCACCGGCACGAACACCGCCGACAGCACGAGCGCCACGCCGACGAGCGCGCCGGTGATCTGGCCCATCGCCTTGCGGGTCGCCTCCTTCGGCGACAGCCCCTCCTCCGCCATCACGCGCTCGACGTTCTCGACCACAACGATCGCATCGTCGACCAGCAGGCCGATCGCGAGCACGAGACCGAACATCGACAGTGTGTTGATCGAGAACCCAACGATGCCCATGATTGCAAACGTACCGAGCAGCACGACCGGCACCGCGATCGTCGGGATGATCGTCGCCCGCAGGTTCTGCAGGAACAGATACATCACGAGGAACACGAGCACGATGCCCTCGATCAGCGTCTTGACCACTTCCTCGATCGACAGGCGCACGAACGGCGTCGTGTCGTACGGGTAGTGGACGACCAGACCGTGCGGGAAGTACTTCGACAGCTCGTCGATCTTGGCCCGCAGCGCCGTCGCGGTCGCCAGCGCGTTCGCACCGGTCGCGAGCTGGATACCGAGACCGGCCGTCGGCTGCCCCATGTACTTCGTGTCGAACGTGTAGTTCTCCGAACCCAGTGCCGCGCGGCCGACGTCCTTCAGCCGGACCTGCGAGCCGTCCTGGTTGACCTTCAGCAGGATGTTGCCGAACTGCTCGGGCGTGCGCAGCAACGTCGATTCGGTGATCGTCGCCTGCAGCATCGTGCCCGGCTTCGCTGGCGTGCCGCCGATCTGGCCGCCCGCGATCTGCACGTTCTGCTGCGTGATCGCAGTCGATACGTCGATCGGCGTGAGGCCGTAGTTGGTCAGGCGGGTCGGGTCGAGCCAGATCCGCATCGAGAACTGCGAACCGAGCAGCAGCGTCTGGCCGACGCCGTTCACGCGGCTCAGCGGATCGAGCACGTGCGAGGCCACGTAGTTCGTCAGGTCCTCCTTCGACATCCTGCCGTCCTCGGAGTTGAACGCGAACCACATCAGCCAGTTGCTGCTCGACTTCGTGACCTGCATGCCGAGCTGCTGCACGACCTGCGGCAGGTTCGGTGTCGCGAGCGACAGCTTGTTCTGCACCTGCACCTGCGCGACGTCCGGATTCGTGCCCGGCGAGAAGGTCAGCGTGATCGTCGCGTTGCCCGAATCGTCGCTCGTCGACGACATGTACAGGAAGTTGTCGAGACCGCTCATCTGCTGCTCGATCACCTGCGTCACCGTGTCTTCCACCGTCTTCGCGGAAGCGCCCGGATAGTTCGCCTGGATCTGGATCGTCGGCGGCGCGATCGTCGGATACTGCGCGATCGGCATCTTGAAGATCGATGCGACGCCGGCCAGCATCAGCACGATCGCGATCACCCACGCGAAGATCGGGCGATCGATAAAGAACTTGGCCATGAAACGGACTCCCGGTTATTGCGCGGCCGACGCGGCGGCCGAACTCGCAGCAGCATTGGCGGCGGTACTCGCCGGCGCGGCGTTTGCCGGTGTAGCGGACGCGGCATCCGGCGCCGGTGCGAGCTGCGCCCCGACGGTCTTCACGGTCGCACCCGGACGCACCTTGTCGACGCCCTGGACGATCACGTGATCGCCCGCTTGCAGACCGCCTTCGACGATCCAGTCCTGACCGTACGTACCGGTCGTCGTCAACGGACGCGTCTCGACCTTGTTGGCCGCGTTCACGACCAGCGCAATCGCCTGCCCCTTCTGGTCATGCGTGACGCCGATCTGCGGCACCAGGAATGCGTTCTCGTTCACGCCTTCCTCGATCCGTGCGCGCACGAACATCCCCGGCAGCAGCACGCGGCCCGGGTTCGGGAACACCGCGCGGATCGTCACCGAGCCGGTGGTCTGGTCGACCGTCACGTCCGAGAACTGCAGCTTGCCCGCTTCCGAGTAGGTCTTGCCGTCTTCCAGGATCAGCGACACCTTCGCCGCGCCCGGGCCGCTCGTCTTCAGGCGGCCGCTCTGCACGTCCTGGCGCAGCTTCAAACCATCGAGGCTCGACTGCGTGAGGTCCACGTACACCGGATCGAGCTGCTGCACGGTCGACATCAGCGTCGCCTGGCTCGCCTGCACGTACGCGCCCGGCGTCACTTGCGAGATGCCGACGCGGCCCGTGATCGGCGAGACGACATCGGTGTAGCCGAGGTTGATCTGCGCGGTGTCGACCGCCGCCTTGCCGGCCGCGACGTCCGCCGCGGCTTGCCCTTGCGTGGCCACTGCGTTGTCGTAGTCCTGCTTGCTGACCGCGTTCGCGGCGACCAGCACCTTGTAGCGCGCGACCAGCGCGTTCTGCGTGACGAGGTTCGCCTGCGCACGTGCAAGCGTCGCCTTCGCGCTATTCAGTGCGGCGACATATGGTGCCGGGTCGATCTTGTAGAGGCGCTGGCCGGCCTTGACGTCGGTGCCTTCGGTGAATTCCCGGCGCAGCACGATGCCGTCGACCCGTGCGCGGACCTGCGCGACGAGGAACGCACTGGTGCGGCCCGGCAGTTCGGTCACGGCCGGCACGGCTTGCGGCTGAACGGTGACGACGCCGACTTCCGGCGTTGGCGGCGGCGGTGCCGATTCTTTTTTCCCGCACGCGGCCAGGAAAACGGCAGCCGTTGCGGCAGTGATTAAGCGGTATGGAACCCGTTCGACGCGCATGGAGCGACCTCTCACAAATAGACGACCTTCAATGGGAATCACCAGATCTCCTCACGGCCTGCATGCGCGAACGGAATGCTGTCGCTTCCGGTCCGTCATCCATGCGGGCGCTTGCTTCGGGTGTACGTTGCACCCTGCGGAGCGTCCGTTTGCCGAACTGCTTCCGTAAAAAGGAACGGCGAGCCCGCGGCCCCGGCCGGCTCGCGCTGCCGTGGCGGCTCGCCGGGCCGCTAGCGCGCGGGCCGGAACGCGGCGCCAGCGAATTCGATGAACGCGCGCGCGGCAGCCGGCAAGTGCGCGGCACGCGTATGCGCGAGCCTCAGCGTGACGGGCGCGAGCGGGCGGACCGGCGCGATACGCACCAGCGTGCCGGCCGCCAGATCGGCGTCGACGAGATATGCGGGCAGCACGGCCGCACCCATGCCGGCTACAACCAGCCGTCGTGCCATCTCGAGATGACCGACGCCCGCATTGCCGGGCACCGTGTCCGGTCGAATCGCGGCCGCAGGATCGTCGTCGGCCGCCGGCAGTTCGAGCCGGACGGTCGCGAGGTCCGGCCAGTCGCCCGATGCCGCCGCGCCGCCATGTGCGGCGACGTAACCCGGTGCCGCGACGCGCACGGATTCGTACGCCGCCAGCGTATGCAGCGCGTGCGCACCGGACACCGGCATGCCGTCGGTCAGGAACGCGACGTCGATGTCTTCGGCGGTCAGGTCGACGTGCGCATCGGTCAGCGTCACGGTCGGCCGCACGTCCGGAAACAGGTGCACGAAGCGATCGAGCAACGCACTCAACTGGCTGAGCCCGAACGCGACCGGCGCGGCCACGCGCAACGCGCCTTCCGGCTTGCTGCCCATTGCGACGAAACGGCCGTCGATCTCGTCGATCGCACCGAGAATCCGCTCGACACGCGCGAGATACAGCTCGCCGATTTCCGTCAGCGACTGATGGCTCGTGCTGCGTTGAAGCAGGCGCGCACCGAGACGCGTCTCGAGCGCATCGACCAGCCTGCTCGCCATCGCTGTCGACACACGCAGCCGCGTCGCCGCCCGGCGAAACCCGCCTTCCCTTGCCACCGTCACGAATGCCCGAATCGATTGAAGTTGGTCCATTTGTCCGGATTCCCCTGCGCGGACGGCTGCCGTTCCATCGGTGCCCGCCGTCGCGTCACGGTCGATCTGCATCGGCCCGGCCAATGCGGCGGCGCCGACGCCGGCCACGCCGGGTCGGTCGGTACGCTCGCGACGGGCGCGCGCCGGCATGCAACGGACGCAAGCCGGCCTCGGCTGGCCCGATGCACGATCATTCGATAGCAGTCCTGAGTCTTTGCCAGCGGTTCTCGACGGCGACACACGCGGCGGCGACCGCGCATCATGCGACGGTCTTGTCCGCGTCACCCGAACGCGCTGGAACACATTTCTTTCAGCAGGTGCAATGGTATGAAAACCGCCGGACATTGGCTTGCCCGATCCTGCGATTGTTTTGCCTTAATTTCCGAATTTGTGCGCTGCACACCATGCCATGGCGGGTGATGCGACCGCCGACCGTGCAGGTCCGGATGATCGGGCTAATTTCCGACAGGTTTAGGCAATCCCGCACGCGCAAGTGGCCGTACGATGTGACCGCCGAGCCGGCGCCCCTGCCTTCACCACGACGGCGAACCGCAGCCGCGCACCTCGCCTCGCTCACTCAGCCCCGCTCACGCAACATGGAAATCGACGTCCGAACGCCACCGCAACCGCGCACCTCGCCCGATCACGCCCCCCGGTCGCCGGCGCGGCTGCATGCGGCCCGGCTCGCGGCGCTGATCGCCGCGTACGCGCCGCACGACGGTTCGTTCGACCTCCCGGTGCGCGGCATGCGCATCTCGCGTGCGTCCGTCGCGCCGCCGCAGTGGAACCACGGCGTGCATCACGCGTGCCTGAGCATCGTCGGGCAAGGTGCGAAGTCGATGCGGGTCGGCGACGACGCCTACGCGATCGACGAAGCGCGGATGCTGGTCACGACGGCCGACGTGCCCGTCACCGGCCGCGTGACACGCGCGGACCCGGCCGAGCCGTTCCTCTATGCGCAGCTCGAACTCGATCCGGTGCGCATCGCGGCGCTCACGCCAGTTGTCTTTCCGCGCGGACTGCCGAAAGCCGTCGACTACGGCGCGCTCGACACGCTCGACGCAACGCCCGAAATCGTCGACGCCGTCGCGCGGCTGATGCAACTGATCGCGCAACCCGACGACCTCGACCTGATCGCACCGCTGATCGTCGACGAAATCCTGATCCGGCTGCTGCGCGGCCCGTCGGGCGCGCGCGTCGCACAAGTCGGCGAGGCCGGCTCCACGACGCAGCGCATCTCGCGCGCGGTCGCGTGGATTCGCGACCATTACCTCGATCCGATGACGGTCGACTCGCTCGCGCGACAGGTCGGCATGAGCCCGTCGACCTTCCATCATCACTTCCGTGCGGTCACGTCGATGAGCCCGTTGCAATGTCAGAAGGTGCTGCGGCTGCAGGAGGCGCGCCGCCTGATGTGCCTGTCGGCGATGGACGCGCGGCAGGCGTGCCGCAGCGTAGGCTACGTGAGCGCGTCGCAGTTCAGCCGCGAATACGCGCGACTGTTCGGCGATGCGCCCGGCCGCGACGTCGCGAGGCTGCGCGGCGAAGCGGTGCCGCTGTCGCGCGTCGCGCCCTGAATGGGGTCGCACACGGCGAGGCTGCTTGCCATGAGCTCGATCGCAGAGCCAGGCCACGCCGCCACGCGTCGAACCAACGATGTTCGATATCGAAAGCGAGCGTTTTCATAAGGGCGCGCCGGTTGCACGGGCAACGTTTCCCGGGCCGGGCGTGCCCCCGTGTGTCGACATCCGTCTTAAATAAAGGATTGCATATTATTTAAACGGTCGAGCAACGCGCAGCACTCACGCAGCAGCCATCGCTGAATCAGGAATGACGTGACGCGCAGGACTCGGTCAGCGCAGCCTCGTCGGCAGCCAGCAACTCGGGCACGCATTCGCGCAGGAAATCGACGAATGTACGAATCTTCGCGTCGAGATACTGGCGCGACGCGTACAGCGTATAGACCGTCAGCTTCTGCAACCGATATTCGGGCAGCACACGCACCAGCGCGCCGCTCGCGAGCCCGGGTAGCGCGGCCGACATAGGCAGCGAGCCGATCCCGAGGCCGGCGCGCAGCGCGGCACCAAGCGCATCGGCGATGTTGACCTGGAAATCAGGCAATGGCAGTTCGAACGTTTCGCGTCCGTTGGGGCCGTCGAGATGCCAGCGATCGCGCGGAAAGAGCGACGTGACGATCTGCAGGCACGCATGCCCTTCGAGGTCGCTCACCGTGCGCGGCGTACCGCGCGCCTGCAGGTACGCGGGTGACGCGCACAGCACGCTGCCCACGTCGCCGAGCCGCTGCGACACGAGCCCGGAATCGGGCAGCTCGGTCGTGCTCAACTGCAGCGATACGTCGTAGCCTTCGTCGATGATGTCGGGCACGTGCTGCGACAGCGTCAGTTCAACCGCGACCGACGGATAGCGTTCGCGGTAGCGCACGACCGCGGGCACCACGTAGGCCTGGCCGAAACTCGTCGTCGCGTGAACGTGCAGCCGTCCTGACGGTTTCGCCTGTGCGTCGGCCGCCTCGGCTTCCGCTTCGTCGATATAGCCGAGGATGCGCTGGCAGCGGTCGAGATAGCGCTGCCCGGCATCGGTCAGCGCAATGCGGCGCGTGCTGCGATTGAGCAGGCGCGTGCGCAGATGCGTTTCGAGCTGCGCGACCGAACGCGATGCGTAGGCCGTCGTGATGTCCAGGCGATGGGCCGCGCTCGTGAAGCTGCCCTCTTCCGCGACCCGGACGAAAATGCGCATCATCTGTAACGTGTCCATCGACCTGTCCCCGGGATTGAGATCACGTCGCGCCGCCGTGCGGCCTGGGTGCCGGCGGCTCCGGCACAGGCCGGTCTGGCGCGAATTGTGCGGAACAGTACAGCAGCGCTGCAAGCGTGTCCAGTTCGCCGTACGCGGCGTGATCCGGATGCCGAATCGCGCCGCGAAACCGCTCGCCACATGCATCCGGGCCGGGCGTGCACGCGACCGAGCCTACCAGCAGGCAGGCGGCATCGGGCCGGCAAAAACGACCCGCCTGCCGCAACGCCGCAGCGCAATTTACGTCCCTCCTGTCTCGCGCGTTACGCAGCAGCAGCCGCATCGAAAGGATTGCGCAACACGATCGTGTCGTCACGCTCCGCACCGGTCGTGATCATCGACACCGGCGCGTCCGCGACCGCTTCGATGCGCGCGATGAAATCCTGCGCGGCGCGCGGCAGCGCCGCACGCTCGCGCACGCCCTTCACGGTGCCGTGCCAGCCGTCGAATCGTTCGTATACAGGCTTCGCACGCGACTGCGCATCGAGGCTTGCGGGAAGATGGTCGACACGCGCACCGTCGAGTTCGTAACCGACGCACAGCTCGATGGATTCGAAACCGTCGAGCACGTCGAGCTTCGTGAGCGCGAGCGAATCGATGCCCGAGATCCTGACGGCCTGGCGCAGTTGTACGACATCGAGCCAGCCGCAGCGTCGCGGCCGGCCGGTATTGACGCCGAACTCCTGCCCGCGCGCGCGCAGCGTTTCGCCGGTAACGTCGTCCAGCTCCGTGAGGAACGGGCCGCCGCCGACACGCGTCGCATATGCCTTGGTAACACCCAGCACATGGCCGAGCTTCGATGCCCCCAGCCCGGTGCCGGCCGCCGCGGCCGACGCCACGGTGCCCGACGACGTCACGAACGGGTACGTGCCCCAGTCGATATCCAGCATCACCGCCTGCGAACCCTCGAACAGGATGCGCTCGCCGCGATCGGTCGCGTCGTTGAGGTCGGCCCAGACAGGACGGACGAACGGCAGGATCTTCGGCGCGAGATCGAGCAGCATCGCCAGCATCGCGTCGCGGTCATATTCTTCGAGCCCCAGGCCGCGGAACCACGCGTTGTGATGGTCGACGAGCACGTCGAGCTTGGCGGCAAGCCGGCCGGACTCCGCGAGATCGCCGACGCGCAGCGCGCGGCGGCCGACCTTGTCTTCGTAGGCCGGCCCGATCCCGCGCAGCGTGGTGCCGATCGGTTCCCGGCGCAGGCGCTCCTGCGCCTGGTCGATTGCCCGGTGAATCGGCAGCACCAGCGTCGCGTTCTCGGCGATCGACAGATTGTCAGGCGTCACCGACAGCCCGAGCTCGGCCATCCTCCCGATTTCAGCGAGCAGCGCTTCCGGATCGAGTGCCACGCCGTTGCCGATCGCGCCGCGCTTGCCACGCACGACGCCGCTCGGCAGCAGCGCGAGTTTGTACGTCTTGTCGCCGACGACCAGCGTATGGCCCGCGTTGTGGCCGCCGTTGTAGCGCGCGACGACATCGGCCTGGGCCGCCAGCCAGTCCACGACGCGCCCCTTGCCCTCGTCGCCCCATTGGGCACCCACTACCACCACGTTCGGCATGCTCCGCACTCCATGTGAGAAATTCAGACACTCGCTCGGCCGAGCCGGCCGTTTGTGTGCCATATTGGCGGAGCTGGATCGCCCGATCAAACGATTAAACCTGAATCTTCGCGTGAGTAAATATCACACGAAACAATGCAATGGCCCGACGACTCCCTCCGTTGAATTCACTGCGCGCGTTCGAAGCCGCCGCACGGCTCGGCAGCTTCACGCTGGCCGCCGACGAGCTGTGCGTGACGCACGGCGCGATCAGCCGGCACGTGCAGCAACTGGAGGCGTGGCTCGGGCGGCCGTTGTTCGAACGCCACAACCGGCGCGTCGAGCTGACCGACGCCGGCCGGGCGTATCTCGCCGAAGTCGGCGCATCGTTCGACCGGATCGCGCTCGCCACCGCGCAGCACTTCGGCCACGCGCAGCAGCGCGTGCTGCGCGTCAGCGCGCCCGCCACGTTTTCGCTGCGCTGGCTCGTGCCGAAGCTGTCGTCGTTCCAGGTCGCCCATCCGGCCATCGAGGTGCGGTTGTCGACGTCAAACGAACCGATCGATAAATTGCGCGACAAGGTCGACCTGATCGTTCGCGGTGGCCCGCAGGCCGTCGACGGTTACGTCGCCGAGGAATTCCTGTCCGAAGTGCGGCTGCCGGTGTGTGCGCCGAAGTTGCTGGAGGGTCGGCCGCTGGACACGCCCGCCGATCTCGCGGGCTTTACGCTGCTGCACGCGGCAACCTATCCCGGCATGTGGCCCGAGTGGCTCGCGGCGGCCGGGCATCCGAATCTCGTGCCGCGACACTCGCTCACGCTCGAGCATTTCTACCTGACACTGCAAGGTGCGCTCGACGGGCTCGGGGTCGCAATGGGGCCGATCGCGCTCGTCGCCGACGACATCGCCGAAGGCCGGCTCGTGCAACCGTTCAGCGAACCGGCACTGCCGCCGTGGCGCTACTTCACGTACGTGGCAGCCGCTCGGGCAAACGACGATGCCGTGCGTGCATTCAAGGACTGGCTGAAAACGACGGGGAACGCGACCGCGCCGGACGCGCGACACTGACCGCGTCGAGATGCCGGTCGTGCGCAACGAGAAAAGAAGGATTCCGAATCAAATGACGAAAATTCACGGAACGTGACTTTCAGTGCACATCGCGTGATCGCGATGCATGCGGCAACCCGCGGTGCGAGCCGCGGCTTGCCGCCAGACGACGCTTACTGGCTTGCTGCAGCGCCGGCTTTCTTCTCCGCGTTCTGCAGGTTCTGCGGATAGTTCGGATCATTGGCCGCCGGCTTGTAACCGGCATCTTCGAGTTTCTTCAGCTCGGCGGTGTTCTTCGCACGTGCAGCCTTGTGCTCGGCCTTGCGTTTGGCCCTGGCCGCCTTGCGTGCCTCGCTCTTCGCTGCCTTGGCATCCTGTGCAGCAGGTGCGCTGGCGGCGTCGGTCTGCGCAAACGCAGGAACGGCCGAGCCGAACAGGAAAGCGGCTGCAGTAGCAGCCAGCGCGAATTTTCGGATCTGGATTTGCATCGTTGGACTCTCTTTTCTGATGACTATCACGGATTGAAAAACCATCGAGATACCGCCCCTGCCCTGATCAGTCGTCATGTCGCGATCAGGACCTGTGCATCATAACCGTGTCGTGAAAATTGTGGCGCGAACGTGATGTTGACGACGGAATCGGGATACACGTATGGGAGAAGACGGGATCGCTGCACGGCCGTCGCGCGGTAGAGACAGGGACCCGTATCGCACGCTTCGGTGACGGGTGTGCAAGTACAGTTCGATGCGCGACATCGACGGCTGTTTCACCGGTGGTGATGTCGACATGCTCATGCGCGACGTGAGTCGCCTCGCGCATCCATGATCACCGCAGTAGTGGTCGACCTGTGCATTACGTTGTCATTCGACGCGGCTCGAGCGACGGTTCCTCCCATAAACGACCACGATTCGGATCGTCCGACAGTCGATACGATCGCGTTGCGTCGCCACGCCGTGATGTGGGTGGTTACCTATGGCTTTGGTTACCTGTAGAGGCGTAGGTCGTCATCGACAGGCTCGTATGACGAAAAGCCGAATACTGTGCGCGCGGTGAAAACGTCGACCCGCATCGCTTCACGTATGCGTCGAGGAACCGTGCGAAGGCATGGTGCTCGTCTGGCAGACGTTGCTTCGGCGCAGAAGTCGCGACGAGGCTTGTGATTCGTGATGCTGTGTCGGCGGATACGTCACGGACAGCGTGCCATCACCACAGGCTTTTCATTTGATTGGTTCGATGGCGCGCCAACTGGACAGCACTGCAATCTTCACAGCTTGCCGATACCTGTGGCTATGCCTGATCGGTGAGCTTTTACGGGATCACGAAATTCCGGAAGGTGAGCATGTTCGGGAGCCGTCTGCGATTCGACTACGGTGAGCTTCTTCGTCGACCGTATCTTCACGTCGATGCATAACAATCTCCGGATCGGTCCAGGAGCCGGCAACCTGTGCGAATGGCGTGTCGGCATGACGGTCATTCCTGGACGGTTGTGCGGGCCCCTCGTAGCTTGCGAGGGACACAGCGCGACGCGTCGGTTGCGGCAAAGGTAGAAAATTGGTCCGCTGCTGCATGGCGAAGCAGCCGGAGATGGTTTCCCCTGCGCACAGTCCACAGGCTAAATTTGTCGAAAAGCGCCGGTGGGCGATCGGTAAATACTTGTCCACGGACACGCATGCGCGAGGACAAAAAACCACACGCATGCAGTCCGGGATGATTTCGAACTGTAGCTTGCGCGGATCCGTAGATGTCCGCCGCCTCGGCCGCGAACCTCCCCTGCGACTAATCCGTGGCGCGCAGGTGATCATGAAGTGGATCCGTGGGTCCCATAAACGGGAACCTGTATGCCGAATCGGAGGTTTTTTCGCGATTTCCTCCCATAGGTTTCTACGTTTCGGCGTTTGTGAGTAGGCACTCACCTCTGCTGGGAGCCTTGTCAGGCCTGAAATCTCGGTGAAACAAGGCACCAACCTCGTGTTCGCAGGCCTGGATCGAAGGGTCGACGCGCTTTCTGTACCACAGACGGTTCCCATTGGTAGCGGTTTATGGGGTTCGTCTTTCTGTGGCAGCGCACGTGTGTTTACATCTTTTGTAAACCACGTTTACTTCTTTAACTACTTTTAGACGGCTCACAGCCTTGTGCCACAAGGGTTTGAGAGGGGTTCGGTACCCATTTATGGGAGCACAGGTGGAAGGGTCTGGGGTTTGAGGTCTGTGGATTTGGGGAATGGGGTACCGCGTTGTGGGGAATCAGGGTTGTGGATATGGGGCAAGCGTACCCGGTTATGGGAAAACGATCATGAATCGCACAGGGTAGTCGTCTATGGGAACGTGTGAAGGTAGCCTTTTATGGGGCAGTTTTCTCGATCCTCTAATGCCTTGAAGGACAGGGATTTTTTTCGGGTAGCCGGTTATGGGGAGTCTCAAAGGTACCTTTTTATGGGAGAAAGTCCAGCTGGATTGGCTGCATTTTTCAGTGGTGCTCCGGAAAGCTTTCCTATGGACTGGATCGTTGTCACAGATAGGTTACCTGCTATGGGGAAGACCAATGGTTGCCATTTATGGGAGCGATTTCTACCGTCCTGATCGAAAACAACCCAATCGACGAAGCCGACAGGTTCCCATTTATGGGAAACGATGAAGGTAGCAAGTTATGGGAGAAAACACGGCTGTGCTGCACGGCACCACGAATCCGGCCGACGATCTCGATTCCGGACGTTTGTCTCCCATGGACGGTTACCTTTTGCAGGGCAAATCCCGTGCCGGGTTTCGGTACCGGGACATCAAAGGTAGCGGCTTTTGGGAGGTATTTTTTTCCAAAGGTAGATGGATATGGGGTTCCCTGTAGAACAGAAAATCATTTATTTCCCTTTAGTATCAAATAATTATGAGCGATAGTGAAAGTGATGCTGGAGAAATGACGTTGCCCCGTAGCGAGAAAAGGTATAAAGTCCGCTATCACCAAGGTCACCTTATCCGGACATCACG